>NZ_BAAAPB010000002.1:251053-437060 GCF_039530925.1 Nocardioides panacihumi | reverse complement strand
CGCTCGGTCTTGCCAGGCAGGTCGAGCATCCGCTCGAGGGCGACCTTCGCGTGGCGCTCGGTGTCGGCGTCGACCTCGATGACGTTCGGGACGACGCCGTTCACAAGCGACTCCATCGCCCACACCAGGTGCGGCAGGTCGATGCGGTTCATCGTCGAGCAGTAGCAGACGTTCCGGTCGAGGAAGACGATGCGCTTGTCGGGGTGCCGGGCGGCGAGCCGCTTCACGAGGTTGAGCTCGGTGCCGACGGCCCAGGCCGACCCGGCCGGAGCCTCCTCGATCGTGTTGATGATGAACTCGGTCGAGCCGACGAGGTCGGCCTTGAGCACCACCTCGTGCTGGCACTCGGGGTGCACCAGGATCTGGATGTCCGGGATCGTGGCCCGCAGCTCGTCGATGGTGTCGGGGGAGAAGCGCCCGTGGACCGAGCAGTGCCCCTTCCACAGGATCACGGTGGCGTCTGCGAGCTCCGCAGCGGTGAGGCCGCCGTCGGGCTGGCGCGGGTCCCACACGACGCACTTCTCGAGCGGGATGCCGAGCTTGAGCACCGCGGTGTTGCGGCCGAGGTGCTGGTCGGGCAGGAAGAGAACCTTCTCGCCCCGCTCGAATGCCCACCGGAGGACCGTCTCGGCGTTGGACGAGGTGCAGACCACGCCCCCGTTGCGGCCGCAGAACGCCTTGATGTCGGCGCTGGAGTTCATGTAGGTGACCGGCACGACCTGGTCGGCGATGCCCGCCGCGGTCAGGGCGTCCCACGCCGCCTCGACCTGACCGAGTCGCGCCATGTCGGCCATGGAGCAGCCGGCCGCGAGGTCGGGCAGGATGACCTTCTGCTCGGGCGAGGTGAGGATGTCGGCCGACTCGGCCATGAAGTGGACACCGCAGAAGACGATGTACTCCGCCTCCGGGCGCCCCGCCGCGTCCCGGGCGAGCTTGAAGGAGTCTCCCGTGACGTCAGCGAACTGGATGACCTCGTCGCGCTGGTAGTGGTGGCCCAGCACGAACACTCGGTCGCCGAGCGCCTCCTTGGCTGCCCGGGCGCGCTCCACGAGCGAGGGGTCCGAGGCCGGCGGGAGGTCGCCGGGGCACTCGACGCCGCGCTCGGAGTCGAGGTCGATGCCGCGGCCGAGCGGCAGCAGCGGGAGGTCGACGGTCGTCATAGCCGAATCGTACGTTCAGGTCGCCAGATGCCGGACCCGGTCCCACGCGGGGTCGGGCGTGACCTCCACCTCGACCGCGCCCTCACCCCAGCCGAGCTGCGCCCGTCGGAGTCGATCCGGAGCGTCGGTCGCGCCGTCGGCGTACGCATGGAGGAGGCGTACGCCGGCCGCCGACTCGTGCGCCACGACCCGCCCGTCGCTGCCGAGCAGCTCGGCGACACGTCCCTCGAGCGCTTGCAGCCCGTCGAGAGACGCCCCGGCCGGCAGCCCCTCGTCCGTCACCTCGGCGTACGGCACCAGCAGCCCGACGTGATGCGTCAGCAGCGGGGACGTGGCCGGGTGGAGCGGCACCGTGACGGCCGCGACCACGGGACCGCGCGGCCCCTCGCCGCGCAGCAGGATCCAGGACGGCACGCCGTCGGGGTCGACGTACTCGCTCTGCATCCGCTCGACGAACGCCCGGAGCGGGACGAGGCCGAACCCGTCGCGCGGCGCCAGCTCGCTCGGTGTGATCCCGCCGATCCACAGCTCCACCGCTGTCTCTCCGATCGCGGCGTCGAGCACGAGCAGCGCGATGCGCAGCCGCACGTCCTCGGCTAGGCCGGCGAAGGAGGGGTGATGCACGGTGAGGTCCAGACGGGTGCCGGTGCGCCGGGCGGCGACCGTGACCTCGTCCAGTGCCAGCAGCTCGCCGTCGCGCAGTCCGATCGAGGCCCCGTCGAGGTCGCGCAGTGGCGACCGCACGTCGCTGTAGGACCACGTCTCTGACGCCGGTGGCGCGGCGAGCAGCCAGCGGCGGGTCAGCGCGCGCAGCTCAGGCGAGCCCTCGGCGGAGACGACCAGCGCGTGCTCGCTGACGGCCCCTGCAGCGAGCTCCCACGCCAGGCCGTCGTGGAGTCGGTCGATCTGCTGGCCGAGCGCGGGGACGGCACGCTGGGCATCGTGCGCGGCCAGTGCCTCGGCGCAGTATGCCGACCCTTCCTGCGACCACCAGCTCCAGAACGCGTCGATCCGGTCGCTCTCGGAGGGCTTGCGGCGGAACAGGCTCACCGGCTCATCAAAGCAGTGCCCCGTGGTGGATGTAAGGCGCCGGCGGCTGGAGCCCGCGCAGCCCGAGGTAGCCCGCCTGGCCGAGCTCGAGCCGAGCCTCGACGCCCACGTCGAGAGCCCACTGGTTGGCGGCGGTCAGGTGCGGCACGACGACGGGCCCGCTCGAGTCCGCCAGCGCCGCCCAGAGCAGGCGCGCAGCCGTGCGCCTGTTGCCGGCCGCCAGCAGAGCCACCCGGCCACGGGCGTCGACGTAGACGTAGCCCGAGCCGGTGGTGGTGTCGGAGACGAGCAGCCGCCACACCGAGAGCATGAGCTCGTGATCGGGTCCGTGCGCGGCGCCCCGGGTCGCACGGTCCAGGGAGTTCATCAGGTCGATGTCGGCCGCCGTGCCGTCGCGGACCTTCTCGATCAGCGGGATCGCCGTGCGGTCGACGGTGCCCGACAGGTGCATCTGCGGGTGCAGGTCGAAGCCGGCCAGCTTGTAGCGCCGCACCGCCCGCGGGTCGTCCGACGCCGACAGCATCGCGTGCAGGCAGCCACGGCCGTGGTGCATCGCCGCTGCGAGCAGCGCGGTTCCGACGCCTCGCCCCTGCAGGCCCGGCCGGACGGCGTACGTCGCCAGGAACCAGGTCGTGTCCCGCACGAACGACGTCGCGAAGCCGACGACACGCCCGTCGTCCTCGGCGATCCAGCAGCCGCCCGGGTCCGTCCGGACCAGGTGCTCGGTGCGGCGCGCCCACTCGTCGGAGTGCTCGGTCGTACGCCGCTGCGGGCCGGCACCGGCGCGCCCGCCCGTGCGCTGCGTCAGCTCGAAGAACGCGTCGTCGCTGAGCGACTCGGCGGTGGCCACGTCGTCGCGCCGCATCGGCCTGATCTCCATCGGCCGACAGCCTAGGGTGCTCGCCATGAGGATCCTCGTCGCTCCCGACAAGTTCGCCGGGACGCTGACCGCCGTCGAGGCCGCCGAGGCGATCGCAGCCGGCTGGCGCCGCCACGCGTCGACCGATGAGCTCGACCTGGCCCCGATGGCCGACGGCGGGCCCGGCTTCGTCGACGTCCTGCAGTCGACCCTCGGTGGCGAGCTTCTCGCGGTCACCGTGAGCGGGCCGGACCGCCGTCCGACGCCGGCCACGGTCCTGCTCGTGGGGGACACCGCCTACGTCGAGTCGGCCCAGGCCTGCGGGCTCGCGCTCACCGGCGGCTGTGGGGCGGAGACCGCCACGACGTACGGCGTCGGCGAGCTGATCCTCGCCGCCGCCGATGCCGGCGCCCGCCGCGTCGTCGTCGGCCTCGGAGGGAGTGGCACGAACGACGGCGGCGCCGGGCTGCTGGCGGCCCTCGGAGCGTCGGCCGACCGACCGCTCGACCAGGGCGGTGCCGGACTGACAGGCATCACGACGCTGACGATGCCGAAGCCGCTCGACGTGGAGATCGTCGCGGCCAGCGACGTGGACAGCCCGCTGACCGGGCTGTTCGGTGCGACCAAGACCTACGGGCCCCAGAAGGGGCTCGCCGAGGAGCAGCTGCCGGCGCTGGACGGCGCGCTGCAGGACCTCGCGTCCGCTGCGGACCGCCGGCTGGCGCTCGCTCCCGGCGCCGGTGCGGCCGGGGGTCTCGGCTACGCGCTGCTGCTGCTGGGTGCGGAGCGGAGGCCCGGCATCGCGCTGGTCGCCGAGGCCGTCGACCTTCCCGGCCGCGCCCGCCGGGCGGACCTGGTCGTGTCGGGCGAGGGCGCGTTCGACTTCTCGAGCAGGTCCGGCAAGGTCCCGTACGGCGTCGCCGAGGTCGCCGCAGGCGCGGCCCGGCCGTGCGTGGTGCTCGCCGGGCGTGTCGACGTCGGTGCGCGGGAGATGCGGGCCCTCGGTGTCGAGTCGGCGTACTCGCTCGTCGACCTGGTGGGGGAGGAGGCTGCGCTCGCGGACCCGGCCGGATCGCTGGCGACCCTGGCCGAGCGCGTCGCCCGCAGCTGGTCGCGCTGAGGGGGAATAACCGTTCGTGTGCGACGATTGGACCTACGACAGACCCCGCACCCACCACTCAGGGAGCCATCATGACCGACACCGCCTTCGAGCGCCGCGCCGACAGCATCAACCTGAGCCCCGTGGCGGCTGCCAAGGTGAAGAGCCTGCTCGAGCAGGAGGGTCGCGACGACCTCTCCCTGCGCATCTCCGTGCAGCCGGGCGGTTGCTCGGGCCTGCGCTACCAGCTCTTCTTCGACGAGCGCACCCTCGACGGTGACTCCGTCACCGACTTCGACGGCGTCTCGGTCGTGGTCGACCGGATGAGCGTGCCCTACCTCAACGGCGCGATGATCGACTTCATCGACAGCATCGAGAAGCAGGGCTTCACGATCGACAACCCGAACGCGACGGGTTCCTGCGCCTGCGGCGACTCTTTCCACTGAGTCGAGGCCCAGCCAGACAGCAGCACCATGCAACAGCCCCCGCCCGGATCACGGGCGGGGGCTGTTGCCATCCAGGGAGGGATATCCGGGGAGACTCAGTCCAGATCCAGGTCGAGTGCGGCGGCGATGCGCCGTGCGGCCGTGGCCGGGTGGATCTCGGGCTTCGCGACCTCGTGGAAGTCCTCGAAGCGGAGCGAGATCGGCCCGCGGGCGGCTGCCCGGGCCACCGAGTCGAACGAGCTGGGCAGGGACAGCCGTGCCTCGGCGGCACGGCAGTCGGCGGTCAGCTCGGACGGGGTCGACGGGTCGTCGTAGGCCAGTCCGGAGACGTGCTGGGCATCGGTCATGCCATCGACGCTATGGACTACCGATGGGTACTCCAAGCGGTACCAACGGGTAGTGTTCCCCCACGTGTCTGGAGCCCTCCTCATCGCCGCCTCGATCGCGACCGACCACCTGATGACGTTTCGCGGGAAGTTCGCTGACTCCCTCGTCGTCGAGCAGCTCGACAAGCTGTCGGTGAGCTTCCTGGTCGACGACCTCGAGATCCGTCGCGGCGGCGTCGCCGCGAACATCTGCTTCGGCCTCGGCAAGCTCGGGCTGAGCCCGGTGCTCGTCGGCGCCGTGGGTGAGGACTTCGGCGACTACCGCTCCTGGCTGGAGCGTCACGGTGTCGACTGCGACCACGTGCACGTCTCGGACTCCAAGCACACCGCCCGCTTCGTCTGCACCACGGACGAGACCATGGCGCAGTTCGCGAGCTTCTACCCCGGCGCGATGTCGGAGGCCCGCCTCATCGAGCTGGCCCCGATCGTGAAGGCGGTCGGCGAGCCGAGCTACGTGCTCATCGGCGCCGACGACCCCGACGGCATGCTGCGCCACACCGACGAGTGCCGTCAGCGTGGCTACGCCTTCATCGCCGACCCGAGCCAGCAGCTCGCCTTCGGCAGCGGTGAGCTCATCCAGCAGCTGGTCGACGGCGCGACGATCCTGTTCTCCAACGAGTACGAGTCGCACCTCATCGAGTCCAAGACCGGCTGGAGCGCCGCGGAGGTGCTCGAGCGCGTCGGCACGCAGGTGACCACGCTCGGCGCGGCCGGCGTCCGCATCACCAGGCAGGGCGAGGACCCGATCGTCGTGCAGGCCTGCAAGAACGTGAACGCGGTCGAGCCCACCGGCGTCGGCGACGCCTTCCGCGCGGCGTTCCTCGCGGCCACGGCCTGGGGCCTCGGGCTCGAGCGGTCGGCGCAGGTCGGCTGCACCCTGGCGGCGTACGTCGTCGAGACGGTCGGCACCCAGGAGTACTCCTTCACCAGCCAGCAGTTCGTGGCGCGGCTGGCCGAGAGCTACGGCGCGGAGGCGGCCGCCGAGGTCGCCCCGCACCTCGGCTGATCAGTCCAGCCGTCTGACCAGGTAGACCGGGACCCCGTCCGGGGCGGTCTCCTCCCCGGCGTACTCCTGCCGGCGCAGCCGGCACCAGGCCGGCACGTCGTGGCGTGCGGCCGGGTCGTCGGAAGCGACACCGAGCACCTCGCCGACGGCGACGTCGGCCAGGTGCCTCGCGAGCTCGATGATGGGGCGCGGGCAGGGCATCCCGCGGCAGTCCAGCGTCGTGGCGGCGGTCGTCACCGCGCGACCTCCGCGCGCAGGTCGCCCACGACGTCGGGGAGCACCTCGAGGAAGCGGTCGACGTCTTCGCGGGTGGCGTCGCGCGTGAGCGAGAGCCGGACGTTGCCGTGGGTCAGGGCACCCATCGCTGCGAGCACCCGCGACGGCTCGCGGGTGTCGACGGCGCAGGCCGACCCGCTCGCGATCCCGAAGCCGCGCCGGTCGAGCTCGGTCACGAGCGCCTCGCCGTCCACGTAGAGGCACGAGAACGTCACGAGGTGGGGGAGCCGGTCCGCCGGGTCGCCGACCAGGTCGACGTCGGGGATGGTCGAGACGCGTGCACGGACCACGTCGATCAGGTCGCGCTGCCGGGCGCCGACCTCCTCGCGCTCGGCGACGACCGCCTGCAGCGCGGCGGCCGCCGCCAGGGCGCCGGCGACGTCGGTGAAGCCGTGATCGGTGCGCTCGGTCGGGTCGGGTGCCGGGAAGGGGAAGTGCCAGCGTGCCGTCCGGCGGACGACCAGGACGCCGACGCCGCCCGGTCCTCCCCACTTGCGTGCGGAGCCGGCGACAGCCGTCCACCGGGCCGGGAGCGGCAGGCGGCCCATGGAGGCGCAGGCGTCGACCAGGAGCGGTACGTCGTCGAGCAGCTCGCCGACCGCGTCGACCGGCTGCACCGTCCCGACCTCGTGGTTCGCCTGCTGTACGGCGACGAGCCCGGCCTGCTCCCCGCGAGCGGCCGCGACCACGGCGTCGGCGTCGACGCGCCCGCTCGCGTCGACGGCCACCCGGTGCGTCGGGACGTGGGCCCAGGTCGCGGCGTCGAGCACGGACTGGTGCTCCACCGCCGTCGTCACCAGTGTGCGGTCGGGGGAGGGCAGCAGTCCGAGCACGCCGGCGTGCACGGCGGCGGATCCGGAGGGGGTGAACATCACCTCGTCGCGTCGTACCCCCAGGCAGGAGGCGACCACCTCGCGGGCGTTGTCGAGCAGCAGGCGCGCGTCCCGCCCGGGGCCGTGCAGACGTCGCGGGTCGGCGTACCCACGCTCCAGGGCCGCCGCCAGCACCTCCCGTGCGGCCGGATGCAGCGGCTCCGCGGAGGCCGCGTCGAGGTAGACCGCGGGATAGATCACATCGCAACCCTAAGGGCCACCCCGCGACTCGTCAGGGGGACCGGTTCCGCTAGTGTGCGACGTGTGAACTCGTGCCTCCTCAGGGGCCCGGGTCGCTTGCCGTGACTGCTCGAGAGAGAGGCTCGTTCGTGGGTCTGCACTTGCCCGGAAAGCCGGGGGGCCGGCGACTGGTGGGGAAGACACCCCTGCTGGTTGCGCTGGCTACCGCCGTCGTCCTGCTGGGGGGCTGCTCGTCGGAGACGAAGGACGAGTGGAGGCGGGCTGCGATGCCCGACCCGGCCTCGGCCCAGGGTGAGCACAACCTCGCACTGTGGCAGGGCGCCTGGATCGCCGCCATGGTCACCGGCATCATCGTCTGGGGCCTGATCTTCTGGTCGCTGTGGCGCTACCGCCGGCGCAGCGAGTCCGACATCCCGATCCAGACGCGCTACAACCTGCCGATCGAGATCTTCTACACGATCGCCCCCGTCCTGATGGTCATCGTGTTCTTCACGCACACGGTCCGCACCCAGGACGCCATGCTCAACGAGGGCAAGGTCGACAACACGATCGAGGTCGTCGGCCAGCAGTGGCAGTGGACGTTCAACTACGGGATCGGCACGCGTGACGGCTCCGCGGACGACGACCCGGCGGACGACAACTACCCGTACAGCAGCTACGTCTACGAGGGCGGCACCGCGCAGTACATCCCGACGCTGGTGCTGCCGGTCGGGGAGACCACGCGCTTCAACCTGCACAGCCCCGACGTCATCCACGACTTCGGCGTCCCGTCCTTCCTCATGAAGATGGACGTCGTCCCCGGCCGCGTGAACCACTACGCGATCACGCCGACCCGGGAGGGGACGTTCAAGGGCAAGTGCTACGAGCTCTGCGGCGTCTCGCACTCCCGCATGCTCTTCAACGTGAAGGTGGTCAGCGTCAGCGACTACCAGAGCTACCTGCAGGACCTGCAGAGCAAGGGGCGCGAGTCGGACAAGCCGCTGATCGGCGGGACCGAGGCCCACACCCAGGACGGCCTGGCCACTCAGACCGGAGGCGAGAACCAGTGACCGCGACCGCATCGACCTCCACCGCGACCCCCAGCGGCCGTCGACCGCTCGGCCAGCAGGCCTACCGGCTGCTGACCACGACCGATCACAAGCTGATCGGCAAGCTGTACTTCGTCACGGCGTTCATCTGGTTCCTGCTCGGCGGCGTGATGGCGCTGATCATCCGCGCGGAGCTCGCCTTCCCGGGCAACCAGATCGTGAACGACGAGCTCTACAACCAGCTCTTCACGATGCACGGCACGATCATGCTGCTGCTCTTCGCGACGCCACTGTTCTTCGCCTTCGGCAACGCGATCATGCCGCTGCAGATCGGCGCCCCCGACGTGGCGTTCCCGCGCCTGAACATGTTCAGCTACTGGCTGTTCCTGTTCGGCGGCATCATCGCCGCCTCCGGGTTCCTGACCCCGCTCGGCGCGGCCGACTTCGGCTGGTTCGCCTACACGCCGCTCTCCGACGCGGTGCGCAGCCCGGGCGTGGGCGGTGACCTCTGGATCATGGGCCTGTGGATGGCCGGTCTGGGCACCATCCTCGGCGCGGTCAACTTCATCACGACGATCATCTGCATGCGCGCGCCCGGCATGACGATGTTCCGGATGCCGATCTTCGTCTGGAACACGCTGGTCACGTCGCTGCTCGTGCTGATCGCGTTCCCGGTCCTCGCCGGCGCGCTGCTCTCGCTCGAGGCCGACCGCCAGCTCGGCGCCCACGTCTTCGACGCCTCCCACGGCGGCGCGATCCTGTGGCAGCACCTGTTCTGGTTCTTCGGGCACCCCGAGGTCTACATCATCGCGCTGCCGTTCTTCGGCATCATCACCGAGATCCTGCCTGTCTTCAGCCGCAAGCCGATCTTCGGCTACATCGGCCTGGTCGGCGCGACGCTCGGCATCGCGATCCTGTCGGTGGCCGTCTGGGCCCACCACATGTTCGTCACCGGAGCCGTCGACCTGCCCTTCTTCTCGGGCATGACGTTCCTCATCGCGGTCCCGACCGGCGTGAAGTTCTTCAACTGGATCGGCACGATGTGGGGCGGGTCGGTCAGCCTGGACACGCCCATGCTGTGGTCGATCGGCTTCCTGACGACGTTCCTCTTCGGTGGCCTGACGGGTGTCATCCTGGCCAGCCCGCCGCTCGACTTCCACGTCTCGGACTCCTACTTCGTGGTCGCCCACTTCCACTACGTGGTCTTCGGCACCGTCGTGTTCGCGATGTTCGCCGGCTTCTACTACTGGTGGCCGAAGCTGACGGGCAAGATGCTCAACGAGCGCCTGGGCAAGATCCACTTCTGGATCCTGTTCGTCGGCTTCCACACGACGTTCCTCGTGCAGCACTGGCTGGGCGTCGAGGGCATGCCGCGGCGGTACGCCGACTACCTGCCGTCCGACGGCTTCGAGACGCTGAACCAGATCTCGACGGTGGGCGCGTTCCTGCTGAGCCTCTCGATGATCCCGTGGTTCCTCAACCTGTGGATCACGCGCAAGGCGCCCATGGTCGAGGTCGACGACCCCTGGGGATGGGGCCGTTCGCTGGAGTGGGCCACCTCGTGCCCGCCGCCGCGCCACAACTTCGTGACGCTGCCCCGGATCCGCTCCGAGTCCCCGGCGTTCGACCTGCACCACCCCGAGATCGCCGCGCTCGAGATCGAGTCCGAGGAAGAGCTCCTCGTCCACATCCCTGGCAAGTCCGTTCACGAGGAGGGTGACGCCTGATGAAGTCCGAGACCTGGATCTTCGTGGCCTGCACCGTCTTCTTCGTACTGGTCACGCCCGCGTACGCGCTGGTCACCGGCGCCTCCGAGCACGGCCTCGACTGGACCGGCACGTCGGCCCTGACGATGGCCACGCTGCTCACGGCGATGATGTCGCTCTACCTCGGCTTCCACGCGCGGCGGATGGAGCCTCGTCCCGAGGACCGCAAGGACGGCGAGATCGCCGATGGCGCGGGCGAGCTCGGGTTCTTCCCGCCGTACTCGTGGTGGCCGCTGTGGTGCGCCCTGACCCTGGGCGTCATCGTCTTCGGCACCGCGATGGCCGCCTACTGGCTCGTGATCATCGGCGGCGTCCTCGGCGCGGTCGCGCTGGCGGGTCTCGTGTTCGAGTACTACCGCGGCGAGCACGCCCACTGAGCAACACCTGATGCGCACGCCTCCGGCGTGGCACATCACAGGCTGATCACGAAGGGCCGCCGACTGCAACCAGTCGGCGGGCCTTTGCGTCTGAGGGGGGAGTGGAAGTTAGGGTTGCTCCGGCCGGACCGGGGGGACCGGTCAGTCAAGTCATGTCTGGAGATCGTCATGGGGTTCCTGCGCTCGGCCAAGCCGGCCGCGCTGATGCTCGCCGCCGCCACCGCCGCCGCCCTGTTGACCGGCTGCAACGCCGACCAGGGGGCGCCCAACGCCAGTGACGGGGCCAGCGAGAGCAGCAGCACGACGCCGACGCCGTCCACGACGCCGTCGGACCCGGTCGCGATCTCGGCGAACGTCAAGAAGGGCGAGCGTGACGTGCCGGTCGACCGCCTGGTCGACGTCAGGGCCACGGCCGGTCGTCTCGAGGACGTCACACTCACCGGCGGGACGACGACGGTCAAGGGCACCCTCGCCTCCGACGGCGCGTCATGGAAGGCGGACGGGCGTCTCGAGCCCGGCACGCTCTACACGATGGCCGCCACGGCGCGTGGCGCGCAGGGGGGCACGACCGAGCGACGTCTGCGCTTCCGGACCAGCGACCTCTCGCTCGCCCAGCAGACCTACCCCTCCGTCGCCCCGCTCGACGGCGAGACCGTCGGGGTCGGGATGCCCGTGATCGTGACGTTCGACCTGCCCGTCACGGACAAGAAGGCGTTCGAGCGGCACATGCACGTCATCAGCCAGCCCACGCAGAAGGGCAGCTGGCACTGGCTGAGCGACAAGGAGGCGCACTGGCGGCCGGCGTCGTACTGGCAGGCCGGCACCGACGTGACCGTCGACATCGGGATCAACTCGGTTCCGGCCGGCAACGGCGTCTACGGCCAGGAGGACCGCGAGGTCAGCTTCCACGTCGGCGACTCCCACGTCTATCGCGTCAACACGCAGACCGACCAGATGAAGGTCTGGGTCAACAAGCAGATGGTGCGGACGATCCCCATCACCACCGGCAAGGCGGGCTTCACGACGCGGTCGGGCACGAAGGTGATCGTCGAGAAGTTCGCGACCAAGCGGATGCGCTCGGAGACCATCGGCATCGGCAAGAACAACCCGGAGTACTACGACCTCAGCGACGTGCAGTGGGCGATGCGGCTGACCTACTCGGGCGAGTTCATCCATGCCGCCCCGTGGTCCGTCGGCTCACAGGGATATGCGAACGTCTCCCACGGGTGCACCGGCATGAGCACCGCGAACGCGAAGTGGCTCTACGACCTGAGCCGGCGCGGCGACGTCGTGGAGTACACGGGCACCAACCGGCCGATGGAGTTCTCCAACGGGTACGGCGACTGGAACGAGCCTTTCGCCCAGTACACCGCGGGCTCGGCGCTCTGACGGGGTCTGCCCTCAGCTCTCCGTCAGCAGCTCCCGCACCCGCGGGATGACCTTCGTGCCGTAGAGCTCGATCGAACGCATCAGCTGCTCGTGCGGCATCGTGCCGTTGCTGTACTTCAGGTCGAAGCGAGCGGCACCGAGCGCGCGGACCGTCCGGGCGATCTTGCGCGCGACGGTCTCGGGTGAGCCGGCGTACAGCGACCCCTCGACGATCTCGTTGTCGTACTCCCGGCGGGTGGCGGGCGGCCAGCCGCGTTCGGCACCGATCCTGTCGCGGTTCGCCTTGAAGTGCGGGAAGAGCAGGTCGGCCGCCTCAGCGTCGTCGTCCCAGACGAAGCCGGGGGAGTGGACGCCGACGGGCAGCAGCTCGGCCTCGGGGCCCTGTGACTCCGGGGCCAGCTCGCTGAGGGCACGGTGGTAGAGATCGACGTACGGCGCGAACCGTGCGGCGTCGCCGCCGATGATCGCGAGCATGAGGGGGAACCGGTAGCGGGCCGCTCGTACGACCGACTCGGGGGAGCCGCCGACGCCGACCCAGGCGTTCACACTGCCCCGCTCGGTCTTCGGGTAGACCTCGGCGTCGAGTGGGCCCCGGACGCTGCCGCGCCAGGCCACATGGCCCTCGGACCGGAGCTGCGCGAACAGGTCGAGCTTCTCGCTGAAGAGACTCTCGTAGTCGGCCAGGTCGAAGCCGAAGAGCGGGAACGACTCGGTGAACGAGCCGCGGCCGAGCGTGACCTCGGCGCGGCCGCCGGACAGGGCGTCCAGTGTGGCGGTCTTCTCGTAGACCCGGACCGGGTCGTCGGAGCTCAGGACGGTGACGGCCGTGCCGAGGATGATCCGCTCGGTGCGGCTCGCGATAGCGGCCAGCACGACCTCGGGCGCGCTGATCGCGAAGTCGGAGCGGTGGTGCTCACCGACGCTGAACGCGTCGATGCCGACCCTGTCCGCGAGCACCCCCTCCTCGACGACGTTGCGCAGCACCTGTGCGTGGGGGAGCGGCCGGCCGGCCGCATCCCAGGTCACGTCGCCGAACGTGTCGAGGCCGAACTTCACCGTGCTCAGATCCGTCATCGCTGTCCTTCTCCCGAATGTAGTTGACTGCGCAACAATCCCGGTACGACGTCTTGTTCCGCCGAGTCGGCGCGAACTGCACCTCCACAAATGCCGAGTCGGCGCATCCTCGCAGCGTTGACTGCGAAGATGCGCCGACTCGAGGTCTCAGGACTGCGAGGTTGCGCCGACTCGGCTAGTGCCCGTGGTGCTCCGGACGGATCGGCTCCTCGGAGACCGGGTGGCGGCCGTCGAAGTGGTGGCCGTCGGCCGAGTGACCGTCGATCGCCGCCAGCGCGTGAGCCTCGTGCTCGGCGTGGTGACGAGCCTCCTCGAGCTCCTCTGCCGTCGGCTTGTCGATGTCGTCCGCGTAGTAGAGCGTGCGGACCTTCTCGCGGAGCCCGGACAGCCGGCCCTTCGGCGCGGGGACGCCGTTGGTGTCGGCCTCGGCCGGCTCCGTGAGCCGCGCGGAGCTGCGGTCGCGCACCGTCATCGTGTACGCCTCGGCGCCGCTGATCGGCAGGTGCTTCTCGTAGTAGGAGCCCTCCGGCGTCCGCATGATGACGCCGGTCTCGTAGCCGTGGAGCAGCGTCTCGTTGTCGTGGCGCTGGAGGCTGATGCAGACCCGGCGCGTCACGATGAACGCGATGACCGGTGCGATGAAGACGGCCGCCCGCATGAAGTACGTGATCTGGTTGATCGATGCGTGCAGCCGGATCGCGATGATGTCGTTGCCGCCTGCGGCCCAGAAGCAGCCGTAGAGCGTCATCAGCGCAACCATCGTGGCCGTGCGGGTCGGTGCGTTGCGGGGCCGCTGGAGCAGGTGGTGCTCACGCTTGTCGCCGGTGATCCAGCCCTCGATGAAGGGCAGGAGGAGCAGCACCGTGAAGAGCAGGCCGGGCAGCACGATGATCGGCAGGAACACGTTCCACGACCACGTCGATCCCCAGAAGTGGGACTCGATGCCGGGCATGATGCGCAGCGCGCCGTCGGGCCAGCCCATGTACCAGTCCGGCTGGGAGCCGGCGGTGACCTTCGTCGGGTCGTAGGGGCCGAACTTCCACACCGGGTTGATCGACATCAGGCCGCCCATGATCGCGGTGACGCCGAAGACGATGAAGAAGAACCCACCGGCCTTGGCGGCGTACACGGGGAGCATCGGGAAGCCGACGACGTTGTTCTCCGTGCGGCCGGGTCCGGGCCACTGCGTGTGCTTGTGGTAGACGAGCAGCAGCATGTGGGCCGCGATCAGTGCCAGCAGCAGGCCCGGGATCAGGAGCACGTGGATCGTGTAGAGGCGCGGGATGATCGCCTCGCCGGGGAACTCGCCGCCGAAGAGGAAGAACGAGATGTACGTGCCGACGACCGGCATCGACTTGATGAACCCGTCCGCGGCCCGGATGCCGGTGCCCGACAGCAGGTCGTCGGGGAGCGAGTAGCCGGTGAAGCCCTCGAGCGTGCCGAGCAGCAGCAGGAGGCAACCGATCACCCAGTTGACCTCGCGCGGCTTGCGGTGCGCGCCCGTGAAGAAGACACGCAGCAGGTGGATCATCATGGCCGCGATGAAGAGCATCGCCGCCCAGTGGTGCATCTGGCGCATGAGCAGGCCGCCGCGCACGTCGAAGCTGATGTTCAGCGCCGACGCGAACGCCTCCGACATGGAGATGCCGCGCATCTGGTCGTAGGAGCCCTGGTAGGTGACCTCGGCCATCGACGGCCGGAACCACAGCGTCAGGAAGACGCCGGAGAGCAGCAGCACGACGAAGGACCAGAGCGCGATCTCGCCGAGCATGAACGACCAGTGGTCGGGGAAGACCTTGCGCAGGTTCTTCTTGCCCATGGCCGCCAGGCCGAGGCGCTCGTCCGCCCAGGTGGCGGCAGCGCCCGCCTTGGACGGCTTCGAGGCCGTCGCGGCGGTCTTGTTGGAGGTGGCGACCTTGGATGTGTCGATGCTCATGAGAGACCCTTAGCAACCTCGGACGGACTCTTGGTGTTGCGCTCCCAGAAGCTCGGGCCGACCGGCTCGAGGAAGTCGCTGAGCGCGATGAGGTAGCCCTCGTCGTCGACTCCCAGCGGCAGCTGGGGCAGGTGCCGACCGGCCGGACCGAAGACGACCTTGCCGGAGTCGGCGAGGTCGAAGGTCGACTGGTGGCAGGGGCACAGCAGGTTGTGCGTCGTCCGCTCGTTGAGCGAGATCGGGCAGCCGACGTGCGTGCAGATCTTGGAGTACGCCACGATGCCGTTGACCGACCAGTTGCGGGTCACCGGGCTGACGATGTCGTTGGGGTCCATCCGGAGCATGACGAGCGCGGCCTTCGACTTCGCGATCTGCAGCTCCGCGCCGGAGAGCTCGGGCAGGCCGTTCTCCGCGGTCGGGAAGAGGGCCTCCGGCTCCGCGTTGAGAAGGTCGCCGATCTCGAGGTCGGACGCCTTGACCGGGGTGCCGACGACGTCGCGGACGACGCGCATCCCCTTCCGCCAGACGGTGTGATGGAGGCCGGCGCCTTCGTACTCGCCGACGACCTCGTTGGGCAGCGGGCCGAGGTCGCGGAGCATGACGACGGCGGGCGCGGCCAGCAGGGCCACGGACCCGAGCAGGGTGTTGCGGACCAGCGGGCGCCGCCCGATGCCGGACTCCTCGAGTCCCGCGTTGAGCGCGGCGAGCGTCTCCGCGCGGTCGCCCTCCGACGACGAGGCCGGGTGACGCAGCTCGCTGATCTCGTGGTCACCCATGAGCTTGCGGGCCCACTGGATCACGCCGATGCCGATGAGGAGCAGCGCGAGGCCGAGCGAGACGCCCAGCGCGACGTTCGAGGCGCCGAGGCCGATGATGGTGGGGCCGTCGACGCCCGTCTCCAGGGTGATGTAGAAGACGACGAACAGGACCGTGCAGATCGCCGAGAGGCCGAACAGCGTGGCGACCTGGCGCTCAGCGCGCTTCTCGGCCTTCGCGTCGACGTCGGTCGGACGCCAGACGTGGTCTGGGAGCCCGGGGTCGGCGAGCAGCGCGTCCGTACGCGCGTTGATGACCTCGTGACCCGGCTCGTGCCCCGTGTCGTGGCTGCTGTCGGCGCTCACGCCTGCAACTCCTTCTTCTTGCTCGAACGGGTGGTGTGGGCCGCGATCCAGACTGCGAAAGCGACGCAGATGCCCAGGCCGACGAGCCAGGCGAACATGCCCTCGCTCACGGGACCCAGGTTGCCGAGGCTGAAGCCGCCGTAGCCCGGCTGCTCCTTCATCGACTGGATGTAGGCGATGACGTCACGCTTCTCCTCGGGGGAGAGGTTGCCGTTGGAGAAGTTGTCCATCGGGCCGGGGCCGGTGAGCATGGCCTCGTAGATGTGTCGCGGGGAGGTGTCCAGGATCCGCGGGGCGTAGCCGCCACGTGGCATCGCGCCACCGGCGCCGGTGAAGTTGTGGCAGGCGGTGCAGTTGGTCAGGAAGATCTGGCCACCGCGGACGATCGCCTCCTGCTTCTCCTGCTCGGTCATGCCCTCGGTCGAGTAGTCAGCCGACGTCGGGATGGCCGGTCCGGGCGCGAGCGAGGCGACGTACGCCGCGAGGGCGGCGATCTCGTCCTCGCTGTACGCGTCGCGCTTGACCGGGCCCTGCTGGCCGGGGCGCGCGAGCGGCATCCGGCCCGTGCCGACCTGGAAGTCGACGGCGGCCGCGCCGACGCCGGCGAGGCTCGGCCCGATCAGCTTGCCGTTGATGTCGACCTGGCCCTCGCCGTTCTGCCCGTGGCAGAAGGCACAGCCGACGAGGAAGAGCTCACGGCCCTGCTTGACGAGCGCGTCGTCGCTGGCGGCCGAGGAGGCCGAGGACGACGGTGAGACGGCGGCGTACACGCCACCGGAGAGCAGCAGGCCCAGGAGCAACACGACGAGCCCGGCGACCGGGCCACGACGGTACCGCGAGAGCCGACCGGCGGAGCGGTTCAGGAAACGCAATTCGAAGTCCTCACTCAGTCTGCTGCGCAGGTCACTTGATGATGTAGATCGTGGCGAACAGGCCGATCCAGACCACGTCCACGAAGTGCCAGTAGTACGAGACGACGATGGCGCTCACCGCCTGCTCGTGCGTGAACGTCCGGGCGATGTAGGTGCGGCCCAGGACGAAGAGGAAGGCGATCAGACCGCCGGTCACGTGGAGACCGTGGAAGCCCGTGGTCAGGTAGAACATCGTGCCGTACGCCGAGTTCGGGATCGTGATGCCCTCCTGGATCAGGGAGGCGTACTCGGTGGCCTGGCCGGCGATGAAGATCGCACCCATGATGTAGGTCAGGATGAACCACTCGCGCAGCCCCCAGCCCGTGACCTTCAGGAGGCCGGCGGAGCGGCCGACCTTGCCGGCCTCAGCCTTGAAGACGCCCATCTGGCAGGTCACCGACGAGAGCACCAGGATCGTGGTGTTGACCGCGGCGAACGGGACGTTCAGGTGCGCTGTGTTCTGCGGCCACAGCTCGGGGCTGACCGACCGGATCGTGTAGTACGCCGCGAAGAGGGCCGCGAAGAACATCAGCTCGCTGGAGAGCCAGATGATGGTCCCGACGCTGACCATGCTCGGTCGGTCGTGCTGACCCGTCAGACGGGATGCCGGAATAGCTGAAGCAGTCGCCACGGACGCCATTATGTCGGTCCTTCTTCCCGAGGGCACCCCGACCCCCTGTCTGGTGGCGTCATAAAGTTCACAGAGTGCTCGTCCCCCCGCTCAACACCCTTCCCGACCTCCCGCCGTTCGGCCTCTCCCGGCTGATCACGGAGTGGGGACTGTCCCCGATCCCGTTCATCGTGACGATCTGGGCGGGCGGCCTGTACCTGTGGGGTGTCTGGACGCTGAAGCGGCGCGGGGACCACTGGCCGGTCGGCCGGACGATCGCCTTCGTGGTGGTCGGGCTGGGCTTCTTCTACGTCGCCACGTGCTCGGGTCTGGCGGCCTACGACACGACGCTGCTGTCGGTGCACATGGTCCAGCACATGACGCTGTCGATGCTCGTGCCGCTCGCGCTGGCGCTCGGGGCACCCGTCACGCTCGCGCTCCGGACGCTGCCGCACGGGCCGCGGCGGTGGCTGCTCGCCGTACTCCACTCGCGGGCGGTGAAGGTGCTGTCGTTCCCGCCCCTCACGTTCCTGCTGTACGTCGTCTCGCCCTGGGCCCTCTACTTCTCCGGGTGGTACACCGCGTCACTGCACTCCGACTACGTCCACGAGATGATGCACGTGCACCTCGTGCTGGTCGGGGCCCTGTTCTTCTGGCCCATCGTGGGGATCGACCCGATCCCGGGGCGGGTGGCCTACCCGTTCCGGGTGCTCCTGGTCGTGCTGACGCTGCCGTTCCACGCGTTCCTCGGCATCACGATCATGGGGCAGACCGAGCTGCTCGGCGGTGACTGGTACCCCCGCCTGCACGACGGGCCGATGGGCGCCTGGCTGCCGGACCCGCTCGCTGACCAGCACCTCGCCGGGGGGATCCTCTGGGGTGCCGGGGACCTGGTCGGGCTGGCGTTCTTCGGCGTGCTGTTCACCCAGTGGGTGCGTGCGTCGATGAAGGAGGCCGTGCGCGAGGACCGGCGTCTGGACCTGCTGGAGGCCCGGGAGCGCGCCGCCCAGCGGTCCGGCACGAATATGTCCGACTCCACCTGAGACGGCATCCGGTTATGGCACCCTTCGTGCCATGCGAGGGACTCGGTGGGCCGCGTGGCTTCCCGTCCTCGTCTTCGTCGGAACAGCGTTGGTCTACTCGGCGACGATCTCCCGGCTTCCGAGCTACGACGCCACCACGGCGAACATGGTGTCCTGGAACATCGCGAACACCGGCAGCCCCGACGTCGCGCTGACCGACTTCCCGGGCTTCAACGGCCTGTCGACCCGCGACGGGTGGCTCGTGCACGACGCCCACGGCCACGAGATGATCGGGCGGGCTCCGGGCGTCATCGCCGCCAGCGTCCCGGCGTACCTGCTCGCGGGGCGGGGGGCGTTCACGGTCGTGCCAGGCGCCCTGACCGCAGCACTGCTGACCGCGGCGGCGATGGCCTGGCTCTTCTGGCTGCTCGCCCAGCTGGTGCCGACCCGCGTCGCCCTGCAGGCGGTGCTCGTCCTCGGATTCACCACGCCCGTGTGGACCGTCGCCGCGGACGCGATGTGGCCGCACAGCCTGACGCTCCTCGGCATGGTCGGCATGGCGGTCTGCGCGCGCTCCGACCGATGGTGGATGGTCGGGTTCTGGGGCGGTTTCGCGGCGACCGGTCGCCTCCACGTCGCCATCGTGTGCCTCGTGCTCGCCGTCGGCTGCTCCTGGCAACGCCGTCGGTGGGCGCCCATGCTCCAGGCCGGCGCGATCGGTCTCCTCTGGATCGGTGCGATCTCGCTCTGGACCCACTGGATGTACGGCAGGTGGGACCCGACGTCGGGCTACGTGGCGAGCAAGTTCGTCGACTACGCCGCCGGACATCGGTTCGACCTCGTCAACCTCCTCGGGTTCCTCGTCTCGCCCCACCGCGGCCTCCTCGTGTGGACACCGGTGCTCGTCCTGCTCCTGCCCGCGCTGGCGAGAGGCTGGCGTGAGCTGCCTGACTGGACCCGCTGGCTGGCCCTCGGCGGTGGTGTCTACCTGCTGGTGCAGGGGCTGCTGAACAGGTTCAGCGGCGGCTTCTTCTTCTACGGCTATCGCCTACCGCTGGAGACACTGGTCTGCGTGACGCCGGCGCTCGTGCTCTCGCGCGAGCACTGCGGAAGGGTGGCGCGGGCCCTGTTCGCTCCGCTCGTCATCCTCCAGGGCGCCCTGGTGATCCCCGGAGCGCTGACCGACCTGTACACGCCTCCGGTCGACTCGTGGACCACGAATGCG
Organism: Nocardioides panacihumi; assembly: GCF_039530925.1. Classification (NCBI taxonomy): domain Bacteria; kingdom Bacillati; phylum Actinomycetota; class Actinomycetes; order Propionibacteriales; family Nocardioidaceae; genus Nocardioides; species Nocardioides panacihumi. The sequence goes on along the minus strand of NZ_BAAAPB010000002.1, from coordinate 417,246 downwards.
CTCTGGTACTGGTTCACCCGCAAGCCCGTCGCCATCGCCGGGCTGGTGCTCGCGAGCGGCCTGGCGACGGCCCTGGCCGTCCGACTTGCCGGTGCTCGAACGGTGACAGAGCCTGCAGAGGCCGAGCCCCAGCGAGTAGAGTCCGGGCCGTGACCGCGCAGAAGCCGCTCCGTGTGCTCGTCTACAGCGACGACATCGACATCCGTCAGCAGGTCATCCTCGCCCTCGGGCGACGCCCGCACCGCGACCTCCCCGAGGTCGAGTACGTCGAGGTCGCGACCGAGCCGGTCGTCATCTCGAACATGGACGCCGGCGGGATCGACCTGGCCATCCTGGACGGCGAGGCCGTGCCGGCGGGTGGCATCGGGATCGCGAAGCAGCTCAAGGACGAGATCTACGGCTGCCCGCCCATCGTCGTGCTCACCGGGCGTCCGCAGGACGCGTGGCTGGCGACCTGGTCGCGCGCGGACGCCGCCGTCCCGCACCCGCTCGACCCGATCGCGCTGGCGCAGACGGTCGTGACGCTGCTGCGCGACCGCGTGCCCGCGACCGCCTGACCATGGCACCCATCACCTGGCCCGACGTGCTCGGGACCCTGGTCGCGCGCGCCGACCTCACCGCGGCGCAGGCGTCCTGGGCGATGGGGGAGATCCTCGGCGGTCAGGCCACCGACTCCCAGATCGCCGGCTTCGCCGTCGCGTTGCGGGCCAAGGGCGAGACGACCGACGAGGTGCGCGGTCTGTCCGACGCGATGCTCGCCCGGGCGAACACGATCTCCGTGCCCGGCCGGCTCCTCGACGTCGTGGGCACCGGCGGTGACCGGTCGATGTCGGTCAACATCTCCACGATGTCGGCGATCGTGGCCGCCGGAGCGGGCGCGAAGGTGGTCAAGCACGGCAATCGCTCGGCATCGTCCCAGGCGGGCTCGGCCGACGTGCTGGAGGCGCTCGGCATCCGCCTGGACCTGCCGGTCGACCGCGTCGCCGAGGTCGCCGAGACCGCCGGGATCACCTTCCTGTTCTCCGCTGCGTTCCACCCGGCCATGCGCTACGCGGCGGTGCCGCGTCGTGAGCTCGGGATCGGCACGACGTTCAACTTCCTCGGCCCGCTGAGCAACCCGGCGCGCCCCCAGGCCAACGCGATCGGGTGCGCCGACCCGCAGATGGCCCCCGTCATGGCCGGCGTGTTCGCCGAGCGTGGCGCGGACGCCTGGGTGTTCCGCGGCGACGACGGTCTCGACGAGCTGACCACCACGACGACGTCGCACGTCTGGCGGGTGCGCAACGGTGCGGTGACGACCCACACCATCGACCCGCGCGACTTCGGCATCACGCTATCGGCCGCGGATGCTCTGCGCGGCGGGGACGTCGCCCACAACGCCGAGGTCGTACGCCGGCTGCTGGCCGGCGAGCAGGGGCCGGTCCGCGACGCCGTCGTGCTCAACGCGGGCGCCGCGCTGGCCGTCCACGAGGACGGCGCGGCGAGCGAGCTGAACCAGGAGCTGGCAGCAGGCGTGGCCCGGGCCGCCGAGGCGATCGACTCCGGTGCTGCGCAAGCGGTGCTCGAGCGGTGGATCGCCGAGTCGGCTCGCTGACTTCAGCGATTTCCCGCGCGGCGGAGCCTGTCCGCGGAGAATGGCGGGGTGCCGGGCCGCGGAGAGAGTCGCCTGTCGTACCGCCCGGAGCTCGATGCCCTGCGCGGCGTCGCGGTGTTGCTGGTCGTCGGCTCGCACGCGGGTGTTCCGGGTATGGGCTACGCCGGCACGGTCGGGGTGACCGTCTTCTTCGTGCTGTCGGGGTGGCTCATCACGAGGCTGCTCCTCGCCGAGCACGCACGATCCGGCCGGATCGACCTGCCGCTCTTCTGGCAACGCCGCGCCCGCAGGATCCTGCCGGCGCTCCTCGGCCTGCTCTTCGTGTGGAGCCTGCTCGGGGTGGTGAGTGGGAACGCCCGCGTCGCCAGTCCGCGTGCGGTCGTCGGAGCGCTGCTGTTCGTCAACAACTGGCTGGCGGTCCCGGGTGATCTCGGCGCCCTCAACCACACCTGGTCGCTCGCGGTGGAGGAGCAGTTCTACCTGGTCTGGCCGTTGCTGGTGACCTGCTGCCTGATCCGCGGCCGACGCAGCTGGGTGCGGAATCTGGCGGCGGCAGGCATCGCCGTGTCAGTCATCGAGAAGGCGTTGCTGCTCATGTCCGGTGCGCCCTGGGGCCGGATCTACTACGGCACCGACACCAGGATGGACGCGCTCCTGTGGGGCTGCTTCCTGGCAACCCTGGCGCCACCGTCCTCGCGGGGCTGGCGACGGGCAGCGGTCGCAGCTGCGGCCCTCGCGGTGCCGTTGCTCGGCTGGGCGCCGGGGGCGCGGGGTGACCTGTGGGCGCCGCCGCTCGCCGCTGCGGTGCTGGCGGGTGCGTTCATCCAGGCGACCGTCCACGGCACCGCGACCTGGATCCGCCCGCCATGGCTGGTCCACGTCGGCCGCCGGTCCTACGGGCTCTACCTGTGGCACCACGCCGTGATGACCCGACTGCTGTTGGGATCTCACGGCATGCACAGGGTCGCCCTCACGGTGGTCCTGCTCGCCGTGTCCTGGGCCCTGGCCGAGGCTTCGTGGCACCTGCTCGAGAAGCGCGCCCTGACGCGCCGACCACAGGCGTCAGCGGCTCGTGCGGTCGAGGCGTGACCAGCGTGTCGACGCCGGCCGTCGCGTCCCAGCGCGGCCGTGGCGCCACGACGATGAGCTGGGCGGGCTGGATCATGTCGCGTCTGGTCGTGCTCGCGCTCCTCGTCGCCGACCCGGCTCTCGGCAACGACACCAAGTACTGGAGCGGCGTGCTCGGCCTGGGTCGTGGCGTGGACGTGACGCTGGTCGAGTACCCGGTGCCGGCGTACGCCGTCCTCTGGGTGCCGGTGCAGCTCACCCGGCTGGTGGGCGGCACGCCGGCGGTCACGTTCGTGCTGCTGTTCCTCGCGCTGGACGCCGCCTTCCACGCCCTCCTGGTCCGCCATCGTCCCTCCGGACGGCTGGCCCTCGCCGGCGAGCTGACCTGGATCGCTTCGGCGCCGGCGCTGGGCGCGGTCTCCGCGGTGCACTTCGACATCGTGACCGGTGTGCTGGTCGGAGCGGCGCTGGTGCTGGGCGCCCGCTCGTCCGGCGCGGGAGCGGCGCTCGCCACCGTCGCCGCCGGGATCAAGTACTGGCCGGCCATCGTGCTGCCCGCGATCGTGCTGGGAGCACGTTCGCGCGGTCGTGCCGCGTGGACGGTCGTGCTCGTCGGCGCTGCGCTGGCCGGCGGCAGCCTGGCGATCGCGGACGCGCACCGGTTGTTCACCCCGCTCACGTGGCAGGGCGAGCGGGGGCTGCAGCTCGAGTCGGTCGCCGCGACGCCAGCCGTCGTCGGTCATCTCGTGGACCCGGGACGATTCCGGGTCGCCTTCACCGACCACCAGTCCTTCGAGATGTTCGGACCGGGGACCGCGGTGGCCCTGACGGCGGCGACCGTGGGCTCGGGCCTCCTCGTGGCGCTGCTGGGCGTGCTGTGGTGGCGCGGGCGGCACTTCCAGGGAGCGGAGGTGCTCGTCTGGACGACCCTCACGGCCACGACCGGCTTCATCGTCGTCGACAAGGTGTTCAGCCCGCAGTACCTGCTCTGGCTCACCCCGATCGCAGCAGCCGGTCTCCTGCGCGTGCGCCCCAGCGAGCGCGCCCGACTCGCCGCCTGGTCGGTAGGCCTCGTCGCCGCGTGCGTCGCCACCCAGCTGGGCCCGGTCCTCGGCCTCTGGTGGATCGTCGACTCCCGTGGCGGCGTCGCCGTCGCCACGGTCCTCCTCGTTGCGCGGAACGCGCTGATGGTGGGGCTGTTCGCCTACGCCGGTGTGAGGGCCCTGCACCTCGCGAAGCAGGACGAGCGCTACGACGTGGCTGGTGCGCCGGGGCCCCCGGACGACTCGTCAGACCGGGCGACTGCCGCGATCATCTCGTGACCTTGAGCGTGACCGAGCTCGACTGGGAGGCGGAGACGGTCGCCGATCCCGCGTAGCGCATCACGAGCGGATACCTGCCCCTCTTCAGCTTCGGCAGTCTGAACGTGAGCTTGCCATGCTGGCCGGCGGTCAGGGATTTCGTCGCGATGACGTGGCCCTTGGCCAAGATCTGAATCGTGCCGGTGGGGCCGGGGATCCCCGAGGCGGTGACGGTGATCGTGACAGTCGCCTGCTTGGTCCGCCGGACGGTGGCGCTCTTCAGTGAGAGCGTCGACCTGCTGGCGACCTTGGGCACCCGCACGACGGCTGATGTCGCGGTGCCCGGCGTACGACCGGCGATCGTTGCGGTGACGCGGACGCTGAGTGCCTTGGCGACGTCCGCGAGCCCGACCCGATAGGAGGAGGCCGTCGCGCCTGCGATCGGCGACCCGTTGCGCAGCCACTGATAGGTGTAGCGCGCGCCGCCGGGGGACCAGGACCCTGACGTGGCCGACAGCTGCGCACCGAGCCTGGGAGTGCCGGAGATCGAGGGGGATGCCGTCGAGACCGGAGCGCTGCCGATCGCGACCTGGACCGCAGCGCTGTCGGCATAACCGGTCTCGTAGCCGGCCGCCGTTCCCGCGGCACGCACGCTGATCGAGTGTCCGGCGTCGGCCGCCGTCAGGATGTACGTCGGCCTGGTTGCTCCGCCGATGGCGACGCCGTTGCGCAGCCACTGGTACGACGGCGTGACGGTCACGTTCGGGCCGGGCGCAGTCCATTGTGCGACGGCCGTGAGGGTTGCTCCGACGGTGTACGAAGGCCCACTGATCGAGGGGCCGTTGGAAACGACCGGTGCCGGACCAGGCGTCGGTGTCACGGGCCCGCCGACTGAGACGCCGTCCGCGTAGCCGGCGCGCTTCCCGGTGGCGACGACCGTGATCGACTTTCCGGCGTCTGTCCCCTTGAGCGTGTAGGTAGGACCGGTCGCGCCGGCGATGTTGCTTGTGCCGTTCTTCCACTGCCACGTCGTCGAGACGTCGCTGACGTTCCACACCGGGTCGCTCGCGCTGAGCTGCTCACCGACACGTGCGGTGCCCGTGATCTGGGGCGGCACGGTGGCGGAGGCAGCCGGCCCGGCTGCGACCATCTTCTGCGCGCTGGTGCTGGAGCCGGAGTTGTAGCCGTCGAGCGAGCCGGTCGCCCGGACGCTGATGTTGTAGCCCTTGTCGGCTCCAACGACGACGTACGTCGTGGCGGTGGCCCCCGTGATGGGAGTGCCGTTGCGCAGCCACTCGTACGACGTGGTGGTGCCTGCCAGGTCCCACGTGGGCGTCGTCGCCGTCAGCACTCCGTCGACGGAGAACTGGCCTGTGACGCTCACTGCCGTGGTTGCGATAGGGCTCGATTGGACGCTGTAGGACTGGATAGGCGTCGAGCCAAGCGGCTTTCCGTTGGGATCGAGCGCGGTGACCCACCAGTCGTAGGTCCCCGTGGCCAGTGACTCGGTCGGCGCGTAGGAGGTCGCCGGCGTCGTCACAGTCGTCGTCGTGCCCGGGCCCTGAAGGCGCCGCACGAGCGTGTAGCCGGACACGTCGATCCCGGCCGGCGCGGTCCAGCTGAACACGGTGTCGTTCGGCTTGACGGTGGCGCCGGCGCCGGGCGAGAGGGTCGCCGGGGCCGGGCCGTCCACCGTGAACGACTGCCAATCGCTCCAGGTCCACTTGATGGTCGCGGATCGACTGCCGCGTACGCGCCAGGTGTAGGTGCCGGGGGCGAGGACGCCGCGGGAGAGCGCGGTGCCCGCGCTGCTGCTCGAGGGTACGGTCCACGTCGAGTTCAGGATGCCGGACAGATTCACGACGCGGTTCGTCGTGCTTCCGCCGCTCGGGACGCCGCCCGCGTACACCTCGACATCGTAGTCACGGGCGTAGGCGAGGGGTGACCAGCTGAACGACTGCTTGCCGGACACGTGGCCGCCCGCGGGGGAGAGGCCGGTGGGCGCGTACGACGCTTTGGTGAAGCCGCGGATGCTGCTCCAGTTCATCGCACGGTTCGAGCCGTCGATCGCCCGCACCCGCCAGTAGACAGGGCCGTCGGGATACGTGGCAGACGAGGTGTACCAGGTCTGGTCGACCGTGGCGCTGTCGAGCAGGGTGCCGAAGTTCGGGTCGTTGGAGATCTGCACGTCGTACTGCCGTGCCGTCGTGGTGGCGACCGACCCGGTCAGGGCGGTGTCGGTCCCGTTGTCGGCGTACTCGGTGTCCAGGATGTCGTCCCAGGACAGCGTGACGTCGTTGTCGTCGGCGTACCCGCTGCGCACCGTGGGCAGGTTCGCGGTGTTCACGTTGTTCGGGTCGGGGACGACGACGCCGGGCCCGTTGCTGCTCGCGCCCAGCGACTTCTTGTTGAACGCGTGGGTCGCCGTCGCGGGCTCGCTCTCGCACACAACGCCCACACAGGGGACGACCACCCAGTAGTACGACGAGGTGACCTGCTCCTGTCCGGCCTGGGCGTCGTTGACGGTCGACGTGCTCGCCCACATGGGCTGGAGCGCTGTGAGTCGGGTCATCTGAGGGTACGGCGTCGTCTTCTCGGCGTCGGCGTAGAAGCTGATCCGGTAGGTGCTGATGTCGCGATTCCCGGTGGACCAGTCGAGCACCGGCGTCTGCCGCAGGTTCTGGCAGGTGGCCGGCAGCAGGTTCGAGCAGGTCTCCTGAGCCGCCCCGGCGTTGCCGTACAGCTCGTTGCCGCTGAGTGCGGCGTGGTAGTTCTGCTCCAAGATCGGGCCGGGGTCGAGGATGGTGAACGTGGTGTCGCTCGGCTGCGGGTCGGCCAGGTTCGGCGCGTGACTCGTTGCGAGCAGGATGTTGTTGTCGGCGTACGCCTCGACATACCAGCGATAGATCCCCGGGAGGCCGTAGGCGGCGGTGACGTCTTCGCCCGCCGGGAAGGCGAACGAGCCGAGCTTCGTGTAGGCGGTGGCTCCGGGTCGAGCCACCATGACGGTGTAGCTCTTCGCGCCGGTGACGGCGTTCCACTGCAGCGTCGGCGGCCGGTAGCCCGAGACGCCGGAGTTCGTCGGGTCGGGCGCAGCGGCCGTCTGTGAGTACGTCCCCGAGATGGTGAACGTCGGCTGACTGCCGGGGGCGAGGCCGACGCCGACGGAGCCGGACGCTGTGACGATCCGGACGTCCCAGCGGTAGCTCGCTGCCTTGAGCAGCGTGGGCGGGGTGAAGGACGTGGCGTCGGTCGTCCAGGTCTGCGCGGGAGTTCCATTGGCGTCGGTCGGGCTAATCGTGACCTGGTAGGTCTCGGCCATAGGCACCGGATCCCATCGCAGCGTCGGCACGTCGACCGTGCCTGAGAGCGGCCCAAGCAGGTTCGGACGCGAGAACGAGTAGGAGAACGCCCGGGTCGGCGCGACAGAGAACTGCGTGGACACCTCTGGAGACGTGCGCGGAGAGTCGAAGGCGACGACTCGCCACCAGTTGGTGCCGTCCTGGCGCGGGAAGCAGCCGGTGTCGAGAGTCGAACCAGGCACGAACGTCGTGTGGACCGTGGTGCAGCTCTGATACGTGTCCACGGCGAAGTTGGGCGTGGTCGAGACGTCCAAACGGTAGTAGGTCGCCAGCTTGACCGGGGCCCACTGGTAGTACAGGGGCTGCGCGTCGGTCAGGTCCGCGCCGTCGAGCGGCCACTGGGGCTGGGGCTGCTCGGTCCAGTTCTTGACGAAGGAGCGGGGCAGGTGAGCGGCCAGGAGTTGGTCGAACGTCGGCCCGTTGCCCGTCGCATCGAGCGGGCGGACCTGCCAGTACCACGAGCCGTTGTGGTAGGTCGTCGGAGGCGAATAGCTGGTCGCCTGGATGCCCGTCTTGCTGTCGTAGATCGTCTTGAAGTCGGCGTCCTTGCTGACGCGGATGTCGTAGCTCGCCGCGCCGGGCACGGGGTCCCAGTCCAACCGCACGCCGGTGATCGTCTGTCCGTCGGCGGGGTAGCGGAGGGTCGGCTCTGGCAGGGCGGAGACGGTGATCGCCGCCGGGTCCGTCCAGTCGCTGACCACGCCGTTGGCGAAGTTGGTCGAGACACGCCACCAGTACGTGCCTGGTGCGAGCTGGATGTTCGGCGTGAACGAGGACGAGCCGATCGAGGCTGTGACCTTGAGGTTGGACGCACCGAAGTCCGTGCCGTTGTTGGCGACCTGGACGGCGTACGAGGTCGCGCCGGGCACCGGCGTCCACTCGAAGTGGAGCGGGCTGCTCGGCACCGTGAACGTGCTGTCGCCCGCGGCGACCGGGAACGTCACCTGGGGAGCAGGAATCGCCGACCGAGCCAGATGCTGAGTCGTCGACCAGGCCCCCGTGGTGTCGTTGATCGATGCCTTCGCACGGACGTGCCACTGCAGGTCCCCACCGGAAGGCACGGGGAGCTGGACCGTCGGGATCCACGTGTCGTTGACGGTCTTCGCCGTGGCAGCCGTCGTCGCGAAGTTGTCAGCCGAGACCTCGACGTCGTAGCCCCACGCCCCGGGCACTCGGTCCCAGGTGAAGGTGGGTGGCTGCGTGGCGCTGGGTGTCGTGGCCGCCAGAGCAGGTGGCGCGGCGAGCGCCGAGGCCTGCGACGTCGTCACGGCGAGTACACCGACCGGCATCAACAGGGCGGTGATCGCACCCACCAACGCGCGACGAACGTTCTGTCCTCGAGACATAGTGCGATCCCTCTCCGGTTCACAGACAGGCCGAACCTAAGGTCCGGCCTTTGCCTTCGGGAGCGGTCCCGGGCGGAAATGGTCCGTTCGGACTACGAAGTGTGGCCGCTCGCGTCGAGCCAGCCCGGCGGCGCGACCAGGATCGCCACGTTCTTGTTGTGGTGCGTCATCGTCCAGCCGGCCTGCTGGAGTGCGTACACCGTCTGGGTGCCCGTCCGCTCGAGGGCGATCGTCGCGCCGGTGCTCCGGACGAAGTCGTCCCATCGCGGCTTGACGGTCTCGAGTCCGTCGCGCGCGCGTAGCTCGGAGAGCGTGTAGACGTCGGCGTACCCGTGCACGACGGGCTGGAGCGTCGGGTACTTCCACAGCAGGTAGCTGCCGACGGTCATCCCGGTCAGGACCGGAGTGCCGGCGGGCAGGCCGCCGATCTCGGAGTCGACCCAGGCAGGCTGCACCAGCTGGTCGGCCGACGTGTGCGGCACCGCGAGAGCCAGGCCGACCAGGAGGGACCCGACGACGCCGAGCACGACGGCTCTCTCGCGCCTGGTCGGCGCCGTGCGGTCGCCCATCAGGTCGCCGGCGACGGACGCGGCGAGTGGCACGAGGATCGCGACGGCGACCGGCACCGTGCGCTGCGAGTAGACGCTGCAGCCGAGCGCGCCGACCAGCAGCATGGTGTCGAACCACGTCGTGCGTGTGGACCTCACGAGTGCCACCGTCGTCGCGCCCAGCAGCACCAGCAGCATCCCCGCCTGGCGTGTGCGGAAGTCGGGCGGCCCCCACTCTCCGAAGAACTCGGCACGGGAGTTGACGAGCAGCACGGCGCCGTACAGCCGCGGGCCGACCGGTGTGAGGCCGGCGGCGACGAACGACAGCACCGGCACCGCCAGCAGCTTGGCGACGTGTGCCCGGGGCGGTCGGAGATCCAGGGCGATGCCGATCGTCGCGGCGACGCCGATCGCGATCCCGATCGGCCACATGCCGTGGAGCATCGCCCACAGCCAGGTCGTCGGAATGAGCAGCCAGGGCACGCTCGAACGGTCTCTGGCGCGCTGCCAGACCGCCACCGTCACGGTGACGAGGATGAACGACGCGACCTGCGGCCGCGTGGTGATGTTGGACCAGCAGGCGATGACGGCGACGGGCACGATGATCGCGGCCGGCAACAGTGCCGCCTGACGCCGCGCCGCCCAGAAGAGGACCCAGACGAACAGGACGTAGAGGAGCCCGAACGCCCAGGCGACGCCCGCCAGGCCGAAGACGTCCTCGTCGAGCGCCATCAGCACCTGCGAGAGCCACTGGGTCGGCAGCCACCGTTCATGCTCGAACGACGTCAGGTGACCCGGGTGCCACGGCGCCCAGCCTCCGTGCACGAACTCGTGGCCGATCCTCAGGTGGAAGTAGGCGTCGACGTTGTCGAGCGGCGTCGCCGCCTTCCGGGCCACCGCGCACATGGTCAGCACGAGGAGCAGGAACGGAACCGTCCGGCGGGTGAGCGTGTTGACGTGCCTGTCGAACGCGCTGGGCGCGCTGGCTCGCTGGAGCATCGGGTGCCGTCAGTCCAGACCGATGGAGAACGCCGACTCGAGGTCGTGCTTGGAGTAGGCACGGAACGCGATGTGCGTCTCGGTGTCGGCGACGCCCGGCACCTTGTTGAGCCGGTCGGCGACGACCGCGGCGATGTCCTCGTGGTTGCGGACGCGGACCAGCGCGATGAGGTCGATCTGACCCGTCGTCGAGTAGACCTCGCTGACGCCGTCGAGCGCGGCGATGGCCTCGGCGACCTCCGGGATGCGGGCCGTGTCGGCCTTCACGAAGACGATGGCGGTGATCACGGGCTCACCGTACCGGCTGGTGGACGGTCGTGAGGGTGCGTTGGTCATCAAAGGGCACGAGGCTCTTGCGCGACTCGTTGACGGCGTCGTGGACCGCCAGATGGCGGCTCGCACCGGCCACCGGGCAGGTCCATTCGCCGTCGACGTCGACCAGCCGGATGCCGGGCGCCTCGAGCCATCGCAGGATCACCTCCGACTCCTCGGCCGACGCGGAAGGGGTCGGGCCGGGACCCGCTGTCACCGTCTCTGCACTGGCCTTCAACTGCTCGACGTAACGGTGCGCGTCGGCGCCGGGCGGGATCACGCCGGCCGCGGCGAGCCTGCCGTGACGGACGACGTGGACGCTCCAGCGCCCGCTGTCCTCGCGACGCGCGGCGACGATCTCGGGGCAGCGGGTCAGCGCGGCGAGCCGCTGCGTGCGGGCGGCCGCCCTGATGAAGGCCGCGAGCCTGTCGCGGTGGACGCCGGCCTCCTCGAACCGCTCGTCCGAGGCGAGCGTGGCCATCCGGGCGGTGATCGAGTCGACGACCTGGTCCGGCTGGGCCGACATGGACCGCCGCAGCTGGGCGACCACGTCGCCGTACGCCGCCTCGTCGGTGCTGCCGTCGCACGGGGACAGGCACCTGCCCATCTCGGCCAGCACGCACGCGCTGCGCGACGGTCGTCGCGCGAGCCTCTCCGAGCACTGCCGGATCGGGAAGCTGTCGTGGAGGGCCTGGACAGCCTTCTCCGCGACCTTCTTGGAGCTGAACGGGCCGAGGTAGTCGGCGTCGTCGTCGAGCACGCGCTTCACCAGCGCCAGCCGAGGCCACGGCTCCCGGGTCAGCTTGATGAAGTGCACCTTCTCGGGGAAGCGTGAGCGGCGGTTGTAGCGCGGCTTGTGCTGCGCGATCAGACGCAGCTCGCGCACCTGCGCCTCCAGCGTCGTGGCGCACTCGATGCCGGTGACCCGCTCGGCGATGCCGACCATCTCGCCCATCCGGGTGCGGGTCTCCGAGGCGGTGAAGTAGGAGCGGACCCGCGTGCGCAGGTCGCGGGACGTGCCGACGTACAGCACCCGGCGTCGCTCGTCCTCGAACAGGTAGACGCCCGGAGCGTGGGGGAGCGCCTCCGCGAGGTGGCGCTTGCGGCGCTGGGCGGGGGTCACGCGTCCCGAGAAGGTCTGCAGCTCCTCGAGCGTGTGGACGCCGAGACCACCCAGTCGCTCCATCAGTCCGTGCAGCACGTCGACGGTCGCGCGGGCGTCGGCCAGCGCTCGGTGGTTGGGCGTGGTCGGGGAGTTGAACAGCTGGGCGAGCGAGGAGAGCTTGCAGTTCGGTGTGTCGTCGCGGGTGACGACCCGGCGGGCGAGCCTCGCGGTGTCCAGCACCTCGAACGCCGGCCACGGCCGCCCCTGCTGGTCGGCGAAGAACTTGAGGAAGCCGACGTCGAACGGCGCGTTGTGCGCGACGAGCACGCATCCCTGGGCGAACTCGAGGAACGCGGGCAGGGCCGACTCGATGGACGGTGCGTCGGCGACCATCGAGTTGCTGATGCCGGTGAGGACGGCGATGAAGGCGGGGATCTCGCTGCGCGGGTTGACCAGTGTCTGGAACTCGCCGAGGAGCTCGCCGCCCCGCACCTTGACCGCGCCGATCTCGGTGATCATCGAGCCGCCCTCGGCCGAGCCGCCGGTGGTCTCGAGGTCGACGACGCAGAAGGTGATGTCGCGCAGCGGCCGGCCGAGCTCGTCGAAGCTGCGCTGGGCCTCCCAGTGCGGCTGCTCGGTCCGGACGGCGCTGCTCATGTCGGTGACGTTAGGAGGCGCCTCCGACAATCTCGGTGCGACGCGCTGAGCCGGCCCGCTTCGGCGGAGCCCGATCACCACTGTCGGTGCCGGGTGCCACCCTCATGGGCATGACGACAAGGATCGACTGCGACTCGTGCATGGTGCGCGGGCTGGCGTGCCACGACTGCGTGGTGACCGTGCTGCTCGGGCCGCCGCCCGAGCTTGCGTTCGACGACGACGAGCGCCACGCGCTCGACGTCCTGGCGGCAGGCGGACTGGTGCCGCCCCTTCGGATGGTGACCCCGACGGCAGGCGGCGAGGTCGAGTCCGCGTGACCCATGTGACTGATGGGACGGAAGTGACGGCATTGACGACAACACACCCCGGGGGTGGATTGGCCGCGCTCCCAGAAGGCGGTTAGAGTTCACCACTCAGATGCCCGTGGAAGTGGGTCAACCGACCTGCTCGGGCATCGCGCTGAGTTTCGACTGGATTCGGGCCAGTCGGGAGCCGGGGAACCAACCGGCACCACCACGGTGGTGTCATCTGGGGTGAATCACCCGCGAGGCGCGGCCCTTGGAGACAGGGGCGGCGAGGAGCGGGGGTAGGGCCAGTCGTGCCCGAATCCGTCAGCTCACCCGGTAGGCGTACGACACAGCAAGGGAGACCGCCCGCTCGTGCTGAACGGTCGGAAACGAGTCACCGCAGTGGTGGCGGGCTTTGGGCTCGCATGCACCCTCGGGATGACCGCAGCGACGCCCGCCGAGGCGAAGCCAGACATCAAGGACGTGCAGGCGCGCGTCGACGGCCTCTACAAGGACGCCGACCAGGCGACCGAGAACTACAACGAGGCCCGCCTGCGGCTCGCCGGGCTCCAGCAGGAGCTCTCCAGCCTCCGTGCCGACCAGCAGCGCCAGGACGCCGCACTCGCGGCCGTCCGCGAGCAGCTGCGTGACTCGATGCTGCAGCAGTTCGAGGGCTCGAACCTGTCCGCCGTCGGGCAGGTCTTCGTCTCCGACGACCCGAAGGCCTTCCTCGGGCAGCTCTCGACGATCTCGGCCTACGACAGCCTCCAGGCCGGCCTGTACCACGACTACTCGACCCAGCTCGACGCCCTGCGCCTGCGTCGCAAGGCGACCGAGCAGCGCACGGCCGACGTCGCCGCGACCGAGAAGAAGCTCGCCGCGGACAAGAAGGCGGTCGAGACCAAGCTCGCCGACGCGAAGCAGCTGCTGTCGAAGCTCCAGGCCACGCAGCGTCAGGCGCTCCTCTCGCGCGACACCCCGCGGGACCAGGTCGTCGACGTGCCCGCCAGCGGCCGGGCGGCTGCTGCCGTCGCCTACGCGAAGGCCCAGCTCGGCGACGCCTACGTCTGGGGCGCCACCGGCGACAACGCGTTCGACTGCTCCGGTCTGACCATGCGCGCGTGGGGCGCCGCCGGTGTCTCCCTGCCGCACTCCTCGCGTGCGCAGTACAGCTCGGGCCCGCACGTCGCCGAGAGCGACCTGCAGCCGGGCGACCTGGTCTTCTTCTACAGCCCGATCAGCCACGTCGGTATCTACATCGGCAACGGCATGGTCCTCCACGCCGCCAACCCGAGTGAGGGCGTGCGGATCTCGCCGCTGCACTCGATGCCGTACTCCGGTGCGGTCCGCCCTGGCTGAGTCGCCACCGACCATGCACAAGGCCGGTCGCCCACGTTGGTGGGTGGCCGGCCTTGTCGGATTTCTCTGCCTCGCCGTCGGGACGCTGGCCTGGCTGGCCCTCAGGCCGGACACGTACGTCGCCTCGCCCGGGCGGCCGGCGTACGCGTCAGCCAGGCCCGACCTCGCCGCCGGGACCTTGGACGACCTGCAGCAAGCGGTGACCCGGCGCGACGCCCACGCGGCCGAGGGCCTCGCGGCCGACGATCGTGCGCGCTCGCTCCTGGGCGCCGTCGTGACGAACGCGGAGTCGCTCGGCGTCACCGACTTCACCGCGAGGTACGTCGACGAGGGTGGCGCCGTCGCGAAGGACGGCCGCTGGACGGCCGCCGTCGACCTGACCTGGCGGTTCGGTCACGACGACCCCTCGCCCGTGCACGAGGAGGTCGAGGTCGGATTCGCGACTGCGGCGTCCACCGCCTCCAACGCCTCCGGTGGGCAGGACGCCGTCCGCATCACGGGCATCGGCGGAGGCGGGCAGCGCAGCCCGCTGTGGCTCACCGAGGCGCTGCGCGTGCGGTCCGGAGCCGGTGTGCTGACCCTTGGAGCCGACGCGGCCGCGGTCGACCGCTACGCGACCTTGGCCGCACGGGCCGTCCCGGTGGTCGCCCGCGTCGTCAAGGGTTGGGCCGGCCCGCTCGTCGTCGAGGTGCCGCGCTCCGAGGCGGAGCTCGACGCCGCCCTCGGCGCCGCTCCGGGGACGTACGCCGGCGTCGCTGCGGTCACGGCGAGCGTCGACGGCTCGATGGCCTCGGACGCCCCGGTCCACGTCTTCGTGAACCCTGAGGTGATGGGCACGCTCGACGACCAGGGCGCGCAGATCGTGCTCAGCCACGAGGTCACCCACGCGGCCACGAAGGCAGCCACCAACACGCACCGGCCGATCTGGCTGACCGAGGGGTTCGCCGACTACGTCGCGCTGCGCGATGTCCACCTGCCGATCACGAAGACCGCCGGCCAGATCATCACCCAGGTCCGCAAGAGCGGGCCGCCCGACCACCTGCCCGGCCAGGGTGACTTCGACTCCCACTCGAGCAGCTTCGGCGCCGAGTACGAGGCCGCGTGGCTGGTCTGCCGCGTCATCGCCGAGCAGGCGGGGGAGCGTGGACTGCTGGCGGTCTACGACCGTGTCGGTGCCGGTCAGGACCTCGACGCCGTGCTCAGGGACGTGCTCGGGGTCGGCACGCCGGGGCTGACGCGGCTCTGGCAGCGGCGTTTGTCAGACTTGGCCGGGTGAGCGGACCCAGCGTGGGTGAAGGGGCGGCGCCGGCGCGGCGCGTCGCGGTCGCGGTGCTCGGCGTGGGGCTGGCCCTGTTCGTCGCGCTGGCCGTCGTACGGGTCCCGTGGCACCCCTATCCCGGCGGGGCGCTCGAGCCGCCGCCCGCCGACACCGTGTTCACCCACGCGCAGCTGTCGTTGATGGACGCCTACTCGTCGTTCGCCCGGTTCTGGTCGCGTTCGGGCCTCGTCATCTCGGTCGTCGTCGCCTGCGTCATCGGCTTCTCCTCGCTCGGTCGGCGGCTGATGGCGCTCGCACGGGGGCCGTGGTGGCTGCGGGTCATCGAGGGGGTGGTCGTCCTCGAGGTCGTCGCCGCGCTCGCCACGCTGCTGCCCGCGGTGCTGCTGCGCAGGCGTCAGCTCGAGGTCGGCCTCTCGCACCAGGCCTGGAGCGGGTTCGCCACCGACCGGGCCACGAGCCTCCTCGTGTCGATCGTCGCCACGTCGTTGGGCCTGGTGGCGCTGATGGCCTGCGCCAGGCGCTGGCAGCGGTGGTGGCCGGCCGTCGCGGGGGTGCTGCTCGGTGGCCTGATCATGCTCGGCTCGTTCGTCTACCCGGTGCTCGTCGAGCCGCTGTCCAACAACTTCACGTCGCTGCCGGACGGGTCGCTGCGCTCGGACGTCTTCGCGCTCGCGAAGACGGAGGGGGTGCAGATCGACGACGTGCTCGTCGCTGACGCCTCGCGTCGTACGACCACGCTCAACGCCTACGTGTCCGGGTTCGGCGACACGCGCCGGGTCGTGCTCTACGACAACCTGGTCAACGACGTCCCGCGGGCCGCCACGCTGTCGGTGGTCTCGCACGAGCTCGGCCACGCCA
Organism: Nocardioides panacihumi; assembly: GCF_039530925.1. NCBI lineage: Bacteria > Bacillati > Actinomycetota > Actinomycetes > Propionibacteriales > Nocardioidaceae > Nocardioides > Nocardioides panacihumi. The sequence goes on along the minus strand of NZ_BAAAPB010000002.1, from coordinate 401,171 downwards.
AGTACGACGACGTGCTGACCGGGTCGCTCCTGGGCGCGGCCGGCGCGCTGGTGGCCGTCGGGCTGCTGGGGGTGATCGTCGAGCGTCGCCGTGGCGGCGCGTGGGGCCGCGGGGTCGGGGACCCGGCGAGCGTCCCGCGGCTGCTGGCGCTCCTGGCGGTCGGGTCCGTGCTCGTGCTGCCGGTGCAGAACACGATCAGCCGGCAGATCGAGACGAGGGCGGACGTCACCGCCCTGAGGACGACGAAGGACGCCGGTGCCTTCGTGACCCTTCAGCGTGAGCTCGCGTTGAGCTCGCTGTCGGATCCGACACCGGCGTCCTGGTCGCAGTTCTGGTTCGGGTCACACCCGACGGCGTTGCAGCGGATAGCGCTGGCTGCCAGGGTCCTGCCCCGAGACTAGGGGCAGTTCGTCGTGGCCGACCCGTTGACCCGACTCTGGATCGCGCCACCGACGGATCCGCAGTCATGACCCATCTTGTCGCCCATCAGGTGGCCGAAGCTGTAGACAGCCACGGCGACCATGGCGGCGATGCCGGCGATGAGCAGGCCGTACTCCACGGCTGATGCACCCCGCTCGCGCGATTGCAGGCGATGGAACACGCCGATCTCCTCCCTGGAAAACGATTCGAGGCGCCATGACGGCTGCGCCGCCATGGCGCCTCGACCGACGCTGGTCAGATGATCAGCTGCTGCAGGTGCCGGTGACGGCGGTGCTGCCGCTGGTGATGGCGTCGCAGGTGGAGCTGAAGGCGTTCTTCACGATCGGGCCGAGGGCCATGACCGCGACGACGATGACGGCAGCGATGCCGGCGATGAGCAGGCCGTACTCGACGGCGGAGGCGCCGCGCTCCTCCATCTTGGCGAGGCGGGCGTTGAGCAGAATGCGGAAGTAGTCGACCATGATGTTTGTCTCCCCTTGAGATTGTCGGTCGTGGCTGGGCTCCGGACGAGGTTTCCCGGAAGTCCGTGGAGCCCCTGCCCCACGACTCAATCGTGAGGGAAGCGCAGGTCGCGCCGAATCGGGTGACTGTGCTGACCTGGATAGCCCTTTCGGACTACGAGGTCCCAACCTCATCCGACGGGGCGACCACCCGGCTGGACACTGGAGAGCAGCCCGATCCGCATGGCCGTGACCAACGCTTGGGCACGATTGGCCGCGCCGAGCTTCTGGTAGATCTTCGCGATGTGCGACTTCGCGGTCGACTCCGACAGGTAGAGCTGCTGGCCGATCTGTGCCGCACCGAGGCCGTCGGCGAGCAGCAGGAGCACCTCGTGCTCCCGGTCCGAGAGCCGGGTCGACTCCGAGGTGGCGCGCCGCATCATCGCCTGGGCGAGCCCCGCGCACACGAAGGAGCGCGGTGAGACCGCAGCGTGCCGCGCTGCGCGGACCACCTCGCCCGAGGGCGCGTCCTTGCCGACGAAGCCGGACGCGCCGGCCTCCATCGCGGCGAAGATCTGGTCGTCGCCCGAGTGCATCGTCAGCACGACGAGGCCGGTCCTGTCGTTGCGCTTGCGGATGCTGCGCACGATGTCGAGCCCCGTGCCGTCCTGCAGCTGCAGATCGGCGATGACGACGTCGGGGGAGAGGTCGGCGTACGCCGTCAGGGCCTCGGCCACCGTCCCCGCCTGGCCCACGACCGTCATGTCGTCCTCGAGGTCCATCACGCCCGCGAGGCCCTCGCGGATGAGCTCGTGGTCGTCCACCAGGAGGAGCTTGATCCCAGACTCCCGAATGTCAGTGCTCATGCCTTTACCCTCGTCCCGTTGTCGAAGTCTGGTTGCACGACTGTGATCTCCTCAGGTCCTCCGTCGCCTCGGATGGTGACAGACACGCAGAGGCCACCGCCAGGGGCGTCGGTCAGCTCGAGGTGCCCGCTGACCAACAGTGCCCGCTCGCGCATGATCTTCAACCCGTGCGAGTCGCGTCGCCCGGGCTGCAGGCCGCGTCCGTCGTCGGTGACGGTGATGCGGGCGGCCGGTGCGCGCACCTGGCAGTGCACGTCGATCGAGTCCGCATGCGCGTGCTTGACGGCGTTGTTCATCGCCTCCTGGGCGATCCTGAACAGCTCCGCCTCGACCTCCGGGCGGAGCCGCTCGGTCAGCTCGTCGGCCGTCACGTGGATCGGCACGCCCGAGACCTCCGAGAGGTTGCGCGCCACCGAGGCGATGGCGGCGCCGAGGCTCTCGCTCTCCCCGATGCTGGTGCGCAGGTTGACCAGCGACCGGCGGATCTCGGCGACGATCGCACTGACCCGCTCGCGCAGCAGCGTGATCCGCTGGTGCTGGGCATCGGTGGTCGCGACGGCCGCGAGCGCGTCGGCCAGGTAGCCGAGCGACGCGATGTCCTGCGCCACGCCGTCGTGCATCTCCCGCGCCAGCCGGCGGCGCTCCTCGGCGCTCGCTGCGTCGCGGAACGCCGCGAAGAGCAGCGCGGTGTCCAGGTGCACGGCACTGGGCCTCAGGGTGCCCGCCAGGCGGCGTACGGCCTCGTCGAGACCGATCGCCCGCACGCCGGCGCCCTCGGGCAGCGCCGCGACGACGACCCCGGTCGCCCCCGAGTCGGCCAGCAGCGGGAAGGCGAAGACGCGGTCACGTCGGACCGGCGCACACTCGCGCCAGCAGTCTGCGGCGAGGCCCTCGAACTGGCGCACCTCGTCGGGGGTGCCCAGCGACTTGGTGACGAGCGGCAGCAGGGCGTCCCCGCGGGCGACGTACAGCGTCATCGCGACCGTGGGCACCTCGTCGCGCACGGCAGACAGGATCGAGCCGCCCAGCGCGACGGGGTCCAGCCCGCTGTCGAGGCCCTCCGAGATGTCGATCAGCTGGCGCAACAGGCTCTGGGCATAGTGGTACGGCGCGAGGGGGTCGCTCCGCTCGACGAGGGTGCCGTGCAGGAACGTGCCGATGAGGCCGAGGCCCAGACCCGTCACCGACCAGCTGAAGGCGGCTGACCCCTGCTCGGGCGTGAGCGTCCCGCCGATGAGGAAGGCGAACACGACCAGCATCGCGAGCTCGGCGCACAGGGACGTCGCCATGCCCCACAGCCCGCGGAAGACCGACGCCGTGAACGGTGGCACGCACAGGGCGCCGATGACGGCGGTCGAGGTGTCGACGACGATGCCGCAGACCGCGCCGACGAGCAGCGCCTCCGCGGTGGTGAGCACCGCGATCGGCAGCACGCCGCGCAGGTCGACGATCGTCGCGAGCGCCCAGATGGCGCCGATGACGAGCAGGGCGAGCAGCGCGGCCGCGTCGCGGGTCCAGAGAACCGGCCCGGTCAGGGCGATCAGCACGATGATCCGTGCGATCGCCGCGACCCGGAACGGGAGCCGGTCAGCGTCGGTCATCAGCCGCCGAAGTTGTCCATGATGTTGATGGCTGCGGGGCCCATGACGGCGACGAACAGCGCCGGGAGGATGCAGAAGATCAGCGGGATGGTGATCTTCACCGGCACCTGCTGGGCCTTCTCCTCGGCCCGCTGCCGGCGCTTGACCCGCATCTCGCCCGACTGCACGCGCAGCACCTGGGCGATCGGGATGCCGAAGGAGTCGGCCTGCACCATCGCCGAGACGAAGGAGCGCAGGTCGTCGACGTTGGCGCGCTCGCCGAGGGATCGCAGCGCCTCGCCACGGCCCATGCCGAGCTGCATCTCGCGGATCATCCGAGCGAACTCGTCCGCGAGCGGTCCTTCGGTGTTCTGGGCCACCTGCTGCACGGCGGCGTCGAAGCCGAGGCCCGACTCGACGCTGATGGTCATCAGGTCGATCGCGTCCGGCAGCTCGCGCTGCAGCTTGTTCGCCCGGTCGTAGGCGAGCTGGTAGAGGTAGAGGTTGGGGCCGAAGAACCCGATGACCAGGCCCGCAGCGCCGAAGATCAGCCGCGTAGTGAGAGCGTCCGCGAGGACCAGACCGACGGCGAGGCCGATCAGGAGACCGAGCCCGGCCCCCATCACCTTGCCGGCGGTGATCCGGTCGACGGTCCAGCCAGCCGGGTTGCCGGCGAGGTCGAGCTTGCGGCGGAGCCGCTCTGCCGAGTCGGCGCCGGTGATGCGGCGACCGACCTTGAGCGCGCGAGCCTGCAGCGGCTGGAGGACACGATCTGCGAACGGCTTCTCGAGCTCGGCGGACAGCTCGCGCGGCGCATCGGTCATCGCCTGCAGCACCGCGAGCGAGCGGTTGATGCCGCGGGCCTCCTCTGCTGGACGCAGCCCCATCGCCAGCAGCGTGATGGCGACGGCGAGCAGCAGCAGCCCGAGGACGAAGAGGAGCACCATGTCAGACCTCGACCTTAACGAGACGACTCATCCAGAACACGCCGACCCCCAGCCACAGTGTGCCACCGGCCAACATGACGAGGCCCCGGATGTCGGTGAACAGCGGCGAGACGTAGGTCCAGTTGGTCAGCGTCAGGTACAGCATGAACAGCGGGGGCAGCAGGCCGAGGACGATCGCGGACAGCTTGCCCTCCGCAGCGAGAGCGCTCACCTGGCGACGCAGGTACTCGCGCTCGCGCATGGTGGCGGCGACCGTGTCGAGCAGCTCGGCCAGGTTGCCGCCGACCTGACGCTGGATGCGGATCGCCATCACGACCCAGCCGAAGTCCTTGCTCTCGAAGCGGGCCGCGACACCCACCAGCGCCTCCTCGAGGGCGACGCCGAGCCGGGTCTCGACGAGGACCCGGCGGAACTCGCCCGCGATGGGCTCGACGCCGTCGTTGACGACCGTGTCCAGCGCCTGCTGGAGCGAGAGGCCCGCGGCGAGCGACCCCGAGATCAGCTGCAGGGTGTCCGGCAGGCCCCGGTTGAACGCCTTGCGACGCCGGTTGCGCCGCATGCCGAGGTAGATCCAGGGCCCGACGACCCCGAGTGCGAGGAAGACGATCCCGATCACGAGGTTGCCGCGGCCGAGCAGCAGCCCGAACAGCGTGGCCACGACCGTGATGGCGGTGTGCAGCAGCAGCCACTCGGCAGGCTTGAGCTCGCTGCCTGCCGCGTCGAGCCGGGCGGCGATGCGCGCCTCGAGGCCGGCGTTGCGCTTGAGCAGGTCAGCGGCGGCGGTCTTCGCCCCGGCGAGCACCTCCTCGGACTCCGCCCGGTGGCCGCGACGCTTGGGGGCGTTGCGACCCGTCGCCGTGTAGGAGACGACCCGCTGCTCCGCCGAGAGCGGCGCGACCGGCCGCGGGACGAGCAGGACGAGCAGCACCATGAGGCCGAGCCCGAGGGCGGCGACGCCGCCGTACATGCCCCAGTCCGGCAGCACGAACCCGGCCGGCGCCGAGGCGACCGCCGGAGTCGGAGCCTGCGCGGCTCGGACCTTGCCGAAGGCACTGGCCGTGACGGCGCCGAAGCTGACCTTGACGGTGGCCTCGGTCGCGGCGACGCTCGACGGCACCTGCGCGGTCACGAGGACCTGGCGGGCCAGGGCCTGCGCCTCTCCGGTGAAGGTCGTCGCGAGGGCGGTGGGGTCGGCCGGGAGCACCTTGCCGTGGCCCGCGTCGGCGAGCGATGTGAGGGCCGAGTCGCTCGCGGCCTGGTCGACCGCGACGACATCGACGAGCGCGCCGGCGTCGGAGATCGCCGAGGTGGCCGAGCCGAGCGGTGTCGTGCTCTCGTCGGCGCCGTCCGAGAGGACGAGCAGGGAGCGCTGGCCGTCGGAGCCGGACGCCTGTACGGCGGCGACCACGCCGTCGTACAGGTGCGTGCCGGCGCTCAGCGTCAGGCCGTTCACGACGCCCGTCGCCGCGGCGCGGTCGCGGGTGGGCTTCAGGTCGGTCGCGACCTTGCCGTCGAATGTCACGACGCCGACGTACACGTCGTCGGGGACCGAGGCGAGGAACTGCAGGGCGGCCGCCTTGGCGGCGCTGAACTTGGCGCCCTTCATGGAGTTGCTCGTGTCGATCGCGAGCACGGTCGTACGCCGAACAGCGGCCGACGTCCCGACCGCGGCCGCCGTGGCGTCCACCGTCGTGCCGTCGACGGTCACCGCGACGTCGCCCAGCTTCACGTCGGCGCCCTCGGGCACCGAGACGAGCAGCTGCAGACCGTCAGCGGTCTGCTGCATGTGGGTGATCGCGCTGTCGCCGCCGGCGGCCCGCGCCGTGGGCTGCGCGAGTGCAAGCGTTCCGAGGGCCGCCACGACGACGGCGAGCAGCCGCTTCATCATCCCCGGTCCGGCACGAAGATCATGGGGTCCACCGACACGTTGGCGTTCGCCATCTTCTCGAGGAACTTCGGCCGCAGCCCGGTCGGCTTGAGCCTGCCCAGAGCGCGGCCGTCGGCGTCCCAGCCGGCGGCGTTGTCGTAGGCGAAGATGTCCTGCAGTGTGATGACGTCGCCCTCCATCCGCTCCACCTCGGTGAGGTGGGTGATCTTGCGTGTGCCGTCCTTGAAGCGCGTCTGGTGCACGATCAGGTCGACCGCGGAGGCCACCTGCTCGCGGATCGCGCGCACCGGCAGGTCCATGCCGGCCATCAGCACCATCGTCTCCATGCGGGCGAGCGTGTCGCGGGGTCCGTTGGAGTGCAACGTACAGATCGAGCCGTCGTGGCCGGTGTTCATCGCCTGGAGCATGTCGAGCGCGGAGGCGTCTCGGACCTCACCGACGATGATGCGGTCGGGGCGCATGCGGAGGCTGTTCTTGACCAGGTCGCGGATGGTGACGGCGCCCTTGCCCTCGATGTTCGAGGGGCGGGACTCGAGCCGGACGACGTGGTCCTGCTTGAGCTGGAGCTCGGCGGCGTCCTCGATCGTGACGATGCGCTCGTCGTACGGGATGAACGACGACAGCACGTTGAGCGTCGTCGTCTTGCCGGCGCCCGTCGAGCCGGACACGATCACGTTCAGACGGCCGCGCACGCAGGCGTCGATGAACTGGCGCGACGCCGGCGTCAACGATCCGAACCGGACCAGGTCGTCGGCGGTCAGCGGGTCGGCGGAGAACTTCCGGATCGTCAGCGCCGAGCCGTCGATCGCCAACGGCGGGACGATCGCGTTGACACGGCTGCCGTCGGGGAGGCGGGCGTCGACCATCGGGCTGGACTCGTCGACGCGACGACCGATGCGGGACACGATCTTGTCGATCGTCCGGCGCAGGTGGGCCTCGTCGGCGAACTGGCCGTCGGCCTTGATCAGCTTGCCGGAGCGCTCCAGCCAGATGTCGGCATGACCGTTGACCATGACCTCGGAGACCTCGGGGTCCCGCAGGTAGGGCTCGATCGGCCCGTTGCCCATGATGTCGTCGCTGATCTCCTGCATGACGCGCTGGCGATCGCTGTTCGACAGCGGGCGCTCCTGCGACGACATCACGTCCTGCAGCACGCTGCGGACGGCCTGGTCGAGCTCCTTGGCGTCGAGGTCCGACTCGTAGAGCTGCGGACCGAGCTGCTTGAGCAGCTCGGTGTGGACGCTGCTCTTGATGACCTCGAACCGGTCCGCCTGCTGGCCGGTCGCGAGAAGCCTGCGCGAGTCCGCGGCCGGTGACGGCGCGGGCGCAGGGGCGGGCGCCGCGGGGACGGGCTCGAGCGGTTCGAGGGCTTCCGGCTCGGCGGGCACCTCGGCGCGGCGCTTGCCGGCGGGCGTGTCGACCGACGCGTCGGGGGCGAGCCCCTGCTCGACGACGTGCTCGGGTCCCTCACCGGCCGCGGCCGGCTCGGGAGCACCCGTGCGGCGTGCCGCAGCGATGCGATCGGCGAGACTCATCGACGCCTCCTCAGACGACGCTTCGACTGTTGCTCGGCGGCGGGCTGCTCGGCGCCCGCCGTCACCGGTGTGGCGATGTCCTCGCCGGCCAGCTGCGAGGCGAGCGCGATGATCGCCGTGCTGGTCGGGTGATAGGGGTTCTTCACCACGATCGGGCTGCCCGCGTTGGTCGACGCGGCGACCTCGAGCGAGGTGGCGACCAGGGTCTCGGGACGCATGCCGAGGATGCCCTCGACGCGGTCGGGGCTGATGCCCACCTCGTCGTCGGCACGGTTGAGCAGGAGGTGCCGGCGCTCCTGGGCGATGTTGAGCATGTCGAGCGTCTCGAGCCCGACCTTGACGTTCTTCAACGTCGGCACGTCCAGCGTCGCGATGATGACGATCTCGTCGGTCTCGTCGAGCGCCGTCAGCGTCTGCTCGTCGAAGGCAGGAGGCGTGTCGACCACCACGAAGTCGAACGACTCCTTGAGGGTGCGCAGCACCTGCGACACGAGGGTGGGGGAGACCCGGTCGCGTACGTCGGGGTGCGACGGCGCCGCGAGGATCATCATCGAGTCCTGGTGGCGGGTGAGCAGCCCGTTGAGCAGCTCGGCGTCGATGGAGCTCTCCGAGCCGATCGCGTGCTCGATCGAGTGCGTCGGGAAGAGCTGCATCGTGATGGCGACGTCGCCGAAGGCGAGGTCGAGGTCGACGAGGCAGACCCGGCGCGCACCACCCTCGGTGAGCGCGAGGCCGAGGTTGACCGACATGGTCGTCTTGCCGACGCCACCCTTCGGCGACCAGACCGTGATCACCTTGCCGCTGTGGCTGGCGCCGCCGGGGCCGCGCAGCGCGATGAACAGCTGGTAGGCGCGCGTCACGGCGGCCGAGACCGCCTCCAGCGACCCCGCCTGGAGGACGTCACGCGCACCGGCCTGCATCGCGGCGGTGAGCACCTCGGTGGTCAGCTCGTCGCGGATGAGGACGACGCTGACCGTGGGTCGGATCGTGCGCAGGTAGTCGCACAGTGCGAGCGCCTCGGACACGGCCACGGTGGGACCGACCACGACGACGTACTCGTCGTGGTGCTGGGCGAGCCAGGCGCGCACCCGGTCCATGCTCGCGACACCCTGCGAGCCCGCGGGGAGCGAGCGCAGCAGGGTCGCGACTACATCCTGGTCGTGATCGACGATGACCGGCATGGGATCACCCGAAGAGGTTGTCGAAGTCGGTCCGGACGCCGGCCTTGACCGTCGCCTTGCCGCTGGCCGGGAGGAGGCCGAAGGCGAGCTCGCCGTTGCCCTGGCTGAAGAGGATCTTCTGCGCGTCCTGCTGGCTGACCGCCAGCGTCAGGAGGGTGCGGGGCAGCTGCTCGGTGGTCTGGGCGCCCGTCTGGTCGGTGGTGGTGGTCGACACGGGCGTGGTCGAGCCGACGCCGATCACGGTCACCTGCGGCAGCAGGAGCTCGGTGAACGGCTTGCCGGCCTTGGAGTCGGTGCCGTTGAGGAAGATCGCGACCGTCGAGCCCGGGTTCACGAAGCCGGCGACACGGGCCGGGTCGGTCAGGTTGACGGAGATGGCGATCTTGTCGTCGGGGATCTGCAGCGTCGAGACCGGCGCCACGGACGTGCCGAACTTGGACGAGATGATCTGCTCGCCCGGGTAGATCGTGGTGAGCGCGACCTTGCCCGACAGCGCCGCCAGGTCGACCTGGTGGTCGGGCAGCAGCGAGTTGTTGGTGACGGCCTTCTTGATGATCTTGCCCGCGCTGGACGCGGCCTCGATCGTCTCGCCGGCCTGGATCGGCTGCGTGGCGACGAGGACGTCGGTGGTCTGGAACTGATCCTCGGCCCGCGTGTCAGCGCCACGCACGTAGAGGAACACCAGGACCGCGCCGAGCGCTGCTACGAGTGCTGCGGCGACCACGAGGATTCTGCGTCGCTCCATCGACGACCTTTCGACTCAGGGGTCCATCCGAGCTCGGCCCCGCACTGGCGAGAACTGTAGGGACTCGGTGGTGCGGATGTGGCGGAACGGACGTCAAAGTCGTGGACCCCGGATCGACGGCTCGTGCGACGAGCGGCGCCTGCCCGGGCGGTCCCACGTAGGGCAGCGTGGAGTCCTCGTCCGGCATGGCCCGAACGGGTGGTGCGGGTAGTCCGTCCGGGGTCGGGAAACCACCCGCTCGGCGTCCACGATGTGAGACGCTTTTGAGGCCCGTCAGGCCTCGTAGAGCGCCTCGACCTGGTCGCGGAACTCCTTCATCACGACGTTGCGCTTGAGCTTGAGGCTCGGCGTCAGCTGGCCGCTCTCCTCGGTCCACACGTCCGGCAGGATCGCGAACTTGCGGATCGCCTCCGCCTTCGAGACCGCCTTGTTGGCGTCGTCGACCGCCACCTGGATCTCGGCGACGAGCTCCGGGTCGTCGATGAGGACGGCCAGGTCGACCGGTTTGCCGTGCGCCGCGGCCCACGCCGGCAGCGACTCGGAGTCGAGCGTGATGAGGGCGGCGATGAACGGCTGCCCGTCGCCGACGACGATGCACTGGTCGACGAGCGCGTGCGCGCGCAGCCGGTCCTCCAGGACGGCCGGCGCGACGTTCTTGCCGCCGGCGGTCACCAGGATCTCCTTCTTCCGTCCGGTGATCCGCACGAAGCCCTCGTCGTCGACCTCACCGAGATCGCCGGTGTGGAACCAGCCGTCGGTCGTGGCCTCGGCGGTGGCCTGCGGGTTCTTCCAGTAGCTGTGGAAGATCTGGCCGCCCTTGAAGAGCAGCTCGCCGTCGTCGGCGACCCGGACCGTGGTGCCCTCGAGTGGCCGGCCGACGGTGCCGATCTTGATCGCCTCGGGCATGTTCACGGTCAGCGCCGCGGTCGTCTCGGTCAGGCCGTAGCCCTCGAGCACGGTCAGCCCGAGGCCACGGTAGAAGTGGCCGAGCCGCTCGCCGAGCGGTGCGCCGCCGGAGACGGCGTACAGGCAGTTGCCGCCGAGCGCGGCGAGGAGCTTGCTGTAGACGAGGCGCGCGAAGACCGCGTGCTGCAGGCGCAGCACCAGCGGCACCCGGCCCTTCTCGCTGGCCCGGGAGTACGCGATCGACACCTCCGTGGCCTTGTCGAAGATCTTGCCGCGCCCGTCGGCGGCCGCCTTCTGCGAGGCGGTGTTGAAGACCTTCTCGAAGACCCTCGGCACGGCCAGGATGAACGTCGGCTTGAACTCGCCGAGGTCGTCGAGGAGGTTCTTGATGTCGGGGGAGTGGCCGAGCCTGGTGCGGGACTTCACGCAGCCGATCTGGATGATCCGGGCGAACACGTGCGCGAGCGGCAGGAAGAGCAGCGTGCTGCGGCCCTCGGTCTGGAAGAGCTCGTCGAGCTCGTGCACCGCGACACCCAGCTCGAACATGAAGTTCCCGTGGGTGAGCACGCAGCCCTTGGGGCGCCCGGTGGTGCCCGAGGTGTAGATGAGGGTGGCGGTGTCGGCCGGCGTGACCGACGTACGCCGCTTCTCGACCTCGTCGTCGGGGACGTCCGCGCCCAGGCGCGTGAGCACGTCGACGCCGTTGTCCGCGAAGGACCACACCTGGTTGAGCTCTGTCAGGTCGCCACGGATCTCGGCGATCCGTGCGACGTGCTCCGGGCCCTCCGCGACGACCGCCTTGGCGCCGGAGTCGGCGAGGATCCAGCGGACCTGCTCGACGGAGGAGGTCTCGTAGATCGGCACCGTCACGGCGCCGGCGAACCAGATCGCGTAGTCGAGCAGGGTCCACTCGTAGCGGGTCTTGGAGAACAGGGCGACCCGATCGCCCCGCTCGACGCCGGCAGCGACCAGGCCCTTGGCGACCGCGGTGACCTCGGCGAGGAACTCGGCTGACGTCACGTCCTCCCAGGCGCCGGTCCGGCCGCGACGGCTGAAGACGGCGAGGTCCGCTGCCTCCCGGGCGTTGACGACGACGTCGTCGGTGAGGTTGCCGACGTCCGGCAGGTCGATCGTCAACGGCGTGGAGAACTCGCGCACCAGGGGCCTCCCTGTCGGGGTTACTTGGAGGTAATCGCCCAGCAGATTACCGCCGCCGGGCCGGGCCGTGGCATCCGGTACGCTCGCCGGGCACGCCAGCCGCACCTGGCGACCCGCCCGCCGAGACTGCTGGGACTCCATCACATGGCTGAACAGACCACCTCCTCGATCGTCGTCGACGCCCCGCCGGCGGCGGTCATGGCCGTGATCGCGGACTTCGCCGCGTACCCCTCGTGGGCCAAGGGCGTGAAGGTGGCCGACGTCGAGTCGACCGGCGCCGACGGCCGGGCCAGCGAGGTGCACTTCGTGCTGGACGTGGCGCCGATCAAGGACAACTACACCCTCGCGTACACGTGGGACGGCGACCAGCAGGTCACCTGGACCCTGACGCGCGGCAACATGCTGCGGGCGCTGGACGGCGCCTACGTCCTGCGCGACCTCGGCGGGCGCACCGAGGTCACCTACCGGCTGGCCCTCGACCTCACGATCCCGCTCATCGGCATGCTCAAGCGCCGCGGCGAGAAGATCCTCATCGAGACGGCGCTGCGGGGGCTGAAGACGCGCGTCGAGTCGGTGTCTTGAGGGTCATCCTCTTCACCGGCAAGGGCGGCGTCGGCAAGTCGACGCTGGCGGCGTCGACCGCCGCGCTGGCCGCCGCTTCCGGCAAGCGGACGCTGGTCCTCTCGACCGACGCCGCGCACTCGCTCTCCGACGCGTTCGGCACGCCGGTCGGCGCGGAGCCGACGCTCGTCGCCCCGAACCTGTACGTCGAGCAGGTCGACGCCCAGCTCCGGTTCGAGCAGTCCTGGGCCGACATCCAGCGCTACCTCCTGTCGGTGCTCGACGTCGCCGGCATGGACCCGGTCGCGGCCGAGGAGCTGACCGTGATCCCCGGGGCCGAGGAGGTGCTCGCCCTGCTCGAGCTGCGGCTGCGTGCCCGCTCGGGTGAGTGGGACGTCATCGTCGTCGACTGCGCTCCCACGGCCGAGACGCTCCGGCTGCTGGCACTGCCGGAGGCGCTCGGCTGGTACATGGCCCGCGTGTTCCCGATGCAGCGCCGCCTCGTCAAGGCGCTCAAGCCGGTCCTCACCCGTGCCGCCGGCGTCCCGATGCCGGGCGAGACGGTCTTCGACGCGCTGCAGCGGCTGCACGACGAGCTGCTCGAGGTGCGCGACCTCCTGACCGGTCCGACGGCGAGCGTCCGCCTGGTGCTGACCCCCGAGACCGTCGTGGTGGCTGAGGCCAGGCGCTCCTACACGATGCTGTCGCTCTACGGCTACCGCGTCGACGGCGTCGTCGCCAACCGGGTCTTCCCTGCCGACGGGGCGGACGACTGGCGGGCCGGCTGGGTGGTCGCCCAGGACGAGGTGCTGGTCGACGTGGACGCGTCGTTCCCCGGGCTGCCGCTGTGGCGCTCGACCTACCGGCCGCGCGAGCCGGTCGGCGTACAGGCTCTCGAGGTGCTGGCGCGCGAGGTGTACGCCGGTCAGCCGGCCGACCCACTCGCCCCGCCGACGGGCGACGGCCCGTTCCGCGTGACCCGCAACGCGACCGGCGCGGTCGCCCATCTCGCGCTGCCCGGTGCCACGAAGGACCAGGTCCACCTGGCCCGCAACGGCGACGACCTCGTCGTCACCGTCGGCTCCTACCGCCGCCTGATGACCCTGCCGCAGGGCATCGCCCGGCTCAGGATCGCGGGCGCGAGGGTGGAGGCCGGTGAGCTGCAGGTGCGCTTCGTGGAAGGATCAGCACGCTCGGGCGGAGAGTCCGGCGAAGAAGCCGGTGATCGGGCCGACGGATCGAAGGGACGGAAGAGGCAGTGACGGGTTCGGACCAGGACCCTGCCGGCGGGCAGGACCGGATCGGGTCGGCGGCCGAGGAGGCGGCGAAGCTGTTCGGCGCGCTCTCGGGCTGGGCCAGCGACCTGGGCCAGAACCTCGACACCCACCTCGCGACCGGCGCGGCGGAGTGCACGTACTGCCCCATCTGCCGCACCGTCCACGTCTTCCGCGAGGCGAGCCCCGAGATCAAGACGCACCTGGCGAGCGCCGCGGCCTCGCTGATGCAGGCCGCGGCCGGCGTGCTCGCTGCCGTTGCGGCGTCGTCCGCCCCCGCGAGCGACAGGTCGGCGGAGGTCGAGAACATCGATCTCGACAACGGCGGAGACTGGCCGGAGTCGGAGCGACCGGAGACAGAGCAACCGGAGGAGGGGCAGTGAGTCTGGCCTGTGGAGTGGACGTCGGCGGGACCAAGATCCTGGCCGGCGTCGTCGACGACGAGGGCACGATCGTCGAGGAGGCCCGGGTCGAGTCCCCGGCGACCGACGTCGACGCCATCACGACCGCCGTCGCGGGTCTGGTGGACGACCTCGCGAAGCGGCACGACTTCGCGCACGTCGGCGTCGGCGCGGCCGGCTACATCGACAAGGCGCGCAGCACGGTCCTCTTCGCTCCCAACATCGCGTGGCGAGACGTCGACCTGCGCGCCCACCTCGAGGACCGCACCGGCAAGGCCGTCGTCATCGAGAACGACGCCAACGCCGCCGCCTGGGGCGAGTTCACGTACGGCGCCGGGGCCGACATCGACGACTTCCTGCTGATCACCGTCGGGACCGGGGTCGGTGGCGGACTGGTGCTCGACGGCGCGCTCTACCGCGGCGCCTTCGGGATCGGTGCCGAGATCGGCCACATGCGGGTCGTGCCGGGCGGCATCCTGTGCGGCTGCGGCAACCTCGGCTGCTTCGAGATGTACGCCAGCGGCAACGCGCTCGTCCGGATGGCCCGCGAGGCGGCCGAGGCCGGGCGCGCCGACGACCTGCTCAAGCGTGCGGGCGGCTCCGTGGAGTCGATCAACGGTCCACTCGTGACGGCCGCGGCCCGCGAGGGCGACTCCGTGGCGATCGCGCTGCTCGGTGAGCTCGGGCGGTGGCTGGGCGAGGGCATCGCGTCCCTCACCGCCGTGCTCGACCCGGCGACCGTCGCGATCGGCGGAGGGGTCTCCGAGGCCGACGAGCTGCTGCTCGAGCCGGCCCGCGAGGGCTTCCTGAGCCAGCTGACCGGCCGGGGTCACCGCCCCGAGCTGGTGATCCGGAAGGCCACGCTCGGAGACCGGGCCGGCCTCATCGGCGCCGCCGACCTGGCCCGCCGGTGAGTCGAGCGGACTGCGCGACAGCGTGACGCTCTACATCGGCGTCGACATCGGCGGCACGAAGGTGCTCGCCGGTGAGGTGCTGCCCGACGGCACCGTCGGGCGGACGGCGCGGCGCTCGACCCCCGGCCGGCTCGTCGACGTCACCCTCGTCGAGGACGCGCTGACCGAGGCCGTGCAGGAGGTCGCCGACGGACGGCGGATCGACGGCGTCGGCCTCGCGGCGGCCGGGTTCGTCGACGCCGCCGGAGAGCGGGTCATGTTCGCGCCGCACCTGCCGTGGCGGATGGACCCGACCCGTGCCCGGCTGGAAACGCGCTGGGGCGTGCCCGTCGCGCTCGACAACGACGCCAACTGCGCGGCCCGCGCCGAGTACGCCTTCGGGGCGGCCCGTGGCTACACCGACGTCGTCATGATCACCCTCGGCACCGGTATCGGCGGCAGCCTCGTGCTCGGCCGGACGCTGCTGCGCGGCCACAACGGCATGGCCGGCGAGTTCGGCCACATGCAGGTCGTCCCCAACGGCCAGGCGTGCGAGTGCGGCGGCACGGGCTGCTGGGAGCAGTACTGCAGCGGCAACGCCCTGGTCCGCTTCGCGCGGGCCCGCCTGGACGGCCGTCAGACGCTGCTCGACGACGCGTGCGGCGGGGACCCCGCCGCCCTGACCGGTCCGATGGTCACCGACGCCGCCCGGCTCGGTGACCCGGTCGCGCTCGAGGCCTTCGCCTCCGTCGGTGGCTGGCTGGGTGTCGGAGCCGCGAACCTGATCGCGGCCTTCGACCCCGAGCTCGTCGTCGTCGGTGGTGGGGTCTCCGCAGCCGGAGACCTGCTTCTCGAGCCGGCGAGGGTGGCGCTCGCCGAGTCGCTGGTGGGTGCCGGGCACCGCGAGATCCCGACCCTGCAGCAGGCTCGGTTCGGCCCGGAGGCCGGCATCGTCGGCGCCGCCGACCTGGCCCGCGCCGAGGCCGTCCGGCCGATGTTCCGACGCCGGCGCGGCGAGCTCGTCAGGCGGGCACGGCGCCGGGAGCGGCTGCAGCGCTTCCGCGACCTGGTGACGCCCGAGACCGCTGCTACAGCCTCGCGCCGTCGTCCCAAGGGTCGTCGCGGTCCTTCGGCATCGTGACGACCAGGTAGCCGAAGCCGCCGAGGAAGGCCGCGACCAGCAGCCACCCGAACCAGTGGGGGACCGACATGTTCGTCGCGGTCACCACGACGGTCGCGATGAGCGCGAGCACGGGCGCGCCGAGGACACCGGACCACGCCGCGGTCCGCGCGGGGCCGAGATGGATCGGCTCAGGCTCCGGCGGCACGAAGCCGTCGTCGACCGGGTCGGACGGCGCCTCGAAGGCCTCGTCGACGTCGTCGCCGAACTCCCCGAACCGGATCGAGTACGCCGGTCCCGACTCGGTCGCGGGCTCGACCGCTGCGGCGTCCGGCGGCAGCTCCGCCCGGTCGCCGTAGTTCTCAACGATCTCGCGCCAGGCCGCCAGGTCCGGGTCGTTGGGTTCCTCCGTCTGCGGCACGCCGCCGAGCCTAGTCCGCGGTCACCCTCGCGACGAACGCGGCCGACTCGTCGAAGATCCGCTGCGCGTCGTTGTCGAGCGTCGCCACGTGGTAGCTGTTCTCGAGCCTGATGACGGTGACGTCCGTCGAGCCGATCTGACGCAGGATGATCGGCTCGGACACCTCGTCGACGACGTGGTCCTCGGTCGAGCGGAGATAGAGCAGCGGCGCGGTGACCTTGGCCAGGTCCGGGACGAGCAGCTTCAGCGCCTGGAACAGCGTGTGGATGGCCTTGAGGGGTGTGTGCAGGTAGGACTGCTCGACGGCGTCGGCCTTCTTGATGTCGCTGCCGATGCCCTTCAGTGCGGGCACGACGTGCTTGAGCACGGGCAGCAGCTTCACGTCGAACCGCTTGGTCGCCACGATCGGGTTGACCACCACGACGCCGCTGACCTGATCGGCGTGGTCGGCGGCGAGCCGCAGCGACAGCGCGCCGCCCATGGACAGTCCGGCGACGACGACGGCGTCGTTCTCCGCGGCGAGCTGCTCGAAGACGCGCTCCACCTCGCCGTACCAGTCGGCCCACGACCGGGTGTTCAGGTCGCGCCAGTCGGTCCCGTGCCCGGGGAGTCGCGGCACCTCGACGGCGTACCCCAGCTCGGCGAGGTGCTCGCCCCAGGCCCGCATGGAGCCGGGCGAGCCGGTGAAGCCGTGGGTGAGCAGGACGCCGATCCGGCGGCCGCCGGTCAGCTCGGGACGGGCAGGAAGGGAGAGGGGCTCGGCGCCGGCGAGCACGGGCGGGGTAGTCGTCACAGGTGCATTCTGCAAGGATTCGGCTGTGTTCGTGAGGGTGTTCTACTCGGTGCTCAAATGGGTGGCCATCGGCCCATGGCTGAAGCTCGTCTTCCGACCGCGCGTGGAGGGCGCCGAGAACGTCCCCGCGGAGGGCCCCGCGATCCTGGCGGGCAACCATCTGTCCTACGCCGACTGGCTGTTCATGCCGCTCGGCCTGCCCCGGATGGTGCGCTTCGTCGCGAAGGCGGAGTACTTCACCGAGCCCGGCGTGAAGGGCTGGTTCAAGAAGACGTTCTTCTCCGGCACCGGCAACGTGCCGATCGACCGCTCCGGCGCCGATGCGGCCGAGGGGGCGCTGCTCGCCGCGCGCAAGGTGCTCGACGAGGGGGAGCTGTTCGGCATCTACCCCGAGGGCACCCGTTCGCACGACGGCCGGCTCTACCGCGGCAAGACCGGCGTCGCCCGGCTCGCACTCATCACCAAGGCGCCGGTCATCCCCGTCGCTGTGCTGAAGACCGACGAGGTGGCCCCTCCGGGCAAGGCCTTCGGCCGCTTCGCCCAGCCGACCGTGCGATTCGGCAAGCCGCTCGACTTCTCCCGCTACGACGGCCTGGAGAACGACCGCTACATCCTGCGCTCGATCACCGACGAGATCATGTACGAGATCATGAAGCTCTCCGGCCAGGAGTACGTCGACATGTACGCCAGCCGCGCCAAGGAGCTCGCCAAGCAGCAGGCGCCCGAGGCGCACGACAAGCCGGCCGCTTGACCATCCACCAGTCGCACCCGTTCCCGACGCCGGACGACCCGGTACGCCGGCTGCGGGGGCGGCTCGGCGGGACGGTGACGCTCTGGACGTCGTCCCGTGCCGGGGAGGGCGCCGGCCTGACCGTGTCGTCGCTCATGGTCGCCAACGGCGATCCGGCCCGCCTGCTGGCGCTGCTCGACCCCGACAGCGACCTGGCCGAGACGTTGAGCGAGACGGGCCGGGCCGTCGTACAGCTGCTGTCGTGGCGGCACCGTGATCTCGCCGACGCGTTCGCCGGGACCGCGCCGGCCCCGGGCGGCCCCTTCCGGATGGGGGACTTCGAGGAGACCGCGTGGGGGCCGCGGCTCGCCGACGCCACCACCTGGGCGGGTGTCGCGCTGGAGTCGGCCACGTCGGTGGGATGGTCCGAGCTCGTCACGGTGGTCCTCGAGGAAATCGTGGTGGGCGAGGAGGACGAGCCGCTCCTCCACCGGCGCGGGAGGTACGTGCGATGAGCGTCGACGGCTACCTGGCCCGGCTGGGCGTCGAGCGTCGCCCCGAGCCCAGCGCGGCGACGCTCGTCGACCTGCACCGTCGCCACCTCGACGCGGTGCCCTACGAGAACCTGGCCATCATGCTGGGTGCCCCGACCTCGGCCGACCCGGCCGAGACGCTGGCGCGGATCGCCGACGGCGGGAACGCCGGCTACTGCTTCCACCACAACGGCGCCGTCGAGCTGGTGCTGCGCGAGCTGGGCTTCACCGTCGAGCGGCACCCGGCATCGATGCTCCAGGAGGTGGGCTCCTCAGGCGAGCTCGACCACCTCGTGCTCGTCGTCAGCGGCCTTCCGACACCGGAGAACCCGGGTGGGCGCTGGTGGCCCGACCTCGGCTACGGCGATGGGTTCCGCGATCCGCTGCCCCTTGTCGCGGGGGTGCACCGACAGGGGACGTTCGTCTACCGCATCGCGCGGCTCTCCGAGCGCGGCTGGACCTTCCACCACGACCCGTCCAACAGCTTCCTGGGCAGCCTCGTCGGGCCTGTGGGTGTGTCGCAGGCGGACGTCGACGCCAACCACGCACGGCTCTCGACCCCGCCCGACGGCGCCTTCACGCGACTCCTCGTCGTGCAGCGCCGCGACGAGCGTGGAGCCGAGACCCTGCGCGGCATCCGGCACCTGCGCGCCGGCGAGGGCGCCTTCGCCCGCGACCTCCGTGCCTACGACGACTGGCGACGCGTGATCGCCGGCCTCGGCGTCTCGCTGGCCGGTGTCGACGAGGACGCGTTGCGCCTCCTGCACCGGCGGATGCTGGTCGCCCACGAGGACTGGCTCGTCCGTGGCTGACCTGCTGCCGATCGCCGACGAGCTCTACGCGCTGCCCCTGGCCGCGTTCACGCCGGCGCGCGACGCCCGCGTCAAGGAGCTCGACGACCCGGCGGTCAAGGCCGCGGTCAAGGCACTGCGCAAGCCGTCGCTGGCGGCCTGGGTCGTCAACCTGCTCGTGCGCCACGAGACCGAGCAGGTCGAGCAGGTGCTCGCGGTCGGTGAGGCCCTCCGCTCCGCGGCCGCCGGGATGGACGCCGCGCAGCTGCGCGAGCTGACCAAGCAGCGACGCCAGCTGACGGCCGCCGTGACTGCGCGGGCCCGGGCGGTCGCTCGCGAGCGTGGCGTGAGGGTGACCGACTCCGTGGCCGACCAGGTGGAGGCCACGCTGACGGCGGCGATGCTCGACCCCGGCGCCGCCGCGGCGGTCCGAAGCGGGCTGCTCGTCGCACCGCTCGCCGCGACCGGGGTCGATGCGGTCGACGCGGCCGCGGCGGTCGCGGTGCCGGAGGCGCTCGGGTTCGCGGCCGCGCCGGTGTCACGGGAGCTGCGCGTCGTACCCGATCCGGATCCGGGGGAGGCCGAGCAGGCACGCTGGGAGAAGGCGCTGGAGGAGGCACGCGCCGCTCTCGACGAGGTCCGCGAGGAGCACGAGGAGGCGCAGGCGGAGGTCAAGGCGCTGGAGGCCCGTGCGCTCCAGGTCGCCGCGGAGCTCGAGGAGGCGCGTCGCCGGGTGGCGGACCTCGAGGAACGGGCCGAGGAGGTCGACGACGAGCTCGCGGAGGCGGAGGAGACGCGCGACGTCGCGGCCGACCAGCTCGCCGATGCCCAGGCCGAGGTCGACCGGCTGCAGGGCGAGGCGCCGCGCTAGGACCCGCTAGGCCTGCGCCCACCCGCGCGACCGCTCCACGGCGTCGCGCCACCGGGAGTACGCCGCATCGGCGGCGTCGCGCGAGGCGGCGGGCGCGAACTCCCGGTCGACCGACCAGGTGGCGCGCAGGTCGTCGGTGGAGGACCACACGCCCGTCCCGAGACCGGCGAGGAACGCCGCGCCGAGGCCGGTCGTCTCGACCTGCTTCGGGCGGGTCACGGTGACGCCGAGCTGGTCGGCCTGGAGCTGGCAGAGCAGGTCGTTGGCCGCCGCCCCGCCGTCGACGCGCAGCGAGGAGAGGGCCGGCATCGTCTCCAGCACGTCGCGGACCTCGAACGCGATCGCCTCGAGCGTCGCGCGGATCAGGTGGGCGCGGGTGGTCCCGCGGGTGATGCCCACGATCGTGCCGCGGGCTTTCGGGTCCCAGTACGGCGCGCCCAGACCGGTCAGCGCCGGGACGAACACAACATCGCCGCTGTCGGGCACCGTGCTCGCGATGGCGTCGGTCTCGGCGGCCGACCCGACGATCTGGAGACCGTCGCGCAGCCACTGCACCGCAGCGCCGGTCACGAAGATCGCGCCCTCCAGAGCGTAGGTGAGCTCGCCCGCCGGTGAGCGCCACGCGGCGGTCGAGAGCAGTCCGGCGTCGGACCGCTCGATCGTGGAGCCGGTGTTGGTGAGGACGAAGGATCCGGTGCCGTAGGTGCACTTGGCGTCCCCGGCCTCGAAGCAAGTCTGTCCGAACAGTGCCGACTGCTGGTCGCCCGCCAGGCCGGCGATCGGCAGCTCGAGGCCCAGGAACGTGCGCGGGTCGGTGACCATCGGCGCGCCCCAGTTGGGCACGAGCTCCGGCAGCGCGTCGCGCGGGACGCCGAAGAGCCCGCACATCTCGTCGGACCAGTCGCCCGCGGCCAGGTCGAGGAGCAGGGTGCGGCAGGCGTTCGACACGTCGGTGACGTGCCAGACCCCGCGTGTCATCCGGGCGACGAGATAGGACTCCACCGTGCCGATCGCGTAGCGCCCGGCCTGCACCAGCGACCAGGTGTGCGGCTCGTGCTCGGCGATCCAGGCGAGCTTGGTGGCGGAGAAGTACGGGTCCAGCCGAAGCCCGGTCACCTCGGTCACCCGGGGCTCGTGGCCAGCCTCGCGCAGGCGGTCGCAGATGGCGGTCGTCCGCCGGTCCTGCCAGACGATCGCCCGCCGCGGCGAGCCGAGCGTCTCGCGGTCCCACAGCAGCACCGTCTCGCGCTGATTGGTGATCCCGAGCGCGGTCAGCGGGCCGTCGTACGACGCGACGGCCTGGTGCGTCGCGGCCAGGGTCGCCGCCCAGATCTCCTCGGGGGAGTGCTCCACCCAGCCCGGCTGAGGGAAGTGCTGCGGGAACTCCTGGTAGCCGCGAGCGACGATCGCCCCGTCCGGCGTCACGACGAGAGCGGTGACTCCCGTGGTGCCGGCGTCGATCGCCAGGACGCTCATGAGCCTCGGACGATCGCGAGGATCTGCTCGTCGATCCAGGAGAGGTCGTCGGCCACCCGCATCTCGTAGTTCTCGCTGCCGACCCACGCCAGGAAGTCGCGGGCGCCCTGAGCGCGCGCGAACGCCTCGAGTTCGGCCTCGATCTCTGGCGTGACCGGCACCTTCTCGGCCTCGGTCGAGGCGGTCAGGTACAGGTCGTTGAGGTCGAGCAGCCGAAGCAGCTCGGGGATGGGTGCTGCATGGTCGTCGACGCGCAGGTCGACGGCGATGTCGTCTCCGCCGTCGTACCCGGCGTCCTCGCGTACGACGAGCACCGCCGCGCTCTGCCGGCCCCGGCTGTCGCCGCCGGCCTGGTCGCCCGCGGCAAGCGCGGCGAGCAGCCGCCGGGCCAGCGGTGCTTCCGGGTCGGAGCCGAGCCACGCGGCCTCCATCGCCTCGACCACCTCGGAGCCGGTGAGGATGTTGCCCTGGATGGCGTAGCCGTCGCCGGTCAGGGACCCGGCCCAGTCCAGGCATGCCGGCCCGGTGTGGGAGGCGGCGTTGCCGTCGACGTCGACGATCCCGACCTGGCGCTGGTCGCGTCCGTCGTCCTCCTCCAGGAGGCGCTGCAGCGCGACCGACGCCGTCGCGCCGTCGTCGAGGTGAGCGAGGGCCTGACCCTTGTAGGCGACGTTGGCGTGCGCCTGGGTGGCGATGGCGCCGACCCCGGCGACAGCGGCAGGCACGGCCGATCCCACGGCCAGGAACTTGGAGGCGACTGCCACGCCCCACGACTCACCGTCGGCGGAGCGGGCCACGATCGAGAAGGTCATGGGCCGACCATAGTGGCGTGGCACGCTCGCCAGAGGTTGACACCTCGTGTCAGGCTGTGAGCGAGATCACATACAAGGAGGTCGGCATGCGCGTCGGAGTCCTGACCGGGGGTGGCGACTGCCCCGGCCTGAACGCAGTCATCCGGGCGGTCGTGCGCAAGGGCGTATCGGTCCACGGCTTCGACTTCGTCGGCTACCGCGACGGCTGGAAGGGGCCGCTGGAGGGGCTGACCATGGAGCTCGGGATCGAGCAGTGCCGCGGGATCCTTCCTCGCGGCGGCACCATCCTCGGCTCCAGTCGCACCAACCCGCTGAAGGTCGCCGACGGCGTACGACGGATCCACGACCAGCTCACCGCCGACGGCGTCGACGCGCTCGTGGCCATCGGCGGCGAGGACACGCTCGGCGTGGCGACCGAGCTCGCCGAGGAGGGCGTCCGGGTCGTCGGCGTGCCGAAGACGATCGACAACGACCTCTCGGGCACCGACTTCACGTTCGGCTTCGACACGGCCGTCAACATCGCCACGGAGGCGATCGACCGGCTGCACACGACCGCCGAGTCCCACCACCGTGTCCTCGTCGTGGAGGTGATGGGACGCCACGCCGGCTGGATCGCGCTGCACAGCGGCATCGCCGGGGGCGCGAACATCGTGCTGATCCCGGAGCAGCCCTTCGACATCGACGAGGTATGTGCTCTCGTGAAGAGCCGCTTCGAGTCGCGCTACGCGCCGATCCTGGTCGTCGCCGAAGGGGCGGTCCCGCGCGACGGCTCCGGCATGACGCTGCAGGACGGCGAGCTCGATGCCTTCGGTCACGTGCGGCTCGGCGGTATCGGAGACCGGCTCGCGCACGAGATCGAGCAGCGGGTCGGGTGCGAGGCGCGCGCCGTCGTGCTCGGGCACGTCCAGCGCGGCGGCACCCCGACGGCCTTCGACCGCTGGCTCGCGACCCGGCTGGGCCTGCACGCGATCGACGCCGTCGCCGACGGCGAGTTCGGCGTGATGACGGCCCTGCGGGGCGCCACGATCGTGCGGGTGCCGCTCTCGGTGGCCACCGGCGAGCTCAAGCTGGTCAGCCCCGAGGAGTACGCCGAGGCGCAGGTCTTCTTCGGCTGAGCGTGTGCGTCGCGCTGCCGCGCGAACTATCACCGTGACGGTTTGGGCGATGGGTGACAGCTGTGAAGTGTCACCGGTCGCGCGAACTATCACCGTGACAGTTGCGAACTGTCACCGTGACAGTTCGGGCGACGGGTGACACCTACGAAGTGTCACCGGTCGCGCCAACTATCACCGTGACAGTTTGCGAGGGGCCCCGGCACACGGCTACGGGATCAACACGACCTTGCCACCCGAGTGTCCCTCGGCGACGAACCGGTGGGCATCAGCGACGTCGGTGAGCGGGAAGGTCCTGCTCACCCGGACCTTGATGGATCCGTCGCCGGCCAGCCGGACCAGCTCGGCACGGGCCGCGTTGCGGATCTGAGTGCCGGGATCGGCACCGGGGCCGCCTCCGATGGCCCGGATGCCGGCATCGACCGCCGCCTGCCGGGGCGAGGCCGTGACGACTCGCTCGGGGTCGCCGACGAGCTCCAGCGAGACGGAGAGCGCCTCGTCGGTTCCGGCGAGGTCGACGGCGGCGGTGGGTCCCTCGGGGGCCAGCGCGCGGACCCGGTCGGCCAGCCCGTCGCCGTACGCGACAGGCTCCGCGCCGAGCTCGCGCAGCAGGTCGGCGGAGCGCTCGCTGCCGGTGCCGATGACGCGTACGCCGCGCAGCCGGGCGAGCTGCACGAGCTGCTGGCCGACGCCGCCGGCCGCGGCGTGCACGAGCAGCGTGTCACCCTCGCCGACGCCGGAGGCTTCGAGGGCGTGCGCGGCCGTCGCGCCGACGAGCAGCAGTCCGGCGGCCTCCTCGAACGGGAGGGACGCCGGCTTGCGGAAGACGTTGGTCGCCTTGGTGATCAGCTCGGTGGCGTACCCGCCTGAGACGCGGTACGCGAGCACCTCGTCCCCGGCCGAGAGGCCGGTCACGTCGGTGCCGACCTCGGCGATCACGCCGGAGATCTCGCTGCCGAGCCGCAGCGGGAGCGGAGGCCGTCCGAAGACGCCCTCGCGCAGCTTCACGTCGGCCGGGTTCACGCCGGCGGCGCGGACCGTGATCCGCACCTCGCCGGGGCCCGGGGAAGGAACGTCGGTCTCGACCACGTCGAGCACCTCAGGTCCGCCGAAGTCACGTGCCACCACCATCGTCGCCATGCGGGCGACCCTAGCCGTCGATGTCGGCGACCAGAGCCAGGTGGTCCGACACCGGCAGCCGGCGTACCGATGACCGGGCCCGCAGCGGGGGGTCGGCGAGGATGTGGTCCAGCTGCACGCTCGGCGTGTCCCACGGGAACGTGAGGTGGTCGGCGATGCTCGTCAGCCCCGTCGCCAGCGCCGCGCGGTCGGGACCCATGTTGAGGTCGCCGGTGAGCAGCAGCGGGCGGGGCAGATGGGCGAGCGAGCGTGTCAGCAGCCGCAGCTGCCGACCGTTCCACCAGCGCACGTACGACAGGTGCGTGTTGGCGATCGTCATCGAGCCGAGCGGCGTGTCGACCACGGCGGCGACGGCGACCCGCGGCTCGTCGCGGACCACCGACGGCAGCCTCCGCCCGGGATGCCGCACCGGCGCGGGGACCGGTACGGCGGGCAGGCGCACGGTCTCCCACGCGGACACCGGGTAGCGCGACAGCAGCGCGATGCCGTACGCCGCGCTGTCAGGCTGTTCCTCGCCCGTCGCCGCGGTCCAGGTCGCCCCGGGCGTGCCGGCGAGCGATGCGACGAACAGGTGCTCCTCGGCGCCTGTCGCCTCGGCCGCGACCGCCGTGAGGTCGGCCCGCCCGGAGCGGGGCTGGAACCGGTCGACCTCCTGCAGCGCGAGGACGTCCGCGTCGAGGCTATTCACCGCCGCGGCGAAGGAGGCGATGTCCACCTCATGCCGGTCTGGTGAGCGCCCGTTCAGGATGTTGAAGGTGACGACGCGCATGCGGGGCTGGTACCCGGGTAACGGCGAGGGATGCCGGAGGTCAGGCTCGACATCAGAGGAGCCCAGCGGGACCTGAGGGAGGCGCTCAAGCTCGTCGCCGTCACGCTCAAGCAGGATGACGCGCCGTTCGCGCTGACCGGGGGCTACGCGCTCTGGGCACGCGGCGGGCCGGAGCCCGAGCACGACGTCGACTTCATGGTCGCCGAGGCCGATGCGCCGCTCGTCATGGCGCGACTGGCCGAGCAGGGACTGCAGGTCGTCCAGCCGCCGGAGGACTGGTTGTTCAAGGTCTTCGTCGGGGAGGGGGAGTCGCCGGCCATGGTCGACATCCTGTTCCGCAGTGCGGGCGTCCCTGTCGAGCGGAGCCACTTCGACGGCGTCGACGAGATCGAGGTCGAGTCGGTGTCGATGCCGGTCCTGCCCGCCACCACGCTGATGAGCGACAAGCTCAACGCGATGGAGGAGCACGCCTGCGACTTCGGCAAGGCGCTCCCGGCCGCGCGCGCGGTGCGCGAGCAGGTCGACTGGGCGGTCGTGCGCACCGAGACGAAGGCGAACGACTTCGCCTACGCGTTCCTCGTCCTGCTGGAGCGGCTGGGGATCATCCCGCCCGCCTGATGGCCGACGTTCGTTCGTGGGGTCCTGGTCGCCGTACCCTGATGCGGTGACATCCGAGATCCCGAGCATCGCCGATCTGCACGCGCTGGGCGCGGCTCAGCAGCCGGCCTACCCCGACGCCGAGGCCGTGCAGGCCGCCGTCGACAAGCTGCGCACCAAGCCGCCGCTCGTCTTCGCAGGCGAGTGCGACGACCTCACCGGGCGGATCGCGGCCGTGACCCGGGGCGAGGCGTTCATCCTGCAGGGCGGCGACTGCGCCGAGACGCTGGCCGGGGTGACCGCCGACAACGTGCGGGCGAAGCTGCGGGTGCTGCTGCAGATGGCGGTCGTGCTCACGTACGCCGCCTCCGTGCCGGTCGTGAAGATCGGCCGCCTCGCCGGGCAGTACGCCAAGCCCCGCTCGAACGACTCCGAGACCCGCGAGGGTGTCACGCTGCCGGCGTACCGCGGCGACGCCGTCAACGGCTACGACTTCACCCCGGAGTCGCGGGTGCCGGACCCGCAGCGCCTGGTGGACGTCTACAACGCCTCCGCCGCGACCCTCAACCTGGTGCGCGCGTTCGTCACCGGTGGCTACGCCGACCTGCGCCAGGTCCACACCTGGAACCAGGACTTCGTCAAGGGCTCGCCGTTCGCGGCCAAGTACGAGGCTCTGGCGGGCGAGATCGACCGGGCGATGGCGTTCATGCAGGCCATCGGCGTCGCGGACCCCGACGAGTTCCACCGCGTCGACTTCCACTCCTCGCACGAGGCGCTGATCCTCGAGTACGAGCACGCACTCACCCGCATCGACTCCCGCACCCAGCAGCCCTACGACGTCTCCGGGCACTTCGTCTGGATCGGCGAGCGCACCCGCCAGATCGACGGCGCCCACGTCGAGCTGCTCTCGCGCATCAAGAACCCGATCGGCGTCAAGCTCGGCCCGTCCACGAGCCCCGACGACGCGATCTCTCTCGCGGCCAAGCTGAACCCCACCAACGAGCCCGGCCGGCTCACCTTCATCACCCGCTTCGGCGCGAGCAGGATCCGCGAGGGTCTGCCGCCGATCATCGAGAAGGTCACGGCCGAGGGTCTGCAGGTCGCTTGGATCACCGACCCGATGCACGGCAACACCTTCGAGGCGCCCTCGGGCTACAAGACCCGCAACTTCGACGACGTGCTCGACGAGGTGCAGGGCTTCTTCGACGTGCACCGCGCGCTCGGCACCTGGCCGGGTGGACTGCACGTCGAGCTCACCGGCGACAACGTCACCGAGTGCCTCGGCGGCGGCGAGATGCTCACCGACGCCGACCTGGCCCACCGCTACGAGTCGGTCTGCGACCCTCGGCTGAACCGGGTGCAGTCGCTGGAGATGGCCTTCCTCGTCGCCGACATGCTCCGCAAGGCCTGAGGCTCGCCCCGGGGCCCGCCGACATCCGGGTTGTGGCTCGCTGAGATCGGGGTTGTGGGTCACCAACGACGGTTCGAGTACGACGGTCGCAGCGCCGCTGCGAGCCGGGCGAGCCACCGATCCAGCGCGAGGCCGGTGAAGTCACCTTCGCGGAGGACGATGACCGTCCATCCGTGGGCGCGCAGCCACGCCCGGCGAGCGGTGTCGTGCTCACGCTGCTCGGCGGTCAGATCGTGCGCGTCGCGGCCGTCGTACTCCACCGCGACCCGGAGTCTGCGGTAGGCGAAGTCGAGGCGATAGGTCGGCACTCCGTCGATCTCGATCCAGACCTGCGGCTCGGGAAGGGGAAGCCCGGCGTCGTGGATCGCCAACAGCGTCCACGACTCGCGGACGGACTCGACGCGCGGCTCGATGAGAGGGATGAGCGCCCTGAGCTGGCGTACGCCGCGGCGCCCGCGGAATCGGCGAGCGACCTCGGCCGTCAGCTGCTGCGGCGTGATCGCGTGCCGGCGGGCGAACTCGTTCAGTGCGGCGTAGGCCTCGCGGCGCCGGAGCAGACAGCCCAGATCGAGGGCAGTGCGAACGGGCGTCGTCACACGTAGACCGTGGATCACCATGATGTCGACGGCTTGGAGGTCGCGTTGGTGGCCGTCGACGTCGACCCGCTCGGTGTTGTGTCGGCCCTTGAGCGTGCATGTCTCGATCGGGGGAAGCACGTCGAGCTCCGCGGCCGTCAACACGTCGACCTCGTGCAACCAAGCGGCGGTCCGGTCGCAGACGACGTGGTGCTCGTCGACGGCGATCGCCACCGCCTGCGCCCGAAGCAGCACGGTGTCGGCGGCATCGGCCCGGACGTAGATCCCCCGCAGCAGGCGACGGACCTGTCCGGTCTCGATCATCTGTCGCAGGTGGGCGCGCGAGAGCTCGAGGCTGGACAGGTCTGAGGCGCGGAACGGGGTCTCGGGAAGGGTGGCAAGGTCCATGACCAGACTCTGGAGCGAGCCGGAGATCGCGAGAGTGGTCGACGACATCGCCTGTGGACGGCGTACGCCGCTCGCGGGTTGTGGATGGCAAGTGGCCCCGCGCTGCGCCACAACCCGGATCTCGGCGGGCCACAACCCGGATCTCGGCGGGCCACAACCCGGATCTCGGCGGGCCACAACCCGGATCTCGGCGGGCCACAACCCGGATCTCGGCGGGCCACAACCCGGATCTCGGCGTCAGCCCCAGACCAGGTGGACGATCTCGTCGCCGTCCTGCAACGTCGAGCGGTTGCCGGAGTCGACGAAGCCGGCGCCGAGGTAGAGCCGCCGGGCGCGCCGGTTGTCGGCGCGGGTCCAGACAGAGAGTCGCGGCCAGCGCGTCTGCAGGTCGCGGAGCAGCTTCGTGCCGACGCCGGAGCCCCACACGGCCGGGTCGACGAAGACCATCGAGATGTGGCCGGTGGCGGGATCGGGGGAGCCGCCGTCGACGTAGGTCTCGGCCAGCGCCATGCCGGCCGGCCGTTCGCCGTAGTGGGCGAGCAGCACGAGCTCGCCGGTCTCGAGCTTCTCGCGGACGCGCGCGGTGCGCACGGCGCCGGCCGGACGACGGTGCGTGGCGTCGGCGGCCGTCCAGATCGCCATCACCGCGTCGAGGTCCTCGGCCGAGGCGGCGGCGACGGTGATGCGGGGCACCTCGGTGAGGATACCCAGGTCGGGGCTCAGCCGGCGGTGCCTGAGAGCGCGATCTCGCTGATGGGGGTCATGTTCCGCGCCGCGGCGCCCTTGCCCGGGGCGGTGACCTCGACCAGGCGAAGGCGGACGGTCTTGGCGGTCACGTGGACCGCGGTCGTCTGCACGTCAGTCGTCTGGCGCAGGTCCTGGGTGACGGACGTGCCGTCGTCGAAGAGCCACTCGACCCGGAGGATCCGACGGTTGCCGGCGTACCAGTCGACACGGCCCGCGCCCTGGCCGCTCGCCTTCGCGTAGCCGTTGATGAGGCCGACCTGCGTGAGGTGCGTCCGCTTGGCGAGCGTGAAGGTCAGCTCCTTGCCCGTGCCGTCGCCGGGCATCTCCCAGGCGGTGGTGGGATCGCCGTCGAGCATGTTCGAGGCGTCGTACGTCGTCTTGTTGCCCGCCGTGTCGACGCCCGGCGCCCTGGTCAACGGCGCCGAGGCGGTCGCGGTCGCGGCCACGTCGTCGGCCCCGCCCGCGGCCCCGGCGGTCGGCGTCGGGACGTCCTTGCGGCCGGAGTCCGACGAACCGCCGTGCAGGAGGAGCCACGCTCCGGCCAGGAGCGCGACCACGACGACCGCCGCCAGGGCGAGCCAGAACGTGCCCGGCACGCGGCGCGGCGGCACCACCGGGACGGACGGCAGCCGCACCTGGGTCTCGGTCGGCGTCGACGCGGAGGCGCCGACCGACTCGACGGGTGCCATGAGGACCCGACCCGACGTGTTGACGGTGACGGAGTCGACCTCGTCGGCGAAGAGCGGATAGCGCACACCGTCCGCCGGGAGCTGCGGGGCGGGCAGCGGCTCGACCGGGACGGTCGTGCCGCAGCTCGGACAAGTGCGGCTGGCCCCGAGCTCATGGCCACACTGCATGCAGAACTTCATCGCACGGCAGGTTACGCCAAGATCCGTGCTCGCTCCGAAGCGTCGACGCGGCCGAGCAGTCCCGGCATCGTCCGGACCGCGCCCGCCAGCTCGCGCAGCTCGCTGCCCAGAAGCGCCTGCGGACCGTCGCACAGGGCGTCCTCGGGGTGGGGGTGGACGTCGACGATGATGCCGTCCGCGCCGACGCCGATCGATGCCCGCGACAGGGGCACGACGAGCTCCTTGCGGCCGGCCGCGTGCGACGGGTCGACGATGATCGGGAGGTGGGAGGTCGCCTGCACGACCGGCACCGCGGAGATGTCGAGGGTGTTGCGGGTCGACGGCTCGAACGTGCGGATGCCCCGCTCGCACAGCACGATGTCGAGGTTGCCGCGCTGGGCGACGTACTCCGCGGCCATCAGCCACTCCTCGATCGTGGAGCTGAAGCCCCGTTTGAGCAGGACCGGCTTGCCCGCGTTGCCGACCGCCTGGAGCAGCCCGAAGTTCTGGGCGTTGCGGGTGCCGATCTGCAGCATGTCGGCATGCTCGGCCACGACCGCGACGTCACGCGCGTCGACGACCTCCGTGACGATCGGGAGCCCGGTCGCAGCCCGTACGTCGGCGAGGATCTCGAGGCCGCGGACGCCCAGCCCCGGGAAGGCGTACGGCGACGTGCGCGGCTTGAACGCGCCTCCCCGCAGGATCGTCGCGCCCGCCGCCTTGGCCATCTGCGCGGCCTCGAGCGTCTGCTCCGGGGACTCGACGGCGCACGGGCCCGCCATGAACGTGAACGTGTCGGGCCCGATCGGCACGCCGCGCACCCAGACGGTCGATCGCTCGTGGTGATGCTGACGGCTCACCAGCTTGTACGGGTCGGAGATCCGGTGCACGTCCGCGACCCCGGCCAGCGTCCTCAGGTTGAGGTGGTGGAACGAGTCGATGTCGCCGACCAGTCCGATGATGGTGCGGGTGAGGCCCTTGCTGACGAACGCCTCACCGCCCACGCTCTCGACCCGCTCGACGACGCGCGCGATGTCCTCGTCGGTGGCGTCCGGAGCCATGACCACGACCATGATGTGTTCCTCTCGTCGGCCCGCCCGGCCCCGGATATGACGAACGCCCCGGGCACCGGCCGGGGCGTCTCGTTGGTGTGTGAGCGGTCCTTACGACAGGACGGCCCGCACGGGAGCTCCCGGCAGGCGTCCGAAGAAATACGAAGTCGGCGTCACGGCGGAGACACTAGCCCAGCCGTCCGGGATGCGGGACTGGGCGTCCGACTACTGGGACATCTCGCGCAGCCGCTTGAGGAGCGGGATGTCGACGTTGTCGGCGTCGCGCGAGTCAGGCGTCTCCAGGACGAACGGCACGCCCTCGGTCGCCGGGTGGGCGAAGAGCTCCTGGAACGCAGCGGTGCCGATGTGGCCCTGCCCGATCTTCTGGTGACGGTCCAGGTGCGCGCCGCGCACGTCCATCGAGTCGTTGGCGTGGACCAGCCGAAGCCGGCCGGGCCCGCCGATCTCGGCGATGCGGTCGACGGTCGCGGTCGCGCCGCCGGGCTCGTCGAGCGGCGCGCCCGCCGCGAAGACGTGGCAGGTGTCGAGGCAGATGCCGGCCTTCGGGTGGAGGTCGAGCGCGGCGAGGTACGCCGTCAGGTCCTCGACCCCCGCGCACAGCGACCGGCCCTGGCCGGCCGTCGGCTCGAGCAGGAGCCACGGCGCGTCCTCGCCTTCGATCGTCTCGAGGACCGGCAGCAGTGCCTCCCGCACCTGGCGCATCGCCGTCGCGAGCTGCGCCTCTGGGTCGCCGTCGGTCGAGACGAACGACCCCGTGTGCACGACCACGCCCTCCGCCCCGATCTCGACCGCCCGGCGGAGGTTGTGAGCGACCGTCGCGGCCGACCTCTCGTACGTCGCGGGCGTGGGGGAGCCGAGGTTCACCAGGTACGGCGCGTGGATGAAGGCGCGCATGCCGCGACTCTCGAGCTGCCGCCTGAACTCCTTGTCCTCCGCCGGCCTGCCCTGCGAGAGGGCCCAGCCGCGCGGGTTGCCGACGAAGATCTGCACCGTCTCGCAGCCGAGCAGGTCGGCCTGGGCGAGCGCTCCGGCGACCAGCCCCTTGCCGACCTGGACGTGGGTGCCCACAGGTCGGGACTGTCGATGGTCAATCGCGGCGGGACTCGGCACGGCGTCAGGGTAGGGTCGCGGGCTGACCCGACGGCAATCGGAGCGTCGCTCGTCGAGCGACGGCCAGGATCGCCCTTACCGCCCGCCGCCGAACCAGCCGCCGCCGGACCAGCCCCCGCCGGACTTCCTGTACTTGCGCGCGAGCCTGTCGCCCGGACCGCGCTCCGGAAGACCGGCGCTCCACCACAGGAGGGCGAGCAGCGCGCCCACGGCGAGCACCAACAGGATCAACCTGATCACGGCGTCCTCCTCGTGCCACTGGCATCGAAGACTGCGCACGCCTGTGCCCAGGTCGCTATGAGTCGACGGTGCTCGTCGCAGCTCTGTTGCCGACAAACACGACCGGACGGCACCTGAGGCGTCAGGAGATCCAGACCTTGATCGTGGAGCCCTTGGGCAGCATGTCGCCGGCGTGGTCCTGCTTCATCACGAAGCCGAGTCCGAAGAAGGGGCTGTAGTGCTCGACCTGCACCTTGAAGCCCGCCGCTCTCAGGTCGTCGGTGGCCGACCCGATGCCGTGGCCGGTCACCCGCGGGACCTCGACGAGCTCCGGCCCTCGGGAGACCACCAGGCTGACCGTGTCGCCCTTGTAGAGCGTGCCGGTGTCGGGGCTCTGGCTGATCACCCGGCCGGCGGGCACACGGTCGTCGTACTGACCGGTGGTCTCGACCTTCAGCCCCGCCTTCTGCAGCGCCGCCTTCGCGGCATCGGCGTCCTTGCCGCTCCAGTCGGTGACCGTGACCGGCTGGCGGCCCCTGCTCACCCAGACGTCGACGGGAGTGCCCGGCCGCAGGGTCGTGCCCGCGGCCGGGTCGGAGCGGATGACCTGGCCCTGAGGCACGGTGTCGGACCACTTCGGGACGGCCTTGCCGTAGGTCATCTTGATGGCGAGCAGAGCGTCTTGGGCCTGGTCGACGGTCTTCCCGGCCAGGTCGGGCAGCTGGTACTGCTCCGCGCCCTTCGAGAGCGTGAGCGTCACCGTGCCGCCGTCGAGGACGCGGTCGCCGCCGGAGGGGTCGGTGCGCAGCACGCGGCCCGCCTTGACGGTGTCGGAGTACGCCGGCGCGCCGACCGCGACGTCGAGCCCCGCCGCCTTCAGCCGGGTCGTCGCCGCCTGCTGGGTGAGGCCGAGAACACCCGGCGTGCTGGTGTAGCGCGCGTAGCCGAACCACCACGCGCCGGCGCCGAGCGCCGCGACGAGGAGCACGGCCAGCACGACCGCCAGCGGTCCGCGCCTGCGTCGACGGGGCGGCGCGGCGAGGCGCACGGGGGCGGGCGCGGGGGCCGGCGCCGGTGCGGGCGCCGGGCGCTGCACGGCACGCGTCGAGTGGCTGGTGTCCTCGGCCCACAGCTGCCTGGTGTCGGGGCTCACCCGGGGCGGCAGCGCCAGGTCGGCCGTGAGCTCGCCGTCCTCGCTCATGCCGGCCGCGAGCGCGGAGGCGACGCGCTGCGCCTGACGCAGCATCACCCCGGCGTCCGCAGGCCGCAGCCCGGGCTCGCGGGCGGTGGCGCGGGCGACCAGCGCGTCGACGTACGCCGGGAGGCCGGGCACCAGCCGCGACGGCGGGGGGACGTCCTCGTGGACGTGCTTGTAGGCGACCTGGATCGGCGTCTCGCCCTCGTGGGGCTTGCGGCCGGTGAGCAGCTCGTAGAGCACGACCCCGGCCGCGTAGACGTCCGCGCGCGCGTCGGCGCGACCCTCGGTGACGATCTCCGGCGCGATGTAGGACACGGTGCCGATCAGCACGCCGGTCGAGGTGTGCTGCGTGTCGGCGGTCACGGCCTTCGCGAGCCCGAAGTCGGCGACCTTGATCGCGCCCTCGTCGGAGATGAGCACGTTCTCGGGCTTGACGTCGCGATGCACCAGGCCGGCCCGGTGGGCCGCGGCGAGCGCGGCGAGGACCGGCTCGAGCACCGCGAGCGCGCGTCGTGGGGCCATCGGGCTCTGTGAGGTGATCGTGTCGCGCAGCGTGTGGCCCGGCACCAGCTCCATCACCAGGTAGGGGGAGCCGGAGTCCTCGCCCTGGTCGTAGACGGCGACCACGTTCGGGTGCGACAGCCGGGCGGCCGCGCGCGCCTCGCGCACGAAGCGGGCGGCGAACTCCCCGTCGCCGCCGCCCATGCCGCTGTGCATGACCTTGACCGCGACGGTGCGGTCGAGCCGCAGGTCGGTCGCCTCGTAGACGCCGGCCATGCCGCCACGCGCGATGCGCGATGTCAGCCGGTAGCGGCCGTCCAGGGTGCGGCCGGTCAGCGGATCGTGGTCGACGCGCGCCTCAGCGCCGGCACGGCTCTGCCCACGCCGGTCAGCCTGCATGTCGACCCTCCTGCTACCGGTCGGGGAAGGGACCGGCTCGATGCCATGGTACGGATCCACGGAGCCGCCGGCGGGTCGCGACTCGCCAGCAGGCGCCGCCTAGGATCACCCCCATGGACGCTCCGATTCGACTCGCCGACCACGACCTGGCCGCGCTGGTGACCGACTGGATCGACTGGGCGGAGGCCGCGAAGCGGCTCGGCGTGACCGTCGGCAAGGTGCGCACGATGATCCGTGAGCATCAGCTGGCGGCGGCGGTGCCGAACCCGGGCGAGAAGGGTGCCGGCCAGCGGGTGCCGGCCGACTTCATCGTCGACGGCGAGCCCGTCAAGGGCCTGTCCGGGCTCCTGACCGTCCTGCACGACGGCGGTTACGACGACCGCGAGTGCATCGCCTGGCTCTACCTGGACGCGAACCTGCCCGGCCGGCCGATCGACGCGCTGCGCGAGAACCGGGGCGCCGAGGCCAGGCGCCGAGCCCAGGCGATGGCCTTCTGAGGATGAGCCGCAGGGCGCTGTCGACGATCGGATCGGTCGTCGCGGTGCTGGCCGTGGTGGCGGTCATGCTGTGGGGCCGGTCGGGCGACGACCCTGCCGCGCAACCGCAGCGGGACACGACGGGGTCCGTCCGTGCGTCGACCGACGTCGACCCGGCGTCCGGCCTGCCCTGGATCGACGCCTCCGACCTCCCCGCGCAGGCGCAGGACACGCTTCGGCTGATCGACTCCGGTGGTCCGTTCCCGTATCCCGGCAAGGACGGCAGCACGTTCGGCAACCTCGAAGGACTGCTGCCGAAGCAGCCGCGGGGCTACTACGCCGAGTACACCGTTCCGACTCCGGGGTCGCGCGATCGCGGCGCACGGCGGATCATCACTGGTGACGGCGGTGAGTTCTACTGGACCGCCGACCACTACTCGCACTTCGAGAGAGTCAGGCGATGAAGATGGTTCGAAGGGACAGCAGGCGATGAGCGGGCTCGCGGGCATCCTGGCCGGGCACCACGCACCGGGTGTGTACCGCTGGCACGCGGCGTTCGGCCCCGCCGACGTCCGGCACACGGTGGAGCACGCCGGTTGGCGGTTCGCCCGGGTCGACGGCGTCGGGGTCGAGGACAAGACGGCGCTGATGGGTGCGCTCGGCGCAGCCGTCGGCGCGCCCGACCACTACGGGCACAACCTCGATGCCGTGTGGGACGTCCTGCGCGACGTGGACGGGCCGATGCTGCTGCTGTGGGACGAGTGGGGCCCGATCGCCCGGGCCGACCGCGACACGTTCGACAGGGTGACGAGCCTGCTCAACGACCGTGCGGAGCAGGGCGGGCTCGCGGTCCTGCTGCGGGGCGAGGGCCCCGAGATCGACGTACCGTCGCTCGACTGAGGCGACCGGATCGGCCGACCTCAGACGGTGCGCTGGGTCGCGGCACGCGCCAGACCGAGCAGTACGCCGCGGGCGTGCTCGTCGACGTCGGCGCGCTCGAGCGCCGCGACCGCGGAGCCGGTGAGCCCCGCGATGGCCGCCTCGACCTGCTCGCGCGCCCCGGAGGCGTCGATGATGCCGCGCAGCTCGTCGACCTGCTCGACGCTGAGCGGCCGCCCCAGCGCGCCGTCGAGCACGGCCGCGTCGCCGGGGGAGGCCTCGTCGAGCGCCAGCGCGACGAGGACGGTCCGCTTGCCCTCCACGAGGTCGTCGCCGGCCGGCTTGCCGGTCTCGGCGGGGTCGCCGAACACGCCCAGCAGGTCGTCACGCAGCTGGAAGGCCTCACCCAGCGGCAGGCCGAAGGCGGTCAGTGTCGCGAGGTCGTCGGCGGAGGCGCCGGCCAGCGCGGCGCCGATGTGGAGCGGCCGCTCGATGGAGTACTTCGCGGACTTGTAGCGCAGCACTGTCATCGCGGTGTCGACGTCGGCGCGGCCGCGCGCCTGCACGGAGACGTCGAGGAACTGGCCGGCGATCACCTCGGTCCGGCACAGGTCGAACACCTCGAGCGCCGGCGCGACCCGCTCCACCGGGAAGCCGGAGCGACGCAGCAGCTCGTCGGCCCAGGCCAGGAGCAGGTCGCCGAGGAGGATGGCCGCGGCAGCGCCGTACTGCTCGGGGTCGCCGCGCCAGTCCGCGCCGCGGTGCTCGGCCTCGAGCGCCCGGTGGGTCGCCGGCCGGCCCCGCCTCGTGTCGGAGGCGTCCATGAAGTCGTCGTGCACGAGCGCCGAGGCGTGCAGCAGCTCGAGGGCGGCGCAGGCGCGGACGAGGACGTCCTCGTCGACGTCGCCCGGTGCGAACGCGCGGTGGCCCCAGTAGCAGAACGCCGCCCGGAACCGCTTCCCGCCGCTGACCGTGACGCGCGCCTGCTCGAGCAGCCTGGCGGCGTCGGAGCCGAGCGGCACCAGGACGGCTGCCTGACGGTCGAGGAACGCGTCCAGCGCCGCCTGCACGCGTGCGCGGAAGCCGTCCGCGTCCCAGGACGTCACGGGGGTGTGGCTCACGGAGGTCGAGACTAAAGGGTGGACGATGCGAGGTTCGGGCGGCCCCGTTCTTTAGGATGACGGGCATGACCGAGAGCGACGCGCAGCACATCGGCCGCCTGATCAGCGAGGGCGGCCGGTCGTTCTCGTTCGAGTTCTTCCCGCCCAAGGACGAGGCCGGGGAGCAGCAGCTCTGGTCGGCGATCGCGGCGTTGGAGCCCTACGCGCCCACCTTCGTCTCGGTGACGTACGGCGCCGGCGGCTCGACCCGGGACAAGACCGTCAAGATCACCGAGCGGATCGCGCGCGAGACGTCGATGGTCCCGATGGCGCACCTGACCTGCGTGGGCCACACGGTCGCCGAGATCGAGGCGATCCTCGACGACTACGCCGCGGCGGGCGTGCGCAACGTGATGGCGCTGCGAGGCGACCCGAGTGAGGGCCCGCGCGCGCCGTGGACCTCGACGCCCGGCGGCTTCACCTACGCCACGGAGCTCGTCGAGCTCGTCCGCGCGCGCGGCGGTTTCGACATCGGCGTCGCCGCCTTCCCCGAGGGCCACCCGTCGGCTGCCTCGCTCGACGCCGACGCCGACGTGCTCGTCGCGAAGGCCCAGGCGGGTGCCGCGTTCGCGGTCACGCAGATGTTCTTCCGCGCGGAGGACTACTTCGACCTGGTCGAGCGGGTGCGCGCCCGGGGTGTCGACATGCCGATCCTGCCGGGCATCATGCCGATCCTGAACCTCGCCGCGATCCGCCGTCAGGGCGAGCTGATCGGCACCTCGGTGCCCGACGAGATCGTGGCCCGGATCGAGGCCAGGGCGAGCGACCCGGCGGCCGTCCGCGCCGAGGGCATCGCCCTGGCCGCAGAGCTGTGTGAGGACCTCCTCGAGGGCGGCGCGCCCGGGCTGCACTTCTACACGCTCAACCGCTCCAAGGCGACGCTCGAGGTCTTCGCGAAGCTCAACGTCACCGTGTGACCGACGGGCCGAGTGACTGCGCGACGAGCGCCGCGGAGAGCCCGACGAAGGGCAGCCCGTCGCCGGCGACGGCGTGGGCTCCCGCGGCGTAGACGCCCGGGACCGGGGTCGTCGGGCCGAGCCGTGCGGTCGACCGGCCGCGCCAGGCCACGCCGAGCGGTGAGCCGCGCCAGCGCTCCACGAGGTCCCGGGGCGACAGGTCGAGCCGGGTGGCGACCTGCTGGCGTACGTCGACCCGGTGCCGGGCCAGCGCGAGCAGCACGTCCTCCTGGAGGCGGCCGCGGACGAGGACCGTCCAGGCGTGCCCGCCGTCGGGCGCCGTGCCGCCGGGCCTGACCACCAGGGTGGGGTCGCCGTGCAGCACCAGCTCGCCCGGCAGGGCGGGGACGTCACCGTTCAGGCCCAGGTGGACGATGGCCGGCGGGATCGCGGGTGTCGTCCGGGCGGCGTACGGCGCCAGGGTCGCGAGGCGGCGCGGGTCGATCGCCACGACGACGGCGTCGGCGTCGATCTCGCCCGCCCGGGTGCGTACGGCGACCGCCCGGCCACTCCGGACGACGAGGTCGTCCACGACGGTCGACGTGTGCACCTCCACCCGCCGCGTCGTCATCCGGTCAGCCAGCACTCCGGCCAGCGCCGCCATGCCGCCGGCCGGGCGCCATGCCCCGAAGCGCTGCTCCAGGTACGCCGTCAGGCCGGCCCATGCCGGCACGTCGTGCAGGGCATGACCCGCCGCCTCGAAGGGATGGCCTGCGACGAGCCGCAGGCGTCGGTCGGCGAAGTCCGCGCGGAGACGACGGTGGAGCATCTCGCGGCTGCGCAGGAGTGCGGTCACCTCGGCCGGTGGGCTCGATGTGCGCGCCTCGAAGACGTGACGACGCAGGAGCTCCCACACCTCTCCGTAGGAGGCGACGTGGTCGACCCACGCCTGGCCCTGCGGCCGACCGCGCCTGTCCGTCAGCCCGTCGAACGCGGCGAGCTGGGCCGCGCGCGAGCCGCCAGGCAGCCGCAGCGACGTCCTGTCCGCGAAGCGGTGCTCCCGGATCACCTCGACGTGCTCGAGGTCCAGCTCGCGCTCGAGCGGCCGACCCGACTTGCGGAAGAGGTCGCGCACGACGGCCGGGAGGAGCGTCGTCGTGGCCGAGGCGTCCCACACGAACCCGTCCTGCTCGACCGGGCGCAGGGCCCCGCCGAGCGCGGGTGCGGCCTCCAGCAGGGTCACGGCGTGGCCGAGCTTGGCGAGCCGGGCCGCGGCGGCGAGCCCGCCGAATCCGCCGCCGACCACCACCACCCGTGTCACGGGCCGAAACCCTAGCCGTCAGGCCGTCGCCCGCCGCGGGCCCTTGCCCTTCCACCGGCGCCAGCCGCGCCGGATCACCCGGGCCAGGAGGTAGAGCATGCCCAGCCCGGCGATCAAGAGCACGGCCGCGATCGCCGCGGCGGCGTGCGGGTGATGGATGGCGAAGCCGACCACCGCGAGCACCGCGGCGTCCTCGGTGAGGCTGGCGGCGATGTTGCTGAACGGCTCCGGGGAGGTGTTGATGGCCAGTCGGCTGCCGGCCTTCACGGAGTGCGACAGCAGCGCCGTGCCACCGCCGACGACGGCGCTGACAGCCTGGTCGAGCGAGCCGGCGTCCCCGGCCATCAGGACGCCGATGACGGCGGCTACCGTCGGGCGGATCGCCGTCGAGATCGCGTCCCACGTCGAGTCGATGTAGGGGATCTTGTCCGCGACGAACTCCATCGCATACATCACCGCGGCCGCCAGGAGCACCGGCCAGGTGCCGAGCGCGTCGGGGATGTCGGCGAACCCGCCGATGCGGTCCGCGATGCCCAGCACGAGCACGACCAGATAGGCGTTGAGCCCGCTGCCCCAGCCGCTCGTGAAGGTCAGCGCGAGGGTGTCCATGTCCGGGGCGCCCCGTCAGTCCACGTCGATCGCCGTGGCGCCGGTCAGGGCCAGCAGCTCGTCGTACGTCGTCGAGAAGACGGTGGCCGGGTGGCCGGCCGCCGCCCAGAGCACCGGGTGGCGCTGGAGCCAGGTGTCGACGTACGTCGGGATCGGCGCCGGGTGGCCGATGGGGGAGACCCCGCCGATGACCTGGCCCGTGTGCTCCCGCACGAAGTCGGGCTGCGCACGCTTGAGCCGCTCGACGCCGATGCGCTCGGCCGTCGCGGCGGTGTCGACCCGGTGAGCGCCCGAGGTGAGCACCAGCACCGGCGTGCCGCCTGCGTCGAAGACCAGGCTGTTGGCGATCGCGCCGACCTCGCAACCGAGTGCGGCGGCGGCCAGTGCGGCGGTGTGCACCGAGTCGGGCAGAATGACGATGTCACCCGTGCCGCCCCGCTCCGCGTGTTCCTCGCGGAAGCGGACGACGGACGGGTGCTCGGTGAGGTCGGACGTCATGCGCCCGACCCTAGCGATTCCTGGCGGACGAGCGGACGACTGAACGGAGTGCACGAGTGGACGAGCGGCCCGCGTCGCTGACCCTGGCCCTGAGGCTGCTGGCCGCGTTGGTGGTGCTCGGCGCCGTGGCGGTGGTGCTGATCGTCACGCGGCAGGACGACCTGATCCGCTCCTGGGCCGAGGGCAACCCGGCGGTGCGGGAGGTCCTGAACACCCGCGGCCTGGAGGCGGTCAAGGAGGGGTCGGTGCAGCCGCCACGGTTCGTCCCCGTCGCGATCACCCTGTACGTCGTCCTCGCCGGGCTGACCGCGGTGCTGGGCGTGTTCCTCAACAACGGCTACGAATGGGCGCGGCTCGGCATCACCGTCCTGCTGTTCTTCTCCGCCGTCGCGGGGATCGCCGGGCTGCGGGTCGGGCAGCCGGTGGTGTTCGACGTCTGCACCGTCGTCGGCCTCGCACTCTTCGCCGCGATGATGGTGCCGCTCTGGCACCCCGACACGACGGCCTACATCCACGCCGATCCCGAGGCCGAGCCGCTGCGACCGACAGCCTGACTCCGGCCCTGGCTCCTCGCGCCTCCAGGACTGTCGGCGGTCGCTGCTTGACTCCTCTCGACGCCCGATGTGGCCCTTGACCGGGCGGCAGAGCGGCGTTACCGTCTGAATATCGAACACATGTTCGACACTGGTCCGGCGGAGGCGACCTCGACCCCCGCCTCCGCCGGGCCACGGAGAGGAGCACCGCGATGACCCAGGTGACGACCGAGGCCGTGCCGGCCTTCCTGCCCGCCACGACGCACGCCTACCTGCTGCGGTCGGCGTCGTCCCTGGCCGAGGCGATCGAGGCCGACGACGTCGCCACCCGCTATGCATGCGCCCACGTTGCGGCGCTGCAGGCCGCGGCGGCACTGCTGGGCGCCCGCTCCGTCCCGTCCCTCAGTGGTCGCCGTCGACCGCAGCGCAACGCATGGGTCCTGCTCAGCGAGGTGGCTCCAGAGCTCGGGGAGTGGGCGGCGTACTTCTCGGCGGGCGCGGCGAAGCGGGCCGCCGCAGAAGCCGGGTCAACCCGCGCCGTGAGTGCGGTCGAGGCGGACCAGCTGGTCCGCGACGCGGACCGGTTCCTCGCCGTCGTCGAGCAGTCGCTCGGTCTGGTGCCGCATCCCGCCGTCGCCGCGGGGGCTGACCGGCGCGTGGGCTGACCGGCGCGTGGCTGATGCCGCGGACGGGTGCATGCGGGCCACTAGGGTGGTGACATGACCGTCAGCGAACGCCGGGGGAGCGCCCGCACGGCCGTCGTGTGGGACACGCTCCAGCCGATCCTCGACGCCCCGCCGCTCGACGTCCTCGACATCGGTGGCGGCACGGGCGGCTTCGCCGTCCGGGTCGCCGAGCTGGGCCACCGGGTCACAGTCGTCGACCCGAGTCCTGACGCCCTGGCATCCCTTGCGCGCCGTGCGCGCGAGATCGGCGTCGAGGTCGAGGGACGCCAGGGTGACCTGGCGGCGCTCGGAGTGCCTGATTCGGGTGCCGACCTCGTGCTCTGCCACGGGGTGCTCGAGGT
Organism: Nocardioides panacihumi; assembly: GCF_039530925.1. Classification (NCBI taxonomy): domain Bacteria; kingdom Bacillati; phylum Actinomycetota; class Actinomycetes; order Propionibacteriales; family Nocardioidaceae; genus Nocardioides; species Nocardioides panacihumi. The sequence continues at coordinate 359,302 of NZ_BAAAPB010000002.1, read as the reverse complement.
GGTCGAGGATCCGGCCGCTGCACTGGCGACGCTGGCCCGGGTGCTCCGCCCCGGCGGACGGCTGAGCCTTCTCGTCGCCCAGCGCAACGCGTCCGTCGTCGCGCGGGCCATGGCGGGCCACTTCGCGCAGGCGCTCGCCATGCTCGACGACACCGGGCCGTCCGGACGCGCGGGGCGGCGCTTCACCTCGGCGGAGGCCGTCGACCTGCTCGCAGGAGCAGGGTTCGCCGTCGACTCGGTGCACGGCGTCCGCGTTTTCGCGGATCTGGTCCCGGGCTCGCTGCTCGATCTCGAGCCCGGTGCACCTGCGGCTCTGGCCGAGCTGGAGCACGCGGTCTCACAGCGTTCAGACTTCCTGCCGCTCGCCGCGCAGCTGCACCTGGTCGCCACGCATCCGTAGACCCCACATTTCGGGGGATGCCATTTTTCCCCACCTGGGTACCGTGGCGACAACCTGCTGCCTAGACTGGTAGTAGACGAATCAACGCGGCGGCACTGCCGCCTCGGACCAGCGGGAGGACCGGTGCCACTCTCGGAAGAGGAGCTGCGGCTGCTTGAGCAGATGGAACGCGCCCTCCTCCAGGAGGACCCGAAGTTCGCGTCGACCCTGCGCGGCACCTCGTTCCGCCGAGCCGCGCGTCGCCGCGCCGTCGTGGCGGGTGTCGTCTTCGTCATCGGCGTCGCTCTGCTGATGACCGGCGTGATCACCCAGCTCCCCGTCGTCGGGATCGTCGGATTCGTCATCATGCTCGGCTCCGCGACGGTCGGCCTTGCGGCACTGCGCTCGAAGCCTGTCGCGCACACCTCGCCCAGTCACCCCAGCCACGGCTTCACCGTCTTCGAAGGCGGGCGTCGCGGTCGAAACCGGCGCACGCACGCTTCGTTCATGGATCGCATGGAGCAGCGCTGGCAGCGTCGTCGGGACGGCAACGCCGGCTGGTGACCCCACCGCCGGCTGGTCACCCCACGCCGAGACGTCAATCCCCACGGTCCGAGACGTCAATCCCCACGGTCCGAGACGTCATTCCGCGCTGACCGATTGACGTCTCGCGCCGTGGGGATTGACGTCTCGGACCTATCGGATTGACGTCTCGGCAGAGACCTCGTCGACGACCTCCGACGTTCCTGGCTCGACCGGCGTGCGCTGCAGCACGGACCGGGGCCACCAGTCAGCCCGGCGTACGGCCCGCTCGGGCACGGCGTCGCGCAGCGCCGCGAGCACGGCGAGGACGTCTGCCGGGTCGACGACGACTGGCGGTCGGAGTGAGTAGCGCGACACCTCGACGGCCTCCACGATCCGCCACAGCGCTGCCCGGTCGTCGCCGAGGACGTAACGCTCCAGCATGTGCCCGACCGCTCGCGGAGAGAGCCCCGGCGGCCACAGCAGTCCGAGGTCGACGAGAGTGTCGCGGATCTCCGCCCACGCGGCCTCGGCGTTGGCGGCGCCCAACCGTGTCGTACGGCGCCGGCGCCGGACCCGCGACGGGACGAGCGCCAGACCGCCGGAGACGAGGGCCACGACGAGCACGCCGACCGTCCACCACAGCACCACGTGCGACGTGGCGTTGCCCGACCCCGTCGCCGACGAGTTCTCCTGCTGCGGCCGCTGGGCGTTGGACGCCTGGGCGTTCGGCTGCGCGGAGCTCGTCGCGAGGCTCGGGCCGTTGTTCGGGTGCGCGGTGTCGAGGTTGCGCGTGTAGCTCGGCACGTTCGGCACGTGGGCCGCCGGAGTGGGCTCGAAGCGCACCCAGCCGGCGCCGCTGAAGAACAGCTCCGGCCATGCGTGCATGTCGTGGGTGCTGTACTCCCAGCGCCCCGATCCGACCTTGTCCGGAGCGAGGAAGCCGACGGCGACGCGCGCCGGGATGTCGAGCGCGCGGGCCATCGCGGCCATCGCGGCCGCGAACTGCTGGCAGTATCCGCGACGCCCACCGCCCGCGGTGGACAGGAAGCTCTCGAGGTCACCCGGGCTGCTGCCGATCGGCACGGTGTCGTCGTAGACGAAGCCCCCGTCCTGGCGGAACCAGTCCTGCAGCGCGACCGCCTTCGCGAAGTCGCCGACGGCGGAGGCCGTCACGTTCTTGGCGAGCGTCCGCGCGCTGGCAGGGAAGTCGGCCGGCAGGTCGAGATAGGACGAGCCCACCGTGCCCGGCGAGGCCTGTGCGTTGATGAGGTCGGCAGTGGAGAGGTCGAGGTCGACGGACGTCATCCGGTAGTTCATGCCGGCCGCGGACCCCTGGTGCGGCCCGGCGAGGAAGTCCATCGTCCGAGTGTCGAAGCGCCAGTCGCCGGCAGCGTGGATCTCGGAGATCGGCGCCTGCGTCGGCAGCCAGCGCGAGTCGAACCGCTGACCGACCTCGACGCGATAGTCGTACGTCGTGCGCTTCACCCACGTGGCCACACCGAGCAGGCCGGGCATCGGACCCTCGGCGTCGTTGTTGGCGGGCACGGTCCGGTTGCCGGCGGTCCACTCGTTCTCGCCGAAGCGGTTCAGCACGGCGATGCGCAGGTACGACGGGTTCGGGTCGTCCGTCGTCACCTGGATGACGGGGATGTCCGGGCCGCGGACGAGATCGCGCCGCAGGTCGACGAGGGGGTTGGTCACGGTGATCCGGCCGCCGTTGCCGCTGCCCGGACCGAGCCCGAACAGGTGCAGGTCGAGCGTCGGCACCAGGCTCGGCAGGATCAGTGCGAGGACCGTCGCGACGCTGCCGACGTAGACCGCGGCCGCGCTCTCCTGGGGGCCCGAGGCACGGGTCGAGTCCAGCCGGCGACCCCACCTGCCGACGATCTCGCTCTGGCTCAGCACGAGCATGGACAGGAAGCCGGCCGCGCTCAGGGCGAAGCCCCACCACGGCAGGCCACCCTCGACGACGGAGAAGGGGACGGCATAGATCGCCAGGAGCGGCAGGCCCGCGAGCGCTGCTCGACGGAACGTGCAGGCCAGCAGGTCCACGATCACGAAGCAGAGCAGGCCACCCCCGACCAGGAGCGGTGCGATGCCGCCGGCGACGGTGACGGGTGGGCGCTGGGTGCGAACGACCTCACGGGCCTGGGAGAGCTCGGCGCGCAGCTCGTCCCACGCGCCGCCGATCGGCACGAGCGAGCCGGTGATGTACAGGCTGACGACGGCGCCGCCGACGACGAGCTGAGCGAGGACGATCAGCCCCCACGGGAGCCGGGCCCAGCGCGCGAGCGAACCGGTCAGGGCCACGACGAGGCCGACGAGCAGCAGGGGGCGGAGGTAGGACGGGGCGTCCTGGGAGAACGCGCTCCAGGACAGCGTCGTCGCCCACACCGTCGCCGCGGCGACGATCGCCTGGAGGAGCGGTGCGTACGCCGTGTCACGAATGCGCACGAGTCACCCCCCGCACACCTCGTACGGCGCCCAGCTCCTGCCAGGCCCGGTCGATGCGGTCGTCAGGAGTCAGCGCGACCGCGCGCCAGCCCTGTTGCAGCAGCCAGCCTGTGGCACCGCCGGTCGGCAGCTTCGTCGCACCCCACGCGTCGACGTCGAGCGCGATCGCGAGTGACGTCCCGGCGTGGTGCTGCACCCGCCGCATCACGGCGAGGTCGGGGCCGCTCAGGCCGCCCAGGACCGCCACGGTGAGTGCACCGGACCCCTGGTCGCGCAGCCAGCCGGTGTCGAGCGTGGTGTTCGGCAGCGGCTCGATCATGGCGAGCGCCTCGAGCAGCCGCCCGGCGGTCACCTCGGTGTCGTCGCGCTGCCAGGAGGTCGCCGGGTCCTCGCCGCCGGCGGTGACGAGCCGGACGGTGTAGCCCCTCCCCGCCAGGTGCATCGCGACCGATGCCGCGACCGAGACAGCGGTCTCGAGGGAGGAGGCCAGGCCCTCGCCACGGTGTGCGCCGATCCTGTTGTCCAGGAAGACCGTCGCGCGGGTCTGCCAGGGCTGCTCCTCGCGGCGCACCATGAGCTCGCCGATCCTGGCGGAGCTGCGCCAGTGCACGCGGCGCAGGTCGTCGCCGCGCCGGTACTCGCGCACGGTCACGTCCTCGGCGCTGCCGCCGGCGAACGCGCGCGGCCGCTGGTCGCCGGAGCCGGTGAGCGACCCGGTCAGCGGGATCGGCGCGAGCGCCACGGTGCGGGGGGTGACCACGAGGGGAGTGGTCGTCCTGAACGCGCGGGCGAGCTCGACGAGGCCGAACGGATCGCCGACCCGGACCGTCATCGGGCCGAGCTCGTAGCGGCCGCGCGTCTCGGCGCGGACCGGGTACTCGACGCTGCCGCGCCATCCGTGCTCGATGCCCTCGACGACGAAGCGCGGCCGGCCGCCGAGGGCGTAGGGCACGTGCTCCTCGATGCGCAGCGCGCCGGTGGGCATCCGGCCGTCGTTGCGCAGGGTCAGCCGGACTCGAGCGGGCTGGCCGGCGGGGACCACCTGCGGGCTGACGCTGCGGACCAGCGAGAGCTTGTAGCGCGCCCGGCCGACGGCGTACGCGGTGACGAGGGGGAGGGCGACGAGCAGCACGCCGACCCGGACCAGGGTGGACTGCCCGAGCAGCACCGCACATACGACGGCACTCGTGCCCGCGGCGAGGAACGCCCGCCCGCGGAGCGTCAGGCCGGAGAGCGCCTCACGCACGGTGCACCTCGCGTCACCCTCCGCTGCCGGCCGGGACCGGCACGGAGGCGAGGATCCCGTCCAGCACGGATGCGGGGGAGCGGCCGGTCATGGTCGCCTCGACGGTCGGCAGCAGCCGGTGGGCGAGCACGGGGGCCGCGAGCGACGAGACGTCGTCGGGCAGCACGTAGTCGCGCCCGTGCAGGGCTGCGCTGGCCTTCGCGGCCCGGACCAGGTGGAGCGTCGCACGCGGCGAGGCGCCGAGGCTGAGCTCGTCGTGCGAGCGCGTCGCCGAGGTGAGACCCACGGCGTACCGCTGCACGGCGTCGGACACGTGCACCTGGCCGACGATCCCGATGAGCTTGCGGATCTCGCTGGCGTCGGTGACGGGCTCGAGGTCGTCGAGCGGGTTCATCTGCGTGTGGGTCGCGAGCATGGCGATCTCGGCGGCCGGCACGGGGTAGCCCACCGAGACACGGGCCATGAAGCGGTCCCGCTGCGCCTCCGGCAGGGCGTAGGTGCCCTCCATCTCGATGGGGTTCTGGGTCGCGATGACCATGAACGGCGCCTCGAGCTGGTACGTCGTGTTGTCGACCGTGACCTGACGCTCCTCCATGCACTCCAGCAGTGCGGACTGCGTCTTCGGCGAGGCCCGGTTGATCTCGTCGCCGACCACGATGTTGGCGAAGACGCCGCCGGGCCGGAACTCGAACTCGCGGGTGTTCTGGTTGAACACCGAGACGCCGGTGACGTCGGAGGGCAGCAGGTCGGGCGTGAACTGGATGCGCCGGACCGTGCAGTCGATCGAGCGGGCGAGCGCCTTGGACAGCTGCGTCTTGCCGACGCCCGGCACGTCCTCGATCAGGAGATGGCCCTCGGCGAGCAGCACGACGATCGTCGAGAACACCACGTCGGGCTTGCCCTCGATGACGCGCTCGATGTTGCCCCGGATCCGCCCGGCGACCCGGGACAGGGTCTCCAGGTCGGCGCCGGGCACCGAGGGACGGGTGGCTGAACTGTCAGCGGTCGGCGTACTCACGTGTGTCCTTCCGGCGCAGGCCGTCCGCATCTTCGCGGGGCATTGACCTAACCGTACGGCGAACGGCAAGCATCGCGCTCCACCTTCCTCCACCTCGTTTCTCCACATCTGCTCCACGGAGCGGCGTCCCGCTCGGTTCAGCGCGCCCGCAAGACGGCCCTCCACCGGCCATCGGGCGCCGTTGGGGGAGGAAACGGGGCGCAGACACGCGCCCGGTGGTTGACGGTGGAGGAAAGTGGGGTACGGTGGTGCAAAGTGGAGGACGAGGCCATGAACGTGGAGTGGCCTGGTCGGACCGAGGGGGGGGTGCCCGGATGTTCTTCATGGGCACTTTCACTCCGAAGCTCGACGAGAAGGGCCGTCTCTTCCTCCCCGCGAAGTTCAGGGATCGGCTGTCGGAGGGGGTCGTCGTGACGCAGGGTCAGGAGAACTGCCTGGTCGTGTGGCCCGAGGACGTCTTCATGACCGAGGCCCAGCGGGCACAGCAGACGCCGATGACCTCGCGGGGAGCACGTGACTACGCCCGCGTCCTCTTCGGTGGTGCCGAGCCGGGCGTCCCGGACAAGCAGGGGCGGATCAGCATCTCCCCGCTCCTGCGCGCCTACGCCGGCCTCACCAAGGACGTCGTCGTCATCGGCGTGATGGACCGGATCGAGATCTGGGACCCGGAGCGCTGGCGCGACTACTCGGCCGAGGCGCAGGCGAAGTTCGCCGAGCTCGACGAGGACCCGGCAGCGCAGAGCTGACGCACCGGACACAACTGAACAGCGGCTCCGCAGGACGAGGTCTCAGTCCCGCTCGCGGTCATCTGGGGCACCTTCCCCGGTTCCAGACGACCTCCCGCCCCTGGGGCACTTCCCCGGTTCCAGAAGGCGCGCCACTCAAGCGAGCGGGCATGAGACCTGGTCCTACGGAGCCGCACCACATTTCCAGGGACGGAAGAACACCAGTGGGGTCGAGATGAGCAGCAGCGAAGGGACAGGCGCACCGCGCCACGTTCCGGTCCTGCTCGACCGCATCGTGGAGCTCTTGGCACCGGCCCTCACCCGCGAGGGCGCCGTCGTCGTCGACGCCACGCTCGGTCTCGGCGGCCACAGCGAGGCCATCCTCGAGCGCATCCCGACCTGTCGGCTGGTCGGCATCGACCGGGACCTGCACGCACTGTCGATGGCAGGGCAGCGGCTCGCGCCGTACGGCGACCGCTTCACCGGCGTGCACGCCGTGTACGACGAGCTGCCCGACGTGATGGCCGACCTCGGTCTGGCCACCGTCGACGCCGTGCTCTTCGACCTCGGCGTCTCGTCGATGCAGCTCGACGTCCGCGAGCGTGGCTTCGCCTACGCCGAGGACGCGCCGCTCGACATGCGGATGGACGACTCGACGGGCCGGACCGCGGCCGACGTCCTCAACACCTACTCCGCCGCCGACCTCGCCCGCGTGCTGCGCGTGTACGGCGAGGAGAAGTTCGCCTCCAAGATCGCCGCCGCGATCGTCCGCCGGCGCGAGACGACGCCGTGGACGACGAGCGGGCCCCTGGTCGAGCTGCTCTACGAGGTGATCCCGGCGCCGGCGCGCCGCACCGGGGGCCACCCTGCCAAGCGCACGTTCCAGGCGCTGCGGATGGAGGTCAACGACGAGCTGGCCGTGCTGCGCCGTGCGATCCCGGCGGCCGTGGACGCGATCGGCGTCGGTGGCCGCGTGGTCGTCGAGGCGTACCACTCCCTCGAGGACCGGCTGGTCAAGCAGGCGTTCACCGCCGTCACGAAGCTCGACGTCCCGCCCGACCTGCCGTTCGTGCCCGAGGGGATGGAGCCGACGCACCGGCTCGTCACCCGCGGAGCGGAGCAGGCCGACGCCGCCGAGATCGCCCAGAACCCTCGCGCGGCCTCGGTCCGCCTGCGCGCCGTCGAACGAGTCCGCCCAGCACCACCCCGGGGAGCATCATGAGCAACGCCGCCGCATCGAAGATCGTCTCCCGCCGACTGGCCTGGCTCGAGCCGAGCGCCCTGCAGCGCGCACGGCTGAGCGTCGTTCCGCGCCGACGGGTGCAGGCATCGCGCTTCCCGTTCGTCACGCTGGTGAGCCTGATGCTGCTCGGTGGCGTCGTCGGGCTGCTCTGCTTCAACACCTCGATGCAGCAGGCGGCCTTCACGGAGTCCCGGCTCGAGAACCAGGCGACCACGCTCGCCGCGCAGCAGGAGTCGCTCGAGATGGACCTCGAGAAGCTGCGGGATCCTCAGCATGTGGCCGAAGCTGCCGAGAAGCAGGGCATGGTCATCCCGGGCAACGTCGCCATGCTCCAGCTCGGCACCGGGAAGGTCAGCGGTGAGCCGGCCCCCGCCAACGGCGACGTCACGCCTCCGTTGTGGGTGCCCGTCCGCAAGCCCAGCTTCCGGTGAGCCGCCGTCCGGACGGCGACACGCGGCGTCGGTGACCGTCCGATCCGCGTGAGAGCGGCGAGACTGCAACCGACGAATCACATCAGTCACACCAGTAACAAGCGTTGAGGACAGGCGAGGGGGAGCGGGTGGCCACGAAGCGCGACGTAGGGCGCGGCTCACCGCACTTCCGCCTCCGGGTGGGCTTCGTGCTCATCGCGATGGTGCTCTCGCTCTTCGGGGCGCGCCTCGTGCAGCTGCAGGGCTTCGACCCGTACTCCTACGCGGCCGCGGCCCGCAAGGCGAACATGGTGCAGGTCGTCCTGCCCGCCAACCGCGGCGACATCCTCGACCGCAACGGCGAGCCGCTCGCCGACTCCGTCGACGGTCTGATGGTGGTCGCCGACCCGCTGCTGACCTCCAAGCGCGCCCCCCAGCTGGCGAAGTTCCTCGCGAACAAGCTCGACATCGACTACTTCGCCGCGCTCAAGCGGCTGCGCGGCAGCGGCGGCAGCCGCTTCGAGTACGTCGCCCGTCGGATCCCTGCGACCGTCGCCACCGAAGCGGTCAAGGAGGCCGAGGCGCTCGGCTACACGGGGCTGACCACGCGTCGCGACCCGGTGCGCGACTACCCGGGTGGCGACCTGGCCGCCAACCTGGTCGGCTTCGTCGGGACCGACGAGTCGCTCGGCGGCCTGGAGCGCACGTTCGACAAGCAGCTGGCCGGCACGGACGGCACGGCGACGTACGAGGTGGCCAGTGGAAGCCGTATCCCGCTCGGCCAGAGCACCACGGTGGCGCCGGTCAACGGGCACGACCTGAAGACGACGATCGACCGCGACGCGCAGTGGTACACCGACAAGGTCCTCGCCGACGCCGTGACCACGTCGGGCTCGGAGTCCGGTGTGGCGATCGCGATGGACACCCGCACCGGCGAGGTGCTCGCGCTCTCCGACTACCCGACGTTCGACGCGAACAACCCTGCCCAGTCCCCGAAGGCCGATCGCGGCAGCCGCGCGCTGTCCGACGTCTACGAACCGGGCTCGGTGGAGAAGGTGCTGACCCTGTCGGCGCTGATCGACGCCGGCAAGGTCACCAACCGCACCCGGCTCACCGTCCCTAACTCGCTGGCCCGGCAGGACCGCGTCATCCACGACTGGTTCGACCACCCGACCAAGCACTGGACGCTGGCCGGCGTCGTCGCGCAGTCGTCCAACATCGGCACGGTCCTGGCCGCCGACAAGTTCGACGACGGTCAGCTGCGCGACTACCTGGTGAAGTTCGGACTCGGGCAGCGCACCGGCGTCGGGCTCTCCGGCGAGTCGCCCGGGATCCTGCCGAGCGTGTCCCAGTGGAACCACCAGATCCAGGACCGCGTCGACTTCGGTCAGTCGGTCTCGGTCAACGCGCTGCAGATGGCCACCGCTGTGAACACCGTCGCCAACGGCGGGGTCCGGGTCTCGCCGAGCCTCATCGAGGGCGCGGCGACCAATGACGCGGGTCAGACCGTCGGGACCGACCGCACCACGACCGAGCGGGTCGTCAGCGCGGAGGCCGCCCGGCAGATGATGCAGATGATGGAGCGCGTGCCCGACCCGGCGACCGGCACCGCGCCCGGCGCTCAGGTGCCCGGCTACCGCGTGGCGGGCAAGACCGGCACCGCGCAGCGGGCCAACCCGGCCTGCAAGTGCTACGACGGGTCGCTCACCGTGTCCTTCGCGGGCTTCGCGCCCGCCGACAACCCGCGATTCACCGTCTACGTCGCGATCCAGAACCCCAAGACCAACAAGGGCGGCGGCTCCCTCGCCGGTCCGGTCTTCTCCAAGGTCATGAGCTTCCTGCTGCGCCGCTACGGCGTGCCGCCGACCGGCACCAAGCCCTCGCACCTGCCGGTGGAGTGGGGCCCGGGCCGGCTCAAGTACTGACCGCCCGGCCTGGGATGATCGTCCGATGCCCCACGAGACCGATCGCGCCGGCGAGCGGATGACCGTCGCCGCGACGCGTCCGCAGCGGCCTCCTCGCACGACGCTGCGCGAGCTGCAGGACGTGCTGCCCGACGAGACGACCGTCCTGGGCGACGACGCCACCGTCGTCACCGGCGTCTCGCTGAGCACCCAGCGCATCCTCCCCGGGGACCTGTACGCCGCCCTGCCGGGGTCGCGGGTGCACGGCATCGACTTCGTCGGCGACGCCCTCGAGTCCGGCGCGGTCGCCGTCCTCACCGACGTGGTCGGCGCCAGCCTGGTCCGGCCGGGATCGCCGCTGCTGGCCGGCGTACCCGTGGTCGTGACCGAGGACCCCCGCAAGGCGCTCGGCCGCGTGGCCGCTCGCGTGTACGGCGACCCGGCGGCCGCCCTGCGGATGATCGGCGTCACCGGCACCCAGGGCAAGACCACCACGACCCGGCTGCTCGAGGGCGGCCTCCAGCGGGCGGGCGTGACGGCCGGCGTCATCGGCACCGTCGGCACCCGGATCGCGGGCAAGGACGTGAAGACCTCCCTGACCACACCGGAGGCCCCGGACCTCCACGCCCTGTTCGCGCGCATGCGCGAGCAGAAGGTCACGGCGTGCGCCATGGAGGTCTCCAGCCACGCGCTGGTGCTGGGTCGGGTGGACGGAGTCGTCTTCGACGTCGCGGTCTTCCTCAACCTGGGGCGCGACCACCTCGACTTCCATCGCGACGTCGCCGACTACTACGCCGCGAAGGCGTCGCTCTTCACCCCCGAGCGCGCCCGGCGTGGGCTGGTCAACATCGACGACGAGCACGGCCGTCGGCTCGCCGCAGAGGCGCCGATCCCGGTCAGGACCTTCTCGACCAACTCCGACGCCGACTGGCGTGCCGTCGACGTGGAGCTCGGCCCGCAGGGGTCGACCTTCACCGTGGTCGGCCCCGACGTGCGGCTCGAGGCACGCTGCCCGCTGCCCGGGGACTTCAACGTCACCAACACGCTCGCTGCGATCGCAGCGGCGGCCGAGGCAGGGCTGGATGCGACCCGGGTCGCCAACGGGATCGGGCAGTCGAGCGGCGTCCCTGGCCGGCTGGAGCGGGTCGAGGCCGGCCAGGACTTCACCCTCGTCGTCGACTACGCGCACAAGCCGGACGCGGTCGAGGCCGCGATCAGGACCCTGCGACCCCTGACCGACGGGCGGGTCATCGTCGTCCTCGGCGCCGGCGGCGATCGCGACGCCGGCAAGCGGCCGCTGATGGGGGAGCTGGCGGGGCGGCTGGCCGACGTCGTCGTGGTCACCGACGACAACCCGCGCGACGAGGACCCTGCCGCGATCCGCGCGGCGGTCCTCGCCGGTGCTCGCAGGGGCAGCGCCGAGGTGGTCGAGATCGGGGACCGGCGCGCCGCCGTCGCGGAGGCGGTCGCGCGCGCCGCGACGGGGGACATCGTCCTGGTCGCAGGCAAGGGTCACGAGACCGGTCAGGAGGTCGCGGGAGTCGTGCATCCCTTCGACGACCGACAGGTTGCCCGAGAGGTGTTGATCACACGCCTGCGGGGAACCACCGGCATGGCGTGAGATGCCCGGGAGGGGCGTACGGCAGGATGGTCCGGGCCCAGCGCGTGGACCGGGAGGGTCCGCACACGAACAGCGAGGGAGCACCGAGCCAGTGGTGATGGAGTCATGAGAGCGATCCTGTTGGGTGGAGGTCTCGCCCTGCTCGTCTCGCTGCTCGGCACCCGGATCGCGATCCGGCAGTTCACCCGCCTGGGCTACGGGCAGGAGATCCGCGAGGACGGCCCGACCACGCACCACGTCAAGCGGGGGACGCCCACGATGGGCGGCGTCGCGATCCTCGTGGCCGCGGTGGTCGGCTACTTCGGAGCCAAGCTGGCGACCGGCGTCCAGCCGTCGTACTCGGCCCTGCTCCTGCTCTTCCTCTTCGTCGGCACGGGCCTCGTCGGCTTCCTCGACGACTTCATCAAGATCTACAAGCAGCGCAACCTCGGGCTGCGCAGCAAGGCGAAGATGATCGGGCAAACGGTCATCGCCGTCATCTTCGGCGTCCTCGCGCTCTGGGACAGGCTGGACGACGAGGCCGGCCGTGACCCAGCGTCGAACCACATCTCCTTCCTGCGCGACTGGGGCTGGACGTTGCCGACGGTCGTGGTGCTGCTGCTCATCTGGTTCTTCGTCACCGGCTTCAGCAACGCGGTCAACCTCACCGACGGTCTCGACGGCCTGGCCACCGGCGCGAGCGCGCTGGTCTTCTCGGCGTACGTCGTCGTCGGCATCTGGCAGGCCAACCAGACGTGCGGCGTCACGCTCAACAGCAAGTGCTACGACGTGCGCGACCCGCTCGACCTGGCCGTGGTGGCCGCGTCGATCGCAGGCGCCTGCATCGGCTTCTTGTGGTGGAACGCCTCGCCGGCGCAGATCTTCATGGGCGACACCGGCTCGCTCGCGCTGGGCGCCGCGCTGGCCGGCCTGGCGATCCTGTCGCGCACCGAGCTCCTGCTCGTCGTGCTCGGCGGCCTCTTCGTGGTCGAGACCCTCTCCGTGATGCTGCAGGTCGGCTTCTTCAAGGTCAGCCGGGGCCGGCGGATCTTCAAGATGGCGCCGATCCACCACCACTTCGAGATGCTCGGCTGGGAGCAGGTGACGGTCGTGATCCGTTTCTGGGTCATCACCGGACTCTGCGTGGCCGCCGGCGTCGGGATCTTCTACGCCGAGTGGGTGACGGGGAACTGATGGATCCCCGCACCCTCGGCAGGCACGACTCGTGGGCGGGCGTGCGCGCGGTCGTCGCCGGATTCGGCGTCTCCGGGTTCGCCGCCGCGGACAACCTGCTCCACCTCGGCGCGGCAGTGACAGCGCTGGACGAGCGAGCGGCCGACGGCGAACGCGCCGAGAAGGCCGAGCTCCTCGAGGTGCTCGGCGCGACGCTCCGGCTCGGCGAAGGCGCGACGCAGACGCTGCCCGACGACGTGGACCTCGTGGTGACCAGCCCCGGATGGCGGCCGTCGGCGAGCCTGCTCGCGCAGGCGCGCGACCGCGGGATCCCCGTGTGGGGGGAGGTCGAGCTCGCCTGGCGGCTCCGTGACCCGGACAGCCCGGCCCCCTGGCTGGCGGTGACGGGCACCAACGGCAAGACGACCACCACCGAGATGCTCGACACCATCCTGCGGACGGCCGGCCTGCGCAGCGCCGCCGTCGGGAACGTGGGTCTCCCGATCGTCGAGGCGGTGATGGACCCGACGCCGTACGACGTCTTCGCGGTCGAGCTCTCCAGCTTCCAGCTGCACTACACCGAGTCGATGGCAGCGGAGTCGTCCGCCGTGCTCAACGTCGCGGAGGACCACCTCGACTGGTACGACGATCTCGGCGGGATGGCCGGGTACGCCGCCGACAAGGGCCGGATCTACGAGCGGGTGTCGCGGGCCTGCGTCTACAACGTCGCCGACGAGACCACCCGACGGCTGGTCGAGGAGGCCGACGTCGTCGAGGGTGCCCGTGCCATCGGCTTCACCCTCGGCATGCCGGGGGTCGGGATGCTCGGCGTGGTCGAGGACATCCTCGTCGACCGCGCGTTCATCGAGGAGCGCGCGACGAGCGCCGCGGAGCTCTGCCAGATCGGCGACCTCGCCAGCCCTGCGCCGCACTTCGTCGCCAACGCCCTCGCGGCCGCGGCCCTGGCGCGTGCGCACGGCGTCAGCCAGGCGGCCGTCCGCGACGGCCTGCGCGCGTTCCGGCCCGGCGGTCACCGGATCACCGTCGTCGGGGAGAAGGGCGGCGTGACCTGGGTCGACGACTCCAAGGCCACGAACCCCCACGCGGCCCAGTCCAGCCTGCAGGCCTACGACCCGGTCGTCTGGGTCGCGGGCGGCCTCGCGAAGGGCGCGACGTTCGACGACCTCGTCCGGACCGTCAAGAGCCGGCTGCGCGCCGTGGTCCTCACCGGACGCGACCGGGACGTGATCGCTCATGCTCTGGCGCGACACGCGCCCGATGTGCCCGTCGTGACCGCGGGGACCAGTGAGACTGGTCCGGACGTCATGCGACAGGTCGTGGCGGCCGCCGCCGGCCTCGCCCAGCCCGGAGACACCGTGCTGCTGGCCCCCGGTTGTGCCTCCATGGACCAGTTCCGTGACTACGCCGCCCGCGGTGACGCGTTCGCCGCGGCGGTGCAGGAGCTGATGGGACGCTAGGACACCGACAGGCAGGGGGACCCAGGGGATGACGACGGCCAACCCCGAGGACACCGCCACAGCGTCGGCTGTCGGCCGCATCCGCGGCGCACTGCAGCGGACGCCCTGGCTCAGGGCGGTGCGCGAGGCGCTCGACCGGCCGCTCACGTCGTACTACCTGCTCCTCGGCGCCTCCGCGCTGCTGCTCACGATCGGCCTGATCATGGTGCTGAGCGCGTCGAGCGTCTACTCGCTCAAGGTCTACGGCGACTCCTACGCGGTCGTGAAGAAGCAGGTCATGTGGGTCGTCATCGGCCTCCCGTTCGCCTGGGTCGCGACGTGGATGTCGACGCGCTGGATCCGCCGGTTCACCTGGGCTGCGTACCTCGTCTCGCTCGGGCTCCTGCTCCTCGTCGCGTTCATGGGCGTCTCCGTGGCCGGCAACCAGAACTGGCTCGCGTTCGGCCCGCTGCGCATCCAGCCCTCCGAGATCGCCAAGCTCTCGCTGATCCTGTGGGCGGCCAACGTCTACGCCAACAAGGAGCGCCGCCTCGGCAGCCTGCACGAGCTGCTCGTGCCCGTGGTGCCCGGCATGCTGCTCGCGACCGGGCTCGTCATCCTCGGCCGCGACCTCGGCACCGCGCTGGTCTTCTTCGCGATCATGCTCGGCCTGCTCTGGGTCGCCGGCGCGCCCGCGAAGCTGTTCGGCCTCGCCTTCACCGTCGTGACGGTGGCGGCCTTCGGCCTGGCCAGCATCGACAAGGAGCGCGTGTCGCGGCTGACCAGCTTCTTCGACCCGTTCAAGGACTTCCAGGGGGCCGGGTGGCAGGCCGGCCACGGCCTCTACGCCCTCTCCAGCGGGGGCTTCTTCGGCGAGGGCATCGGTGCCTCGACCGAGAAGTGGGGCAACCTGCCCGAGGCGCACACCGACTTCATCTTCGCCGTGCTCGGCGAGGAGCTCGGCCTGGTCGGGACGCTGCTGGTGATCGGCCTCTTCCTGACCATCGCGTACGCCGCGCTGCGCGTCGCCCGCAAGACGACCGACCCGTTCGTCCGCTACGTGACCTTCGGCATCGTGGTCTGGCTGATCGGCCAGATGATCATCAACGTCGGCATGGTGCTCGCGCTGCTCCCCGTCATCGGCATCCCGCTCCCCGTCGTCTCGTACGGCGGCTCGGCGCTGCTTCCGACGCTGGCGGCGCTCGGCCTCGTGATCGGCTTCGCCCGTCGCGAGCCCGAGGCGGCCCGCGCACTGGCGGCCCGCCGCAAGGCGCGGTCCGCCGGGCTCTCAGCGACTCGATAGGCTCTCTGCGCCATGCGTGTTCTCCTCGCCGGCGGCGGTACAGCCGGCCACACCTCGCCCCTGCTCGCCACCGCCGATGCGCTTCGTCGGCTCGATCCGAACGTCGAGGTCACCTGCCTCGGCACGCCGCGCGGCCTGGAGGTCCGGGTCGTGCCCGAGGCCGGCTACCCGCTCGAGCTGATCCCGCCGGTGCCGTTGCCCCGCACGCTCAACCCCGACCTGTTCCGCGTCCCGGCGCGGCTGCGGGCGGCGGTCAAGGCGACCAATGCGGTGCTCGACAAGGTCCGGCCGGATGTCGTCGTGGGCTACGGCGGCTACGTCTCGGTGCCTGCCTACCTCGCGGCCCGCCGACGCAGGATCCCCGTGGTCGTCCACGAGCAGAACGCGGTGCCGGGATACGGCAACAAGGTCGGCGCCCGCGTCGCCCGTCGCGTCGCGGTGAGCTTCCCCGACACCCCGCTCCGGCACGCCGAGTACGTCGGCCTCCCGATCCGCCGGATGATCTCGACCCTGGACCGCTCGGCCGTCCGCGACGAGGCCCGGGCGTTCTTCGGCCTCGACGACCGCCCGACCCTCGTGGTGACCGGCGGGTCCCAGGGCGCGCGCCGCCTCAACGAGGCCGTCACGGCCGCCGCCCCCGCACTCGTCGCGGCGGGAGTGCAGGTGCTCCACGTCGTCGGTCCGAAGAACGACCTGCCCGTGGCCGTCCCCGGCTACGTGCCGCTCGGGTACGTCGACCGCATGGACTACGCGCTGGCGGCGGCCGACCTGATGGTCTGCCGGGCCGGCGCATCGTCGGTCGTCGAGGCGGCCGCGGTGGGTGTGCCGGCGGTCTTCGTGCCGCTGCCGCACGGCAACGGGGAGCAGGAGCGCAACGCGCGGCCGGTCGTCGACGCCGGGGGAGCCCTGCTCGTCTCCGACGCAGCGTTCACCGAGCAATGGCTCACCTCCACCGTCCCGGAGCTGGTCCACGACGGCGCTCGACTGGCCGAGATGGGTGCCAAGGCCTCGGCCCTCGTCCCGCGTGACGCCGACGAGCTGCTCGCCCGCATCGTCCTCGAGGTGGCGGCGCCGTGAGAGTCCCCGTCCCCGAGGCGATCCTGCCGGCGGACCGGCTCGGCCGGGTCCACTTCGTCGGGATCGGCGGCGCGGGCCTCTCGGCGATCGCCCGGATCATGCTGGCGCGCGGCCTCACCGTCTCCGGCAGCGACGGCGTCGCGTCGGCGACGCTCGACAGGCTCCGCGAGCTGGGTGCGACGGTCCACGTCGGGCACGCCGCCGAGCACGTCCAGGACGCCGACACCGTCGTCGTGTCCACCGCCGTGCGGGAGGACAACCCGGAGGTCGTGGAGGCGCAGCGGCGAGGTCTGCGGCTGCTGCCCCGGTCG
Source organism: Nocardioides panacihumi (assembly GCF_039530925.1). Lineage (NCBI taxonomy): Bacteria > Bacillati > Actinomycetota > Actinomycetes > Propionibacteriales > Nocardioidaceae > Nocardioides > Nocardioides panacihumi. Next base: position 342,477 of record NZ_BAAAPB010000002.1, on the reverse strand, counting down.
GCGGGACTCGCCTCGCTGATGGTCGGGCGCAAGGTCCTGGCTGTCGCCGGCACGCACGGCAAGACCACGACGACCTCCCTGCTGACCGTCGCGCTGCGCGAGGCGGGCGCGGAGCCGACGTACGCGATCGGCGGGGACCTGGCGCAGTCGGGCACCAACGCGGAGCTCGGCGCCAGCGACCTGTTCGTGGCAGAGGCGGACGAGAGCGACGGCGCCTTCCTCGTGTACCGGCCATTCGCGGCCATCGTCACCAACGTCGAGGCCGACCACCTCGACTCGTGGGGGAGTGAGGCGGCCTACCGCGAGGCGTTCAACGAGTTCGTCGAGCGCATCGACCCCGCGGGCCTCCTCGTGGCCTGTGTCGACGACCCGGGGGCAGCTGCGCTGCGCGCGGTCGCCGCCAGCCTGCGGCGCACGTTCGTCGGGGTCGGCACGACCGACCTGGCCGACGTACGCGCCGTCGACGTCCTCCTCGAGGGGACGACGTCGTCCTTCACCGTCGTCGACCGGGGCCGCGAGCTCGGCCGCGTGACGCTGCTGATCCCCGGGCGCCACTACGTGCTCGACGCCCTGGCCGCGATCACGCTCGGCCTGCGGCTCGGCCACGACTTCGAGGCGCTCAAGCGCGGTGTCGAGGGCTTCGGCGGCACCCGCCGTCGGATGGAGCGCAAGGGCGAGGCCGGCGGGGTCGAGGTCTACGACTCCTACGCCCACCATCCGGCCGAGATCGCGGGCGATCTCGAGGCCGCCCGTGCGGTCGCGGGGGACCGGCGGGTCGTGGTCGCGTTCCAGCCGCACCTCGTGTCCCGCACCCGGATCTTCGGCCCGGACATGGGCCGCGCCCTCGGCGCGGCCGACGAGGTGGTCGTGCTCGACGTCTACCTCGCGCGCGAGGACCCCGATCCCGAGGTCACCTCTGCCCTCGTCGCCGAGCACGTGCCGCTGCCGCCCGAGCGAGTGACCACCGTCGAGGGCCTCGACGAGGCGGCCGCCGAGCTCGTCCGCCGTGCGCGGCCGGGCGACCTGGTGGTCACCCTCGGCGCGGGCAGCATCACCGAGGTCGGGCCCAAGGTGCTGGAGCTGCTCCGTGCCTAGGCGATCCGCCGAGACCGTGAGCACGGCCGACAGCCTCCCCGCGGTGGCGGCCGACGACCGGGCCGCCCGACGTACCCGTCGCCGCTTCGCGCGCCGTCAGTGGCGTCGCCGCTGGCTCGCCTGGCGGCGCGTCCTGGCCGCGCTCGTCGTGGTGGCCCTCGTGGGCGGCGTCGTGTGGGCGGTCTGGTTCTCCACGTTGCTGTCGGTGCGGTCGGTCGAGGTCGACGGCACGTCGACGCTCCGGCCCGCCCAGGTGCGCCGCGCCGCCGGCGTCGAGCTCGGCAAGCCGCTCGTCTCCGTCGACCTGCGATCGGTCCGTGCCCGGATCGCGGCGCTCGCACCGGTCGAGCGGGTGGAGGTGTCGCGCAAGTGGCCCGACCAGGTGCTCATCGACATCACCGAGCGCACCCCGATCGCCGTCATCGACTTCGGCGGCCGTCTGCGCGGGCTCGACAAGGACGGTGTCGTGTTCCTCGACTACAGGTCGGCGCCGGCCGGCCTGCCGAAGGTCACCACGCCGCTCGGGACCAGTGCTGAAGCGCTGCGCGAGGCCGCGAAGGTCGTGGCGGCCCTGCCGCTCGACCTCACCAAGATCATCGACCACGTCGAGGTCCGGACGGTCGACCAGATCACCCTCGCCCTCAGCGACGGCCGCACCGTCGTGTGGGGGAGTGCGACCGAGTCGGCGCAGAAGGCCGAGGTGCTCCAGGCCCTGCTCCAGCACGACGCGAAGACGTACGACGTCTCCGTCCCCGGTCAGCCCACGACCGCCGGCTGAGGAGAGCGGGGCGGAGTCCCCGGTTAACCGGGGACTCCGGAACTCCCGGGCCTTCATGACACCCCGGAAGTTCCGCACTTCCCTCGGTGCCGTGACGGATGTGACGGACGATGCGGCGTCCATTCGAGGAGTCGTCCGCGTGTCGCCACCGATCCGGGCACCTCGCTGCCTACTGTCTTCATCACGACGAGGTTGACATAACTATAACCCTCAGCCTGAGGGTCAGGGTTGACCGGCACGGACAGACCACATCAGCGGAAGACACACGAGGGGCGAGCACCGTGGGAGCTGCACAGAACTACCTGGCGATCATCAAGGTCGTCGGAATCGGCGGAGGCGGTGTCAACGCCATCAACCGGATGATCGAGGTCGGCCTCAAGGGGGTCGAGTTCATCGCCATCAACACCGACGCGCAGGCGCTGCTCATGAGCGACGCCGACGTGAAGCTCGACATCGGGCGTGAGCTCACCCGGGGCCTCGGCGCCGGCGCGAACCCGGATGTCGGCAAGCAGGCCGCCGAGGACCACGCGGAGGAGATCGAGGAGGTCCTCAAGGGGGCCGACATGGTCTTCGTCACCGCGGGGGAGGGCGGCGGCACCGGCACCGGTGGCGCGCCGGTCGTCGCGAAGATGGCCCGCAGCCTCGGCGCCCTGACCATCGGCGTCGTGACCCGGCCCTTCGCGTTCGAGGGCAAGCGTCGCGCCAAGTCGGCCGAGGACGGCATCGCCGCCCTGCGCGAGGAGGTCGACACCCTCATCGTCATCCCGAACGACCGGCTGCTCTCCATCTCCGACCGCAGCGTGAGCGTCATGGACGCCTTCCGCCAGGCCGACCAGGTGCTGCTGCAGGGTGTTGCGGGCATCACCGACCTGATCACCACCCCGGGGCTGATCAACCTCGACTTCGCCGACGTCAAGTCGGTGATGTCCAACGCCGGCTCCGCGATCATGGGCATCGGCTCGGCCCGGGGCGACGACCGCACCGTGCAGGCCGCGCAGACTGCCGTGTCGAGCCCGCTGCTCGAGGCGAGCATCGACGGCGCACACGGTGTGCTGCTCTCCATCGCCGGCGGTTCCGACCTCGGCCTCTTCGAGATCAACGAGGCGGCCGCGCTGGTCGCTGAGGCGGTCCACCCCGAGGCCAACATCATCTTCGGCGCCACCATCGACGACGCGCTCGGTGACGAGGTCCGCGTGACCGTCATCGCGGCGGGCTTCGACGGCGGTGCGCCGAAGCGGCGTGACGAGAGCAACCTCATGCGACGTACGCCGCAGCAGCAGACGCCGCAGTCGCAGGAGGAGACCCGGTCCGCGGTGGCCGCGGCCGTCGGCTCGCGCCAGGACGCGGTCGTCTTCAACCCGTCGAGCGGCCCGACCGCGCCGCCGCCCGCCCCGCGGCCGGCCGCTCCCGAGCCCGTGTCGTTCGCCGACGACGAGCTCGACGTCCCCGACTTCCTGAAGTAAGCAACGCGCCTCGGTGTACCACTTCCGCAGCACCCTCGACCCCGTCGACCTGGCCTTCACGGACCGGTTCGGCGGGGTCAGTGCCGCGCCCTTCGACGAGCTCAACCTGTCCGTCGCCGGCGACGACGACGAACGCGCCAAGGCGGAGAACCACCGCCTGCTGCTGACCGACTTCGCGCCCGGCGCCCGGCTCGCCGACCTCTATCAGGTGCACGGCCGCGACGTCGTCGTCGCGGAGCCGGGCGACGTCGATGCATGGGGCCGTCCGCACGCGGACGGCATCGTGACCACGTCGTACGACGTCGTGCTGATGGTCCGCGCGGCGGACTGCGTCCCCGTCCTGCTCGCGGACGTGGAGGCCGGCGTGATCGGCGCGGCCCACGCAGGGCGGCAGGGGATGGCGCTGGGCGTCGTCCCGGCGACCGTCGACCGGATGCGGGACCTCGGCGCTGAGCACTTGACCGCCTGGATCGGGCCGTCGATCTGTGGGCGCTGCTACGAGGTGCCCGCGGCGCTGCGCGACGAGGTGTCCTCGGTCGAGCCTGCCAGTGCGGCCACCACCAGCTGGGGCACCCCCGCACTCGACGTCGCGGCGGGTGTGCGCGCGCAGCTCGAGCGTGCCGGTGTCCGCGTGGAGGTCGTCGGCGGATGCACCCGGGAGCACCACGACCTCTACTCCTACCGGCGCGACGGCTCCGGCGCTGGCCGCCAGGCCGGCCTCATCCGGCTGCGGAGGTCCGCGGCATGACGCGCGCCGAGGAGCTGTCCGACAACCTGGCCCGCGTCCGCGCGCGGATCGCCTCGGCGGCGACCGCCGCCGGTCGTGGCGACGCCGAGGTCGGCCTGGTCGTCGTCACCAAGTTCTTCCCCGCCTCCGACGTGCGGCTGCTGGCCGACCTCGGGGTCGCCGACGTCGGCGAGAACCGTCACCAGGAGGCCGAGGCCAAAGCCGCCGAGTGCGCCGACCTGCGGTTGCGGTGGCACTTCATCGGCGGCCTGCAGAGCAACAAGGCGGCCGCCGTGGCGGCGTACGCCGACGTCGTCGAGTCCGTCGACCGGCCCAAGCTCCTCGCCCCGCTGTCCCGCGGCGCCCATGAGCGTGGCCGCACCGTCGACGTGCTGCTCCAGGTCAGCCTGGACCCCCCGGAGCACGGCGCCCGTGCGGGCGTGGCCCCCGACGACCTGGCCTCGCTGGCGGCGGCGACGGTGCAGACCGAGGGCCTGGCCCTGCGCGGCCTGATGGCCGTGGCGCCGCTCGGTGAGGACCCCGCAGCGGCGTTCGACAGGCTGGCGCGCATCCGCGCCGGCTTCCTCACAGACCACCCCGACGCGACGGTGTTGTCGGCGGGGATGAGCGGCGACCTCGAGCAGGCCGTCGCCGCCGGCGCGACACACGTGCGTGTCGGCTCCGCGGTCCTCGGTTCGAGGCCCGCGGTCCCTTAATGTTCGAGACGGATCCCGACGACGGCGACGGCCGGAGTCCGAAAGAGAGGCAAGTGCCATGAGCGGCGCGATGCGCAGGATCGGTGAGTACCTCGGCCTGCTCGAGGACACCGGTCGATACGACGACTACACCGGCGAGTACGGGGCCTACGACGAGGCCGACTACACCCGGGAGTCGCCGGCCGTGAACACCCGGGCTCCCCGGACCCGCGAGGCCAAGTCGGCGGCCCCCGCGAAGGTCGCGGATCTCTCCGAGCGACGTCGGCCACAGGTCGTGCCCGACGCGCCCGACGTGGCAGAGCTGTCGCGCATCGTCACGGTCCAGCCGACGACGTACAACGACGCGCGGGCCGTGGGCGAGCACTACCGCGACGGCACGCCCGTGATCATGAACCTGTCCGAGATGGAGGACGCCGACGCCAAGCGCCTCGTCGACTTCGCCGCCGGGCTGATCTTCGCGACCCACGGCGACATCGAGCGTGTCACCGCCAAGGTGTTCCTGCTCTCGCCGCACAACGTCTCGGTCGCCGCCGAGGCCAAGGCCCGGATCGCCCAGGGTGGGTTCTTCAACCAGTCCTAGGTCGGTTCTCTAGAGTTCTCCACCATGCAGATCTTCTGGCAGGTCGTCTACATCCTGCTCTGGGTGTTCTGGGCCCTGCTGTGGGTGCGCTTCGTCGTCGACTGGGTGCAGGTCTTCGCCCGGTCGTGGCAGCCGAGGGGCGTCCTCCTGGTCGTGCTGGAGGTCGTCTACAGCGTGACCGACCCGCCGATCAAGGCGGTGCGACGCGTGATCCCCCCGCTCCGGCTCGGTTCGATCGCGCTCGACCTCGGCTTCATCGTCGTCTTCTTCGCGACCTGGCTCCTGCTCAGGGTCGCGGGGTCGCTGGCCGCCTAGGGCGGCAACGTGAGAGCGCCCGGCGCGGCCCCGTGGGGGAGGCGCTAGAGTTCCACAGAGCACCACGGCTGCAACATGCAACACACTGACTTCCGAACAACCGAGCAACGATAAGGGTGAGGTCATGCCGCTGACTCCGGAGGACGTGAGCAACAAGCGATTCACTCCCGTCCGGCTCCGCGAGGGGTACGACATGGGCGAGGTGGATCAGTTCCTCGACGAGGTGGAGGCGGAGCTTGCTCGCCTCACCAAGGAGAACGACGACCTCCGGGCGAAGCTGTCCACGGCGCAGGGTGCGGGGCAGTCCTACACGCCTCCCGCGCCCGAGCCGGTCAAGGAGCGCGTCCCGGAGCCCGAGCCCGAGCCGGCTCCCGCCCCGGCGCCTGTTGTCGCGGCTGCCGCTGCCACCGGCGTGCAGACGATCCGCGTCGAGACGGTGCCGGAGGCGTCCAACGCCGCCGCCCGCCTGCTGGAGATCGCCACGCGCAACGCCGACGAGCTCGTCGACGGCGCGAAGAACGAGGCCGACAAGATCATCGGCGAGGCTCGCACGAAGGCCGAGCGCCTCGAGGGCGAGGCGAAGGCGAAGTCCGACCGGATGGAGTCGGACGCCCGCACCCGCGCGCAGATGCTCGACTCCGAGACCGCTGAGCGGCGCCAGCAGCTCTTCGGCGACCTGGAGCGCGAGAAGGACAAGCTCACCGCCGAGGTGGAGAAGCTGCACTCCTTCGAGCGTGAGTACCGGTCGCGCCTGAAGAACTACTTCACCCAGCAGCTCGAGTCGCTGAACTCGATGGGCGGCGAGGGCGGTGGCGCCGAGGAGACGCCGGCCGCTCCGAAGCGACTCCGTTCCATCCTGGGCGAGGAAGAGGGCTGAGCCCTCCTCCCTGCACCGTGAGCGGGCGCAGCCGCCCCCACCGACACCGGCACCATCAGCAGGCCCCGCGGACTCCGCGGGGCCTGCTGTGCTGTCGAGGTCAGCTTCCGTCGCCTTGTTGGGCGTGGTTGGTTGAGTGGTCCCCGGCCAGCGGCTACTCTCCCCGCACGCTGTGGTGCGGATCGCCATCGGGGCCCGTCCGCCTCACCACCGCGAAGGAGGCACGTCACGATGGTTGGTTCGACCGCCAAGAAGGCGCCGCCCATCCCGACGGCCCTGAAGGCACCGGCAGTGACGGCTGTCTCGAAGACGGCCCCCGCGTCGTCGACCCCGGGCGGGACCGGGCAGACTGCTCCCGCGAACAACACGGCAACGCAGCCGGCGACCAGCATCACCGCCCAGGAGGGGACCAGCGTGGCGACGAAGAAGGCAGCAGCAGCGGCGGCAGCGACGGCCACGAAGGCGACCGCCTCGGCGCTCGCCGTACGGGAGGGCGAGGAGGCCTGGACCCAGGCCGAGCTCGACGAGGTGCTCGACGAGCTCCGCGAGCAGCGGGTGCACTCGCTGCAGATCCTCGCGGTGCAGGAGGCGGAGCTCTCCGGGCTGATGAAGGACCCGGGTGACGGCGCCGGGCAGGACCAGGCCGACATGGGCGCCACGAGCTTCGAGCGCGACCACGAGCTCACCGTCCTCAACTCCGAGCGCGACAAGCTCGCCCAGATCGAGCGGGCGCTGATCGCCATCAGCGAGGGCACGTACGGCATCTGCGAGTCGTGCGGTCAGCCGATCGGCAAGATGAGGCTGATGGCGTTCCCGCGTGCCACACTGTGCGTGACATGCAAGCAGCGCGAGGAGCGTCGCTGAGCGACGTATCAGACCCCCAGCCCGCCCAGACCCGTCCCCGCCCGACGCGCTACCGCGCGCTCGTAGCGCTGGCCTGGCTGGTGGGCCTCGGCGTCGACCAGGTGACCAAGGTGCTCGCGGCCGACAGGCTGAGCGACAGGTCGGACGTCCCGGTCGTCGGCACGCTGCTGCAGCTGCACCTGACCCGCAACGCGGGGGCGGCCTTCAGCACCGGCACGCAGTTCACCGTGGTGCTCTCGTGCCTCGCGGCCGTGGCGACAGTGGTCGTCGTAGTCATCGCGCTCCGGGCGCGGACCGTGCTCTGGTCCGTCGCTCTCGGCCTCCTGCTCGCCGGCATCACCGGCAACCTGACCGACCGGCTGCTGCGTGCGCCGGGGGTCCTGCGCGGGCAGGTCATCGACTTCCTGATGCTGCCGCACTGGCCGGTGTTCAACGTGGCCGACGTCTGCATCACGCTGGCCGCGGCGCTCATCGTCGTGCAGGCCTATCGCGGCGTACGGCTCGACGGCCGTCGCGAGGAACGGTCGTGAACGCCGAGCATCGTGTCCTCAACGTCCCCGACGGTCTCGCCGGCGAGCGGGTCGACGCTGCCATCGCCCGGATGTTCGGCGTCTCCCGCACACGTGCCGCCGAGCTCGTCGCCGACGGACAGGTCCAGCTCGACGGCGCAGCGGTGAGCAAGAGCGAGCGCGTGCTTCCCGGGGCCGTGCTCGAGGTGACGATCCCGTCGCTCTCAGACCCGCTCGAGGTCGTGCCTGAGATCGTCGAGGGCATCAAGATCGTCCACGACGACGAGTCGATCGTCGTCATCGACAAGCCCGTCGGCGTCGCCGTGCACCCGAGCCCCGGCTGGACCGGGCAGACGGTGGTCGGGCACCTCAAGGCGGCCGGGTTCCGCATCTCCACCAGCGGCGCCAAGGAGCGCGAGGGGATCGTCCAGCGCCTCGACGTGGGCACCTCAGGGCTGATGGTCATCGCGAAGTCGGAGCAGGCCTACTCCGTGCTCAAGAACGCCTTCCGCAACCGCACGCCCACGAAGGTCTACCACGCGCTCGTGCAGGGCCACCCCGACCCGCTCGAGGGCACCGTCGACGCACCGATCGGGCGCCACCCGAAGCACGACTACAAGATGGCTGTCATGGCCGACGGCCGGCACAGCATCACGCACTACGCGACGCTCGAGGCGCACCGCTTCGCCAGCCTCCTCGAGATCCACCTCGAGACCGGTCGCACCCACCAGATCCGCGTCCACATGAGCGCGCTCAAGCACCCCTGTGTCGGCGACCTCACCTACGGCGCGGACCCGGTCCTGGCCAAGCGGGTCGGGCTCGAACGGCAGTGGCTCCACGCCGTACGGCTCGGCTTCGAGCACCCCGGCACCGGCGAGTACGTCGAGTACTCGTCGCCGTACCCCGACGACCTGCAGCACGCGCTCGATGTCATCCGCGACGCCCACTGACCCCTCCGGCCCGGCAGTGCTGCTCCGACCCGCGCTGGCGGAGGACGGCCCCGCGATCGGCGCGCTCTACACGGCGACCCGCATCGCCGCCGTCCCGTTGATGCCGCCCGCCCTCCACACCGCCGAGGAGGACGTCGCATACTTCAGCGCCCTCATCGTCGACGCCGAGCACGAGTGCTGGGTCGCCGAGCAGGACGGGGAGATCGCCGCCTTCGCCATGCTCACCGAGACCTGGCTCGACGGGCTCTACGTCCATCCGAGCGCCCAGGGCCAGGGGATCGGGACCGCGCTCCTCGAGCTGGCCCAGAGTCTGCGGCCGAGCGGGCTGGGGCTGTGGGTGTTCGAGTCCAACACCCCCGGGCGCGAGCTCTACCGGCGCCACGGCTTCGTCGAGACCGAGCACACCGACGGCTCGGGCAACGAGGAGCATGCTCCGGACATCCGGATGGACTGGCCCGGGCCGCCGGACGGGACCATCGGGTGATGGCGGCCCCGGTCCGTCGCGAGTAGCGTCGCGGCCGGGGGAGGGGAGGCCGGCGGTTGATCGACGACGAGGTCCAGGCCGACGTACGGGCTGCCCAGGCGCTGGCCGCGTCGACCGACATCGGAGGCGGCGCGCTCGACGCGGTGACGTGGACGGCCGACCCTGAGCGGGCGGTCGCACTCCACCCGTCCTGGCTCACCGAACCGCTGCTGCCCGAGCGCGTGCGGCACGAGCTGCGGATCGGTCGCTCGGACCTGCTCGCCGTCGCCACGGAGTGCCGGGCGACCGGGCGCTGGGCGCCGCTGCTGGTCTGTGTCAACGCCTGGGGCCTGGCCGAGTCCGGGTACGGCGCGTGGCGCACGCGCCGCATGCTCGAGCTGCCCGACCTCGAGCCGCGCCTCGCCGCCGCTGTCGCGACCCTGGACGATCACGGCCCGATCGAGGCCTACTACCTGCTCAACAACGACGGGCACCTGCACGGCTGGGGTCCGGCGCTCTTCACCCGGTTCCTCGAGGTCGTCGACGGACGCGAGCCGGGCCGCGCCCTCGGGCTCGACCCCACGCTGGCGGGCGCGGTCAACGGGATCGTGCCGGGCATCGACCTGGAGGCCGCGGACTGGGGCACCGCCGAGTACGCCTTCTACCTGGCGCTCTTGCACCGCATCGCGGACGAGGTCGGCGTCGCGCCGGTGTCCGTGGAGGCGGCACTGGCCGCGAAGTTCGCTCGCTAGGCCGTCGGGCGCAGGGCCGTCGCCACGGCGGCGATCTGGTCCTGCCCGACCCGGCAGCAGCCGCCGACCAGCCGTGCGCCGGCGGCCACCCAGTCCACCGCGGCCGACACGTCGTACGTCGGCCGGCCGGTCCAGTGCCCCGCCGCACCGGGCGCGGTCGCCGCCTGCCAGCCCTCTCCGCTGTTGGGGTAGCAGACGACGGGCAGCCCGGTCCGAGCCGCCTGCCGCACGGCCGGCAGCACGTCGCCCGGCTCGCAGCAGTTGACGCCGACGGCGATGACGGCCCGGCCCGAGGCCGCGACGGCGAACGCGTCCTCCAGCGGCTGCCCGGCGCGCGTGCGTCCGCTGTCGACGCTCAGGCTCACCCATCCGGGCAGGCCGATCTCATCGAGCAGCTCGACCAGCACCTCGGCCTCGTCGACGTCCGGGATCGTCTCGATCGCGATCAGGTCGGGCCCCTCGGCTGCGAGCAGCTCGAACCGCGGCGCGTGGAAGTCACGCAGGGCGGTGCGGTCGAGCCCGTAGCGGCCGCGATACTCCGAGCCGTCGGCCAGGTAGGCGCCGTACGGGCCGACGGAGGCCGCGACGTAGCGCTCCACGCCGTCCCCGGCCAGCTCCGCGACGACGTCGCGCGCGAGCCGCACGCTGAGCCTGATCAGCCCGCCGGCCTCGCGCGGGGAGAGACCGGCGCCGACCAGCCCGGGCAGCGTCGCCTGGTAGCTGGCCGTGGTCGCGACACGGGCGCCGGCGGCGAAGTAGGACCGGTGCACCGCGGCGATCGCAGCCGGCTCGTCGCGCAGCAGCCGCGCCGTCCAGAGCGGGGCGACGAGGTCGTGCCCCCCGTCCTCCAACGCGTTGGAGAGGCCGCCGTCGAGGACGAGCGGGTGGTCGAGCGGCGGGACGGGCACGAGGTCGAGCGTACGGGTGGCCCGAATCGGAGAATGTCGGTGGCGTCGGCGATGATCGGCGCATCGCGTCCCGTAGGCTGAGGCCCTTCCCCGAGGCCGTCGGCGCGAGCCGCCGTACAACCCTTGCGCGACCCCCTGAGGAGGGCCCTCCACCGTGACCTCGCAGGACTCCTTCGTCCACCTGCACGTCCACACCGAGTACTCGATGCTCGACGGTGCGTCGCTCCTGGACGGGTTGTTCCAGCGGGTGTCGGAGCTGGAGATGCCGGCGATCGCGATGACGGATCACGGCAACATGCACGGCGCCTACGACTTCTACTCCAAGGCGAAGCGGCACGGCGTCCAACCGATCATCGGCGTCGAGGCCTACATCACCCCGGGCACGCCGCGCGGCGAGCGCAAGCGGATCCGCTGGGGCAAGGGCGACCAGTCCGAGGAGGGCGGCGACGACGTCTCGGGTGGTGGCGCCTACACCCACATGACGATGTGGGCGGAGTCCACCGAGGGCATGCACAACCTGTTCCGGCTCTCCAGCCGGGCCAGTCGCGAGGGCTACTTCTACAAGCCGCGGATGGACCGGGAGCTGCTCGAGACCTACAGCAAGGGCCTCATCGTCAGCACCGGATGCCCGAGCGGCGCGATCCAGACCCGGCTGCGACTGGGGCAGTGGGACGAGGCCGTCCGGGAGGCCGGCGAGATGCAGGACATCTTCGGCCGGGACAGCGTCTTCCTGGAGCTGATGGACCACGGCATCAGCATCGAGAAGCGCGTGCGCGACGACCTGCTGCGGCTCGGCAAGGAGCTGGGCATCCCGCCGCTGGCCACCAACGACAGCCACTACAACAACCCGGAGGACGCCTCCGCCCAGGAGGCGCTGCTCTGCGTCAACTCGGGCAGCCGGCTCTCCGAGCCGAGCTACTCCCAGGGCGGCAAGCGGTTCGCGTTCGAGGGCACCGGCTACTACATCAAGTCCGCCGCCGAGATGCGCGAGCTCTGGGGCTCCCAGGACCTCATGGAGGCCTGCGACAACACGCTGCTGATCGCCGAGCGCTGCTCGGTGGAGTTCAGCGAGTCGACGGGCGGCTACATGGCGCGCGCCGACATCCCGGCGGGCGAGACCGAGGAGTCGTGGTTCCACAAGGAGGTCTGGCGCGGCATCGAGATGCGCTACCCGGGTGAGGCACTCACCCAGGAGGTCAAGGACCGCGTCGAGATGGAGCTCGCGATCATCTCGCAGAAGGGCTACTGCGGTTACTACCTCGTGGTCGCCGACTTCATCCAGTGGTCCAAGAACAACGGCATCCGCGTCGGCCCTGGCCGTGGCTCCGGTGCGGGCTCGATCGCGGCGTACGCGCTGAAGATCACCGACCTGTGCCCCCTGGAGCACGGACTCTTCTTCGAGCGCTTCCTCAACCCCGAGCGCCCCTCGATGCCCGACTTCGACATCGACTTCGACGACCACCGCCGCGGCGAGGTGATCCAGTACGTCACGGAGAAGTACGGCTCCGAGCGGGTCGCCCAGATCGCCACGTTCGGTCGGATCAAGGCGAAGGCCGCGATCAAGGACGCCGCGCGCATCCTCGACCACGGGTTCGCGATCGGCGACCGCATCACCAAGGCGCTGCCGGCCGACGTGATGGGCAAGAGCGTCAAGCTGAAGGAGCTCTTCGACACCGAGAGCAAGCGGTACGCCGAAGGTGGCGAGTTCCGTGCCCTCTACGACCAGGACCCCGACGTCCGCCGGATCTACGAGGTCGCGACCGGTCTCGAGGGCCAGATCCGGCAGACCGGCGTGCACGCGGCCGGCGTGATCATGTCGAGCGAGCCGCTCCTCGACATCGTGCCGCTGATGGACCCGAAGCAGGATGGCGCGGTCATCACGCAGTTCGAGTACCCGATGTGCGAGGCGCTCGGCCTGGTCAAGATGGACTTCCTCGGTCTGTCCAACCTCCACACGCTCGAGGACGCGCTGGTCAACATCAAGGCCAACCGCGGCGAGGACGTGGTGCTCGAGGAGGTGCCGTTCGACGACAAGGCGACCTACGAGCTCATGGGGCGCGGCGACACGCTCGGCGTCTTCCAGCTCGATGGTGGCGGCATGCGGGCCCTGCTCCGCTCGATGCTGCCGGACCAGTTCGCCGACATCACCGCCGTGTCCGCGCTCTACCGCCCGGGCCCGATGGGCGCCGACTCGCACAACAAGTACGCCCACCGCAAGAACGGTCGCCAGCCGATCGAGCCGATCCACCCCGAGCTCGCCGAGGCCCTGGAGCCCGTGCTGGGGGAGACCTACGGCCTGATCGTCTACCAGGAGCAGGTCATGGCGATCGCGCAGGTGCTGGCGGGCTTCTCGCTGGGCGCCGCGGACAACATGCGCCGCGCGATGGGCAAGAAGAAGAAGGAGGAGCTCGACAAGCAGTACGCCGGCTTCGAAGGCGGCATGCTCGAGCGCGGCTACTCCAAGAACGCGATCAAGACGCTCTGGGACATCCTCGTCCCCTTCGCCGACTACGCGTTCAACAAGTCGCACTCGGCGGCGTACGGCGTCGTGACGTACTGGACCGCGTACCTGAAGGCCAACTACCCCACGGAGTACATGGCCGCGCTCCTGACCTCGGTCAAGAACGACAAGGACAAGATGGCGATCTACCTCAACGAGTGTCGCCGGATGAAGATCGCCGTCCTGCCGCCCGACGTCAACGAGTCGGCCCACGACTTCACCGCCGTCGGCACCGACATCCGCTTCGGTCTCACAGCGGTGCGCAACGTCGGTGCGAACGTCGTCGACGGGATCGTCTCCGGGCGCCGCGACAAGGGGCGCTACGCCGACTTCAACGACTTCCTCAGCAAGGTGCCGGCGCAGGTCTGCAACAAGCGCGTCATCGAGTCGCTCGTCAAGGCCGGTGCCTTCGATGACATGAAGCACAGGCGCCGGGCGCTGGTCGCCGTGCACGAGACCGCGGTGGACCAGTACGTCGACATCAAGCGCAACGAGGCCATCGGCCAGGACTCGCTCTTCGGCGGTCTCGACGACGACGCCGGTGGCTCGTTCGGCGTCTCGGTCTCCATCCCCGACCTCGACGAGTGGGACAAGATGACCCTGCTCGGCCACGAGCGGGAGATGCTCGGTCTCTACGTGTCCGACCACCCGCTCCTCGGCCTCGAGCACGTGCTCTCCAACGGCACGGACGCGACGGTCGGGCAGCTCATCCTCGACGGGGAGCGGCCGCACGGCGCGGTCGTCACGGTCGCGGGCCTGATCACCTCGGTGCAGCGCAAGATCACCAAGAAGGGCGACCCTTGGGCCACGGTGACCCTGGAGGACCTCGACGGCGCCGTGGACGTGCTGCTCTTCCCGAGCTCCTACCAGCTGGCGGCGCCGTACCTCATCGAGGACGCGATCATCCGGGTCAAGGGCGTGCTCGACAAGGAGCGCGAGCAGGTCCAGCTGCGCGGCCAGGAGGTGACCGTCCCCGACCTGTCCGAGGGGCCGAGCGGGCCGGTCGTCATCAGCATGCCCTCGACCCGATGCACACCGCCCGTCGTCGCGCAGCTGCGCGACGTCCTCGGCACCCACCCCGGTGTCACCGAGGTCCGGCTGCGGCTGCTCACCCGTGAGTCGACGCGTGTCATGCGTCTCGGGGACAACCTGCGGGTCACGCCGACCCCGGCTCTCTTCGCCGACCTCAAGCAGCTCCTCGGGCCCGGATGTCTGACCGGCTGACCGCGGTGCGCATCTCGCGCCGATCCGTCGCCTGGGGCGCCGGGATCTTCGTCGTGCTCGCCGTCGTCGGCGTCCTGTGCGGACTGCTGTGGCGCTCACGGCTCGACATCCCGCACGGTGTGGTGGTCAGTCACCAGTGGTTCCCCGACCCGTGGGACGGGGGCGAGCGGGCCTCGTTCGCCGCGACGGGGTGGTACGTCGTCGTCGCACTCGGCGCCGGCGTCGTGCTCGGCGTCCTGGCAGCCAGCCTCTCCCGCGCGCAGGAGCTCGTCACGCTCGCCGCCGTGCTGGTGGGTTCGGTGGTCGGGACCTGGTTGATGCTGCGCGTGGGCCTGCACGGTGCGCCGCCCGACCCGCAGCTGGCCGCCGCTCACGCCGCCGACGGCACCCGCCTGTCGGGGACGATCAGCAGGCCCGGAGCCGCGGCCCTGGTCACGTGGCCCTTGGCCGCCGTGGCGGTCGTCGGCGGGATCTTCCTGCTCGTCCCGGGCCGCCGGACGGATCGGTCCGAAATCGAGGAATGACCGCCGACGAAGCCGGTAGGCTCCGGCCACCAAGGCCGAACCCGGGGGGGATTCCACGTGTCCGACGACTTCAGCGACCAGTTCGCGACCGACGAGCTGGTCATCGGGGGCGCTGGGGCGCCCCGGCGCTCCAGGCGCAGGTGGATCGGCGGTGGCGCCATCGGCCTGCTCGCGATCGGTGGCGGCGCCGCCGCTTGGGCGGCGACCTCCTTCTTCAGCCAGGGGACCCAGCCGGCCGAGGCGCTCCCGGACTCCACCATCGGCTACGTGAGCGTCGACCTCGACCCGAGTGGCGCGCAGAAGATCGCCGCGCTCAAGCTCGCCCGCAAGTTCCCCGCGTTCAAGGACAAGGTCGGGCTCCAGACCGGCGACGACATCCGCAAGTGGATCTTCGGCAAGGCCGCCGACGGCAACTGCGACCTCGACTTCGACAAGCAGGTCGCACCGTGGCTCGGCTCACGCGCGGCTGTGGCGGCGGTGGGCACCGATCACCCGATCCCGGTCGTCGTGGTCCAGACCACCGACGCGGGCAAGGCCGAGGCTGGCGTGAAGGCCCTGCTCAGCTGCGGCGGCACGAGCGCCGACTCCGCGGGCGTCGGATGGACGATCAACGGTGACTGGATCGTCTTCGCCGAGACGACCGAGAAGGCGAAGGAGGTCGTCAAGGAGACCGAGAAGGGCTCCCTGGCCGACGACCCTGACTTCCAGAGCTGGACGGACAAGGCAGGGGACAGCGGGATCCTGACGGCGTACGCCGCTCCCGCCGCCGGCCAGGTGCTCGCCCAGGAGCTCGGCAAAGCGACGGACGGCGGGTCCACGTTCGGGTCCGCCTCGCCGATCGACCCGTTCGGGATGCTGGGCTCGTGCCCCGGTCTGAGCGACCCGAGCGCCGCCACCCAGCGGATGAAGGGGCAGCTGGCGGACTTCCGCGGAGCCGCCGCCACGCTGCGGTTCGGCGCTGACGGCGTCGAGCTCGAGATGGTCGGCGACACCCAGGCCTTCGGCGGATCGGCCGCGACGAGCACGCCCAGCGGCACGCCGGTCGTCTCCACCCTGCCGGCGGACACAGCTGTCGGCATCGGGGTCTCGTTCCCCCAGGACTGGACAGCCCAGCTGACCAAGAACCTCCAGAACGTGTGCGGCGAGGGCACCGACCCGAAGGCGCTGTTCGCGCCGCTCTCGAGGGCCACCGGTCTTGACCTGCCCGACGACCTCCCGAAGCTCCTCGGAGACTCGGCCGCGCTGGCCCTCGGCCCCGGGATCGACGTCGAGGGCATGGTCAACAGCGGTGACCCCTCGACCCTCCCGGTCGCGCTCAAGCTGCGCGGTGAGAAGGACACCATCGACGGCGTCGCGGCGAAGCTTCGCCAGACGCTCGGCGCCCCGGCCGGCGCACTCGAGCCGGTCGCCGGCGACGGTGCGGTCGCCATCGGTCTCGACAAGGCGTACGCCGAGGAGGTCGCCAAGTCCGGCGGGCTCGGGTCCTCGGACGAGTTCCGGAGCGTCGTGCCGCACGGCGACAAGTCGGCCAGCGTGGTCTACGTGAGCGTCAACGCCCTCGACAAGGCGGTCAAGGCCCTCTCGGGCGGCGACGACGAGATCGCCGCCAACCTCGCACCGCTCAGGGCCATCGGTCTGAGTGGCTGGTCGGAGGACGGCGACGGACACGCGGTGTTCAAGGTCAGCCTCGACTAGCGTCGACCGATGACCGCCGTGGTCGCCCGGGTGACCGTGATCAGGTCACCGGGTGCGATCTCGAGGTCGAGCCCACGGCGCCCGGCCGAGACGAAGACCGTCGCGAACGCGAGCGCGCTCTCGTCGACGACGGTGGGATGAGGCCGCCTCTGCCCGACAGGGGAGATGCCGCCCGCGACGTACCCGGTGGCCCGTTCGGCGGCGGCCACGTCCGCCATCGCCGCCTTCGCGCCGCCGATCGCACGTGCGAGCGCCTTCAGGTCGAGCTGCCCGGAGACGGGCACGACGCCGACGACGAGCGCGCCGTCGACCGATGCCATGAGGGTCTTGAACACGCGGGCGGGGTCGAGACCCAGTGCCTCGGCCGCCTCCAGGCCGAAGGACTGCGCCCGAGGGTCGTGCTCGTAGGGGTGGAGCGTGAAGTCGATCCCGGCGCGGGTGAGCGCGACCGTCGCCGGCGTGCCGCCGGCTGCCTGCCTCTTCGCCATCGGTGCGCCCTCAGTTGGGGGACCAACGCGTGCGGGCCACCTCGGTGGCCGGCAGCGACGGGATGACGTTCATGGCGCGGAGCTCGGCGCGCAGGAGCTCGTTGACGAGCGAGATCCGCTCGCCGGCGTCCGACGCCTCGAGCAGCTGCTGCCGCTCCGACAGGGGGAGCGGGGCGCAGGCGGCGAGCGTCCACGAGAGGTATTCGGGGTCGCGGGGCAGCGCGCCTGCGTAGGGGTCGGGACGCAGCTCGGACACGGCGACGCGATAGGCGGTGAAGGTGGCCCGCGCCCGGTCGAGCAGCTCCTCCGGGACGTCGATGACCGGCTCGGGTCGCTCGCTCACGTGTCCGACAGGGAAGAGACCGGTGGTCTCGAGCCGGTCGAGCTCGATGCGGTCGCGGCCGACCACGACCACGTCGAAGCTGCCGTCGGGGTTGGCCTCGGCGTCGGCGAGCTGGAGGCGTACGCCGACCCGGTAGAGCGACTGCGCACCGTGGTCGCCGACCTCGTACCCCTCGCGGATCGCCACCGAGCCGAAGACCCGCTCAGCAGGATCCTCGATCCGCAGCAGGTGGTGCACCAGTGCGCGGTAGCGATCCTCGAAGACGTGCAGGGGCACACTGACCCCCGGGAAGAGCACCGCGTTGAGCGGGAACATCGGCAGAGTCGCCGCCGGGGAGTCGGACACGCTCTCAACCTAGCGGTCGATACCCCGGCGCAGGACACGACTGTGTCCCGCGCCGGGGTCCGCCGACACCGATCGGGGGATGTCGGTGTGGCGATCAGTGCTCGACGATCACCGCGTCGATGCGGCGGTGGTAGTGCCGACCGACGGCTCCGCCGAGCATGGCGCCGAGCAGCATGACCACCAGCAGCACGACACCGGTGACCACGGCGCCGAGGGTGAGCTGGTCGCCGCTCAGGTCGACCGACGGAAGGTCGAGCTGGCCGAGCACGTCGTAGCGAGCGCCGAAGATGGCGGTGACAGCCACGGCGATCGCCGTCGCGACGACGCCGATCAGCCAGACGCCGAGACCCTGCCGGGCACCGTCGAAGCGCGACATCCGGCCCGCGACGTACCCTCCGGCGTAGTAGCCGACGAACATGATGACGGCGATCGCGATCGCCGCGGTCAGACCGACGGTGCTCGCGTTGTTCTCCGCGTCGCGCAGCGACCAGTTGAGATTCGCGCCGACGGCCGTGGCGATGGCGCTGGTGATCGCGGCGAGGAGCACGGTCACGCCGACGGCGACCAGCCAGCCGAAGAAGCAGGCGCCCCAGTTCGTGCCGCCGAACCGCTGGTGCGGCGTGATCTCGACCACGTGCTCGTTCCTGTCGAGCGGTCGCTCCTCGTCGACGGGTCGGGCGGTGCGGGTCGTGGTGGTCGCTGCGGTCGTGCCGGTGGTCGCTCCGGTGTCTCCGTCGCTCCCGGTGTCGTTGGCGACGGCATCGTCGTGATGCCGATGGATCAGTTCGTGTCGTGCCATGACGTCATCTCCTCAGGTCGTGCCCTCCGGTTGCCGGGGACGGGCCCAGACATGCCCGGCCGCTCGCCGTCCACGTGACGCACGGGCTCGGGAGGGGCGGTGCTCGGCTCGTAGAATCGGCCCCATGACCATCCGCCGCATCGACCTTCGCGGCGCTTCCTCCGGGGGAGCGCCCGTCGACTACCGCGCCGCAGTGCCGCGCGCCGAGTTCGACGTCGAGGCGGCGGCGCATGTGGTGCGGCCGATCCTGGACGACATCAGGGAGCGTGGCGTCGAGGCGATCCTCGAGCTCAGCGCGCGGTTCGACAAGGTCGAGCTGACCGACATCCGGGTGCCGGCCTCCGCATCTGCGTCGGCGCTCGAGCAGCTCGACCCGGCTGTCCGGGCGGGCCTGGAGGAGTCGATCGCGCGCCTTCGCGCGACCTGCGCCAACGAGCTCGAGTCCGACGCCGTCACCGACCTTGCCCCGGGCGCGCGCGTCGTCCACCGCAAGGTGCCCGTCGGCCGCGTCGGGCTGTACGTGCCTGGCGGTCTGGCGCCGCTCGTCTCGAGCGTGCTGATGAACGTGATCCCGGCGCAGGTCGCCGGCGTGCGCTCGATCGCTCTCGCGTCACCGCCGCAGGCCGACTGGGGCGGGCTGCCGCACCCGACGATCCTCGCGGCGTGCGCGCTACTCGGCGTCGACGAGGTGTACGCCGTCGGCGGCGCCCAGGCGATCGCGATGTTCGCCTACGGCGTGGGTCCGTGCGAGCGCGTCGACCTGGTGACCGGGCCCGGCAACATCTACGTCGTCACCGCGAAGCGGCTGCTGAAGGGCCAGGTCGGGATCGACTCCGAGGCCGGGCCCACCGAGATCGCGATCCTCGCCGACGAGACCGCCGACCCGGCGTACGTCGCGGCAGACCTGATCTCCCAGGCCGAGCACGACCCGCTCGCGGCCTCGGTCCTCGTCACCGACAGCGAGACGCTGGCCGACGACGTCGAGGCCGAGCTCGACAAGCAGGTCGCGGCGACCAAGCACGTGGAGCGGATCCGCACGGCGCTCGCGGGCAGCCAGTCCGGCATCGTCCTCGTCGACGACCTCGAGCAGGGGCTCGCCGTCGTCAACGCGTACGCCGCCGAGCACCTCGAGATCCAGACCCGGGACGCACACGAGTGGGCGGCTCGGGTGACCAACGCGGGTGCCGTCTTCATCGGGCCGTTCGCGCCGGTCAGCCTCGGCGACTACGCGGCCGGCTCCAACCACGTGCTGCCGACCGGCGGCTGCGCGTGCCACTCCTCGGGGCTGTCCGTGCGCGCGTTCACCAAGTCGATGCACGTCATCGACTACTCCCGCGAGGGGCTCGAGGGCGTCAGGGACCACGTCGTCACGCTCGCCGAGGCCGAGGACCTGCCCGGTCACGGCGCCGCCGTGCGCGTGCGGTTCGACCGATGAGTGAGCGCAGCGAGCGACAGGTCCAGGCAGTCTGGCCACCCCTGCGCCCTGAGCTCGCCGGCATCGAGCCCTACGGGGCCCCGCAGCTGGACGTCCCGGTGCAGCTCAACGTCAACGAGAACCCCTACGGCCCGTCGGCGGAGTGCGTCGCCGACATCGCCGAGGCCGCGGCCGAAGCGGCGGTGACGCTGAACCGCTACCCGGACCGGGAGTTCGTCGAGCTGCGCCGCGCGCTCGCGGAGTACCTGTCGAAGGACGCGCCCGTCAGCGCGGACATGGTGTGGGCGGCCAACGGGTCCAACGAGGTCATGCTGCAGCTGCTGCAGGCCTTCGGCGGCCCGGGTCGCACGGCGGTCAGCTTCGCGCCGACGTACTCGATGTATCCGGAGTACGCCCGCGACACCCACACCGAGTGGGTCGCCGGTGCTCGCGAGGACGACTTCAGCCTCGACCTCGACAAGGCCCGTGCCTTGATCGAGGAGGTCCGGCCGAGCGTCGTGCTGCTGCCGAGCCCGAACAACCCGACCGGCACCGCGCTGCCGCCCGAGGCGATCGGGCTGCTCTGCGAGGTCGTGGGTGACAGGGGGATCGTGGTGGTCGACGAGGCGTACGGCGAGTTCCGCCGGGCGGGTGTCCCGAGCGCGCTCGAGTCGCTCGCCACCTGGCGGAACCTGGTCGTCACTCGCACGATGTCGAAGGCGTTCGCCGGTGCGGGGCTGCGGCTCGGCTACCTCGCGGCCCACCCGGCCATCGTCGACGCGATCCGTGTGGTGCGGCTGCCGTACCACCTCTCCGCCGTGACCCAGGCCGTCGCGCTGGCGGCGCTACGGCACGCCCCGGAGCTGCTCGGCAAGGTCGACGAGCTGCGCTCCGAGCGCGACAGGACCGTCGACTGGCTGCGCGGTCAGGGCCACGAGGTCGCGGAGTCGGACGCCAACTACGTGTTGTTCGGCCGCTTCGCCGACCGCCATGCTGTCTGGCAGGGGCTGCTCGACCACGGTGTGCTGATCCGGGAGGTCGGCCCCGACGGGTGGCTGCGGGTGTCGATCGGCACCGCGGCCGAGATGGACACGTTCAAGACCGCACTGGTCGCCGTACTGAATCCCAGGGGAGCAGAGTCATGACCCGCACCGCTCGCATCGAGCGCCAGACCAGCGAGTCGAAGGTCCTCGTCGAGGTCGACCTCGACGGCACCGGCCGCCACGACATCTCGACCGGCGTGGGGTTCTACGACCACATGCTCACCGCCTTCGCGCGCCACGCGCTGCTGGACCTGACCGTCCAGACCGAGGGCGACACCCACATCGACGCCCACCACACCGTGGAGGACACAGCGATCGTGCTGGGCGAGGCCTTGCGCGAGGCCCTGGGTGACAAGCGCGGCGTGCGCCGCTTCGGCGACGCGACCGTGCCGCTCGACGAGGCGCTCGTGCAGGCCGTCGTCGACGTCTCCGGTCGCCCCTACTGTGTCCACACCGGGGAGCCGGAGGGGCAGGTCTACGTCACCATCGGCAACGACGGGTACGTCGGCTCCCTGACCCGGCACGTCTTCGAGACCATCGCCTTCCACGCCCACCTCGCCCTGCACGTCCGCGTCCTGGCGGGCCGCGACCCGCACCACCTCGTCGAGACGCAGTTCAAGGCGTTCGCGCGGGCGTTCCGCGACGCGATCGCCCTCGACCCGCGCGAGACCGGCATCCCGTCGACCAAGGGCACTCTGTGAGCGCCGCGAACGGTTGGACGCGGTGACCGCTCCGTCCGTCGTCGTCCTCGACTACGGCTCCGGCAACCTCCGCTCGGCCGTCCGCGCCGTCGAGCGGGCCGGGGCGTCCGTGACGCTGACGTCCGACTTCGACGAGGCACTGGACGCCGACGGGCTGCTCGTCCCCGGGGTCGGGGCGTACGCCGCCTGCATGGCCGGCCTGCGCGCCATCAAGGGCGAGCGGATCATCGGCCGCCGGCTGGCCGGCGGCCGGCCGGTGCTCGGCATCTGCGTCGGCATGCAGATCCTCTTCGCGCGCGGCGTGGAGCACGGTGTCGAGACGGACGGCTGCGACGAGTGGCCGGGCGTCGTCGAGCGGCTGCAGGCGCCCATCGTGCCGCACATGGGCTGGAACACCGTCGAGGTGCCCGAGGGGTCTGTGGCGTTCGCCGGCGTCGAGGACGAGCGGTTCTACTTCGTCCACTCCTACGGGGTGCGGTCGTGGGACCTCGTCACCAACGACCGGACCAGGGCCCCGTTGGTGACCTGGACCGAGACCGGGTCCGCCGCCACGGGCGGCGACCGGTTCGTCGCAGCGGTGGAGAACGGGCCTCTGTGGGCGACCCAGTTCCATCCGGAGAAGTCCGGTGACGCCGGGGCTGCGCTGCTGCGCAACTGGGTCCGGACACTGAAGGCGGCCTGATGGCCAAGGCCCGGGCACAGGCCCGTGCCGAGCGCGAGCGGATCGCGGCGGCCGCAGCCGCCGAGCGTGAGGCCGTGGCGGCCCGCGAGGCGCGTCGCCGGGCGCGCACGCGGTGGCTGCGCGGGCGGCTTCCGCGTCGGCGGCCCGGCTCGGGCGGCGTGCTCGCGCGACGTCGGCGACGTCAGGTCGAGGCCCTCGTCGCGCTGCTGATCGTGCTGAACGCGCTCGTCTGGTTCGCCGCCCCGTCCTGGTCCGTCCGTGCGCTCGCCGCCGTGGCCAGCGTGCTGGTCGCCCCCGTCCTCTACACCGTCCTGTTCCGTCGAGACTAGGAATCGCATGTCTGACTACCTCGAGCTCCTCCCCGCCGTCGACATCTTGGGCGGCCAGGCCGTCCAGCTGGTGCAAGGCGTCGACGGCTCCGAGAAGCGCTTCGGCGACCCCATCGAGGCGGCCCTGCGGTGGCAGGAGCTCGGCGCCGAGTGGATCCACCTCGTCGACCTCGATGCCGCCTTCGGGCACGGCGACAACCGCCGGCTGCAGGCCGAGATCGTGGGTCGGCTCGACATCCACGTCGAGATGAGCGGCGGCATCCGTGACGACGAGTCGCTCGAGGCTGCGATGGCCGCCGGCTGCCGACGCGTCAACATCGGCACCGCCGCACTCGAGCAGCCGGAGTGGTGCGCGCGCGCCATCGCGACGTACGGCGACCGCGTGGCGATCGGCCTCGACGTCCGCGGCACGACGCTGGCCGCGCGGGGGTGGACGCAGGACGGTGGCGACCTCTACGAGACGCTGAGCCGCCTGGACTCGGAGGGCTGCGCCCGCTACGTCGTCACCGACGTCAACAAGGACGGCATGCTGCAGGGCCCGAACCTGCAGCTGCTGCGCGACGTGTGCGCCGCGACGCCCGCGCCGGTCGTGGCGTCCGGTGGCGTCACCACCATCGGCGACATCCTCGCCCTGATGGAGCTCGTGCCGCTGGGGGTGGAGGGTGCGATCGCCGGCACCGCGCTCTACACCGGCTCCCTCTCGTTGAGTGAGGCGCTGCAGGTCACGCGGGGGGAGACGTCGTGAGCCTCGCGGTCCGCGTGATCCCGTGCCTCGACGTCGATGGCGGCCGGGTCGTCAAGGGCATCAACTTCCAGGACCTGCGCGACGCCGGCGACCCGGTCGAGCTGGCGAAGGTCTACGACGCGGAAGGTGCCGACGAGCTGACCTTCCTCGACATCTCCGCCTCGCACGAGGGGCGCGCGACGACGATGGAGATCGTGTCGGCGACGGCCGAGCAGGTGTTCATCCCTCTGACGGTCGGCGGCGGCGTCGGCTCCGTCGATGACGTGGACAGGCTGTTGCGTGCGGGCGCCGACAAGGTCGCGATCAACACCGCCGCGATCCGTCGTCCCGAGCTGATCGCCGAGGTCGCGGACCGGTTCGGCAACCAGGTGCTGGTGCTCTCGGTCGACGCCCGACGAGCAGCGGGGACGCCGTCCGGGTTCGAGGTGACCACGCACGGTGGCCGTCGGTCGGCGGGCCTCGACGCCCTGGAGTGGGCGGCGCGGGCGGCCGAGCTCGGCGCCGGCGAGATCCTGCTCAACGCGATGGATGCCGACGGGACGGAGGACGGCTTCGACCTCGAGCTGATCCGCGCCGTACGCCGCGAGGTCTCCATCCCCGTCATCGCCTCCGGAGGGGCGGGCGCCGCCGAGCACTTCCCCCCGGCGGTCGAGGCCGGTGCCGACGCCGTGCTGGCTGCCACGATCTTCCACTTCGGCAAGGTGCGGATCGGCGAGGTGAAGAACGCGCTGCGGGCCGCGGGCGCACCCGTCCGCTGACCGGCGGTTCGCTGGCCGGGGCACACCTGTCGCCCGGGCCACGCAGGGTGCAGAGTGTCACCGTGACAGCTCGTGTGCCCGCCGGCGACCGGCGATGACCCGCTTCGTCTACGCGACCGCTACGTCGCTCGACGGATTCCTCGCCGACTCCGACAACTCCCTCGACTGGCTCTTCGCGGTCGAGGGGGGTCAGGAGTCACTGGCCGCGCTGGAGGCCTTCGTGGCCGGGGTCGGCGTGATGGTCGAGGGCTCGACGACCTACCGCTGGGTGCTCGAGCACGAGGGCCTGCTGGACGCCCCGGAGAAGTGGCAGCAGTTCTACGGCGAGAGGCCGACCTTCGTCTTCTCCTCGCGCGACGACCTACCGCTCGTTCCTGGAGCGGACATCCGGGTCGTCTCCGGATCCGTCGCCGACCACGTCGCCGCGATCCGCGAGGCCGCGGGTGACGGGGACGTCTGGATCGTCGGTGGGGGAGACCTGGCCGGACAGTTCCACGACGCCGGCGTGCTCGACGAGCTGATGCTGTCGGTCGCCGCGGTCACCCTCGGCGCGGGTGCCCCGCTGCTGCCGCGTCGGATCGAGTCGTCGGCACTGCGGCTGGTCGACGTCGGGCAGACCGGGCAGTTCGTGGCGCTGCGCTACCTGCTGGAGCGCTGACCTCAGCCCTCGGGGTCGATGAGGTCGAGCGGGCTGGTCTCGAGCGCCTGCGCGAGCAGGAAGATCGTGTCGAGCCGCGCGTTCCCGGGCCCGGGCTGACCGGTCTCGGGGTCCTTGGAGTTGTTGCGGTTCTTCTCGATGTTCTGGATCTGATTGCGCGAGATCCCGGTCCGCTCCGCGAGTTGCTCCTGCGTCATCCCGAGCGCGGTACGCCGGTCGTAGACACGCTTTCCCAGCAGTTCGGCGGCGCGGTAGTACGCAGGGGGTGGTTGACGGCCGGACACCCTCTACACAATGGCGCAGAAATGGCCTAGTGTCCGCCCAACGAATTAGGTTTCTGCCTAGCCCATTGGGCGGGGCGGAGCCCTCCACGAGCGCGCCCGCGGACGCCGTCTTCGGGCTCTGTCGGCCGGATGGAAGGGGTCAGACGCTGAGCTGCGTCGCCTGCAGCTGTGCTATCCGCTCGGCCGAACCGTCGAAGGACAGCCCGGTCGTCGCCGATCGGCCGCAGAGGAACAGGAGGATCTCCGACACCGGCCCGGTCACGGTCACCGGGGCGTCGCCTCGGCGCAGCACGGCCCGCCGCTGTCCCGCCACCACGACGAGAGGTACGCCGGCGCGGCGCGCCTGAAGCCGGCCGACCGTCGACACGGCCAGCCACAGATGGCGCTCGTCGCCCTCGGACAGCGTCCGGGCCGTCCACGTCGGCTGGGCCCGGCGTACATCCTCGTGATGGACGAACATCTCCATGCCGTTCAGCGCGGGGTCCACCACGGCCAGCGGCAACGGCACCGCCCGCAGCTGCGTCACCAGGGAGTCCAGGTCCCGCTCGCCCAGCTCCGAGGAGGCGCGCGCCGAGGCGCTGGCGAGCGGCGGGACCACCTGGACGAGCTGCGACCACGGCCTGCGCTCCCGCACGAGGAGGTGGACGACCAGGTCCTTCACGGACCAGCCACCGCACAGGGTCGGCTCGGCGCCGCCCAGCGAGAGTGCGAGGTCGCACAGCTCGGCACGCTCCCGGGCGGCGAGCGAGTGCACGAACGGGCGGGGGATCAACGAGGTGAGCACGACCTCGACAGTAACCGCCGGTGTCTGGGGATCCCTGCCCGCGGCATCGGCGGGCACCGCCACTAGACTCGCCCCTTGTGAGTGGCGACGGACCGAACAGGCGCGCCACCACCCTCGACGGCTTCAAGGTGCTCTGGGTCGCGATGAAGCGCGAGCCGTGGGTCTTCACCGCATCCACCATCGGCAGCGCCCTGTTCGGGATCCTCACCGTCGCGGACGCGTGGGTGCTCGGCTGGTCGACCGACCACGTGCTGCTGCCCGCGTTCGCCGGCGAGGACGTGGCCGACGGACTGATGTGGGCGGTGCTCGGGCTCTTCGTCGGCGTGGCGATCCTGCGCGCGGTGGGCATCGTCGCCAGGCGCCTCGGCGCGGGCGTCATGCAGTACCGCATGCAGGCGCACACCCGCCGCGCCGTCACGCGGCAGTACCTGAAGCTCCCGATGGAGTGGCACCAGCGCCATCCGACCGGCGAGCTCCTCAGCAACGCCAACTCCGACGTCGAGGCCGCGTGGGGCCCGATCGCGCCACTGCCGATGGCGGTCGGCACCGTCGTGATGATGGCGATCGCGATCGTCCAGATGCTCGCGGCCGACGTCGTGCTCGCACTCGTCGGCCTGCTCGTCTTCCCGGCGGTCGTGATCGCGAACCTCGTCTACCAGCGGTTCAGCTCACCGCTGATGACCCGCGCCCAGCAGCTGCGCGCCGAGCTCAGCGAGGTCGCCCACGAGTCCTTCGACGGGGCGCTGGTCGTCAAGACCCTCGGCCGTGAGCAGGAGGAGACCGCGCGGTTCGCCCGGAAGGCGGCCGAGCTGCGCGACGTCAACATCCGGGCCGGCCGGATCCGCGCCGGGTTCGACCCGGTGCTGGCCGCGCTGCCGAACCTCGGCGTCCTCGTCGTCCTGCTCGTCGGCGTCGCCCGGGTCAACAGCGGCGCCACCGCCCCGGGTGACGTCGTCACGGTCTCCTACCTCCTGACCATCGTCTCGTTCCCGATCCGGTCGATCGGGTGGCTCCTCGGTGAGTTCCCGCGCAGCGTCGTCGGCTGGCGTCGGATCAGGGCGGTCCTGGAGGCCTCCGGCTCGCTCGCGTACGGCGACCGGCAGCTCGCCCCCAGCACCGCGGGAGCCAGCCTCGTCGTCGAGGGCCTGGCCTTCGCCTACGACCCCGCCCAGCCGCTGCTGCGCGACGTGACGTTCGAGGCCGCGCCGGGCAGGACCGTCGCGGTCGTCGGCGCGACGGCCGCCGGCAAGAGCACGCTCACCACGCTGCTGAGCCGCCTCGTCGACCCCGACGCCGGGCGGGTCACGATCGACGGCACCGATCTGCGCGAGCTCGCCGCCGGTGAGTTCGCAGCGGCTGCAGCCGTCGTCCCGCAGACGGCCTTCCTCTTCGACGACACGGTCCGCGACAACGTCACGCTCGGGGCCGAGATCCCCGACGAGGACGTCTGGGCGGCGTTGCGCACGGCCCAGGCCGACGGCTTCGTCGCCGCCCTCCCGAACGGTCTCGACACCCGCCTCGGCGAGCGGGGCACGAGCCTGTCCGGCGGCCAGCGGCAGCGCATCTCGCTGGCCCGTGCACTGGTGCGACGGCCGCGGCTGCTGATCCTCGACGACGCCACCTCCGCGGTCGACCCGGAGGTGGAGCAGCGCATCCTCGCCGGGCTGCGGGAGCACCACGACAGCACGCTCGTCGTGGTCGCCTATCGCAAGGCGACCATCGGCCTCGCCGACGAGGTCGTGCACCTCGTCGACGGACGCATCGCCGACCGGGGCACCCACGCGGAGCTCCTCGAGCGCAGCGCCGACTACGCCGAGCTCGTCAACGCCTACGAGGCCGAGGGCGCCGAGGCGGCGCACGGAGTGGCCCAGGAGGTGATGGAGTGAGCATGAGCACCGGCGCCGAGCTCGGCGCCATGGACACCCTGCGTCGAGGCATCCGGCACTCACCCGAGCTCACGGTCGGGATCCGCGTGACGCTGGTCCTCGCCGTGCTGGCGAGCGCCGGGCAGGTCGTGGTGCCGATCGCCGTGCAGCAGACCCTCGACAAGGGCATCGGCGCGCCCGGCGGGCCGGACCTCCGGTTCACCCTCGCAGCCGTGTCGATCAGCGCCGTGGCGATCGTGCTGACGGGCCTGTCGTCGTTCCTGATGACGAGCAGGCTCTTCACCGCCTCCGAGCGTGGTCTCGCGACGCTGCGCACCAAGGCGTTCCGGCACGTGCACGACCTGCCGATGCTCACCCAGAACACCGAGCGCCGCGGCGCCCTGGTCAGCCGGGTGACCAGCGACGTCGACCAGGTCAGCCAGTTCCTCGTCTTCGGCGGACTGCTGTTCGTCGTCAGCATCGGACAGATGCTGGTGGCGACGGTCGTGATGGCCTTCTACTCCTGGCAGCTCACGATCGTGGTCTGGGTCTGCTTCGCGCCCCTGTTCCTGAGCATCAGGTGGTTCCAGCGCAGGCTCAGCCACGCGTACACCGTCGTACGGCAGACCGTGGGCGCGCTGCTCTCGGCGGTCTCCGAGCCCGTGGTCGGCGCGCCGGTGGTCAAGGCGTACGCCGTCGAGGCCCGCACCCAGCAGCGCATCGACGCCGCGGTCGAGGCCAACATGGCGGCCCAGACCCGCGCCCAGCAGTTCACCGTCTTCTCGTTCTCCCTCGGTGGCATCTCGGCCGGCTTCGCCAACGCGGGCGTGCTGCTGGTCGGCGTCTGGCTCGGCACGCGGACGGGCTCGGACATGACGGCCGGCACGGTCCTCGCCTTCGCGTTCCTCGTCACACTCTTCGTCGGTCCCGTGCAGATGGGCACGCAGATCCTCACCGACGGCCAGAACGCCATCGCGAGCTGGCGCCGTGTGATCGGCGTCCTCGAGACGCCGGCCGACCTCGTCGACCCGGGAGCATCCGGGGCCGCGTTGCCGCGCGGACCCATCGACGTGCGCTTCCAGCACGTCTCGTTCGCCTACCCGGGCGGTCGGCCGGTGCTCCACGACGTGGACCTCTCCATCGCGGCGGGCCGTCGCGTAGCCGTGGTGGGGGAGACCGGCAGCGGCAAGTCGACGATCGCCAAGCTGCTCACCCGGCTGATGGACCCGACCGAGGGCGCGGTCCTGCTCGACGGCACGGACCTGCGCCGGATCCGCCAGGACAGCCTGCGCAGCAGTGTCGTGCTCGTGCCCCAGGAGGGCTTCCTGTTCGACGACACGATCGCGGCCAACGCCCGCTACGGACGGCTCGACGCCAGCGACGACGACATCCGGCGCGCTGCTGACGAGCTCGGCCTCGGCGACTGGCTGGCCGGCCTGCCGGGCGGCCTGGCCACCCGCGCGGGCCAGCGTGGGGAGTCGCTCAGCGCCGGTGAGCGCCAGCTCGTCGCGCTGCTGCGCGCCCAGCTCGCCGACCCGGACCTGCTCGTGCTCGACGAGGCCACCAGCGCCGTCGACCCGGCGCTGGAGATGCGGATCGGCCGCGCACTCGAGCGACTGATGGCGGGCCGCACCAGCGTCACGATCGCGCACCGGCTCACGACCGCGGAGGCGGCCGACGAGGTCGTCGTGGTCGACGCTGGTCGGATCGTCCAGCGCGGACCTCACGCGGAGCTCGCCGCGCAGGCGGGATCCGTCTACGAGCGCCTGCATCACTCGTGGGTGGCCCAGCAGGGGATAATCGAGCGGTGAGCACCTCCCCGACGTCCGCGCTCGACCCCGCCATCGCCGAGCGCCTCAAGCGCACCGCCGACGGCCTCGTCCCGGCGGTGGTGCAGCAGCACGACACCGGTGAGGTGCTGATGCTCGGCTGGATGGACGACGAAGCGCTGGCGCGCACGCTCGCGACGGGCCGGGCGACGTACTGGTCGCGCGGCCGTCAGGAGTACTGGATCAAGGGCGAGACCTCCGGCCACCGCCAGTGGGTCACTGAGGTCCGGCTCGACTGCGACGGCGACACGCTGCTCGTCAAGGTCGACCAGGAGGGCCCCGCCTGCCACACGGGCGACCGGACCTGCTTCGACGCCGACCTGCTCTCATGAGGTCGCTCTGGCCGACAGTCCTGGTCGGCGTCGCCGGCGCCGGCCTCGCGGCGTACGCCGGCGCGCAGGACTGGGTCCGCATCCACGCCGGCGGCGACCCCATCACGGCCGTCGGGGTCAGCCTGGACAGTCCCGCCACGACAGCGCTCGCCCTCGTGGCGCTCGCTGCCTGGGGCGTCCTGCTCGTGACCCGCGGCTGGTTCCGTCGTGCCGTCGCCGTGCTCGCCGCGTTCGCGTCGATCGCGCCGGTCCCGAGCATCTGGGGCACCCGCGACCACCTGCTCCACTCCCACGCCGACTCGGTCGGCACGGCGTGGCCGTGGGTCGCGGTCGTGGGGTGCGTCGTCTCCTGTGCCGCCGCGGTGGTCGCGGTCATCAGGGCGCCCGAATGGCCCGAGATGGGCCGCAGGTACGACGCCCCGGCCGGCGCCGTCGCCCCGGCGGTCCCGCTCGAGGAGCAGTCCAGCCTCGACGTCTGGAAGGCGTTGGACGAGGGACACGACCCGACCGCCCGACACTCGCCGGAGCGACCTGAATAGACTGCATCCGCACCACCCGCCGTACTTCTCGAAGGAGCCTGCATGTCCGACAGCCACGGAAACACCCCGGCCGCCTGGAGCGCCGTCGTCGTGGCGCTGCTGGGCTTCGTCGTCGGCAGCGTCGGCCTCATGCTCGACCCGGTCAACTACACGATCTTCTGGGTCGGTGCCGCGCTCGTCGTGATCGCCGGGGTCCTCTTCGGCGTCCTCGCCAAGCTGGGCTACCACGGCGGTCACTAGCCCCATGACGGCGCTGCTCGCTCCCGACCAGCCACTGACACGGTGGGAGCGACTGCGTGCGCCGTTGCTGACCGTCGGCGGGCTCGCCGCCACGACGGTCGCGCTGCACTTCCGCGACCCGCACCAGCGGGGGAGCTGGGGTGTCTGCCCGCTCTCGCTGCTCGGGATCTACTGCCCCGGCTGCGGGGGCCTGCGCGCGGTCAACGACCTCACCAACGGCGATGTGCGCGCCGCGGCGTCGAGCAACCTGCTCGTGACGGTCGGCATCCCGATCGCGGTCCTCGCCCTCGCGCTCTGGGTCCTCCGGGCCTGGCGCGGCACCCCGCCACGAACGCTGCCGACCGGGGTCGATCGTGCGCTGTGGTGGGGCGCCGCCGTGGTCGCCATGGCGTTCTTCGTGCTGCGGAACACGCCTCAAGGGGCGTGGCTCGCGCCCTGACTCGCGCCGCGGTCAGCCCGCGGTGCCGCTGCTGGTCGACGTGCTGATCGAGCCGACCGCGAAGAGGGCGAAGAGCCCGATGAGGAACACGACCGAGACGGCCAGCAGCACGGTCGCGATGATGCCGCACACCCGCCCTGCCTGAACCGTCCCGCGACCGCCGATCGTGCCGTTCGAGGCGTCGATCTCGCGCAGCGCGGTGTTGCCGATGACCCAGGCCGGGATCCCGAGGATGCCGCAGAAGGCCAGCGCGAGGATGCCGAGCACGAGGACCGTGGTGGCCCGCGGGTGGTTCGGCGGCGGGCCGTATCCGTACGGCGCGCCCTGCCCCGGCTGCGGCGGCGGAGTTCCGTAGCTCATCGGTCAGCGGT
This sequence comes from Nocardioides panacihumi, assembly GCF_039530925.1. Classification (NCBI taxonomy): domain Bacteria; kingdom Bacillati; phylum Actinomycetota; class Actinomycetes; order Propionibacteriales; family Nocardioidaceae; genus Nocardioides; species Nocardioides panacihumi. Next base: position 310,549 of record NZ_BAAAPB010000002.1, on the reverse strand, counting down.
TGGCCGCGATGATGATCTGCACGATGATGCCCAGCACGGACAGCGCCGTGCCGACGATGCCGCAGATGTAGCCGCCCTGGACGAGGCCGCGTCCGCCGACGGTGCCGCCGGAGCCGTCGATCTCGGCGAGTGCCTTGCGGCCCATGATGATCGCCGGGATGCCGGTGAACAGCCCGCAGCACGGGATGCTCAGGATGCCGAGCACCAGGATCAGCACCGCGCGCTTGTGGTTGGCAGGCGGGGCGCCGTACATCGGTGCGCCGTAGCCGGGCGGCGGCGGGGGCGGCGGTGTTCCGTAGCTCATGGGTCCCTTTCGTCTGGCACGGCGCTTCGGCCGTGAGTGAGCGAGACCCTATCCGTCTCAGCGCGCCCCATGCGGCGCAAAACGGCTACCCGTCGCATGAAACACTCGGAGGCGGCAGCGAAGTCGTGGGAAGGAAGACCGTGACCCAGGTAGAGGGCGTGCTCGGCGAGATCGTGGCCGGCGTTCGCATCGACCTCGAGGAGCGCCGGGCCGGCACGAGCGAGGCGGACCTGCGCGCGGCGCTGGCCGACGTCGACCCGCCCCGCGACCCGATGCCGCACTTCCGCGGTGCGGGCAGCAGCGTGATCGCCGAGGTGAAGCGCAGGAGCCCCAGCAAGGGCGCCCTCGCCGACATCCCCGATCCCGCGCTCCTCGCGGGCGCCTACGAGCGGGGCGGCGCGGCCGCGATCAGCGTGCTGACGGAGCAGCGCCGGTTCGGCGGGAGCCTCGCCGACCTGCGCGCGGTGCGCGCAGCGGTCGACATCCCGATCCTGCGCAAGGACTTCATCGTCGAGCCCTACCAGCTGCTGGAGGCACGCGCGGCAGGTGCCGACCTGGCCCTGCTCATCGTGGCGGCCCTCGCCGACGACGACCTGCGCCGACTTCACGACGTCGCCCGTGAGCTCGGCCTCACCGTCCTCGTCGAGGTCCACGACGAGGCGGAGACCGAGCGGGCGGTCGCGCTCGGCGCCGAGCTGATCGGGGTCAACGCGCGCAACCTCAAGACGCTCGCGGTCGACGAGGACACCTTCGGTCGTCTCGCGCCGCTCGTGCCCGACACCTGCGTCAAGGTCGCCGAGTCGGGCATCTTCGGCCCCGGCGACGTGAAGCGCTTCGTCACCGAGGGTGCCCGCGTGGTGCTGGTCGGCGAGGCCCTCGTGAAGGACGGCGACCCCGAGGCCGCCGTCCGCAGCATGACGGGAGTGATCCGATGACCACCCATCTCAACGAGCACACGGCGTACGACGCCGACGCGCGCGGCTGGTTCGGCGGCCCCGTCGAGGGCTTCGGCGGGAAGTTCATGCCGGAGGCGCTCATGAAGGCGCTCGACGAGCTCGACCTGGCCTGGCAGCAGGCCAAGGCCGACCCGGAGTTCGTCACGGAGTTCGACGACATCCTGCGCGACTACGCCAACCTGCCGAGCCCGCTGTACGAGGCGAAGCGGCTCTCCGACAAGGTCGGCCGCCGCATCCTGCTCAAGCGTGAGGACCTCAACCATACCGGGGCCCACAAGATCCGCAACGTGCTGGGTCAGGCGCTGCTCACCCGGCGGATGGGCAAGACCCGCGTGATCGCCGAGACCGGGGCCGGTCAGCACGGTGTCGCGAGCGCGACCGCGGCCGCCTACTTCGGCCTCGACTGCACCGTCTACATGGGCAAGGTCGACACCGAGCGCCAGGCGCTCAACGTGGCGCGCATGCGGCTGCTCGGCGCCGAGGTGATCCCCGTCGACTCCGGCAGCGCGACGCTCAAGGACGCCATCAACGAGGCGCTGCGCGACTGGGTCGCGAGCGTCGACACCACCGCCTACCTCTTCGGCACGGCCGCCGGACCGCACCCGTTCCCGACGCTGGTGCGCGACCTGACCCGCGGCATCGGCGACGAGGCCCGGGCCCAGTGCCTCGAGCAGTTCGGCGGGCTCCCGGACGCGATCGCCGCCTGCGTCGGCGGCGGCTCGAACGCGATCGGGCTCTACACCGCGTTCCTCGGCGACGCCGACGTGCGCATCTACGGCTTCGAGGCCGGTGGCGACGGCTTCAACACCGGCCGGCACGCCGCCACGATCACGGCGGGCGACACCGGCGTGCTGCACGGTGCTCGCACCTACCTGCTGCAGGACGCGGACGGCCAGACGATCGAGTCCCACTCGATCTCCGCCGGACTGGACTACCCCGGGGTCGGGCCCCAGCACTCGTGGCTGGCGAAGACGGGGCGGGCGACATACCAGCCCGTGACCGACGCCGAGGCGATGGAGGCGTTCGCTCTGCTCGCCCGCACCGAGGGCATCATCCCGGCGATCGAGTCCGCCCATGCGGTCGCCGGCGCCCTGCGGGTGGCGCCGGAGCTGCCGGAGGGAGCGACCATCCTGATCAACCTGAGCGGGCGCGGCGACAAGGACATGGGCACGGCGATGGAGTGGTTCGGCCTCGGCGACGCGGCCGGAAGCAGCAAGGACAGCATCTGATGACGACGCGAACCGCGTTCGACAAGGCGAAGGCCGACGGCCGCGCCGCCCTGGTCGGCTACCTGCCCGCAGGCTTCCCCGACGTCGACGGCGGCATCGAGGCGCTTCGTGCGATGGTCGCCGCCGGCTGCGACGTCATCGAGATCGGTCTGCCCTACAGCGACCCCGTGATGGACGGGCCGACCATCCAGGCCGCCGCTCAGCAGGCACTCGACAGGGGTGTCCGGACGAGCGACGTCCTGCGCACCGTCGAGGCGGTCGCGGCCACCGGCGTGCCGACCGTCGTGATGACGTACTGGAACCCGGTCGAGAAGTACGGCGTGGACCGCTTCGCGCGCGACCTCGCCAGCGCGGGCGGGGCGGGCCTGATCACCCCCGACATCACGCCCGACTACGCCGACGCCTGGATCGGCGCGGCCGACGCCCACGACCTCGACAAGATCTTCCTGGTCGCCCCGTCGAGCACCGACGAGCGGATCGCGATGACCACGGCCGCCTGCCGGGGCTTCGTCTACGCCACGGCCGTCATGGGCGTCACCGGAGCGCGCACGACGACCTCCGACCTCGCCGCGCCGCTCGTCGCGCGCACCAAGTCGACGACGGACCTCCCGGTCGGCGTCGGGCTCGGCGTCTCCAACGGGGACCAGGCCGCCGCCGTCGCCGCGTACGCCGACGGGGTGATCGTCGGCAGCGCGTTCGTGCGCGCCCTGCTGGACCACGCGGGCGACCGGTCGGCCGCCCTCGGCGCACTGACGACCCTCACCGAGGACCTGGCCGCGGGTGTGAGGCGTGCGTAAGGGGCTCGTGGCGATGCTCGCCGCGGGTCTTGTCGCGCTGACCGCCTGTGGGGGCGGAGGGATCGTCACGTTCTCCGGCGTGACCCACGACCCCTACCAGGTCCCGGCGACGCCGCTGACGAACACCGACGGGTCGCCGTACTCGCTCACCACGAACACCACGAAGCCGCTCACGCTGGTCTTCTTCGGCTACACGCACTGCCCCGACATCTGCCCGATGGTGATGTCGAACCTCGCCAGCGCCATGACCCGCCTCGACGACGCGGACCGCAGATCAGTCGACGTCGTGTTCATCACGACCGACCCCGCGCGCGACACCGAGGCGGTCCTGCGCGGCTACCTCGACCACTACGACCCCGGGTTCATCGGGCTCACGGGCGACCTGCAGACGATCGTCGACGTCGCGAAGCCGCTCGCGGTCTACGTGTCCGACGGCACCAAGCTGCCCAGCGGCGGCTACGACCTCAACACCCACAGCACCCAGGTCACCGCGATCGGGAGCGACGACACCAGCACGGTGCTGTGGACGATGGACACCTCCTCGGCCCAGTTCGCCGCCGACATCCAGGCGATCCTCCACGGGAAGGCCCCGAAGGAATCATGACGCTGCCCGCGACCACCCTGCTGAGCATCCCCAGCCCCGCCGACGGCGTGTGGCACCTCGGCCCCGTGCCGATCCGCGGCTACGCGTTGTGCATCGTCCTCGGCATTGTCGTCGCCGTCTGGCTGAGCGAGCGCCGCTGGGCCGCCCGCGGCGGCAAGCCGGGGGAGATGCAGGACGTCGCGCTCTGGGCTGTGCCCTTCGGCATCGTCGGCGCACGGCTCTACCACGTGGCCACCGACCACGACCTCTACTTCGGCGCCGGTCGCAGCGCGTGGAACATGCTCTACATCTGGCACGGCGGGCTCGGGATCTGGGGCGGCATCGCGGGCGGTGCGCTCGGCGCGGTCCTCTGCGCCCGTCGCAAGGGGATCCTCCTGCGCCCCCTGGTCGATGTCATCGGGCCGACGTGCCTGGTCGCCCAGGCGATCGGCCGTTGGGGCAACTGGTTCAACCAGGAGCTCTACGGACGACCGACCGACCTGCCCTGGGGCCTGGAGATCGATCCGGCGCACCGGGTGCCCGGCTACGAGCACTACACGACCTTCCACCCGACGTACCTCTACGAGTGCGTCTGGAACCTGGCCGGTTTCTTCCTGATCATCTGGCTCGAGCGCCGCTACCGCATCGGCTACGGCCGGGTGATGGCGCTCTACGTCATGGTCTACACGGCCGGCCGGTTCTGGATCGAGCAGCTGCGCATCGACACCGTCGAGCTGCACGACGTGCTCGGCCTGCGCTTCAACGTGTGGATGTCGGTCATCGTCTTCGCGGCCGCGGCGGTCTACTTCGTGTGGAGCCTGAGGACCCATCCCGGGCGCGAGGAGCGGGTGTACGTCGAGCCGAAGGATGAGACGGCCGCTCCAGCATCTGAGATCGAGTGATGAGAACCGCCGTGCGACGTCGCGTCACACGGTGGTAACGTTCGCGTATCGCGTGGGCCAACGCCGTCCCTTGCACGATCCTTTCTTTGCCGAACCCGCATGGCACGCGCCCCAGCCCGGAGACCCGGTCTGATGCCTGCCCGTGCACTAATTCGACGGGAGTGCACCGGTGCCCTACTCGCACTCGTTCCCCCCGCCCCAGGGCCTCTACGACCCGCGTTTCGAGCGTGACGCTTGCGGCGTGGCCTTCGTGGCGACCCTGACCGGCGTCCCCAGCCACGAGATCGTCCGACAGGGCATCACTGCCCTCGAGAACCTCGACCACCGCGGAGCCGCGGGCGCCGAGGTCAACTCCGGTGACGGTGCTGGCATCCTCCTGCAGGTCCCCGACGCGTTCCTTCGCGCGGTCGCCGCCGAGAGCGGGGTCGGCGAGCTGCCGCCGGTCGGTGCGTACGCCGTCGGCACGGCCTTCCTCCCGGGCGAGGCCGGTCAGGTGGCCAAGGACAAGCTCCGGATCGAGGAGATCGCGGCGGAGGAGGGGCTCGACGTCCTCGGCTGGCGCACCGTGCCGATCGACCCGGCCACCCTGGGCCCGACCGCTCGCGCCGTCATGCCGGCGTTCGAGCAGGTCTTCCTGGCGGGCGCGGGCAAGCGCGTGACGGGTATGGCGCTGGAGCGGCTCGCCTTCGTGCTGCGCAAGCGCGCCGAGCACGAGACCGACGTCTACTTCCCGTCGCTGTCGGCGCGCACGCTCGTCTACAAGGGCATGCTGACGACCGCCCAGCTGGCCGACGTCTTCCCCGACCTGCGCGACGAGCGGATGGCCTCCGCCATCGCGGTGGTCCACTCGCGGTTCTCCACCAACACGTTCCCGAGCTGGCCGCTGAGCCACCCGTTCCGATTCATCGCCCACAACGGCGAGATCAACACGGTCATGGGCAACCGCAACTGGATGCGGGCCCGTGAGGCGCTGCTCACCTCCGAGCTGATCCCCGGCGACCTCGAGCGGATCTTCCCGATCTGCACCCCCGGCGCGTCCGACTCGGCCAGCTTCGACGAGGTCCTGGAGCTGCTCCACATGGGTGGGCGAAGCCTGCCCCACGCCGTGCTGATGATGATCCCGGAGGCCTGGGAGAACCACGGCGAGATGGACGCCAAGCGCCGCGCCTTCTACGAGTTCCACTCCACCCTGATGGAGCCGTGGGACGGCCCGGCGAACGTCGTCTTCACCGACGGCACGCAGGTCGGCGCGGTCCTCGACCGCAACGGCCTGCGCCCGGGGCGCTACTGGGTGACCGACGACGGCCTGGTCATCTACGCCTCGGAGGCCGGCGTACTCCATGGCATCGACCCGGCCACGGTGGTCCGCAAGGGCCGCATGCAGCCGGGCCGCATGTTCCTCGTCGACACCGAGGAGCACCGGATCATCGAGGACGACGAGGTCAAGTCCGAGCTCGCCGCCGAGAGCCCGTACGACGAGTGGCTGCACGCCGGACTGATCCGGCTCGAGGACGTCCCCGACCGCGAGCACATCGTCCACACGCACGCGTCGGTCACCCGCCGGCAGCAGATCTTCGGCTACACCGAGGAGGAGCTGCGCGTCCTCCTCACGCCGATGGCGAACACCGGCGCCGAGCCGATCGGCTCGATGGGCACCGACTCGCCCATCGCGGCCCTGAGCGCGAAGCCGCGGCTGCTGTTCGAGTACTTCGCCCAGCTCTTCGCCCAGGTCACGAACCCGCCGCTGGACGCGATCCGCGAGGAGCTCGTCACGAGCCTCGCGGGCACGATCGGCCCGGAGACGAACCTGCTGAAGCCGAGCCCCGCGTCCTGCCGTCAGGTCGTGCTGCCGTTCCCGGTCATCTCCAACGACGACCTCGCCAAGATCCGCCAGATCAACCGCGACGGCGACATGCCCGGGTTCATCACCCACGTCTCCCGCGGTCTGTACGACGTCCACGGCGGTGGCGCTGCGATGGCGGCCCGTCTCGACGAGATCTGCGCCGAGGTGTCTGAGGCGATCGCCGGCGGGGCCCGCATCATCGTGCTCAGCGACCGTCACTCGACGGCCGAGGAGGCGCCGATCCCGTCGCTGCTACTCACCGGCGCGATCCACCACCACCTGGTCCGGGAGAAGACACGGACCCAGGTCGGCCTGCTGGTCGAGGCGGGCGACGTCCGCGAGGTCCACCACGTCGCCCTGCTCGTCGGCTACGGCGCGACGGCGGTCAACCCCTACCTCGCCATGGAGTCCGTCGAGGACCTCGCCCGCGAGGGCCACTTCGTCAAGGTCGACCCCGAGGTCGCGGTCACGCACCTCATCAAGGCGCTCGGCAAGGGCGTCCTGAAGGTCATGTCCAAGATGGGCGTCTCGACGGTCGCGTCCTACATGGGCGCTCAGATCTTCGAGGCGGTCGGCCTCTCGCAGACGGTGGTCGACAAGTACTTCACGGGCACCACGTCGAAGCTCGGCGGTATCGACCTCGACGTGATCGCCGAGGAGGTGGCGAAGCGGCACGCGACGGCGTACCCGCGTGACGGGGTGGCGCCTTCCCACCGCGAGTTGTCGATCGGCGGCGAGTACCAGTGGCGCCGTGAGGGCGAGCCGCACCTGTTCGACCCCGAGACGGTCTTCCGGCTGCAGCACGCGACCCGCGCGGGCCGTTACGACATCTTCAAGCAGTACACCCAGCGCGTGGACGAGCAGTCCGAGCGGCTGATGACGCTGCGCGGCCTGTTCCGCTTCAAGGACGGCGAGGAGACCGGCCGCCGGCCGATCCCGATCGACGAGGTCGAGCCGGTCGAGACGATCGTCAAGCGGTTCTCGACCGGTGCGATGTCCTACGGCTCGATCTCGAAGGAGGCGCACGAGACGCTCGCCATCGCGATGAACATGCTCGGCGCCAAGTCCAACACGGGCGAGGGCGGCGAGGACCCCGAGCGGCTCTACGACCCGACCCGGCGCAGCGCGATCAAGCAGGTCGCGTCGGGCCGGTTCGGCGTCACCAGCGAGTACCTCACGCACGCCGACGACATCCAGATCAAGATGGCGCAGGGCGCCAAGCCGGGAGAGGGTGGCCAGCTCCCGGGCCACAAGGTCTACCCGTGGGTGGCCAAGACCCGGCACTCGACGCCCGGCGTCGGCCTGATCAGCCCGCCGCCGCACCACGACATCTACTCGATCGAGGACCTGGCGCAGCTGATCCACGACCTCAAGAACGCCAACCCGAGCGCCCGCGTCCACGTGAAGCTGGTCGCCGAGGTCGGCGTCGGCACCGTCGCTGCGGGCGTGTCGAAGGCGCACGCGGACGTGGTGCTGATCTCCGGCCACGACGGCGGCACCGGCGCCTCGCCGCTGACGTCGCTCAAGCACGCCGGCGGTCCGTGGGAGCTCGGCCTCGCCGAGGCGCAGCAGACCCTGCTCCTCAACGGCCTGCGCGACCGGATCGTGGTGCAGGCGGACGGGCAGCTCAAGACCGGGCGCGACGTCGTCATCGCCGCGCTGCTCGGCGCGGAGGAGTACGGCTTCGCGACCGCTCCGCTGGTCGTGTCCGGCTGCATCCTCATGCGGGTGTGCCACCTCGACACCTGTCCCGTGGGCGTCGCGACGCAGAACCCGGTGCTGCGCGAGCGGTTCACCGGCCAGGCCGAGCACGTCGTGAACTTCTTCCGCTACCTCGCCGAGGAGGTCCGCGAGCACCTCGCCGCGCTCGGGTTCCGCTCGCTCGACGAGGCGATCGGCCAGGTCGACGTGCTCGACGCCCGCGAGGCGATCGACCACTGGAAGGCCTCCGGGCTGGACCTGTCGCCGATCTTCCACAAGGTCGAGAGCCCCGCGCAGTTCGCCGGTCAGGACCTGCGCCGCACCCGGGCGCAGGACCACGCGCTCGAGAAGTCGCTCGACCTCACCACGCTCCTGCCGCTGGTGCGGCCGGCGATCGAGGCCGGGGAGCCGGTGCGCGCCCAGGTCGAGATCAAGAACGTGAACCGCACCGTGGGCACGATCATCGGCCACGAGGTCACCAAGAAGTACGGCGGCGCGGGCCTGCCCGACGGCACGATCGACCTGACCTTCACCGGCTCTGCAGGTCAGTCGTTCGGAGCCTTCCTGCCGACTGGCATCACGCTGCGGCTCGAGGGCGACGCCAACGACTACGTCGGCAAGGGTCTGTCGGGCGGCCGGATCGTCGTACGTCCCGACCGGGCGGCGACCTTCCGCGCCAACGAGCACATCATCGCCGGTAACACGATCGGCTACGGCGCGACATCGGGGGAGATGTTCTTCCGCGGCGGTGTGGGGGAGCGGTGCTGCGTGCGCAACTCCGGCGCGACCATCGTCACCGAGGGCGTCGGCGACCACGGCTGCGAGTACATGACCGGCGGCCGCGTGGTCGTCCTGGGCAAGACGGGTCGCAACTTCGCGGCCGGGATGTCCGGCGGCTACGCCTTCGTGCTCGACCTGCAGCGGCAGCGGGTCAACCCCGAGCTCGTGGAGCTCGGGGCCGTGTCGAAGAAGTACGCCGACGAGCTCAAGACCCTCGTGGTCAAGCACCTCGAGGAGACCGGATCGGACGTCGCCGCCGAGCTGCTCGACGACTGGGAGGCCGCACTGGCGCGGTTCACCCTGGTCATGCCCAGCGACTACAAGCGGGTCCTCGAGGCCCAGGAGGAGGCCCTCGAGGAGGGCCTCGACGAGGACGAGGCCGCTGCGCGGATCATGGAGGTGCTGCATGGCTGACCCGAAGGGCTTCCTCAAGGCCGGTCGCCAGGTCGCGACCAGGCGCCCGATCGAGGAGCGGGTCAACGACTGGGACGAGGTCTACCCGGACGGCATCGGCCGGGCCCTGCTCCCGATCATCAACACCCAGGCCGGCCGCTGCATGGACTGCGGCATCCCGTTCTGCCACCAGGGCTGCCCGCTGGGCAACATCATCCCGGAGTGGAACGACCTGGTCTGGCGCGACGACTGGGAGGGCGCGATCGAGCGCCTGCACGCGACGAACAACTTCCCGGAGTTCACCGGCCGCCTCTGCCCGGCACCGTGCGAGACGGCATGCGTGCTGGGCATCAACCAGGACCCGGTGACCATCAAGAACGTCGAGGTCTCGATCATCGACAGGGCCTGGGAGTCGGGCTTCGTGCGACCCCAGCCACCGGAGTGGCTCTCGGGCAGGACCATCGCGGTGATCGGCTCGGGCCCGGCCGGCCTGGCCGCCGCCCAGCAGCTCACCCGCGCCGGCCACACGGTCGCCGTCTACGAGCGCGCGGACGCGATGGGTGGCCTCCTGCGCTACGGCATCCCCGAGTTCAAGATGGAGAAGAAGCACCTCGACCGGCGTCTCGACCAGATGCGCCGCGAGGGCACGGTCTTCCGGGCCGGGGTGAACGTCGGCGTCGACATCACCGGTGACCAGCTGCGCGACAGGTACGACGCCGTCGTGCTCGCGATGGGGTCCACCGAGGCGCGCGACCTGCCGGCGCCCGGACGCGAGCTCCGGGGCATCCACCAGGCCATGGAGTTCCTGCCCCAGGCCAACCGGGCGTCGCTTGGTCAGGCCGTCGAGGGCCAGATCAGCGCAGCCGGGAAGCATGTCGTCATCATCGGCGGCGGTGACACCGGCGCGGACTGCCTCGGCACGTCGATCCGGCAGGGGGCGGCGTCGATCACCCAGCTCGAGATCCTGCCCGAGCCCTCGGTCGAGCGTCCCGCGGGACAGCCCTGGCCGACGTACCCGATGGTCTTCCGGGTCAGCTCCGCCCACGAGGAGGGTGGTGACCGCATCTACGCCGTCTCGACCAAGGAGTTCCTGGGCGACGCCGAGGGCAACGTGCGTGCGTTGAAGCTCGTCGACGTCGAGTTCGTCGAGGGCAGGCTGGTCGAGAAGGAGGGGACCGAGCGGGAGATCATGGCCGACCTCGTCCTCTTCGCCATGGGCTTCGTCGGTCCGGAGAAGCCGGGCCTCGTCGAGCAGCTCGGCGTCGACCTCGACCCGCGCGGCAACGTCGCACGGGACGGCTCCTACGCGAGCTCGGTGCCAGGTGTCTTCGTGGCCGGCGACGCTGGCCGCGGGCAGTCGCTCATCGTGTGGGCGATCGCCGAGGGCCGGGCGGCCGCGGCCGCCGTCGACGCCTACCTCACGGGGTCGACGACCCTGCCGACGCCGATCAAGCCGACCGATCGACCCCTCGCGGTCTGAGCGCTGGCAGACGCTGCCCGAACGCCCGTCCGGCCTGCTGTCGCAGGCCCGGCGGGCGTTCGGCCCTTGTTACCGGCGGGTTGGCCACCCTCAACTCTTTGGAACGATCAAGAGTCGCTACGCTGGGCCCGTGAGGCGAGCGAAGATCGTGTGCACGTTGGGTCCTGCTGTCGGGACGGAGCGCCGCATCAAGGAGCTGGTGTACGCCGGGATGGACATCGCCCGGCTCAACATGAGCCACGGCGCTCACGAGGATCATGCCGAGCGCTACCGCCAGGTTCGTGAGGCGTCCGACGCCAGCGGCAAGAGCGTCGGCATCCTCGCCGACCTGCAGGGGCCCAAGATCCGGCTCGAGACGTTCAAGCCGACGTCGGACGGCTCGAAGTGGCTGCTGCGCCGAGGACAGGCGTGGACGATCACCGTGCGCGACGTCGAGGGCGACGACACGATCTGCGGGACGACGTACAAGGGGCTGCCCGGCGACGTCTCCGTCGGCGACACCCTGCTCATCGACGACGGCAAGATCCGGCTGCGCGTCACGGGCGTCGTGGACGGCACCGACGTGCTGACCGAGGTGCTCGTCGGCGGCCCGGTCAGCAACAACAAGGGCATCAACCTGCCCGGCGTCGCCGTGTCCGTGCCGGCGCTGTCGGAGAAGGACATCGACGACCTCCGCTTCGCGCTGCGGCTCGGTGTCGACTACATCGCGCTGTCGTTCGTGCGCAACGCCCAGGACGCCGAGGACGTCCGCAAGATCATGCGCGAGGTCGGCATCAGCCTGCCGATCATCGCCAAGATCGAGAAGCCCCAGGCGATCGACAACCTCGACGAGATCATCGAGGCGTTCGACGCGTTCATGGTCGCCCGTGGCGACCTCGGCGTGGAGTGCCCGCTCGAGGAGGTGCCGTTCCTCCAGAAGAAGATCATCGAGCGGGCGCGCCTCAACGCGAAGCCGGTCATCGTCGCCACGCAGATGCTCGAGTCGATGATCACCAACCCGCAGCCGACCCGCGCGGAGGCCTCCGACGTCGCCAACGCGGTCCTCGACGGAGCCGACGCGGTGATGCTCTCCGCCGAGACGAGCGTGGGGGACTACCCGATCCACACCGTCGAGACGATGGCCCGCATCATCGAGGCCACCGAGGACCACGCGTTCGAGCAGGGCACGCTCGCGCCGCTGCCGTGGGACCCGCACACCCGGTCCGGCGTGATCGCCAAGGCCGCCCAGGAGGTGGCCGAGCGGGTCGGGGCGAAGTACCTCGTCGCATTCACCACCTCCGGCGACTCCGCGCGCCGGCTCTCGCGCCTGCGCGGCTCGATCCCCCTGCTCGCGTTCACGCCGCATGCGGTCGTCCGTTCGCAGCTCGCGCTGAGCTGGGGCGTCGAGACCTTCAAGGTCGACGAGGTCGAGCACACGGACCAGATGGTCCGCCAGGTCGACGAGGCCCTGCTGCAGCTCGGCCGGGTCTCGGAGGGCGATCTCGTCGTCATCATCGCCGGGAGCCCGCCGGGCATCCCCGGCTCGACCAACGCGCTGCGCATCCACCGCATGGGGGATGCCATCAACGAGGTCGCCCCCGCCTACCGCCGCCTCTGAGCGCGGATAGCGCACGCCTCGCGGCGTTGCCGGCGCTCGCCGGCCCGCTCCGCTCCAAGGCCGCCTTCGCGCCGCCGCCTTGCGAGGCATGCACTCTCCGCGCTCAGCGCGAGACAGCGCACGCCTCGCGGCGTTGCCGGCGCTCGCGCGCACGATTCAGGCTTGAGTGTCTCGTCCACCCAGGGGTGGCCGAGACGCTCGAGCCTTCCTGCGCTGGTGCCCCGGGTGAGATTCGAACTCACACTGAATGGTGTTTGAGACCATCGCCTCTGCCGTTGGGCTACCGGGGCTCGGCGCGCAAGGCTACCGGACCGTGCAGAGCGGTCCGACGTCGCCGTATGGCATGCCCTACCCTGACCCCGTGACCCAGGCGCCCACCTCTCGCCGCACCGTCGTCATCGCCGAGGACGAGGTGCTCATCCGGATGGACCTCGCCGAGATGCTCGGCGAGGAGGGGTACGACGTGGTCGGGCAGGCCGGCGACGGCCAGACGGCGATCGACCTGGTCGAGACACACCGCCCTGACCTGGTCATCCTGGACGTGAAGATGCCGATCCTCGACGGCATCTCGGCCGCGGAGACGATCGCCCGGCAGCGGATCGCGCCGGTCGTCATGCTGACCGCCTTCTCCCAGCGGGAGCTGGTCGAGCGCGCTCGTGACGCGGGCGCGATGGCCTACCTGGTCAAGCCGTTCACGGCCGCCGACCTCGTGCCGGCGATCGAGGTGGCGGTCAGTCGCTTCGCGGAGCTGGCCCACCTCGAGGCGGAGGTCGCCGGGCTGACCGAACGGCTCGACACGCGCAAGGCGGTCGACCGGGCCAAGGGCGTCCTGCAGGAGCAGCTGAGCCTGTCCGAGCCGGAGGCGTTCCGGTGGATCCAGAAGACGGCGATGGACCTGCGGCTCTCGATGCGCCAGGTCGCCGACGGAGTCATCGAGCACGGCCCCGGCATCGCCGGCTCCTAGGCCCACGGACGGGCCCGCGCGGTCGTCGTACGGCGGAAGTGTCCGTTCTCGCCCGCCGCCGCCGAACATCCCGTAACAGGGCGGTCATCCAGGTAACGGATTTGTCAGGATTCCGGACGTACCGGCCGGATGTGTTCCATCCCACTCTCGCGACGGTGTACCTTCCGGCTGCAAGTGGGTGTGTCGAAGACCTCGGGAGGGTCGGGGTCCGCGCGCAGCCACCCCCACATGCTCGTGACGAGTGTCACCAGCACAGAAGGAAGTAGGAACGTCTTGCGACGAAACAAGTGGCTCGGCATCGGTGCCGTAGCGATCTCCGTGGGTCTGGCGGTGTCGGCTTGTGGCACGACTGACAACAAGTCGGGCGGCAGCAGCAACTCGAAGGGCGTCACGGCCAACATCGGCGTCATGGGTGCGCTCTCCGGCGCCAACGCGTCCGTCGTCATCCCGTCGGTCAACGGCGCGCAGATGGCGCTCGACGCCTGGTCGGCCAAGCACCCCGACGACCACATCAAGCTCGTGAAGTTCGACTCCGAGGGCGACCCGGCCAAGGCCACCCCGCTGGCCACCAAGATGGCGACCGACAAGAGCTTCCTCGGTGTCATCGGCGGCGCGTTCTCCGGTGAGACCCGCGCGACGAAGTCGATCTTCGGCGGCGCCGGCCTGACGATGATCAGCCAGTCCGCCACGGCGACCGACCTCACCCTGACGGACCCGGCGCCGACCTTCCACCGTGTCGTCGGCTACGACGAGATCCAGGGCGCGGCGATCGCGAAGTACATCCAGAGCGTCCTCAACGGCAAGAAGGTCTTCGTCGTCGACGACTCCAGCACCTACGGCCAGCCGCTGGCCGACAAGGTCAAGTCGGTCCTCGGCAGCGCCGTCACCGGCAGCGACAAGGCTCAGACCGGTCAGACGGACTTCTCCGCCATCGTCTCGAAGGCGAAGGCGGCCAACGCCGACGTCGTCTTCTACGCGGGCTACGCCGCCGAGGCCGGCCCGTTCCTGAAGCAGCTGCGTGACGGCGGCGTGAAGTCGAAGTTCATCGGCGGCGACGGCCTCTACGGCTCCGACTTCCCGAAGGCGGCCGGCTCGGCCGCCGAGGGCGCCATCGTGACGTGCCCCTGCGTCCCGGCCGAGAAGGTCGGCGGCACGTTCGCCCAGGACTACCAGAAGAAGTTCGGTGAGGCTCCCGGCGCGTACGCGGGCGAGGGCTACGACGCCATGACGATCTTCCTCAAGGCGTTCGAGTCCGGCGCGAACACCCGCGCCGCGGTCGAGAAGTTCGTCGACTCCTACCAGGGTCAGGGTCTGACCAAGACCTACAAGTTCGACGACAAGGGTGACGTGGCCGAGGCCAACGTCGTCGTCTGGGCCTACAAGGTCCAGGGCGGCGCGCTGGTCCCGGACCAGGAGATCTCGCTGAGCTGAAGCCCACGGGCATGTTGATCGGCGGGGCGGTCAGGAGAATTCCTGGCCGCCCCGTCGCGTGGCCCGCGTACGCATGTGTGCGCGGGCCGTGGCCTGACACAAGTTGTTAGAGGGGCTCATGAACTTCCACGAATTGTTCGCCCACTTCGGTGACCTCACCGTCGACGGGCTGACCAAGGGCTCGATCTACGCCCTGGTCGCACTTGGCTACACCCTGGTGTACGGCGTGCTGAAGCTGATCAACTTCGCGCACTCCGAGGTCTTCATGGTCGGCACCTGGACCGTCCTCGGCGCCTACAGCCTGGTGGGTGCCGACGAGGGCTCCGGTGTGGGCCTCATCATCCTCGCGACACTGCTCGCGATCGTCCTGGCGCCGCTGGCCTCGGCCGCGACCGCGCTCACGGTCGAGCGGGTCGCCTACCGGCCGCTGCGCAAGAAGAACGCACCGTCGTTGATCTTCCTCATCACCGCCATCGGTTGCTCGTTGGTGCTGGTGGAGACGTTCGGATGGCTGTTGCACGCGATCTTCGGCCCCCCGTTCGGGCGGGCGGCGGTCAGCATCCCGTCGCTGATCCCGGAGAAGGAGCTGATCTCCAGCACCTGGATCACGGTGTCCAACACCCAGGTCATCGTCATCGTGTCGGCGATCGTGATGATGGTCGGCCTGGACACGTTCGTGAACCGCTCGCGGCTCGGGCGCGGCGTCCGTGCGGTCGCCCAGGACCCCGACACCGCTGCGCTGATGGGTGTCAACCAGGACCGCGTCATCATGCTGATCTTCGTGCTGGGTGGTGCGATGGCGGGCATCGCGGCGTTCCTCTACACGCTGCGCTACGACATCACGAAGTTCGACATCGGCTTCCTGATCGGCGTGAAGGCTTTCACGGCCGCGGTCCTGGGCGGCATCGGCAACCTGCGCGGTGCGCTCGTCGGTGGTCTTCTGCTGGGCGTCGTCGAGGTCTACTCCTCGACGCTGTTCAGCTCCAACTGGGAGGATGTCACGGCGTTCGTCGTCCTCATCCTTGTCCTCATGGTCCGACCCACCGGTATCCTCGGTGAGTCCCTGGCGAAGGCGAGGGCATGATGCCTGAGATGTCAACGCTCTGGAAGCGCGCGAACCTGCGTGACCGCTGGGAGACGTCGCCACTGTGGGTGCGCATGCTCGGCAGCGGCATCCTGCTGGCGATCGCGATCTACCTGCCGTTCGTCAACAGGTATCCGTTCGCCTACATCCGGACCGACCTGTCGACCGGAGGCTCCGACTGGTCGGGCGTGCTGACGACGATCGTGATCTACATGATCGTCGCGACCGGCCTCAACGTCGTGATCGGCATGGCTGGCCTGCTCGACCTCGGGTACATCGGCTTCTACGCCATCGGCGCCTACTCGGTCGCGCTCTTCGGCTCGCCCGACTCGCCGGTGACGAAGTGGTTCGCGGCGCACTTCGGGCTCTCCGAGGGCTGGTCGGTGCCGTTCGTGATCTGTGTCCCGATCGCGATCGCGATCGCGCTCATGGCCGGCGTCATCCTCGGCGCCCCGACATTGCGTTTGCGCGGCGACTACCTCGCCATCGTGACGATGGGCTTCGGCGAGATCATCCGGATCATCAGCCGCAACGCCAACGGGCTGACCAACGGGCCCAACGGCGTCACGAACGTGCCCACGCCACCCGGACCGACGACCGCCACGGGCCAGCCCTTCTTCAACCCGATCGACGGCTACCGGTGGTACTGGCTGTGCCTGGCCATCCTGCTGCTGCTGATCTGGCTCGTACGACGCCTGGAGTACTCGCGCGTCGGCCGATCCTGGCTCGCCATCCGCGAGGACGAGGACGCCGCCGCGGTGATGGGCGTCTCCGGCTTCAAGTTCAAGCTGTGGGCCTTCGCCATCGGCGCCGCCGTCGGGGCCATCGCCGGCCTCCTGTTCGGCAGCAAGCAGCAGTTCGTGGAGCCGACCGGCTTCGCGCTCAACCTGTCCTTCCTGTTCGTCGCGATGGTCGTCATCGGAGGCTCGGGCAACGTGGTCGGCGCCCTCTTCGGTGCCTTCCTCATCACCTACCTGCCGGAGCGCTTCCGCTTCCTCTCCGATGCGCGTCCGTTCTGTTTCGGCGTCGCACTGGTGCTGGTGATGATCCTGCGTCCGCAGGGCCTGATCCCGAACAGACGGCGCGCACGCGAGTTGGAAGACCGCAGGCTGGAGGCAGAGGAGGTGGCCACCGATGACTGAGACGACACATGGCGAGACCGCAGAGGTCCTGCTCGAGGTCGACCACGTAACGCTCCGCTTCGGCGGTGTGGTCGCCCTCAACGACGTGGACTTCCAGATCCGCAAGGGCGAGATCCTTGGTCTGATCGGCCCCAACGGCGCCGGTAAGACGACCTGCTTCAACGCGATGACGGGCGTCTACCGGCCGACCGAGGGAGAGATCCGCTTCGACGGCCAGTTGGTCAGCGGCCTCAAGCCCCACCGGATCACGGCCATGGGGATCGCCCGGACGTTCCAGAACATCCGGCTCTTCCCGGAGATGACGGCGCTCGAGAACGTCCAGGTGGGTGCTGATGCCCGCCACAAGACGAGCGTGCTCGGAGCGTTGTTCAAGCTCTGGCCGCGCGTGCGGATGGAGGAGCGGGACCTTCCGCGCAACGGGTTCAAGCGCGCCTTCTCGAGGACGTTCGGCGTGAGCCGGCACTACGCCGAGGAGCGCGCCGGCCGTCGCGTCGCGATGGAGCTGCTCCGCTTCGTGGGGGTGGCCGACCGCTCGAACGAGCTGGCCAAGAACCTGCCCTACGGCTACCAGCGCCGGCTCGAGATCGCGCGGGCGCTGGCCACCGAGCCGAAGCTCCTCTGCCTGGACGAGCCCGCCGCGGGCTTCAACCCGGCCGAGAAGGAGGACCTGATGGGCCTGATCCGCAAGATCCGGGATCGTGGCCTGACGGTGCTCCTGATCGAGCATGACATGAGGCTCGTCATGGGCGTCACCGACCGGATCGTCGTCCTCGAGTTCGGGTCCAAGATCGCCGACGGCCTGCCGTCGGAGGTCGCCCGCAACCCGAAGGTCATCGCTGCATACCTGGGAGAACCTGATGACGCTGCTTCAGCTTGAGAACGTCGTCCTCAACTACGGCAAGATCGAGGCATTGCACGGGCTCTCGCTCAGTGTCGAGGCCGGCGAGGTCGTGGCGCTGATCGGGGCCAACGGGGCAGGGAAGACGTCCACCATGCGCGCCATCTCCGGGGTCCGCGGGCTGCACGCGGGGCGCATCACCTTCGACGGTGAGGACGTCACGAGGCTCCGGGCCGACCAGCGGATGCGCAAGGGGCTGTGTCTGGCCCCTGAGGGCCGCGGGATCTTCCCGGGCATGACGGTCGCGGAGAACCTCGACATGGGCGCCTACACCCGCAAGGACAGGGCGGCCATCGACGAGGACTTCGAGCGGGTCTTCACGCTGTTCCCGCGGCTCCAGGAGCGGCGCAAGCAGTTCGCGGGCACCATGTCCGGTGGCGAGCAGCAGATGCTCGCGATCGGTCGCGCGTTGATGTCGCGGCCGCGGCTGCTGCTGCTCGACGAGCCGTCGATGGGCCTCGCGCCGATGCTGATCCAGCAGATCTTCAGCATCATCAGCGAGATCAACGAGCAGGGCACGACCGTGCTGGTCGTCGAGCAGAACGCCAAGCAGGCGCTCTCGCTGGCCCATCGTGCGTACGTCCTGGAGACCGGCTCGATCGTGAAGTCCGGCACCGGCGGGGAGCTCCTCGGCGACCCGGCGATCCGTGAGGCATATCTGGGGGTCGCGTAACCCCTCGAGGATGCGTAACCTCATCCCCGGCACCCACCGCGACTCGGGACGAGCGGTGGGTGACGGGGATGGGGGGCTCAACCGGATCGGGAGCTGGAAAGGCAAGGACACATGAGCCGGATCCCTGTGACGCTGCGGGAGGCAGTCGTCGCTGACGCCGCGTTCCTCGTGGAGTTGTGGCACGACTCGGTCCGGCGCGCTGACGTCGCCGAGCAGATCGCCGATCTCGAGGCGATCATCAAGAGCGCAGCGGACTCTGCGGAGCGCCGCGTGCTCATCGCCGAGTACGACGGCCATCGGGCGGGAGCTGTCTACTTCAGGCTGACGACGGTGACGCCGCTCAACCTCGAGCCGGCGCTCCAGGTGCTGCACCCGCACGTCCTGCCGGCGTTCCGGCGGCGTGGCATCGGGCGGGCGCTCATCGAGGCCGCGCTGGTGTTCGCGGAGGAGCGTGGCATCCCGCAGGTCGTGACGGGTGCTCAGGCGGCCTCGCGCGACGGCAACCGCTTCCTCGCGCGCCTGGCGATGGGGCAGCACGCCGTGCTGCGCCTGGCGCCGACCCACGCGGTGCGGGCCAAGCTCAACGCGCAGCTGCCCGCGACGCAGCGCGTGCAGGGCTACCGGCCACAGCGCGTGCTCGCCGTACGGCGCTCGATGCGGCGTACGCAGTCCGCGCGCTGAGGCCCGCTCAGGACGTGCGCAGCGGCACCAGTGCGCAGGTGATGCGCGAGGTGCAGACCCGCTTGCCGCGCTCGTCGGTGATGACGACCTCGTAGGACGCGCTGCTGCGGCCCAGGTGCACGGCGGTCGCGACGCCGGTCACGACGCCGGTCGTGGCCGCGCGGTGGTGGGTGGCGTTGATGTCGACGCCGACCGACATCTTGCCCATGCCGAACGCGTGGATCCCGGAGCCGATCGAGCCGAGCGTCTCGGCGAGCACGACGGACGCGCCGCCGTGGAGGAGTCCGTAGGGCTGGGTGTTGCCCGCCACCGGCATGGTCGCGACGACCCGCTCGGCGGAGATCTCGACGAGCTCGACGCCCATCTTCTCGTTGAGCTTGCCTGCCCCCTCGGGGAGCATGGCGAGGAAGTCCTCGATGGAGATCTGTGCGTCGGGCTGCTCACTCGTCATGGGGGACATTCTGGTGTCGGTGACGACCGATAGGCTCGGCGGGTGCCCGACCAGACCCCCCGGCTGCTGCTCCTCGACGGCCACTCGCTGGCCTACCGCGCGTTCTTCGCCCTTCCTGTGGAGAACTTCACGACAGCCACAGGCCAGCACACCAACGCGGTCTACGGCTTCACGTCGATGCTCACCAACGTGCTGCGCGACGAGAAGCCGACCCACGTGGCGGTCGCCTTCGACCTCTCCCGCCAGACGTTCCGGCTGGAGGAGTACGCGGAGTACAAGGCCAAGCGCAACAAGACCCCTGACGAGTTCAAGAGCCAGCTGCCGCTGATCCAGGCGATGCTCGACGCCTGGCGCATCCCGCACCTCTCGGTCGCGGGCTACGAGGCCGACGACATCATCGCGACGCTCACCACGCAGGCCCTCGACGCCGACATGGAGGTGCTGATCCTCACGGGCGACCGTGACTCGCTCCAGCTGGTCACGGAGCGCTCGACGGTGCTCTACCCCATGCGCGGCGTCTCGGACCTGGCCCGCATGACGCCCGCCGCCGTCGAGGAGAAGTACGGCGTCCCGCCGGCGCGCTACCCGGAGCTGGCTGCGCTCGTCGGCGAGGACAGCGACAACCTGCCCGGTGTGCCCGGGGTCGGCCCCAAGACGGCCGCGAAGTGGATCGTGACCTACGACGGCCTCGACAACGTCGTCACCCACGCCGACAAGATCACCGGCAAGGCAGGGGAGAACCTCCGCGCCCACCTCGGCGACGTGATCCGCAACCGACGGCTCAACGCGCTGGTCCGCGACCTTCCGCTCGAGGTCGGCCCTGCGGGCATGGCGCTCAAGGAGTGGGACCGGCAGGTCACCTTGGAGCTGCTGGACGAGCTGGAGTTCCGCGGCGAGCTGCGGACCCGCATCTTCGACACCCTCGGCCCCGCGGAGGAGCCTGTCGCCGACGCCGGTTTCGACCTGGCGGGGGAGACGCTGGCGCCCGGCGCTGTCGCCGGCTTCCTGGCGGGTCTCGGCACCGACCCGGTCGCCGTGCACATCCGCGGCGCCTGGGGCTCGGGCACGGGTCGCATCGACGGGATCGCGTTCGCGTCCGAGTCGCAGGCGGCGTACGTCGACGTGGCCGGGCTCGGCCCGGACGACGACGCTGCGCTCGCCGGCTGGCTGGCCGACGCCGGCCGGCCGAAGGTGATGCACGACGCCAAGGGCCCGTTGCTCGCGATCGAGGCGCACGGCTGGCGGCTCGAGGGCCTGGCCACCGACACCGCCCTGGCGGCGTACCTCGTGCAGCCCGACCAGCGCTCCTACGACCTCGCCGACCTGACCCTGCGCTACCTCAAGCGCGAGCTGCGCCACGAGGCGGAGGGTGACCAGGCGGCCCTGTTCGACGATGGCGAGGACATCGCGGCCGCCGCGATGCTGCACGCCCGCGCCGCACTCGACCTGTCCGTCGCCCTGGCCGACCAGGTCGAGCGGGCGGGCGGCACGCGGCTGCTGACCGACATCGAGCAGCCCCTGCTCGGGATGCTGGCGCGGATGGAGCAGACCGGCATCGCGGTCGACACCGAGCACCTCGAGGACCTCGAGCGCCACTTCGCGGCACAGGTGCGCCAGGCCGCCGACGACGCGTACGCGGTCATCGGCAAGGAGATCAACCTCGGCTCGCCCAAGCAGCTGCAGGTGGTGCTCTTCGACGAGCTCGATATGCCGAGGACCAAGCGCACGAAGACCGGGTGGACGACCGACGCCGACGCGCTGCAGCAGCTGTACGTGAAGACGGAGCACCCGTTCCTGCTCCACCTGCTCCGACACCGCGACGTGACGCGGCTGCGGGTGACCATCGAAGGGCTGCTGAAGACGGTGGCCGGCGACGGGCGGATCCACACGACGTTCAACCAGACGATCGCCGCCACCGGCCGGCTCTCGAGCACCGAGCCGAACCTGCAGAACATCCCGATCCGCACCGAGGAGGGCCGTCGGATCCGGGAGGGCTTCGTCGTCGGCCAGGGCTCGGACGGCCAGCGGTTCGAGTCGCTGATGACGACCGACTACAGCCAGATCGAGATGCGGATCATGGCGCACCTGTCGCAGGACGCCCTGCTCATCGACGCGTTCAAGTCCGGACAGGACTTCCACACGATCACCGCGCAGCGCGTCTTCGGCGTCGAGGTGGTCTCCCCGGAGCAGCGGGCCAAGATCAAGGCGATGAACTACGGGCTGGCGTACGGGCTGTCGGCCTTCGGCCTCTCCCAGCAGCTCGGGATCGAGCCGGGCGAGGCGCGGGGTCTGATGGAGGAGTACTTCCTGACCTTCGGCGGCGTGCGCGACTACCTCGCCGGTGTCGTGGACGAGGCGCGCAAGTCGGGCTACACCGAGACGATCATGGGCCGCAGGCGCTACCTGCCCGACCTCACCAGCGACAACCGGCAGCGGCGTGAGGCCGCCGAGCGGATGGCGCTGAACGCGCCGATCCAGGGCTCGGCGGCCGACCTGATCAAGGTCGCGATGCTCGACACCCAGCGCGCGATCGACGAGCAGGGGCTGCGCTCACGCGTGCTGCTGCAGGTCCACGACGAGCTCGTGCTCGAGGTGGCCGCGGGGGAGAGGGAGGCACTCGAGTCGCTCGTGCGCGAGCGGATGGGTGGCGCCGCGGACCTGCTCGTGCCGCTCGACGTCTCGGTCGGCACCGGGCGCAGCTGGTTCGACGCCGCTCACTGAGCGGGGGTGTCGTCCCGCATCCGCCAGAGGCTCAGGGCGAGCAGGACGGCGAGCAGGACGGCGTCGGTGACACAGACCAGGCTCAGCAGCGCGGTCACGGAGGCGACCTGCAGGCCGCCGACCACGACGACGATCACGGCGACCCAGACGAGGTAGGCCGACCGATGGCTCTGCCGCGCCAGGACCGAGTAGATGAGGAGCTGGAGCGACGACAGGATCGTCCCCAGCAGGGCGAACAGCCAGAGCTGGTCCTCGACAGGTGCGTACTCGGAGCCGCCGATGAAGATCATGGCGACACCGGAGAGCACGATCGAACCTGCGATGCAGATCAGCCCGAGGACACCGACCAGGGCCAGGCTCCAGAGCAGTGCTCGCCGTCGCTCGTTCGCGCTCGTCATCGCAGGGAACGCGATGACGGTGACGAACTGCGGCAGGAAGAGCACCGCCTTCGTGAGGATGAGACCACTGGCGTAGAGGCCGGACTCGGTGTCGCTGAGGACGTTGCGGGCGATCACGATGTCGACGTTCGACAGGGCGAAGAACGCGAGCAGGGCGAACGAGCCGTGCCAGGTCTCGGCCAGCACCGCGCGGGTCTGGTGCGGCGCGTCGGCGGCACGCTTGTTGCCTCGCAGGGCCAGCCAGCCGACCACGACCGGTGCGAACCAGGCGAGCGTGACGGCCGCGATCGCGGAGCCTTCGGTCGGCCGGACGACGAGGGCGACGGTGCCGATCAGGATGCGCGGGACGCCGACAGCGAGGTACACGAGCGCCAGCGGCGCCCAGCGGCGCTCGCCCTGCAGGATGCCAGCCTGGGCGCCCATGACCGTGAGCGGGATCGTCCCCAGCGCCAGGAGCAGCGCGGGGTAGATGCTGTCGAGCCGCAGCACGCGCTCGAGCACCGGCGACAGCGCCAGCATGATGGCGCACAGCACCAGCGAGGCGCGGTACGCGATGTGCAGGATCGCCCTCTCGACGCCTGCGACGTCCTTGGGCTCGGTGGCGATCCGTCGCGCCGCCGTGGCCTGGAGGCCGAGCTGGAGCACCGCGACGACCAGCGCGACGGCGAGCAGACTGGCGAGGCCGCCGTACTGGTCGGGGCCCATCAGGCGCGCGGCGACCATCTGGAAGCCGTACGTCGCGATGTTCATCACCACGATCGCGATCGCGATGACGCCGCCGCCGTCCAAGAGCCTCTTGAGACGCGACGGTGGGAGCGCGGCGGTTGTCACGAGGGCTGAGCCTAGTGGTCGCCCCGACGGTGACGGGGTCTGCCCGCGAGTGGAGTCGGAGCGCTCATCGGCGCTGGAGTGGAGGCTCACGGACCGTCGGGGTCCTCCACCTGGACCCGCCTGCCGGCGAGCACATCGGAGAGGACGTGGGCGAACGACTCCCGCGAGTGCGCCCAGGAGAACGTGCGTGACATCTCGAGCGCACCGGCCCCCAGGCGCTCGCGCAGCTCGCTGTCCTCCAGCAGCCGGCGGGTAGCCTCCGTCATCTCCGCCGCATCGAGGACGAGGAGACCGGATCGCTGGTGGGCGATCGACTCCCGCGTCCCGCCAGCGGAGGCATAGGCGACAGTCGGTACGCCGTGCGAGCCCGCCTCGCCGATCACCAGGCCCCAGCCCTCCTTGATCGAGGGGAGCAGCATCACCCAGGAACGAGCCAGGATCTCGTGCTTGCGTTGTTCGGACACGAAGCCCTCGAAGGTGACCACGTCGCCGACCCCGGCCTCGGCGGCGTATTTGTAGAGGTCGTCCTCCCACCAGCCGGTGCCGACGATCGACAGGCGGACATCGGGATGCCCCTCCCGGAGTGCGGCGACGGCGTCGATCGCGTGCTCGATCTGCTTGTGTGGCACCAGCCGGCTGACGACGACCAGCGACGGGTGCTCCGTCTTGGCGACGTGGGTGACCGGCGGAGTCGCCGTGCCGTTGTGGACGACGGCGATCCGACTCTTCGAGACACCGAGGTCGATCAGCTCGTTGCGTGTCGCCCGCGAGACCGCGATGTACTGGCTGCGACGGTAGAGGAACGGCGCGACGCGGCGCTCGATCCACCAACCTATCTTTCCGAGCAGTCCCGGGAAGATCACCGGCCACTGCTCGCGGTGCACGTGGTGGACGAGCACGACGACGGGCTTACGCGTGCCGAGCCGGGTGAAGAAGGGGAGCCCGTTCTGCACGTCGACGACGAGGTCGATGCGACCGAACCGGCGGCGCAGCAGGGCCCAAAGGCCGAAGAGGTAGATCTCGAGGTGGTTGCCGCGACGCATGTAGCGGACGCCGTCGACGACGTGGTCGGAGGGCGCCTGGTCGTGGGCAGCACAGAAGATCGAGACCCGCGCCCCGTGGTCCACCAGACCGCGGGCCATCGTCTCGACATATCGTTCTGAGCCGCCACCCTCGGGGTTCTTGGTGTCGCGCCAGTTGAAGAACACGACATGGCGACCCTCGAAGGATGCGGGACCGAGGGCCTGCACAGGACGAGATGCTACCCACGAGTATCCAAAGTCACAGCATTTTCGGCCCCCTGGTCGGTGACGCCTGTTCGGGACTGCGTCCGCGGAGGAGTCGCTGCCCTTGGTGCCATACTCTCCGGTCGTGTCGGTGATTTCGCAGTGGCGGCTGTTTGTCGAACGAAGGATCGCCGTACCCGTGGGCGACGGCGACCTGGTGCTCGACGTCGGCAGCGGCGACAAGCCGTCCTGGCGTGCCGATGTACTGCTCGACAGGTACGTCGACTCCGCGTTCGCCGGTCAACGCTCCGGCCGCGACTCCGCGCGCGTGTCCCGCCCCCTCTTCGACGCCGACGCCGCGGACATGCCCTTCGCGGACGGCGCCTTCGCCTACGCAATCTGCTCCAACCTGCTCGAGCACGTGACGGACCCGGTCGGAGTGGCGGCCGAGCTGACGCGCGTGGCCCGCGCCGGATACATCGAGGTGCCCGAAGCTGCGAGCGCGAAGATCGTCGACTTCCCCAGCCACTTGTGGTGGTGCCGCCTGGACGAGACAGACCCGGATGCGCCGACTCTCGTGATGACCGCCAAGAACGCGCCGTACTTCGATGCGGAGATCGACGCCTACATCGAACGCGCCGGAGTACGCCGTGCCCTCGACGACGTCCTGAACAGCAAGTTCGACCACCGCGTCATCCAGCTGCACTGGACCGATGCCGTCCGACTTCGCGCGGAGGGGGAGCTGGACCCGGAGTTCGCGGCGGCGGCCTTGGTGGCGCCGGGCCACCAGCGGACCTGGGAGACCGTCGCCGTCCAGTGGGTCACGAGTGTGATGACGGCCCGCACGCGCCGCCGACGCCGAGGCCTGCGCCTGCGCTACAACGACGTCGTGAAGCCGGCCCTGCACCGGCCGGACAACCCGGTGCTCGAGGCTCGCATCTACCGCGCGGACGCTCAGTAAGGGTCGTACGGGCTGTCGTGGCCGAAGACCTTCGCGGCCAGCCCCCGAAGCCGGAGCCTCAGCAGCACCTTGATCATGACGTTGCGCAGCCACCACGGCATCTCGGCGACGATCCGCATCCGGTCCCGCCAGGTCGGGCGGCCCACGCGGAAGAGCGCCAGGGAACCGGCGCGGCGCTCGTAGACGAGGCGCCGCGAGGGCAACACGTGGGCGAGGATGCCGAGTGTCACGCCGATCGAGGAGTAGCAGTCGTGGATCAGGACCGGGGCGCCCTCCGGCAGGTGCACCGACCATCTCAGGTCGTCCGACAGCGTCCAGTAGTCGTGCTTGCCATCGATGTAGAGATAGTCGAACGACCGGCTCCACCCAGGCCGAGCGCGGGTGCTGTACTCGGCCACCAGCTCGACGACGTCGGTCACTCCTGCCTCATCGATCGTGCGCTCGAAGCGCTCGCGGGTCTTGGCGCCTCCGAACAGCCGGCCGTCGACAAAGGGGTCGATCGCGATCACCCGACCGCCCCGGTCGCGCAGGGCTGCAGCGAGGATGGTCGTGGACCGACCCTGGTGGCTGCCGATCTCGACCGCGACCGCGTTGCGCGGCAGGTCGATCGTGGCGTCCCACAGCAGCGCGGCCTGGTCCTCCGTGAGCCACCCCGAGACACCGGAGGCGAACGACCACGCGCTCGAGAACTCCGCACTTCTCGGGTGGGGCATCATGCTTCCTCGTCTCTCAGGCCGGCTTGGAACCTTCGGAGCACCCTATAGACTCCGGCCCGTTTGCGGGGACGAGGGGAGTGCACTGGTGAACGGCGCCTGGGTCGCCGACCGCACCGAGCGGGCGCGGGATGCAAGGCGCCAGCGGATGGTGTCGTTGGTCGTCGTCGTTGCCGTCGTGGCGCTCAATCTGGCGCAGCAGCCGGGCCTGATCACGTTCGACACGAAGCTCGACCTGCAGTTCAACCCCGGGGCCTTCCTCAGTCGAAGCCTGAACGTCTGGAACGGCGACTGGACACTCGGGGGACTCCAGAACCAAGCGTCGGGCTACCTGGTGCCGATGGGGCCGGTCTTCTGGCTCGGTGCCGTCGCCCACGTCCCCATGTGGATCTGGGAGCGGCTGTGGACCGCCGCGCTGATGCTTCTCGCCTACTTCGGCACCGTGCGGCTGGCGCGGAACTGGCCGGGGATCAACGCCGCGGGAGCGGTGCTCGCCGGCCTGACCTACATGCTGGCGCCCCGAGTCCTGATCACCGTCGGCGGCTTGAGCGGCGAGACCCTCCCGTCCGTCATCCTTCCGTGGACCCTGCTTCCACTGGTGCTCTACCTGCGCGGACGGCTCCCCACCCTGGCCGCCTTCGTCCTGTCGGCCGCCACGATTCCGTGGATGGGTGGCCAGAACGCGACGCTGGTCATCGCCTGCCTCATCCTTCCTGGGCTGCTGCTGCTCCTGGTCTCCGGGCGCACCTTGCTGCGCCGGGTCCGGGACACGCTGGCGTGGACCGGCCTGGCGCTGGTGGCCAGCCTGTGGTGGATCATCCCGTTGGTCGTCATGGGCGGGTACGCGCCACCTTTCCTCAACTTCATCGAGTCGGCCTCCAACACCGCGAGCCGGATCGGCTGGCTCAACTCCTTCCGTGGCACCAGTCACTGGGTCGCCTTCTTCCCCGGAGGGGACAGCGCCGGCTGGGTGGGCGGCTACGAGCTCGTCTCGTCCGCCACGCTCCTGGTCACGACGGTGCTCGTGGCCGGGGCGGGCCTGCTGGGGCTCGCCCAGCCGACGCTGTGGGCGCGTCGGACCCTCGTCATCTCGCTGCTCATCGGCCTGGCGGTCCTCACCATGGGCTCCGCGGAGCCGGCCGGATCAGTGCTCGGCGGACAGTGGCTGGAATTCCTGGACTCCTCGCTGGCGGCGTTGCGCAACGTGCACAAGTTCGACCCGATCGTCCGACTCCCGCTCAGTCTGGGCCTGGGTGCCTTCGTCACGGCGGGCATCCCGCAGCTGCTCGCCGGTATCCGATCGCTGTCGGTGCGTGGCCGAACCCTCGTGGGGACCTTCGCGACAGGCGCTCTGGTCCTTCTGGTGTGCGCCGCCGCCCAGCCTGCTGCCTCCGGCGACCTCCGCGTGGCGGACGGCGTGCGCGACATCTCCCCATCCTGGCGGCAGGCTATCGCCTTCCTGCAGGCCCAGAGCGGACCGAGCGGGGTGATGGTGCTGCCGGGCAGCGGGTTTGCGGTGCAGACCTGGGGCCGGACCATCGACGAGCCGATCCAGGTGCTCGACGGTCCACCGTGGACCGTCCGGAGCCAGAGCACGGTGGCCAACGCAGGCACGCTCCGTTTGCTCGATGCGATCGAGAACCAGGTCGCTGCGGGACATCCGATCCAGGGGTTCGCCAGCGCGTTGCGCCGCATGGGCATCACCTATGTCGTGCTGCGCAACGACCTCGTGCCCGATGCGAACAACGCGGCGTCGGCGGCAGCTGTCAGGGCGTCCGTGAGCGAGGACAGTGGTCTGCGGCACGTCGCCGACTTCGGTCGGACTGCCGACGGGTATCCCGAGGTCGAGGTGCTCGCGCTCGCCGACGACGGACAGGACCCTCGTGTCTCGATCACGGACTCGGCCGACAGTGTGGTTGTGCAGGGTGGCCCCGAGGTCGTCAACGACCTGGCGGAGCTCGGCTTGGTGGCTCCCCACCGGGACGTCATGCTCGCTGACGAGCCGGGCGCCGAGGATCAGGTCCGGCCCGCGGACATCGTGACCGACAGCAACCGACGCGTCGAGCGATCCTTCGCCCGGATCATCGACGGCGTCTCCGGTCCGATGACCGCCGATGAGCGCTACCGGGTGGACCGTCCGATCCACGACTTCGTCGGCGACTCGGTGCCGACGGCGACCACCGTCGCAGAGTATGAGGGTGCGCGCCTCGTCACGGCGTCCAGCTCCGGCGGCTATGCCGATGTACTGGGTGCTATCCGGACCGACGAGCACCCGTATGCGGCCTTCGACGCCTCCGCCTTCACCGCCTGGACGACGTCTCCATTCGTGTCGCCCATCGGCCAGTGGATCGAGGTGCAGTACAACGAGCCCGTGGAGCCCCGTCCGGTCGCGCTGCTCTTCGACAACCGCGGCGGAGCGGACGTGTCGAAGGTGCGGCTCACCACGGACGCCGGATCGGTCGACGCCACCGTCGGGACCGACGGGGTCGCCCAGGGCGTGCAGCTTCCGGCCGGACTCACGACCTCCCTGCGGATGACGGTGCTCGCCCAGCGCCCGTCCGCTGCCCGCGAGGTACGCCTTGCCAACTTCTCCGTCGGGGGCGAGAAGATTCGGAGGACGCTGCGGGTGCCCGGTGAGGTCACCCCGGGCAGCACGATGCTGTTCCGAAGTGAAGAGCCCCGGCGCGGCTGCCTCACCGACGGTAGTGCAGTCACCTGCTCCGCTGCCTGGGAGCGGGAGACACCGGAGACTCCCGGTTTCGACCGCACGGTGACGGTGGCCGAGGGCGGCACCTGGCGGCTGCACGGACGCGTGGTCGCCACCAACGGTCCCACCCTCGACCGGCTGTTCGAACCGCTGAGCCCGCGACAGGTACGGGTTGAGGCGTCGTCAACCTATGCGGGGGACCCGGCGGTCGTCGGAGCCAACGCCTTCGACGGGCGCGACGACACGAGTTGGTACGCCTCGCCGTTCGACCGTAAGCCGACCCTCCAGCTGTCCTGGAAGCGACCGCGCACCATCACCTCGGTCAAGGCGCTGCTCGGTGCTGATCAGCCAGGCGAGCTGCCGGGAACACTCGTCGTCGACCCGATGGAGGACGGCATCAAGCCCCAGCTCGTCGCGACCTCCGGCGACTTCGCCGGGCTGATGAGGCCGGTCCGCACGAAACGGCTGCAGATCAGCGTCCTGCCCGACGAGCAGCGGGGCACGGTCGGGATCGGGGAGCTGAAGATCGGCGGCCTCGCGGCCCTGCGTCATGAGACCGAGCCGGACACGCCGACCGGCCAGGCGTGCGGGTTCGGCCCCAAGATCGAGGTGGACGGCCGTACCGTCGACACGAAGATCGTCGGCACGATCAAGGACGTCGTCGACGGCGCGGAGCTCTCGCTCGAGCCGTGCGGTGACGATGCGGTGCACCTGGCGGCCGGGACCCAGCGGATCCGCGTCACCAATCCCGCCGGCTTCGCGGTCTCCAGGCTGTGGCTCGAGCCCGCCGCACCGACTTCCCCGACGGCCCCGACGGTGGGCGGTGGCTCCTCCGTCCACGTGCTCTCCTGGTCGCCGACGACGCGGAGCGTCAAGGTGCGCTCGAGCGGACAGGCCGTGCTCAGCATGGCCCAGAGCGTCAACCGGGGTTGGGAGGCGCGCGTCGGCGGCAAGCTGCTCACGCCGATCACCGTCGACGGCTGGAAGCAGGGGTGGCGCCTCCCCGCGGGCACCTCCGGGAACGTCTCGCTCCAGTACGCGCCGCAGTCGATGTTCCAGTGGGGAATCGTGGTCGGTTTCTCCCTCGCCGCCGGGCTGACCCTCCTAGCGTTGATGCTGCTCGTGAGGTCGGCTGGTCGAGGGTCGCGTCGCCGGCGCGCAAGCCGGCGCGCGACGTCGGTGCGGCCGGTCGGCCTGCTGCCCGTGGCCCCCACCCGCCCAGCTCGCGGTCCCCATCGACTGCTGATGATGATCGGTGCGGCCTCCCTGGCGCTGGTCTCGGTCCCACTTGGTGTCGGCGCTCTGGCCGGCTTCGCCTTCCGACGGTTGTCCCTGGCAGCCATCAGCGCGGCTTGCGCCTCGGGCGTGGCCGCCGCGACCGTCGTCACGCTCGCCGACGTCGGCGGCCCCCGGAACCCGCCCGTGGTCGCCGACGTCATCACGGCCGTCGTCGTCGGCCTGGTCGCTGGCCGTGCGCTCTTCGGTGAGGACGAGCTCGGGCCCGATCTCGAGTGATCGCCCGGATTCGCACCGTTCTCGTCGCACTCCTCGTCGACGTGACCGGAGGGGTCCGTACCGTCCCGCCCGAGGCGGTGGAGGAGGTAGCCGGAGAGGACGAAGGGACGGACCGGACCAGAGGTGGGCCGGCCGACCCATGTGCCTGTCAGCGAGGAGGGGTGGACGATCACCAGCATCAGAGCGGCGAAGCCACACAACCTCGTCGGTGCGGCGATCTGGGCGGTTCGCTCGGACGGGCTTGCTCTGGCACGGGCGTCGTCGAAGGTCACGGCGGTGCTGACTGCCACGTCGTAGGGAGTACGACCGTGGGGCCGTACAGGCGCGGAGGAGTCTCGGCCGATCAGATAAGGTCGCCCGCGTGTCCGAACACCTCCTGCGCCGTGGTGAGCGATGGGCACCCTCCTTGCGCCGCTCCGTCTCGCTCTTCCGTGCCTTCGGCAAGGAGCAGACCGAGCCGGCCGTGTTCTACGGGGCGCTGGCGAACGACTCGGCCGACCAGCTCGAGGGATACATCGGGCTCGACCGCGCCGCGATGCTCGACGTGGGTGGCGGCCCCGGCTACTTCCGGCGGGTGTTCGAGGACCGCGGGGCGACCTACTTCGCGCTCGACGCCGACGTCGGTGAGCTCTCGGGTCTCGGCGACATCTCGCCGCGGACGGTGATCGGGAGCGGCATGGAGCTGCCCTTCGGCGACGGCACCTTCGATCTCTGCTACTCCTCGAACGTGCTCGAGCACGTGCCGGATCCGTGGCGGATGGCGGACGAGATGGTGCGGGTCACGAAGCCCGGCGGCACTACGTTCATCTCGTACACCGTCTGGTACGGCCCGTGGGGCGGGCACGAGACGGCACCGTGGCACTTCCTCGGCGGACGCCGCGCCCGCGAGCGCTACCGCCGTCGGCACGGGCGGGAGCCGAAGAACAAGTACGGCGAGTCGTTGTTCCCCGTCACCGTGAAGGCCGGCCTGGACTGGGCCGCGCGTCAGCGACGCGCCGAGGTGCTCGACGTGATACCGCGCTACAACCCACGGTTCACCTACTGGCTCGTCAAGGTGCCCCTCGTCCGCGAGCTGCTGACCTGGAACCTTGTGATCGTCCTCCGGCGGCGATGACGCAGACCGCGTCGGCCCAAGACCGGTTCACCTGGCGGTTCAGGCTGGTTGCCTGCTGTCTCGTCCTGGTCGCGTTGTCGTTCTCGCAGCGTCCGGGCCGACTCGTCGGCGACACAAAGCTCGACCTCGTCATCAACCCCGCCGGATTCCTCGCCCGCTCGCTCCACCTGTGGGATCCGCACGGCGGGTTCGGGCAGGTGCAGAACCAGGCCTACGGCTACCTGTTCCCGATGGGGCCCTTCTTCCTGCTCGGTCACGTGCTGACCCTCCCGGGGTGGGTCGTCCAGCGACTGTGGTGGGCCTTGCTCCTGGTCGTCGCCTTCCTCGGTGTCGTCAAGCTGTGCGGCGCTCTCGGGCTGGGCTCGCCGGTCAGCAGGGTCGTGGCCGGCTTCGCCTTCGCGCTGTCGCCGCGGATCCTCACCGTGCTGGGGCCGATCTCCATCGAGGCCTGGCCCAGCGCCTTCGCAGCGTGGGTGCTGATCCCGCTCGTGGTCGGGACGCAGCGGGGCTCGCCGCGCCGGGCTGCCCTGCTCTCCGCGTTGGCGGTCGCCGCTGTCGGGGGCGTCAACGCCGCCGCAACCTTCGCGGTGATCCCGCTGGGGGTCGTCTGGCTGCTGACCCGAGAGCCCGGGCCACGCCGTCGTTCCCTGATGATCTGGTGGCCGACGTTCGTGCTCGTCGGCACAGCGTGGTGGATCGTGCCCCTACTGCTGCTGAGCCGCTACAGCCCGCCCTTCCTCGACTACATCGAGACGGCCCGCGTCACGACCCTCCCGACGACGGTCTTCGATGCGTTGCGGGGCACATCGCACTGGGTGCCGTACGTCGACGCGACCTGGCAGGCCGGCAACGACCTGCTCACCACGAGCTACATAGCACTCAACATGGGTGTGCTCGTCCTCTTCGGGATCGTCGGCCTCGCGATGCGGGGCAACCCGCACCGTCAGTTCCTCGTGCTGTCGCTCCTGGTCGGCCTCCTGATGGTCACGGCCGGCCACGGCGGTCAACTCGCGGGCTGGTTCGCCGGCGGGGAGCGCGGCGCGCTGGACGGGGCCCTCGCGCCGCTGCGCAACGTGCACAAGTTCGACCCCATCATCCGGCTGCCCCTGGTGCTCGGGTTGGCATACCTGCTCGCCGACCTCGCCAGCCGGGCGCGTGAGGTGGTGGACCGCCCTGGGCTGGGCGGCTCCGAGCCGGGACGCTCTGTGCCGACCGGCGCCCAGCGAAGGCACGTCGGTGTGTTGCTGCTCGCCATCGTCTCGATCATCGGCATCGCCGGCCCTGCGTTCGCGGGGCGCCTCGGCGCCGCCAACGACTTCGACGCTGTGCCGGCCTACTGGTATCGCACCGCCGCCTGGATCAACGAGAACTCCGCGGACACGACCGCGCTGCTCGTCCCGGGCTCCAGCTTCGCGTACTACCGGTGGGGCGATCCGGACGACGAGCCGCTCCAGCCGTTGGCGTCCTCGCCGTGGGCAGTCCGCAACGCCGTCCCGCTCGCACCCGCTGGGAACATCCGGATGCTCGACGCGGTCGAGGAGCAGCTGGCGTCCGGACGGCCGTCTCCGGGGTTGGCCCCTTACCTGAGCCGAGCCGGGATCAGTCACCTGGTGGTGCGCAACGACCTGCGCGGCACCGACCAGACGGCACCCGTCCTGGTGCACCAAGCTCTGGCAGGGTCGCCCGGCATCCGTCGCGTGGCCACGTTCGGACCGAAGGTGGGCAGCACCGCCCGCGTTGCGGGCGCTGACGATCCGACGATCATCGATCACGGCTGGACCCGGCCCTATCGCGCCGTCGAGATCTACGAGGTCGACGGCGCGCACCGCGCCGTCGCCTCTACCTCCGCCCCCGTAGTGGTCGGCGGTCCCGAGGACCTGCTCGGCCTGCTGGACACCGGCCTGATCGATGACGCTCCGGCGGTGCTGGCTGCGAACGCCACCGGCGATGCACACGTGGATCGGCTGGTCCTGACAGACGGGCTGCGCAAGCGGGAGCGCAACTTCGGGCGCATTCTCGGCGCCACCTCGCCTACGCTGACTGCCGCCGACGAGGGACGGCTCGGTGCGCCCGCCCGCGACTACACGATCAGCGGCTCGCGGTGGGAGACGCACGCGGCGTACGTCGGAGCGGCCGACGTGACCGCCTCGTCGTCCCAGGCCTTCGCCGACACCTCCGGAGGCGACACAGTGGGGGAGCACCTGCCCTTCGCGGCCTTCGACGGGCTGACCCAGACCCAGTGGGAGTCCGACGCGAGCGACCCGAACCCGTGGGTGGCTGTCGAGCTGAAGGCTGCCCAGCAGGTCGCCTCCGTCGTCGTGGTCACGGGCGAGGGGGAGGGCGGCCGCAAAGGCACCGAGCGGATCTGGGTAGAGACCGACGCGGGCACCAGCGAGACCGTGACGGCACACCCCGGACGTCCGGTGACCGTCAGCCTCCCTCCCGGCCGGACCTCGACGGTGCGCGTGGTGCGCGCCGCGCCCGCGGATGGGCCCTTCTCCGTGGCGGAGGTGCAGGTGCCGGGCGTCGACGTCGACCGCACCCTCGTCCTGCCGAGCGTCCCGGCGGCGTGGGGTGCTCCTGACTCGATCCTGCTGTCGTCCACCGACGGCTGGCGCGAGGCCTGCGTCACCGTCGACGGAGACGTGCGCTGCGACCCCGACCGGGCGCGGCTCGGCGAGGAGCCCGGTGCGCTCGACCGGACGCTTCGCCTCGGCAAGGGTGCCTCGTACGCCCTGCGCGCCGAGGTCACGCCGACGAACGGCGAAGCCCTCCAGGCACTGATCCAGCGCGACCAGCTCATCAACGTCCGGTCGTCGTCAGACGCCGTCGACGACGCCCGGGGGTCCGCGGTCGCAGCGATCGACGGGGCACGGGGCACGACGTGGGTCGCAGACCCCGACGACGAGCACCCGGCGCTGTCGCTGAGGTGGCTCGGCGAGCGCACCGTCCGCGGGATCCAGGTCCGACTCGATCGGCAGGCGCCCGCATCCCGGCCGAGATCGGTGGTGCTCGACTACCCCGGTGGTCGTCAGGCGGTCGAGTTGGACGAGCACGGCCACGCCGACGTGAAGCCCTTCCGGGCGACGCGCGTCGACCTCTATCTCAAGGCCGACGAGCCGACCCGCAACCTTGCGAGCAACGGCGAGGTCGAGGAGCTCGGCGTCGGCGTGAGCGAGCTCCGCCTCGACGGCGTCGCGCTCCTGCCTCTCACGCTCTCGGACCAGCGTCGTGACCTGGGCTGCTCCTACGGCCCGACGGTCCGGGTCGGCGCGGCCTTCTACGCCACCTCGGTGACGGCATCGCCCCGTGAGCTCTTCAACGGTGGCCTGTTGCCTACCCGGCTGTGTGGACCGGAGCAGGTTGACGTACCGACGGGCGAGACTCGCGTCGTCCTCTCGCCAGCTCCGGCGTTCCACGGCATGCGTCTGGTGATGACCCGCGGCCCCGCGCAGGCGTCAACCGTGACGCCGGCCGGTCTGACCGACGACTCCCCGGTGTCGCGCACCCTCACGATCCCGGGGTCGGGTGCCTCGATGGCTGCGATCCGGGAGAATCAGAACCCCGGCTGGAGCGGATCTGCCGTCGGTGGCGGCACGGTCGAGGGGGTCACCGTCGACGGCTGGCAGCAGGGCTGGCGCCTCGACGGCGGCGTGACAGAGGTCGACCTGAGGTTCGGGCCCGACCGGCTCTATCGCGCGGCCATCGGACTCGGGGCCATCGCACTGGTCCTGCTGGCCGCCCTCGCGTTCGTACGTCGACGCCCCGACCTGCCGTCACCGGCGGTGGGCTCCAGGATCGTGCCGGCGCCACTGTTGGGCGCGGTGGGCGCGGTGACACTCGGCGTCGTCGGCGGCTGGTGGGCGTTCGCCCTCGGAGGGACTGCCCTGGTCGTGACCCTGATCGTGACCGACCGCTGGGTCCGGTCCGACGCGATGGCCTGGGCCGGCGGCCTCCTCGTCGCGGCCGCGGCGCCGTTCTACTGGTGGCGACCGCTGGGCTCTGCCCACGGCTGGGCGGGCACGCTGGCCGCGCCTCAGCTGCTCGTGTTCGCCGGCCTGGGCGTGATGGTCGCGCTGACGCTCGACGGCGGCCGGTCGAAGAGGCTCTTCCACCGCATCGAGGGCAGCTCGACCAGTCGGTAGAGGATCTCCGACACCACGACGCTCATGGCCAGGGTGATCGTGAACAGCTCGAGGGTTCGGCCGTGGAACAGCTCCATGTCCCGCCAGCGCCAGACCAGCTCGAGGATCACGAGGTGGACGCAGAAGATGCCGTACGAGAGATGGCCGAGGTGGCGAAACGGCCGCCACGACATGGCGCGCGCGTAGCGTCCGCGCGGGTCGGCGTACACGCCTGGCAGGATCAGCAGCCCGGCGATCGCGGCGTACAGGAGGTTCTTGCCGAGCGCCTCGCCGAGCGTCGGCGGGATGAGCAGGGCGGGACCGGCGATCGGCGTGGAGGCGATCGCGAACAGCGCCAGCCCGGCCGTCCAGCACGCGCCCGGCGCCTGGCCCATGCGACGTACAGCCTCCGCGAGCCACGACGTCGCCGCCGCGCCGCGCGTGTCGGGCGCATCGCTGGTCCGCACGGCGCAGGCGGCGATGAGCATCCCGACCGCGAACCAGGTGAGGTAGGAGGGGAGCCAGAGGCTCATCATCGTGCCGTCGAGCTCGAGGCCGGATGACACCATCGCCAGCCACGCGACGTTGACCAGCACCATCGCCGCGAGGACGACGGAGAGGCGGGACGGCCCGTGGCCGTGGTCTCGGCGCCGGGAGAGTGCAAGCCAGAGGAGAAGCGGTAGCACGAGGTAGAAGGCGGCCTCGGTGCCCAGGCTCCACATCTGCGTCAGACCGTCCGGCAGCCGGCCGTCGAAGTAGATGTTGGTCAGAGTGAGCGTCTTCAGCCAGGTGGCCGGTGAGGCGTCGTTGTTGCCGGGCAGGAGGACGAGCGCGGCCACTGCAGCGATCAGGTAGACGGGCATGACCCGGAGGACCCGTCTCCAGAGGTACGTGCGGGTCGACGGTGCCGGGTAGCCGTGATCGTGCCGGGTGAACCATGGACGGGTCAACAGGAAGCCCGAGAGCACGAAGAACACCGCGACGCCGATGTCGAGGCGGGAGAGCGCCGTCCCGTAGTGGGGCCTGGCGTACGCGCCGCCCCAGAACGATGCGTGGGTGGCGAGCACGGCGATCGCCGCTATCGCCCGCATCGTGTCGAGAGCAGGGAGAGCGGTGACCGAGCGGCGATCCTTCACGGTCATCGTGTCGGTGACGGGCGTCGCTGTCACGGACGACCCACCATCCACGGGCTCGAGATTCGAGGGGTCGGCACAGTCCGACTATCGCACGGGGGCATCGGTCGGGCAGCCGTTACCCTCTCGCTCATGTCCATCGCAGTTGACCCGATCGCGATCGTTCGTCGCCTGGCCCGGATCAGTCGAGAACGGGGCCCGGTATGGGTCATCCGCTCGGCGGTGGGATGGGTCGTCGGATGGTTGGCGGGCTGGCCGCGCGCGGGGCGAAGGTCGACCACGTCGTTCGGCTGGGACGGCCGGCAGGTGCCCTACTTCCATCACCGCTACAACTACACCTGGCTCAACGAGCGGGCGGTCGAGACGGCGCTGGCCCTCGAGGTGCTGGGCGACCATGCCGGGCAGGACGTGCTGGAGATCGGCAACGTGCTCGGTCACTACGTGCCGGTCGACCACCTGGTGGTGGACAAGTACGAGGTGGCGCCAGGCGTGTTGAACGCTGACGCCGCCGACCTCGAGATCGACGGCCGCTTCGACCTGATCCTCTGCATTTCCACCCTCGAGCACGTCGGACTCGACGAGGAGGTCAAGGACCCGTTGAAGGCGAGCCGCGCCGTCACCCGGCTCCAGTCGCTCCTCAAGCCCGGCGGGATGCTCTGGATCACGCACCCGGTCGGCTACAACCTCGACCTCGACCGGCAGATCCGCGTTGGGGAGGTCTCGTTCACCCGGTTGCGCGCGCTGCGCCGCGACGACTTCCGCAACCGCTGGCACGAGGTGCCGGTCGACGACGTGTGGTCGGCGCAGTACGACCGATTGCTCTACACGGCCCACGGCATCGTCGTCGCCGAGTACGTGGCACCTGCAGCCGCGTGAGAACGTCTCGACGATGAAGCGCGTGCTTCCGCTGACCTGGGCTGCAGTGCTGAGTGTCCTGATGCTCGGGCCGGCACTCGCGCCGGGCTTCGTCCTCATCCGCGACATGGTCTGGGTGCCGAACCTCGCGATGCACCGGGACGTGCTGGGACTCGGGTCGGCGCTGCCGCGGGCCGTCCCGTCGGACGCCGTCGTTGCGATCCTCGACGAAGTCGTGCCGGGGATGCTGCTTCAGAAGCTTGTCCTGCTCGGTGCGCTGGTCGGAGCGGGCACCGGGGCCGCGGCGCTGGTCCGATCGGGACTCGTGGTCAGGCTGGTGGCGGTCAGCGTCGCGATCTGGAGCCCCTTCGTCGTCGAGCGTCTGGCGATCGGGCACTGGCCGATGCTGCTCGGCTATGCGGCGGTGCCGTGGTTGGCGGTGGCCGGACGTCGGGTCGCGGCTGAGCAGGTGGTCCCGGTGTGGACCCCGTTCGTGCTGCTGGCCGGCAGCCTGAGCGCCAACGCCGGGCTCGTGTCGGCGGCCGTGCTGCTGGTGACGGGGATGGCGGGCGGCGTACGGCGCAGGTCGACCGGGTTGCTCATGGCCATGGTCGTCGCCGCGAACGCGCCCTGGCTGGTCGCCGGTCTGGCCCACACGACAGCCGCGGCCGATGCGGGCGGCTTCCGCATCTTCGCCACCGCAGGTCACGGTCTGCCCGCGCCGCTCGCCGTCCTGACGCTGGGCGGGATCTGGAACTCCGATGTCGCCGCGGGTCGCGGCGGCGTCCTGGGATGGGCCGCGGCCGCCCTTGTCGTCGGGCTTGCCGCGCTCGGCGCGAGGGACTGGTGGCGGGCACAGGGGCGACGCCAGGGTGTCGCGTTGATCGTCCTGTGGACGCTCGGGGTGGCGATCGCCCTGCTGTCCTGGGCAGCGCCCCAGACACTGGCCGCCGTCGGAGGTGCTGTTCCCGGTCTGGGCCTTCTGCGCGACGGCAGTCGCTCGTTGGCGCTCGCGATGCCGCTCACCGTCGGGCTCGTCGCCGCGGGGGCCGGAGTTCTCGCGGGGCTTCCTCGAGCGCCGATCGCCCGCGCGGCGCTCGCCGTCGCGCTCGTGCTCGCGCCCGTGGCCGTGCTGCCTGAGGCATCGTGGGGGAGGGGTGGCGAGCTGCGGGCGGTGCACTACCCGGCCGAGTGGCTCGCGGCGACGGGTGAGGTCGGGACGACCCACGGGGACGCGCTCGTGCTCCCCTGGAGCGCCTATCGTGCGCCGGCTTGGAACAACGGTCGGCCGGTGCTGGACCCACTCAACCGCCTGCTCCCCGTCGCCGTGGTCTCCGACGGAGACCTGGTCGTGGGCGCGACGACCGTGCGCGGTGAGGACCCTCGGGCCGCGCAGGCTCACGCCGCGCTGGCGCTGCCGTCGCCACAGGCGCGCGCCGACGCGCTCCGCGCGATCGGCATCGGATGGGTGCTGGTGGAGAAGGATGCGCGCGGGAGTGCGGAGCCGGTGGCAGGACGGGCCGTCCACGACGGGCCTCTGCTGCGTGTTGCCAGGCTGGTGGGCACCGTCCACGAACAGCCTGTCGCACGTGGGCGGGTGATCGCACAGCTCCTTGCCTGGGCCGCGTTCCTGGCCCTGTTGCTCGTCGGCGTCGTCATCAGTATGAGACGCGCTTACTCAGGAGTAGCCACATGGCGTGCTTGGGCTGCTACTCTCTGGCCGACCGGGAAGAGGGAGTAGTCAGTGTTTAACCTGGGTATTGTCGCCAGCATTGCGAGCGTGCTCGCCGGCGGTGTGATCGCCACCGCCACCGTGGTCGGCGTGGTGAACAGTTCGGTGAACAGTGCTCCTGCTCAACCGGGCAGCGTCTCGGGCTCGTCGGTCATCCAGTACGGATCCCGCTGAGCCCACAGCATCCAGCCCGCGGCACCGGACAGGTCGCCGCGGGCTGAGCTGATTTCGGAGCCGTTTCCCAGCCGTTCCGTGGGCCGTCGGCGCGGGGTGGGCGCGACCTGTGACGGGATGCACATACTCGCCGGTAATTACTGCTACTGTGCGTCCGATTCCGTGACCTTGGGAGGGTTCAAGCGTGCGTGCTGTTGTTGGTCGGGTGGCCTTGCTGCTGGGTGTTTTCGCGTTGGTGGCGGCCGCGGTGGCCATCTTCTGGGGGAAGGATGCTGCCTACAAGATCCCCATGAACACTGACTCCTACACCCGTCTGACGGGGGAGGCGTCCGGCGCTCTCGCCAAGTCGGACACGCCCGTCCCGGTGACCTACATCGTGCACACGCAGGTCGACCCGAAGAAGTCGAACGACGACGTCATCGCGATGGTGCAGACCGAGTGCGTGGCGACGACCACCGACTACTGCATCGATGAGAAGGGCAACTTCGTCCTCGCGGCCGACGACGAGCACGTCGTCACCATCAGCCAGGACAAGTTCGCGCTCGACCGGAGGACCGGCTTCCCTGTCGAGGACCAGGCCAAGTACATCGGCGACCCCGACAAGGTGATGCCCTACGAGGGCGTGGTGGTGAAGTTCCCGTTCGACACGGAGCAGAAGAACTACGACTACTGGGACGGCAACCTCGGCAAGGCCGTCACGGCCACCTACAAGGGCATCCGGACCATCGACGGTCTGAAGACCTACCGGTTCGACGTCGCGGTCCCTGCGCAGGACGCCGAGGTCGCCGCAGGCACCCAGGGCACGTATGCGGCCACGCAGAGCGTGTGGGTCGACCCGAAGACGGGCGCCTTCATCGACCAGACGGGCACGAAGACGGTCACGCTGGCCGACGGGACGCGCGTCCTCGACATCGAGGCCAAGTACACCCCGGACACCGTGAAGACCAACGTCGCGGACGCGAAGAGCAACAAGCGCTCGCTGTGGCTGATGGGCACGTTCCTGCCGATCTACGCCCCGATCATCGGCGTGGTCCTCCTCGTGCTCGGCTTCTTCCTGCTGCGCCGCCGCCCGCCCGCGCCCGCGGCTGAGCCGCGCACGCCCGTCGCCGCCGGACGCTGACCTCGAGGCTCAGCCGAGCTCGGCCGCGAAGATCGCGGTCCCGGGGGTGAGCATCCCCCGGGTCCGCGACCAGCCGCCCCAGACCCGGTCGTGGTCGGCCGGCCACTCCGGCTCGACCAGGTCGGTGAGCCGGAAGCCGGCGCCCGCCAGGAGGGCGACCCAGTCACCCAGGGTCCGGTGATGCTCGACGTACGACACCACGCCGGTGGCCTCGTCGGCCTCGACGTACGGCGTGCGGTCCCAGTAGGACTGGCTCGCCACGAGGCCCTCCGGGCCGGGGTCGTCAGCGAACATCCAGCGCGTCGGATGTGTGATCGAGAACGCGAACCGGCCGCCCGGCCGCAGCACCCGCACCACCTCGGCGACGCACACCTCGATGTCCGCCACGAACTGCAGCGCGCCGAACGAGCAGAACACCACGTCGAACGAGTGGTCGGCGAAGGGGAGTGCGGTCGCCGTCGCCTGCACGGACGGCACCACGACCCCGACCGCGTCATCGATGCGCACCGAGTGCTGGAGCTGCCGGTGCGAGAGGTCGAGACCGTACGCGCGCCCGCCCTGCGATCGCACCCATCGGGCGCACTGGCCGGCCCCTGAACCCAGCTCGAGCACGTCGCGGCCCTCGACGTCGCCGAGGACGCCGGCCTCCTTCTCGGTCAGCCCCTCGGGGCCCCACACGAAGCCGATGTCGCCCAGGAACGCGCCGTGCGTGGCCTGGTACTCGTCGGCGTACCGGTCCCAGTCGGGGCCGTTCGCCCGTCGTGACTCCGCCTCGCTCACGGGCCGGCGCTCGGCCCGGACCGGCGGGTCAAGCGGCTGATCGTCGGCCCCAGTCACGCCGTCGAGGCTAGCGCGGCTCAGCGCGGGTCGCAGCCTCGGCCCGCTTCCTCGCCTTGGAGGCGTACATCGACGCATCCGCCTCGGCGAGCGCACGCTCGAGCCTGGAGCCCGGCTTGCCGTCGGGCAGGACGGGCGCGGCGCCGACCGAGGCGCTGACCCCGACCGCCGCAAGTGCGTCGGCGTAGCGCGCGGCCACGGTGTCGAGGTCGGCGACCGCGACGTCCTCGACGTACACCGCGAACTCGTCGCCGCCGTAGCGCGCGACCTTGTCACCGGCCCGCGCCGCCGTTCGGAGCGCGGAGGCCGCCGACGCGATCAACGCGTCACCGGCGTGGTGCCCGACGCGGTCGTTGACGGTCTTGAGGTCGTCGAGGTCGATCATCAGCACGCCGACCTGGTCGCCGAGGGCGTCGACCCGCTCCTGTGCCTCGGCCGCGAGCAGGTCCCAGCCCCGCCTGTTCATCAGTCCGGTGAGACCGTCGCTGTTGGCGACGGCCTCGGCGAGCACGGCCGCATGGTGCAGCGCGCTGCAGCTGCGGACGAGCACGAGCTGCGCCGACAGGAGCTCGGAGAAGACGTCGAGCATAGCCTTGTCGACGTGCTCGCCACCGAGCAGCGGCTCGGCGCGCACGCCGCACAGCGTGCCGAAGAGCGAGCCGTCCCCGTCGAGGATCGGCACCCCGGCGTAGGCCCGGACGTCGACGGCGGCGGGGATGTCGGCGTAGTCGGCGTCGAGCTGGGAGTCGTGCACGACCTGCGACGCGCCGGCCAGCATGCGGCGACAGAACGTCTCGTCCCACGCGACCCGGTCTCCGACCTGCAGCAGCGTGTCGCCGCGGACGTGGAGGTGCACCTGCTCGTCGCCGGCGACGCGGCTGACCGACCAGTCGGTGAGCGGGGTGCGACTGTTGAGGAAGTCGACGACCCGCTGGGCCGATGCGATGAACGTCTCCAGGTCGGTCGGCTCAGCTGCGTCCACGGTGGGAGGCTAGGGCAGAGCGGAGGATCGTGGGGTGCTGTTGCGGCATCTGCGGGTGTCGCCCTGCGGGTGGTCGCGCCGGTTGGACGCGCTCCCGCGTCCCGCGTAGGGTTGACCATTGCGTGTGTTACGTGCGCGCAATCCAATTCCTCTAACTCAAGGTTCCTACTACTTCATGACGACTCTCTCTGCTCTTCCGGACTACGACGCCCCGCAGGTCGCGATCAACGACATCGGGTCCGAAGAGGACTTCCTCGCTGCGATCGACTCCACGATCAAGTACTTCAACGACGGTGACCTGGTCGAAGGCACCATCGTCAAGGTCGACCGGGACGAGGTCCTGCTCGACATCGGCTACAAGACCGAGGGCGTCATCCCCTCGCGTGAGCTGTCGATCAAGCACGACGTCGACCCCAACGAGGTCGTCTCCGTCGGCGACCAGGTCGAGGCTCTGGTCCTCCAGAAGGAGGACAAGGAGGGTCGTCTGATCCTGTCCAAGAAGCGTGCGCAGTACGAGCGCGCCTGGGGCACGATCGAGAAGGTCAAGGACGAGGACGGCGTCGTCGAGGGCACCGTCATCGAGGTCGTCAAGGGCGGCCTCATCCTCGACATCGGCCTCCGTGGCTTCCTCCCCGCCTCGCTGGTGGAGATGCGCCGCGTCCGCGACCTGCAGCCGTACGTCGGCCAGACGCTCGAGGCGAAGATCATCGAGCTCGACAAGAACCGCAACAACGTGGTCCTGTCGCGCCGTGCCTGGCTCGAGCAGACCCAGTCCGAGGTGCGCCACGGCTTCCTGACCCAGCTCCAGAAGGGTCAGATCCGCAAGGGTGTCGTCTCCTCGATCGTCAACTTCGGTGCGTTCGTGGACCTCGGCGGCGTCGACGGCCTCGTGCACGTCTCCGAGCTCTCCTGGAAGCACATCGACCACCCGTCCGAGGTCGTCACCGTCGGTGACGAGGTCACCGTCGAGGTGCTCGACGTGGACATGGACCGCGAGCGTGTCTCCCTGTCGCTGAAGGCGACGCAGGAGGACCCGTGGCAGCACTTCGCGCGCACCCACCAGATCGGTCAGATCGTCCCGGGCAAGGTCACCAAGCTGGTGCCGTTCGGTTCGTTCGTCCGCGTCGAGGAGGGCATCGAGGGCCTGGTCCACATCTCCGAGCTGGCCGAGCGCCACGTCGAGATCCCGGAGCAGGTCGTCCAGGTCAACGACGACGTCATGGTCAAGATCATCGACATCGACCTCGAGCGTCGCCGGATCTCGCTGTCGCTGAAGCAGGCCAACGAGACCAGCGCCGCCGCGGACGTCGAGGAGTTCGACCCGACGCTCTACGGCATGCAGGCGACGTACGACGACCAGGGCAACTACATCTACCCCGAGGGCTTCGACCCGGAGACGGGTGAGTGGCTCGAGGGCTTCGACGAGCAGCGCGCCGCCTGGGAGGAGCAGTACGCCAAGGCTCACGCCCGCTGGGAGGCTCACGTCAAGCAGCAGGCCGAGGCCAAGCAGGCCGAGGCCGAGGCCGGCGAGTCCACGTCGTACTCCTCCGCGGCTCCGGTCGAGGAGACCAGCGGCTCCCTCGCCTCCGACGAGGCGCTGCAGGCGCTTCGCGAGAAGCTGACCGGCGGCAGCAACTGACCTTCGGTCCAGCCTGGACACAAGAAGGGCGCCCACCGTTCGCGGTGGGCGCCCTTCGCCATTTGTCTCAGCTTCCTCAGTGAGACGCAGCAGATCGCGGCACGGCCTCGAGCACGAAGAAGAGGAAGCAGAGGAACGAGGTGCGGTCCCCGAGGCCGGGCGGCAGCAGCTCGCGTGGCGTGTCCGGCGAGAACGGCGGCTCGCTGATGA
Source organism: Nocardioides panacihumi (assembly GCF_039530925.1). NCBI lineage: Bacteria > Bacillati > Actinomycetota > Actinomycetes > Propionibacteriales > Nocardioidaceae > Nocardioides > Nocardioides panacihumi. The sequence continues at coordinate 265,668 of NZ_BAAAPB010000002.1, read as the reverse complement.
CCGAGATCGCGAATCCCGCCCGCGTGAACGCGTCGGTCATCGCGTGCAGCGGCCGGTGCCAGAAGGTCAGCGACGCGGTCTTGCCGTCGAACGTGTAGTCCTCCGTGTAAGGCATGATCGCGAAGTAGTCGTCCTGCGGGTAGACCACCGGGCGGATCACCGGATGGTTCACCGCGAGGATCAGCCGCCCGCCCGGCTTGAGCACGCGGTGCAGCTCGGCCAGGGGGCCGGACCAGTCCTCGAGGTAGTGCAGCACCAAGGAGGCGACCGCGTCGTCGAACTCACCCGTGTCGAACGGCAGCGGCGCGGCGAGGTCGGCCACCAGGAGCCGGGCGTCCGTCCCGAGTCTGCGTCGTGCCAGCGCCAGCATCGCTGCGCTCGAGTCCAAGCCGGTGACCTGAGCACCCCGGTCGAGCAGGGCGGCTGAGAGCGGCCCGGCGCCACAACCGGCGTCCAGGATGCTCCGGCCTGTCACGTCCCCGAGGAGGTCGAGGGTCGCGGGGCGCTCGTAGTGTGCGTTGAACAGGCCCGACTCGTTCTCGCGCGCGTAGCTCTCCGCGAAGGAGTCGTAGTGATCGGCCTTCATCGTGCCTCCCGTCGACAGAATGTGCCGTGGACCGTACAGGAGCGCCGATGGCGCATCGTGGATCCAACGGGGCATCGCCCTTGCGTATGTTATCGAACAAGTGTACTGTTACTTGCAGATCGTTAGTCGTTCACCCCCCGTCTGATCTGCCGACACCGTCCGTCGAGCCTGCGTGGAGGGTCCCGATGACCGCAGCGAACGTCGAGCCGCCTCGACGGCCCGCCTCGGCGCGGCGTCACGCGGTCCACCGGTTCCTGGGTCGCCTCCATGAGGCCTTCGACGAGCTCGGCACCGACACCTTGTGGGCGTTGACGTCGCAGGAGCTGGGGGAGTGCCTGGAAGAGGTGTTCGCGGGTCAGGCACGGCTCGCGGCGTTGGCGCTGGAGCTGGTGGCGCAGGCGGATCGCTCCGATCTGGCCGCCTTCGACGGTGAGGTGAGCCTGGTGGCGTGGCTGCGGGACCGGGTTCGGCTCGCGCCGGCCGAGGGGAAGCGTCAGGTCCGGCTGGCTCGAGGTCTCGAGGAGCATGGCTTGACCCGTGCGGCCCTGGCGGCCGGGGCGTTCCCCGTGGCCTCGGCAGCGGTGATCAACCAGGCCTTGGATGCCTTGCCGGCCGAGGTTGACGCGACCGTGATGGATCGCGCTGAGGCCTACCTCGCGGGGGAGGCCCACGCTCACGACGCCGCGGTGCTGCGCCGGCTGGCCGACCATCTCGGCGAGGTCATCGACCCCGAGGGCGCGGATGCCCGACTGGCCGAGCAGCTGGCCCGGGCTGAGGCCGAGGTCGCGCGGAGGTGCTTCTTCGCGCTGCGGCACGACGAGCAGGCAGCGATCAGCGAGGGCTCCTTCCGGCTCCCGCTGCTCCAGGGGGCGAAGCTCCAGCGCATCCTCGAGGCCCTCACGAACCCGCAGAGGCCGGATCCGATCCCGACGGTCGACCCCGAGTCCGGGGTCCGACACTCGGCCGAGGAGCGGCGCGGTCAGGCCTTGGTCGAGCTCATCGACCGCATCCCGGCGGGCAGGATGCCCACGTGCGGTGGCAGCGACCCGACGGTCGTCGTGACGATGTCGCTGGAGACCCTGGTGGGTGGGCTGCGGGCCGCACACCTGGACACCGGGGACGCGATCAGCCCCGGCCTGGCCCGGCGGCTGGCGGCTCAGGCCGGGGTGATCCCGGCCGTGCTCGGGACCTGCAGCGAGGTGCTCGACCTGGGTCGCAAGGCGCGTCTGTACAAGAAGAAGCAGCGTCTGGCCATGGTGGTCAAGCAAGGTGGCACGTGTGCCGTCGACTCTTGCCAGAGGTCGGCCGTCTGGGGCGAGGCCCACCATCTGGTTCCGTGGCACCTGGGCGGTCAGACCGACCTCGAGAACGGCGTCATGGTCTGCAGCCGTCACCACACTCTGGCGGATCACCCCGACTTCCAGGTCACCCGGCTCCGGCCTGGCCGCATCCGCATCCATCGGCGCTGCTGAGTCGGCGAGCTCGAGCACGGCTGCGAACGCGGCCCGCGACAACGAAGAGGCCGCCGCGAGCCTGTTGTCACATATGGCTCGCTGCGGCCTCGGGGGCTGTCGCGTCAGAGACGGACCAGGTTGTGGTCGGGGACCCGGCCGAGGTCGTCGAAGTCGACGTGCTGGTTGCGGGGGCCGGCGAACCGGTCGTGACGAGCGTAGTTGGCGAGCGCGACGAACGCGGCTACCAGGACGAGGGTGAGGATCACGGTGGTCATGGCAGTAATCATGCGCTCATCGATATCCTGCCGGGAGTGGCAGTTATGCCGTAGTACGTCGATTTCCTGCCAGATCTGTGGCACGCTTGCCGGGTGACCCTTCAGAACGTCGCCGCCTTCATCTGGGACGGTGTCGCGCCCTTCGAGTTCGGCGTCCTCTGTGAGGCGTTCGGGCTCGACAGGCGCGACGACGGAGTGCCTCTGCTCGACTTCGACGTCTGCGCGCCGGAGCCGGGCGCGGTGCGGTTCAGCCTCGGCTTCTCCATGAACGTCGAGCACGGGCTCGAGCGGCTCGAAGGGGCTGACCTCATCGCCATCCCGGCCATGCAGCGCGGCCGCCCGCTGCCGGACGGGGTCCGCGACGCGCTGCTGCGTGCGTACGACCGCGGCGCGCGCCTGCTGTCGGTCTGCTCGGGGGCCTTCGCCCTCGGTGAGGCCGGCCTGCTGGACGGCATCGAGTGCACGACCCACTGGAAGTACACCGACGAGCTCGCCGCGCGCTTCCCGGAGGCCAAGGTGGTCCCCGAGGTGCTGTACGTCGACTCGGGCCAGGTCGTCACCAGCGCCGGCACAGCCGCAGGCCTCGACGCGACCCTGCACATCTGGCGTCAGGAGTACGGCGCTCAGGTGGCCAGCGCGGTCGCGCGGCGGATGGTCGTGCCGCCGCAGCGCGACGGCGGGCAGGCGCAGTTCATCGCCCGGGCCGTGCCGGAGTGCGATGCGGACACCCTGGGCCCCCTGCTCGGCTGGATCGTCGAGAACCTCGACCAGCCGCTCGACGTCGACAGCCTCGCGCGCCGGTCGCTGATGTCGCCACGCACGTTCGCCCGGCGGTTCAGGGCCGAGACCGGCGCGACCCCGCACTCGTGGGTGACCAACCAGCGGGTGCTGCGGGCCGAGCAGCTCCTCGAGAGCAGCGACCGGTCGGTCGAGTGGATCGCCGACGAGGTGGGCTTCGGCAACGCCGCGACGTTGCGACACCACTTCACCCGCGTGCGTGGGCTCAGCCCGCAGGCGTATCGCCGCCGTTTCGCCTGCTGATTCTGGCCAAATCCTCACGCGCTCGCCGCGCGGCAGGGATCATGTGTCCGTGCTGAATGCGAACATCTCGGGATCTCGCCGCGTGGCGGGCTTAGCCGCCGCGCTCCTCGTCCTCGGCGGCGTGCTGACCGTCTTGCCTCAGGTCGACTCGGCGCAGGCCGTGGCGGCGCCGGCGCCCACGCGGAACATCGCGGTGAGCGGGCCCGGGGTCACGGGCATCGGTCCGGCCTTCGACCCGGCGGTGTCGCGCTACTCGGTCCACACCGCCGCCGGTCAAAACGGTCGGCTCACCGTCACGGCGACGACGAGCGACCCGCAGGGTGTTGTCCGTGTGGACGGTGTCGCCGTCCGAGGCGCGACGACGCTGACCGGCCTCGTCGAGGGGGACGAGGTCTCCGTCATCATCAGCGACTCCTCGGGCACCAGGGGCTACGCACTGGTCTACCTGCCGCCGGACTTCCCGGACCTGACCGCGACCGTCGACGCCGGAGGCGCGGCACCTGGGCAGGTCCTGCTGACGCTGACCGACTTCGCCGGCAGCCGCACCTTCGAGGTGGCCGTCGACCACAACGGCGTGCCGTCGTACTTCCATGTGTCGGATCGAGACGCGATGGACCTCAAGCCGGCGCCGAACGGTCACTTCACGGTCTTCCGCTCGACACAGGCGGACAGGAAGCGCTTCGAGCTGGACGAGCTCGACGGTCGGTTCCGTCCCGTCCGCACCATGACGGTGGCCGACCCGCTGACCAACACCGACGTCCACGACGCGATCCTGCGACAGGACGGCAGCCACGTCCTGATCGGCTACGAGCCCAACCCGGTCACACATCGGACGGACGCCACGATCCAGGAGATCGACACGCACGGGGACGTGGTCTACACCTGGAGCAGCGCCGACCACTTCCTGCCGGACGAGTCCACGGCCAACCCGGGCAACCCGGACTACGCCCACCTCAACTCGATCCAGGAGCTGCCGGACGGCGACCTTCTCGCGTCCTTCCGTCACACCAGCTCCGTCATGCGAATCGCCTGGCACGACCACGACGGCTTCCATCGCGGGGACATCGTCTGGCGCCTCGGCGGCCGGCACAGCGACTTCACCTTCCCCGACGACCCGGACGGCGGCCCGTGCGCCCAGCACACGGCGAGCATGCTCGCCGACGGAAACATCCTGGTCTTCGACAACGGCTCCGGTTGGCCGGACTCGAACGCGCTCTGCGTCAACCCCGCCGATCGCACCGGCCCGACGATGTCGCGGCCGCACACACGGATCGCCGAGTACGCCCTGTCCTTCGACGCGGGCGGCGCGCCGGCCACGGCCACGCTGGCCTGGACCTACGACGGCCCCGCGCAGGGGTTCACCCTCTTCACCGGCTCTGCCCGGCGCCTGCCCGGAGGGAACACCCTGATCGGCTGGGGAGCGCTGAGGCACACCATCGCGAGCGAGGTCACCCCTGACAAGCAGGTGGTCTGGGAGCTCACGACCTCCACCCAGATGGTCAGCTATCGGGCCGTCAAGGCAGACGTCCCCGACCTGACGCCGCCCGTCGTCAACGTCGGTCTGGCAGACGGCGTCACCGTCGACGCGGGCACCCGGATCCCGGCCGCGCGTTGCACCGACAAGGGCGGGTCCAACCTGGTGCGGTGTACGACGACCTCGGACGCCTCCCTCGTCTCCGCGACGACCGGCAGGCACACGCTCCGGGTCGAGGCCGTCGACGGGGCCGGCAACACCACCGTCGTCACCCGGACCTTCGTGGTGAGGTCCGGGCATCCGGTCCTCCAGGTGCGGAGGGGCGGCACGTGGAGGCACGCCGGCGTCGTGGTGCTCCCTGCGCGCGGAGCCCGTCGGACCGTTCCGCTCCGTGTCACCAACGACCGCGCCGCGGCCGATCTCGTCAGGCTGCACGCCTCGGGGCCGGGCAGCGCCTACCGCGTCCGCTTCCTGCAGGGCGGGCGCGACGTGACGCGGTCCGTCCTGGCCGGCACGTGGGCCACGCGACTGGGCAGCGGAGGCTCCACGGAGGTCACGATGGTGGTCAGGCGCGTGCGCACCCATGCGCCGGGTCGGCGAGTGGTGGTGCTGCAGGCGTCCTCGGCCGCGCAGCCCGGCCGCGCCGATGCGGTGACGGTGACGCTGCGCCGACGCTGACCCCGAGGTCCTCAGGCCGCGGCGGTCTGCTCCAGGCCGCCGCGTACGAGGTCGGCGTACCGACCCCCGCGCAGCAGCAGCTCCTCGTGCGTGCCGAGCTCGACGACGCGGCCCGCGTCCAGGACCGCGATCTGGTCGGCGTTGCGCACGGTCGAGAGCCGGTGGGCGATCGTGATGGTCGTACGGCCACGGGCGAGCGTGTCGAGGGCCGCCTGCACCTCCCGCTCGGTCGTGTTGTCGAGCGCGCTCGTGGCCTCGTCCAGGACCAGCACGCGGGGGTCGCGCAGCAGTGTGCGCGCGATCGCCAGCCGCTGCTGCTCACCTCCGGAGAAGCGGTGCCCGCGCGAGCCGACCATCGTGTCGTAGCCGTCGGGGAGCGTCTCGATCAGATCGTGGATCCGCGCGGCCCGGGCCGCCGTCTCGATCTCGGCGTCCGTCGCCTCCGGACGCGCGTGGCGCAGGTTGTCGCGGACGCTGGCGTGCAGCAGGTAGGTCTCCTGGGTGACGACACCGACGGCGTCGGCGAGGTCTGTGAGCGCGAGGTCACGCAGGTCGACGCCGTCGAGGGTGACACGACCGGCGTCCGGGTCGTGCAGACGGGCCACCAGTCCGGCCAGAGTGGACTTCCCGGAGCCCGTCGCACCGACGAGCGCGAGGCTCGACCCGGCGGGCACGGCGAGGTCGATGTCGTGGAGCGCGGGGGAGTCCGGGTCGTAGCCGAACCGCACTCCGTCGAAGCGGACCTCGCCGCGCACCGTGTCGAGCCGGACGGGCGCGGCCGGGTCGCCGATGTCCACGGGGAGGTCGAGGTATTCGAAGATCCGGCTGAACAACGCGAGACTGGAGGTGACGTCGACCCCGACGTTGAGCAGCCCCATCAGCGGCCGGAACAGCGAGCCCTGCAGCGAGACGAACGCGACCAGGGTGCCGATCGTCATCCCGTCCCGCGTGACCGGCAGTCCGGCGGCGAGGTAGAGCACCGCCGGCACCGCGGCGAAGACGACCTGCATGGTCGCCATCCGCCAGCGGCCCGCGAGCTGGCTGCGGATCTCGAGATCGACCAGGTCGTGGGACGTCTGCTCGAAGCGACGCGCGAGCGTCGGAGCGGCACCCAGGGTCTTGGTCAGCAGGATGCCGCTCACCGACAGGCCCTCCTCGACCTGGACGTGCAGGTCGGCCAGCTTCTGCTGGCGGGCCGTCGTGACGGCGTACCGCATGCGAGCCACCTGGCGGGTCGTGATGACCGCCGGCGGGAGGACGACCAGTGAGATGAGGGCCAGGCGCCAGTCGAGGGCGACCATGGCGATGACCGTGCCGATCACGACCGTGACGTTGGCGGCGATCGCTGTCGCCGTGCTGGTCACGACGCTCTGCATCGCCCCGATGTCGTTGACCGTGCGCGACTGCACCTCGCCGCCGCGGGTGCGGGTGAAGAAGTCGACCGACTGCCGCTGCAGGTGCGTGAACAGGTCGCTGCGCAGTCGGTGCATCACCTGCTGCCCGATGCGGGTCGAGATGAGGGTCTGGAAGATGCCGAGCGCCGCGCTCGCCACGGCGACGCCCACCATGGCGGCGACGGACCACGCGAGGAGGCCGACGTCCTGCTGGGGGAGGGCGACGTCGATGACGTGCCGCACGAGGAACGGCTGCGCCAGCCCGATCGCCGAGCTGGCCACGATCAGGGCGATCACGACGGCCAGGGCGGTCCGGTGGTCGGAGAAGAGCCGGCCGATGCGGCGCAGCGAGACCGGTCGGTCCTCGAGCTGGCGCCTGTCCGACCGGCGGGAGTCGGGATTGCGGCGGCCCGAGCGATCGCCCGAGTGGTCGCCCCGGCCGCGCTCGTGACCGGAGCCGCGATGGAAGCTGTTGGTGAGGTCGTCCATGCGACCACCTCGCTCTCATGTCTCTGGGTTCCCCAATTGCTGAGGTAACCTCACAATGAGGCTAACGCATCAGGCGCTAGCATTCATTCCCGTGAGGGGATCTGGCGCCGACGAGACCACCGGCGACCTGTTGATGGCCGTGGCGCGCACGCTGCGGCGCCGCTTCGCCACGGCGCTGGAGTCGTACGACGTCACGCCGGCCCAGTCCCGGGCGCTCCACGTGATCACCGAGCACGGTGCCACGCGGCCGTCCGAGATCGCCGACCGGCTGCGGATCGCGCCCCGGTCGGCGACGGAGGTGATCGACGCGCTCGAGGACCGCGGCCTGGTCACCCGTGGACCGGACCCGACCGACCGCCGCGCGACCAGGGTGGCCGCCACCGACGAGGGGCTTCGCCTCTCGCGTCTGCTCGGTGAGGCACGCCGCGCTGAGTCCGAGCGGCACCTCGCCCGCCTCACCGCGGACGACCGCGCCGAGCTGGAGCGCATCCTGCGCCGACTGCTGGAAGACGGGGGCTCGTGAGAATGGGTCCCATGAGAGTAGGGCTGACCGGCGGCATCGCGTCGGGGAAGAGCACGGTGTCGAGGATCCTGACCGAGCTCGGGGCGGTCGTCGTCGACGCCGACCAGCTCGCGCGCGAGGTCGTCGCCGGCGGCACCCCCGGGCTCGCCGCAGTGGTCGAGGCCTTCGGGCCCGATGTGCTCACGCCGGCCGGGGAGCTCGATCGCCCGGCCCTGGGTGCGATCGTCTTCGCCGACCCGGACAAGCGCCGGACCCTCGAGGCGATCGTGCACCCGCTCGTGCGGGCCCGGGGCGCCGCGCTCGAGGCTGCCGCGGGACCCGATGCCATCGTCGTCCACGACATCCCCCTGCTCGCCGAGACGGGACAGGCGGGCACGTTCGACGCGGTGATCGTCGTCGACGCGCCCGAGGAGACCCAGGTCGCCCGGATGGTCCGTGACCGGGGCTGGACCGAGAGTGATGCGCGCGCCCGGATCGGGGCCCAGGCGACCCGCGAGCAGCGCCTCGCGGTGGCGACCCACGTCATCGAGAACACCGGAACGCTCGAAGACCTCCGCCGGAGGGTGGCGGAGGTCTTCGAAGAGCTGGTCTCGGGCGGCTAGGGCATCAGGCCGCGAGGTCGGGGTCGCCGAGGCGGCGGAGCTTCTGCAGCGCCTCGCGCTCGAGCTGGCGGACCCGCTCGGCGGAGATGCCGTGCTTGACGCCGATGTCCGCGAGCTTGTGCTGGCGGCCGTCGAGCAGCCCGTAGCGGGACCGGATGATGTCGGCCGCCCGGTCGTCGAGCTGGCCGACCAGGGCGTTGAGCCGCTCGCGCGACTCCTCGTCGAGCACCGTGAGATCCGGGCCGGGAGCGGTCTCCTGGGCCATCAGGTCGCCCAGCGAGGTGTCGCCGTCCTCGTCCACGGGGGAGTCGAGGCTGACGTGCTCGCGGCCCCACGCCATCAGGTCGAGCACGCGCTCGACCTCCATGCCGAGCTCGTGGGCGATCTCGGCGGGCTCCGGGTCGCGGCCGAGCTGGCGCTCGAGCGTGCGGCGCGCGCCGCCGATCTGGTTCAGCTCCTCGACGACGTGGACGGGGAGCCGCACCACGCGGGCCTGCTGGGCGATGCCACGGGTGATCGCCTGCCGCACCCACCACGTCGCGTACGTCGAGAACTTGTAGCCCTTGGTGTAGTCGAACTTCTCGACCGCGCGGATCAGGCCGGTGTTGCCCTCCTGGATCAGGTCGAGCATCGGCATCTGGGCCCGGCCGTACTTCCGGGCGATGGACACGACCAGTCGGAGGTTGGCGGTGATGAAGGTGTCGACCGCCTTCTGGCCCTCCTCGGCCATCCACTCGAGCTCCGCCTTCGTCGCCCCGCTGGGCCCCTTGCGGCCGTGACGGCCGTTCGCGAGCAGGTGCTCAGCCATCAGCCCGGCCTCGATCGCCTTCGAGAGCTCGACCTCCTTGGCGGCGTCGAGCAGCTCGTTGCGTGCGATCTCGTCCAGGTATAGCCCGACGCTGTCGCGACCTTCGATGTCGCGGATGGCGGTGCGTGTTGCCATGGGGACCCTCCTTCACATGCAGGGTTCGCCTGCAGGATCTCAACGCTTCAGGTGACCCCGGGATTCCCGGGGTATGCATGCGCTCTCGAAGGAAAGGACGTTCGAGTGGAGTGCGGAGTTGCGCCCAGGCGCAACTCTCAGGGTCTTCTCAGGGGTTTCCGCGCGGTCAGCGCCCGGCGAGGCCCAACCGGTCGAGGATCCAGGCCAGGGAGAAGGCCCGGTCGTGCCACGCCTGGTAGCGCCCCGAGACACCTCCGTGCCCGGCCGACATCTCTGTCTTGAGGAGCACGTCGGCGCCGGCGACGGCGCGCAGTCGGGCGACCCACTTCGCAGGCTCGACGTAGAGCACCCGGGTGTCGTTGAGCGAGGTCTCGGCGAGGATCGGTGGGTAGGACTGGGCGGCCACGTTGTCATACGGCGCGTACGACGCCAGGTAGTCGTAGACCTCGGCGTCGGCCTCCGGGTTGCCCCACTCGTCGTACTCGACGACCGTCAGGGGGAGGGACGCGTCGAGCATCGTCGTGAGGTTGTCGACGAACGGGACCGAGGCGTCGATGCCGGCGAAGAGCGTCTGCTCGCCCCCGTCCTCGGCCCGAGGCGCCAGGTTCGCGACGGCCCCCATGAGCAGGCCGCCGGCGCTGCCGCCCTCGGCCACGATGAGTCCGGGCGCGGCCCAGCCGGCCTCGACCAGGTGCCGCGCGCAGGCGATGAAGTCGGTGAAGGTGTTCCGCTTGCGCAGCAGCTTGCCGTCGTCGTACCACCGCCGGCCCATCTCCCCGCCGCCACGCACGTGCGCGATGGCGAACGCGCCGCCGCGCTCGAGGACGGACAGGCGCGCGATCGAGAAGCCCGGGTCGATCGAGTGCTCGTAGGAGCCATAGCCGTAGAGGTGGACCGGGACGGGGCCGGCGGCGCGTGCGTCCTTGCGCACGACGATCGAGATCGGCACCTGCTCGCCGTCGTCGGCGCTCGCCCAGAGCCGATGCTCCTCGTAGAGCTCGGGGTCGTAGCCACCGAGAACGGGCTGCTGCTTGCGCAGCGTGAGGGACCGGGTGGCGACGTCGTAGTCGTAGATCGAGCTGGGCGTGCGCATGGTGGTGTAGCCGAGCCGGATCGTCGGCTGCTCGAAGGCCGGGTTGCCACCGGACCCGATGGTGTAGAGCTCGTCGTCGAACTTCACGAGGTAGTCGTCGGCGACGCCGGGTCCCTCCGACCCGGGCGCCGCGAGCTCGAGCACGCGCAGCTGGGTGAGCCCGCCGCTGCGCTGGTGGACGACGAGGTGGGTGGCGAACGCGTCCACCGACTCCAGGCGCACGGCCGGGTCGTGGGCGATCAGCGGTGCCCACTCCGACCGCGCCGTCGGGGCGATCGGGGCGACGGCGAGCTCGAAGTCCGGGCCGTTCGCGTTGTGCAGGACGAGGAAGACGTCCCTCCCGCCGACCACGGCGTGCTCCAGGGAGTACTCGACCCCCTCCTCGCGCGGCGCGAAGACCTGCCAGCCGGCCTCACGGTCGTCGAGGTCGAGGTAGCGGTACTCCGTGGTGACCTTGGCGCCCGACTCGATCATGAGGAACCGGTCGCTGCGTGTCCGGCCGAGCCCGGTCCAGAACCGCTCGTCGGTCTCGTGGAAGACCAGCTCGTCGTCCGCCTGGGCCGTGCCGAGCGCGTGGCGCCACACCTTGTCGGGTCGCCAGGACTCGTCGACGGTCGAGTAGTAGAAGCTCTCGCCGTCGCGGTCCCAGGTCGCTCCACCCATGACGCCGGTGATCTCGTCGGGCAGCAGCTCGCCCGTGGTGAGGTCCTTGACCCGGACGGTGTAGCGCTCGTCGCCGACCACGTCGGTCGCGTAGGCGAGCTTGGTGGTGTCGGGGGAGACCGCCGAGCCGCCCAAGGAGAAGAAGTCGTGCCCCGTGGCCAGTGCGTCGAGGTCGAGGAGCACCTCCTCGCCCGGCAGCGCGGGCTGGTCGGGGTCGACGTCGGCCGGAGTCGGCGGCGTCCAGTCGTCGGGGTCGGTGACGGGGACGCGGCACGAGGCGCCGTACTCGCGCCCCGCGAAGGAACGTCCGTAGTACCAGTAACCGCGGTTGCGGGTCGGGACCGACAGGTCGGTCTCGAGCGTGCGGGTCCTGATCTCCTCGAAGATCGTCGTGCGGAGGTCGTCGAGGTGGGCGGTCCGCTCCTGGGTCCAGGCGTTCTCGGCCTCCAGGTAGGCGATCACCTCGGGATCGGACTTGTCGCGGAGCCACTCGTACTCGTCGGTCCGGCTGCGGCCGTGGTGGCTCGTGGTGATCGGGCGCGGCGCGGCGAGGGGAGGCTGCTCGGGCATGTCGTGACCCTATCCTCGGTGCCATGCCCCCCGTCGTGGACCTCAATGCCGACCTCGGCGAGGAGGTCACCGACGACGAGGCGCTGCTCGGGCTGGTGACGTCGGCCAACGTGGCCTGCGGCTACCACGCCGGGTCTCCGGCGATCATGCGCGCGGTGTGCGCGCTCGCCGCCGAGCTCGGCGTCTCCGTCGGCGCGCAGGTCTCCTACGCGGACCGGGAGAACTTCGGCCGCGTCCCCCTCGACGTGCCGGCCGCGGTCCTCCGCGAGCAGGTGGCGGACCAGGTCGGCATCCTGTCGGCGATCGCGGACTCGGAGGGCGTCCCGGTGCGCTACCTGAAGCCGCACGGCGCGCTCTACCACCGCGTGCGTGACGACGCCGAGCAGGCGGCTGCGGTGCTGGAGGGTTCGGGCAGGCTGCCGGTGCTCGGCATGAGCGGCAGGCTGCTCACCCTCGCCGGCGAGGCGGGGCGCGAGGTCATCCTCGAGGGCTTCCCGGATCGGGCGTACGACGGTGACCGGTTGCGACCGCGCGACCGGCCCGGCGCCGTGCTGACCGAGGACGACGCGATCGTCACCCAGGCGCTCGCGTTGGCAGGGTCCGTCCGGTCGCTCTGCCTCCACGGCGACACCCCGGGGGCTGTCGCGCACGCCCGCGCGGTGAGGGCGGCGCTCGAGGCCGCCGGCTGGAGTCTGGTGGGGTTGTGAGGACCCGCCCGGTCGGAGAGCGAGCTGTGCTCGCCGAGGTCGACTCGCCGGAGGAGTCGGCGGCGCTCGCCGACTGGCTCGCTGATGCCGGCCTCGAGGCTGACGACGTCGTGCCCGCGGCTCGGACCGTGCTGCTCGACGGCGTGGACCCGGGTCGCGCGATGGCGCTCCTGGAGACGTGGCCCGGCGGCAGCGCGGTCCGGGCGCGGCGTACGGTCGACATCCCCGTGTCGTACGACGGCCCTGACCTCCCACTGGTGGCGCGCCGCTGGGAGGTGTCGGTGGACGAGGTGGTCCGGCGGCACACGTCGCTGACCTTCACGAGCGCCTTCTGCGGATTCGCTCCGGGTTTCGCCTATCTCGCCGGCCTGCCGGAGGCGTGGTGGCTGCCCAGGCTGGCCGACCCCCGCCCCAGGGTGCCGGCCGGGTCGGTCGCGATCGCCGGCGAGTGGTGCGGGGTCTACCCGACGGCCTCGCCCGGCGGCTGGCTCCTCCTGGGCACGACCGATGTCGCGCTGTGGGACGCGGCCTCGGCCGAGCCCGCGCTGCTGGCGCCGGGGACGCAGGTGCGCTTTGTCAGCGCTTGAGGTGATCGGTGCCGGCGCTCTGACGACGGTGCAGGACCTCGGCCGGCCGGGCTGGGCGCACCTCGGCGTCCCTCGGGCCGGCGCGCTGGACGCACCGGCGGCGGCGCTCGCCAACCGCCTGGTCGGCAACCCGCCGGAGTCGGCACTGCTCGAGACGGTCCTGGGTGGCCTGACGGTGCGCAACGCGGGCCCGGGCCGGTGGGCGGCGCTGACGGGAGGCGGCGCCGGGCCGGCCTTCTGGTGGGCGGCCGGCGCGGAGCTGCGGGTGCCGGAGCCGACGTACGGCGTCCGCACGTACCTGGCCGTCGCCGGCGGGATCGCCGTGGCGCCGGTGCTCGGCTCGCGAAGCACCGACACGTTGGCCTGGGTCGGACCACCGCGCGTCGTCGACGGCACGACGCTCCCGCTCGGTGAGCCGGCGGCCGAGCCACGGGCGCTGGATGTCCCTGCGGTACGGCGGCCGGGCGGTCTGCGCGTGCTCCCGGGACCGCGGGCCGACTGGTTCGCGTCGCTGGATCCCCTCGTCACGGGCGTCTGGACGGTCCGGCCCGACTCCGACCGGATCGGGCTGCGGTTGGACGGTCCGCCCCTCGAGCGCGTGCGAGAGGGAGAGCTGCCGAGCGAGGGGATGGTGCTCGGCGCCGTCCAGGTCCCGCCTAACGGCCAGCCGATCGTCTTCCTCGCCGACCACCCGACGACGGGGGGCTATCCGGTCATCGCCGTCGTCCGCCCCGACGACCTCTGGCAGTGCGCGCAGGCGCGGCCGGGGGAGCGGGTCAGGTTCCTGCGGGCGTCCAGGGGCTGAGCGCCGGGTCGTCGGCGGCGTACGACTTCACCGGGCCCGGCGACGTCGCCGCCGTCTCGAAGCGGACGGTCACCACGCCACGACCCGATCCCCACACCCAGCCGCGGCCGAGCTCCTCGTGCACGACGTCCATGCCCGGTGCCCACTCCGGGCGACGGCGCAGCGGCGCCGTGGGCTCGGGCAGCTCGGCGATCGCCTCGTGGTCCTCGGTCTCGCCGAAGAGGTCCTCCTGGATCCAGTCGGCCAGTCCCGAGACGCCGACTCCGAGCAGCCGCACGCCCCCCGAGGTCGACCCGCTGGCGACCAGCTCGGTCAGCAGGGTGCGTGCCAGCCGCCCGATCGTCGCCGCGGCGTCGGTCGGAGCGGGCAGCGTCGCCGACCTGCTCAGCGTCGTGAAGTCGTAGAGACGCACCTTCAGGGTCACGGTGCGGCCGGAGAGCCCGTGCTTGCGCAGACGCTCGGCCACGTCGCGTGCCTGCCGGGCCACCAGGCCCTCCATGACGACCGCGTCGGTCAGGTCGGTGTCGTAGGTGCTCTCCACGCTCACCGACTTCGCCTCCTGCTCCGCCACGACCGCTCGGTCGTCCTGCGCGCGGGCGAGCTGGAAGAGGCCACTGCCGTGCGCCTTGCCGACGAGCCGGACCAGCTCCTCGAGGCTGACCGACTCGAGGTCTGCCACCGTGTGGATGCCGGCACGGCGCAGGCGCTCGTCCGTCGCGGGACCGACACCC
>NZ_BAAAPB010000002.1:154074-250983 GCF_039530925.1 Nocardioides panacihumi | reverse complement strand
GCTTCTCGAGGTCGCTGGCCACCTTCGCGATGAACTTGCTGGTGCCGACGCCCACGCTCGCGGTCAGACCCTCGGTCGCCTCGTGCACCCGGCGACGCAGGTCCTCGGCGAACGCCGTCACCGACGCCACCCCCAGGTCGCCGAGGGTCGACTGCTCGAGGTCCACGAACGCCTCGTCGAGGGAGAGCGGCTCGACCAGGGGCGACACGGTCCGGAGCAGGCCCATCACACGCTCGCTGATCTCGCGGTAGGCCGGGAACCGCGGGTAGAGGAACGCGGCGTGCGGGCATCGCGAGCGTGCCTCGCGTGTCGACATCGCGGAGTGGACGCCGTACTTCCTGGCTTCGTAGGACGCCGTCGCGACGACGCCGCGCCCCCCGACGCCGCCGACGATGACGGGCTTGCCGCGCAGGGACGGCTTGTCGCGTTGCTCGACGGACGCATAGAACGCGTCGAGGTCGAGGTGGAGGACGGAGGCGTGCTGGCGCACGCACGGAACCTACCCCGACGCGGCGCGCTGGCTCACCACCACCTGCCTCGGCGCCGTGTCGGCACTTCGCCCGTCACTCGCGTCACCGGACGGGCCGTCCATCCTCCACACCCATCCGTTCGTTCACCGTCGTCCCCAGGCATCTTCCCCTCCGACCGTGATCGTCGGCGCCCACGACGAGCGTGACGCCATGACCACCTTCACCGCGCGAAGCGCAGAGGACATCCTTGCCCTCGTCCCCGTCGTCATGGGCTTCGACCCGCACGAGTCGATCGTGATGCTCACCTTCGGCGGCCGGGAGTCGTTCCACGCCCGCGTCGACCTGCCGCCGCCCGACGACGTCGGCTCGTGCGTCGCGAGCCTGCTCGCCCCGGTCCGTCGGCACGGCGTCAGCGACGTCGTGTTCGCGGTCTTCAGCGGGCAGGACCGACTCGTCCGACGGGTCGCCAGGGCGCTGCAGCGCGCGTTCGAGACGGCCGGCGTGCGGGTGATCGACGTGATCCACGCGCACGACGGTCGTTGGTTCACGCCCCTCGGTCACAGCGGGGTCCCGACCCACGGGGTGCCGTACGACGTGAGCGATCACCCCTATCGCGCCCAGGCCGTCTTCGAGGGCCGGGTCACGGCCGCCTCGCGTGAGGAGCTGGCCGCGCGGCTGCGGCCCGTCCCGGCGGCGGTCGCCGCGATCGGCGACGCGCTCTCGGAGCTGTGGAGCCGTGTCCCGGAGCAGCTCCGGGACACCGTGGAGGAGTCGCCCTCGGAGGAGTCCGCTCGGGAGCTGGTCGACTCGGTCCGACCCGACGGGTCCGCTCTGCGGGCGATGCTGGACCGCCATCTGCTCGCCGGTACGGTGCCCGACGACGAGGAGACGGCGCGGATCCTGCTCGCCGTGCACAACGCGCAGATCCGCGACCACGCGTGGTTCGGCATGCGCAGGGTGGAGGCGGCGCACCACGTGCGGCTGTGGACCGACATCGTCAGGCGGGCGCCGGAGGGCCTCGTGGCCGGGGCGGCGGGCGTGCTCGCGTTCGCGGCTTGGATGCACGGGGACGGGGCGCTCGCCTGGTGCGCCGTCGACCGGTGCCTGGAGGATGAGCCCGATCACTCCCTGGGGCGGATCGTTGCCGATGCGCTCGAGCGCGCCGTGCCGCCGCTGGACGACTGGGAGGGCAGGTTTCCTGGTGGACTCGCTGGATAACGTTGGCCCATGGACGTCCGCACCGTCGGGGTCGAGGAGGAGCTCCTCCTTGTCGACACGGCCACCCGAGCCGTGAGTGGCCGATCAGTGGAGGTGCTCAAGCTCAACCGCGAGCACCTCAGCGGACGTGACCCCCACGTGGCGAGCGACGAGCTCGACCAGGAGCTGTTCCTGCACCAGATCGAGACCCGCACCGACCCGACCACCGACCTCGACGACGTCGCCCGCCAGCTCGTCGCGGCACGCCGGACCGCCGGAGACGCAGCGACGTCCGCCGGGCTCGGGGTCATCGCATCCGGCATCGTCCCGATCCAAGGTGATGAGCCCCAGGTCTCGCCGAACGCCCGTTACCGCGCCATGGTCGAGCTGTTCGGCGAGACCGCGCGCACCGGCAGCACCTGCGGCACCCACGTCCACGTCGCCATCGACTCGGCCGAGGAAGGCGTCGCCGTCATCGACAGGATCGTGCCGTGGCTCCCGATCCTGGTGGCGATCGGAGCGAACTCGCCCTTCGCCAGCGGCCACGACACGCGCTACGCCTCCTGGCGTTCGCAGGCGTGGACCCGCTGGCCGAGCGCCGGATCGACCGAGGCGTTCGAGAGTGTCGAGGGCTACCGGGAGGCGTCGCGCCTGCTGATGATGACGGGCGCGGCGCTCGACGACGGCATGCTCTACTTCGACGCGCGGCTCTCCGCCCATCAGCCGACCGTCGAGATCCGGGTGCTCGACGCGTGCACCGACCACGAGGACGCGGTCCTCGCGGCAGCGCTGGTGCGCGGTCTCGTCGTGACGGCCTCGCGGGAGTGGATGGCGGACGGGCCGATCGACCGGTGGCGCGCCGAGCTGCTCCGGGCCAGCCACTGGCGTGCCGCGCGGATGGGGCTGAGCAACACGCTGGTGCATCCGCGTCGACGCGAGCTCGAGCCCGCTCGCGACGTCCTGGACGCCCTCGTCGACCACGTGCGCGACGCGCTGGAGGAGGCCGGCGACCTGGAGCGCGTCGCGATCGGCATGGACCGGGTCATGCGGGCCGGAGGTGCGACGCAGCAGCGGGCGGCGTACGAACGCAGCGGCAGCGTGGAGGGCGTCGTCGACGACCTGCTCGCCCGCACCGAAGCCACTTGGCAGGGTTGAGGAAGGATCACGGATGGGTGAGGAAGTCGAGGAGCAGGAGTTCGGTGGGACCGACCGAGCCCGCTTCCGGGAGAAGCTGCGTCGCAGTCTCGACGTCCTGGCGCGGATGCTCGAGGAACAGCGGTTCGACGCGACCGACCCGATGACCGGCCTCGAGGTCGAGCTCAACCTGATCGACGACCAGGGGTTGCCGCTCCTCCGCAACGCCGAGGTGCTCGACGCCATCGACCATCCCGACTTCCAGACCGAGCTGGCTCGGTTCAACGTCGAGGTGAACGTGCCGCCGACGGCGCTCCACAGCGGTGGGCTGACCCGGCTCGAGGCGTCGCTGCGGGAGCGGCTCGACGACGCTCGAGCCCGGTCGACGACCGAGGGCGCCGACATGGTGATGATCGGGATCCTGCCGACGCTCGCGCCGGAGCACCTGGGGGCGCGGGCCATGAGCGCGGACTCGCGTTACTCGGTGCTCAACGACCAGGTCCTGGCCGCGCGCGGCGAGCACATCAGGATCAGCATCGAGGGTGCTGAGCGGCTCGAGATGGTGGCCGACACGGTGCTGCCAGAGGCGGCGTGCACCAGCACGCAGTTCCACGTCCAGGTTCGGCCGGACAGGTTCGCGGCGTACTGGAACGCGTCCCAGGCGGTCTGTGCCCTGCAGGTGGCGATCGGGGCGAACTCGCCGTACTTCCTCGGCAAGGAGCTGTGGCGCGAGACCCGCATCCCGCTCTTCGAGCAGTCCACCGACACCCGCAGCGAGGAGCTGCAGGCGCAGGGGGTGCGGCCGCGGGTCTGGTTCGGCGAGCGGTGGGTGACGTCGGTCTTCGACCTGTTCGAGGAGAACCGGCGCTACTTCCCCGCCCTGCTCCCTGTGGTCGACGACGAGGATCCGGTCTCGGTGCTGGACGGGGGTGGCACTCCGGGGCTCGCCGAGCTGCGGCTGCACAACGGCACGATCTACCGGTGGAACAGGCCGGTCTACGACGTCGCCGACGGCCTGCCCCACCTGCGAGTCGAGAACCGCGTCCTCGCGGCCGGCCCGACGGTCATCGACACGATGGCGAACGCGGCGTTCTACTTCGGCCTCGTCCGGACCCTGGCCGAGAGCGAACGACCGCTGTGGTCGCGGCTGCCCTTCGCCGCCGCGAGCGACAACTTCCACGCCGCCGCCCGCCGGGGCATCGCAGCCGAGGTCCACTGGCCCGGACGGGACCGGATCGCCGCGACCGACCTGGTGCTCGACCTGCTCGCGCCGGCCCGGGAGGGGCTGCTCGACTGGGGTGTCGAGCCCGCCGAGGCCGACCGCCTGCTCGACATCGTCGAGGAGCGGGCGAAGCGACGGGTCAACGGCGCGGAGTGGCTGGTCCGCCGGGTGCGGGAACGGTCGCGTGACGGCCGTCGCGCAGCGTTGCGGTCCACGCTGCTCGACTACCGCGACCGGATGCACACCGGCGAGCCGGTCCACACCTGGGACTAGGTGCCGGGGGAGCGGCGTCGCATCCGCACCCAGCTCATCTGCAGCCCGCTGCGGGGGTCGCGCCAGCCGTGCCGGTTGACGACGACGTAGACGAGGGGGAGTCCCGCCTCGCCGAAAGCCTGGCGGGCGCCTCCGAGCCATGCTGCGTCGACATCCTGGTCCACGAGCTCACCGGGCCGCGTCAGCCAGACGAGCGGAGTCCCGGCCAGGGCCGCACGCCGCACCAGGGCAGCGACGATGTCGGACCGCAGGGAGTGGTCGGTGGGCTCGTCCTGGCGGACGGGGTGCACGACGTCCCTGCCGCCTGGCAGCCCGAGATGAAGGATCGGCAGGTGCGTCTGGCGACGCTCGGCGACCGCGTGGTCGAGCACCGCCTGTCGCAGCGCCCGTCGCAGCGGCGTCGCGAGCGGCTCCACCAGCCCAGCCTCGTGTCCCATGGTCGCCAGACTGCCCGAGTCGGCTGCGGCGCGCCGACGACCGTCCACAGGCTGCCGCAGGCACCGCGTATGTGTAACGTGGCTCACACTGCCGAGCAATGGAGGTCGCGATGTCAACAGTCGTGGTCGGCTACGTGCCGAAGCCCGAAGGAGAGGCCGCGCTGGAGAAGGCGGCGCAGGAGGCTGAGCTCCGCGGGCTCAAGCTCGTCGTGGTGAGTTCCCACCGCGGCGGGCCGGACTACGACGAGAAGGCCGCCACCGAGCAGGACGCGGCGCTGGAGGACGTCCGGCGCCGGCTCGACGCCCGCGGAGTGCCGTACGTCATCCGCCAGCTCGTCCGCGGCTTCGACCCGGCCGACGACCTGATCAGCATCGCCGAGGCGAACGGCGCGGAGCTGCTCGTCATCGGCCTGCGCAGGCGCTCGCCCGTCGGCAAGCTGATCCTCGGCAGCAACGCGCAGCGCATCCTGCTCGACTCGCACTGCCCGGTCCTGGCGGTCAAGGCCGGCGACTGAGCACGCCGCCTGCGCGATGATGGCCCCATGGCCATCCAGATCGCCCAGGACCCCGCAGCCGACAAGGTGCTGGCGGACGACCCGTTCGCCCTCCTCGTCGGCATGATGCTCGACCAGCAGTTCCCGATGGAGCGCGCCTTCGCCGGACCGGCCAAGGTGCTGGACCGGTTCGGGACGCTGGATCCTGCGGCGATCGCGGCAGCGGATCCCGAGGCGTTCTCGGAGCTGTGCCGCCGTCCGCCGGCGATCCACCGCTACGGCGGCGCGATGGCGGCGCGGTTGCAGGAGCTGGCCACGGTCGTCGCGACCACGTACGACGGCGACGTCACGCGGGTGTGGACCGAGGCGACCAGCGGCGCCGACCTCCTCAAGCGGGTCATGGCGCTGCCGGGCTTCGGCAAGCAGAAGGCGCAGATCTTCGTGGCGCTGCTCGCCAAGCAGCTGGGCGTGCGTCCCGAGGGATGGGAAGCCGCCGTGGGTGCATATGCCGAGGAGGGGTACCGGTCCGTCGCGGACGTGGTCGACGCCGAGTCGCTGCAGAAGGTCCGCGCCCACAAGCAGGAGATGAAGGCGGCGGCCAAGGCTGCCGCTGCCCGTCAGTGAACGGCTGGTGACGGATCTTCGGGATCCGCGTGGCAGAATAGACACGCGGCTCTTGACGAAACCGGGCCTCGCCGCGCCCCGAAGCCACTTTCACGAGAGGTGTTCGTGTCCTCGAACGCACGCAAGATCCCCGCTGAGGTGCTGAGCCACCCGGCAGTCGTGTCGCTCATCGACCGGGCCAGGCCCACCGGTCGTGTGACGCCGGAGGAGGTGCGCCAGGCGACCGCGCAGGCCGCCGTCGAGCCCCGGCATCTCAAGGCGCTGCTCGGCCACCTGAGCACGTTGGGGATCTCGGTCGACCTGGGCGCACCCGGCCTCAAGGTCGCGGCCGCGACGTCGACCACCAAGAAGACGACGACCGCGAAGACCGCCGCCAAGAAGGCGGCTGCGACTCCGTCCCCGGCCGACGCGTCGGCCGCACCCGTCAAGGACGCGGACGACGAAGGCGACGAGCCCGAGCTCGAGGACGTCGACCCCGAGGAGACCGACCTCGAGGACGTCGCGGTCGTCGACACCGTCGACGAGGACGACGCCGCGGCCAAGGTCGGCCCCGACGGCAAGAAGATCCTCCCCGACATCCCGGACGACCAGTTCGAGAAGGACGTCGCGAGCGACCCGACGATCGTCGAGGACGAGAAGGAAGCCTCCTTCGTCGTCTCGGCCGCTGACGACACCGACGAGCCCGAGCAGCAGGTCATGGTCGCCGGCGCGACCGCGGACCCGGTGAAGGACTACCTCAAGCAGATCGGCAAGGTGCCGCTCCTCAACGCCGAGATGGAGGTCGAGCTCGCCAAGCGGATCGAGGCCGGCCTGTTCAGCGACGAGAAGCTCGCCAAGGGCGGCAAGATCACGCCGAAGCTCGAGGAGGAGCTCGAGTGGATCGCCGAGGACGGCCGCCGCGCGAAGAACCACCTGCTCGAGGCGAACCTGCGACTCGTCGTCAGCCTCGCCAAGCGCTACACCGGTCGCGGCATGCTGTTCCTGGACCTGATCCAGGAGGGCAACCTCGGTCTGATCCGTGCGGTCGAGAAGTTCGACTACACCAAGGGCTACAAGTTCTCGACGTACGCCACCTGGTGGATCCGGCAGGCCATCACCCGCGCCATGGCCGACCAGGCCCGCACCATCCGTATCCCGGTGCACATGGTCGAGGTCATCAACAAGCTCGCCCGGGTCCAGCGCCAGATGCTCCAGGACCTGGGTCGCGAGCCCACGCCGGAGGAGCTGGCCAAGGAGCTCGACATGACCCCGGAGAAGGTCATCGAGGTCCAGAAGTACGGCCGCGAGCCCATCTCGCTGCACACGCCCCTCGGTGAGGACGGCGACAGCGAGTTCGGTGACCTCATCGAGGACTCCGAGGCGATCGTCCCGGCCGACGCGGTCAGCTTCACCCTGCTGCAGGAGCAGCTGCACGCCGTGCTCGACACGCTCTCCGAGCGCGAGGCCGGCGTCGTGAGCATGCGCTTCGGCCTGACCGACGGCCAGCCGAAGACGCTCGACGAGATCGGCAAGGTCTACGGCGTCACGCGCGAGCGGATCCGTCAGATCGAGTCGAAGACGATGTCGAAGCTGCGTCACCCGTCGCGCTCGCAGGTCCTGCGCGACTACCTCGACTGATCCACGCCAACGTCATACGCCCCGGTTGCTCCAGCAGCCGGGGCGTATGACGTCACCCGGCCGCGACGAGTGCCACCGCGAGTGCGCACAGTCCGAGGCCGACCGCCTGGACCCGGTGGACGTGCTCGCGCAGGACGGTGACGGCGAGCAGCACGGTCGCGGCCGGGTAGAGCGCCGCGATGACGGCGGAGATCGCGAGCATGCCGTGGGACAGCGACTGCAGGAAGAGCGCCAGAGCGGCGGCGGCCAGGATCCCCGTGCTCGTCGACAGTGCGGCCGTCGCGTTGCGCGGCACCCAGTCCCCGCGGGCGACCGTGGCGCCGGCGATCACGACGACGGCGCCGACCAGCAGGCTCAACGAGACCGGCCAGAATCCGTCCTCGGCCGGGGCCTTCGCGATCGCCGCGAAGCCGACGCCGAAGCCGCAGCCTGCGAGCAGCCCGTCGGTGAGCCCGGATCGAGCGCCCGACGGACCAGCCGGCGAGCCGCCGGGTCGGTCGGCGGACGGCTCCCGTGCCACCAGGAACGTGGCCGGCACCGCGAGGACGATGCCGGCCCAGGCGAGCGACGACGGGCGGTCGCCGGTGAGGACGCCGACGGCGGCCGGCACCAGTGCGGCGAGCACTCCCGACGTCGGCGCGACGACGCCCATCCGTCCTGAGGACAGGCCGCGGTAGAGGAACGACAGTCCCACGCCGCTGCCGACGCCTGACAGGGCGCCCCAGGCGGCGCCGGCGGGGCTGAGCGAGCCGCCGTGGACGCCTGCCAGCACGGCGAGCGCGGCCGCCCCTGTGACCTGGGAGCAGAAGGCGGCGGTCCACGGTGGGATCCGGGAGGAGATGACTCCTCCGATGAAGTCCGACGTGCCGTAAGCGAAGGCCGACAGGAGGGCGAGCAGGACCGCCATCAGACCGCGACCACGCCGACGACCCAGACGACGGCGGCGAGGACGCCGAAGAGCAGCTCGATGAGAATCGACAGCCCCGCGGCCCGGAGGGCGTGCTTCGTCGACGGCCAGGCCTGGGCGCGGCCCAGCCGGAGCCACTCGGCGAGGAGGATGCCGAGGACGAAGCCGAGGAAGATCCCCACGACGGGGATGACGAAGAAGCCGACGATCCCGAGCACGAGGCCGGCCAGCTGCGTGGACATCGGGATGCCGACGTCCTTGAGCCGTCGGCCGGGGAGCAGGACCTTCACGACCGCCCCGGCGATCAGCAGCGCGGCGGCGACGACGAACACGAGCCAGGCCGTCGTACCGCCCGTCTCGGAGGCCCACAGGAGGATCGCCCCGCCGACGATGAGCGTTCCCGGCAGGATCGGGACGACGGTGGTCGCGAGGCCGAGCGCGATGGCGAGGGCGACGACGATCTCGAGGGCGGACACGTGGACACCCTAGGGAAGCGTCCCCGGGAAAGCAGAAGGCCCCGGACCGTGTCCGGGGCCTTCGTGATGATCAGGTCTGGGGGCTCAGTGCTCGTCCTCGGGCGCCGGGGCCGGAGTCGTGGTGAGCTTGTGGGTCTCGTCGATGACGTTGACCGCGATCTCCTTGAGCTTGTCACCGTGCTCGCGGGCGTGGTGTGCGCAGAAGAGAAGCTCGCCACCGGACTGCAGCTCGACACGAAGGTAGGCCTGGGCCCCGCAACGGTCACAGCGGTCCGCAGCAGTCAGCGGGGTGCTGGCAACGGCAGTTGTCACATCGGCCTCATTTCTCGATCTGTCGGTGACTGTTGCAACGTAGCCGTGGGGTTGAAGATTCCCCAGCGACTGTGTTGCCCACCACCTCAATCCAACCATGGTCCTGCATCGTGCTCATCACACATTCCGTGTCCTGAACAACACTGTCCGGGTACCCAGTCTGACGATCTCGCTACCGATCCGGAGGCGGTTTCGGCCAACCGGTGGCCGATCGTTTCCGCATCGTGACGTGCGTGCCTGCTTTCGGTCACCGTAAGCCTCCGCCGCGTGCGCGTCCCTGCACTGCGGCGCGGCGTGTCGCGGGTAGATTGCGGGTATCCCTCGGTTCGCAAGGAGCATCACGATCGACAGCACGTACAACGCCGCCCACCTCCTCGTGCTCGAGGGACTGGAGGCGGTCCGCAAGCGCCCCGGCATGTACATCGGGTCCACGGACACACGCGGCCTCATGCACTGCGTCTGGGAGATCATCGACAACGGCGTCGACGAGGCCCTCGCCGGGCACGCGAACCGTGTCGAGGTGACCCTCCACGCCGACGGCTCGGTCGAGGTGTACGACGACGGGCGGGGCATCCCGACCGACAAGGAGCCCAAGACCGGCCTGCCGGGCGTCGAGGTCGTCGCGACCAAGCTCCACGCCGGCGGCAAGTTCGGCGGGTCGTCGTACGCCGCCACGGGTGGCCTGCACGGCGTCGGCCTGTCGGTCGTCAACGCGCTGTCGTCGCGCATGGACATCGACGTGGACCGCACGCCGGCGCGTCAGGGTCTGAGCTTCAAGAGGGGCGTGCCGGGCGTCTTCGACGGCGACGGCCCCAACGCCGGCTTCGCGGCGCAGAGCGGGCTGACCCGCAAGGGCTCGCGCGTCGGCAAGGGCAAGTCGGGCACTCTCGTCAGGTTCTGGCCGGACCGCCAGATCTTCACCAAGGACGCCACGTTCGTCTACGACGAGCTGATCGGACGCGCCCGGCAGACGTCCTTCATCGTCCCGGGCCTCGAGCTGGTGATCCGAGACCTGCGCGGCCCCGACCCGGTCGAGGAGAAGTTCCGCCACGACGGCGGCATCGCCGAGTTCGCGGAGTTCCTCGCCCACGACGAGCCGGTCACCGAGGTGCTCCGGCTCCAGGGCGCGGACACGTTCACCGAGACAGTGCCGATGCTCGACGACCTGGGTCACATGACGCCCCAGGACGTCGAGCGCGAGCTCACCGTCGACGTCGCCGTGCGCTGGGGCGTCGGCTACGACACCGAGCTTCGCTCTTTCGTCAACGTGATCGCCACCCCGAAGGGCGGCACCCACGTCAGCGGCTACGAGCAGGCCATCACGCGGACCTTCAACGACTCGATGAAGGCCGCCAAGGTGCTGAAGGTCAACGACGCCGACGTCATCAAGGACGACGTGCTCGAAGGCATGACCGCTGTCGTGACGGTCCGCCTCGCCGAGCCGCAGTTCGAGGGGCAGACCAAGGA
The DNA here is from genome assembly GCF_039530925.1 of Nocardioides panacihumi. Lineage (NCBI taxonomy): Bacteria > Bacillati > Actinomycetota > Actinomycetes > Propionibacteriales > Nocardioidaceae > Nocardioides > Nocardioides panacihumi. The sequence goes on along the minus strand of NZ_BAAAPB010000002.1, from coordinate 240,353 downwards.
GATCCTCGGGACCCCGGCCGCCCGGACCGTCGTGCGCAAGGTCGTGTCGGCCGAGCTGAAGCGATTCCTCACCTCGACGAAGACCAAGGAGAAGCAGCAGGCGCGGCTGGTCATGGAGAAGGTGCTCGGCGCCTCCAAGACACGCATCGCCGCGAGGCAGCACAAGGAGACGCAGCGGCGGAAGAACGCCCTGGAGTCGTCGGCCCTGCCCGCCAAGCTGGCCGACTGCCGGGCCGCCGACAACGAGCGCACCGAGCTGTTCATCGTCGAGGGAGACTCGGCCCTCGGCACCGCCAAGCTCGCGCGCAACAGCGAGTTCCAGGCGCTGCTCCCGATCCGCGGCAAGATCCTCAACGTGCAGAAGGCGTCCGTCGCCGACATGCTCAAGAACACCGAGTGCGCGTCGATCATCCAGGTCGTCGGCGCCGGCTCCGGGCGCACGTTCGACCTCGACGCGGCACGCTACGGGAAGATCATCTTCATGGCGGACGCCGACTCCGACGGCGCCCACATCCGCACGCTGCTGGCCACGCTGTTCTTCAAGTACATGCCGGAGCTGGTGGCCGCCGGGCGCGTCTACTCGGCCGTGCCGCCGTTGCACCGCATCGAGCTGTCCAACCCGAAGAAGGGGATGGACCGCTACGTGTACACGTACTCCGACGACGAGCTGCAGCGCAAGCTCGCCGAGCTCCGCAAGAAGGGCGTCAACTGGAAGGACCCGGTGCAGCGGTACAAGGGTCTGGGCGAGATGGACGCGGACCAGCTGGCCGAGACCACGATGGATCCGCGCCACCGCACGCTGCGCAGGATGACCGTCGATGACGCCGAAGGTGCGGCGACGGTGTTCGAGCTGTTGATGGGCTCCGAGGTCGCACCGCGCAAGGAGTTCATCGTCGCGGGTGGGGGCAACCTCTCCGAGGAGGATCTGGACTTCTGATCGCGGGGGTTCAGCGGGTCGGCGCGGCGCGCAGCACTTCAGCGGTCCCGGCCCGCCTCGTCCACCCCGGGACGCACGGCACTAGAGTCCGAGACGTGGACCAGAAGGCGCGCCGGGCGGCAGTCGCGAAGGCGTTCCGCGCCCGGAAGGTCGCACTGCGGAAGGGGCACTGGCGGCTCCCGGGCGCACCGGGGGACCGGAGCCTCACGTGGTACGTCGACCTGCGCTCCGACGGCCCGGCCCAGGGCGCCGCGCTGCGGTTCGAGATCGGGGTCTGGGCGATCGCTCTCGGTCCGGAGCCGGACGGCGGCGCCGTCGACTGCGCGCTGCTGGCCGACGTACCACTCGAGGGAGACCCGGCTTCGGCGGCGAACGCCCTCGTCGACCGACTTTCGGCGCTCGGCACCATCGAGGACCTGGCGCGAGCCCGCCGTGACGGCGAGCTGGCCGACGCCCATGTCGACCGCGACCTGCGCGAGCTGTTGGGAGAGTGACGAGATGACGACGTCGATCCAGGACACGTGGTTCCCCGACCTGAACTGCTTCGGCTGCGGGCCGGCCAACGCCGACGGGCTGCAGCTCAAGAGCCTCGCCGACGGGGAGTGGGGCGCGACCGCGAGCTTCCTGCCCTGGCCCCAGCACGACAACGGGCTCGGCTATCTCAACGGCGGGATCATCGCGACGCTGCTCGACTGCCACAGCGCCGCGGCCGTCGTGCACGCAGCGCACGGGCACGGCTGGCCGCCGCGGCCGGGAGCCGCGCTGCCGTACGTCACGGCGGGCCTCGACGTGCGCTACCGGCGCCCGGCCCCGCTCACCGAGCAGGTGTCCCTCGTCGCTGAGATCACCGCGGCAGGCGAGGACGAGATGACCTGCCAGGTCGTGCTGGAGTGGGACGGCAAGGTGCGCGCCGAGGGCACCGCGCTCTGGAAGCGCTGGCGTCCACGCTGAGGAGTCAGGTGCGCGAGCGGTGGTCGGCGGTTTCGATCGGCGGGTCCCCGGCGACCTCGCGCGCCCACGCGGCATGCTCCCGGCGTGCCCAGCTCAGCGGCACCCGGCCGGTGCGCATCCCGGTCATCGCCCACGGGTCCCTGGTGGCCATCCAGACGTGTCCGACGACGAGCAGGCCGACGGCGAGCGCGAACCAGTCATGCACGAAGGTCGCGCCGCTGCGCCACGACAGCGGGGCGAGGTTCGTGAGGTACATGGCCAGCCCCGAGATCAGGAGGGTGCCGATCGAGCCCGCGGACAGGGCGGCGTTGAGCTTCTGGCCGGCGTTGAACTTGCCGACCTCGATCGTGCCGTCCCGGCGGGTCCGCGACCGCAGCCAGGCCCAGTCGCGGTGCGTGAAGCGGTTGAGGCGTCGGGTGTCGTCGCGATAGGCGCGACTGAGGGCCCCGGCGATCATCGGTACGGGGAGTGCGATCCCCGAGTACACGTGGATCTGCTCGACGAGGTAACGGTGGCCGACGATGACGGCGAGCGATCCGTTGTAGAGGACGGCAGCGGTCAGGATGCAGCTCGTCATGAGCGTCGCGGTGAGCCAGTGGACCCATCGTGAGCTCCTGCTGAACCGGTCGATCGTGCGACCCGCCTCCGTCGGCACGCCGGTCTCAGGTGCGCTCATCGATCCCTCGTCCGTTCGACCTGCCGACGAAGCCGTCGACGTCGTAGCCGCGGTGCTCCCAGTAGCCCGGGACCACTGCGTCGGTCACCTCGATGCCGGAGAGCCACTTCACGCTCTTGTAGCCGTACATCGGCGCGACGTAGAGCCGCACCGGTCCGCCGTGGTCGTGGGTGACGTCGCCGCCGAGCATCTTCAGGGCGACGAGCACGTCGGGCAGCCTCGCCTGGTCGAGGGTGAGGCTGTCGGTGTAGGTGCCGTCGAAGGACGACAGCCGCAGCGTCCGTCCGGAGGGCTGCACACCGGCCCGGTCGAGGACGGTCGACAGCCGCACCCCGCTCCAGTGCACGCGCGGGACCCTCCAGCCGGTCACGCACTGGAAGTCGCGGACGAGATCGGTCTGCGGCATCGCCTGCAGGTCGGCCAGCGTGAGGACGGTCGGACGGTCGACCAGGCCGCTGATCTCGAGACGGTACGTGGTCGCGTCGCGGATCGGCACGCCGCCCGTCACCGAGTAGAAGCGGAACGTGTCGCCGAGCGGCAGCAACGACGTCAGCCCGGTCGGGTCCCGGAGCTGGATCGGCTCCAGGAAGGAGGACAGTGCGCTCTGAGCGTGCCTGCCGGAGACGATGCCGAGCGCGCCGAGTCCGAGCAGCCCGAGCGCCACCCGACGTCCCACCGGGCGTCCGTCGTACGGCGACCCCTGGCCGTCCGCCATCGGGGCCGTCGAGGGAGCCCGGTCACGTCGGCCAGCCCACCAACCGCGCATGCGTCCAACGTAACCGGCCTGGCCAGGGGAGTACCTTGACTGGCATGGGTCGCCTCGCGATGTTGGTGGTCGGCGCCGTCCTCGTCCTCCTGGGTCTGCTCTGGATCCTGCAGGGCCTGGACGTCCTCGGCGGGTCCGGCATGAGCGGCCACGCGGTCTGGGCGGTCATCGGCGTGGTCGTCGGTGCCGTGGGCGTGCTGCTGCTCGTCCGCACGCTTCGGACGCCGCCGACCCGAGACCGTCTCTGACGCCGGACCGCTGCACGCGACGCCCGCCCCGGCGGCGTGAACCGTCGGGACGAGCGGTCGCTCAGCGGTCGGCCTGGTCGATCACCGCCGACCGTGCTCGGCGGCGCGCAGGAGGCCGAGCAGACCGTGCTGCTCGCCGTCCGGGCCGGCGCTGAACCACACCGCATCCGTGCCGCCGGCCACCGGGTCACCCACGACGAGCGCCCAGAGACCGTCGATCGTCAACGGGCGTCCGGACGTGGCGCGGAGGGTCCCCTGGAACCGTCCGGAGCGTGGGTCGAACGCGTGGATGCGTCCGTCGCCGAAGTTCCCGACGAGGAGGTCACCGGCGAACTGCCCGAACGACGGCGGCGCGATCGTCATGCCCCAGGGCGAGTTCAGCGCGCCGCGGCTGGCGAAACGGTGCAGGAAGCGCCCCTGGGTGGAGTAGACGTCGATGAACCCGTGTCCCGGGCCGGCGACGTCGTCCCCGGCGTCCGCATCCTGCAGGGCGTAGGTGACGAACACGCGGTCGCCGACGGCCGCCACGTTGAACGGTGCGTAGCCGGCCGGAAGGTTGGGATCACGGAACGCGTGCCTCGACCGGACCCGGTCGAAGCTCCCGTTGAACACGTCGATCCGGTTGCGGTGGAAGTTCGCCGCGAGCAGGTGCGGCCCGGCGTCCGTGTCGACCAGGGCCAGCCCCTTGTAGACCGAGTCACGCGTGTGCCCGACGGGGACGGCCGATGTCACGGGTGCGACAGCCTGGTTCCAGGCGGACAGGTCGCCGTCCTCCCCGGCGAAGATGAACAGGGCCGGCTTGCTGGTGCCGGGCACGGTGAACGCCGAGGTGCCGTTGAACACCTGACCTGTCGGAGCGCCGCCGGGGATGCTGACCACGAGCGGCACCTGTGTGACCGGGCTTCCGGGTGTGTCGGTGCGATAGAGCGTCGAGACGTCGGCGCCGTTGTCGGAGACCCAGATCGGTGTGTTCGGCCCGTGGGACAGTCCCCACGGGTTCACGAGGTTCGGGTCGGTGAGTGCCGCGACCCCCGGCTGGTCCGACACCAGGTTCTCCTGCTGGAACGTGGTCGCACCGTGCCGCATGTCGTGCGCCGCCGCCGGTGCCCCGAGTGCCCCGGCCAGCGCCACTGACAGCGCGGTGCCGATGAAGACCTTTACTGCAACCATCTCTCGCCTCCTCGATGCAGGGCCCACCGGTGCGGACCCATCTCTGGGACACGAGACGTCGCCGGACACGGTTCACCCACTGAGGTCAGAAGGGGTTGACGGTGCTTCCCGACCTGCCGAGAATCCGATTTGGACGTGTCGCATCCCTATCGCACCGCTGGTGCGCCTCGAGGAGATGAGTTCCATGCGGCGACGACTCGTAGCGTTCTCGGCGGTGCTCGCGGCCCTGCTCTTCGCAGGCGCACCCGGCTTCGGTGCCGGGACCGGATCCCCTCCGGACAAGGATGCGGGCGAGGAGAGCCAGGCGGTGGCGGACGCCACCGACTGGTTCATGTCGCAGCGGCTCTCGCCGAACGGCGCCGTCGACCCGAACGCCTACGCCGCCGGCGCCGCCCAAGCGGCCGCGCTGCCGACCGTGGGTGGCGCATGGACGGAGCGGACCGCCCGGCCAGGCACGGACGGGAACGACTTCTCGGACTCGCCGCAGTACATCGACCCGACCAGCGGCTTCAGCAACTCCGGTGCCGGTGACCGCTGGGTGTCCGGTCGGATGACCGCGCTGGCCACGGCTCCGGACGGGTCGCTGTTCGCGGGCGCCGCCGACGGTGGTGTGTGGAAGTCGACCGACGGCGGCCAGCACTGGACCCCGCAGACCGACTCACAGGGCACGTTGTCGATCGGCGCGCTCCTGGTGACGGGCTCCGGCAGCCGCTACACGGTGTACGCCGGGACCGGTGAGGCCAACACGAGCCAGGACAGCTACGCCGGCATCGGCGTGCTCGCCTCGAGCGACGGCGGCGCCAGCTGGCACCGGGTCGGCGGGCCCGAGCTCAACGGCGCGCTGATCTTCCGGCTGGTCCAGAACGGCAGCGCGCTCCTCGCCGCCACCTCCCACGGGCTCTACCGGATCGACACGACCACCGCGGGCGCGACCTGGACCGCCGTACTGCAGCCGGCTGGTCCACCGAGCGACGGCAAGAACTTCAACCTCGTCGTCGGCAACATGATCAGCGACGTCGCGGTCCGGCCAGGCACGAACGGGCGGCAGGTGCTGGCGGTCGCCGGCTGGCGCGGCGGCTGGCCCACCAACGGCCTGTACCTGTCCAACGATGCGGGCGCCCACTTCAGCTACCTCGCCAACCCGCAGGGCTGGGTGCCGCCGAAGGCGGAGGGCAGGACGACCCTCGCGTACTCGGCCGCCGGCGATCGGGCGTACGCGATCGTCCAGAGCCCCTACCTGCTCAACGTCGGCACCAACGGCAAGACGCTGCTCCAGGGCATCTACGAGTCGAAGAACGGCGATCCGGCCGGTCCGTGGACCAAGGTCGCCACCTCGAGCAAGCTGGCCGCGAGCGGGTCCGCGCAGAAGATCTCCCGCATCGGCAAGGGTTACGGGCCGGGCGTCCAGGCCTGGTACAACCAGTTCCTCATCGTCGACCCCGCCAACAAGGACCACGTGTACGCCGGTCTGGAGGAGGTCTACGAGAGCCAGGACGCGGGCGCCGGCTGGAACACCGTCGGCCCGTACTGGAACTTCGGGTTCGCGTGCTTCTCGTACACGCCGTTCGAGGGGACCTGCAACCACGACCAGGCACACTCCGACCAGCACGCCGCGGTCATCACGGGCGGCAAGCTGTACGTCGGCAACGACGGCGGCGTGTATGCGCGTGCCCTCACCGACCACAGCGTCGGCGACTGGGCCAATCTGAACGCTCACATGGACGCGCTGCAGTACTACGGGGCGCAGGGCAGCCGTGACTCGACCATCTACGGCGGCATGCAGGACAACGGCAGCAACAAGGTGTTCCCGACCACCGGCACGGTGCTCGACGACCGCAGCCGGCCGATCACCGTCAGCTCCGTGCAGGTCTTCGGTGGGGACGGCGGCTACACCCTCGTCGACCCTGACAACTCGCAGAACGTGATCACCGAGTACACCGGGCTCACCGCGCTGAAGTCGACCGACGGTGGCGCGAACTGGCACTTCATCACGCCGTCGGACCCCGACCCTCGCTTCATCGCGCCGATCAACATGGACCGCACCGACCCCAGGCACCTGGTGGCCGGCGGAGCGTTCGTCTGGACGTCCGATGCGGGCGTCGCCGGCACGACCGCCAACACCGGCGCGGCGACCGACTGGAAGAACGTCTTCGACGTCCGCTCCGCGCTGGGCGGGAACGCCACCTCCCAGGTGACGGCGCTCGACGCCGTCACCGTCGCAGGCACGCAGTACGTCGCCGCCGCCTGGTGCGGTCCGTGCAACCCGAGCTTCCCGAGCGGGAGCGGCTTCGAGGCCGGCGTCGTCATGCTGAGCAACAGCGGCGGCACCTGGCACGCCACCGCGCAGGAGTGCACCGGCAGCTCGGCCTGCTCGGCCGCAGGTCTCCCGAACCGCTACGTCACCGGCATCAAGATCGACACCGCCAACCCGAACCACGCGTACCTGTCGTTGTCCGGCTACTCGCGTCACTGGATCGTGGGCCCGGACGACCCCGGCGTCGGTCACGTCTACCAGACGACCACGGGAGGCGCGTCCTGGACCGACGTGTCCGGGAACCTGCCCGACATCCCGGCCAACGACGTCGCCCTCAACGGCCGGACGCTGATCGCCGCCTCCGACATCGGTGTCTACGCCTCCAACGACAACGGCAGCACGTGGAGCAGGCTGGGGACCAACCTGCCCAACGTCGTGGTCAGCCAGCTGCTCGTCGACCCCAACGGAAGCCTCATCGCAGCGACGCACGGCAGAGGAGTGTGGACGATCCAGGCCCCGGTGAGCTGACCCTCGACCGCGTCGTCGGGCAGTCGCCCGGCGGTGACCCTCACAGCTCGATGTGGCCCTCCAGGTAGAGAGCACACGACCCGCGCAGGTGCACTCGATCACCGACCAACCGGCAGGCAAGCTCGCCGCCGCGAGCGGAGGCCTGCCGGGCCAGGAAGGTGGATCTGCCCGTCTTCGCGGCCCAGAACGGAACGAGCGCGCAGTGGGCTCCGCCCGTGACCGGATCCTCGGCGATGCCCTTCGCGGGTGCGAAGTAGCGGCTGACGAAGTCGTGGGCGCCGTCGCCCGGTGCCGTCACCACCACTCCGGTGCGGTCGAGACGCGCGACGGCGCCGAGATCGGGCACCAGGGACGCGACGTCGGCGGCCGTGGCCAGGAGCGCGAGGTAGTTCGCTCCGTCGACGGCGCACTCGATCGGGACGGTGCCGAGCGCGGCGGACAGGGCGGGGGGCGTCGGTCCGGCGGTCACCGTGCGGGCGGGCAGGTCCATGCGAAACCCGCCGTCCTCCCGGTGCACGGACAGCGGGCCGCTGGCGGTGTGGAAGACGACGGTGTCGCGCCGCTGACCGACGTGATCGAGCAGCACCGCGGCCGCGGCCAGCGTGGCGTGCCCGCACAGAGCCACCTCGACGAGCGGCGTGAACCAGCGCAGGCGGAGCTCGCCGGCAGCGTCCGGTGCGACGAACGCCGTCTCGGAGAGGTTGTTCTCGGCGGCCACCGCCTGCATCAGCGCGTCGTCCGGGAAGTCGTCGAGCAGCACGACGGCGGCAGGGTTGCCGGCGAACCGCCGACTGCTGAAGGCGTCGATCTGGAAGATGGGGACCCGCACGGATCGCATGCTAGGGGCCTTGCCCACGTTCGGTGCGGCGGTGCGCGCGCGTGCGACGATGGCTGCCGTGGGTGACGGTACGGCGTCGAGCTCGGTCGGTGACCGCCTCGAGCGTGCCATCGAACGTCACGCCGACATCGCCGGAGAGATCCACCGCGGTGAGGAGGAGAAGCCGCGATCCCTCCTGCGGAACGTGGTGTGGCTGGCCGTCACCCTCGTCTCGCTCTACCTGGTGTTTCCGAGCCTGATCGACACGTTCTCCTCCTGGCGCGACATCACCAGCTTCTCCACGGCGTCGCTGCTGGCCATGTTCGGCCTGCAGGTGGGCTTGTGCGCGTGCCTGTGGGACCTCCAGCGGGTCGCGCTGGGCGGGGCGGCGTGGCGACCGGTGATCGCCGCGCAGCTCGCCTCCAACGCGCTGTCGAACATCGCTCCCGGCGGTGGGCCCGTCGGCGCAGCCTTGCAGTACCGGATCTTCGTGTCCGCCGGCCTGAACCGGACCTCGGTCGTCAGGGCGCTGACCGCGGTCAACCTGCTGGTGTTCGCCGTCGTGCTCGGCCTGCCCGTGCTGGCGATCCCCGCGGTGCTGCGCGGCGCCGTGGACCGCAACCTGCTCGAAGCGGCCGCGGCGACCGTGGTCGCGTTCGCCGTGATCGTCGGCGTGGGCGCGCTCCTGCTGAACACCGACCGACCCTTGACCTGGGTAGGCCGCACGGTGCAGACCGTCCGGAACCGGTTGCGCCGCAACGCCACGCCGATCACGGACCTGCCCGAGCGCCTGCGCGCCGAACGCGACCAGATCACCACCGTCCTCGGCCCTCGGTGGAAGCGGGCGCTCGCCGCGTCGGTCGGACGCTGGCTGCTGGACTTCATGACCCTCCAAGTGGCGCTCGCCGCCATCGGATCGCACCCGCGGCCGGGGCTGGCGCTGATGGCGTTCTGCGGGGCGAAGGCGCTGGGCAACATCCCCGCCACGCCGGGCGGCCTCGGATTCGTCGAGGCGGGCATGACGGCGCTCCTCACCCTCGCCGGCGTCGACCCCGGAGACGCGGTGGTCGCGACGTTCGCGTACCGCCTGTTCAGCTATTGGCTCCCGCTGCCGTTCGGACTGCTGGGGATGGCGTTGGCCCCGAGACGGCCCACTCCGCCGGCAGCCCCCGCCACAGCGACCTGAGAAGGGCATGGCGCATGGGACGATCGGTGCGTGTACGAGCCGCCGTCCGACACCGGTCGAGAGCCGCCCGGGCAGGTGCCCGGGCTCGTCGTCGGCGTCGCCGCAGGCCTGCTGCTGTCCACGGTGTGGGCCTTCGGCGCCTGGGACGTCGCGCTCGCTCTCACGACGGTGTTCGCCGGGCTGGTCCTCGCCATCGGGCTGGGAGCTCCGGCCTGGCGACGATTCGGGCTCGCGTTGCTCGTCGGCGCGGCTCTGGTCGCCGCCGCGTTCGTCCTCGTGGCCACCTGAGATCAGTCCGCCGATGGCCTCGCTGGACGTGACCGCCTCAGCGCGTCACTCCGTCGCGATGGCGCGGAGCACGTCGAGCCGTCCCGCCCTGATCGCCGGCACGATCGCGGCGAGGACGCCCACCACGACCGCGATCACCAGGAACGCGACGAGCTGACCCAGGGGGAGGCCGAGGCTGGTGAGGTCCTTGGCCAGCACCTGGCGCAGCAGCGCGCCGAAGATGACGCCGAGCACGAGTCCGAACACCGCGCCGAGGACGGCGATCGCCACCGACTCCAGCGTGACCATCCGGCGGAGCTGGCGCCGCGTCAGCCCGATCGCCCGGAGCAGGCCGAGCTCGCGGGTGCGCTCGAGCACGCTGAGGCCCAGCGTGTTGACGATGCCGATCACAGCGATGACGATCGCCAGCGCGAGCAGGCCGTAGATCATGTAGAGCAGCTGGTTCACCTGGCCGCGGATCGAGTCGCCGAACTCGCCCCGGTCCTGCACGCTGACGATCGGCAGCGGTGCGACGACCTTGTCGAGCGCTCGGTGCACCGTCGCCGCGTCGGCGCCCGGGGCGAGCTTGATGCTGAGCGAGGAGTCCTGTCGCTGGATGCCCATCGCCGTGAGGCGATCGAGGGGGACGTTGATCTGACCGGTCACCGGGTTGGGCTCGACGATGCCCGCGATCGTCGGCTTGAGCGTGCCGCCCCCCGGGAAGGCGAGCGTGATCGTGCTGCCGACCTTCCAGCCGTGCTTGTCGGCGATGTCCTTCGTCACGAAGGCCTCGTCACCACGGAGCGTGGTGCGGCCGGAGTCGACGTCGAGGTCGTAGATGCGGGCGAGCTGGTCGTCGTTGGCCATGATGAACGTCGTGTCGCCGTCGAGGCCGCCGAGTCGCGCGGAGGCGAACTGCTGACGGGAGAGGACGCCGACGCCGGGCACCTTCGCCAGCTCGTCGCCGATCTGGGTCGGGAACGGCGTGAAGGCGGCGCTCTGCACCAGGAAGTCGGCGTTGAACTGCTTGTCGACGAGATCGTTGACCGAGCTGTTGAGGGATGCCGCCAGCACTCCGATGAGCGAGACGAGCGCGAGCCCGATCATCAGCGCCGAGGCCGTGGCACCGGTGCGGCGCGGGTCGCGCAGCGCGTTCTCGCCCGCGAGCTGCCCGGGGGTGCCGAACAGGCGTCGGAACACACCGCGGCAGAAGACGAGCACGGGGCGGCCCAGAGCAGCGCTGATCGCCGCGACGGTCAGGATCCACAACACCGCGCCGACGCCGACCCACGCGGCGTCGTTGCCGGGCGGGTGGAAGAGGCCGGTGACGGCGATGGCAGCGCCGACCAGCAGGACACCCGCGCCGATGAGCGTACGACGGCGCAGCGGCCGCGACTGGGGGACGAGGTCGTCGCGCATGGCGGCCACGGGCGGCACCTTGGCCGCCCGCCTCGCCGGGAGGTAGGCCGCGACGAGAGTGACGAGCACCCCGACGACGTAGCTCAGCACGATCGTGCGCGTGGTCAGTGTGAGCGCGTTGCCGGCGATGTCGAGGCCCAAGGTGCGGAACAGCGCCGCCAGCCCCCGGGCGAGCCCCCAACCGAGCGCGATGCCGATCGTCGACGCGACGACTCCGGTCACCAGCGCCTCGAGCAGCACCGAGCCGGTCACCTGGCGCCTCGACGCACCGAGCGCCCGCATCAGGGCGAGCTCGCGGGTGCGCTGGGCGACCAGGATCGAGAAGGTGTTGACGATGATGAAGCCGCCGACGATGACCGCGATGATCGCGAAGACGAGCAGGAACGTGGAGATCACGCCGAGGAACTGGCCGACCGCGTCCTGGGACTCGGAGACGACACGGTCGCCGGTGACGGCGGTGAAGCCCGCGGGCAGCACCTTCTTCGCGGCATCGGCGAGCTGGGTCTGGCTGACCCCGTCGGCGGCGGTGAGGCTGACCGTCGTGAAAGCGTCGCGTCCACCGAGGAACATCTGTTGGGCGCCCGTCGTGTCGAAGATGACGAGGATGGCGCCGGCGGTGCCGCCGCCGTTGAAGTCGGCGATCCCGACGAGTCGCAGGCTCCGGACCGGGTCGCCCTGCGGGGCGATGACACGCACGGTGTCCCCGACGCGGTAGCCGGCGCGGTCGGCGGCGCTGTGGTCGAGCACGACCTCGTCGGGCGCCTGGGGCCACCGGCCGGAGCGGAGCTCCAGGATCGGCTCACCGAGCATGTTGGGGGCGCCGGAGCGGTTGAAGGCCAGGGTCGGCGCGCCCTGACCACCGACCAGCTTGTTGTTGTCGTCGAGCAGGAACATGCCCGCGCCCTCGACGCTCCCGTCGGCCCGTGCGACCTCCGGGAGGCCGGCGAGCTTCGCGATGTCCGCCGGCGTGACGGTGAGCGTGGACGGCGAGGACTGGCCGAACGAGTCCATGCCGACCGGGCGAACGAGGGCGTCCGGGGTGGACCCCTTGATGATGTTGTCGAACGTGTGACCCAGGCCGTGGCTGAAGATCAGCACGCCGGCGAGGAACGCGACGCCGAGCACGATCGCGAGTGCGCTCATCACCAGCCGCAGCTTGCGCGCGACCAGGTTGCGCAGCGTCAGTCGGAGCATCTCAGTCCACCAGGTTCATCGCGGCGGACTGCAGTGCCGCCAGGTGCTCGAGCACCTGGTCCCGGTCGGGGTGGGTGAGCTCGTCGACGACGCGGCCGTCGGCGAGGAAGACGACGCGGTCGCAGTAGGACGCCGCCACGGCGTCGTGGGTCACCATCACGACGGTCTGGTCGAACTCGTCCACGCTGCGTCGCAGGAAGGCGAGCACCTCGCCGGAGGAGGTGCTGTCGAGGTTGCCGGTGGGCTCGTCGGCGAAGACGATCCGCGGCTGGCTGACCAGTGCGCGTGCACAGGCGACACGCTGCTGCTGGCCGCCGGACAGCTCGCTCGGCCGGTGCCCGAGCCTGTCGCGCAGCCCCACCGCGTCGATGACGAGGTCGAACCACTCCGTGTCGGGTTTGCGACCGGCGAGGGACAGGGGGAGGAGGATGTTCTCCCGCGCCGTGAGGGTCGGGATGAGGTTGAAGGCCTGGAAGACGAAGCCGATCTTCTCGCGGCGCAGCGTGGTGAGCTGGGAGTCCTTCAGCGTGCTGAGGGTGACGCCGTCCACCACGGCGTCGCCGGACGTCGGCGCGTCGAGTGCGGCCAGACAGTGCATCAGCGTGGACTTGCCGGAGCCGGACGGGCCCATGACGGCCGTGAACTGGCCGGCGTACAGGTCGATCGTCACGCCGTCGAGGGCGCGCACCTCGGAGTCGCCAGAGCCGTAGGTCTTGTGCAGGTCGACGGTACGGGCCGCGACGCCCGCGTCCGGAACAGAGTCGGTCACCCGCCCACTCTGGACCGATCCGGGCCGCGGTGGCTATGGGATATGCCCCTGAGTCACCCCTGAGGGCAGGTCCGGGCGCGGCTGATCCGGCCGCGCCCCGCTGCGTCGGCTAGCTGAACATCCCGGTCAGCAGCCGCACGACCGCGTACATCGCGGCGCCCACGAGCCCGGCGACGAGGGCGACGAGGGCGACGATCGCCATGACCCCACCCGCCAGGGCCCGCAGCGTCTGATGATGCGGGACGCCCCCGCCGTGGGCGTGCCTGCGCCAGTGATAGATCTCCGCCATGGTCCCTCCCCGACGAACCGGCGCCCGCATCGCGGGCGGGATGATTCACATGACGTCAGGCACCGACTATGCGCGGCGGCCGTACTGGGCGCACAGCGCCCAGATGACGAGCCCGTACATGCCGATCACGACCAGCGACCACACGGGGTAGTAGGGCACGAAGGCGAAGTTCACCACCGCGCCGATCACCGCCAGCACGATGCCCACGACCCGCGCCCAGGCCTGATCCATGAAGATCCCGACCGCGGAGCCGATGGCGACCGCCCCGACGACGATGTGGATCCAACCCCACGTCGTCACATCGAACTGGTAGACGTAGGCGATCCCGGTGACGTAGATGTCGTCCTTCGCCACCGCGGCGATGCCCTCCATCAACTGGAGGAAGCCGACGATGCCGAGCATCGACGCCGCGAAGAGCGCCGCACCAGCGACGAGCATCTCGCGGCTCTCTCCATCACGCCGTCCAGCAGTTGTGCTCATCCCGACCTCCGACTGTCGACGCCTGACAGATCGGACGCTAGGGGCCGATGCGGCCGGAGGGATCACCCGCATCGGGGGAACGGGTGAGGGGGATCAGACCTTCTGGTCGATACGACCGGTGTCGACGTCGTAGACGAAGCCGCCGACCCTGACCGTGGCGGGGACAAGCGGGTGCGACGTCACCTTGGCGACGTCCTCCGCGAGGGCCCGGACCTGGTCGTCGACCACGTGGAAGGGCTGCCAGGACGCGTCGACGCCCGCCGACTCCGACACCCTGCGGCGCAGCTCGTCCTCAGTGCTGGTCGCCACCGCGCACCGCGTGTGGGGGACGATGAGGATCCGGTCGACGTTCAGCAGGTGTACGCCGAGCACGATCGCCTCCAGCGCCTGCGGCGTGATCCGGCCGCCCGGGTTGCGGAAGATCTTCGCGTCGCCGGGCTCCAGACCGAGCATGCGGAGCGGGTCGATGCGGCTGTCCATGCAGGTCACGATCGCGACGCCGGCTCGTGCCACACCGTCGAAGCCCTGGAGCTTGAAGTCGGCGGCATAGTCAGCGTTCGCGGACAGGAGGTCGTCGAAGTCGCCCATGACCGCAGAATCTAGCCGAGCGCGCGAAGCGCCGACGCCGTGCCCACCCCTCGAGTCGTCGCGCCCCGCAGCAGCACGAGGGCGAGCGCCCCGGCGACGAGGGCGGCGACGGCCGCGCCGGCGAAGACGGTGTGCTCCTGCGCGACCCCGGCAGCACGGATCAGGTCGCTGAAGGCCGCGCAGCGGCTGGCGCCGCCGCAGACCTCCTTGACCGGGGGGAGATCGGCCTGCTCGGCGTAGTAGCGGCGCAGACCGAGCGTCGTGAGCCCCGCGACACCGACCAGCATGCCGACCATCCGGGCGACGACGACGAGCGCGCCGGCCAGGCCGTGGACGCCGGCATCGGTCGTGGCGAGCACCGCCGCGTTCACGGGTGCCAGCGCGAGGCCGAACCCGAAGCCGCCGATCACCAACGGCAGCGTCGCGGTCCAGGACGACAGGCTGTCGGGACCCCAGGAGGACATCCACCAGAAGCCGGCTGCGGCGAACGCCATGCCGGCCGCGGCGATAGCGGCCGCCGGGAGCCGGCGCAGGAGCACGCCGCCGACGACCGCGCCCACCGGCAGCGCGACGAGGAACCGGACCAGGACGAGCGCCGCGAGCAGCTGGCTGTCGGGGTAGACGGTCGACCGGGCGAAGAGCGGCACGTCGATGAGCGCCGCGACGAGGGCGGCACCGACGAAGAAGGACACCAGGACCGACCCCCAGGCGGGTCGCGCGGCGAGCGCGCCCCGGGGGATCAGCGGCGCCTCGGCGTGGCGCAGGTGCACGACGAGCGCGACGGTCGCGAGCGCGGCCGCGACGAGGTACCAGCCGCCCTGCGCGGACATGACCTGCACCTTCGGGTCGGCGGTCGCGAAGGCGAGGACGACGCCCCCGAGCGCGATCGCGAGGAGTACGGCGCCGGTCAGGTCCGCCTCGCGCGCGCTGGCTCCCCACCCGCGCAGGTCCACGAGCGGCCGCCGCGCGGTCAGGCAGCGGACGACGAGCAGCAGCCCGGCCGCGATCGTGGTCAGGCCGAGCGGCGTCATCCAGTCCGACGTCCCGACCGTCGGGATCCAGAGCTGTCCCCACGTGAGGTCGCTCACGAGTGCGGCCGGCCGGACTCGGAGGACGATGCCGGCCGTCAGCATCAGGGCGAGGAGCGCAGCGCCCAGGAGGTCGGGTCTCGACGCGCCGGCCGGTCGGTCGCTCCGCCGCCGACCGTCCCCCGAGTCGGCCCGACCGCCGGAGACCCGGGCGATCGCCGTCGCGAGGACGACGCCCGCCAGCAGGTTGACGGCGAAGATGGCCCGCCAGTCGGCGACGGCGAGGATCACGGCGCCGAACAATGGGCCGATGACGGAGCCCAGCTCCTGGACGGCCGAGACGACTCCGAGGGGGACGCCGCGGCGCTCGACGGGGTAGAGGTCGGCGACCAGAGCGAGCGTCGCAGGGACGAGCGCGCCGCCGCCGACGCCCTGGAGGAACCGCCCGGTGACCATCATCGGCAGGTCGTAGGCGAGCGCTGTGACGAGTGAGCCGAAGGCGAAGACCACCAACCCGGCGACGAGCACCGGCGGACGGCCACGCAGGTCGGCGATCCGTCCGATCAGCGGGAGCATGGCGACGTACCCGAGCAGGAAGCCGGAGACGATCGGGGCGCCCTTCTGCAGCTGCTCGACGGACAGCCCGACGCCGTGCATGATGTCCGGCAGCGCGAGCACGACGACGTACGTGTCCGCGGCGGCGAACGCGACGGCGACGGCTGCGAGCGCCAGCAGGCCACGCCCGGCCCGGACCTGCGTCACGGGGCCTTGATGTCCTTCTCGGTGCCGTAGGCGTCCACCGTCACGGTGTAGGTCTCGGTCTTCCCGTTGCCGTAGAAGTCGCCGGTGAGGACCGCCTGGCGCAGCTCGTCGTCGGCCGTGACGGTGTACGTGGCGTCGACGTCGCCCGACACGCTCGGCAGGATCACCTTGGCAGAGGACGCAGGGAGCGTGCCTTCGTAGGAGGTGAGGACCTCCTTGTTGCCCACGCCGCCTCGGACGGAGTCGCCCTTCTTCACGTCGGTCGTGGCGGTCAGCATCGAGGAGAGCCCGGTGTCGGGCGACATGAGACCGGCCGGGTCCGGCGCACCGTAGTCGCCCGGGTCGATGGGCTGCCAGCCCGTCGTCAGCGGCAGCTGGGCGTAGACCTTGCCATCGACCGCGACGACCGGGACCTCGGGCTTCAGGCCCGCGAGCTGCACGACGATCTTCCCGTCGAAGGCCGGTGCGTGGGTCAGCACACCCTCAGCGGACAGCAGGCCGTTGGTCGCCGCGTCGACGTTCTTCGAGTCGAGCGTGAAGTGGACCCCACTGGTCTCGTCGAGGGTCTTCTTCGCCGCTGCCAGCACCTGCTCCGGCGTCTCCTCGGCCTTCTTCTTCGAGTCGTTGTTGCCGGTGCACCCGGTCAGCAGAAGGGCGGCCGCCGCCGCAGCCAGGACAGTACGCCGCATGGCGCTCACCCTCCCACAGCGTCTGTGCCGACGAGCAGTCCGGCGGGGCCGGAGCAGGCGTCGATCGGCTGCGGCGCCGGGATGCCGGAGCCGTCACGGCGCCCGTCGGCGCGGGGGAGCTCGATGGGCGTCCCGCTCGCAGCCGCGGCACGTGCCGGAGCCGGGCCCGCCCAGGCGAAGACGAGGGTGTCCTCACCCTTGAGGTAACGGTGGCACCGGACGCCACCGGTCGCGCGCCCCTTGCCCGGGAACTCGCCGAACGGGGTGACCTTCACCGAACCCGGCTCGGTGCCGGGCAGAGCGGTCGAGGAGCCGGAGGCGGTGACCACCACCGCGTCCACGCCCGACGGGAGGGCCCCGAAGAACGCGACCCGCGAGCCGTGCGCGACGCGGATGCCCGCCATACCGCCCGCGTTGCGCCCCTGCGGACGTACCGTCTCGGCCCCGAAGTGCAGCAGCTGCGCGTCAGAGCTGATGAAGCAGAGCGTCTCGTTTCCGGTGGCGAGCTGGACGGCACCGACGACCTCGTCGCCGTCGGCGAGGTTGATGACGTCCCACTCGTCCCGGTTCGGCACCTCCGGGTTGACCCGCTTGACGACGCCGAGCCTCGTGCCGAGCGCAAGGCCGGGGCCGTCGACGGCGAGCGTGGTGAGTGCCAGGACGCGCTCACCGGGCTCGACGGTGAGCAGTGCCGAGAGCGGTACGCCGCCCTGCAGGTTGGGATCGACGTGCGTCGGGGGCAGCGCCGGCAGGTCCAGGACGCCGAGGCGCAGCACGCGGCCGCGCGAGGTGACGGCGCCGATCTCGCCACGGACGGTCGTCCGCACGACGGACGTGACGACGTCGTGGTTGGCGCGACCCTCGCCGGTGGTGATCGGCTCGGCATCGGACGTGCGCGCCAGCAGCCCGGTCGAGGACAGCAGCGCGAAGCACGGGTCGTCGGCGACCTCGACCGACATCTTCTGCGCCTCGACGGCGGCGCTGCCGGCGCTGGCCAGGAGCACCGTGCGGCGCGGCGTGCCGTAGGTCTTGGCGACGTCGGCGAGCTCGTCGGAGACGACCTTCTGCAGCAGCGACTCGTCACCGAGGATCGCGTCGAGCGCCTCGATCGTGCGCTGGAGCTCGTCCTTCTCCTTCTCCAGCTCGATCTTGGAGAACCTGGTCAGGCGGCGCAGCTGCATCTCGAGGATGTACTCCGCCTGGGCGTCGCTCAGATCGAAGACCGAGATCAGGCGCTGCTTCGCCTCGGCGCCGTTGTCGCTCGACCGGATCAGCTGGATGACCTCGTCGATGTCGAGGATCGCGATGAGGAGGCCCTCGACCAGGTGGAGCCTGGCGGCGGCCTTGTCGCGACGGAACTGGCTTCGGCGGCGTACGACGTCGTAGCGGTGCTTGAGGAAGACCTCGAGGAGCTCCTTGAGGCCGAGGGTGCGCGGCTGGCCGTCGACGAGCGCGACGTTGTTGATGCCGAAGGAGTCCTCCATCGGCGTCTGCTTGTAGAGCTGCTCGAGCAGCACCTCGGGCACGAAGCCGTTCTTGACCTCGATGACGAGGCGGGTGCCGTTGTTCTTGTCGGTGAGGTCGACGACGTCGGCGATGCCCTGCAGCTTCTTCGTCTGCACCAGCGTCTTGATCCGCTCGACGACCTTCTCGATGCCCACCCCGTAGGGGAGCTCGGTGACGACGATGCCCTTGCGGCGACCGACCGGCTCGACACGGGCGGTGGCACGGATCTTGAAGCTGCCGCGGCCGTTCGTGTAGGCGTCCTTGATGCCGTCGAGCCCGACGATCGTGCCTCCGGTCGGGAGGTCCGGCCCGGGCACGAACCGCATCAGGTCCTCCACGCCCATGGCGGGGTTCCTGATCATCTCGCGGAGCGCGGCGACCACCTCGACGAGGTTGTGCGGCGCCATGTTGGTCGCCATGCCGACCGCGATGCCGGTGGTGCCGTTGACGACCAGGTTGGGGATCGCGGCCGGCAGCACGGAGGGCTCGAGCTCGCGGGAGTCGTAGTTGGGTCGGAAGTCGACGGTGTTCTCGTCGATGTTCGCGGTCATGGCGACGGCCGCGGGCGCCATCCGGCACTCGGTGTACCGCATCGCCGCAGGTCCGTCGTCGATCGATCCGAAGTTGCCGTGCCCGTCGATGAAGGGGAGCCGCAGCGACCAGGGCTGGGCCATGCGCACGAGAGCGTCGTAGATCGCGCCGTCGCCGTGGGGGTGCAGGCGACCCATGACCTCGCCGACGACGCGTGCGCTCTTGACGTGGCCGCGGTCGGGGAAGAGCCGCATGTCGCTCATCGTGTAGAGGATCCGGCGCTGCACGGGCTTGAGACCGTCGCGTGCGTCGGGGAGCGCCCGGGAGTAGATGACGGAGTAGGCGTACTCGAGGAAGGACGACTCCATCTCCTGCTTGATGTCGGTGTCGAGGATGTGCTCCTCGAAGTCGTCAGCCGGGAGCTCGGGGGTGTTGCGTCGTGCCATGGGGGCATTCTCCCCGGCGGCGGTGAGACTGCGGCGACCGCCACGCCGCACGGACTGCTCAACCGGGGGGTTGACAACGTGTGGCGGGTGGCGTTGAGTCTTGCTCAACTAAGTGGTTGAGGAAGGTGCGCCATGGGCAAGGTGATCATGCACGCGGTCGTGTCGGTGGACGGGTTCATCGCCGACGACAACGACGACGTCGGTCCACTCTTCGACTGGTACTTCAACGGGGACCGGCCGCTGGAGCACATGGGCATGGCCCTGTCGGCGGCCTCCTACGACTACACGCGTCCGCTGTGGGACTCCATCGGCGCGACCATCATGGGGCGTCGGCTCTTCGACCAGACCAACGGCTGGGACGCCAAGCCGCCGACCGGCGACCACCTGGTCGTCGTCTCGCACCGGCCCAAGCCCGACGGGTGGCACCCGGAGGCCGACGTGCCCTTCTTCGACGACGTCACCGACGCCGTGGCCGAGGCCAAGCGGCGGGCCGGCGACCGGGTGGTGGCGGTGACCGCCGGCCAGATGGGTGGCCAGGCCCTCGCCGCAGGCCTCGTCGACGAGGTCGCGATGGACGTCGTGCCGGTCGTCTTCGGGCGCGGCAAGCGCTACTTCGGCGACATCGACGGCCAGCTCATGCTGGGGGACCCGGAGGTCGTCGTACGGGGGCACCGCGTGCTGCACGTGCGCTATCCCGTCACTCGTTGACGCCCGTGGGGCCGGCAGCGGCTGGGCGCCCGATAGATTTCTGTCGTGACCCAGGCCGACGCCCCCGCCTACCCCTCCCACTGGGAGGCCGACGTCCTGCTGCGCGACGGGCGGACGGCGCACATCCGGCCGGTCACCGCCGAGGACGAGGACCTGCTCGTCGACTTCTACGACAACCGGGTCTCCGACACCTCGAAGTACTACCGGTTCTTCTCGCCGATGCCCCACCTCTCGCAGCGTGACGTCACGCGCTTCACCCACGTCGACTACGTCTCGAGGGTCGCGTTCGTGCTCATGCTGCGCGACCGGATGATCGCCATCGGCCGCTACGACGTGGTCGCACCGGGGGAGGCCGAGGTCGCCTTCCTCGTCAGCGACGACCACCAGGGTCGTGGCATCGGTCAGGTCCTCCTCGAGCACCTCGCCCAGGCCGGCCGCGAGCGTGGGATCGAGAAGTTCGTCGCGGAGGTGCTGCCCGACAACGCCCGGATGATCCAGGTCTTCCGTGACGCCGGCTACCACGTGGCGAGCGGCTACGAGGAGGGTGTCATCCACCTCGAGTTCCCGATCGAGCCGACGCCCACGGCGATCGGCGTCATGCTCAACCGGGAGCACGAGGCCGAGTCGGCCTCGATCAGTCGCTTCCTCAATCCCAGGTCGGTCGCGATCATCGGCGCCTCGCGCCGACAGGAGACGGTCGGCCAGGTGCTGGTGCGCAACATGGTCAACGCCGACTTCTCCGGGCGCGTGTACGTCGTCAACCCGAACACCCCCGCGGTGTCCGGCATGCCGGCCTACAAGTCCGTGCAGGACATCGAGGGTGACGTCGACGTCGCGATCGTCGCCGTGCCCGCCGAGGCGGTCCAGGACGTCGTGCTGGACTGCGCGGCCAAGGGCGTGCACGGGCTCGTCGTCATCTCCAGCGGCTTCGCCGAGACGGGTGAGGAGGGCCGCCACCGGCAGCGCCGCCTCGTCGGGCTGTCGCGCTCCTACGGGCTGCGCCTGATCGGGCCGAACGCGCTCGGCATCATCAACACCGATCCGTCGGTCCGTATCAACGCCTCCCTGTCGCAGGTGATGCCGCCGCGTGGCCGCGCGGGCTTCTTCTGCCAGTCCGGCGCACTCGGCAGCGCGATCCTCGAGAAGGTGCAGAACCGGGGTCTGGGTCTGTCCACGTTCGTCTCCGCAGGCAACCGCGCGGACGTCTCCGGCAACGACCTGCTGCAGTACTGGGAGGAGGACGACTCGACCGAGGTCGTGATGATGTACCTCGAGTCGCTCGGAAACCCGCGCAAGTTCTCCCGCATCGCCCGTCGGGTCTCGCTGCGCAAGCCGATCGTCGCGGTCCGCTCGGGCCGGACGACGCAGGGCGTCCCGATGGGTCACGCGGTCCGCAAGATCGCCGCGCCGCCGCAGGCGGTCGATGCCATGTTCCGCCAGGCGGGCGTCATCCAGGTGGACACGCTCGAGGACATGTTCGACGTCGCCCAGCTGCTAGCCCACCAGCCGTTGCCGCGGGGACGCCGGGTCGCGATCGTCGGCAACTCCGACGCGCTCGGCCTGCTCGCCGCCGACGCCGCCGCCGGCGCGGGCCTCGTCGTCAACCGGCAGATCCCGCTGCCGGCCGAGCCGACCGCCGAGGACTTCGAGGACGCGCTCGACGCCGCGATCGACGATCCCGAGGTCGACGCGGTCGTGGCCGTCTACATCCCACCGCTCAGCGTGTCGGGCGAGGACATCGCGAACGTGCTCGCCGCCGTCGGGGAGCAGTCGGACAAGCCGCTCGTCTCGTCCTTCCTCGGGGCGGAGGGCGTCCCGGAGCTGCTCCGGGTGCCGGACGTCGCCGGCTCGACGGCCGGCCGCGGCTCCGTGCCGTCGTACTCCTCGGTGGAGAGCGCGGTGCGTGCCCTGGCCCGCGTCGTCGAGTACGCCGTCTGGCTGCGTACGCCGGACGGGCCGGCGTCCGACGCCGAGGCCGACGTCGACCGCGACCGGGCGAAGCGTCTGGTCAGCACGGTGCTGTCCCAGAGGCCGGCCGGCGGCGACCTCGAGCGCGACGAGCTCGCCGAGCTGCTCGCGAGCTACGGCGTCACCCTGTGGCCGACGCTGCCGGTGACGACCCTCGGGGAGGCCCAGGGCGCGGGCCGTCTCCTCGGCTGGGACGTCGTGCTCAAGGCGACGGCCGATCACGTGCGCGAGCGGCCCGACATGGCCCACGTGTGGCGCAACATCAACGACGACCACGAGATGGAGGAGGCCTGGCGCTCGCTCACCGCGTTCGTCGGTGACGTGGACGCCGCCGGCTTCGTGGTGCAGAAGGTCGCCGGACCCGGCGTACCGCTGATGATCCGCAGCATCGAGGACCCGCTCTTCGGCCCGGTGGTCTCGTTCGGGCTCGGTGGCCCGATGAGCGAGCTGCTGGGTGACCGCAGCTACCGCATCCCGCCGCTCAGCTACCGCGACGCGGCCGCCATGGTGCGGGAGGTGAAGGCCGCTCCGATGCTGTTCGGCTACCGCGGAGCGGAGGTCGTCGACGTCGAGGAGGTCGAGCGCCTCATCCGGCGGGTCGCGAGGCTGCAGAACGACCTGCCCCAGATCAGCGCGCTCACCCTTGACCTGGTGCTGGCCGGTCCGAACGGCGCGCACGTGCTGACAGCGAGCGGTCGGGTCGAACCGGTGATCGACCCTCGCTCGGACTGGTTCGTCCGGCGGATGGCGACTCTGCCCGGAGACACCATCCCCAACTAGGGCGCCGCGCGCGTGACAGACTGGCCACCATGAGCACCACCCGCACCGACGACCGCGCCCTCGAGCTGCGGAAGGCGATCGACCGCACCGGCTACTACCCGGAGGTCGTCGCCGACGGTGTCCGCGCGGCCGTGGCCGGTGAGCAGGTGGTCTCGTTCTTCGTGCACCACGAGCCGACCTTCGACCACGACGAGGTCCGGCGCCACCTCTCGGTCGTGGTGCTGACGCCGTCGCGGTTGATCCTCGCCCACACCGACGAGCATCCCGGCGACGACCTCCTGCCCGAGCCGTACACGTCCACCTCGACCGAGGCGGTCCGGCTCAGCGCCGTGCGGTCTGTCGTGGTGACCCGCATGGTGGCCAACCCGAGCAGCGGCCCGGGGTCGCCCGCCGAGGTCGTCATGACGATCGGCTGGGGCAGCGTCTCGCGTGTCGACCTCGAGCCCGCAGGTTGCTCCGACCCGCAGTGCGATGCCGACCACGGCTACAGCGGCGTGCTCTCCGCCGACGACTTCTCCTTGCGGGTTTCCGCGGCGGCGGACGGCGCGGACGCGGTGACGAGCCTGCTCGCCTTCGTCGAGGCGCTGTCGGCACGAACGCACGCCGCGTGAGCGGCAGTCCCGCCGCGGCCCCTGGGACAGGGTTCGTCGCGCCGGCGTACGGCGTCCGGTCGCTCGGCGACGTCGTGCCCGCCGTCGCGACCGCCGTCGGGACGAGCCCCGCCAGCACAGGCCTCGTGCTGCCCGAGGCAGCGTCCTACGTCGTCTTCCTCGTGGACGGCCTGGGCGCTCGGCTGCTCGAGCGGTACGCCCACGCCGCGCCGTACCTCTCGTCGCTGCTCGGTGCCCGGCCGCCCGGCACCGCCGGGGTCCCGTCGACCACGGCGACGAGCCTGACCTCGCTCGGCACCGCGCTGGCGCCGGGCGGGCACGGCATCGTCGGCTTCACCAGCCGCGTCCCGGGCACCGATCGCCTGCTCAACGCGCTGCAGTGGAGCAAGGACGTCGACCCGCACGAGTGGCAACCGAACAAGACGGCGTTCCAGACGCTGCGCAGCCTCGGGACGACCGTC
Source organism: Nocardioides panacihumi (assembly GCF_039530925.1). Taxonomy (NCBI): domain Bacteria; kingdom Bacillati; phylum Actinomycetota; class Actinomycetes; order Propionibacteriales; family Nocardioidaceae; genus Nocardioides; species Nocardioides panacihumi. Next base: position 216,324 of record NZ_BAAAPB010000002.1, on the reverse strand, counting down.
ACGGTCGTGAACAAGCGGGAGTTCCAGGGCACGGGGCTCACCGAGGCGGCCCAGCGCGGCGCCGAGTACGTCGGCGCCGATCGCGTCGGCGAGCGGATCGCGGCCGCGGTGGCCGCGTCGGCCGAGCCCCGCTCGCTGACCTACCTGTACGACGGCGACCTGGACTGGACCGGGCACCGCTACGGCATCTCGTCGAGCCAGTGGTTGCAGCAGCTGTCGATGATCGACGCGGAGGCCGAGCAGCTGCGCGAGGCTCTGCCGCGCTCCGTCCGGCTGCTCGTGCTGGCCGACCACGGCATGATCGACTCGCCGACCGAGTCGCGCATCGACATCGACGAGCACCCGGAGACGTCGTCGCTCCGTGACGGCCTGGCCCTGCTGGGCGGGGAGGCCCGCTTCCGTCACCTCTACTGCCACCGTGGCGCGGTGGACGGCGTCGCCGCCACCTGGCGCGAGGTGCTGGGGGAGCGCGCGACGGTGCTCACCCGCGAGGAGGCGATCGGGCGCGGCTGGTTCGGCCCGGTCTCGCCGGCCGTGCTGCCGCGGCTGGGTGACGTGATCGTCGCGTCGCACGGCGACTTCGCCGTGATCTCGACGGCGAACTTCCCCTACGAGGCGACGCTCGTCGGCCTGCACGGTTCGCTCACGCCCGACGAGATGCTGATCCCGCTGCTGGTCGACTGACCTCCGGGCCACCGGTCACCGGTCACCGGCCTCGACGTAACTATCACCGTGATGGTTGGCGCGGTCGGTGACAGTTGGTAACTGTCACCGACGGACGCAACTGTCACGGTGATAGTTGGGGGCAGTCGCCCACGGGCCGCCGGCCCACCGCGTACGGCGGCGGCTCCTCAGGCGAAGGGCAACGGCTCGGCGGACAGCGAGACGGCCTTGGCCCGGGCCGCGGTGAGCTGGCGGCGGTGGTGCTGGCGACACAGCACCTCGTAGGTGACGACACCCGGCCGGAGTGCGGCCGGCGTCTGGTCGTCGGTGTCGCCCACCACGATGACCTCGCCCTCGGTCACCATGATGCCGTCCTCGACACGGGCGTTGTGGGTCGCGCGCTTGCCGCACCAGCACAGTGCCTCGACCTGGAGCACCTGGGTCGAGTCGGCGAGCTCGACCAGGCGGGCGGACCCCTCGAAGAGCCGCGTGCGGAAGTCGGTGAGGATTCCGAAGCAGAAGATGTCGATCTGAAGCTCGTCGACGATCTTGGCGAGCTCCTCGATCTGCGCGGCGGAGTAGAACTGAGCCTCGTCGCAGATGAAGTAGTCGATCCGCGCGCCATGGGTGAGGGCGTCGACCGTGTAGCGCCAGAAGTCGAAGGTGGGGCCCACCTCGACGGCGTCGTGCGTGAGCCCCAGGCGGCTGGAGACGGTCGCCGAGCCGGCCCGGTCGTGGGCGGTGAAGATGCGACCGGCGCGCCCGCGCGCAGCGTGGTTGTGGTTGGTCTGCAGGGCGAGGGTGCTCTTTCCGGAGTCCATCGGACCTGTGTAGAAGCGCAGTTCAGCCACGGGGGGTCATTCTGTCAGCAGGGGTCGGTCGATCGTGTGGGGCGTCAGTCGGACGAGCTGCCGCCGAACATGATCTCGTCCCACGACGGCACGGAGGCACGGCCACGCTTCTTCGCCGGCGTACGTCGCGCGGGCGGCTCGGCGGCCGGCTTCCGCTCCGGCTCGGCCTCCGGCTCCTCGGCCTGATGCGGCGCGGCAGGCGCGGCCGGCGCGGCAGGCGACTCCGGCAGGAAGGCCTCGAGAGGCTCCTCGATCGGCAGCAGGTCGTCGAACGACTCCTCGACGGGCGACCCGACCGGTGGGGCCGGGGGTGCCGGCACGAGTCGCCGCACCCGGGCCTCGGCCAGGTCGTCGCGGAGCGGCTCCGGCTCGGGGCTGGCAGGTGCGGTGACGCCGTCGCCGACGAGCCAGTGAGCGTCCTCGTTGTCGAGCGACACGAAGTTGCCCGGCGGGTCGAACGTGAGCTCGGCGGTGCCCGAACGTGCCGACGTCGCGTAGAGGGCGACCAGCGACCAGCGACCGTCGTTGCGTCGCCAGGAGTCCCACTCGACCGAGTCGGTGTCGGCATCGAGACTGCGCAGGTGCGTGGCGACCGCGTCTCCGAGCGTGCGCGCGGCGCCGGCAGCGGTGCTCGTCGACTCGGCCGGACGCCTCCGGACCGATGCCTTGAGGGCTCGCTCGGCGATGTGCTCGCGCTCGGCGATGACGGGAGCCGCGAACGGCATGATCTTCTCGACCGTGGTGCCGGCGGCATCGGCGACCGACTCGGGGCTCTCACCCGAACGGATGCGTGCCTGGATGTCGCGCGGGCGCAGGGTTGGTGTGCTCATGGGCGTCTTCTCCGATCGCCGCGACTGGTCGGCCGCCGCCGGGGGTTTCGGAAGGGCCGTGCGGAGACTGTCGTCGACGGCGATGGCGAACTCGTTGCCTTCCTGGTCGACGAGGATGAGCCTCGACCCGTCCCGGGTGACCGTGACAGGAGTGAGCTGCCGAGGACGACCCGACGGATCGGGTTGCGCCGGGCCCGCGTCGGGGACCGGTCTCGTCAGGTGGGGCAGCTCTTCGGCGGACATCCTCTTCGTCTCTTGCTCGTCGGGTGCCGCAACCTTACGACAGCCACCACGCCCATCCTGGCGCGCCACGCGGCGCGCCGCACAACTGTCGAAGCCGCGCCCGATACGGTCGTCCGCGTGGCGCCGGAGCACTCCTTGACATTGGTCGTCACCGATCTGGTCGGCATCTTCGTGTTCGCCGTCACGGGCGCACTCGTCGCGGTCCGCAAGGAGCTCGACGTCTTCGGTGTGCTGGTGCTGGCGCTGACGACCGGCCTGGGCGGCGGCTTCATCCGCGACGTCCTGATCGGTGTGACCCCTCCGGCGGCGCTGCAGGACTCCCGCTACCTCCTGGTTCCGGTCGTCGCTGGCATCCTGACGTTCTGGTTCCACCCCGCGCTCGGCCGGATCGAGAAGGCCATCAACGTCTTCGACGCGGCCGGCCTCGCGCTGTTCGCCGTCGCAGGTGCGCTCAAGGCGATGGACGTCGGCCTCGGGCCCCTGCCCGCGACCGTGATGGGCCTGGTCACGGGTGTCGGTGGCGGCATGTTGCGTGACCTGCTCGCGGGCCGTGTCCCCGCGATCCTGCAGCGCGGCGAGCTCTACGCCATCCCCACCGCGGCGGGCGCCGCGGTGGCGGCCTTCGGGCGCGAGGTCGGCTTCGGCTCGCTCCTGGTGGCGACGGCCGGCGCAGCACTCTGCTTCGTGTGGCGCATCCTCGCCATGTGGCGCCACTGGCACGCGCCGATGCCTCGGGGCTCGGCCTCGGTGTGAGGCGACCTCACTGGTCGTCGGACGACCAGTGACCGTCGGGCAGCGTGGCGATCGCGTAGCCGGCGCCCACCTTGCCGACCGTGGCGACCCGCCGGCAGCTGCCTGACGGCAGCGAGCAGCTGAACAGCGACGGGTCGATGGTGTCGCCGGTGAAGGGCGGATTCCCGAACAGCCCCATGACCTGCAGCGTCGCGTCGCCCAGCCACACGCTGGGCACGGCCACCCACCGGCCGCCGGGGAGGTGGAGGGCGGTCGCTGCGTGGGTGCGTACGTCGTACACGTTGAGACGGGACTCGATCTCCTGGCTGTCGCCGGAGCCCGTGACCCGGATGTGGGCGACTGCGACCCATCGGCCGGTCGGCGACAGCACCACTGGCTCGTCGCCACCGTGGGTGTCGAGCGACCAGGCGACGATCGGCTTGGCGTCCTCCAGTGACGAACCGACCTTGAGGTCGCGGGTCGCGTCGGCGAAGGCCAGCACCGAGTTCTTGACGTCGAACAGCTGCAGCCGGCCGTCCGCGAACGGCGTGACCTTGCCCGTGTCGGCGTTGACGGTGACGACCCCCGCGCCGCTGCGCCAGTAGACGGTCCGGCCGTCCAGCGCCAGGACACCGCCTCCGTCGGAGGTCCCCGCGAGGTCGCCGAAGCTGCGCGTCGTGCCGGCGAGCTGGTCGAAGACGACGAGCTCGTCCGCGGGGTCGATCCACGCCGCCAGGGTGCCGTTGCGGTCCGCCACGAGTCGTTCCTGGCCGCCGACCTTGCCGATACGCCGCTGCCCCGCGTCGGTGACCGACCAGACCGACTGCTGACCGTCCATCAGCACGAACCCGGACGACGTGCGCAGGAAGCCGTGGATGAGGAAGCCGACGTCGATCTCGTCCGGGCCGACATGGATGGTCGACCCGCGCGACCACGTCACCGCGTCCGCGAGACCGCCGCCGGTGACGACCTCGTCCGGGTGTCGGATCGCTCCGGCCACCACGGCCCCGCCGCCGACCACGGCCGTGACGACGGCTGCGGCGGTGACGGCCCGGAGCCGACGGCGGCGGACGCGCCGGTCTCCTTCGGCGACGATCTCCGCCAGGTCCGGTGGCCGGAAACCGACGGCGTCGGCGCGCTCCTCGAGCAGGTCGCGCAGCTGACCGGTCATCGGTGCACCTCCTCGGGCGGCAGCCCGTCCTTGACGAGCGGCCGGAGCTTGGCCAGCCCGGCCGCCACCTGGCTCTTCACGGTCCCGATCGCACAGCCCATGGTCTCGGCCGTCTCGCGCTCGGTGAGGTCCTCGTAGTAGCGGAGCACGATCGCGGCGCGCTGGCGGACGGGCAGCCGGAGCAGGCACATCCACAGCCAGGTGCGCTCGTCGACGTCGCCGGCATGGTCAGGGGTGATCGTGTCCGGGGCCGCCTCCGGCAGTGGCATCGCCCGCTCGGCACGCCAACGGCGTCGGCGCGACCAGTCGATCACGGTTGTCGTGATGGCCTTCCTGGCGTACGCCTCCGCACGGTGGGGGTCGCGGAGCTTCGGCCAGGCGATGTAGGTGCGGGTGAGTGCCTCCTGCACCAGGTCCTGGGCGAGGCCGACGTCGCCGACCATGAGGTACGCCGCCCGCTGGAGCGCAGCCGAGCGCAGCGCGACGAACTCCGCGAACGCGTCCCTCGACCCTGCCGCCACGGCCGTCTCCCTTCCGCACCTCTCATGGTCCTCCGACGAGATGGGGAGGCGAAATGGTTCGGTGAGAGGATGCGCCGACTCGGCACTCCTGGAGTGCGAGGACGCGCCGACTCGGCACTCCTGGAGTGCGAGGATGCGCCGACTCGGCGATTTCAGGGGCCGAGGACGCGCTCCAGGTAGGGGTTGGCGAAGACCCGGTGGGGGTCGAGGCGGTCGCGCATCGCCAGGAAGTCGCCGAACCGCTCGTACGCCGGCTCGAGGTCGGCCCGGCTCCGGGTGTGCACCTTCCCCCAGTGCGGGCGCCCGCCCGCCGCCCGCAGGACGGGCTCCATCAGCGCGAAGTACTCCTCGTGCGGCGCGGCCCGGTGGGTGTGGAAGGCCAGGTAGAACGAGTCGCGGCCGTGCGCGGTCGACAGCGGCACGTCGTCGGCGGCGGCGACGCGCAGCTCGACCGGGAACGAGATGCGCAGGTCGGAGGCCTCCACCAGGCGCCGGCACTCGGCCAGCACGGCCAGGCCGTCGGCCCGCGGGACGGCGTACTCCATCTCGCGGAAGACGACGCGACGCTCGGTGGTGAAGACGCGGTGCGCGGCGTCGGAGTAGGTGCGCGGTGCGAGCAGCCGTGCGTTCACGCGGTTCATCCGCGGGATGACGTCGGGCGCACGGTTGGCGGCCGCGGTCAGCGCGCCGAAGGCGGTGTTCTGCAGGAAGTCGTCGTCGAACCACGCCCGCCAGCGCGGCAGCGGCCGGACGGCGTCGACGGCGACCCGGGTGTTGCGCTTGGTGAGCAGCCGGTCGGTGTGCGGGAACCAGTAGGCGTCCACGTGGTCGGCCGAGCGGGTGAGGTCGTCGAAGGAACCCCGGAACTCGTCCCACGACATGGGCTGCTCGACCGCCTCGAGCCCGAACAGGGGCTCGACCCGGAAGGTGATCGTCACCAGGATCCCGAGGGCGCCGAGGCCGACCCGTGCCAGGTCGAGGACGTCGGGGTTCTCGTCGGCCGTCGCCGTCACGAGCTCGCCGGTGCCGGTGACGAGGGTCAGCCCGACGACCTGCGCAGCGATTCCCGCCACCCGGCCGCCGGTGCCGTGCGTGCCGGTCGAGATCGCGCCCGCGAGCGTCTGCTCGGCGATGTCGCCCATGTTGTGCAGGGAGAGACCGAGGTGCTCGAGCGCGACGTTGAGGTGCTTGAGCTGCGTCCCGGCGTACGCCGTCACGGTCAACGCCTCGCGGTCGACGGCCGTGATCCCGGTCAGGCCGGTGGGGGACAGCATCACGCCGTCCGGGGCGGAGATCGCCGTGAAGCTGTGCCCGCTGCCGACCATCTTGACCCGGCCACCGTCGTCGCGGGCCTCGGCGACCGCGGCGACGACCTCCTCGACGGACCTCGGGGTGACCACACGGGTGGGGTCGGCCGTCTCGAGGCCGGACCAGTTGCGCCACTGCATGGCGTCACGCTAGCGGCGGCCCCGGGGAGCGTGGACGTGCTCGTGCAAATAGGGTGTCGGCATGGACGTCAGCGCGTGCGACCCCCGTCCCTACGACGCCGTGTTGCTGGTCTCGTTCGGCGGTCCCGAGAAGCCCGAGGACGTGGTGCCGTTCCTGGAGAACGTCACCCGCGGTCGCGGCATCCCGCGCGAGCGGCTCGAGGAGGTCGGCCAGCACTACTTCCGCTTCGGAGGACGCTCGCCGATCAACGACCAGAACAGGTCGTTCCTCGAGGCGCTGCGCGCCGACCTGCGAGCGTCCGGGATCGACCTGCCGGTCTACTGGGGGAACCGCAACTGGGACCCCTACCTGGCCGACACGGTCGCGCAGATGAAGGCCGACGGCATCACCCGGGCGGCCGCGTTCACGACCAGCGCCTACTCGTCGTACTCGTCGTGCCGGCAGTATCGCGAGAACCTCTTCGACGCCGTGGCGGCGGTCGAGGGGGCGCCGGTGATCGACAAGCTGCGCCACTATTACAACCACCCGGGCTTCACCGAGCCCGTCGCCGACGCCGTGCTCGCGGCGATCCACGACCTCCCGGAGGAGCTGCGTGGCGAGGCACGCCTGGTCTTCGTGACCCACTCGATCCCGACGGCGATGAACGACACGTCCGGCCCGGACGGAGGCGCCTACCTCGCCCAGCACCTCGACGTCGCCGCCGTCGTGGTACGGAGGGTCGCGGCGGAGACGGGCGTCCGGCACGAGCACGAGCTCGCGTTCTGCTCGCGGTCCGGCGCCCCGCACGTGCCGTGGCTCGAACCGGACGTCAACGACCGGCTCGAGGAGCTCGCCGCCGCCGGCACGCGGGCGGTCGTGCTCGTCCCGGTCGGGTTCGTGAGCGACCACATGGAGGTCGTCTACGACCTCGACACCGAGGCGCTGGCGACCTGTGAGCGGGTCGGGATCGCGGGCCGCCGCGCGGCCACGCCGGGCGACGACGCACGCTTCGTCGCCGCCGTCCGCGACCTGCTGCTCGAGCGCGCCGCCGTCGAGCGCGGCGAGGAAGTCGCCCGGGCGGCCGTCGGCGACATCGGCCCCTTGTGGGACCGCTGCCCGGTCGGCTGCTGCCGCAACCTGCGCGAGGACCGCCCGGCGCTCTGCGGGGAGTCGGCATGAGTGAGGAGCTGCTCGACGTCGCCGTCCGAGCTGCCCGCGTCGCGGCGGCGCTCGTGCGCGAGCGCGCCGCGGCGGACGTCACGGTCGCAGCGACCAAGTCCAGCGACGTCGACGTCGTCACGCAGGCGGACCGGGACTCCGAGGCGCTGATCCGCGCCACGATCCTCGCCGAGCGGCCCGACGACTCGTTCCTGGGCGAGGAGGGCGACGACGTCGCCGGCACGACCGGTGTGCGTTGGATCGTCGACCCGATCGACGGCACGGTGAACTTCGTGTACGGGCTGCCGGAGTACGCCGTCTCGATCGCCGCCGAGGTGGACGGTCGGGTCGTCGCCGGGATCGTCCTCAACGTCGCGACGGGTGTGGAGCACACGGCCCGTCGGACGGAGGAGGGCGTCGTGGCGCGTCGGGGCGACCAGCCGGTCGGCGTACGGGGTCCCGCGCCGCTGGCGCAGCGCCTCGTCCTGACGGGGTTCAGCTACGACGCCGTGATGCGCGAGCGGCAGGCCGAGGGCCTCGTCCGGCTGCTGCCCCGGGTGCGCGACATCCGCCGGCACGGGTCGTGCGCCCTCGAGCTGTGCCATCTCGCCGACGGGCAGGCCGACGGCTACTTCGAGGTGGGCGTCAACCTCTGGGACCACGCCGCCGGGGCGCTCGTCGCCGAGGGTGCGGGCGCCCGGGTCGAGGTGCTGCCAGGACTCGCCGGTCGACCGCTCGTGGTGGCCGCTCCCGAGCACGGTTTCGAGGAGCTGCGCGACGCCGTCCTGGCCGCCGGCTACGGCGGGGAATAGTCACCCGTCACCTGATGTTCACGTCCTGCACCGTGGACCGGTGTGCGGGGTGGGCCCGGCATGGTGCACAATCTCGCCCCGACGTGTCGGCTCGGGGCCCGACACGCGTGGGCTTGGAATGAAGGGAGTTGGTGACGCATGGCAACGGACTACGACGCTCCGCGCAAGACAGAGGAGGAGCAGTCCGAGGAGAGCATCGAAGAGCTCAAGGCGCGCCGTCACGACAAGAACTCCGGCAAGGTCGACGAGGACGAGGCGGAAGCCGCCGAATCCTTCGAGCTCCCTGGCGCGGACCTGTCGCACGAGGAGCTCGCCGTCGAGGTGAAGCCCAAGCAGGAGGACGAGTTCACCTGCATGAGCTGCTTCCTGGTGCACCACCGCAGCCAGCTGGCTGACGAGAAGCGGATGATCTGCAAGGACTGCGCGTAATCAGATCGGGGTTCGGGCCCTTCGAGATCCGGGCTCGGGCCACTCCGCGCGGCTGATCGCCGCGTGAGTGGGCCCGAGCCCGGATCTCGAAGGGCCCGAACCCCGATCTCGATTTACTGCTGGTCGTCCTTCTCCAGCTGTGGGGGCAGGTGGCCGGCCGACTTCACGTAGTAGTTCGCCGCGCGGCGCTGGGCGAACATGCGCGCGAGCGCCACCGCCGCTCCGGTTGCGGCGGACCAGGCGACGGCCTCCCACAGCGCCACGTCAGGGTCGGCAGGGTTCTCCGGGGGCTTGCGGCGGGTGGCCACCTGCCACCCCTTGTCGAGACCCTTGCGCGCGACGGTGGCGGCGCCGAGTGCCGAGACCAACGAGAAGATCGTCCAGACCTTGGACCCCTTGGAGTCCTGCGAACCCTTTGCCATGGATCCACCCTAGTAGGTGCTTCAGTCGCGATCCGCCGCGGTCAGGGCGGCGAGCGCGGAGGCGAGCGCCTCGGGGTGCCGGGTGGCCAGGAGCCAGTACGGCGCGGGGTCGGCGGGGTCGGCGATCCGCACCTTCACTGCGCGCTTGACGTAGGGGCGCAGCAGCAGGAACGCGCGGGCGTCCGCGTCGACACCGGCCGTCCGGCGCGCCGCCTCGGCGTCGAGCGCCTCGACCGTGCCGAGGTGGACCGCCTCGATCCGCGCGCGCCCGGCACGCAGGTGCCCGTCGGCCACTTCGATGCTGGCCGAGCCGTAGCCGACGAACGCGAGGGCCATCAGCGCGAGCACGGCCGCGGTCGCCGACCAGGCCCAGAGGCCGGGGACGGCGACGACGAGCGCGAGCCACAGCGTCGCCACGAACATCACGCCCTGGACCCACCAGCGCAGAGGGACGAACAGGCGCTCCCGGTAGGCCGGCACTGGCCCGGTGCTGCCGGGGGCGGAGGTGGTCACGAGGGAAGAGTTTTTCATCCGCCTGTCGACGCCGGACGATAGGGTCCCGCGGGTGCCAGAACGACTGCCCGAACATCTGCCCGGCCAGCCCTCGCTGGAGGTGGCTCTGCACCGGCTCGACCCGGATCTGCCGCCCCCGTCGTACGCGCATCCCGGCGACGCCGGCGCCGACCTCATGTCGGCCGTGGACGTTCGCCTGGCGCCGGGGGAGCGGGCCCTCGTGCCGACCGGCGTGGCGGTCGCCCTGCCGGAGGGGTACGTCGCCCTGGTGCACCCGCGCTCGGGGCTGGCGGCCCGCCACGGACTGTCGATCGTGAACGCGCCCGGCACCGTGGACGCGGGCTACCGGGGCGAGGTCAAGGTGCTGCTCATCAACCTCGACCCCGTCGAGCCGATCGAGCTGTCCCGTGGCGATCGGATCGCCCAGCTGGTCATCCAGCGTGTCGAGCGGGCCGTGTTCGTCGAGGTCGACGTCCTGCCTGAGTCCGTGCGGGGCGCCGGGGGTTACGGTTCTACTGGAGGGTTCGGCAGCCCCGAGCCCCGTCAGTCTTGAGAGAAGAGTCCAGGTGAAGTTCCGCCGCAAGTCCGCAGGTCCCGACAACCTCTCCGACGACGTCGACGCGTCGGCGGAGATCGGGGGGCTGCCGGCAGGGCCGTACGACGCCGACGAGATGTCGGACGCCGTCGCCGACGTCGAGCGGATCGACCTCGGCTCCATCGCCCTGGCGCCGTTCCCGGGTCGCGAGCTGCGTCTGCAGGTGGACGACGCGACCGGCGCCGTGCAGGCCGCGCTGCTGACCGCCGAGGACGGCGCGCTCGAGCTGCGTGCCTTCGCCGCGCCGCGCAACGGTGACCTGTGGGGCGACGTGCGTCCTCAGCTCGCGACCGACGTCCAGCGTCGTGGCGGGACCGTCACCGAGCGGGAGGGCCGCTGGGGCCCCGAGCTCGTCTGCCAGCTCGGGGTGCAGATGCCCGACGGGCAGGCAGGCACCCAGATCTCGCGGATCATCGGCATCAACGGGCCGCGGTGGCTCCTGCGCGCCACACTGCTCGGCCGCCCCGCGGTCGACGACGACTACGCGAAGTCGTGGGAGGACGGCATCACCGATGTCGTCGTGCGGCGCGGCGCCGGGGCCATGCCGGTCGGCGAGGCGCTGCCGCTCACGCTGCCGCCCGAGGCTCAGCGGGTGCAGTGATGGGACGTCTCCGCGACAAGCTCAGTGACTGGGCGAACACCGCCGACCAGGAGGCGCGCGACCTGCGCACCGTCTACGAGGCCAAGGACGTCGTGTCCATCGCCGACGCGGTCGACCGTGAGGTGGTCCGGCTGCGCGGGACGCTCCGCACCGTCACGCTCCGCCCGCGCGGTGGCGTCCCGGCCCTGGAGGCGGAGCTCTTCGACGGCACCGGCCTGCTGACGGTCGTCTGGCTCGGCCGCCGCCACATCGCCGGGATCACCCCCGGCCGGTCACTCCAGGTGCAGGGCCGCATCGGCGTCCACGACGGCGTCCGGACGCTCTACAACCCGCGCTACGAGCTGATCCCGTGAGCGAGGCGTCCTCGAGCGGGGAGACCCAGAAGGCGCAGGTCATGAGCGAGCCCGACCACACCTCGCCCACGTCCGTCGAGACGGTGGAGTCCGTCGTACGACGCCAGATGGCCCAGTCGCTCGGCGGTCGCCGGGGGATGGTCGAGGCGGGGGTGCCCGGCCTCGTCTTCACGCTCCTCTGGCTCACCACCAAGGACCTGCGGCTCGCGCTCGTGGCCGCCGGCGGTGTCGCCGTCGCGGCACTGGTGGTCAGGCTGGTCCAGCGCTCCACGATCCAGTACGTCGTCAACGCCATCGTCGGCATCGGCATCGGCTGGGTCTTCGTGCGGCTCGCGGCCAGCACCGGCGGCAGCGAGGCCGACCAGGCGCTCGCTTTCTTCCTGCCCGGGATCATCTGGAGCGGCGTCTACACGGTCGTGATGGTGGTGTCCTGCCTCGTGGGCTGGCCCTTCATCGGCTTCATGGTGGGCTCGGTGACGGGTGACCCGACGGCGTGGCACCACGACAAGCAGATCGTGAGCCTGTGCACGCGGCTCACCTGGCTGTTCCTGGCGCCGGGCGCGGTCGGCGTGTTGCTGCAGGGGCCGGTCTACCTGCTCGGCCACGCCGGCACGATCGACACCGCGACCGCGGTCGGCATCATCGGTGTGCTGCGGCTGGGTCTCGGCTGGCCGCTGCGGATCGCGGCGTGGGGGACGATGGTCTGGCTGCTGGCGCGCAACGCGACTCCCATCGAGCAGCAGCCCGACAGGTCGGGCCCCGTCACCGACTAGCGCACCTGGCGGCGCGCCGGGTGATGAGGCGCCGACCGACCCAGCGCCGACCGACCCAGCGCCGACCGACCCAGCGCCGAGCGGCTCAGCCGCCGAGCGCTCAGCCGCCGTGCGACTTGGGTGCGAGCAGGCGCTCGAGCCCGTCCTCGCTCTCGGGCGGGACGACGAACAGCAGCTCGTCGCCCGACTCGACCGGCTGCTCGGGGTCGGGGGTGTAGACCATCCCGTCGCGCAGGATCGTCACGAGCGCGCAGTTCTCGGGGATCGGGATCAGGCCCGACGGCTTGCCGACGTACGGGCTGTCCGAGGGAAGGGTGAGCTCGACCAGGTTGGCGTTGCCCTGCCGGAACGTGAAGAGCCGGACCAGGTCTCCGACCGTGACCGCCTCCTCCACGAGCGCGGACATGATGCGCGGGGTGGAGACGTTGACGTCGACACCCCAGGCCTCGGTGAAGAGCCACTCGTTGTTCGGGTGGTTGACCCGGCCCACGGTGCGGGGCACGCCGAACTCGGTCTTCGCGAGGAGCGAGGTGACCAGGTTGACCTTGTCGTCGCCGGTGGCGGCGATGACCACGTCGCAACGGTCGAGGCGGGCCTCCTCGAGCGAGGAGAGCTCGCAGGAGTCGGCCAGCAGCCACTCGGCGTCGGGGACGCGCTCGGGCTTGATCGAGTCGGGGTCCTTGTCGATGAGCAGGATCTCGTGGCCGTTGGTGATCAGCTCGCGTGCGATCGATCGGCCGACGGCGCCGGCTCCGGCGATGGCAACCCTCATGTCAGTGCTCCTGGGGGCCGTTGTTGAAGACCTGGTAGGCGCGCTGCGCGTTCTCCTCGCGCATCACGATGTGGAGCAGGTCGCCCTCCTGGATGACGCTGTCACGGGTGGGCAGCACGCCCTCGCCGAGTCGGTCGATCCACGCGATGCGGCAGCGGGCCTGCTCCTGGAACTCGACGGTCCGGTGGCCGATCCAGACGTCCGTGACGGGCACGTGGTCGAGCCGGATGGTGCCCGACGGGTCGCGGTAGTCCGGCTCGGCCCCGGCGGGAAGGAGCCGGCGCAGGACCTGGTCGGCGGTCCACTTCACCGTGGCGACCGTGGTGATGCCGAGCCGCTGGTAGACCTCGGCGCGGCCGGGGTCGTAGATCCGCGCGACGACCTGCTGGATGCCGAAGCTCTCGCGCGCGACCCGCGCGGCGATGATGTTCGAGTTGTCGCCGCTGGAGACGGCCGCGAAGGCGTCCGCCCGGCGGATGCCGGCCTTCTCCAGGACCTCCTGGTCGAACCCGATCCCCGTGATCTTGTCCCCGTTGAATCCCGGTCCCAGGCGCCGGAAGGCGTCCGGCTCGCTGTCGATGATGGAGACCGTGTGGTTGCGGTCCTCGAGGCTTCTGGCGAGCGTCGAACCGACCCGGCCGCACCCCATGATCACTACGTGCACGCGCCCACCGTATCCGCAGACAGCGGCGGGTGGCGCAACGTGCCGTAGCCTTGCCGCTCGTGGGTGTGGGTGACGTCTCCAAGCGAATATTGCTGGGCCGCAAGCTCAGAAGCTCCCAGCTGGGGGAGACGCTGCTTTCCAAGCGCATCGCGCTTCCAGTGTTCGCGAGTGACGCGCTCTCGTCGGTGGCCTACGCCCCGGACGAGGTCTTCATCATGCTGTCGCTGGCCGGCGCGTCGGCGTACGTGTGGTCGTGGAAGATCGGCATCGCGGTCGCGGTGGTCATGTTGACCGTCGTGGCGTCGTACCGACAGAACGTGCACGCCTATCCCTCCGGCGGCGGGGACTACGAGGTGGCCACGGTCAACCTCGGCCCGAACGCCGGTATCACGGTGGCCAGCGCCCTGCTGGTCGACTACGTGCTCACCGTCGCGGTGTCGATCTCCTCGGGCGTCCAGAACGCCGCTTCGGCGATCGGGTTCATCAACGGCCACGAGGCCACGGTCGCGACGATCCTCGTCATCGTCCTCGCCGCGATGAACCTGCGCGGCGTGCGCGAGTCGGGCACCTTCTTCGCGATCCCGACCTACGGGTTCATGGTCGCGATCCTCGGCATGGGCGCCTTCGGCATCATCCAGGACGCCGCCGGCACGCTCCACCCGGTCGAGAGCGCCAGCCTCACCGTCGTGCCGGACGCCGACCACCAGGGCACCCTCACCCAGGTCGCGCTGATCTTCCTGCTCGCGCGGGCGTTCTCGTCCGGCTGTGCCGCACTGACCGGCGTCGAGGCGATCAGCAACGGCGTCCCCGCGTTCCGGAGGCCGAAGAGCCGCAACGCCGCGACCACCCTGCTCCTGCTCGGCGGCATCGCCGTCACGATGCTGATGAGCATCATGCTGCTCGCGAACCGGATGGGCCTGAAGTACGTCGACCCCGGTGACGTCGGCCGCCTGCGCGACAGCAGCGGCAACCCGCTTCCGGCGAGCTACGAGCAGCACACCGTCGTCGCGCAGCTCTCGCGGGCCGTCTTCCACGACTTCCCGCCCGGCTTCTACTTCGTCGTCGCGATGACCGGCATCATCCTGGTGCTGGCCGCCAACACCGCGTTCAACGGCTTCCCGGTGCTCGGATCGATCCTCGCCCGCGACGGCTTCGCGCCCCGGGCGCTCGGCTCGCGCGGCGACCGACTCGCCTACAGCAACGGGATCCTGTTCCTCGCCATCCTGGCGATCATCCTGATCCAGGCCTTCGACGCGCAGACGACGCGGCTGATCCAGCTCTACATCGTGGGCGTCTTCGTGTCGTTCAACCTCAGCCAGCTGGGCATGATCCGGCACTGGACCCGACACCTGAAGACCGAGAAGGACCCGGCGGCCAGGCGGCGCATGCACCGGTCGCGGCTGATCAACACCTTCGGTCTCGGCATGACCGCGGTCGTGTTCGTCATCGTGCTGCTGACGAAGTTCCTCGCCGGCGCGTGGATCGCGATCCTCGCGATGGTGTTCTTCTACGCGCTCATGCGGGGGATCCGCAAGCACTACGACCGTGTCGAGGAGGAGCTCGCGGCGGGTGACGAGGACAAGGTGATGCCGACCCGCGTCCACGCGATGGTGCTCGTCTCCAAGCTGCACAAGCCGACGCTCCGGGCCCTCGCGTTCGCCCGCGCGACACGCCCGAACACCCTCGAGGCCGTCACCGTCTCGATCGACGACGAGTCGACGGCGCGACTGCTCCAGGAGTGGGACGACCGCAACTTCGACCTCCCGCTGAAGGTGCTGCACTCGCCGTACCGCGAGCTCGTGCGCCCGGTCGTCGAGTACGCCTCGGCCATCCGCAAGGCCAACCCGCGGGGCGTCGTGGCCGTCTACATCCCGGAGTACGTCGTCGGCCGCTGGTGGGAGCAGCTGCTCCACAACCAGACCGCGCTGCGGCTCAAGGGCCGGCTGCTGTTCACGCCGGGAGTCATGGTCATCTCGGTGCCCTACCAGCTGCGGTCCTCCATCGAGCACAAGCCCGAGGACTGGGTGCGTCCGAGCTACCGCGACGGTGTCTCCTCGGGTCGCGGTCGCCAGATCGGTCGCTGACCGGACGACCGCGCCTGTAGCGCCGTCCGTGTCCTCTGGCAGGCTGAGCGCGTGAGCAGCAGGCAGCGTCGTCCCGTCCGTCATGCCCGGGCGAAGCAGCCCCGCGGCCGCTCGCGCATCGGGGAGCGTTTCGAGGTCGAGGTCGGTGCGATCGCGCACGGAGGGCACGTCGTCGCGCGCGTCCCGACCGGCGGAGTACACGAGCCGACGGGCGAACCGGAGACCCGGGTCGTCTTCGTCCGCCATGCCGTCCCCGGCGAGCGCGTGGTCGTCGAGATCACCGAGGGCACCGACGGCGACCGGTTCTGGCGCGGCGACGCCGTCGAGGTGCTCGCGCCCTCGCCGGACCGCGTGGTGCCGCCCTGCCCGTACGCCGGCCCGGGAAAGTGCGGCGGCTGCGACTTCCAGCACGTCTCGCCGACCGCGCAGCGTGACCTCAAGGCCGCCGTGATCCGCGAGCAGCTCGTGCGACTGGCCCGGCTCGACCCCACCGACCCGCTGCTCGAGACCCGGGTCGAGGCGGTCCCCGGCGACGAGGACGGGCTGCGCTGGCGCACCCGGCAGTCCTACGCGCGCACCGCCGACGGCTCGCGCGCCATGCGGCTGCACCGCTCCCACGACGTCATCGCGGTCGGGGACTGCCTCATCGCGCGCACCGACGCCCGCGAGCCTGCGCCCGGCACCGTCACCGAGCGCGTGCTGGGCCGCGACTTCACGGTGGCCACCGACGGCTTCTGGCAGGTCCACCCTGGTGCGCCCGAGACGCTGGTGACGACGGTGCTGGACCTGCTCGACCCGCGGCCGGGGGAGCGCGCGCTGGACCTGTACGCCGGCGTCGGCCTGTTCGCGGCCTTCCTCGCCGATCGGGTCGGATCCGAGGGCCGCGTCGTCGCGATCGAGGGAGACGCCCAGGCGTCGGCGCTCTCGCAGGGCAACGTGCCGTCGGCGGAGTGCTCGGTCGGTGACGTCCTCCCGGCCCTGTCGTCATATCCGGAGTCCTTCGACCTCGTCGTCCTCGACCCGCCCCGCGAGGGCGCGCGGCGAGCGGTCGTCGAGGAGGTCGTGGCGCGATCGCCCCGTGCGGTCGCCTACGTCGCGTGCGACCCGGCGGCGCTGGCCCGCGACCTGGCGATCTTCGCCGAGCACGGATACCGCGCGGCGGCCCTCCGAGCGTTCGACCTGTTCCCGATGACGCACCACGTCGAGTGCGTCGCGCTGGTGGTCCCGAGTGACGCGACCGAGGGGTGAACCGATGAGGCTCGGGGTCGTCGTCCTGCAGACCCGGCCGTGGCGTCAGCTGGCCGCGGACTTCACGCTGATGGAGGAGCTCGGCTACGACGCCGCCTACGTCTACGACCACCTGACCCACCCGAGTGCCGCCGGCGGGTGGCTCGCCGACGGGTTCACGACCCTCGCGGCCGCGGCCGGCGTGACCGACCGGATCGAGCTCGGCCCGCTGGTCGCGTCGGGGGCGCTGCACTCGCCGGTCGCGCTGGCGCGGCTGGCGGCGACCGTGCAGGACGTCTCCGGCGGACGACTCGTGCTGGGGCTCGGCGCCGGCGCACCGGGCTGTGCCCTCGCCGACCGCGACGAGGACGTCACGGGAGGGCAGCTCTCAGCCCGTCTCGCCGACGTCGTCGAGGGTTTGGAGGCGGTCTGGGGCGGGGCCGCGGAGTGGAACGGCAGACGGATGTCCTTCTCCGGTGTGGAGACCGCGCCCCTCCCGCCCGGGGTGGACCGGCCGTTCCTGCTGCTGGCCGCCCACGGGCCGCGGGCGCTCGCCCTGGCGGCACGGCACGCCGACGGTTGGAACACCTACGGTGGCCCTGGATCGACGGTGCTCGACCCGGAGGGGTTCTGGGGCGCCGTACGCGACCAGTCGGCGCGGCTCGAGGACGCCTGCGTCGCCGAGGGTCGCGATCCCGCGACGCTGCGGCGCTCGTTGCTGCTGGGTTTCGGGACGGTCCGTCCGACGGCGTCCGTGGAGGCCTACCGCGATGCGATGGGGCGGGCCGAGGAGCTCGGCTTCGGAGAGCTGGTCGTCTACGGACCGTTCGCCGAGCCGGGGGACCACTTCCACTCGACGCTGGACGTGCATGCGGAGGTCCTCGCCGACCGGCGCGGCTGACCGTTCAGCGTTTCCCCTCGACATCGTGTATCTTGACGTCGAGACAACAGCGACGCATCGGCAAGGCAAGCCTTACTTTCGGCCCCACTTCCGCGCGCGGCAGGATGGGGTCGACGTTGCTCGTGCAGGACCCACGACAGAGGAGATGAAGGCGTTGGCCAGCAAGGACAGCTTCGGTGCGAAGAGCACCCTGGACGTGGACGGCACGTCCTACGAGATCTTCCGGCTCGACGCCGTGACCGGCGACGGGCTCGACGTCGCCAGCCTTCCCTACAGCCTCAAGGTCCTGCTGGAGAACCTGCTCCGCACCGAGGACGGCGCCGACATCACGGCCGACGACATCAAGGCGCTCGCCGGCTGGGACGAGACCGCGGAGCCCGACAAGGAGATCCAGTTCACGCCGGCGCGCGTGATCATGCAGGACTTCACCGGCGTCCCCTGCATCGTCGACCTGGCGACGCTCCGCGAGGCGGCGGCCGAGCTCGGCGGCGACGCGTCGAAGATCAACCCGCTCGCCCCGGCCGAGATGGTCATCGACCACTCCGTCATCGCCGAGGCCTTCGGCACGCCCGAGGCGTTCGTCCGCAACGTCGAGATCGAGTACGACCGCAACAAGGAGCGCTACCAGTTCCTGCGCTGGGGCCAGACCGCCTTCGACGACTTCAAGGTCGTCCCGCCGGGCACCGGCATCGTCCACCAGGTCAACATCGAGCACCTCGCCCGCACGGTCTTCACGCGCCAGGTCGACGGCAAGCTCCAGGCCTACCCCGACACCTGCGTCGGCACCGACTCGCACACCACGATGGTCAACGGCCTCGGCGTGCTCGGCTTCGGCGTCGGCGGCATCGAGGCCGAGGCCGCGCTGCTCGGCCAGCCCGTCTCGATGCTCATCCCGCGCGTGGTCGGCTTCAAGCTCCACGGCGACCTGCCCGAGGGCTCCACCGCGACCGACCTGGTGCTCACGATCACCGAGATGCTGCGCAAGCACGGCGTCGTCGGCAAGTTCGTCGAGTTCTACGGCGCCGGCGTGACCGCGCTCCCACTGGCCAACCGCGCCACCATCGGCAACATGAGCCCCGAGTTCGGCTCCACCATCGCGATCTTCCCGATCGACGAGGAGACCATCAACTACCTCCGGCTCACCGGCCGCAGCGACGAGCAGCTCAAGCTCGTCGAGGCGTACGCCAAGGAGCAGGGCCTGTGGCACGACCCGGCCGCCGAGCCGCGCTTCTCCGAGCAGCTCGAGCTCGACCTGTCGACGATCGTCCCGTCGATCGCCGGCCCGAAGCGCCCGCAGGACCGGGTCGCGCTGACCGACGCGAAGACGGCCTTCCGGGGCTCGCTGGTCGACTACGCCGGACCGATCCAGGACAACACCGGCTACGACGAGGCGGTCGAGGAGTCGTTCCCCGGCTCCGACGTGCCCTCCCACGACCCGGCGCAGTCCAACGGCTCGGCCGCGCCGAGCGACCACCTCTCCGCCGCTCCGAAGGACGGCGGCCGGGTCAGCGACCCGATCGAGGTCACCCTCGAGGACGGCACGACGTTCACGCTCGACCACGGCGCCGTGACGATCGCCTCGATCACCTCGTGCACCAACACCTCGAACCCGTCGGTGATGCTCGGCGCCGCGCTGCTCGCGAAGAAGGCCGTCGAGAAGGGCCTGACCCGCAAGCCCTGGGTCAAGACGACCCTCGCGCCCGGCTCGCAGGTGGTCAGCGACTACTACGACAAGTCCGGCCTGACGCCCTACCTGGAGAAGCTCGGCTTCAACCTGGTCGGCTACGGCTGCGTCACCTGCATCGGCAACTCCGGGCCGCTCATCCCCGAGGTCTCGGCCGCGGTGCAGGAGAACGACCTCGCGGTCGTCTCCGTCCTCTCGGGCAACCGCAACTTCGAGGGGCGGATCAACCCCGACATCAAGATGAACTACCTGGCGTCCCCGCCGCTCGTCATCGCCTACGCGCTGGCCGGCACGATGGACATCGACCTGTTCAACGACGCGCTGGGCACCGACTCCGAGGGCAACGACGTCTTCCTCAAGGACATCTGGCCGGCCCCGACCGAGGTCGAGGACGTCATCCGGCAGGCCATCGCCTCCGACATGTTCACCAAGGGCTACGCCGACGTGTTCGCCGGCGACGAGCGCTGGCAGAACCTGCCGACGCCCACGGGGGACACCTTCACGTGGGACGAGAACTCGACCTACGTCCGCAAGGCGCCGTACTTCGACGGCATGGACAAGTCGCCGTCGCCGGTCACCGACATCGAGGCTGCCCGCGTCCTGCTCAAGCTGGGCGACTCGGTCACCACCGACCACATCAGCCCGGCGGGCAACATCAAGAAGGACTCGCCCGCGGGCACGTACCTCACCGAGCACGGCGTCGAGCAGCGTGACTTCAACTCCTACGGCTCGCGCCGCGGCAACCACGAGGTCATGATCCGGGGCACGTTCGCCAACATCCGCCTGCGCAACCAGATCGCGCCCGGCACCGAGGGTGGCGTCACCCGCGACTTCACCCAGACCGACGGCCCGGTGACGAGCGTCTACGAGGCGTCCCAGAGCTACCAGGCGGCCGGCACCCCGCTGGTCGTCCTGGCGGGCAAGGAGTACGGCTCCGGCTCGTCCCGTGACTGGGCCGCGAAGGGCACCGCGCTCCTCGGCGTCAAGGCGGTCATCGCGGAGTCGTACGAGCGGATCCACCGCTCGAACCTCATCGGCATGGGCGTCATCCCGCTGCAGTTCCCCGAGGGTCAGAGCGCGGAGTCGCTCGGCCTGACGGGCGAGGAGACGTTCTCGATCTCGGGCATCACCGAGCTCAACGAGGGCCGCACGCCGAAGACCGTGAAGGTGCGGGCCGCCAGCGGCGAGAAGAGCGTCGAGTTCGACGCCGTCGTCCGCATCGACACCCCCGGCGAGGCGAACTACTACCGCAACGGCGGCATCCTGCAGTACGTCCTGCGGAACCTGCTCAACGGCTGATCCCTCGGCTGACGTCATACGCCCTGGCTGCTCCGGCAGCCGGGGCGTATGACGTCTTTCGGCGAAGACCTCACCTTCCGCCTGCCCGTTCCAGGTTGTGAAACAGGGGGTGTGGGTGCCGGTACGGCGGATACTGACCCCAGATGACCGGACGCACCGTCATCCACCGACTCCTCGTCGCATCCGTGGCCGCACTGCTCGCGTTCGCACTCGCGCCGGCTGTGCCCGCTCGAGCGGCGTCGACGAATCCACTGGCCGGCCGGTGGGGCCTCTACACGGGCACGTGGGACCGGACCTACCCGGCGTACCGCCATGCCCGTGGCCGTCAGAAGCGGCTCTTCGCGAAGGTCGCACTGCGCCCGCACGCGGCCTGGTTCGCCAATCCGGACCTCGGCAAGCTCGTCGACCACCTGGGCGAGTACATCCGCAACACGCAGCACGGCGACCCGAACGCCCTCGTGCAGTTCGCGCTGTTCCACCAGTGGCCGCACCGCGAGGCGGGGCGCCACATCCCGATGACGCAGCAGGAGCAGTCGGCGTACCGGACCTGGATCGACACTGCCGCGCGCACGATCGGCAACACCCGCGCGATGGTGATCCTCGAGCCGGATCTCGCCCTCGACGCGCCCAGCGGCCACACGGTCGACCGCGGGGTCCGGCTCTCGCTCGTGCGGTACGCCGCGCAGCGGCTCTCGACCCTGCCGCGGACCACCGTCTACCTGGAGGTGGGGGCGCCCGACTGGCTGAAGGCCCCGACCGCGACACGCCTCCTCGTCGACGCCGGTGTGCGCTACACACGCGGCTTCGCCGTCGGGGGCACCCACCACACGAGCGTCGGTGCCGACGTCGACTACGCCACCCGGATCGTCTCCCGACTCGCTCGGTCCGGCTACCCCGGCAAGCACGCGGTGCTCGACACCGCCGACAACGGCCGGCCGTTCACCTACCAGCAGTCGGCCCGGAAGTACCCGCGTCCGAGGTTCCACGCCGTCGGGATCTGCCGCACCAAGCGGGAGAGGCGCTGCATCACGCTCGGAATCCCGCCGACCACCCACGTCACCGGCCACCGCAGGGCGCTCCACCTCACCCGGCGGCAGGATGCCCGCCTCGCCGCGGTCGTCGACGCCTTCGTGTGGATGGGTCGGCCGTGGCGCGCGAACGGCGGGGGGACCTTCGCCCCGAAGCGCCTGCTCCAGGCCGCCCGCACGACGCCCTTCCGGTGACCGGCACGCCCTGATCTAGGCTCGGGCCATGCTCGTCGCCTTCTCGATCGCCCCGGCCACCTCCGACGAGAGCGGCGGCGTCGCGGAAGCGGTCGCCGCAGCAGTCAAGGTCGTGCGCGACTCCGGACTGCCCAACGAGACCAATGCGATGTTCACGAACGTCGAGGGGGAGTGGGACGAGGTCATGGCAGTCGTCAAGAGGGCGGTCGAGGTCGTGTCCGAGCACACTCCGCGGGTCAGCCTCGTCCTCAAGGCCGACATCCGCCCGGGCTTCACCGGGGAGCTGACCGCCAAGGTCCAGAGGGTCGAGCAGGCGCTGGGTGAGTGATCCCGTCGGCGCCCCGTCAGTCGTCTCGCTCGGACCCACGCCGCCCCCGCCGAACCGGCGGCGCTACGCCGTCGTCCTCGCCGCGACGGTCGCCGTGATGCTGGTCGCCGGTGCCGCTGCCATGCCGATGCTCACGAAGGACGGGCCGGGCCGCCGCGGACAGCGCACGGACGCCGGGCTCGGCGCCGTCATCACGTACGCCGGCCTCCGCGTCACCCACACCGAGGGCGACGTCACCTATCCGATGACGCCCCCGGCCGGCGGGCCGCACGACCCGTCTGGCTCGAGTGCGGCGTCTACGACGTGCCGGTGCGCAACGAGAACGCCGTGCACGACCTCGAGCACGGTGCCGTCTGGATCGCCTACGACCCCGCCATCTCCACCTCCGCGGTCCGGACGCTGGAGAAGCAGCTCCCGCAGAACGGGATCATGGCGCCGTACCCGGGACTGCCAGCCCCTGTCGTCGTCACCGTGTGGGGGCGACAGCTCCGGCTTGGCCGGGCCGACGACGAGCGGTTGGCGCGGTTCATCGCCGACTTCGGCCACGGCGAGACGGCACCGGAGCCGGCGGCGTCCTGCGCGGGCGGCAGCCGGGACCCGCAGGGCGGCCACGGGCCCGAGGGCACCCAGGTCTGAGCGACCGGTCCAGACCACTTCGGGCTTTCTCGGTCACTCGCGTAACAGGGCGGGCACGCCGTGACATGTACGGGGCATGAACGCACTCACCAAGGCCACCGTGGCCATCGCCAGCGCCTCCGCTCTCGCTCTTTCCGCCTTCGCGACCGCCGGCCCCGCGAGCGCTGCTCCGAAGAAGCCGAAGGTGTCGATCGCGTCCGTGACCGTCGACGAGGGTGCCGGTCAGGCGACCATCACCGTCACCCTGAACAAGAAGGCCAAGAAGAAGCTCAAGCTCAACTGGGCGACCCAGGCCGCGCCGAAGTCGGCCACCCGCGGCAAGGACTTCACGGCCGTCAAGGGCCGCCTCGTGCTGCAGCCCGGCACCAAGACCGCCGACCTCGTCGTCCCGATCATCGACGACACCGAGGTCGAGGGCACGGAGTTCTTCTTCGTGAAGTTCAACGGCAAGACCGTCAAGGTCAAGAACCCGCGCGTCCGCGTCACGATCACCGACAACGACGTCGCTGCCCCGGCTTCCTGAGCCGGACCCCCCGAAGCCTGCAGGCGCTGCCTCCCCACAGGTAGCGCCTGCAGGCCGTACGACTGCTGAGGACGGGCCCGATCCCCGGCTCCTACCATGGGGCCGCATGGACTCCGAGACGCGCTCGTTCCGCACCGGCGCCCGTGAGGTCGTCCTCGACATCACCGGTGACGCCGCCGACTTCGTGGCAGGCCGCGGCGACGGCCTGCTGCACGTCTTCGTGCCGCACGCGACGGCCGGCATCGCGATCATCGAGACCGGCGCCGGCAGTGACGACGACCTCCTCGCGGCGCTCGGCGACCTGCTGCCGAGCGACGACAGGTGGCGGCACCGCCACGGCAGCCGCGGGCACGGCCGCTCGCACGTGATGCCGGCGCTGGTGCCGCCGTACGCGACCGTCCCGGTGCTCGGCGGCAGGCTCGCGCTCGGCACCTGGCAGTCGGTCTGCCTGGTCGACCTCAACGTCGACAACGGGCTCCGCGAGGTGCGGTTCAGCTTCCTCGCGGGTTGACTCTCAGCGTCGTCGACCGACGACCCAGTACGTCGCCGAGCCGGCCGTGTTCGCCGTGCCCAGGATGCGCCAGATCCACTTCGGGCCGCGCACCTTCTCCGCAGGCCGCCGGGAGAGGTCGCGCAGCGTGAGCAGCGCGATGACCAGCTGGACGGCAACAGCGGCGCCGACGACGCGCTTCTGCTGGGGGGTGAGGGTCTTCGCCATGGCGCCAGTCTGCCGCACCGTGCTGGGCTGCGGCGGGCCGCTCGGCATGGAGGCGGTGACGGTGATCACCGCACGAGCCCGCCGGGGCGTCGTTCCGGCCCGGCGACGGGTAATCTCGCGCCTATGGCTCTTCTCGATCAGGTCGCGTCACCCCGGGACCTCGACGGTCTGAGCGACAGCGAGCTCACCGCGCTCGCCGCCGAGATCCGCGACCTCCTCGTGACCTCGACCGCAGTGGCCGGCGGCCACCTGGGCCCCAACCTGGGCGTCGTCGAGCTGACCATGGCGATCCACCGGGTCTTCGACTCGCCGCGCGACCGGATCGTCTTCGACACGGGCCACCAGGCCTACGTCCACAAGATGCTGACCGGCCGGGCCCGTGACTTCGCGCGACTGCGCCAGGAGGGCGGCCTCTCGGGCTACCCGAGCCAGGCGGAGTCGCCCCACGACATCGTCGAGAACTCCCACGCCTCGACCTCGCTCAGCTACGCCGACGGCCTGGCCAAGGCCTACGTCATCCGCGGCGAGGACCGACATGTCGTCGCTGTCATCGGCGACGGCGCGCTCACCGGCGGCATGGCCTGGGAGGCGCTCAACAACATCGCCATCGCCAAGGACTCGAAGCTGGTCATCGTCGTCAACGACAACGGCCGCTCCTACACGCCCACGATCGGCGGCCTCGCCACCGCGCTCACCAGCCTGCGGACCAACCCGCGCTACGAGCGCGTCCTCGAGCTCATCAAGCGCCGGTTGCCCGCCCTGCCGGGCGGCGGTGCGACCTACGAGGTGCTCCACGCGGTCAAGAAGGGCCTCAAGGACGCGCTCGCGCCTCAGGGTCTCTTCGAGGACCTCGGGCTCAAGTACGTCGGCCCGGTCGACGGCCACGACCGCGCGGCCATGGAGCAGGCGCTGACCAACGCCAAGGGCTTCGGCGGTCCGGTCATCGTGCACGCGATCACGCGCAAGGGGTTCGGGTACGACGCTGCCGAGCGTCACGAGGCCGACCAGTTCCACAGCCCGGGACCGTTCGACGTCCACACCGGGGACGAGCACCCCAAGGCCCGGATCTGGACCGACGTCTTCGCCGACGAGATCGTCCACATCGGCGAGCGGCGCACCGATGTCGTCGCGATCACCGCGGCGATGATGCACCCCGTCGGGCTCCACCACTTCCAGGCCCGGTTCCCCGAGCGCACCTTCGACGTCGGCATCGCCGAGCAGCATGCCGCGACGTCGGCGGCAGGTCTGGCCCTCGGCGGCCTGCACCCTGTGGTGGCGATCTACGCGACGTTCCTCAACCGCGCCTTCGACCAGATCGTCATGGACTGCGCCCTGCACCGGCTCGGCGTCACGTTCGTGCTCGACCGGTCGGGCGTGACCGGCGACGACGGCGCGTCGCACAACGGCATGTGGGACATGTCGGTGCTCCAGGTCGTCCCGGGGCTGCGCATCGCCGCGCCGAGGGACGGGGCACGGCTGCGCGAGCTGCTGGACGAAGCGGTCTCCGTCGCGGACGCGCCGACCGTGGTGCGCTTCCCGAAGGGGCCGCCGCCCGACGACATCGCGGCCGTCGGCACGGTCGGGTCGGCCGACGTGCTCGTGCGGAGCGGGCCGAAGGACGTGCTCGTCGTCGCCGCGGGCGCAACGGCCGAGATCGGCATCGGAGTCGCCGAGCGCCTCATCGCCCAGGGCCTCGGGGTGACGGTCGTCGACCCGCGCTGGGTCAAGCCGCTCGACGAGGCGCTGGTCGCGCTCGCCGCCGAGCACCGACTCGTCGTCACCATCGAGGACAACGGCGTGATCGGCGGTGTCGGCGCGGTCTTCCTCCAGCAGCTCAGTGCAGCCGGCGTGACCACTCCCGTCCGGATCCACGGCATCCCGCAGCAGTTCCTGGACCACGCCAAGCGCGCCAAGATCCTCGAGCGGATCGGGCTGACGCCGCAGGCGATCGCCCTCGGCGTCATCGAGGAGCTCGCCGAGCTCCCGCGGGTCCCGGCCGAGCGTTAGGCGTCCGGACTACAGAGCGTCCGACTCGTCCGGGAAGCCGCCCGC
Source organism: Nocardioides panacihumi (assembly GCF_039530925.1). Taxonomy (NCBI): domain Bacteria; kingdom Bacillati; phylum Actinomycetota; class Actinomycetes; order Propionibacteriales; family Nocardioidaceae; genus Nocardioides; species Nocardioides panacihumi. Next base: position 190,118 of record NZ_BAAAPB010000002.1, on the reverse strand, counting down.
GTCGACCCGCCCGCCACGGATCCGTGTCGCGGCCAGCGGGAAGATGAGGACCGAGAGCATCCCGGCTCCGACGAGCGCAGCGGCCGTCGCAGGGTGCAGGGTGCCGTCGTCGACCCCGAGCCCGGTGATCACCACGATGAGCGGCAACGCGGTGGAGGCGTAGACCGCGGCGCCGACCCGGTCCCGACCGAACAGGCTGCCGCGCAGCGAGAGGTGCGTCGGCCCACCGCGGATGAGCAGGAAGAGGACCAGTGCGAGCGGGACCAGCAGCATGGCGCCCGCGTCGGAGAGCAGCGCGTCGAGGTCGAAGCGGATGCCGCTGACGACGAAGAAGATCGGGATCAGCAGACCGAAGCCGACCCCCTCGATCCGAGCCACGGTGGCCTCGTGGGTCTCGTCGTCGGTTCCCGAGAGGAAGTAGCGGGCGACCAGTCCTGCCGTGAACGCTCCGAGCAGCACGTCGAGCCCGAGCTCGGCAGCCACCCAGACCATGAACAGGACCAGCAGCATCGCCGTGCGGACACCCAGCTGACCGCTGGACGAGAGCGTGCGCCGCAACAGGTGCGTCAGGCGGTCTGGATGTCGGTGCTGGGCCAGACCGAAGACGATCGCGGCGACGACGAGGAAGGCGATCAGCACGACGACGGTGTGCCAGACCGAGTCGCCGGAGAGCAGCAGGGCGATCGCGACGATCGGCCCGAACTCGCCGATCGCGCCGGCGGAGAGGATGAACGACCCGAACGGGGTGTCGGCGTCGCCGGTGTCCCGCAGGATCGGCAGGATCGTGCCGAGCGCCGTCGTGGTGAAGAGCAGGCCCACCAGGAGGCCCGCGGTGAGGTCGTCCTCGGGGCGGAAGGTCTTCACGATGACGATGCCCGCGCCGAGGCCGACCAGGAGTGAGCCGGCCCAGCCCCACAGAGCCGAGCGCAGCGGGGGACCGGCCACCCGGGGGAGCTGGATCTCGTAGCCGGCCAGGAACATCAGCAGCGCCAGCCCCAGCTCGGAGAACGCCGAGACCACGACGTCGTCGTGGGCGAACCCGAGGACGGCCGGGCCCAGCAGGATGCCTCCCAGGATCTCCAGCACGACCGCCGGGACCGGCAGGAAGCGACCGACCAGGTCGGAGATGACGACGGAGAGCACGCCCACCAGCAGGCAGAGCATCAAGGTGGTGGCTGCCTGCAGGGCGATCTCCTCAGCAGTCACCGCAGAGCTCAGAGCACCTTGACGGTCGTCGTACGACCCGCGGTGAAGTCCCAGACCCGGTCCGCCATGCGCTGGGAGAGTCGGATGCAGCCGTGGGAGTCGCCGGCGAGGTTGGTGCCGAGGTACCAGTCGGGGTGGATCTGCGCCCCGGTGGACATGCGCCGCGGGATCCGGTGGAAGCCGATGCCGCACGGAGCGAACCGCACGAAGTCGTCGAGCCACAAGGACCCGCTCCGGTTCAGCCGCACCCGGGCCGGTCGACCGCAGTAGGACCCGGTGTGCCAGGTGCCCTTGTGCAGCACGGCCGGGTTGTCCACGATGCCCGCCTGAGCGACGACCTGGCCGCCGGAGGCCACCAGCCACAGCCAGTTCTGGGCCTGGCTGATGACGACGCGCCGGCCCGATCCCGAGTGCCGCGGCACGGGCCGCTGGTCGCAGCGGTCCGCGTCGCCCGAGCGCAGCAGCCGCCGCGTCGGGCGGTCCAGACGGCCGTTCGTGGGCAGGCCGTGCCGTGACTGCAGCCGTACGACGGCCGAGCGGGTGTGTGCTCCGACCTGGCCGTCCACCGGCCCGGCGTCGCAGTGGAGCGCGTTGAGGTCACGCTGCGCCTCACGGATCCAGGACGTGCCGCTGGCGTCTGCCGGCAGGGCGAGCCCGGTCGTCAGCAGGGCGGTCAGTCCGGTGGTCAAACCGGTCTTCAGCAGGGTCGCGAGGCACCTCATGGGCGCCATCCTGCACTGCCGTCACCGATGTTGAGGCGTTTGACGACCCGATCCGTGTGAAACTGATGGGCCATGGACGTTCTTCGGACGAAGTCGATCGAGCAGTCCCTTGCGGACACGGAAGATCCCGAGTTCCAGCTGAGACGCAAGCTGAGCGCGATCGACCTGACCGTGTTCGGCATCGGCGTGATCATCGGAGCCGGCATCTTCACCCTCACCGGCAAGGCGGCGGCCGACTTCGCCGGCCCCGGGGTGGTGTTCTCCTTCGTGCTGGCCGGCATCTGCTGCGGCCTGGCGGCCCTCTGCTACGCCGAGTTCGCCTCCACGGTCCCGGTCTCCGGGTCGGCGTACACGTTCTCCTACGCCACGCTGGGCGAGCTGGTGGCCTGGATCATCGGCTGGGACCTGGTGCTGGAGCTGATGCTCGGCGCCTCGGTGGTGGCACAGGGCTGGAGCACCTACTTCGTCACGCTGCTCGACGAGATCGGGCTCGGCTGGCCCGAATCGATCGGCCCGGTGGACGCGGCGCACTTCTCGTGGGGCCACGTCAACGTGCCGGCCCTGCTGCTGGTGGTGGCGCTGACCGCGCTCGTCGCCGTCGGCATCAAGGAGTCGCTGCGCGTCAACCTCGTGCTGGTCGGGATCAAGCTCTTCATCGTCCTGTTCGTCATCATCGCCGGGCTCTTCTACATCACCGGCTCGAACTACCACCCGTTCGTGCCGCCGCGGTCCGGCGCCGTCGACTCCAGCGGCCTCGCGCAGCCCCTCATCCAGTGGGCGTTCGGGCTGGCGCCGCAGACGTACGGCGTGCTCGGGATCATCTCGGCCGCCTCGGTCGTGTTCTTCGCCTACATCGGCTTCGACGTGGTCGCCACCACCGCCGAGGAGGCCCGCAACCCGCAGCGTGACCTGCCGCGCGGCATCCTCGGCTCGCTCGCCATCTGCACGGTGCTGTACGTCGCCGTCGCGCTCGTCATCACCGGCATGGTGCGCTACGACAAGATCGACACCCAGGCCGCGCTGGCGAGCGCGTTCCGCGACGTCGGGCGTGACGGCTTCGCCACTCTGATCGCCGCGGGTGCGGTCGCCGGTCTCACGACGGTCGTGATGACCCTCATCATCGGCGCCATCCGGGTGCTGTTCGCGATGAGCCGCGACTCCCTGCTGCCTCACAACTTCGGTCGGACCAGTCCCCGCTCCGGCACACCGGTCCGGATCACGCTGACGGTCGGCGCCCTGGTCGCCGTCGTCGCCGCCTTCACCCCGATCGAGAAGCTCGAGGAGATGGTCAACATCGGGACGCTGACGGCCTTCGCGCTCGTCTCGATCGCCGTGCCGGTGCTGCGTCGCACGCGGCCTGAGCTGGAGCGCCCCTTCCGGGTGCCGTTCAACCCGTGGCTGCCGATCCTGGCCGCCCTGATCTGCGTCTACCTCGCGATCAACCTCAGCCTCGAGACCTGGCTGCGGTTCGTCGTCTGGATGATCATCGGCTTCGTGATCTACTTCAGCTACGGCTACCGCCGCAGCCGGGTCGGTCGCGGACGGGTCGCGACGACCAACACCTGACGCCTGTCCGGAGCAGCGCCGCGCGGGGAATATCGTGGACCCGCGCGGCGCTGCTGCTTCGCCATGTGGAACATCTTCAGGAGCCGCGACGACGGGCAGAGGCCCGACCGAGGGGCGACACGGATCGACAGGACGAGGGAGGACCGGGTGGCGAAGTCGAAGCTCGTGCACATCGTCGACAGCGTGCCGGCGCTCGACGACCACGAGGGCCCGCTCGTCATGGTGCAGGTGCTCGACGGGTTCCTCGACGCCGGCAACGCCTCGGTGCGTGCCGCGCAGCACATGGTCGAGGCGTCCGTGTCCGCGCCGGTGGTGGCGACGTTCGACGTCGACGCGTTCCACGACTACCGGGCTCGGCGGCCGCCTGTCACCTTCGCACGCGACCACTACGAGGACTACGAGGCGCCGCGGCTGGTCGTACGGCTGCTGCGCGACACCGGCGGGACGCCGTACCTGCTCCTGCACGGGCCGGAGCCCGACAACCGCTGGGAGGCGTTCGCCCGGGCGGTGCGTGACGTCGTCGAGCGCTTCGAGGTCGACACGGTCATCAGCCTCGGCTCGGTGCCCATGGCGGTGCCGCACACGCGTCCGATGACGCTGACGCACCACGCCAACAACCCGGACCTCGTCACCGTCGAGAGCCCGTGGAACGGCGAGCTGCGGGTCCCGTCGAGCGCCCAGGTGCTCGTCGAGCTGCGGCTCGGCGACTGGGGTCGCGACGCCGTCGGGTTCGTCGCCCACATCCCGCACTACCTCGCTCAGCTGGACTACCCGCACGCCTCGGTGGCGCTGCTGGAGCAGGTCGAGCTTGCCGGCCGGCTCACCATCGACCTCACGACGCTCCGCCAGGAGGCGGCGACCCGTGATGCCGAGATCGCCGGCTACCTCGAGGAGAACGCGGAGGTGGCCGAGGTGGTCCACGCGCTCGAGCGCCAGTACGACGCCTTCCAGCGTGCCGAGGACGCCGGCTCCAACCTGCTCGCCCCGAACCAGCCGCTCCCGACCGGTGAGGAGCTCGGACGTGAGTTCGAGCGGTTCCTGGCCGGCCTCGACGACGACGGCGACGACCCCGAGAGGCCGACTCCGTGAGTGATCCCGTGAACCTGATCCAGCCCGGGAGCGAGGAGGCGGTGAAGGCGCTGGTCGACGTCCTCGACCTCGAGGCGATCGACGACGACCTCTTCCGCGGGCACTCCCAGGACAACGGCCGCGGTCGGTCGTTCGGCGGGCAGGTGGCCGCACAGGCGCTGATGGCCGGCATGCGGTCGGTGCCCGAGGAGTTCTTCGTGCACTCGATGCACTCCTACTTCCTGCTGCCGGGCGACCCCTCCGAGTCGATCGTGTACGACGTCGAGCGGATCCGTGACGGACGCTCGTTCCTGACCCGCCGGATCGTGGCGCGGCAGCACGGCCGGTCGATCTACTACATGACGGCCAACTTCCACCGGCACGAGGAGGGCTTCGAGCACCAGGACGTGATGCCCGACGTGCTGCCGCCGGAGCAGGGCGTCGACGTCCTCAAGGGCATGCGCCGGCGCACCGATCTCGAGGGTCAGCGACTGGCCCAGGAATGGGCGGTCGTCGAGGGTCGCGCCGTCGGCCACTCGCTCCAAGGCGGCATGGAGGAGGACCCCGCGCACCCGTCGCGGCAGCGCGTCTGGCTCAAGATCAACGGTCGGCTGCCCGACGACCCGCAGATCCACCTCGGCGCCTTCACGTGGGCGAGCGACATCTCGCTGCTCGGCGCCTCGCTCGCGGCCCACACGTCGGACTTCGGCGGCATCCAGATGGCCTCCCTCGACCACGCCATCTGGTTCCACCGGCCGTTCCGGGCCGACGAGTGGTGGCTCTACGACCAGGTCTCGCCGTCCGCCCAGGGTGGTCGTGGCCTGTCGATCGGGCGGGTCTTCACCCAGGACGGACTGCTCGTCGCGACGGCCGCCCAGGAGGGCATCATCCGTCCACCGCGCTGAGACGCCGAGTCGGCGCAACCTCGCACCCCTGAGACGCCGAGTCGGCGCATCCTCGCAGACTCGGCTGCGAGGATGCGCCGACTCGGCGTCCTCATGCCGGGTGGATCAGAGCGACGTCGTGCGCCCCACCAGGTGCACCGTGTGCGACTCGGGCTTGGTCATCGTGAACGCGAAGCCGTCGTCGAGCGGTTGCGACCCGAACGCGACCTTGCCCGGCAGGAAGACCGGCTTGCGGAAGGCCGCCTCGATGCGGACGGCGTCCGGCAGCCGGTTCTCGAGCTCAGCGACCGACCGGGCCAGGGTCCACATGCCGTGAGCGATCTGGCGGTCGAAGCCGAGTGCCTTCGCGGTCAGCCCGAACAGGTGGATCGGGTTGTAGTCGCCCGACACGGCGGCGTACCGCCGGCCCAGGTCGGCCGGCAGCCGCCACACCGTGGCGCCGGGGGAGACGTCGGGGAACTCCGTGCCCCAGCTCGCGCCGGCGTCGCCGGCACCGCGCCGCAGGTACGTCGACGTCGAGTCCCACACGATCTCACCCGCTCCGTCCGGCTCGGCTGCACGGACGGTCGTCACGAACTCGAACACCTGCCCCTTCGGGTGCGGCTTCGGCGGCGCCACCGACGCCGCGACGTCGAGCGTCTCGCCGACCCGGACGGGACGGTGCTGGGTCAGGGAGTTCTCCAGGTGGACCGTGCCGATGGCGGGCGCCGGGAACGTCGGGTCCGTCATCAGGGCCATGTGCAGCGGGAAGGCGAGCAGGTGCGGGTACGTCGGCGGCACGGTGTCCTTGGCCGGGAAGCCGCAGACGCCGGCGTACGCCTCCACGTGGTCGCGCTCCACCGTGACCGGCGGCCGGGTGACGCTCAGGCCGTCGAACCGCCTACCGCTCTTGCGTACGCCGGGCAGCGACCCGATCCCGGGCAGGGACGGCAGCGCGGCCCGCAGCAGCGTGCCGATCCCGCCCTCGCCGCTGACGACCCGCGTGTCCTCGGTGCCCGTCACGTCAGGCGCCCAGCATCATCTGGCCGCAGACCCGCACGACGTTGCCGTTGACGGCCGTCGAGCCGGGGTTGGCGTACCAGGCGATCGTCTCGGCCACGTCGACCGGCAGGCCGCCCTGCGCCATCGCATTGAGACGCTGACCGACCTCGCGGGTCGCGAACGGCACGGCCGCGGTCATCTGCGTGATGATGAAGCCGGGCGCGACCGCGTTGACCGTGATGCCGTCGGTGAGCTCGTCGGCGAGCGAGTCGACGAGGCCGATCACGCCGGCCTTCGAGGCGGCGTAGTTGGTCTGGCCGACGTTGCCGGCGATGCCCGCGATGGAGGCCACGCCGACGATCCGGCCGTTCGGGTTCACGACCTTCTGCGCGAGCAGCTCGGCGGTGATCCGCCCGGGCGCGACCACGTTCACGTCGATGACCGACGTCCACCGGTCCGCGTCCATGTTCGCGAGCTTCTTGTCGCGGGTGATGCCCGCGTTGTGAACGACGATGTCGACGCCTCCGTGCCTGTCCTTCAGGTGCTGCGCGATCCGCTGGGGCGCGTCGGGGGCGGTGATGTCGAGGGTCAACCAGTCACCCCCGAGCTCGTTCATGAGCTTGACCAGGCCGTCCGCGGCCTGGGGCACGTCGACGCCGACGACCGTCGCACCGTCGCGGTGGAGCACGCGCGCTATCTGTTCGCCGATGCCGCGGCTGGCGCCGGTCACGAGGGCGACCTTGCCGGTCAGGGGCCGCGTCCAGTCGCTGACCGGCTCGGCCGTCTTCGCGCCGTGGGCGCCGATGCGGACCACCTGGCCGGAGACGTAGGCGGACTTGGGGGAGAGCAGGAACGCCAGCGTCGAGGTGGCAGCGGCCTCGGCTCCCTCGGCGACGTAGACGAGCTGCACGGTGCCGCCTCGGCCGATCTCCTTGCCGAGGCTGCGCGTGAATCCCTCGAGCGCACGCTGGGTGATCCGCTCCTCGCCCGCGACCTGCTCGGGCGGCGTGCCGATCACCACGACCCTCGGGCAGCGCTCGAGCGAGCGCAGCACGGGGGTGAAGAAGTCTCGCAACGCCTCGAGCTGGCCGGGCGAGGTGAGGCCGGAGGCGTCGAAGACGAGGCCCTTGTAGCGGACGCCGTCGGCCCGGGCGTCGTCGGTCGCGATGCCGAGCGGACCGAGCAGGCCCGGCAGCGACTCGACCAGCCGTCCGCTGCCGCCGAGGAGGACGGCGCCGTTGACGAGTGGGTCGCCGGCGGCGTACCGCTCGAGCTCGACCGGGTCCGGAAGCCCGAGGTTCTTCACGAGCAGTCTGCCGATCTGGCTCTGCGTGAAGCTGAGGTACTTGTCGCTCATGTCCGTCCTTCGTCAGTGGCGTCTGCCTGTGCACAAGATGTAACTAGAGGTGTAACTCAGTGTCCACATTTCGTGGTCTCCCTCTCATACCCTTCACTCCGCCCGCACGCGAGGCAAGGATGAGCGCATGACAGCTCCCAACGGTGGGTCCACCCGTCGCGTCGCCGTGCTCGGCGGCAACCGGATTCCGTTCGCGCGCTCCAACGGCGCCTACGCGACCGCGTCGAACCAGGACATGTTCACGGCCGTGCTCGACGGCCTCGTGGCCCGCTTCGGCCTCGAGGGCGAGCGGCTCGGCGAGGTGGCCGGGGGTGCGGTGCTCAAGCACAGCCACGACTTCAACCTCGTCCGCGAGTCGGTGCTGGGCAGCAGGCTCGCCCCCGAGACCCCGGCCGTCGACCTGCAGCAGGCGTGTGGGACGGGGCTGCAGGCGATCAACTACATCGCCGGCAAGATCGCGCTCGGCCAGATCGAGGCGGGTGTCGGCGGTGGGGTCGACACCACCTCCGACGCGCCGATCGCGATCTCGGAGAGGCTGCGCAAGAAGCTCATCAAGCTCAACAACGCCCGGACCATGAAGGACCGTCTCGCCGTCCTCGCCTCGATCCGTCCCGGTGACATCGGGCTCGCAATCCCGTCCAACGGCGAGCCGCGCACCGGCCTCTCGATGGGCGAGCACCAGGCGCTGACAGCGCTCGAGTGGCAGATCACCCGTGAGGCTCAGGACGAGCTGGCCGTCGCGTCGCACCAGCACCTCGCGGCGTCGTACGACGACGGGTGGCAGGACGATCTCGTGACGCCGTACCGCGGGCTGGAGCGCGACAACAACCTGCGGGCCGACTCATCGGTCGAGAAGCTCGCGAAGCTCAAGCCCGTGTTCGGCAAGGGCGCGGCCGCGACGATGACGGCCGGGAACTCGACGCCGCTCACCGACGGCGCGTCCGCGGTGCTGCTCTCCTCCGAGGACTGGGCCAGGGAGCACGGGGTCGAGCCGCTGGCGTACTTCGTCGACTCCGAGGTCGCCGCGGTCGACTTCGTCCATGGTCGCGAGGGCCTGCTCATGGCCCCGGCGTACGCCGTCCCGCGGATGCTCGCCCGCCACGGCCTGACGCTGCAGGACTTCGACTTCTACGAGATCCACGAGGCGTTCGCCTCGCAGGTGCTCTCGACGCTGAAGGCGTGGGAGGACCCGGTGTTCTGCAAGGAGCGCCTCGCACTCGACGCGCCGCTGGGGTCGATCGACCGGGCCAAGCTCAACGTGAAGGGCTCGTCGCTGGCCGCGGGGCACCCGTTCGCCGCGACCGGTGGCCGGATCGTCGCCAACGCCGCGAAGCTGCTCGCGCAGAGGGGCGAGGGGCGTGCGCTGATCTCGGTCTGCGCGGCCGGCGGCCAGGGCGTGGTCGCGATCCTCGAGCGCTGAGGGACCGGGGTTCCGGCCGGGGTCGCCGGTGGCGTTCGTCGCCTGCCTCCGAGGGGTACCGGCGCCCCTGTGAGAGACGTCGAGGGGGCGCTGGTCGCCGGCCGCTACGAGTTGCGTGAGCAGATCGGGGCCGGCGGGTCGGGGGCGGTGTTCCGCGCGTACGACCGAGTGCTCGACCGCGACGTCGCCGTGAAGCGGATGCGGCCGGGAGCAGATGACGACGCCCGCGCACGACTCCGGATCGAGGCCCGGCTCGCGGCGCTCCTCGCGCATCCGGGCATCGCACGCGTCCACGACTTCGGCGAGGACGAGACCGGCGGCGAGGCCGCGCCCTTCCTCGTCATGGAGTACGTCGACGGCATGCCGTTGCGCCGAGTGCTCGAGGAGCAGGGCCCGATGTCGCCGGACCGCGTCATGGAGATCGTGGCGCAGCTCGCCGACGCGCTCGCGGTCGCCCACGGCGCCGGCATCGTCCATCGCGACGTGAAGCCGAGCAACATCCTGGTCCGGTCCGACGGCGCCGTGACGCTCATCGACTTCGGCATCGCCCGCGGTCACGACGCCGAGCCGGTGACGTTGACCGGGACGATCGTCGGCACCGTCGACTACATCAGTCCGGAGCAGGCCGGTGGCGCTGGCGCGACCCCGCTCTCCGACCTCTACGCGCTCGGTCTGGTCGCCTACGAGTGCCTGACGGGCATCCGTCCCCTCCGGCGCGACACACAGGTCGCGACCGTGATGGCACACCTGAACGAGGACGTGCCCACCCTGCCCCGGACGGTCCCCGACCCGGTCCGCGATCTCGTGCGCCGCCTCACCGCACGTGACCCGCGCCGGCGCCCTGCGGATGCCGCCACCACAGCCGTGCTTGCCCGTGCCGCTGTCGGCTCGACGGTCGCGTTCGCGGCACTCCCGGCCCCGCGCCGAGCCGTCCGTCGGCGGTGGCTGGGCGTGGCGACCGCGGCGGCCGCCATGGCATTCGTCGTGTGGATGATCGCGAGCCAGGGCGCGGGGCGCCCGACGGCGGCCGCGCAGGCGGATGCCGTTCCCCAGGTGGGCCTCAGCTCGTCGAGCTCGACGTCGGCGTCCGTGTCCGCCCACGCAGCGAGGCCGACGCAGGCGGCGCCGACGCGGGCTGCTGCGAGGCGAGTCGCGCCGAGACCTCACGCGACGCATCACCGCCCCGTGAAGGCGAAGCCGCACGCCGCGGCCCGGCACGGCAAGCACGGGAAGCACGGGAAGCCGCGCAAGCACTGATCAGCGTGTGACCGCCAGTGCCGCGGTCACCAGGTGGTCGCGCACCTGCTCGACGGAGACCTCGCCGACCCGCGGGACGCCGGGCGCAGCCTCCGTCACGAGGATGCCGACCCGGGCGAGCTGGAGCGTGCCGAGCCCGCTCGCGTAGAGCGTGTTGGCCAGCAAGGTCGGGTCGGCGACGTGGAAGTCGCCGGTCGCATTGCCGTCCTCGAGGATCGCCACCATGATCGACAGGCACCCCGTGATCGCCCGGCCGAGTCGGAGCAGGGCGCTCTCGGAGATCTCGTCGAGCAGCTCCGACCAGTTGCGGCGCATCAGCGTCAGCGCGCAGTCGGTGAAGGCGGGGTGGGCGACGCCGTACTCCACGAAGGCGCCGACGGCGGCGGCGAGCCGGTCGTGGGCCGTCGCGGCGCTCTCCTGCGCTTCGGCCAGCAGCGCCCGCAGCTCGTCGAGGTATTCGACCAGCGTGAGCGCGAAGATCTCCTCCTTGCCCGTGAAGTGCCGGTAGACGATCGCCCGGTTGATCCCCACAGCACGGGCGATGTCCTCGATCTGGGCGTCGCGGACGCCGCGCTCGTCGAAGAGCTGCCGCGTGGCCGCGATGATCTCGCTCTCGCGCGCCTTGCGGCGCGCGGCCGCGGTCGAGCGGCGTCCGTCGATCGACGTGGGGCGACTCGTCATAGCGTCAGAGTACGGCCTGTGCAACTCGGAGTTGCACAGGTGTGACAGAACGTCAGGGAGCGAGCATCGCCCGGACCGTCTCGATCGCGTCGGCCTGCTCCGCCGTCTTGTCGTCGCGGTAGCGGACGACCCGGGCGAACCGCAGAGCGACTCCGCCGGGGTAGCGCGTCGAGCGCTGCAGGCCGTCGAAGGCGATCTCCACGACCTGCACCGGGCGGACGTTCACCACCCATCCGTCCGTGCCGTCCGTGGCCAGCTCGGTGAACCGCTCCGTCTGCCAGCGCAGCATCTCGTCGGTCATGCCCTTGAACGTCTTGCCGAGTGGTGACGAAGTGTCGACATGCGCGATGCGGCATGATCGCCGGCGAGGTCTGAGCGGACGAAGATGGCGGAGGAGACGACGTGACCGATGGGGACACCGCGCTGGATATCGCGCGGTTCGACCGAGGCTGTCTCGTTCTCCGCCGCGATGGTCAGGTGATGGGACACGTCGCGACGAGTCTCGGTCACTTTCGGTCGCTCGCCAACCCGCTGCGGAAGCAGCCCTGGGTGTGGCTCGTGGTGGTGTGGTCCGATGGTCGCCGCGAGCGCTCGGTCGAGGACTATCCGCCATGGACCTACGTCCGCGAGATGCACGCCGGCAAGTTCGTTTGGCTCGGAGCGCCGGATGTGGGCCGTGATGGCGAGTACGACGTCGAGTTCCTGCCAGAGGCAGAACGCGACCGTATGTGGGCCGAACTCGGGATCACAGCGACCGACTTCTAGGTCCAGGGACGTCGTTGGGACTAAGTGGTGGCAAGTGGCAGGTCAGCCCGCTTCGGATCCGGCACTTGCCACCACTTACTTGGCGACAGGCGGGGGTCAGGGGCCGAGCATCGCCTGGAGCGTCTGGATGGTGTCGGCCTCAGCCGGGCTCTTGTCCTCGCGATAGCGGACGACCCGGGCGAAGCGCAGAGCTACCCCGCCCGCGTACCGGCTGGACCGCTGCACGCCGTCGAAGGCGATCTCGACCACCTGCTCGGGGCGGACGGTGACGACCCACCCATTGTCATCGATCTTCAGCTCCTGGAACCGCTCGGTCTGCCAGGCCAGCATCTCGTCCGTCATCCCTTTGAACGTCTTGCCGACCGGCACCCAGCCTTCAGTCATTTGGGGACTCTGCATCGTCTTGCCCAGCATGACGAAGCCGCCGGTCCCGGGGTCGCGGGCGCCGACGTGGATGTTGGAGAGCCATCCGCGGCGGCGGCCGGAGCCCCATTCGACGGCGAGCACGACGAGGTCGAGCGTGTGCACGGGCTTGACCTTGATCCAGCCGGCACCACGACGGCCGGCCTCCCACGGAGCGGCCAGGCTCTTCACCACGACTCCTTCGTGGCCCGCCCTCAGCACGTCCGCCGCGAAGTCCTCGGCGGTCGCCGGGTCCTCCGTCATGACCCTGGCGACCCGGCTCGCCTCCGGCACCAGATCGTCCAGCTCGGCGAGGCGCTCGGACAGTGGCTCGTCGTGCAGGTCGCGGCCGTCGCGGTGCAGCAGGTCGAAGAAGTACGCCGACACGCGCACCCCCGAGCCGTCGCGGGTGGCCGTGCGCGACGCGGTCTCCTGGAACGGGCGGGGGCGGCCGTCGTCACCGATCGAGATCGCCTCGCCGTCGAGCACGAGCCGGTCGGCCGGGAGGGAGCGCACCAGGTCGACCACCTCGGGCAGCCGGTGGGTGATGTCGTCGAGCGTGCGGGTCGCGACGACCACGTCGTCGCCGGCGCGGTGGACCTGGATGCGGATGCCGTCGAGCTTGGTGTCGACGGCCACCGGACCGCCCACCTTCGCGACCGCCTCGGCCACGGTCGGTGCGCTCGAGGCGAGCATCGGCAGCACCGGTCGGCCGACCTCGAGACCGACCTCGTCCAGCGCGTCCTCCCCGGCGAAGGCGCGTGCGGCGACGGCGACGGTCGAGCCCGCGAGCATCGCCGCGCGGCGTACGGCCGTGAGAGGCACGCCGGCCGCCGCCGCGAGCGCCTCCTGCACGAGCGAGTCGAGAGCGCCCTGCCTGACCTCGCCCGTGACGATCCCGCGCAGCCAGGCCTGCTCGTCGGCGGTGGCGCGGCCGAAGAGCTGCTCGGCCGCCGCGGTGCGCGCGGCGGCGGAGCCCGGGCCGGACAGTGCGGCCATCCGGTCGAACGCCGCATCCACCTCGGCCACGGTCAGGGTCGGCGCATCCGCCGGCTCCGGAAGCGTGGCGAGTGAGCGCCAGCCCAGGCCGGTACGCCGCTGCAGCAGCGAGCCGGCCAGGTAGGACGTGACGACCTCCAGCTCGTCGGGCGTGGCGACCGCGAGCCGTTCGGCGAGGGCGGCGGTCTTCGACTTGCGAGACCGCGTGGCGGCGACGGCGGCGGAGGTGGCGACCAGGTCAGCGAGCAGCACCCGACGAGCATCCCACCGGCCACCGACGGTGCCGCGATGGTTCGGTGGCCGTCGGCGCCGTCACGTACCGTCGCCGCGTGGAGACGAGCCTGACCCGCACGTGGCGACTGGCGCACCCGGTCGGTCTCGGGCGGATGCTGCTGGGTCGCCGGCGCGGGCCGGGCGACCCGACGTACCGCCTCGAGGGCGTGGGGGAGCGGGCCCGGCACTGGCGTGGCCTGCGCACTCCCGAGGGCGCCGCGGCACTCGTGCTGCACCAGGACCCGGACGGCACCGTCCACGGCGAGGCGTGGGGCCCGGGCGCGCGTTGGGCGTTCGACTCCGTCCCCGGCCTGCTGGGCCAGCATGACGACCCGACCGGCTTCACCCCCGACCACCCCGTGCTCGCCGACGCGGCGCGGGTCGTCGGTGAGGTGCGTGTCGGCGCCGGCGGCCTCGTCATGGAGGCACTCGTCCCGGCCGTCATCGAGCAGAAGGTCACCGGTCAGGAGGCGTTCGCGGGCTTCCGGCGCCTCGTCCAGCGGTACGGCGAGCGGGCACCCGGCCCCCACGAGCGACTCTTCGTCCAGCCCGACCCCGAGCGGCTTCGCACGATCCCGTCGTGGGAGTGGCTCCGCCTCCCCGTCGACCCCGCGCGCTCGCGGGCGGTCGTCACCGCGGCCCGCGTCGCCGACAGCCTCGAGCGCACGATCGGCCTGCCGGGCGACGAGGTCGAGCGGCGGCTCACCAGCCTGCCCGGCATCGGGGTCTGGACCGCGGCGGAGGTGCGGCAGCGGGCGCACGGCGACGCCGATGCGGTCAGCTTCGGCGACTACCACGTCGCCAAGGACGTCGGCTGGGCGATCACGGGGGAGCCGTGGGACGACGGCGAGCTCGCCGCGTTCCTCGAGCCCTACCGCCCGCATCGCAACCGGGTCGTGACGCTGCTCCTCCTGGCCGGCGCGCGCCGGCCGCGGCACGGACCGCGGATGGCCCCGCGGACCCACCTGCCCCGTTAGACCCCTGATCGGCGGCAGGGCTCAGAGCAGCGGGCGCAGGGGCTTGAGGACGAACTCCGTGAACTTGCGGTGCACGTCGCGGGCCTCCCACTCGTTGCGGGTGAGCTCGAGCGAGTTCGACGAGTCCAGGTCGAAGATCTCCTCGAGCACCGCGGCGAACGCCTCGTCGATGACCTCGACGTTGATCTCGTAGTTGCCGGTCAGGCTGAGCCGGTCGATGTTGGCGGTGCCCACCGTGACCCAGGTGCCGTCGACGGTCGCCGACTTGGCGTGGATCATCGCACCCGTGAAGCGGAAGATGCGGACGCCGGACTCGAGCATCTGGGAGAAGTAGCCGCGCGAGATCCAGTCGGTGACGATGTGGTTGGACTTCAGCGGGATCAGGATCCGCACGTCGACGCCGCGCTGCGCCGCGTCCTTGAGCGCGTCGACGAAGTCCTGGTCGGGCAGGAAGTACGCGGTCGTCAGGTAGATGCGCTCGGACGCGCGGGTGATCGCCTCGAGGTACATCGACCGGATCGGGAACATCCACAGCCGCGGCACGTTGCGGTGGAACCTGATCGTCGGCTCCCACACCGACGACGTCTCCAGCAGCAGGGGCCGCTCGCTGCTGCGGAACCGCTTGCGGCGGTTGAGGTTCCAGAAGTCGGCGAACGCGCGCTTCAGGTCCCAGACGCCGGGGCCGGTGATCCGTACGTGCGTGTCGCGCCACTCGGAGGCGTACGCCGACCCGACGTTGTAGCCGCCGACGAACCCGACCGCGTCGTCGACCACGAGGATCTTGCGGTGGTCGCGGCCGTAGCGGGTCACGTCGAAGAACCGCAGCCCGGCGGCGTACACGGGGAACCGCAGCACCTTCACCGTCGAGGGGAAGCGCTTGAACCGCGGCGGGACCACGAGGTTGCCGAAGCTGTCGAAGATGACGTAGACGTCGACCCCGCGCTCGGCCGCGGCGATCAGGGCGTGCTTGAACCGCTCGCCGGTGAGGTCGGCCTTCCAGATGTAGGTCTCGAAGAGGATCTGCCGCTGGGCGCCCTCGATGGCGGCGAGCATGTCGGCGTACAGGTCCTTGCCGAAGGTGTACGTCGTGATCTCGCCCTCGCCGACCGTGGTGGTGCGCGGCGGGGTGGTCGGGAACGGCTTCGGTCGACGACCGCGGCTGCGGTAGGCGTCGACCAGGCTCATCACCACGGCCAGCAGGATCGGCACCCCGAAGAACACCAGCAGCGTCCGCCGCAGGATGGACGCCAGCCGGTCGACCGGGATCAGGGAGGGCCGTTGCACGGTCACAGGCTAGCGGGACTGTCGGTGGGCCCCCGTAGGCTCGATCCCATGCGACCAGTGACCGATCTCGAGCGGCGTGTCGCCCCACTCGAGGTGATCTCCGACTTCCAGCCCGGCGGCGACCAGCCTGCTGCGATCAAGGAGATCTCGCGCCGGCTCAAGGACGGCGAGAAGGACGTCGTCCTGCTCGGCGCCACCGGCACCGGCAAGACCGCCACCGTCGCGTGGGTGGCCGAGCAGGTGCAGCGTCCGGTGCTCGTGCTGCAGCCCAACAAGACCCTCGCCGCGCAGTTCGCCAACGAGCTGCGCCAGCTCTTCCCCGACAACGCTGTCGAGTACTTCGTCTCCTACTACGACTACTACCAGCCCGAGGCGTACGTGCCTCAGACCGACACCTACATCGAGAAGGACTCCTCGATCAACGAGGAGGTCGAGCGGCTGCGCCACTCGGCGACCAACAGCCTGCTCACCAGGCGCGATGTCATCGTGGTCGCCACGGTCTCCTGCATCTACGGTCTCGGCACACCGCAGGAGTACGTCGACCGCATGCTCCGCCTGCGGGTCGGCGAGGAGCACGACCGGGACTCGATCCTGCGCCGGCTGGTGGAGATCCAGTACACGCGCAACGACATGTCCTTCACCCGCGGCACGTTCCGGGTGCGGGGCGACACCCTCGAGATCTTCCCGGTCTACGAGGAGCACGCCGTGCGCGTCGAGTTCTTCGGCGACGAGATCGAGCGCCTGATGAGCCTGCACGCGGTCACCGGCGAGGTGCTCACCGAGGACGAGGAGCTCCACGTCTTCCCCGCGACTCACTACGTGGCGGGCCCCGCTCGCATGGAGCGGGCGATCAACGGGATCGAGCGCGAGCTCGAGGAGCAGCTGGCGGCCTTCGAGAAGCAGGGCAAGCTGCTCGAGGCGCAGCGGCTGCGGATGCGCACGACGTACGACGTCGAGATGATGCGGCAGGTCGGGTCGTGCTCGGGCATCGAGAACTACTCGATGCACATCGACGGGCGTGCTCGGGGGACCGCCCCCAACTGCCTGCTCGACTACTTCCCGGAGGACTTCGTCCTCGTCATCGACGAGTCGCACGTGACCGTCCCGCAGATCGGCGGGATGTACGAGGGCGACATGTCCCGCAAGCGCAACCTGGTCGACCACGGCTTCAGGCTGCCGAGCGCGATGGACAACCGGCCGCTGCGCTGGGAGGAGTTCCTCGAGCGGATCGGCCAGACGATCTATCTGTCAGCGACGCCGGGCAACTACGAGCTCGACAAGGTCGGCGGCTCGATGCCCCCGCACGTGGTCGAGCAGATCATCCGCCCGACCGGTCTGATCGACCCCGAGGTCATCGTGAAGCCGACCAAGGGCCAGATCGACGACCTCATCCACGAGATCAACCTGCGCACCTCCCGCAACGAGCGGGTCCTGGTCACGACGCTCACCAAGAAGATGTCGGAGGACCTCACCGACTACCTGCTCGACGCCGGCATCCGGACCCGCTACCTGCACTCCGAGGTCGACACCCTCAAGCGCGTCGAGCTGCTCCGCGACCTCCGCCTGGGCGACTACGACGTGCTGGTGGGCATCAACCTCCTGCGTGAGGGCCTCGACCTCCCCGAGGTCTCGCTGGTGAGCATCCTCGACGCCGACAAGGAGGGCTTCCTGCGCTCCGACAAGTCGCTGATCCAGACGATCGGCCGTGCCGCGAGAAACGTCTCCGGCCAGGTGCACATGTACGCGGACAGGATCACCCCCTCGATGGAGTCCGCCATCGACGAGACCAACCGGCGCCGTGCCAAGCAGGTCGCCTACAACGAGGCCAACGGCATCGACCCGCAGCCGCTGCGCAAGAAGATCGCCGACATCACCGAGATGCTCGCCCGTGAGGACGAGAGCACGCAGGCGCTGCTCGAGACCTGGGCCGGCACCGAGGCCAAGGGCCGCGCCGGCGGCGTCCGCAAGAAGTCGCCCACACCGGTCCTCGGTGACGCGGCGGCCGAGGCGCGTCAACACGGCCTGATCGGGTTGCCCAGCGCCGACCTCGCCCAGCTCATCCAGGACCTCACCGACCAGATGAAGGGCGCCGCGGCCGAGCTGCAGTTCGAGGTCGCCGCCCGCCTGCGCGACGAGATCTCGGACTTGAAGAAGGAGTTGCGACAGATGATGGAAGCGACGAAGTGAGCCCCGCCCGGGGCACGCATCGGCTGCGTTGTCGTCGCTCGACGTCCCGCTTCGCTTGATGGACGCCTTCGCTCCTCCGCCTTGCCGCTACGCACCCCGGACGAGGCTCACCTGCTCGCGTTGCGAGGAAGTAAGCCACCCGCTAAGCACTCCGGACGACGCTCACCGGCTCGCCACGGCTCGACGTGAGCCCCTCGACGTACGTCGCGACATGGCCGGCGATCCGCTCGGCGTCGCGCCCGACGCCGCCGATCAGCATCGAGTAGAACCCGCGCTGGAACAGCAGGCCCATGAAGTAGAGACCCGGCACGTCGCGCATCACGCCGCCGTCGTCGGTGGGCCAGCCGTCGGGGCCCGTCACGGGCGGTCGGACGAGGGAGAAGTCCTGGCGGTAGCCGGTGCACCAGAGCACGTTCGTGACGTCGACCGTCGTGCCGTCCTCGAGCATCGGCAGACCGTCGTCGTCGACCGACGTCGTGTGCGCGGGCAGGTGGTGGACGCCGGCGGCGCGCAGGTGCTTCGACTTGACGCGCACGAGCGGAGCGGCGCCGTTGCGCACCTTCGGCCGGGCGCGGCGACCGATCGGTGTGCGCGTGGTGAGCACGTGGTTCCACACGAACCACAGCACGGGGAAGGCACGACGGAAGCGGAACGTGCCGATGTCGACGGGGATCTCGCTGCGAATCGGCCCGGACAGCCAGGTCTCGTGGCCGGCCGCCACGGTCTCCATGGCCAGGTCGGCGCCGGACTGTCCGGCGCCGACGACGAGGACGGGGCCGGGGAGCAGCTGGTCGGGGTTGGCGTACTGACTCGCGTGCAGCTGCCGGATCCCGGGGTCGAGCCGACCGGAGACGTCGGGCACCTTCGGCACCCGCTCACCGCCGGTGGCCACGACGACGGCATCTGCGACGAGCACGGCGTCACCGCAATCGACGCGGAACGTCCCGTCGTCCAGGCGCTCGACGGACGAGACGGTCGTCCGGTGCAGCACGTCGAAGCCGGCGGCGTACTGCTCGAGGTAGTCGGCCATGTCGCGACCCGTCGGGTAGGACCACTTCGGGGCGGGGAACGGGCGTCCGGGCAGGCCGTCGCGGTAGGCGGGCGAGTTGAGCAGGAGCGAGTCGTAGCGTCGCCGCCACTGGTCGCCGACGCGGGGGTGCTCGTCGACGAGCAGGCAGGAGAGGCCGAGGCGACGCAGGTGGTACGCCGTCGCGAGACCGCTCTGGCCGGCGCCGATGATGACGGTGGCGACCCGTCGGGTGTCGCTGGTGCTGTCGGGAGTGTCCATGCCGCGACGCTAGGAGCGTCCGGGGTGCGCCCGCGTCGGGCGACCTGACCATCCTGCTCGCGGCAGGGATGGTCCGAATGATGTAGTCAGGTCATCAGCCCGTGGTCGTAGGCGTAGGCGGTCGCCGCCGAGCGCGACGAGATCCCGAGCTTGGTGTAGATGTTCGCGAGGTGCCGGGCGACCGTCTTGTCGCTCAGCACGAGCGCGTCGGCGACAGCACGGTTGGAGAGGCCGGTCGCGACCAGGCGGACGACCTCCATCTCCCGCGCGGTGAGGCCGCCCGGCAGGCCCTCCGCCGACACCAGGGCCGCGGCCTCGGCGGCGGCACCGAGCGACTCGAAGGACTCCCGGGCTGCGTCCCGCTCGTAGGCGGCCGCATCCGCGTCGCCGAGGAGGTCGAGCGCCTCCGCGACTCGGGCTCGTGCGCGGGCGGCGTGGTAGGGGAGCCCGAGGTCGACGAACTGACGGCACGCGACGCGCAGGCAGTCGAGCGCCTCGGCGGGCGCCCCGGCAGCGAGCGCGACCGCTCCCTTCGCGGCGGCCGCGTGCCCCGCGAGCACCGGGGAGGCGAGGGAGGCGGCGGCGCCGGCCAGCTCGTCGGCCGCCGCCCGCGCTGCCACCAGATCTCCGACGGCGACCATCACCTCGGCGTGAGCCACCAGCACGTCGGGCCGGTCGAGCCGCCCCTCCTCGGCCACCAGCCGCCGGGTGGCCGAGGCGGCCGCCGCCGTACGGCCCTGCGCGAGCCTGAGCAACGCGAGGCCGGGCTCGGGCTGCCGCCCGGCGGAGTTCGCCTTGCGGTAGGCGTCCTCGGCCGCCTCGACGTCGCCGCGAAGGCGCTGGAGCTCGCCGAGGTGGTACCACGCGTCGCCCTGCGGCGGCCCGGCGAGGTGCGCGCATGCGAGCCGCCCTTGGGCGTCCGCGGCCGTCCAGGCGCCCTCGAGGGTCAGCACCTGGGTGCGGTGCACCAGGCACTGCCCGCGGTAGGGGACCAGCCCGGACTGCGTCTCGCACCAGTCGGCCAGTGCCGTCGTCCACTCCGCCGCCCGGCGTACGTCGTGGAGGCTGAGGCAGGCGGCGAGCACCGCGCAGTAGGCGAGTCCGGCGACGGTCGGGGTGAGCTCGTCCGCCTCGACCCCTGCCATCACCTCGTCGAGCCGCGGTAGCGCCTCGGCGCCCCGGCCGAGCCGGATGAGCGCCATGCTGGCGGCCAGCAGACCGAGGACGTGCAGGTCGGGGGCGCCGAGCCGCCGGCCGGTGGCCGCCGCCCGATCGGCGAGCTCGAGCGCCTCGTTGGAGCGGCCGAGCTCGACGAGGTGACGCGCCTCGAGCGTGGCAGGCAGTGCGGCGACCGCCTCGTCCACCTCGTGCTCCTCGGCGATCGTGTGGGCTCGCGCCAGCCAGCCCGCGGCACGGGCGTGCTCGCCGGCCAGGAAGAGCATCCAGGCGTGCCAGAACGCCGTCTCCGCGCCGGCCGTCCAGTGGCCCTGCGCAAGGGCGACCCGATGGCTCCGCACGATGGTCTCGACGCTCCCCGCGGCGTCCCCCGCGAGGAAGCGCGCGATCCCCAGGCGGCGCAGGTCGGGAAGCTCCAGTGCCACCACGCGGTCGGACGCTTCCAGCTCCGCGACGCACCCCGGCCAGTCGCGGGCGTCGTACGCCACGCGACCGCGCTCGACCGCCTGCGCCACGTCACCCACTGGCTGCGCGCCATCCCTCGGTGGCTGCGCCGAAGCCTGGCTCATCTGGCGAGAGTACGCCCGGCAGCCGGTGCGGAGTGAGCCCCATCACGGGCGTAACCTCCAGGGAGTGAGCGAGACCTGGGGCAGCGGACGCCGCGCCTGGGTGGTGTGGTCGATCGCCATCGCGGCGTACTTCCTCGCCGTCTTCAACCGCTCATCCCTCGCGGTCGCGGGACTGCTCGCGGCCGACCGGTTCGGGATCTCCGCCGCGCAGCTGGCGACCTTCACCACGCTCCAGCTCGTCGTGTACGCCGGCATGCAGATCCCCGTCGGGATCCTGGTCGACCGGTTCGGACCGCGCAGCGTGATGCTCAGCGGGATGATCGTGATCAGCCTGGCGCAGGCGGGTTTCGCGCTCGCCGACTCCTACCCCGTCGCCCTGCTGGCCCGCGTCTTCGTGGGTGTCGGCGACTCGATGACCTTCATCTGCCTGCTGCGCATCGTGGCGGCCTGGTTCACCCCGCGGCGGATCCCGCTGATGACGACGCTCTCGGGCACGCTGGGCCAGCTCGGCTCCATCGTCGCCGCGATCCCGATGACGTGGGCGCTCGGCAACCTGGGCTGGACGAAGGCCTACCTCGTGGCGGCCGCGGCCGGGCCCGTCGTCGCGGTGCTGGGGCTGTTCCTCCTGCACGACGCCCCCGGGAAGTCGCACGTGCGCGGCGTGAGCAAGACGATGCGCGAGGTGATCGGCGGGATCGCCGAGTCCTGGCGCCACCCCGGCACCCGGCTGGGCTTCTGGATGCACTTCACGACGCCGTTCAGCTCCAACGTGCTCGGGCTCCTGTGGGGGCTGCCGTTCTTCGTGCGCGGGGAGCTGCGCACGGACGGCGAGGCCGGCGTCCTGCTGACCCTGATGACGGTCACGGCGATGGTCGTGGGGCCTGTGCTCGGCTGGGCGATCGGTCGCGAGCCGTGGCACCGCTCGACGCTCGCGCTGTGGATCATCGGTGCGACCGTGACCATGTGGACCGTGGTGCTGCTGTGGCCGGGAGAGGCGCCGTTGGGGCTGCTGATCGTCCTGGTCATGGTCGTCGGGGCCGGTGGTCCGGCGTCCATGATCGGCTTCGACATCGCCCGCACCTCCAACCCGGGCCATCGCCTGGCCAGCGCCAGCGGGATCGTCAACCAGGGCGGCTTCATCGCATCGCTGGTGCTCGTGCTGTCGATCGGCTGGATGCTGGACTGGCGGACCCCGGGGAGCGGCTCGGCCTACACGGTGAGCGCCTTCCGCTGGGCGATGAGCCTGCAGTACGTCCTGTGGGCGGTGGGGCTGGTGCAGATCGTCCGCTACCGGCGCCGTGCGCGCGCGGTGATCTCGCGGGCCTCGCTGACGCCGGTCACCGGGCAGCCGTGATCAGCCCTGCGGAGCGCGCGTCAGGAGCTTCGCGAGGAGGGGTGTGAAGGCCAGGATCACGAGCAGCCTGACCAGCTGGACGGCCATCACGAAGGTGGTGTCCGATCCGGCGTCCGCGGCGGTCGCGAGCACGGCGAAGAGACCGCCCGGCGTCGTCGCGAGGTAGGCCGTCAGACCGTCGACCGGCGTCAGCAGCGCGAGCAGGGAGCCCATCAGGGCGGTCGCCACGATCATGCCCACCATGAGGAGGAGCACCACCGGCAGCATCCGGGTGATCGAGGCGAGGCTCGCCCGCGTGAAGCGCAGACCCACCTGGACGCCGATGAGGGCGAATCCCAGCCACTGCAGGGGAGCGGGCACCGCCACCGCGCCGAGCCAGCCGCTGGAGGCCAGGAACGCCGCGACAGCCAGCGGCGCCAGCAGGATCGACGTCGTGACAGGCACCAGCCGGGCCAGCGCGAGGCCGAGGACGAGCGAGATCGCGACGTACAGGAGGTCGCGGCCCAGGCCGGTGTGCGCCGTCGCGAGCCGGCTGCCCGCGTGGTCGGGGTGGAACACCACGGCGGTGATGACCGGCATCATCACCAGCACGAGCAGGACGCGGAGGTACTGCACGACGGTGACGACCCGATCGTCCGCCCCGAGGTCGCGCGCGACGGCCACGACGCCCGAGGCGCCGCCCGCGATCATGGCGAACGCCCCCGTCACGCGGGACACGTCGCTGCGCAGCGAGAGGAGCGCTCCGGCGGCGAGGCTGATGAGGATCGTGCCGACGGTCACGAGAGCGATGCTGACGACGTCGTCGCCCATCGCGGTGAGCGCGTCGATGCTGATCGTCGAGCCGACCACGACGCCGATGAGCGCCTGACCGAGGCGGAACGACGATGGCGGCAGGCGCAGGTCGGTGGACGACGTCAGAGCGTGGACGATGCCCCCGAGCAGGGATCCGAACATCACGGCCGACGGCACCCCGAGGACCTCGAAGACCGTGCTCGCCACCACCGTGACGGTGAGGACGAGGGCGAGGCCTGTCGCTCGGGTTCGCTCGCCTGACATCGTGGCCGATCCTACGAGGAGGGCTCCTAGAGTTCAGTCATGGACGTCGCCCGCCTCCAGGAGTTCTGCCTCTCGCTCCCCGGTGCGTGGCCGGACAACCCGTGGGACCACGAGCATCCGGTCATGAAGGTGGCGCCGGGCGAGCGCGGCAAGATCTTCGCGTTCCTCGGTGCCGAGAGCGTGGGCATCAGGGGTGGCCCGTCCCGCGAGGCGGCCGACGAGTGGCTGCAGCGCTACCCCGATGCCGCCTCGGTGATGGCCTACATCGGCCGCAGCGGGTGGAACAACCTGCGTCTGGACGGCGGCATCCCGGACGACGAGATCCACGAGGCGGTGGCCGAGTCCTACCGCCTCGTGGTCTCGAAGCTGCCGAGGTCGTTGCGCCCCGACGGCTGGGATCGAGTGTGAGAGCTCCTTCCTAGGGGGTCGCGAACCAGGTGAGCGTCCGGGTGACCAGGTCGGCCTTCTGCGCCGCAGTCCCGTAGGCCTCCAGCGGGAAGGCGAGGAACTCGACCTTGTAGCCCGCGTCAGCCACCGTCAGGGCGTCGGCTGCCGCGGACGTGTCGGTGAACGCCGCCGTCGCCGGGGCGATCGGCGTGATGCGGTCCTCGAAGTTCGCACCGAGGACGCTGTGGTCGAGCGGCACGGTGCCGATGCCGTCGCTCACCGGGTTGCCGGCGACCGAGGTGACGGACGCTGTCGCCTTGTCGTTCTGGACCTCCGAGCCGTCCCAGGCGATGTGCAGGTAGTTGTGGACGAACGGCGTCGTGCCGGCGGCCTGGTCGAGGATGTCCTGACCGCTCATCATCAGTCGGCCTCCGCCGTCCAGGAACGCCTTGAGCGCCGACTCGTAGCCACTCAACGGTGCTGGGTAGCTGTTGCCGGTGAACCACACGACGTTCTTGTGCGCGGACAGGTACGACGCCGGCAGGGTCGGCTTGGCCGCGAGGTCCCAGTAGCCGAAGGTCGCACCCGCCGTGGTGAGAGCCGTCTTGTAGGCGCCCGCCACGTCAGGCTTGTTCCCGTCCTCGTCGACGAGTGCGGTGTCGGACGAGACCGCGACCGTGGTCAGGGTCGCCGACGCCTTCACCGTGCTGTCACCGACCGAGGTCGCCGTCAGCGTGGCCGTCGTCGTCGAGTCGTCGGCGGCCCCGGCCGGTGCCGTGACCTTGACGCAGACGTCGGTCGAGTCGCCCGGCTGCACGGTCGGGGTCGTCGACATCGGCGTCGAGCAGTCGGCCGCGAAGACCGAGCCGCCGGACGCCGCCACGGCGTAGGAGTCAGGCTGGTAGCCCTTGTTCGTCAGGTGCTCGGCGAACGAGGCATCGGTGCCGACCCTGGCGCCCTCGAGCGTGCTGCCCGACACGACGACGCTGTGCGCCGGGCTGATCGCCTTGACGACCGGGCTGCCGTTGGCGTCCACGCCCTGCGCCGAGCCGACGTGCAGGCCGTCGTCGAGGATCGACGTGACCGACGCCGGCAGGCTGGACGCGATGGTGACGGTGAAGGACACCGACACCGACCCTCCGGCCGGCACGGTGAGGCCGCTCCAGGACACCTTGCCCGCGGACAGGGTGCCGCCGTCGGTCGCCGAGGCGAACGACGTGTACGCCGGCACGGGGTTGCTGATCGTCACGCCCGTGGCGGGGGCGTTGCCGAGGTTCTTCACCGTGACCGTGTACTGCAGCGGACGGCCGGGGCCGACCGGGGAGTCGGACGTCGACGTCGACGCGACGAGCGCGGGCAACGGCGACCGGTTGGTCAGCGTGTAGGCGCCGCGCCCGTGGGTGCCGGCGAGCATGACACCGTGGCTCGGGTCGTAGTCCATGCTCCACACGGCCACCTTCGGCATGCCGTCGCCGAGACGCTGCCACGTCGCGCCGCCGTCGACCGTGACGAAGGCGCCTGCATCCGTGCCGACGTACACCGTGCCGTCCGCGGACGGGTCCATCACGATCGTGTCGACCGGCACGTCAGGCAGGTTGCCCGTGACGTCCTTCCAGGAGCTGCCACCGTCGGTGGTCGCGTAGACGTGCCCCGTCCGGGACGGGGTCGCCTTGCTGAAGCCGCCGTACGCCGCGTAGGCGACGCGCCAGTCGGACCGGTCGACCGCGATCTGGTTGACGGGCCGGTTGGGCAGCGCCTTCGCGCCGACACGCGTCCACGTCGGGTTGCTCGAGGTCACCGCGTCGGGGCTCACCTGGATCCAGCCCTCGTCGGTGCCGGCGTACACGCCGGTCCCGCCGTCGGCCAGGCCGATCGCCGAGACGTAGCAACCCCGGGCGCCGTTGGAGGCGGTGCCGGTGCAGCCGCTCGTGAGGTCGCCGCTGATCGGCGACCACTTGACGTCACCGGCGGCCGGAGCCTCGGCGTTGTCCGTCCGGTAGAGCCGATAGGTGCCGAGGAACAGCTGGCTCGGGTTCGCCTGGTTCTCGGTCCACGGCACGTAGAACTCCGCGCGGTCGTTCAGGTTGAGGCCGCCGCGGATGTACTCGTTGCCGAAGATCGTCCCGGTCTCGGACGGGTCGAAGCGGTACGGGCTGATGCCGAAGTACTCGCCGAAGACGTACGCCGCCGCTGCCGGGTTGATCGGGTTGAGCGTGCTCTTGTCGACGAGCGCGTAGCCGCCGTCACCACTGGACTGGTCGAACCAGCGGTTGTTCGCGGTCGACTTGCGCAGCGTCCCGTTGTCCTGGGTGCCGCCCCAGTACTGGCCGGGCACCTGCGGGACGGTCGAGACTCCGACGAACTGACCGATCTGCAGGCCGGTCGAGTGGACGAGCACGCCGTTGGCCGGGTTGACCTGGCCGTTGAGGTTCTGCCAGTCGGCTGCGCTGAGCGGGTCTGCGGCGCCCTTGCGGCCGCCGCCGGTGTGCGAGTCCCAGACGCCGCCGTCGTTGCCGATGGCGATGTGCTGCGTGTCGTTCGGCTGGAACGCGATCGCGTGCATGTCCGGGTGCAGGTCGTAGCCGAGGCTCTTCCAGGTCGCTCCGCCGTCGGTCGAGCGGTAGACGCCGCCGGACTGCGGGGAGAGGTCGTAGCCGTAGGAGCCGAGGACGTAGACCACGTTCGGGTTGGTCGGGTCGGGCTTGACCTCGTTGTCGTAGAAGCACTGCGTGCCGCAGTAGTCCTCGACGTTGTCGACGTCATCGGTGCCGGTCCCGGCCTGGGTCCAGTGCGAGCCGCCGTCGACGCTCTTCCACACCCTCGCCGGGTGGTAGGTGTTACCCGGGTCGGTGTAGTCGAAGCCGGTGTACAGCGTCGCGGTCGCGGCGCCGGCCGGGTGGGAGACGCCGAGCGAGAACCGTGTCGCGCCGGCTGCGAACTGCCCGGCAGGCAGGTCGCCCATCGCCTTGGTCCAGGACTTGCCGCCGTCGGCCGTCCGGTAGATGCCGTCGCCCCAGAAGGAGGCCCACATCACCTTCGCGTTCTGCGGGTCACCGACCAGGTCGGTGGCGCCGGCGAACTCGTTCTGGGTGCCCTTGCGGACCACCCAGCTCGCCCCGCCGTCCACCGACTCCCAGATGCCGTACTGCCGGCTGCTCGGGGCCGTGGTGCGGTGGTCGCCGCCGCGCCCGCGCAGCGTCGAGATCCACAGGTGGTCGGCGTTGTTCGGGTCCACGACGATGTCGGAGATCGACTGGCCGGCGAAGAGGTGCGTGCGGTTCGTCCAGGTCACGCCACCGTCGGTGGAGCGGTAGACGCCGTCGCCGTAGTAGCTGTCGCCGGAGAGCGCGCCCTCGCCGGACCCCATGTAGACGATGTTGTCGTTCGACGGGGCGATCGCCAGGGCGCCGACGGACTGGGTGTCGGTGTCCGGGGTGCGTGAGATCCAGGTGCCGGCGGTGGCGTCGTAGGTCCAGACGCCGCCCTGCGCCGCACCGAGGATGATCGTGCCGTCCTTGCGGATCGCGAGCGCGCCGATGCGGCCGCTCATCGCCGAGAACGTGTTGGAGGTGCGGACGACCTGGACGATGGGGGTCGGGCCCGCTGCCGTCCACGTGCCGCCGCGAGAGGCGCCCGGTTGGACCGCCTTCTTGAGCTGGCCGGCCGCGACGTTGGCGTTGGAGCGCAGCTGCGCCGCCTTGTCGAGGCTGATGGGGTCGTCGCCGGCGAGCAGTCGCGTCGTGTAGTAGGCGTCCCGCAGCTTGGCGAGGCTGTCTTCTTCCTCTCCACCATCGCCGCCGGCGGTGCCCTTGGGGGCGACCCGGACCGGTGCGTCATCGGAGGAGGTGGCCCCGTGCGTCGGTGGCGCGATCGAGGCGAGTGCGCCTGCGGTCAGCAGGGCAGTGGCGATGGAGATGAGCTTTCGTGAAGAACGATGGGTCATACCGAGCTCCCGATGGACAGTGCCTCGGGGCCCCATCGGGTGGAGGGGTCCTGCCGAGGGCTGATCGGCACTTTGCTCCCGCACTCCGGAAATCGTCAATAGCGTCGCTATGGACGACTAGGCCGGCTGGCGATGCTGACGATGCGGGCGATGACCAGCGCGACGTACAGCACGCCGGCCACCTGCTCGATCATCGACACCGATCGGGCGTGGCCGAGCACCGGGTAGATGTCGGACAGGCCGACGCTGGTGAGCGTCGTGAACGAGAGGAACAACAGCTCGTACCAGCTCTGCTCGGGCCCGAACGAGCCGGACCAGAGCACCTGCACCGCGGCGTACAGATAGGCGAACGCCCAGGCGACGACCGTGAACGCCGCACCTGTCGCGAAGAGCTCGTCGGTCGTGACCTTCTCGTCGTGGAACAGGTAGCGGAGCATCGCGTAGGAGACGAAGCAGTAGAACGGCACGTGGAAGAGCGCGGACACCAGGATCACCCAGTCAATGTTCGGCGCGACCGCCTCCCAGACGGCGAACACCGTCGCCGGGGCGCCGAGCAGCAGGCCGACCCAGGTCAGCGCCGGGGTGAGCCGTACGGCGGCCACCGCGCTGAGCACGACGATGAGCTGGAGCACTCCCAGCATCGCGCGCCCGGCCGTCGACCCCGAGAGGAACGGATAGGCGATGATCGCAGCGACCTGCCCGGCGAGCAGGATCCCGGACGGGTGGGAGCGCACGGTGCGCAGCAGGCCGCTCACGCGCGCTCCCGGGTCTCTGTCACGGTGCTCACCCTAGGAGACGGTGGCCACCCCAGACGGACGGTGGGCGGTTCGGGTGCTTGCTGGCCGGCCCGCCAAGGTGAAGGATCGCGACCGTGACCAAGCCTGCGCAGGTCGACGTCGACCTCCTCGTGATCGGCGCCGGGCCGACAGGTCTGTTCGCGACCTACTACGCCGGCTTCCGGGCGATGAAGGTCGCGGTCGCCGACTCGCTGCCGGAGCTGGGCGGCCAGATCACGGCGATGTATCCCGAGAAGCAGATCTTCGACGTCGCGGGCTTCCCCACGATCAAGGGCCGCGACCTGGTCGAGGCACTGGTCACCCAGGCGGCGACTGCCGAGCCGACGTACCTCCTGGGCCGGACGGCGACCAGCCTGGAGCCCGCCGACGAGTCGCTCTCGGTCGGGTTCGACGACGGCACGGTCGTCGTCGCCCGGGCGGTGCTGATCACGGCCGGCATCGGCACCTTCACGCCCCGCCCGCTGCCCGCCGGAGATGGCTGGCTCGGGCGCGGGCTGGAGTTCTTCGTCCCCTCGTTCGCGCCGTACGCCGGCAAGGACGTCGTGATCGTGGGAGGCGGCGACACGGCGTTCGACTGGGCGCTCCACCTCGAGCCGGTCGCGGCCTCGGTCACCCTGGTCCACCGTCGCGACGCGTTCCGTGCCCACGAGCGGACCGTCGCCGCGGTCCGGGCGGCGGGCGTCGAGATCATCACCCACGCCGAGGTGACGGCCCTGCGCGGCGACGCAGGCGTCGAGGAGGTCGACCTCTCCGTGGCGGGGGAGCCCGAGACCCGCAAGGCGCAGGCGGTGATCGCCGCGCTGGGGTTCATCGCCGACCTCGGGCCGCTGCAGGAATGGGGGATCGAGACGTCCAAGCGACACGTGGTGGTCGACCAGGCGATGCGGACGAGCCTGCCTCGGGTCTTCGCCGCCGGCGACGTCACCGACTACCCGGGCAAGGTCCGGCTCATCGCGGTCGGCTTCGGCGAGGCGGCCACGGCCGTCAACAACGCCGCCGCGGCCATCGACCCCTCCGCACACGTCTTCCCCGGACACTCCAGCGAGGCCTGACGAGGGCGCGGCTAGGCTGGCGCCTGCTAGCTACCGGCTAGTAGCAGAGCCTGTTCTACTTCGAAGCCGTGAGAGGGTCGGGACCATGCGGATCGCGCTGCTCTCCTACCGCAGCAAGGCTCATGTCGGAGGGCAGGGCGTCTACGTCCGGCACCTGACCCGCGAGCTGGCGGCCCTGGGGCACACTGTCGAGGTCCTGTCCGGGCAGCCCTATCCCGAGCTGGACCCGGGCGTCACGCTCACCGAGGTCCCGAGCCTCGACCTCTACCGCGAGCCGGACCCGTTCCGGGTGCCGAGGCTCGACGAGTTCCGCGACCTCGTCGACGTCGAGGAGTTCCTCACCATGTGCACCGGCGGCTTCCCCGAGCCGCGCACCTTCTCCCGCCGCGTCCTCAAGGTCCTGGCCGAGAGGGCCGGCGACTTCGACGTCGTCCACGACAACCAGACCCTCGGCAGCGCGCTGCTGGACGTCGAGTCGCTCGGCGTACCGCTGGTGGCGACGATCCACCACCCGATCACGATGGACCGCCGGATCGAGATCGCCGCGGCTCCCACCCGGCGCAGGAAGTACGGCGTCTGGCGCTGGTACGGCTTCCTCGGGATGCAGCAGCGGGTCGCCCGCAGGGTCCGGATGATCCTCACGCCGTCCGAGGCATCGGCCCGTGACGCCGTGCGCGAGTTCGGGCTCGACGCCGACCGCGTGCGCACGATCCTGCTGGGCGTCGACGAGCGCTTCGTCCCACCGACCGAGCCCCGCGTCCCCGGCAGGATCCTGGCGATGGCCAGCGCCGACGCGCCGCTCAAGGGCATCGCCACGCTGCTCGAGGCGTTCGCCAAGCTCCGTACCGAGCGCGACGTCCACCTCGTGCTGGTCTCCAGCCCGAAGCCTGGCGGCGTCACCGAGCGCCTCGTCGACCAGCTGGGGATCGGTGAGGACGTGCGGTTCGTGAAGGGGCTCAGCGACGACGAGCTGGTGGCCCTCATGGGGTCGGCCGAGGTCGCCTGCGTCCCGTCGCTCTACGAGGGCTTCTCGCTGCCCACCGCCGAGCTGATGGCCTGTGCCACGCCGCTGGTGGTCTCGCGGGCAGGTGCGATACCCGAGGTCGTCGGGGCCGACGGTCTGGCCGCCGACATCGTGACCCCGGGTGACGTCGCCGAGCTCACCACGGCCCTGGAGCGCCTGCTCGACGACCCGGAGCGCCGGGCGGGCCTGGGCGCGGCCGGCCGGCGCCGGGTGGAGGAGCTGTTCAGCTGGAAGGCCGTGGCCGAGAAGACGGTCGCGGCGTATGAGGAAGCGATCGCGCAGTTTCAGGAGGAGACCCGTGCTCACCGTTGACTTCGATCGCCTGGGCGTGCGGCCCGGCGACAGGCTTCTCGACATGGGTGCCGGCGGTGGCCGGCACGCGTTCGAGGCCTACCGGCGAGGCGCCGACGTGGTCGCGTTCGACCAGGACGCGGACGAGATGGGACGTGTCCGCGAGTGGTTCGGTGCGATGAAGGAGGCCGGCGAGGTGCCCGAGGGTGCCGAGGCCGACGCCAAGGAGGGCGACGCGCTGGCGATGCCGTTCGCTGACGGCGAGTTCGACCGGGTCATCGCCGCGGAGGTGCTGGAGCACATCCCCGCCGACATCCAGGCGATCGACGAGCTCGTCCGGGTGCTGCGGCCGGGCGGCACCCTCGCGGTGAGCGTCCCGCGGTGGTTCCCCGAGGTTGTGAACTGGAAGCTGTCGGAGGAGTACCACAACAACCCCGGCGGTCACATCCGGATCTACACCGAGGAGGAGCTGCGCGACAAGGTCACCAAGGCCGGCCTGGTCTTCGACGGTCGCGACTACGCCCACGGTCTCCACTCGCCGTACTGGTGGCTGAAGTGCGCCGTGGGCGTCCGCAACGACGACCACCCGCTCCCGAGGGCGTACCACAAGCTGCTCGTCTGGGAGATCATGAAGAACCCCAAGGCGCTGCAGTGGGTCGGCAAGGTGCTCGACCCGCTCATCGGCAAGAGCCTGGTCCTCTACTTCACGAAGCCCCTCGCGGCGCAGGGCGCGTGACCGTGCCGGTCCCGTACGTCGACGGGGTGATGTCGGCCGACCAGGTGCGCGCCACCGCACGGTCGATCGCCTCGATGCAGGAGCCGTCCGGGGCCATCCCCTGGACGACCGGGCAGCACGCCGACGCGTGGAACCACGTCGAGGCGGCCATGGGACTGCTCGTCGGCGGTGAGGTGGACGCCGCCGAGCGGGCCCTTCGCTGGGCGCCGACGCAACAGGCCGCCGACGGCTCCTGGCCGATGAAGATCGTCGACGGCGAGGTCACCGACTCGCGCGGTGACAGCAACTTCTCGGCGTACCTGGCCGTCGGGGTGTGGCACCACTGGCTGATCCGTCGCGACCTCGACCTCGTGCGCGAGCTGTGGCCGTCGGTGCGCGCCGGGCTCGACTGGGTGGTCTCGCTCCAGGTGCAGTTCGGCGGCATCCTCTGGACCCCGTCGGAGGACCTCTGCCTGCTCACCGGCGGGTCGTCGATCTACCAGTCCCTGCGCGCCGGCGTGGCGCTGGCCGAGCTGCTCGGGGAGCCGCAGCCGGAGTGGGAGCTCACCGGTGGACGGCTCGGGCACGCACTGCGCCGCCACCGTGACCTGTTCGCTGACAAGTCGACATTCTCGATGGACTGGTACTACCCGGTGCTGGGCGGTGCGGTGCGCGGTTGGCCGGCCTTCGAGCTGATCCAGGACCGGTGGGAGCGCTACGTCGTCCCCGGCCTCGGGGTGCGATGCGTCGACACCAACCCCTGGGTGACCGGCGCCGAGACGTGCGAGCTCGTGCTGGCGCTCGACGCCATCGGCGACCACGACCGGGCGCTCGTCCTGCTCGCCGACATCCAGCGCCTCCGTGCCGAGGACGGCGGCTACTGGACCGGCTGGGTCTACGGCGACGCGTCCTACCCCAACGACAACCCCGACGTCTTCTGGCCCGAGGAGCGCACCACCTTCACCGCGGCGGCGGTGATCCTGGCCGTCGACGCGCTGGGGGAGCGGTACGGCGCCTCGACGCCCGGCTCCGGGATCATGCGTGGCACCTCGCTGGCCCCCGACTTCCCCGAGCTCGCGCTCGAGTGCGGGTGCGTGCCAGACGTGGCCGCCGCGAGGCTGCGGTGACGGCCGGGCGGGCGGGCGCGGTCGTCACCGGCGCGGCCGGCGGACTCGGCCGGCAGATCGCCCGGATGCTCGCCGGCCGCGGCTACCAGGTGCTCGTCACCGACCTCGACGAGGCGGCTGCGGCCGCCGCCGCGAGCGACATCGGTGGGGCGGCCGGCTCGATGGGCGTCGACGTACGCGACCACGTCCAGCTCGACGCTGCGCGCGACGCCATCGTCCGACGCGCGGGCAGGCTGGACGTGTGGGTCAACAACGCCGGTGTCCTCCTGACCGGTCCGGCATGGGAGCAGACACCCGAGCAGCGTCGACTCATGCTCGAGGTCAACGCTCTCGGGTCGGTGAACGGCACCGTCACCGCGATCGAGGCGATGCGGGCCACGGGCGGTCACATCGTCAACGTCGTGTCGCTGGCGGGGCTCACCGCTGTCCCCGGGGAGGCCGTGTACGCCGGCACGAAGCACGCCGTGCTCGGCTTCAGCCTCAGCACCCTGGCTGACCTGCGGCTCGCCGGCATCACGAACGTCGACATCTCCTGCGTCTGTCCCGACGGCATCTGGACGCCGATGCTCCACGACAAGCTCGACGACCCGGCATCGGCGCTGTCGTTCTCCGGCAGGCTGCTCCAGCCCGAGGAGGTCGTGGCGGCGGTCGCGAGGCTCCTGGACCGGCCGCGGCCGGTGACCGCCGTCCCTGCCTGGCGCGGGGTCCAGGCCCGGCTGGCCGACGCGCTGCCGGGCGTCGGGCTGCGTGCGCTGCCGCTCGCGGTGGCGTTGGGACGTCGCAACCAGCGCCGACACAGCAGTCGAGGTCTGCGCGCGGGGGACTGATCGGGCGTTCAGCGCGCGAGGTCGGTGAGGACGGCCACGGCCTCCGACGGTGGCGGCAGCTCGCGCATCGCAGCGGCGACGCGGCCGGCCGACTCGGCGTACTTGGCGATCTCGAGCAGCCGAGGGATCTGCTCGGCCGCGCGTCCCACGACTCCGGGGCCGATCTCCGTGGTGACACCGGCTCCGGTGGCCGCGACGTGGTCACCGTTGACCGCCTGGTCGAAGGAGAAGAGGGGCGCGATCGCCTGCGGCACGCCGGCCGACAGAGCGCCCATGCTCGTGCCGAACCCGCCGTGCCCCAGCACCGCAGCCGCATGGGGCAGCACGGCGTCCTGAGGCACCCACTGCAGGACGCGGGCATTCGGGGGCAGCGGGCCGAGGTCGTTGGGATCGAGCCTCCGTCCGACAGTCATCAGGACGCAGACGTCGAGCCCGGCGAGTGCGTCGAGCGCCTCGCGGAAGATCCCGGCGAACGGAGGCAGCGACCCCGCGACCGAGCCGAAGGTGACATAGACCAGCGGGAGGTCCGGGTCGCCCCACGCGGAAGGGCGCTGTCCGTCGGCCGCCGAGCCGGGTTCGTGGAACCGCCGGAACGCGTCCGCCTCCGGCGGCACCTCGCCCGTGGAGTGGTCGAGGAGCTCGGGGACCAGGCTGAGGACGGGCTCGCCGGCCAGCGCCGCCTGCATCTGCCCGTCCGCGAGGCCGGCGAGACGACCCAGCTCCTCCCGCGCCTCGGCGGTGGCCTCGGCGAACCGCGTCGCGACCTCGTGCATGCCGATGCAGACGTGCGCGTGCGGGACGCCCGCGCGCTCGGCTGCGGCGAGCGAGGCGAGCTCGGCAGACTCGCGGACGATGACGTCGGGCTGCCATCGCTCGACCGTGTCGAGAAGTGCCGGCAGTGCGGCCTGAGCGTCGACGCGGCCGAACACCTCGCGGAGCACCAGGTCGTCCGCCTCCGCGAACGACAGGGTGGGCAGCCTGGCCATGATCGGCCCGATCAGGTCGGGCGGGGCGTCGTCGAACGGCTCGTGGATGAGCCCGGCGCGGTCCAGCGTGCCGGCGTACGACGCGGGTGCGGCCACCCGGACCTCGTGGCCCGCACCCGCGCACGCCCGCGCGAACGGCAGGAGCGGTCCGAGGTGGCCGTCGTTGGCCGTCGTCGAGAACAGCACACGCACCCGGCGAGAGTCCCACCCCGCCGCCGATCGGGGCAACGGTCCCGTCAGGCCATCTCGGGGATGTGCAGGTGTGCGTACGCGAGCTCGAACTCGTGTACGTCGACGATGTCGCCGCCGCTGTCGCTGGCGGCGCGCCTGCGCATCTCGTCGGCCGACGTGCGGCTGGCCTCCATCGCGGCGCGACTCTCCCAGACCGTGGTCGCGCAGCCGAGCCCGGTCGCGCGGTCGGCCAGCAGGCTGGCACTGCAGAACCCGGCGGTCTGCTCGAGGTCGGGCAGGATCCCGAACCGGAAGGACTCGGTCAGCGCCTCGAGGTCGCCCTGGAGCCAGCTGACGCGGCAGCACTCGCCGTGACTCGCACGATGCATGACGACGACCTCCCACTCGTCCATCTCCATGGTGCCGCCGAGGATGTCGCGTCCGCGATCGCGGATCGGGCGCAGCTGCGCTTCACTGGCGTGCATCGCTGCCTGGCTCTCCCACGAGCTGGTGACGATGCAGTGTCCGGTCTCGCGGTCGACCAGCATCGAGAGACCGAGGCAACCCTCGATGTCGTCGAGCATGGGCTGGACCTCGTTCTTCACGAACGCGATGCCTGCCTCGATGTTGCTGGGCCTTCCGTGGAGCGTGGTCGAGCGTGCGTACACGGCCCTCTCCTCTCGGGGACGGGGCAGTGCCCGGACCGGCACCGCCGGTTCGTCCTGTCTACTCCGCCGGGCGCGGGGGCGCTATAGCCCGCCGAAGATCTCGCACCCGGGCGCCGACTTCGTGAGTCGACTATTGGCGTCGGTGGATGTGGATGCGTCCGGGGCGTAGGTGTTCGATGCGGTAGTCGGGGTGGTCGGCGAGGGTGTGGTGTCGGCTGCAGAGCAGGGCGCCGTGGGTCAGGTTGGTGTGGCCGCCGTGTTGCCAGGCGATGAGGTGGGCTGCTTGGGCGGTGGCGGCGGGTCGGTCGCAGGTTTGGACGGCGCAGGTGCCGTGTTGGGTGATGAACATGGCAAGGCGTTGCTTGGCGTTGTGGAGCCGTGCTTTGCGGCCCAGGTCGAGGACCTCGCTGTGGGTGCCGAGGACGGCGGGGATGAGTCCGTGGCGGGCGGCGAGGCGGCGGGTCAGGCCGGGGCTGATGGCCTGGCCGGTGTCGAGGTGGGCGGCACGGAGGTCGCCGAGCAGAGTGGCTAGGTCCATGGTGACCACGACGGTGGGCTGGCAG
>NZ_BAAAPB010000002.1:115009-154043 GCF_039530925.1 Nocardioides panacihumi | reverse complement strand
GTCGGGTCGGCCGGGGTTGAGGAGTGCTTCGAGCATGCGTTGGAGTCGGACCCCGTCGAGCAGGGGGATGCGGAAGCTGCCGGTGGTGGTGGCGGTGACCTCGTCGTGGGTGAGGTTCAAGAGGGTGGTGCGGGCGGCGCGTGCTTCGGCGCGGGCGAGCTGGGTGGCGAGGCGGGCGTCGGCGCCGTCGGGGTCGATGACCTCCTCGAGGTGGTCGGCCAGCCGGCGCAGGGTGTGGGTGTCGTGGGTGTGGGCCTGCCCGGCCAGGTACTCCTCGGCCCGGGCCACCAGGTCGGTGTCGACCTCCTCGGGCAGGGCGTCCAGGGCGGCCAGGATGACCGTGGCGGAGGCGGTCGGGAACGCGCCGTTCGCGAGCGCTGTCCGGGTCAACGGATGCTCCTCCAACCCCCGAGCCAGCGTGATCTGTCGCTTCGCCAAACCAGGGGCCAGACGTACCCGGTCGCGGAGCCAGGCGACCAGGCTGGTCTCACCGTCGTAGGCGGCCAGGTCGCACCGGTCGGCCTGGGCGAGGAGGGCCAGGGTGAGCTGCTCCAGCCGCGCCACCGCGGCATAGGCCTCACGCAGGCACTCACCCAGCTGCTCCGGGGACAGCGCCCACAACCGATCGACCTCGCCCCCGTCCAGCACCCCGTCCAGCACCTCGTGCAACCGACCCAGGAACCGATGCACCCCATGAGCCCGCGACGCCACGGGCCGACCGGATGGTTCGGGGTCCACAACACTCATCAACACTCCACGGATGCGCGACACGGGTAGGAGAGAACGGTCTGCTGATCGACGTGGAGGTGGAGCCACCGGAGCGGCTGACGATCGCTACCAATCGTACACGTGTTCGAACAAGAACGCAAAGATTCCGTCAGCGCCCGTGGAGCTTTCGCAGCACCCGCATCGAGCCGAGCGCCTCGATCTCCTCGAAGCCTCCGCTTGCCAGCGCGGGCAGGTAGATCTGCTCGTACGGCGGACGCCCGCCGTCGGCCGGGTCGGGGAAGACGTCGTGGATCACGAGCAGGCCGTGGGGCATCACGTGGGGGACCCAACCCTCGTAGTCGTCGCGGGCCGGCTGCTCGCCGTGACCACCGTCGATGAACAGCAGCGCCAGCGGCGTCCGCCACCACCGGCTGACGGTGGTGCTACGTCCGACGACGGCGACCACCTGGTCCTCGAGGCCGGCCCGTTGGATGGTGCGCCGGAAGGACGGGAGAGTGTCCATCAGCCCGGTCTCGGGGTCGACCAGGGACGTGTCGTGGTGCTCCCAGCCGGCCTGGTTCTCCTCGCTGCCGCGGTGGTGGTCGACCGTGAACACGGTGCCACCGGTCTCGCGGGCCGCGGCGCCGAGGTAGACGGCGGACTTGCCGCAGTAGGTGCCGACCTCGAGCGCCGGGCCGTCGGGCAGCTGCTGGACCGCATACCGGTACAGGAGCTCGCCCTCGTCGGGCGGCATGAACCCGGTGGCCGCCACGGCATGGCTCAGGAGGTCGGCCGGCATGTTTGTCACGACAGGAGACCCTAGGGTGTCGCCATGGGTCGGGCGTCGGGGCACAGCGTGTTGGTCGTGCCCGTCCCCGAGCTGGAGCCGTTCGTGGTGGAGCGGACGCAGCACTACGACGACTCCTTCCTCTCGGCCGACCCGTCGTTCGTGCACGCACACATCACGCTGCTCGCGCCGTGGTTGGCGCTGCCTTCGGCCGACGACCTGGAGCGCGTGGCGAAGCTCGCCTCGGCGACGGAGCCGTTCGACTTCACGCTGGCGGATGTCCACGTGTTCCCCGGCGGGACCATCTACCTCGATCCGGTGCCGTCGAGACCGTTCGAGTCGTTGACGGCCGAGCTCGCCGCGGCGTTCCCGCAGTGCCCGCCGTACGAAGGCCTCTTCGACGCGATCCCGCACCTCACGGTCGACCACCTGCTCGGCGGGGTCGGCGTCGAGCGGACCCGCGCGGCACTCGGCGGTCTGCTGCCCGCCAGCTGCCGGGCGGAGCGCATCAGCCTGCAGTGGTACGCCAACCACGGCTGCCGCACCATCGCCGAGTGGGAGCTCGGCCGATGAAGGTGCTCGTCACCGGGGGAGTGCGCTCGGGCAAGTCGCGGCATGCCGAGGAGCTGCTCGGCACGGCCGACGATGTCGCGTACGTCGCCCCGGGGCCGTCCCCCGAGCACGACGACGCGGACTGGGCCGCGCGAGTGGCCGCGCACCGAGCCGCCCGGCCGGCGAACTGGGTCACGCATGAGACGCCGGATCTCGCCGGCGTGCTCGCAACGACCGCCGGCCCCGTCCTCGTCGACTGCCTCGGCACCTGGCTGACAGCGGTGGTGGACGAGCGCGATCTGTGGGAGGCGTCCTCCGACCGTGTCGCCGGGGTCGTGGACGCGCTCCTCGACGACGTCGTCGCAGCGTTGGCCGCGACCGCGTCCGACGTGGTGCTGGTGACCAACGAGGTGGGGCTGGGGGTAGTGCCGGCCTATCGCTCCGGGCGGCTCTTCCGTGATCTGCTCGGCAGCGTCAACCAGCGCGTCGCGTCGGCCTGTGACGAGGTCCACCTCGTGATCGCGGGTCGCGTCCTCAGGCTCTGAGCCGAGACCTTCGTCTCGGAGTCCTACGTTTCGCCGCGCGAAGGGGTGCGCGCAACATAGTGTGCGCGCCATGTCCATGCCTTCGCGCGCCCTCGGGGCACGCATCCTCGGAGTCCTGTCCGTCCTCCTCGCGGTGGTGCTGACGACCGGCCAGGGCGCATACGCCGCCTCGAAGACCGTTCGCGACGCCACCGGCGACGTCTACTCGCTGACGGGTGACACGCCGACCAAGGTGTCCGGCCCGAGCGGGGACATCACCTCCGTGACGACCACGCACACGCGGCACACCGTCCGGATCAGGGTGCAGGCCCGTCACCTCAACCTCGACCAGACGCTGCTGGTCGCGAAGGTGAAGACCGGGCCGACCGGCCCGTCGTACTTCTTCAACGGCACCGCCGACATCGGCATGCGGATGGCCCTCATGACGAAGGGTCAGGCCCACCTCATCGTGTGCCCGGGCATCAGCATGAGGTTCCGTCCGGCGCGTGGCTACGTGATGGCCGTCATCCCGCGCACGTGCCTCGGTGACCCGCGCTGGGTCCAGGCCGGCGCCGCCCTGGCGACCACCGACTCCATCATCAAGACGCTCGCGGACGACAACTTCGACCCGATGTCAGACGGCTCCGACGGCTCCACCGGCACCGTCGACATCGCCGGCGTCGGCACCATCTCCACCGCGCAGATGAACGCGCCGACCGTGCCGCTCCCGCTCGGCCCGCGGGTCCACGTCGGCTGAGTGGCCCTACCTGTCGTGAGGCCCCCGTCCGGTCGGACGGGGGCCTTCGTGCGTCCGCGCATACCTCAAATGCGGTACGTGGTGGCCGATCCGGGCCCATTGCGCGGACGCAGGGGCGAGCGGCTGGCACGCTCGTCCGTGAAGCGTCGTGACGGCGCGTTGCCGACCACCCGCTCCACCCCGTGTCGGACCCCCATCGTCCGGCACGGGGCGGCCGCCTCGGTCCTTCGGGGGAAGGACCAGGGCGGCCATCCGGCGTTCTCCACTGGTGATCCGCGCGTTGGCGCTAGCGGTGCCGCCACGAACCCCACAATGCTCCGGTCGTGCAGGCCGCGAAGACCGCCAGGTAGAGCCTCCACTCCGACGACGTCCTCGGCGTGAAGAAGGCGACGAGGATCAACATGCCGAGGGCGACGCCGCCGGCGGCCCAGACGGCGCTCGGCTTCCTGGGGTTCATCCACTTATGCCACGAAGGCGGGGTCGGACCATCATTACTTTCCTCCGAGAGTCACTCCGACTGCCCGCGCGTGTCGCGGCCACTGAGGACGAATACCCAACTTGTTGTGGTTCAGTCGAAAAGTCAAGCCCCCGTGCCTGATTCGCAGGACTCCGATGCACGCATGCGTGCGTGCCCACGATCAGGCGGCCAGCCCACCGAGCGCGACACGGAAGAGGTCCCACCCCTCGTTGGCGGGCGCCCGATGGCTGGTCAGCGGCGCGGGGGGTGCGGGTCGATGTGTCGGTCTTGCCGGTAGCGCGGACGTACCGAACGCCTCGTGACTCCAGATCACCGCTTGTTGAACATGAGCTCGGCAACGTCACGATCGCGCACGCCCTCGGTGCGAGCGCTGGAGTTGGCCAGGGCAAGGTGACAGAAGCTCGGAACCCCACTCGTGAGGGGTCAAGAGAGAACAGCCCCTGGTCTGCGTCTCCGCAGGTCAGGGGCTGTGTCTGGTGGGTGATACTGGGTTCGAACCAGTGACCTCTTCGGTGTGAACGAAGCGCGCTACCACTGCGCCAATCACCCATCGCTCGGTCATCGGTGTGACCGGTGATGCGGTCGGAACACTAGCGCATCGGCCCTGGGGACTCACATTCGCCGCCCATGACGCGGTTCTGTCTGAGATTTGTCTCTCTGAAGTGCCGGACTGACGTCACGGATCCTTTTCGCCCCCGTCTCGTTAACAGAGCGAGCAAGCAACTAAGGGGAGACCAAGGATGACCCAGCAGCCGATGCAGCCGATCCGCACGACGAGCGGGGGAGTGAGCCAAGCGGTCCTGCTCTCCTGCGTCGACCAGTGGGGCCGGGCCGTGGAGGTCCCGACGACACTGGGCTACCGCGCCGACGACCCGTACGCCCTGTCCATGGTGTTCCACTCGGCTGGGGGTGATGTCGAATGGGTCCTCGCGCGCACCTTGCTCCTGCAAGGCCTCGCGTCGCCGTGCGGTGACGGCGACGTCAAGGTCTATCCGAGCATCGACGAGGACGCGAACGCGGTCACGATCCTCGACTTCTGCTCGCCCGACGGCCGGCTCGTCGCCCAGACCGACTCGCTGGCGCTTCAGTCGTTCCTGAGCCGCACCTTCGAGCTGGTCCCGGTCGGGTCCGAGAGCAAGCACCTGGACCTCGACGGACTGGTCGCGGCCCTCCTCGGGACGCCGTGACGCGGTCAGTGACCCAGGAGCTCTGACTCCCTGCTTCGCCAGACCTCCTGCACAGCTCGGGTGACCGGGCCGTGCGGGAGGTCTCGCTCGTTCCAGCGGACGACGGCCTGGGCGTCCCGGGTCGTGGACGCGAGGAAGATCTCGCTGGCCTGCTCGAGCACGTCGATCGGCTCGTCGACCTCGCGACCGCCGTACCACTCGAGGATCAGGCCGCGTGTGACGCCGGCCAGGCAGCCACTGGCGAGCGACGGTGTCCGCAGCTCGCCGTCGACGACGTAGAAGACGTTGGTCCCCGTGCCCTCGCACAGATGACCCTGCGTGTTGGCGAACACCGCCTCGGTCGCTCCCTGACGGTGCGCCTCGGCGAGCGCGACGACGTTCTCGGCGTACGACGTGGTCTTCAGGCCGGCGAGTGCGCCCTTCTCGTTGCGCGGCCACGGGACCGTGACGACGGACGTGGCCGCGGGCCAGGGTTGCATCACGTCGGCGGTGACGACGACCGTGGGCCGGGCGTCGCCGCGACCCGAGCCCATCGGGGCGGGGCCGCCGGTCACGGTGATCCTGATCCTGCCGAGCGGCAGGGGGTCGGCGAGGACCTCCTTGACGCCCCGACGCAGTGCCTCGTCGTCCACCGACTCCAGGCCGAGACCGGCGGCGGAGCGGTGTAGCCGCTCGAGGTGCCGGTCGAGTGCGAACGGGAGACCGTCGATGACCTTGATCGCCTCGAAGACTCCGTCGCCCACGGTCACGCCGTGATCGTCGACCCGCAGGGCCGGGGCGGTGGGGTCATCGAGCAGGTGTCCGTCGAGCCAGGCGCGCATGGGCCTCACTGTAGTGAGGTGGGGCCACTGATCAGTGGTGGGACGGGTGGGGTTGGTGAGGGCGATTCGCGAACGATCCGACCCCGATTTGGCGGCCTGTAGGCGATCCGCTACTGTTCTCGACGTCGCCAGGACAGCCCGAAAGGGCCGAACGGCAACAAGCGGACGTAGCTCAGTTGGTAGAGCGCAACCTTGCCAAGGTTGAGGTCGCGAGTTCGAGCCTCGTCGTCCGCTCTGAGGTGCACAGCCTCCGCGGTGGGTTGGCCGAGAGGCGAGGCAACGGACTGCAAATCCGTGTACACGGGTTCAAATCCCGTACCCACCTCCAACCCATCAACAACTCAAGACCTGGGCGATTGGCGCAGCGGTAGCGCGCTTCCTTGACACGGAAGAGGTCACTGGTTCAAACCCAGTATCGCCCACCACCACGAAACGGCCCCTGGCCTGCGGAGACGCAGAGCCAGGGGCCGTTTCGCATCTCCGGTCCTGCCACGAGACCTCCTCGGCGACTTCGTATCGGCGTTCACCGGAGCGTCACCTCAGGTCCACAGCGCCGTTGCCCCTGGTGGGAACGAACGGGCCAGATGTCGCCCGACCACCAGGAGGAATCACTTCATGCAGTTCCGACGACATGCCACCCGGGCCCGCGCAGCCGGACTCCTGCTCGCAGTCGGGGCCACCGCCGGCCTGGTCGGCGTCTCCGGAGGAGGGGTCTCCGCCGTACGGACGGTGACCACTTCGAAGTCCGGCGTGACCACGGCTCCGCCGATCAAGCACGTGTTCGTCATCAACCTCGAGAACAAGGGCTACGACGAGACGTTCGGCCCGGGCTCCGCGGCGCCGTACCTGTCGAAGACCCTGCGCGACGGAGGGCAGCTCCTGACGCAGTACTACGGCACCGCACACAACAGCCTGCCGAACTACGTCGCCCAGATCAGCG
The DNA here is from genome assembly GCF_039530925.1 of Nocardioides panacihumi. Classification (NCBI taxonomy): domain Bacteria; kingdom Bacillati; phylum Actinomycetota; class Actinomycetes; order Propionibacteriales; family Nocardioidaceae; genus Nocardioides; species Nocardioides panacihumi. Next base: position 147,289 of record NZ_BAAAPB010000002.1, on the reverse strand, counting down.
GGCAGGGCCCCAACTCCCAGACGCAGGCTGACTGCCAGACCTACTCGGACTTCGCACAGGCCGGGACCGTCGCGCCGCAGCAGGCCGTCGGGAACGGCTGCGTCTACCCGGCGGGGGTGAAGACCGTCGCCGACCAGCTCGAGGCCAAGGGCCTGACGTGGCGCGGCTACATGGAGGACATGGGGACGCCGTGCCGGCATCCCGCGGCCAACGCACCCGACGACACGCAGAAGGCGAAGGTCGGCGACCAGTACGCGGCCCGACACAACCCGTTCGTCTACTTCCACAGCATCATCGATCGCCCGTCGTGCGCGGCCGACGACGTGGACCTGAACCAGTTGCCGACCGACCTGGCCACGACCGCGACGACGCGGAACCTGACCTACATCACGCCCGACCTGTGCGACGACGCGCACGACAGCCCGTGCGTCGACGGCCGGCCGGGCGGGCTGGCCACCGCCGACCAGTGGCTGCAGACCTGGGTCCCGAAGATCCTGGCCTCACCCGCGTTCACGAAGGACGGACTCCTGGTGATCACCTTCGACGAGGCGGACACCGGCACCCAGAGCGGTGCCGACGCGTGCTGCGGCGAGGGCCCGGGCCCGAACTCGCCCCTGCCCGGCATCTACGGCCTCGGCGGCGGCCGCACCGGTACGGTCCTCATATCCCCCTTCCTGAAGGCGGGCACGATCAACGACACCGGCTACAACCACTACTCCCTGCTGCGCTCCATCGAGGACATCTTCGGCCTTGCGCCGCTCGGGTACGCGAGCACCGCCCGTGGCTTCGGCTACGACGTCTGGGCAGCGGGCTGATGGCCGCCGCGTCGTACCGACTCGTCCCCTCTGAGTCAGCCGAGGACCTCTCATGACACCTCCTCCCGACCTCAGCCGTCGCCAGGTCCTGGCCGGCGCCGCCGGCGCCGCGGGTGCGCTGGCCGTTGGCAGTCACGCCGACACCGCCTCGGCCGCCACCGCGCCGCTGCCTTCGCCGGGCGCCTCCGGCATCGACCACATCGTGGTGCTGATGATGGAGAACCGCTCCTTCGACCACTACCTGGGTTGGCTCGAGGGCGCCGACGGCAGGCAGGCTGGCCTCTCGTACGTCGACCGCGACGGTGTCACCAGGCAGACCCACCACCTCACCGACTACCAGGGCTGCGCGCACCCGGACCCGGACCACTCCTACGAGGGCGGTCGTGTCCAGTACAACGGCGGGCGCTGCGACGGGTGGCTGCGCGCGGGGGAGAACGACGAGTTCGCCATCGGCTACTACACCCAGGCTGATCTCGGCTTCTACGGGCAGGCCATGCCCTACTGGACGACGTTCGACCGGTACTTCTCCGCCACTCTCGCGGAGACCTACCCCAACCGGTTCTACCAGCACAGCGCCCGGACCGATCGGCTCCACAACTCCACGGCGATCGCCACCATGCCGACGATCTGGGACCGGCTCGCCGACAAGGGCGTCCCGCGGGCGTACTACTACGTCGACGTGCCGTTCCTCGCGCTCTACGGCACGAAGTACGTCGACATCGCGCGCACCTATCCGCAGTTCCTGGCCGATGCCGCGGCCGGGACGCTCCCCGCCGTGTCGTTCCTGGACCCGAAGTTCCTCGACGAAGGCAGCGGCAGCTCGGCCGACGACCACCCCCACGCCGACATCCGTGCCGGCCAGTCCTTCGTCAATCAGGTCTACGAGGCCGTCACCGGCGGACCGGCCTGGGCGAGGACCGCCCTCGTCGTGAACTACGACGAGTGGGGCGGATTCTTCGACCACGTGCCACCGACCGTCGCGCCGGACGCCACCCCCGAGGCGGGCACCGGGATGCGCGGCTTCCGCACGCCTGCCTTGATGGTGTCGCCCCGGGCGCGGCGCGGCTTCGTGTCCCACAACGTCTACGACCACACCTCGGTCCTCAAGATGATCGAGTGGCGCTGGGGGTTGCCGCCGTTGACACCTCGTGACGCGGCGGCCCGCAACATCGCGGAGGTCCTCGACTTCGCCCGCGCGCCGAACCTGACGGCGCCGCGCTGGACGGTGCCGACCGCGGTCAGCGCGGCATGCGGTCCAGAAGGGACAGCGGACTACGAGGACTGGCACCGGCTCGCGGCGCTCGCCGCCACGAACGGGTGGCGCACCGGCGGGGTGGTCTGAGCCGGGATCGAGGCGGTCTTCGAACCTGGTTGTCCCGCGGGCGTGTCCCGGGCAGCCGCCGTCCAATGGCTTTACCGTCCCCCTGTGGCAGTGGTCGCATCGCCGACGCCGGTACAGCGCTGGGAGCGCCGTACGGAGGTCCCGCTCATCCTGTTGGCGCTCGCGTTCCTCGTCGCGTACGCCTGGCCGGTGCTCGATCCCCGCATCGATCACGAACTGCGCGGGTTCCTCGGGATCGTGTCGTGGACCGTATGGCTCGCGTTCGCGGTCGACTTCGCGATCCGGCTCCACCTCGCGGCGGGGGAGCGGAAGCGCTACGCGCTGACGCACTGGTACGACGTGGCGCTGGTCGTGCTTCCGGTGTTACGGCCGCTGCGGTTGCTCCGGCTCCTCGCGTTCGTCCGCATCCTCGACCGCTCGGCGACGCGCAACCTCGCAGGGCGGGTGCTGGTCTACGTGTCCGGGGCTGCGTCGCTCGCCGTCCTCCTCGGCGCCCTCGCGACACTCGATGCCGAGCAGGACGCATCCGGAGCAAACATCACGACGTTCGGCGATGCCCTGTGGTGGGCGGCCACGACCGTCACGACCGTCGGTTACGGGGACTTGTACCCGGTGACCTTCCAGGGCCGGGTGGTCGCGGTTGTGCTGATGCTGATCGGGATCGGCGTCGTCGGCGCCGTCACCGCGTCCGTCGCGACGTGGATCCTCGGGCGGGTGGCCGACGAGCGAGCCGAGCGGGAACGTGACGCCGACTAGGACGCTCGTCTCGGTCCCTGGATGGGTGCCCTCGGACGTGCCGTAGCCTCGGGGTTGGGGCCGATGCGACCAAGGGAGCTTCCGTGACCACAACGCCGACCAACCTGCTGGAGGAGCTCGAGCCTGTCGTCGCCGCCAACCTCGACCGGCACCTGTCGATGGCGCAGGAGTGGCATCCCCATGACTACGTCCCGTGGAGCCAGGGTCGCGACTTCGCGCTGCTCGGCGGCGAGGACTGGGATCCCGAGCAGTCACAGCTGTCCGAGACGGCCAAGGCCGCGATGTTCACCAACCTGCTCACCGAGGACAACCTGCCGTCGTACCACCGCGAGATCGCGACGCGCTTCGGCCGCGACGGCGCCTGGGGCACCTGGGTCGGCCGCTGGACGGCGGAGGAGAACCGGCACGGCATCGCCATGCGCGACTACCTCGTCGTGACCCGCGGCGTCGACCCGGTCGAGCTCGAGCGCGCCCGGATGGACTACATGACGTCCGGCTACGACTCGGGTGACAAGACCGCTCTCGAGGCCGTGGCATACGTGTCGTTCCAGGAGCTCGCGACCCGGGTCTCGCACCGCAACACCGGCAAGGTCACCAACGACCCCATCGCCGACAAGATGCTCGCCCGGATCTCCAAGGACGAGAACCTGCACATGGTCTTCTACCGCAACATCGTGTCGGCCGCGCTGGAGATCGCACCCGACGCCACCATGCGGGCGATCACGAACGAGGTGACCGGCTTCGAGATGCCGGGTGCCACGATGGCGGGCTTCCGGCGCAACTCGATGATCATCGCGAAGTCCGGCATCTACGACCTCCGGCTGCACCACGACGACGTGATCATGCCGGTGCTGCGGCACTGGGACTTCTTCGACCGCACCGACCTCGGCCCCGAGGGCGAGAAGGCACGCGAGGAGCTCAGCACCTTCCTCGAGGCGCTCGACGAGCAGGCGACCAAGTTCGTCGACCGGCGTGAGGAGGGACGGGCCAGGGCGGCCGCCCGCGAGGAGGCGCAGGACATCGTCGCCTCCTGAGGGAGCGGCTACCCGGCCAGCACGGCCACCGTGTGGTCGAGCGCGGTGGACCGCAGTCGCCGGCCGCCGCCGGTGACGATGCCGACGCTGAGCCCGTCCCACATCGCCCGCAGTCGCTCGGACAGGCCCTCATGGTCGGTCCGCTCGGGCAGTGCGTCGCTCAGCAGCCGCACGAGGTCGACGTGCCAGGACGAGTCGATCTCACGCTGGGCCTCGGCGAGCTCGGGGTGGTACGGCGCGCGTGCCCACAGCTCGAGCCACAGCTGCCAGCGCGGGTCCTTCTCGTCGATGGCCAGGTAGACGTCGGCGAAGTCGACGACCGCGGTCACGTCCGGCCGCTGCCGGCCGCCCGCCGCCGCGCTCTCGAGGACCGGCGCCCGCTGGTCGGCGTACCCCGCCTCGCTCCAGCGCAGCGTCTCCAGCAGCAGGCCGTCCCGCGTCTTGAAGTAGTAGAGCAGGTGTCCGCCGCTCGTCCCGAGGCGCGCGGCCAACGACGCCATGGTGAGCTTGCCGAGGCCGTGCTCGGCCACCATGTCGAGCGCCGCCGTCAGCACCTGCTCACGCGGTCGTTCCATGCGGCGGTTGTGACGGGGCACGCGCACCTGCCTTTCGCTCGGGTCGGCAAATTGTCGTGGACAGGCCTTGACTCTAGCGGTGACATGCGTCACTTTGAATGCTGTTCAAACATTTGAACGACGTTCAAAGTCTGCTCTCCAGAGGAAGGCCCCCCTCGATGACCGAACCCCTGATGCTCACCGCCGACGAGGCGGTGACGCCGATCGAGTCCGAGCGCAAGCTCGCCCGCGTCCTCGGACCGGGCACTGCGGTGCTCCTGGTGCTCTCGTGCATCACGCCGGCCTCGAGCCTGTTCATCATCGTCCCGGAGGTCCTCGGCTCGCAGGGGAGCGGCGCACCGCTCACGATCCTCGCCGGCGTCCTCATCTCGATCGCGGTCGGCGCCTGCTACGCCGAGCTCGGCACGCGTACGGCGAGCTCGGGCGGCGAGTACGCCATGGTCACCCAAACGCTCGGCAAGCAGGCCGGCTGGCTCACCTTCGCCCTCGCCGCCGTCCAGCTGTGGGTGATCCCGCCGATCATCGCGCTGGGCACCGCTGACTACCTCAGCGACATCGTCGACCTGCCCCGCGGGGCGACCGCGGCGGCGGTCATGCTGCTGGCCAGCGTCACGGCGATCCTCGACGTGAAGTCGAACGCGTTCGTGACGGGCATCTTCCTCGCCCTCGAGATCGTCGCGGCGATCGTCGTCACCATCCTCGGCCTGACCCACCTGCAGCGCGGCCCCGGTGAGCTCGTCGCGCCGCACGTCGCGAACGCCGCGGGCGGGCTCGACCCGTTCACGGTCGGCATCCTGATCTCCGGCCTGGCCGTCGGCACGTTCGTGGTCAGCGGCTTCGGCACGGCGGCGTACCTCGCCGAGGAGGTCATCGACCCGCGTCGCAACGTGGCACGCATCGTCTTCGCCTCGCTCGGGCTCGGGGCCGTCGTGATCCTCGTCCCGACCATCACCACGGTCCTCGCGGTCGGCAACCTGAGCGACCTCGCGACCGGCAACTTCTCCGAGTTCGTGCACGAGTGGGGTGGCCAGGGGCTCGGCATGGCCGTCAACGTCGCCATCGCGATCGCGATCCTCAACGCGGTCATCGTGATGGTGCTGCAGAACGGCCGCGTCGTCTTCGCGTCGGCGCGTGACCGGTCCTGGCCGCGTCCGGTCAACGAGGCCCTGACCCGGCTGCACCCGCGCTACAACACGCCGTGGGTCGCGACCCTCGCCATCGGCATCCCGGGGGCCGTGCTGGCGTACGCCGTCAACATCGAGGCACTGCTCGGCATCACCTCGGTGATCGTCTCGGTGATGTACGTCGTGCTGGCACTTGCCGCCCTGCGGGTGCGGCGCCAGCCCTCGACCGTCGCCGGGTGGCGGATGCCGCTGTGGCCGCTGGCGCCCCTCCTGGTCATCGTCGCCGTCGGCTACGCCCTGTTCGGCGCGGCCCGCTCCGACGTCATCGCCACCGCGATCATCCTCGGCCTCGCCGCCGCCTACTACGTCTTCTACCTCGCCCGGCGCCCGCACGAGCGCTTCGTGGTGGTCGACCCCTCGGACGACGCGCTCGAGCCCGTCGCGGCCGACGCCTGAGACCGAGAGCCGAAGGAGCCCGATCATGGTCCGCCACGGCCCGCGGCTCGGCACCGCCCGCCGCGAGCGGGACCTGCGCGAGGGCACCACCTGGGACCCCGGCCTTCCGCTCCTCGCGGGCCGCGGATCTGCGACAACCACCACCCGTCCAACCACCATCCACCTCTCGAACGGAGTCCTCCGATGACGAACCACGACGTGATCGTGGTCGGCGCCGGCGTGACCGGACTGACCACCGCCTACCGGCTGGCGAGCGCCGGCCACGACGTGCTCGTGCTCGAGGCACGCGACCGCGTCGGCGGACGCCTGCTCACCGAGCGGCACGCCCAACACGACGAGGCCGACTCCTCGGCCGACTTCGAGGTCGGCGGCCAGTGGGTCTCGCCCGACCAGACGGCGCTCCTCGGCCTCGTCGACGAGCTCGGGCTGGAGACCTTCCCGCGCTACCGGTCCGGCGACTCCCTGTACGTCGGCCGTGCGGGCACCCCGATGCGGTTCACCGGCGACCTGCCGGTCAGCGAGACGACGGCGGCAGCGATCGCGCAGCTGACCAAGACGCTCGACGGCCTCGCCGGCGAGATGGACCCCTCGCGGCCGTGGGAGCACCCCGACGCCACCCACCTCGACAGTGTCTCCTTCCGCGCCTGGCTGGAGGAGCGGTGCGACGACGTCGAGGCGTGCGACAACGTCGCGATGTACGTCGGCCCGGCGATGCTGACCAAGCCCGCGCACGCCTTCTCGGCCCTGCAGGCGGTGCTCATGGCGGCCAGCGCGGGCTCGTTCACCAACCTGGTCGACGCTGACTTCATCCTGGACCGGCGCGTCCACGGCGGCCTGGCGTCGGTGCCGCGGGCGCTCGCGGACCGGCTGGGCGACCGGGTGCGCCTCGAGGCGGACGTCAGCCTCGTGGAGTGGAGCGACGAGGGCGCGGTCGTGCACGTCGGCGATCAGACCTTCAAGGCCCGGCACGTCGTGCTGGCGGTCCCACCGACCGTCGTACGCCGCATCCGGTTCTCGCCCGAGCTGCCGGCGGAGCACCGCATGGCACGGGAGCACCAGTCGTTCGGACTCGTGGTCAAGGTGCAGGCGGCGTACGCCTCGCCGTTCTGGCGTGAGCAGGGGCTCAGCGGCACCGGGTTCGGGCCGTACGAGCTGGTGCACGAGGTCTACGACAACACCCCGGACGGCGACGAGCGCGGCTTCCTCGTCGGGTTCGTCTCCGACATCAACGCCGACGAGGTGGGCCGAGCCTCCGCGCAGGAGCGTCGGGAGCGGATCCTCGCGTCGCTGGCCACCTACTTCGGTGAGCAGGCGCGCGAGCCGCTGGTGTACGTCGAGAGCGACTGGCAGCACCAGGAGCTGACCGGCGGGGCATACGGCACGAGCTTCGACCTCGGTGGCCTGACCCGCTACGGCGCGGTGCTCCGCGAGCCCCTCGGCGCGCTCGACTTCGGCAGCAGCGACGTCGCCGGCCTGGGCTTCCAGCACGTCGACGGCGCGATCCGGGTCGGCGACGAGATCGCGGGGCGTCTGATCGAGGGCGTCCACCCGTGACGAGCGTCCTCAACGTCATCGGCGGCCGCTTCGTCCCGGCCGCCTCGGGCGAGACGTCCCTCCTGGTCGACCCGTGCTCGGGCAAGGTGTTCGGCTGTGCGCCGCTCTCCCGTGAGCCGGAGGTGGACGCAGCCTTCGCGGCGGCCACGCGGGCGTTCGGGCCCTGGCGGCGCATGACGCCCGGGGAGCGCCAGCAGCTGCTCCTCGCCCTGGTCGCCGCGCTGGAGGCGCGGGTCGCCGACCTGGTCGAGGCGGAGGTCGCGAACACCGGTAAGCCGGTCGCGGCCACCCGGGACGACGAGATCCTCGCCGGCATCGACCACCTGCGCTACTTCGCCGGTCTGGCGCGCTCGCTCGAGGGCATCGGTGCGGGGGAGTACGTCGACGGGCACACCTCCTACGTCCGGCGCGAGCCCGTCGGCGTGGTCGGCCAGGTCGCGCCGTGGAACTACCCGTTCCTGATGGCGATCTGGAAGGTCGCTCCGGCACTCGCCGCCGGCAACACCGTGGTGCTCAAGCCGTCCGACACCACGCCGCTGAGCGCTGTGCTCCTCGCGGAGACCGCCGCTGCGGTGCTCCCGCCCGGGGTGCTGAACGTCGTCTGCGGCGACCGGGAGACCGGCCGGCTCGTGGTCGCGCACCCGGACGCGGCGATGGTGTCGATCACGGGCTCGACGGCCGCGGGCCGCCAGGTCGCGGCCTCCGCCGCACACGACCTCAAGCGGGCCCACCTGGAGCTCGGCGGCAAGGCCCCTGCGGTCGTGCTGGCCGACGCGGACCTCGACGCGGCGGTCGACGGGATCGTTGCCGGCGCGTTCGCCAACGCCGGGCAGGACTGCACGGCGGCCACGCGCGTCCTCGTCCACGACTCGATCGCCGCGGAGCTCACCGACGGCTGGTGAAGGCCGCCTCCCAGGTGCGGACCGGGCCGCCCTCGGACGAGGGGGCGCTGTTCGGGCCGCTCAACAACGCCGATCAGCTCGCCCGGGTCAGTGCCGTGATCGACGCCCTTCCGCCTCACGCGCAGGTGCTGACGGGCGGCTCACGGGTGGGTGACGACGGCTTCTTCTTCGCGCCCACGGTCGTCGCCGGCGTACGGCAGGAGGACGACGTCGTCCAGCAGGAGGTCTTCGGCCCGGTCCTCACCGTGCAGACCTTCGGGGACCTCGAGGAGGCGCTGGCGCTCGCGAACGGCGTCGACTACGCCCTCGCCGCCTCGGTCTGGACCCGGGACCACGCCAGCGCCATGCGGCTGACGTGCGAGCTCGACTTCGGCTGCGTCTGGGTCAACACCCACCTCCCGCTCGCCGCCGAGATGCCGCACGGCGGGTTCAAGCGCAGCGGCTACGGCAAGGACCTGTCGCACTACGGGCTCGAGGACTACACCCGCGTCAAGCACGTGATGCACGCCTTCGCGTGACCCCGCCGGCACGGCTCACGCCGTGAACCCCGCGTGCACGTGGTCGTGGTGGGTGCGGTCGCTGAAGTACTGCGGCGCGGATCCCAGCAGGATCGGGCCGCCGACGTTGTACGAGCCCGCGCCCGCCAGGGCCTCCATGTAGGCGGTGATCAGGCCGGGAGGCGTGCTCGGACGCACGATGGCATGGTCGGCGATCCGCCAGGTGTCGAAGGCGCGGCCGAGCGGGTGGTCGCTGGGGCGGACCGTGCCGAACACGTACGTCGGGTGGCCGGTGCGGACCACGCTCACACCGATCGGCCAGCGGCGCGACACGGTGAGCATGGCCTCGAGAACGGTGTCGTGGACCGTGCCTGAGGCCACGTCGGCGCGCGCGGCCGGTGGCAGGGCGATGCGCGGGCTGGCCAGGACGTGCCGCGCCGCCGCGGACGGGTCCGACGTGGGACGTCCGGGACGGCTCGGGTGGATCTCAGTCACGCGCCACCGCCCGCCGCGGAGGACGAGGCGGACGTCGTAGGTGTGCCCGCCTGCGACGACGCGACCCGCCCGACGGGCGAGGCTGCGGCACACGACCAGCACGCTGGCGGTGCTGGCGAGGAGGCCGCCGTACTGCGCGTCGATGATCTCGACACGGTGGTTCGCGTCGTCGCCCAGCGCCTCGATCCGGCGGACGGCCGCCTCCTTGGCCGCCGGTTCGAGCTCGCCGGCGCCCGGCCGCCACGGTGCGACGCTCGGCAGCGCCGGTGCGGTCGCGGCGGCGGAGGGTGTCGCAGACGTCGAGGGCGTCGCGGTCGTCGGCGCCTCACTCGGCTCCGGTGAGGCCGGTGGCGGGCGTGTGGCGACCTGGTGCTGACCGCTGCAGGCGCCTGAGGCGGCCGCGATCGCCAGCATCAGGGCCGTCCGCCGGGAGATGGTGGGAGACCCACGCACACCGGCAGCGTACGTCGCCCGCGCCACGTCAGCTCACGACCGCTACCGGTAGGTGATCCTCAGGACCCGGTCGGTGACCGAGGAGCTCTCGCCTCCGAGGACGAAGGAGGTGTCGCCGCACTGGGCGACGGCCGAGTCCGACAGGGGGTGAGGGAGGTGTCCGGCCTTGGTGACCGCTCCCGTGTCCGTGTCGAACCACCACATGGCGTCGGTGATGGTGTCGGCGTCGGTGCGTCCCCCGGCGAGCAGGATCCGTGTGCCGAACGCGACGGCCACGGCGTGACCCAGCGGGTGGGGGAGTCTGCCGACGACGCGGGCTCGCCCCGTGGCAGGGTCGATGCGCTGGATCGCGCTCTGCATGGCACCGGAGGACTCCCCGCCGAAGAGCCAGACCGCGCCGCGGGCGACCGCGCTCGTCGGATAGCGGACCGGGACCGGGAGCGTCCCGATGACCTTCCAGGTGCTGCCGTCGGCCGAGCTCAGGATGCCGGGCTCGGCGGGGCGCGTCCCGTTGTAGCCGCCCGCGACGACGAGACGTCCGGCCACGTTCGCGGCGACCAGGTCCGAGCGGGCCTGGGGCAGGTGGCCGATGACCTTCCACGCCTTGCCGTCCCAGCCCTGGACGACGCTCTGCTCGGACGAGTTGCCGCCTCCGACCACCACCGGGCGACCGGCGAGGCCGCCCGCGGTGTCGTGGACGGCCACAGGGAGGTGCGGCAGCCTGCTGACGTCACCGTGCCGCAGGTCGATGCGATACGCGTCGGCGATCGAGGAGTCGCCACCGACGAAGCCGCCGGCCACGAACGCGCTGCAGCCGGTGCTGATCACCGCCTCGCGGCCGAACGCCATCGGGAGTCGGAACCCGGCCGGCGCGACCCGGAGCCGGCGCGGCGCGGGCGGAGCGGTCGTCGTCGCGGAGGGTGAGGCGGACACGCTGGCGTCGTGCCCGGCGGCGGCGGGCGACGCCGCACCCTGGCCGGGCCGATGCTGGCCGGATTGACTGCAGGCTCCGAGGGCGAGGGTCGCAGCGACGAGGGCGAGTACGGCGCGGGCGGGACTCGGGCCGGTCACCGCATGAGTCCCGTGTGACCGAGTGAGTAGCGCCCGGGCTGTGGCCACACGAGGAGGCCGTGCGGGCTGTGGGCGGGGACCGGGATCTTCGCGATGAGCTTGCCTGTGGAGGTGTCGAATCCGTAGACGACGCCGTCGTACCGGCCGGAGAGCCACAAGGTGCGGCCGTCGGCCGACAGCCCGCCCATGTCAGGGGAGCCGCCGCCGGGGATCCGCCAGGTCTGGGTGAAGCGTCCCTTGGCGAGGTTGAACACCTGCACGGCCCCGGCCATCCGGTCGGAGAGGTAGAGCACGCGCTGGTCGCGACTGAAGTAGATGCCGTGCGGCATTGCCAGGGTCGGATAGCTGTGCGTGATGCGGAAGTGCCGCCACCCGATCCGGAGCAGCCGGTCGCGTCCCATGTCGGCGACGAAGAAGCTGCGCCCGTCGGGCGCCAGCCGGACGTCCTGGGGCATCGCCGGCATCCCCAGCCGGAGGTGCCCGATGACCCGGTGGCGCATCGTGGAGACCTTGAGCAGCTCCCCGGAGAACTCACAGCTCACGATGAAGTAGCGGCCGTTCGCCGAGAAGTCCGCGTGGTTGGGGCCGCTGCAGGCGGGGTCGGAGACGACCTGCTGACGCTTGAAGGTCCGCGGGTCGCTGAACACGATCTCGTCGTGCTGCTCGTCCATCACGATGGCCTGGCGGCCGTTCGGGGTGAAGTACAGGTTGTACGGGCGGCTGGTGGCGGCCGTGCCGGTCATGCGGCCGGTGGCCGGGTCGATCTTCGCCAGGTGGTCGGAGGCGCTGGCCTCGACGTAGAGCGTCCTCAGGTCCCACGACGGGGTGACGTGCTGGTCGAGCGCGCCGGTGTCCAGCACCCGCACGATGCGGTGGGTGCGCTGGGAGATCACGACCGTGCGACCGTCGACCTCGCTGTCCGGGACGTAGAGCAGGTGAGGCTGCGCCTTCAGCGCCGGCTGGACCATGCCGGGTCCGGCGGCGGCGTACACACCTCCGGGCAGGGGCGCGGGCATCCCGGGGATCCGGTGGCGGAACGGCGGTGGGAGCACCTGTCTCGTCGCCGGGGCCACCGCGTCAGCGACGCCAGACGCGGTCGGAGCGCTCGGGGTCGCGGTCGGGGAGACGGGGGACCGGTGCGCCGACCGGCCGTCGCTCCCGCAGGCGCTCAGTGTCAGAGCCAGGCCGGCCGTCAGGAACACGAATGCGCGCGCGGTCGTCACGTCTGCAAGATAGCGGCGATCACCTGGCACGAACCTGACTCGCGCCTACCCCATCCGGAGGATCATCACGTGCCGTTGCCGCCCGGGCATTGACGGCGGGTGGACGTCGGGAGTTGTGTGAGTCCCGGCTCAACGGGGAGCCGACTCGGGAGGTCTTGCGATGTTTCGTCGTGCCGTGCCCATCGCCCTGCTGGCGTCCGCCCTCTTCGCCGTCCCGGTCTCGGCCGTGGCGTCGAACGGACACGGCGGCCCACCGCCCACGCGCCACGATCACCAGAGTCACGATCACCAGAGCCACGACCACCCGGTCGTGCTCTTCGGCGCCGACGGCATGCGGCCCGACCTCATGCAGCGCTTCGCGGCTGAGGGCAAGATGCCGACGTACGCCTCGCTCATGCGCGAGGGCGCGACGGGCGACAACGGCCTGACGCAGGGCTTCCCGCCGAACACCGGCCAGGGCTGGTACACACTCGCCACGGGTGCGTGGCCAGGCGTGCACGGCAGCACGAACAACACCTTCTACGACACCCGGCAGCCGTTCACGGCCAGCACGTCGTTCGCCTTCCACGGCAACGGCGCGAGCCCGGGCAGCGATCCGACCAACGTGCTCGAGGCGCAGTCGGTCGCCTCCGCCGCCGAGGCCGCCGGCAAGACCGTCGCCCAGGTCGACTTCACCGGTGGTCTGAACGCCAACATCAACGGGCCGACGGTCGACTTCGACACCTTCTTCTCGACCCGTGGCGTCCTGGAGACCCCGGCTGATGCCACGAAGCAGGCCGGTGCCGCCAAGTTCGGGCTCAGCTACCAGGTGGCCGCGTTCACTCCGGCCACCGGCTGGAGCAACGTGCCGGCGAGCAGCCGGCCGGCCCAGCAGACCCAGCTGCTCGTGAAGTCGAGCTCGGCCGCGCTGAACCCCGACCGCGTCTTCGACCTCTACGTGTACGCCACCGGGTCGGCCGGCTACGACCGTGCGCTGATGGTGCCCACGACCGCCGGCAAGGATGGCAGCCACGCCGTGGCCACTCTCGTGCCCGGCCAGTACAGCCCGATCAAGGTGACCCTGACGGGGGCGGCGGCGGGCGAGACCGCGGGGTTCTACGTCAAGCTGATGACGCTGGCCCCGGACCTGTCCCGGTTCGGTCTCTACTTCACCTCCGTGACCCGCGCCAACGCCCACTGCGCGACGGCGGCGTGCGACGCGCTCCCCGCAGGTGCGCCGGGCGAGGACAAGCTCGCCAAGTACGTCAACGACAACCTGCCCCCGGCGGTCTTCGGCGACTTCGCCCCCGAGGAGGCGGGGATCATCGACGAGGACACGTGGTACCAGCAGACGGTGGGCCTCAACCGCGCCTACGAGGCGGCTGTGCTCAAGTACGTCCTGACCCAGCTGCAGCCCGACACCGACGTGCTGCTCGCCGGCACCGACGAGACCGACGAGGTGAGCCACCAGGTCCTCGGCCTGCTCACCAGGACGGCGCCCGACGGGTCGCCGAACCCGTACTACGACCGGGTGAAGGGCACCGGTCCGCGCGACGGACGGGTCCAGCAGCGGGAGGCCTACCTCGAGGGCGCCTACACCAGCGCCGACGTGCAGCTGGGTCTCGTCCGCACCTACCTCGGCCGCGACGCCGACATCCTCGCCAGCGCCGACCACGGCTTCGCCCCGCAGTGGCTGGCGATCGACGCCGCGCTGCCGCTCAAGCAGCTCGGCCTGCAGGACGTCGAGCAGACCTCGAACTGCCGGCCGGCCGCGGCGAGCGCGCCGGGTGGCACGATCGCCAAGCAGTGCGAGGCCGGAGGAACGGCCCAGATCTACCTTGACGTCAAGGGTCGCCACTCCCAGGCGCCCGACGGGGTCCTCGACCGCGCGGACTACGGCGCCACCGTGCAGCGGATCGTCGACGCCTACCGCAGCCTCACCGACCCGGCCACGGGCCAGCCGATCATCGAGAAGGTCCTGACCAAGGCGCAGATGGCCGACGTCGACGGCTCCGACTCCCTGAACCCGACGCGCACCGGCGACGTCGTCGTGATCGCGAAGCCGCCGTACCAGTTCGACGGCGCGACGCTCGGCACGCTGGTCGCACCGTCGCTGTTCTTCGGGCAGCACGGCTACCTGCCCGACCAGGTCGACCTGGCGCACAACATCAACATGCACGCCGCCTTCGTCGCCGGCGGCCCCGACATCGCCCACGTCCGGGCGGTGAAGGGTGTGCGGGCGGTCGACCTGGCGCCGACGCTGGCCGTGCTGGGCGGGTTCGACCCGCCGCTGCAGGCCCAGGGGCGCGTGCTCACCTCGATCATGCGCGACGGCCACCGGTACGTCACCGGGCAGCTGCTCGGGATCAACGACGTCCACGGCAACATCACCGGCAAGGGCCTCACGCAGACCGACCCGTTCACGGGTGTGAGGGACGCCGCCGGAGGACTCGGCGTCCTGGCGACGTACTTGAAGCAGGCTCGCGCCGAGGACCGCCACACCCTCACCGTCGAGGCCGGTGACATGGTGGGCGCCAGCCCGCCCGAGTCGGCGCTGTTGCGCGACAAGCCGACTCTCGACGCGCTCAACCTCATGCACATCGACGTCGGCACCCTGGGCAACCACGAGTTCGACCGCGGCGTGCCGGAGATGCTCAAGCAGGTGTACGGCGGCACGTCGGCTATCGACCCGAGCGTGACGTTCGACGGCCTCGACTTCCCCGTGGTCGACGCCAACGTCATCAGCAACGCGACGGGCCGCCCGCTGCTCCCGCCGTACGTCGTCCGGCGCATCGGCGGCGTCCGGGTGGCGTTCATCGGGGCCACCACGGTGACCACGCCGTCGATCGTGACCACTGGCGGCACGGACGGAGTGCACTTCACCGACGAGGCGGCCGCGATCAACAGCAACGTGCGCCGTCTGCAGCACCGCGGCGTGCATGCCTTCGTGGCGGTGATCCACGAAGGTGGCACCCAGAGCACCTACCCGGTGGGCACGCTCAGCGACCCGATCGCCACCATCACCGGGAAGCTCGACCCGGCCGTCAAGGTCGTCATCGCCGGCCACAGCCACACGGTCCTCGACGCCCGGATCGGTGGCCGGCTGGTCGTGCAGGCGTCGTCGTACACGCGTGCGTTCGACCAGGTGCACCTCCTCCTCGACCGGGAGCGGGGCACGATCGCGGCGAGCTGGGGCCGGGTGCGGATGGCGTGGCAGAGCCAGCCGCCGCTGTCCACCGACCCGCTCGGGACTCCCGTCCAGCCCGACCCGCAGGTGCAGGCCGTCGTCGACGCGGCGGTGCAGGCGACGAACCCGGTCACCCAGGAGCTGATCAACCACGCGGCGACCGACATCCCTTCGCAGCGCGAGGGCGGCGCGACGCCGGCGGGGGAGTCCCCCGCGGGTGACCTGATCGCCGACGCGCAGCGCGCCTACGCCCACACGCAGCTGGCCTTCGTGAACACGGGCTCGGTGCGGGCGGGCCTGCTCGCGGGTCCCGTGACCTACGGCAACCTGTTCACGATGCAGCCGTTCCAGGACGACTACCTCGACACCTTCACGCTGACCGGCACGCAGGTGTGGGCGCTCCTCAACCAGCAGCTGGCGACCGGCACCGGCGGGATCATGCAGATCTCCGGCCTGCACTTCACCTACACGGGCTCCCAGGGCTCCGGCTCGATCACCGGCGTCTGGCTGGGTGCCGCCGGTGACAGCTCGACACCGATCCCGAACGACGACTCGGTGACCTACACCGGCACCGCCAACTCGTTCATGGTCGGTGGCGGCGACGGGTTCACCGTGCTCGAGAAGGCCGGGAGCATCGTCCAGACGCCCGATGCCGAGCTGGTGCCGCTGGTCGCCTACGTGCGCGGTCTGCCCGACCCGTTCACGTACTCCACCGACGGTCGGATCGCGAAGGGGTGAGCGCCGGGCGTCGCCGACCCGCTGGACACGGACCGCACCTCTTATAGTCGGGGCGTGAGCACCGATGGCCAGCCGGACCAGCCCGACGTCCACACCGTCTCGATCGTCGTCCCGGTCTACCGGGGGGAGCTCCATCTGAGAGCGCTGGTCGCCGAGATCGCCGAGCTGGTCACGCCGCAGAAGACGCCCGACGGCAACCCCTACCGGGTCGTCGAGGCGATCCTGGTGCACGACTGCGGTCCGGATCGGTCGGCGCCGATCATCCGCGAGCTGGCGGCGGATCATCCGTGGGTCCGACCGGTCTGGCTGAGCCGCAACTTCGGCCAGCACCCGGCGACGATCGCCGGGATGGCGAGCTCGAGCGGCGAGTGGATCGTGACGATGGACGAGGACGGGCAGCACGACCCCGCCGACATCGGCGGTCTGCTCGACTCCGCACTCCGGCACCAGGCCTCACTGGTCTACGCCGCACCGACGAACGCCGCTCCGCACTCCTGGTTCCGCAACGCGACGTCCAAGGCCGCGAAGTGGCTCCTCAACCTGCTGAGCACCGGTGCCGACGCCTCGCAGTTCCACAGCTTCCGGCTCGTGCTGGGCGACATCGGCCGCAGCGTCGCGGCGTACGTCGGTCAGGGCGTGTACCTCGATGTCGCGCTGAGCTGGGTCGCCCGCAACCCGGTGACGTCGCCCGTCCGGCTGCGCGACGAGGGTGAGCGACAGTCGGGCTACAACACGCGGACCCTGCTGTCGCACTTCTGGCGCATGGTGCTGACGACCGGCACCCGGGCGCTGCGCCTGGTCAGCCTGATCGGCGTCGCCTTCGCGCTGTTCGGGATCCTGCTCGCCGTCGGCCTCGTCGTCGACCGGCTCAACGGCGGTGACGTCCCGAAGGGGTGGACGTCGCAGATCGTGGTGACGCTGGTGAGTGCCGGACTCATGCTGTTCTCGCTGGGTGTGGTCGCCGAATACATCGGCGTGGCGGTGAACATGGCGATGGGGCGGCCGCTCTACCTCGTCACCGGCGACCCCGAGTCGGGGCCCCTCGGTCGGCGCCATGACGGCAGCTGACCCGGGCGCGGCCGGCGCGACCGAGGTGTCCGTAGAGTTGCCGCTCGTGTCGGATACCGAGGTGCGCACCGGTGCGTGGTCACGGCTCTCGTCGTGGGCCCGGAGCCGCCAGTTCAGGTTCCTCCTGGTCGGCGGGTTCAACACGCTGGTCGGCCTCGCGGCGTACGCGCTCTTCGTCCGCCTCTTCGGTGACACCGTGGGCTACCTGGGCGCGCTGGTGCTCGCCTACATGGTCGGCATCGCTGTCGGCTTCGTGCTGCACCGGCGGCTCGTCTTCCAGGTCGAGGGCAACGTGCTCGTCGACCTGGTGCGCTACATCACGGTGCAGGCATCCGCGTTCGCGCTGAACGCGGCACTCCTGCCAGCCCTCGTCGAGCTGGCGCACGTGCCGCCGCTCCCGGCCCAGGTCATCGCGCTGTCGATCGTGGTGGTCACGACGTATCTCGGGCACGCCCGCATCTCGTTCCACCGACCGCGCCACTGAGCGGCGCCGGCGTCAGCGCTCCGGCTTGCGCGCGGCGACCACGACTGACGACCCGAACGGCAGGTCGCGTCGCGCGAGCATCTTCCCGTCCAGCCCGCCGAGCCAGCTGAGCAGCCGGTCGACGCCCGGCGAGGTCTGGGGCAGCGGGACGATGTCGGCCGCCTCGGCCGTCGATCGACTGAGCGCGTGCTTCGTACGCCGTGCCAGCCGCTCAGCGGCGAAGAACGGGAAGGTCGACGTGAAGGCGTACGTCGAACGCAGGACCTCCAGCCCGCCCGCCTCGACCGCAGTCGTGGCACGGCGGCGCGTGTAGCGGCGGTAGTGGCCGTTCTGCTCGTCGAAGTCGCTCCAGGCCCACCGGTACGCCGGCACCGACATCAGCAGTCGACCGCCGGGGCGCAGCACGCGGGCCATCTCGGCGATCGCGACGCCCTCGGGCTCGCAGTGCTCGATGACGTCGAACGCGCCGACGACGTCGAAGCTCTCGTCGGCGAAGGGCAGCTGGAGGGCGGAGCCGCAGACGCCGGTGCCGGGCACGAGGCCGCGCGGGTCGACGTCGAGGGTGATGTGCATCCGCTCGCCGCGCAGCCACGACACGCTCGGCCCGTCGGCACTGCCGACGTCCAGGACGTCGGCGGCGCCGGCGGCGAAGGGGAGCAGCACCGTGTGCAGCAGCGAGCCGCGCACCCGATACCACCAGTAGTCCGCCTGGGCGATGGACGCGGAGCCGCCTCGTGCCTCAACCTCAGTCACGCCGGGAAACACTAACGGCTACCGGGCGCGGATCAGCCGCCCGGGTTCACGTCTCCACCCCGGCCGCCGGTCATCCGCGCCCGCGCGCTCGCGCCGGCTACCCGCTCGGCGTGGGCTGCGCGGACGGACTCTGGGCCGCTGGAGCGGCCAGCGTGACGTCGACGGTGTGGCGGCGCCCCTGGCGTTCGACCGTGAGTGACACCGTGTCGCCCGGCTTGCCCAGGAGGCTCACCAGCACGAGCTGCTCGGCACTCACGGCCGGCTCGCCGGCGATCTCGACGAGGAGGTCTCCCGCTGCGAGGCCGGCCCGGTCGGCCGGCCCGCCGGGCTGGACCCCGGCGACGACGAGGCCCGCAGGCTTGCCTGACTCCCCGCTCACCGGGTGTGCCGAGAGGCCGAGGACCGGGTGGTCGGCACGTCCGTCGGACATCAGCCGGTCGGCGATCGGCGCCGCGACCGTCATCGGGATGGCGAACCCGAGACCCACGCTGCCGCCACCGGCGGTGCCCTCGGCGTTCGGCACGGTGCTGATCGCGGCGTTGACACCGACCTGCTTGCCGTCGCAGTCGACGAGTGGGCCGCCGCTGTTGCCCGGGTTGATGGAGGCGTCGGTCTGGATCGCGTCGAGGAGGTGTGCGACGCGTCCCGACTCCGACGGCACGGGCACGTACCGCCCCAGCGCGCTGACGATGCCGGCCGTCACCGTGTTCGAGAGCCCGAGGGGCGCGCCGAGCGCGACGACGGGCTGGCCGACCCGGAGTGAGGCGGCGTCCCCCGAGGGCAGGAGCGGTCGCCCCTCGGCGTGGTCCTCTGCCCGGACGACCGCGAGGTCGGTGGCGAAGTCCTCTCCTACCACGGTCGCGGGGGAGGTCTTCCCGTCGCTGTAGCGCACCACGACAGCAGCCTGCGCGTCGACCGCGTCGGAGATGACGTGCTCGTTGGTGAGGATGTAGCCGCCCGAGCGGTACACGGCGCCGGTGCCGTTGCCCCCGGACCCGTCCGGCTTCGTCACCTCGACGGTGACGACGGAGGGGAGCACGTCGGACGCGACGGAGACCGCCGAGCAGGACACCGGGTCGTCGTGGACCGCGAGGACGGTGGCCGCGCCGACGCCGCCGCCCAGCAGCGCCGCCACGACCAGCGCTGCGAGCCACGGCCAGCGTGCGCGGAGCCATTGCGTCACGGTCTCATCGTGCACTGCCTGGGACGGGGCGGGAAGCGCCGCCGCTTCCGCTAGCGTAGAACCTGTTCTCATTCCACGATCGAACGGAACGCGATGAGCGCGCAAGGACGTCAGGCCGTCCGGATGGCCGACGAGGAGATCGAGGCCTACCTCGCCGAGCACCTGAAGGTCCAGGTCGCGACGGTCGGGCCCGACGGGACGCCCCACCTGACGACGCTCTTCTACGTCCTCGACGAGGGGCGGATCGCGTTCTGGACCCACGCCTCCTCGCAGAAGATCGTCAACCTGCGTCGTGACGCGCGGATCACGTGCCTCGTCGAGGACGGCGACGAGTACTTCGAGCTGCGCGGCGTGAGCATCCGCGGCCGGGCCACTCTCGTCGAGAAGTACGACGACCTGGTCGCGCTCGGCGGCGACGTGCTCACCCGCATGGCCGGTGGTGAGGACATCGGCGAGCTCGGCGCCAAGATCGTCGCCGACCAGGCTCGCAAGCGGGTCGGCGTCGTCGTCGAGCCGGAGCACGTCGCGAGCTGGGACCACCGCAAGCTCGTCGGCGTGCCAGGCGTGGACTGAGACCGGATCCGGCTAGGGGAGCAGCCGACCGACCGCGACGTCGACGGAGCGCTCCACGTCCTCGACGGAGGCGCGGCCGTTCACCCACGCCACCAGGGCGGCGAGCCAGACGTCGGTGATGATCCCGATCACCGCGGCCTCCTCGGCGGTGGCCTCCCCGTGGTCGGGGTCTCCGGCGACGGCGCGCGAGATCATCCCCGTCAGATGCCCGCCGACCGCGCGGATCTCGTCGGAGACGGACGCGTCGGCGAACATGAAGGCGCGGACGAGTGCCTCGGTGAGACGCTCCTCCTTCTGCAGGCCGCGTGTCAGGCGCCGGAGGATGAACATGACCCGCTCCCGCGGGGTGTCGCCCGGGACGGCGCGGGTCGCCGTGTGCGCCTCCTGCGCTTCGAACCTCCAGCGGAGCGTCGCCACCAGCAGGTGGACCTTCGACGGGAAGTAGCGGTAGAGCGTGCCGAGGGCCACGTCCGCACGCTCGGAGACCTCTCGCATCTGGACCGCGTCGAAGCCGCCCTCGGAGGCAAGCTCGACGGTCACCTCGAGCATCCTCGTGCGCCGCTCCCGCTGTGCCGGCGAACCGGTGCTCACCTTCTGTCCCCCACCCTCCCCTCCGGTCGCGCATCGTGCGTGACCGGGGCCCGATTCTGACAGAGGTCGGCCGGCGCCGCCGGGCAACGGATCGGCCCGCGGCTCGACCGTGCCCGGAGGTTCAGCGTCGTCTGATCGTCGCGGGATCCGGGGGCGCGCGCAGATGCTCCTCGACCGGCGCCCGGGACGCCGCCCCGAGAGGCCGTGGCACCGACCGCTCGTGGGTCAGGGTCATCTTCTGGTCGTACCCCGTTCACTTTCCGTTCACTCACGAAGAACCCAGCGCAAAGTGCTTGCCAAGTCGGCACATGTCGGGTCATTCTCGTGGCGCGACGTCAAGCAGCGGCGTCACTCGTAGTGGTCTCGAGGGAGCGTCGTCATGACGTCCAACTACACGCCCGACATCAGCGACCAGCCACTCATCCGTCAATTCGTCAGGCTCTTCGGACATCGTCCGACGCCTCGCGAGCTCCAGCAGTACGAACGCGCCCGCTCGGGCATCTCGGCTCAGCTTCCGGCGCGGATGCGCCGACGCGCTGCGCGAATGCTCACGCGCGTCTAGACCCGGGGGGGAATGGGGGAGGGGGTCAGCTTCGGGCGGTGTGCCGCCCGGCGTGCCGCCCGAAGTACGACCCGTCCCGATCGCTCACGACCCCGCTGCCGTGACCACGCAGTCCGACAGCACGGGGGAGCCGTCGCGATCACCCCCCGCGATGGTGGCCCTCACCTGGATCGAGCCCGCGCCGTCCCACGCCTCGACCCGGATCGTCTCGCCGGGGAAGACGATGCCGGAGAAGCGTGCGGTGAAGCTCCGGATCCGTGAGACGTCGCCGTCGAGCAGCAGATCCGCGACCTCGCGCAGCACGATCCCGTACGAGCACAGGCCGTGCAGGATCGGCCGGGGGAAGCCGGCGCGCGCAGCGAACGCGGGGTCGGCGTGCAGCGGGTTGCGGTCGCCGCAGAGCCGGTAGAGCAGGGCCTGCTGCGGCAGGACGGCGTACGTCGCCTCGGCGTCGGCCACTCGGTGCGGGATCTCGACGGCGGTCGACGGACCCCGATCTCCGCCCCACCCGCCCTCGCCGCGCACGAAGATCGCCGACGAGACCGTCCAGAGCGGGTCTCCGGCGTCCGACACCGCCGTGCCGGACTGCACGATGACGGCGGCCTTGCCCTTGTCCCACACGTCAGCGACACGGGTGTGGAGGGTGGCGCTCCCGGACGTCGGGATCGGGCCGTGGACCGTCACCGACTGGGAGCCGTGCAGCACCTGCGCGAGGTCGAT
The DNA here is from genome assembly GCF_039530925.1 of Nocardioides panacihumi. Lineage (NCBI taxonomy): Bacteria > Bacillati > Actinomycetota > Actinomycetes > Propionibacteriales > Nocardioidaceae > Nocardioides > Nocardioides panacihumi. Next base: position 125,154 of record NZ_BAAAPB010000002.1, on the reverse strand, counting down.
GTCGCAACCGGGCAGGTCGAGTGCGGGGGGCGTGGTCCGGTGGAACCCCGGCGCGACGATCCCGAAGGACGGGAGCACCTGCAGCCGGTCGTCGTAGGTGAGCCGCAGCGCGGCGGGGTCGACGGGGTCGTCCGCGCGATGTCCGGCGCCGACGGCCAGGTGGTAGAGCAGGACGTCGGACGACGTCCACGAGAACCGCTGGTCGGGCAGCGCGGCTCCGATGGCCTGGTCGGGGTCGATGGGCATCGATTCACCTCCGGGGATGCGGCGAGACTCGACGGCAACGTAGCCGAGGTCGGTGGTGGTCCGACGGGCGGTGCGAAATCGAGGTGACGGCCACCGATAGGCTCAGTCCGTGAGCAAGGCATGGGAGCTGTTCGCCGACGACGCGACGATCATCGCGGCGCGGGTCAACGGCACGCTGAAGGATCTGTCCTACGACGTCGCCGAGGGTGACGAGGTCGAGGGCGTCGCGATCGACAGCGCCGACGGCCGCGACATCCTGCGGCACTCCACCGCGCACGTGCTCGCCCAGGCGGTGCAGCAGCTGTTCCCGGAGGCCAAGCTCGGCATCGGCCCGCCGATCCAGGACGGCTTCTACTACGACTTCGACGTGCCCACGCCCTTCGTCCCGGAGGACCTGGCCAAGATCGAGTCCTTGATGAAGAAGATCATCAAGGCCAACCAGAAGTTCTCGCGCCGGGTCACGACCGACGCCGACGCTCTCGAGGAGCTCGCGGACGAGCCCTACAAGGTCGAGCTCATCGGCCTCAAGGGCGCCGGCACCGACGGATCGGGCCACGAGGCCGCCGAGGGTGCCAGCGTCGAGGTCGGCGCCGGCGAGCTGACGATCTACGACAACCTCGACCGCAACGGCGAGGTGGCCTGGAAGGACCTCTGCCGCGGCCCGCACCTGCCGACCACGAGGCGCATCCCGGCGTTCAAGCTGATGCGGAGCGCAGCGGCGTACTGGCGCGGCGACGAGAAGAACAAGCAGCTCCAGCGCATCTACGGCACCGCCTGGGAGTCGCAGGAGGAGCTCGACGCTCACCTCCACCGCATCGAGGAGGCGGAGCGCCGCGACCACCGCAAGCTCGGCCGCGAGCTCGACCTGTTCTCCTTCCCCGACGAGATCGGGTCCGGCCTGCCGGTGTTCCACCCCAAGGGCGGCATCATCAAGCGTGAGATGGAGGACTACGTCCGCCAGCGGCACATCGACGAGGGCTTCGAGTACGTCGGCACGCCGCACATCGCCCACGAGTCGCTGTTCCACACCTCCGGGCACCTGCCCTACTACGGCGAAGGCATGTTCCCGGCGCTCGACGTCGACGGTCAGGACTACCGCCTCAAGGCGATGAACTGCCCGATGCACAACCTCATCTACCGCTCGCGGCAGCGCTCCTACCGGGAGCTCCCGCTGCGGCTCTTCGAGTTCGGGCACGTCTACCGCAACGAGAAGTCCGGCGTCATCCACGGCCTGACCCGCGTCCGCGGCTTCGCGCAGGACGACAGCCACTCCTACTGCACCAAGGAGCAGGCTCCCGACGAGGTCAAGCACCTGCTGAACTTCATGCTCACGGTGCTGAAGGACTTCGGTCTCGACGACTTCTACCTCGAGCTCTCCACGCGCGACGACCAGAAGAAGGACAAGTTCGTCGGCAGCGACGAGGACTGGGCGAGCGCCACGAAGGTGCTGGAGGACGTGGCCAACGAGACGGGCCTCGAGCTCGTCCCGGACCCGGGCGGCGCGGCGTTCTACGGGCCGAAGATCTCGGTCCAGGCGAAGGACGCCATCGGCCGCACCTGGCAGATGGGCACCGTCCAGTACGACTTCAACCAGCCGGCAGCGGACCGCTTCAACCTGGAGTACATCGCCCCTGACGGCTCCCGGCAGCAGCCGGTGATGATCCACTCCGCCAAGTTCGGGTCGATCGAGCGGTTCCTCGGCGTGCTCGTCGAGCACTACGCCGGGGCGTTTCCTCCGTGGCTCGCACCGGTCCAGGTGCAGGCGATCCCCGTCGCCGACGCCTTCAACGACTACCTGCGTGACGTCGCCCAGCAGCTTCGCAAGGTCGGCGTCCGCGTCGAGGTCGACGAGAGCGACGACCGGATGCAGAAGAAGATCCGCAACGCACAGCTGCAGAAGGTGCCGTTCATGCTCATCGCCGGCGGCGAGGACGTCGCGAACGGTGCTGTCAGCTTCCGCTACCGCGACGGTCGGCAGGACAACGGCGTGCCGGTCGCCGACGCGATCGCGCGCGTCGTCGCCGCTGTGGAGTCGCACGAGCAGGTCTGAGTTCAGTGCGACGCGTGTCGCAGTCACTCTTGTGCATGCGACACGTGTCGCACTAATCTCGTATCTCGTCCTGACGTTCAGCGACGAGAGGCAGTGAGATGACCGCCGTACAGCACGTCACGCAAGGCCGGCAGGAGTACTACGAGGCGTTGCGCACGCTCTCGCAGGCCTCGCTGGACCAGCACTTCGAGGCGTTCCGCGACATCGCGTGGGACGACGCCGAGATGCAGGTCCGCGAGCAGGACGACCGCTTTGTCCTGACCGACGCCGACGAGATCGGCCGCCACCCCTGGTACAAGGCCCTGCCGCGCGAGCGCCAGATCGAGGTCGGCACCTACCGCTACGCCCAGATCGCGAAGGTGGGCCGACAGTTCGAGCAGATCCTCATCGCGGGCGTCATGCACCACCTCATCCGGATGGAGAACAACAATCCGGAGTTCCGGTACGCGATGCACGAGGTGACCGAGGAGACCCACCACATCCAGATGTTCCAGGAGTCGGTGAACCGCTCGGGCGCCGACGTCTTCGGCGCCTCCCGCTCCTGGACGCGCATCGCCCCGCTCGTGACCTCGGCGGGGTCGTGGTTCCCCGAGCTCTTCTTCGTCGGCATCCTGGCCGGCGAGGAGCCGATCGACCATCTGCAGAAGAGCATCATGCGAGCGGGCGGCAGCCACCCGCTGATCGACCGCATCATGCAGATCCACATCGCCGAGGAGGCGCGCCACATCGGCTTCGCCCACCAGTACCTCGAGCACCACTGGCCGCAGCTCGGGCCGGTCAAGCGCCGGATCCTCACGGTCGCGTTCCCGCTCGTCATGCGCTGGCTCTGCGACGTCATCATGGTCCCGAGCAAGCAGGACCAGTGTGCGATGGGCATCCCGCCCGAGGTCGCGAAGGAGATCTGGTGGGAGTCGTCCGACTCGAAGAAGCTGCTGCGCGACCTCTTCGGCGACGTACGGATGCTGGCCGACAACCTCGGCATCCGGAAGGGCCCGGCCCGTCTGCTCTGGAAGCGACTCGGCATCGACGGCGAGTCGTCCCGCTTCCGCAGCGCGCCCAGCAGCGCGAGAGGCTGAGGGCACACCGTTGCCGCACGTCGTCATCCAGTCCTGCTGCTCCGACGGCTCCTGCGTGCTGGCCTGCCCGGTCAACTGCATCCATCCCGCGCCGGGCGAGCCCGGCTTCGCCGAGGCCGAGATGCTGTACGTCGACCCGGACTCCTGCGTCGACTGCGGTGCCTGCGCCACGGCGTGCCCGGCCGACGCGATCGTCCCGCACACGACGCTGACGCCCGCCCAGCAGCCGTTCCTGGCCCTGAACGCCGAGTACTTCGACGCCTTCCCGCACGCCGACCGCACGCCGCTCGCGCGGGTGCCCGAGCAGCGCCGGCTCGTCCGCGAGGGACCCTTCCGGGTAGCCGTGGTCGGCGCCGGCCCAGCCGGGCTGTACGCCGCGGACGAGCTGCTCGCCCACCCGGAGATCACGGTCGACGTCTACGACCGGCTGCCCACGCCGTACGGCCTGGTGCGCTTCGGCGTGGCCCCCGACCATCCGCAGACCAAGCAGGCGCAGAGGCTCTTCGAGGCCATCGAGCGCCAGCCCGGCTTCCGCTACTTCCTCGGGGTCGACGTGGGCAAGGACATCTCGCACGCCGAGCTCGCCGCGCACTACCACGCGGTGATCTACACCGTCGGGGCCGCATCCGACCGCCCGCTCGGGGTGCCGGGCGACGACCTGCCGGGCTCGCTCTCCGCGACCGACTTCGTGGCGTGGTACAACGGCCACCCCGACAAGCAGGACCTGGTCGTCGCCCTCGATGCCGCCGCCGTCCCCTCGGGCCGGGCCGTGGTCGTGGGCAACGGCAACGTGGCCCTCGACGTGGCCCGCGTCCTCACCGAGGACCCCTCGCTCCTGGAGGGCACCGACATCGCGACCCTCCCGCTGGAGCGGCTGCGTCGCAGCGGCATCCGCGAGGTCGTGGTGCTGGGTCGACGCGGCCCCGCCGAGGCGGCCTTCACCGTCCCCGAGCTCGTCGGGCTCGCGGGCCATGGTGGTGTCAACGTCGTCGTCGACACCGGGGGTCAGCCGATCGAGGGCGCCGACACGAAGTCGCGGTTGCTGCGGGAGATGTCGGCGCGCGAGATCGACCCGGTGAAGCGGACGATCGTGCTGAGGTTCCTCGCCTCACCCGTCCGGGTGCTGGGGGAGGGGCACGTGGCCGGCGTCGAGATAGCGCACAACCGGCTGGAGGCCGACGGGACGGCCTCGCCGCGGGCCGTTGCGACCGGCACGACGGAGGTGATCGAGGCGGGGCTGCTGCTGCGTGCTGTCGGCTACCACGGTCTCCCCGTCGCCGACCTCCCGTACGACGCCCGGGCCGGTGTCGTGCCCAACGAGCACGGGCGGGTACGGCCCGGCGTCTACGTGTCCGGCTGGGTGAAGCGTGGTCCCAGCGGCTTCATCGGGACGAACAAGGCCGACTCCCGGGAGACGGTCGAGCAGGTGCTCGACGACCTCGACGCCGGCGCCTGCGCGGAGCCGGTCGCCGGCGCCGCCGCGATCGCCGGTCTGGTGCGCCGTCGGCAGCCGGCCGTCGTCGACCTGTCCGGCTGGCAGGCGATCGAGCGCGAGGAGCGTCGTCGCGGAGCCGAGCACGGACGGCCTAGGCTGAAGATCGTGGACATCGACGAGATGCTGCGGGTCGCGCACGAGCAGGCGCGTCGTCCCCGGCTGCGCAAGGCCCGGTCGTGACGACGACCCCGGGCGCCCGCGACGGCAGGCAGGCCCGCTGGGACCAGCACAAGGAGGAGCGGCGCCAGCAGATCATCGATGCCGCGATCGCCGTGGCCGAGGAGAGCGGGCCGGGTGTCGAGGTCCACGTCCAGCAGATCGCCGAGCGGGCAGGGCTCAGCCGCACCGTCGTCTACCGGCACTTCGAGGATCGGGCGGACCTCGACCGGGCTGTCCAGACGGCGATCCTCGACGGCTTCTGGGCGCAGCTCCTGCCCCAGATCAGGCTCGACGGCACCGTTCCGCAGATCATCGAGCGGGCCGTCGCGACGTACGTCCACTGGGCCGTCGCACACCCCGCGCTGCACCTCCTGGCCGACCACGACGCCACGGGCGGTGGACGCCGCGACGGAGGCGGCCCCCTCGAGGAGGGGCTCGACCGGCTGGCCGGCCAGATCGCGCAGGTGGTCCAGCTCGGTGCCCTGGCGCTCGGCGGTGAGCTGTCAGACGACGACCGCGCGTCCCTCGACCCGCTCGCGTACGGGATGGTGGGCGCGGTGTTCTCGTCCGTGCGCCGCTGGCTCACCCATCCCGACCCGCACCTGACGCCGGAGGCCGTCATCGACCTGGTCAGCCAGACGCTGTGGTTCGGCATCGACGGCCACGCGCGCCGCTTCGGGCTGCAGATCGACCCGGACCGCAGCGTGGAGGACATCGCCGGAGACACGGTCTCCGGGCTCGTGGAGACCGGCCGCCGGTGACTGACGTATCGACCCTGCACCAGGACGGCGCCGGCGAGCCCGACGCGCTCGAACGGCTCTGGACGCCGTACCGGATGGCGTACATCCGCGGCGAGAGCAAGCCCTCGGACGAGTCGGCGGTGGAGTGCCCGTTCTGCCGGGTCCCCTCGCTCGGGGACGACGAGGGGCTCATCGTCCACCGGGGCGACCTGGCCTACGTGGTCCTCAACCTCTACCCCTACTCCGCCGGGCACCTCATGGTGTGCCCCTACCGCCATGTCGCCGAGTACGTCGACACGACCGACGCGGAGGCGGCCGAGATGACCGCGCTGACGAAGACAGCCGTGCGGGTCATCCGCTCGGTCTCGGGTGCGCCGGGCTTCAACATCGGGATGAACCAGGGCACGGCCGGCGGTGCCGGGATCGCCGCCCACCTGCACCAGCACGTGGTGCCGCGTTGGGTCGGCGACCAGAACTTCATGCCCATCATCGGCCGCACCAAGACCCTGCCGGAGCTGCTCGGCGACACCCGAGCGCTGCTGGCCGAGGCGTGGCCGTCGTGAGCGCGTCGGCGGACCCACGAGCCGACGCCGTGGAGGAGCGCACCCTGGCCGACGACGCCCGCCTGGCCGGGGAGCTGGTGAGGGACGCCGGCCGGCTGGCCCTGCGGATGCGGGCGGGCGGCATCGAGGCCGACACCAAGACGTCGATCTCGGACGTCGTCACCGAGGCCGACCACGCCGCCGAGGCGCTGATCGTCGAGCGGCTGGCGCGGGCGCGGCCACGCGACGGTGTGCTCGGCGAGGAGGGCTCCGCGCAGGACGGCGCCAGCGGACGCACGTGGGTCATCGACCCCGTCGACGGGACCTACAACTTCGTCAGCGGCCTGACCTGGTGGTGCTCGGCCCTCGCGCTGACGGACGGCGACGAGCTGCTCCTCGGAGCGGTCTACCACCCGCACGACGACGCTCTGTACGTCGGCGGACCCGGCCTGCCTACCACCCGCAACGGCGTGCCGCTGCCGAAGATCGAGGACCGGCCACTGGGGGAGTCGTGCCTGACGACCTACCTCCACCCGCCGTTCTACGGGGATCAGGTCGGGCAGGCGTTCGGCCGGGTCGTGGCCGGCGTCGCGACCCTGCGGATGCTCGGCTCCGGCTCGATGGACCTCTGCGCCATCGCACAGGGGCAGCTCCACGTCGCGTGCCAGCACTCGGTGCCGCCGTGGGACAGGCTGCCCGGGGCGGCGCTGGTGCTCGGAGTGGGCGGCGCCCACCGGCGTACGACGGCTGCCGGCAAGGAGTGGTCGGTGACCGGCGTGCCGAGTGCCGTCGACGCTGTCTGCGCGGCGCTCGAGTCCTGACGGACCGGGCCAGATAGCCTGACGCCACCATGTTGGACAGATTCAAGGCGTTCTGGCAGGGCGTCGTTCTCGCGCCGATCGTCAACCTCCTCATCAGGCTCAGGGTCAGCCCCGACGCCGTGACCCTCGTCGGGACGATCGGCGTGTGCGTGGGTGCGCTCGCGTTCTTCCCGCGCGGGCACCTGCTGGCGGGCGTCGTCTTCATCACCTGCTTCGTCTTCAGCGACCTCCTCGACGGCGCCATGGCCCGCAAGACCGGCCGCAGCTCGTCGTTCGGCGCCTTCCTCGACTCGACGCTGGACCGCATCGGCGACGGCGCGATCTTCGGCGGCCTGGCCCTCTACTTCGCCGGGCCGGGCGACAGCCGCCTCTACCTGTGGCTGTCGATGATCTGCGTTGTGATGGGTGCGGTGACGTCGTACGCCCGTGCTCGCGCCGAGAGCCTGGGCTTCACCGCCAACGTCGGCATCGCCGAGCGCGCCGACCGGCTCGTCGCCATCCTCGTGATGACCGGTCTGGGCGCGATCTTCGACCTGCCGATCCTGATGTACGTCGCCCTCTGGGCCCTCGCGCTGGCCAGCACGGTCACGGTCGCGCAGCGGATCCTGACCGTGCGAAGCCAGGCCCTCGCAGCCGAATATGGTCCTCGCGGCAAAGAGAACTAGCATCCGAACCATGGAGCTTCAGGACACCGCAGCAGCCCCCTCGACCGGCACGACCCGTGTGAAGCGCGGCATGGCCGAGATGCTCAAGGGCGGCGTGATCATGGACGTCGTCAACGCCGAGCAGGCCAAGATCGCCGAGGACGCCGGCGCCGTCGCCGTGATGGCGCTCGAGCGCGTGCCCGCGGACATCCGTGCCCAGGGCGGCGTCTCGCGGATGAGCGACCCCGACATGATCGACTCGATCATCGAGGCCGTCTCCATCCCGGTGATGGCCAAGGCACGCATCGGGCACTTCGCCGAGGCGCAGGTGCTGCAGTCGCTCGGTGTCGACTACATCGACGAGTCCGAGGTGCTGACCCCCGCCGACTACGCGAACCACATCGACAAGTGGGCCTTCACCGTCCCCTTCGTCTGCGGCGCCACCAACCTCGGTGAGGCGCTGCGCCGCATCACCGAGGGCGCGGCGATGATCCGCTCCAAGGGCGAGGCCGGCACCGGCGACGTGTCGAACGCCGTCACCCACATGCGCACCATCCGCAAGGAGCTGCGCCGCCTGACCGTGCTCTCCGACGACGAGCTCTTCGTCGCCGCCAAGGAGCTGCAGGCCCCTTATGAGCTGGTCAAGGAGGTCGCCGCCAACGGCAAGCTCCCGGTCGTGCTGTTCACCGCCGGCGGCATCGCCACCCCCGCCGACGCGGCGATGATGATGCAGCTCGGCGCCGAGGGCGTCTTCGTGGGTTCCGGCATCTTCAAGTCGGGCAACCCGGCCCAGCGCGCCGAGGCGATCGTGAAGGCGACAACCTTCTTCGACGACCCCGACGTGATCGCCAAGGTCTCCCGCGGCCTGGGCGAGGCGATGGTCGGCATCAACGTCGACGAGATCCCGCAGCCGCACCGGCTCGCCGAGCGCGGCTGGTGAGCCGGGCGTCGGTGCGGATCGGAGTCCTCGCCCTCCAGGGCGACGTACGTGAGCACCTGCGATCGCTGACGGCGCTCGGCGCCGACGCGATCGCCGTACGCCGACCCGAGGAGCTGGCGTCGGTCGACGGGCTCGTGCTGCCTGGCGGCGAGTCGACGACGATGGCGAAGCTGGCGCGCATCTTCGACCTGCTCGAGCCCCTGCGGGCCCGGGTCAAGGACGGCATGCCCGCGTTCGGCACGTGCGCGGGGATGATCCTGCTCGCCGACCGCATCGTCGACGGCGCCGTCGGCCAGGAGACCATCGGCGGGCTCGACATCACCGTGCGCCGCAACGCGTTCGGCCGCCAGGTCGACTCGTTCGAGGAGAGCCTCACGCTCGCCGGGCTCGACGCCCCCGTCCACGCGGTCTTCATCAGGGCCCCGTGGGTGGAGGAGGTGGGCCCCGAGGTCGAGGTGCTCGCGACGGCGGCCGGGCACCCGGTCGCCGTACGGCAGGGACACCTGCTCGCGACCAGCTTCCACCCCGAGGTCGACGACGACGGGCGCATCCACCGGCTCTTCCTCGACGTGGTCCGCTCGGTCGGCTGACCCCGGCCGGCTGGGGAGGGCCGCAGAGCGGCGGTAGACTTCACCGGCTGTTCGACCGACAAGAAGAGGGACTGATGTCTGGCCACTCCAAGTGGGCGACCACGAAGCACAAGAAGGCCGCGATCGACGCCAAGCGCGGCAAGCTGTTCGCCAAGCTGATCAAGAGCATCGAGATCGCCGCGAAGATGGGTGGCCCCGACCCGACCGGCAACCCGACCCTCTACGACGCCATCCAGAAGGCCAAGAAGCAGTCGGTCCCCAACGACAACATCGACCGCGCCGTCAAGCGCGGCGGTGGTCTCGACGGCGGCGGCGTCGCCTACGACACGATCATGTACGAGGTCTACGGCCCGCAGGGCGTCGCGCTCCTCGTCGAGTGCCTCACCGACAACAAGAACCGTGCCGCGATGGAGGTCCGCACCGCCGTGACCCGCAACGGCGGCACGATGGCGGACCCCGGCTCGGTCTCGCGCCTGTTCAACCGCAAGGGCGTCGTCGTGGTGCCGAAGACGCAGGAGGGCAAGGAGGTCGACGAGGACGCCGTCCTCGAGGCCACCCTCGACGCCGGCGCCGAGGACGTGAGCGACCTGGGCGACTCGTTCCAGGTGCAGTCCGAGGCCACGGACCTCGTCGGTGTGCGTACGGCGCTCCAGGCGGCGGGCATCGACTACGACTCCGCCGACGTGGAGTTCGTGGCGTCGATGGACATCCCCGTCGCCGACGCGACCGCGGCCGGCAAGGTCATGCGACTCGTCGACGTCATCGACGACCTCGACGACGTGCAGAACGTCTTCACCAACGCGGACATCCCCGATGAGGTCCTCGAGGAGATCGACGCCTGA
>NZ_BAAAPB010000002.1:88548-114946 GCF_039530925.1 Nocardioides panacihumi | reverse complement strand
ACGGGGGCGCCGCCTTGCCATCCCAAGCGCCGGACGACGCGTCCGCGTGTCTCCCACGATCGATGACCGACCTGACCTAACCTGCGAACATGTGTTCGACGCAGGTGGTGGTCTGATGCGTGTCCTCGGGATCGACCCCGGTCTGACGCGGTGTGGCATGGGCGTGGTCGAGGGCCAGGTCGGCCGGCCGCTCAGCCTCGTGGACGTGGGTGTCATCCGCACCACCAGCACGCTCCACGTCGCGGACCGGCTCGTCTCGATCGAGAAGGGCATCGACGCCTGGATCGAGGAGCACAGGCCGGACGCGGTCGCCGTGGAGCGGATCTTCGCCCGCTCCGACGTCAGCACGATCATGGGCACCGCCCAGGCCAGCGGCCTTGCCCTGGTGTGCGCGGCCCGCCGGGGGATCCCCGTCGCGCTGCACACGCCGTCCGAGGTGAAGGCCGCCGTCTCCGGCAACGGCCGCGCCGACAAGGCGCAGGTCGGAGCGATGGTGACCCGCATCCTGCGGCTGGACGCGATGCCGAAGCCCGCCGACGCCGCCGATGCGCTGGCGCTGGCCATCACCCACATCTGGCGGGGCGGCGCCCAGGCCAGGATCGACGCAGCCGTGGCTGCAGCAGGGAGGACCAGATGATCGCCCACGTGCGCGGCACCGTCGCCGCGTTGACCCTCTCGAGTGCCGTCCTCGAGGTCGGTGGGGTCGGGCTGGAGCTGCTCTGCACGCCCGGCACCCTCGCCGGGCTGAGGACCGGCCACGAGGCCACACTGCCGACATCGCTCGTCGTGCGGGAGGACTCCCTGACACTCTTCGGCTTCGCCGACGAGGACGAGAAGTCCGCCTTCGAGCTCGTCCAGACGGCGTCGGGCGTCGGGCCCAAGCTCGCCCAGGCGATGCTGGCCGTGCTCACGCCGGACACGCTGCGCGTCGCGGTCGCGACGGACGACGTCAAGACCCTCACGAAGGTCCCGGGCATCGGCCAGAAGGTCGCTCAGCGGATCATCCTCGAGCTCAAGGACCGTCTCGGCGCCCCGATCGGAGCATCACGCTCAGCCGCGCCCTCCGCGTCGCCGACGTGGCGCGACCAGGTGCAGGAGGCGCTCCAGGGTCTCGGTTACAACGCCAAGGACGCGGAGCGCGCGGTGGCCGTCGTACCCGACCCTGACGGGACCCCCAACGTGAGCGCGCTGCTGCGCGCGGCCCTCCAGGGCCTCAGCAAGGCGTAGCCGATGCCCTTCCACGAGGACGAGCTGGCGGCAGCTGAGTCCGCCCACCTGCAGGGGCTCACGGCGGCCGAGGCCGAGGGCGACGAGCGCGCCGTCGAGTCGGCGCTGCGTCCGCGCAGTCTCGACGAGGTCGTCGGCCAGACGCGTGTGCGCGACCAGCTCGGCCTGGTGCTCGAGGCGGCTCGGCAGCGGGGGAGAGCCCCCGACCACGTCCTGCTCAGCGGGCCGCCGGGACTCGGCAAGACCACGCTCGCGATGATCATCGCCTCCGAGATGGGCTCGCCGCTGCGGCTGACCTCCGGGCCGGCCATCACCCACGCCGGCGACCTCGCCTCGATCCTGTCCGGCATGAACGAGGGCGACGTCCTCTTCGTCGACGAGATCCACCGGATGTCGCGGCCGGCGGAGGAGATGCTCTACATGGCCATGGAGGACTTCCGGGTCGACGTGGTCATCGGCAAGGGACCGGGTGCGACGGCGATCCCACTCGAGATCCCACCCTTCACGCTCGTCGGCGCGACGACGCGCGCCGGGCTCCTGCCGGGACCGCTGCGCGACCGGTTCGGCTTCACCGGCCACCTGGAGTTCTACGAGCCCGGTGAGCTCGACCTGATCGTCCACCGCTCCGCCGGACTGCTCGGCGTCGAGCTCACCGACGAGGGCGCGGCCGAGATCGCGTCCCGCTCGCGCGGGACCCCGCGCATCGCCAACCGCCTCCTGCGTCGGGTGCGCGACTTCGCCCAGGTGCGGGCCGACGGCGTGGTGACCCTGGACATCGCGGGCCGTGCGCTCGACCTGTACGAGGTCGACGCGCTCGGCCTCGACCGCCTCGACAGGGCCGTGATCGACGTGTTGTGCCGACGTTTCGGCGGCGGGCCCGTCGGCGTCTCGACGCTGGCCGTCGCCGTCGGCGAGGAACGTGAGACGGTCGAGGAGGTCGCCGAGCCGTTCCTGGTGCGCAACGGCTTCCTCGCCCGTACGCCGCGCGGCCGGGTCGCCACTCCCGCCGCCTGGGAGCACCTCGGGCTGGCCGCGCCGGCGGTCGCGCCGTGGCAGGACCCGCTCTTCGAGGAGTGACGTCCCGGGAAGCGCTGTCGCGCTCCCCGGGACGGTGACGCCTGTCGTGGTCAGAGAACCGAGGTGATCGTGCAGCTCGGGTCGGTGGCGCCGGACTTGTCGAAGACGAACTTCATCGACGTGCCCCCGGAACCCCGGTAGTAGTCCACGTTGCTCAGCGTGTGCCAGGCGTTGTCCTGGATGCCGCTGTCGGTGGAGAAGTGCTTCGACGGAGCGATGCCGCCGTCGACCCAGTCGACGTTGGCGTTGTTGCCACCGCTGTTGGAGCCCTTGAAGATCTTGTACTGCACCGCCGTCACCATGGTGCCGACGTGCGCGACGCGTACGTATCCGGTGAAGCCTCCCTTCGTGCAGGACTTCGTCGGCCAGAAGGATTCCGCCGCATGGGCGGCCTGCCCAGCGGACACGGCAGCGCAGGCGGCGGCCGATGCGACGGCGGAAGTGGCGATGCGACGCCAGGTTGATCTCATGAGATGCCTCCCCGTTCGGGATCGTGTCGTTTCCTGAAGGGGCGCGCGTCGACGCGCCCCTCGGGATGACACGCCGTGGGGTGCGTCATCACGGCGCTGCGTGCTTCCGGTTACGAACGGCCCCGATTCGTGGCGCACGCCACGCCCGTGTCTAGACTTGCCCGTCGGCCGACCCGTCGTCGGCCGCTTCCTGCTGTCACTTGGAGAGAAATCCCCGTGGGCTCACTCGCCGGACTCTTGCCGTTCGTGCTCATCCTCGCCGTCTTCTGGCTGCTGATCCTGCGTCCGCAGCAGCGCAAGCAGCGGGAACTTCGTAGCCTCCAGTCCTCGTTGAGCACGGGGAACGAGGTGATGCTCACCTCGGGCATCTTCGGCACCGTCAGCGGTGCTGACGACGACCACGTCCTGGTCGAGATCGCCACGGGGGTGACTGTCAAGGTCGCCCGCGGCGCGATCGCCCAGGTCCTGACCGCACCAGAGCCGGAAAGCGACGAGTCCGCCGGCTCGGAGGAGAACTGACAACGATGGCACGCAAGACGCCCAAGCCGGGGCGCACCCTCACGGTGTTCTTCCTGGCGCTGGCGATCGCCTACGCACTCGTCGCGCTCGGAGGCACCTGGAAGCCCCAGCTCGGCCTCGACCTCCAGGGCGGCACCCGGATCACGCTGATCGCCGCGGGGAACCCGTCCAGGGACAACCTCAACGAGGCCCGCGGGATCATCGACCAGCGCGTCAACGGATCCGGTGTCACGGAGGCCGACGTCACGACGTCGGGAAGCAACCTGATCGTCGTCGAGATCCCGGGCAAGAACAGCCAGGATCTCGTCGAGACGGTCGCGCGACAGGCCCAGATGCGCTTCCGGCTCGTCGCCTGTGACTCGAGCTCCGCGTGTGGTGCGGCCTCGTCCTCGACCGCTCCCACCACCCCTGGGCTGACCGCGCCCTCGGGCTCGCCGTCGCCCAGCGCGCCCGCCGCGCAGCGCGCACCGGTCGGCTTCGGCAAGGCAGACGCGACGCCGACCCCCACGACGTCTCCGAGCGCCGACGCGAGCTCGACCGCGTCGCCCTCGCCGAGCAGCACCGCCAAACCGGGCGCCAAGAAGTCGACGCTCGACTCGGCTCTCGCGTTCATGAACAACCCGCCGGCCGAGTGGGCTCAGAAGTTCAACGACTTCCAGTGCCCGACCACGACGGCGGAGATCAAGGACGACCCGAACCAGCCGCTGATCACCTGCAACCCGGACGGCACCCAGAAGTACCTCCTCTCGCCGGCCATCATCGAGGGCACGGACCTGACGGGCGCCAGCTACGGGATCCCGCAGAACAGCCTGCAGTACGTCGTCAACCTCAGCTTCAACGGCCACGGCCGGGGCATCTTCGCCGACACGACCGGCGCCATCGCCGGCACCGGCCAGCTCTTCGCGATCGTGCTCGACGGCCAGGTCATCTCGGCCGCGAAGGCTGACGAGCGCATCAGCGGCGGTGCCCAGATCTCCGGCAACTTCAGCGAGGCGGAGGCGAAGAGCCTCGCGACCAGCCTGAAGTACGGCTCGCTGCCGATCTCGTTCGAGAAGTCCGGGACGTCCGTCGAGGTCATCGGGCCGACGCTGGCGGGCAACCAGCTCAGCGCGGGCCTCATCGCGGGTGCGTTCGGTCTCGGCCTGGTGATGCTCTACTGCCTCATCTACTACCGCGGCCTGGGCATCGTGGTGCTGTCGTCGCTGTCGATCGCCGCCGTGTGGACCTACGCGATGGTGCTGCTGCTGAGCAAGACGGCCGGCTTCACACTGACGCTCCCCGGCATCGCCGGCCTCATCATCGCGGTCGGCATCACCGCCGACTCGTTCGTCATCTTCTTCGAGCGCATCCGCGACGAGATGCGTGAGGGCAGGTCGATGCGTGTCGCCGTCGAGACCGGCTGGGTGCGCGCGAAGCACACCCGTATCGGTGCGAGCTTCGTCTCGCTCTTCTCGGCGCTCATCCTCTACATCTTCGCGACGGGCGTCGTGAAGGGCTTCGGCTTCGCGCTGGGCCTCTCGACGCTCATCGACCTCGCGGTCCTGTTCTGGTTCACCAAGCCGCTGGTGTCCTGGTTCGCCCGCTTCCGCTTCTTCAACGCCGGCGGCAAGCTCTCCGGGCTCAGCCCCGAGACGCTCGGCACCGACGTCCCTGTCGCCGTGGGAGGTAAGGCCTGATGGGCAAGTTCTCCAGGCTCGGCAACGAGCTCTACAACGGTCATCGCTCGATCGACTTCGTCCACAAGCGCCCGCTCTGGTACTCCATCTCCGGAGGCATCGTCCTCGCCGCGCTGCTGGTCGTGATCTTCAACGGCTTCAACTTCGGCGTCGAGTTCACCGGCGGCACGGAATACCGGATCAACGGGCTGAGCTCGTCACAGGCCAATCAGGCGACGGTCGACCAGCTGCGTCAGAACATCGTCGACGCGAACATCCCGGGTGCCCACGAGCCGACGGTGGCGACCTCCGGCGCTGACGGGATCACCATCCAGACCGAGGAACTCGGCGTCTCGGGTAACAAGCAGATGGTCGACGTCATCGAGTCGACGGTGACCATCAACGACCCGGCCAAGCAGGTCTCTCCGTCGTCCATCGGCGCCAGCTGGGGCAAGGAGGTCGCGCAGCGGGCGCTCCTGGGCGTCGGCGTCTTCCTCGTCGTCGTCATGCTCTTCATCGGGCTCTACTTCCGCGAGTGGAAGATGTCGATCGCGGCCCTCGTCGCGCTGTTCCACGACATCGTGATCACGATGGGCGTCTACTCGCTCTCGGGATTCTCGGTGACCCCCTCGGCCGTGACGGGCCTGCTCGCGATCCTCGGCTTCTCGCTCTACGACACCGTGGTCGTCTTCGACAAGATCCGGGAGAACACCCGCAACCTGCGCGAGTCGCGCATGACGTACGCCGAGGCGGCGAACCTCGCCGTCAACCAGACGCTGGTCCGCTCGATCAACACCGGCATCATCGCGCTCATCCCGATCGGTGCGATCCTCTACGTCAGCGCCGTGCAGCTCGGTGCCAGCTCTCTGAAGGACCTGGCGCTCGCCCAGTTCGTCGGCATGGCCGCCGGCGTCTTCTCCTCGGTCTGGGTCGCCCCGCGCGTCCTGGTGCACCTCAAGTCCAACGAGTCCGAGGTCCAGCTCGCCGAGAAGCGGGCGAAGGCCCGTGCCCGCGCCGAGGCCGACCGCTACGCCGCGGTGCCGACGTTCAGCGAGACCATGCCCGTCGACGACGAGCCGGCCGAGCTGAACGACGACCTCGGGCTCGAGGTCGAGACGGCGCAGGCGCGCCCGCGGACCGACAGCACGGCGAACCGGCTCGGCCAGGGCCGGATCGCTCCTCCCGCGCGTGGCCCGGTCCGCCCGAGCGGAGCAGCCGGTCGGCAGCAGCCGTCCCGGCAGCCGCGCTCGCAGCGGGGCAAGAAGTCGTGACGGTGTCGCTCACCGCGACGCTCGACGAGCTGATCCGGGACGTCCCGGACTACCCCTCGCCGGGGATCCTGTTCAAGGACATCACGCCGCTCCTGGCCGACCACGACGCCTTCACCGCCACGGTGCAGGCGCTGGCCGAGGTCGGCCGCGACTCGGCGGGGACGACCGTGGTCGACAAGGTGCTCGGGATGGAGGCGCGCGGGTTCATCCTCGCCGCCCCGGTGGCGCTCGCGCTCGGCGCCGGCTTCGTGCCGGTCCGCAAGGCGGGCAAGCTGCCCCGCGAGACGCACGCGGTCTCCTACGCGCTGGAGTACGGCGAGGCGACGCTCGAGCTGCACCGGGACGCCGTCGCACCGGGCGAGCGGGTGCTGCTCGTCGACGACGTGCTCGCCACTGGCGGCACGATCGCGGCCACGCGCGAGCTGGTCGAGAAGTGCGGTGGCACGGTCGCCGGCGTGGCGGTGCTGATGGAGCTCGCCGCGCTGCCCGGCCGCGAGGCGGTCGGTGCGCTTCCGGTCACCGCTCTGCTGACCGTGTGAGGCCTCGTCACTAGACTGTGGCAATGACCGACAAACCGACTGTGGCCGCGCCGCGTGAGAGCGCCAGCCAGGGGCGGGGTGGCGGTCAGCAACCGGACGCGCAGCCGCCCTCGGGGCGCAGCATGCGTGCGCGACTGGCGCGGATGGGCCAGCGCAGCACGGTCGGAAACCCCGTCCTCGAGCCGCTGTTCCGCGCCGTACGGGCGAACCACCCGAAGGCCGACCTGGCGCTGCTCGAGCGCGCCTACGTCACGGCCGAGCGCCTGCACGAGGGTCAGCTGCGCAAGAGCGGCGACCCCTACATCACCCATCCGCTCGCCGTGACGACGATCCTCGCCGAGCTCGGCATGACCGAGCCGACGCTGGTCGCGGCCCTCCTCCACGACACGGTCGAGGACACGCCGTACGTGCTGGAGCAGGTGACGAAGGACTTCGGCAGCGAGGTCGCGCAGCTCGTCGACGGCGTCACGAAGCTCGACAAGGTCCAGTACGGCGACTCCGCGCAGTCGGAGACCATCCGCAAGATGATCGTCGCGATGTCGAGGGACATCCGCGTGCTCGTCATCAAGCTCGCCGACCGGCTGCACAACATGCGCACCCTGCGCTACGTCCCGCTGAAGTCGCAGGAGCGCAGCGCCCGCGAGACGCTCGACATCTACGCGCCGCTGGCGCACCGCCTCGGCATGAACACGATCAAGTGGGAGCTGGAGGACCTCGCGTTCGCCACGCTGCACCCCAAGATCTACGACGAGATCGTGCGGCTGGTGGCCGAGCGGGCGCCGTCGCGCGACCAGTTCCTGGCGCAGGTGATCAGCCAGGTCGAGAACGATCTGCGCGAGGCGAAGATCAAGGCGACCGTCACCGGCCGCCCGAAGCACTATTACTCGATCTACCAGAAGATGATCGTCGGCGGTAAGGACTTCACTGACATCTACGACCTGGTCGGCATCCGCATCCTGGTCGCCGAGGACCGCGACTGCTACTCCGTCCTCGGCGTGCTCCACTCGCGTTGGAACCCGGTCCTGGGCCGGTTCAAGGACTACATCTCGCTGCCGAAGTTCAACATGTACCAGTCGCTGCACACGACGGTCATCGGTCCGCAGGGCAAGCCCGTCGAGATGCAGATCCGGACGTTCGCGATGCACCGGCGCGCCGAGTACGGCGTCGCGGCCCACTGGAAGTACAAGGAGGACGGCCGCGCCGGCGTCGACACCGACAAGCAGGGCGACCTCGACGACATGGGCTGGGTCCGCCAGCTCATGGACTGGCAGTCCGAGGTCGAGGACCCGGGGGAGTTCCTGGAGTCGCTGCGGTTCGAGATGAACCGGACCGAGGTCTACGTCTTCACGCCCCGCGGCGACGTCATCGCCCTCCCGTCGGGCGCCACGCCCGTCGACTTCGCGTACGCCGTCCACACCGAGGTCGGGCACCACACGATCGGCGCCCGGGTGAACGGGCGGCTGGTCCCGCTCGAGTCGACCCTCGACAACGGCGACGTCGTGGAGGTCTTCACCTCCAAGTCGCCCACCGCCGGTCCGTCGCAGGACTGGCTGGGCTTCGTCAAGAGCAACCGCGCCCGCTCGAAGATCCGTGCCTGGTTCACCAAGGAGCGCCGTGAGGAGGCGATCGAGAAGGGCCAGGAGCAGATCGCCAAGCTGATGCGCAAGGAGGGCCTGCCCCTCAAGCGGCTCATGTCCCACGAGTCGCTGACGCTCGCGGCCCGGCACTTCAACATCGCCGACGTCGACGCGCTCTACGCGGCCGTGGGGGAGAGCAACCTCTCCGCCCAGGCGGTCGTGCGCCGCGTCATCGAGGAGCACGGCGGCAACGAGGGGGCCCAGGAGGACCTGGCCGAGGCGGTCACGATCACCGGGCGCCGGAATCGCGCCACGACGGCGCGCAGCAACACCGACGCCGGCGTACTCGTCAAGGGGGAGTCGGACGTCTGGACCAAGCTCGCCAAGTGCTGCACGCCGGTGCCGGGTGACGCGATCATCGGGTTCGTGACCAAGGGCGGCGGCGTCTCGGTGCACCGGGCGGACTGCACCAACGCCTCGTCGCTCAACAGCCAGCCCGAGCGTCTCGTCGACGTCGAGTGGGGGTCGGGCTCGGACACGACGTACCTGGTCAACATCCAGGTCGAGGCGCTCGACCGCTCGCGGTTGCTGTCCGACATCACGATGGCGATCTCGGACGCCCACGTGAACATCCTGTCCGCGCAGCTGAGCACCACCCGAGACCGCGTCGCCAAGAGCCGCTTCACCTTCGAGATGGCTGACGCCAAGCACCTCGACCAGGTGCTCAAGTCGGTGCGGTCGGTGCCTGGCGTCTTCGACGCCTACCGCGTCACCAGCTGACCTGAACGAGGACGGGCGGAGTCCCCGGTTAACCGCGGACTCCGGAACTTCCGGGGGTGCATGCCACCCCGGGAGTTCCGCTCGTCCCTGGGCCGCGTCGACAGTTCCCTGGGAAGAGCGAGTATCCACAGCCCGATGAGTCCCATGGTTCAGCCGATCGGACCGCGGGCAAGACGTCGTCATGACGCCTGACGACCCCATGCTGACCGATATCTGGCTGCGCAGAGAGCTCCTGGCCTCGGGTGAGAACGAGAAGACCCTCAGGCGCGCGTTGCAGGCCGGGCTCTACCGGCGGCCGCGCACGGGCGCGTACGTCGACGGGGCGGTCTGGGACGCGGCCAGCGCCGAGGCCCGATACGCCATCAAGGTGAGGGCGGCGTACCGGCAGGCGAAGACCGAGGTCGTCATCAGCCACGCCTCTGCGCTTCTCTTCAACGAAGCGCCCAGCTGGGGCGTCGATCTGTCCGAGGTGCATCTGACGCGCCTCGACGGGAAGACCGGCCGGCGTGAGGCCGGCATCCGTCAGCATTGTGGCCGGCTCGCCGACGGGGACGTTCGCGACGTGCACGGACTCCAGGTCATCGCGCCGCTGCGCAACTGCCTGGAGGTCAGCACGGCCGCGTCGGTCGAGGTCGCGCTCGTCGTCGTGAACCACTTCCTGCATCGGGGCGACTTCACGCTGGAGGAGTTGCGCGAGCGCTACGCGAACCGGATGGATCGCTGGCCGCATTCGCTGACCACCGACCTTGTGCTCCGCCTCGCGAATCCACTGGTCGAGTCGGTCGGGGAGTCGCGGACGTCGTACTTCTTCTGGAAGCAGCGCCTGCCGACGCCGGTGCCTCAGTACGAGGTGTACGACGGCAGCGTGCTGGTCGCGCGACTCGACTTCGCGATTCCGGAGCTGGGGGTGTGGTTCGAGTTCGATGGGCGCATCAAGTACCAGGGCGAGGTCGACCCGAGTGATGTGGTCTTTCGCGAGAAGCGTCGAGAGGACCTGGTCCGTGAGCTGACCGGGTGGAGGTGCTTCCGCATCACGTGGAAGGATCTCGCAGACCCAAGGGCGCTTGCCGAACGGATCAGGGCATTCATCGCCCGGGTGCTGGCCAGCGCCTGATCGCAGCGTCGCCGGTCGGCCCGCCGGCGCGTACCCAGGGAACTGCCGACGCGACCCAGGGAAGAGCGGAACTCCCGGGCTGTCGTGCACCCCCGGAAGTTCCGGAGTCCCCGGTTAACCGGGGACTCCGCCCGGCCCCCAGCGTCAGCTGAAGTCGGCGCTGGCCCGCCGGGCCATGTCGAGGAACTGCTTGCGCGACTCGAGGTTCTCCTCCAGCGAGGCGATCCGGCGGGCGTCGCCGGCGGCGCGGGCCTTGTCCAGGTCGGCCTCGACCTGGGCGATGGCGGCCTCGAGCTTGGTGATCATGTCGTCGGCGCGGGCCGACTTCTCCGGGTCGGACCGGCTCCACTGCTCGTCCTCGACGGCCTTGATCGCCTGCTCGACCTTGCGCATGCGGCCCTCGAGGTCGCGGATCCGGTCGCGCGGTACCTTGCCGGCGGCGTCCCAGCGCTCGGCGAGGTCGCGGAAGGCGGCCTTCGCAGCGGCCAGGTCCTCGACCGGGAGGATCGCCTCGGCCTCGACGAGCAGCTGCTCCTTGACCTCCGCGTTGGCGCCGAACTCGGCATCGATCGCGGCGTTGGCGGCGTCGCGGGCGCCGAAGAACGCGTCCTGCGCGCCGCGGAAGCGCTTCCAGAGGGCGTCGTCGACGTCCTTCGGAGCCGGGCCGGCGGCCTTCCAGCGCTGCATCAGGTCGCGGTAGCGGCCGGCGGTCGGGCCCCACTCGGTGGAGTCGGTGAGCGCCTCGGCCTCGACGACCAGCTTCTCCTTGATGGCCCGCGCGCCCTCGCGCTTCTCGTTCAGCTCGGCGAAATGCGCCTTGCGGTGACGGGTGTACGCCGTGCGCGCCGTCGAGAATCGCTTCCACAGCGCCTCGTCACCGGCCCGGTCGATGCGCGGCAGCACCTTCCACTGCTCGAGCAGGTCGCGCAGCCGGTTGGCGCCGTTGCGCCAGTCGGTGCCCTGCGCGAGGGTCTCGGCCTCGGAGACGATCCGCTCCTTCTCGGCGCGCGCCTCCTCGGTCTTCGCGGCCCGCTCCGCCTTGCGCGCCTCGCGCTGCGTGGCGATGACCGGGGTCAGCGCGTCGAGCCGGGCGTTGAGCGAGGCCAGGTCGCCGACCGCGTGGGCATCGGCCACCTTGCCGCGCACCACCTTGATGGCCTCGGTGGCCTCGTCGGGGCTCGCCTTGGCGGTGTGCACGCGTCGTTCGAGCTGCTCCACCTCGAAGGCGAGCTGGTCGAACCGGTCGGTGAAGAGCTTCAGCGCCTCCTCGGGCGAGCCGTCCGGATACTGGCCGACCCAGCGTTCCCCTTCGGCCGTCGTCACGTAGACGTTGCCCTCGGCGTCGACCCGGCCCCACTCGTTGCTGGTCACTGGTGATCCCTGTCCGATCATCGTCGTCACACTGCCCCGGACCCCGCAAGGATGGATGGAGACCCGGCCAGGCGCCCATCGTAGTCAGAGATCGGCCCGGGCTGCCCGGGACCACCGATGCGACGGACGTCCGGCGCGCTCGATAGGGTTGCCCGGTGTTGATCGCAGGCTTCCCCGCCGGCCCGTGGGGCACCAACTGCTACGTGGTGGCGACCGGGCCGGGCAGCGAGTGCGTGGTGATCGACCCCGGCAAGGACGCCTCCGCAGGCGTCGCGGACGTCGTCCGCGAGCACCGGCTCAAGCCGGTCTCCGTGCTCGTCACCCACGGGCACGTCGACCACATGTGGTGCGTCGCTCCGGTCGCCGGGACCTACGACGCGACCGCCTGGATCCACCCGTCCGACCGGCACCTGCTCACCGACCCGACGGCGGGGCTGAGCGCCGAGACGACCCAGATGCTGCTGGGCGGCGACTACCGCTGGGCCGAGCCGGACGACGTGCGAGAGCTCGGCGACGGCCAGGCGCTCGAGCTGGCCGGCCTGCGCTTCGTCGTCGACCACACGCCCGGCCATACCGAGGGGTCGGTCACCTTCCGCACGCCCTACCTGCGCGACGACGTCTCCGAGCTGATGTTCTCCGGGGACCTGCTCTTCGCCGGTTCGATCGGGCGGACCGACCTCCCCGGCGGCGACCACCCCACGATGCTGCGCAGCCTCACCACCAAGGTGCTGCCGCTCGCCGACGACGTCGTCGTGCTCCCCGGGCACGGCGAGCAGACCTCGATCGGCCGCGAGCGCGCCACGAACCCCTTCCTCCTGGACCTGATCGGGACCTGAATTGAGCACCGACAAGATCGCCGCCCCCAAGGGCGTCCCCGAGTACCTCCCTCCCGTGTCCGCCGCCTGGCTGGCCATCAAGGACACCCTCGCGCGCCAGGCCACGCTGGCCGGCTACGGATACGTCGAGCTGCCCGTCTTCGAGGAGACGGCCCTGTACGTCCGCGGGGTGGGTGAGTCCACCGACGTCGTCTCCAAGGAGATGTACACCTTCACCGACCGCGGCGGCCGATCCCTGACGCTGCGGCCCGAGGGGACCGCCGGCGTCATGCGGTCGGTCATCGAGCACAGCCTCGACCGGGGCCAGCTGCCCGTGAAGCTCTGGTACGCCGGGCCGTTCTTCCGCGCCGAGCGGCCCCAGCACGGTCGCTACCGCCAGCTGCAGCAGTTCGGCGTCGAGGCGATCGGCTCGGACGACCCCGCCCTCGACGCCGAGGTCATCGCGATGGCCGACAACGGCTACCGCGAGATCGGCCTGACCGGCTACCGGCTGGAGATCACCAGCCTCGGCTGCGGCGACTGCAGGCCGGCGTACCGCGAGAAGCTGGTCGCCTTCCTCGAGGGCCTCGACCTCGACGACGCGACCCGCGAGCGGGCGCGGATCAACCCGCTGCGCGTCCTCGACGACAAGCGCCCCGAGGTGATCGAGCAGCTCACCGACGCTCCGCTGATGATCGACCACCTGGACGAGGCGTGCGCCGAGCACTTCGGGACCGTCCGAGCGCTGCTGGACGCCGGCGGGACGGCGTACGTCATCAACCCGCGGATGGTGCGCGGCCTCGACTACTACACGCGCACCACCTTCGAGTTCGTGCACGACGGCCTCGGCGCACAGTCCGGCATCGGCGGCGGCGGCCGGTACGACGGCCTGATGAGCGAGCTCGGCGGGCAGGAGCTGTCCGGCATCGGATTCGGTCTCGGCCTCGACCGCATCCTGCTGGCGTGCCAGGCCGAGGGCATCGCGCCCGGTCCCGACACCGCACTCGACGCGTACGTCGTCCCGCTGGGTCAGCAGGGGAGTGCCGCCCGGCAGCGTGCCGCGCTGCTCGTGGCGGAGCTGCGTCGGGCGGGGCTCCGCACCGACCAGGGCTTCGGTGAGCGTGGGCTCAAGGGCGCGATGAAGGCAGCCGACAGATCCGGGGCGCCGCTGGTCGTCGTCCTCGGCGAGCGCGACCTCGAGACGGGCGTCGCCCAGGTGAAATCGATGGACACCGGCGACCAGGTCCCGGTCCCCTTGGGGGAGCTCGCCACCTACCTGGTGAACGTCACCGCAGCAACGAAGGCAACGAAGGCAACGAAGGAGCAGATCCAGTGATCCGCACACACCAGGCCGGCGCCCTGCGCGCCGAGCACGTCGGGCAGACCGTCACCCTCGCGGGGTGGGTGGCCCGGCGGCGCGATCACGGGGGCGTGACCTTCATCGACCTGCGCGACGCGAGCGGCGTCGTCCAGATCGTCATCCGCGACGAGGAGTCGGCGCACGCCCTGCGCAACGAGTTCTGCCTCAAGGTCGTGGGCGAGGTGGTGGCGCGCTCCGAGGGCAACGTCAACCCGAACCTCGCCACGGGCGAGATCGAGGTCGTCGTCAGCGAGCTGGAGGTGCTCAGCCCCTCCGCGCCGCTGCCTTTCCCCATCGACGAGCACGTCGAGGTCGGTGAGGAGGCCCGTCTCAAGTACCGCTACCTCGACCTGCGCCGCAGCGGCCCGGCCGAGGCGATCCGTCTGCGCAGCAGGGTCAACAAGGCGGCCCGCGACACGCTCGACAGGCACGACTTCGTCGAGATCGAGACGCCGACCCTGACACGCAGCACCCCCGAGGGCGCCCGCGACTTCCTGGTGCCGGCGCGGCTGCACCCCGGCAGCTGGTACGCCCTGCCGCAGAGCCCCCAGCTGTTCAAGCAGCTGCTCATGGTCGGTGGGTTGGAGCGCTACTACCAGATCGCGCGCTGCTACCGGGACGAGGACTTCCGCGCCGACCGGCAGCCGGAGTTCACCCAGCTCGACATCGAGATGAGCTTCGTGGACCAGGAGGACGTCATCGCCTTGATGGAGGACGTCCTCGCCGCGATGTGGGCGACCATCGGCCAGGAGATCCCGCTCCCGATCCCGCGGATGACCTACGCGGACGCGATGCGGCGCTACGGCTCGGACAAGCCCGACCTGCGGATGGGCTACGAGCTCGTCGAGTTCACCGACTACTTCAAGGACACGACGTTCCGCGTGTTCCAGGCCGAGTACGTCGGCGCCGTCGTCATGCCCGGTGGGGCGAGCCAGCCCCGCAAGCAGCTCGACGCGTGGCAGGACTGGGCCAAGCAGCGCGGCGCACGCGGCCTCGCGTACGTGCTCGTCCAGGAGGACGGCACCCTCGGCGGGCCGGTCGCCAAGAACCTCTCCGAGGCCGAGCAGGCGGGGCTCGCCGCCCACGCCGGCGCGAACCCGGGCGACTGCGTCTTCTTCGCGGCCGGTGTCAAGAAGGCGAGCCGCGCGCTCCTGGGTGCCGCGCGCCTCGAGATCGGACGTCGCTGCGGCCTCATCGACGAGGACGCCTTCGCGTTCACCTGGGTGGTCGACGCGCCGATGTTCGAGCCCGCCGCCGAGGCGGTCGCCAGCGGAGACGTCGCCGTCGGGGCGGGCGCGTGGACGGCCGTCCACCACGCCTTCACCGGCCCCAAGCCCGAGTTCCTCGACACGTTCGACACCGACCCCGGCAGCGCGCTGGCCTACGCCTACGACATCGTCTGCAACGGCAGCGAGCTGGGCGGCGGCTCGATCCGTATCCACCGTGAGGACGTGCAGAAGCGCGTCTTCAACGTGATGGGGATCAGCGACGAGCAGGCGAGCGAGAAGTTCGGCTTCCTGCTCGAGGCGTTCAAGTACGGCGCCCCGCCGCACGGCGGCATCGCGCTGGGTCTCGACCGCGTCGTCGCCCTGCTCGCGAGGGTCGACTCCATCCGCGAGGTGATCGCGTTCCCGAAGTCGGGCGGCGGCTTCGACCCCCTCACCGCCGCCCCAGCCCCGATCACGGAGCAGCAGCGCAAGGAGGCCGGTGTGGACGCCCTCCCGCAGGAAGATCTGCCCTCAAACGGCTGATCCTGGGGGATCGCTCCCTTCCGGGGGCTGATCCGCCGTACGCGTGACGAACGCGTCTTGACCAGATCGTTATCCGTAGGTGATCGTGAATGCGCCTTGCGTCACATACAGTCGCCTGCGGTGTCGAAACCACGGACACCCGACGGGTGGGCCCAGCCGGCCCTCGAAATCCCGTCGAGAGAATGGACACGAGGTGACATGACCGCCACGCCAGTCAGCAACCTGGAGAGCGAGCACCTGCCCGACCCGACCGGTCACTCGGACGACGTCGACCCGGCGAAGATCGCCGGCAAGTCGCCGACGAAGCTGGCGTTCGAGCGGTTCCGCAAGGACAAGCTGTCGATGGTGTCCTTCATCGTCGTCGCCCTGTACGTCCTCGCCGCCGTGACCGCGCCCTTCCTCGTGAAGTTCGGCGTGCTCGACCCGCGGTCGTTCCACAACGTCGGCAGCGACAGCCTGCTCAACGAGTTCACGCTGCCGAAGGGCCGCTTCGGCGGCATCAGCTGGCACCACCCGCTGGGCGTCGAGCCCGGCACGGGCCGCGACGTCCTGTCGCGGGTGTGGCTGGGCACGACGCTCTCGCTCACGCTGAGCCTCCTCGCGAGCCTGCTCGCGATGATCATCGGCACCGTGCTCGGCATCATCGCGGGCTTCACCCGCGGCTGGGTGGACGGCCTGATCGGTCGCCTGATCGACCTGACGCTGTCGTTCCCCCAGACGCTGATGCTGCTGGCGCTGTCGGCGCCGATGTACGCGTTCATCACCCAGAGCCTGCACGTGCCTGCGGGCGACGTCGGCTGGGCGACGTACGTCGTGATCTTCCTGGCCCTCTTCGGCTGGCCCAGCATCGCCCGACTCATCCGTGGCCAGGTGCTGTCGGTCCGCGAGCGTGAGTTCGTGGACGCGGCCAAGCTGTTCGGCGCGTCGAAGGCGCGGATGTACTTCAAGGAGATCCTGCCGAACCTGTGGGCCCCGCTGCTGGTCAGCTTCACGCTGACGCTGCCGGCCTACATCTCCGCAGAGGCGGCCCTGAGCTACCTCGGCGTGAGCATCAAGCCGCCGACGCCCACGCTCGGCAACGTCCTGCGCAACTCACTCGACTACGCGCAGTTCGACTTCGTGTTCTTCTTCGCGCCCGCGTTCGCGATCGCGCTCATCGTCGTCTGCTTCAACCTGCTCGGCGATGGCATGCGCGACGCGCTCGACCCGAAGACGAACCGATAGTTCCCAGACTTCGACGGCAGGTCGCCGTCGAATGTGCCGCCGCACCAGGCGTGTCACACATCCAAGGAGAAGCAATGGCCAACAATCGAAAGCGGCTGCTCGCAGCAACTGCTGCGACTGCGATGACGGTTGCACTCGCCGCGTGCGGCGGCGGTAGCGGGGGCGACAACAACAAGAGCTCGTCCTCGAGCGGGTCGACCAAGGCGGGCGGCACGCTCACCTACCTGTTCGCCACGCCGCTGGGTCACATCGACCCGCAGCGGGTGTATGTCGGTCGCGACATCACCAACTTCAGCCGCACCGTGTACCGCCAGCTCGTCACCTTCCCGATCTCGTCCGACGTCTCGAAGGCCACGACCCCGGTCCCCGACCTGGCGACGGACACCGGCACCTCCACCGAGGGCGGCAAGGTCTGGCAGTTCACGATCAAGGACGGCGTGAAGTGGCAGGACGGCAGCGACATCACCTGTGAGGACTTCAAGTACGGCGCCTCGCGTGTCTTCGCGACCGACGTCATCACCGGTGGTCCGAACTACCTGCTGAGCTACCTCGACGTGCCCACCGACGCTGACGGCGTGCCCACCTACAAGGGCCCGTACAGCAAGCAGGGCCAGGCCGACTTCGACAAGGCGATCACCTGCGACGGCAAGACGATCACCTACCACTTCAAGAAGCCGTGGCCGGACTTCCCCCTCGCGATCGCTGCGCTCCACATGATGGACCCGTACAAGCAGTCGCAGGACAAGGGTGAGGGCTCGAACTTCACCATCTTCTCCGACGGCCCGTACATGCTCGACGGCACGTGGGACGAGAACAAGGGTGGCACCCTGGTTCGCAACCCGAACTACGACCCGAAGACCGACACCAAGGAGAACCGCCAGGCTCTCCCGGACAAGATCGTCATGGACATCGGCAAGACGCCGGAGACCATCAACGACCTGCTGATCCAGGACAGCCCGGAGGCCCAGGCCGCCGTCACCGGCACCCGCGTTCTCCCGCAGTACATCGCCCAGGCCTCCGGCCTCGGTGACCGCTACAGCAACGTCGAGTCCCCGTACGTCGACTACCTGCAGCCGAACACGAAGCGCCTCTCGCTCCCGGTCCGCCAGGCTCTGGCGACCGCGACCAACATCACCGGCTGGATCACCGCCGGTGGTGGCGAGAAGTTCTACAAGCCGGCCGACTCGATCGTGAACCCGTCGGTTCCCGGTTACCAGCCGGTCGAGCAGTTCAAGGACATGGGTGCCGGCAACGCCGACGCTGCGAAGAAGATCCTGACCGACGCGGGCATCAAGATGCCTTACCCGATCACCTTCACCTTCGACGGCTCCTCGGAGACCGGCAAGAACCAGGCCGCTGCTCTGGCCGACACGTGGGACAAGTCGGGCTTCAAGGTCACCCTGAACCCGCTGACCGACGCCTACTACCCGACCATCCAGGACCCGAACGCCAAGTCGGACATCACCTGGGCCGGTTGGGGTGCTGACTGGCCGTCGGCTCTGACCGTCACCGCGCCGCTGTTCGACAGCCGTATCAACCTGACCAAGAACTCCAACGGCCAGGACTACGGCAACTACTCGAGCAAGGAGTTCAACGGTCTCGTCGACCAGGCCCAGCAGGCCGCCACGGTGGACGAGCAGACGAAGTACCTCCAGGACGCTGACGCGGTCCTCGGCAAGGACTACGCCTACATCCCGCTCGAGATCGCGCTGTTCAACTGGGTCCACGGATCCAAGGTCGCCAACTTCACCACGGACGCGGCCTCCAACGGCTACCCGGACCTGGGTGCCATCGGCGTCAAGCAGTGACGACGGCGGCGTGAGCCGTCCTCATCGCTGAGCAACACCGAGGGCCTCGGCCCTCACCAACCCGGCCGGGTGGACGCACTGGCGTCCACCCGGTCCGAGTGGGAGCCTGGTCGCATGGCAGTGGCCCGCGGCCAGGCGCCCGCCTGTCCAGACAAATCGATCTCGACCTCGAGGTGACCCCATGCTGGCCTACGTCATCCGCCGGATCTTCATCGGCGTGATCATGCTCCTCGTGATGAGCTTGGTGACGTTCGTCCTCTTCTTCTCCTCACCGGTCGACCCCGCGCAGTTCGCCTGTGGCAAGAACTGCTCGCCGGCCCTGCGTGAGCAGGCCCGGAAGTCGCTCGGCTACCCGCCGCGCAACGCGGGCGTGTGGGAGAGCAACATCAAGGGCCCCGCCGTGCTGTGGGCCAACTTCACCAAGGGCATCGTCGCCGGCCGTGACTTCCCGGCCGACAAGCAGATGCGCGAGGCCGCGCCGCAGAATGTCGTTCACTGTGCCGCGCCGTGCTTCGGCTACTCGACCTACAGCATCAAGACCGTCAACACGATGGTCGGTGCCGCCCTCCCCGTCACGTTCTCGATCGCGCTCGCCGCGGTCATCCTGTGGGTCCTCTTCGGTGTGCTGATCGGCGTGCTCGCCGCCATCACCAAGGGCTCCTTCATCGATCGTGGAATCGTCGGGCTGTCGCTGTTCGCCTACGCGTTCCCGTCGTTCTTCATCGGCACCTTCCTGCTGCGCTACATCGCGATCAAGTTCGGCTGGGTCCCGGTGCCGGCGTACACCCCGATCGCCGAGGGCGGCCCGTTCAAGTGGGCGTTCAACCTCACGCTGCCGGCGATCACCCTCGCGCTGCTCTACATGGCCAGCTACGTCCGTATGACCCGCGCCTTCGTGCTCGAGTCGCTGACGGAGGACTACGTGCGCACCGCCCGCGCCAAGGGCGTCAACGGCCGGACCGTGCTCTTCAAGCACGCGCTGCGGGCCGCACTCACCCCGCTGGTCACCATGGCGGGTCTCGACTTCGCCGGCGTCCTCGGCGGTGCGATCATTACCGAGTCGATCTTCAACTTCAACGGACTGGGCAAGCTTGCGGTGTCGGCGAACACCAACTACGACCTTCCGGTGCTCATCGGCATCGTGTTGATCGCAGGTGCGTTCGTGATCCTGGCGAACATCATCGTCGACATCCTGTACGCCTTCATCGACCCGCGCGTCCGGGTCGGCTAGGAGAGTCTTCACCCTTGAGCACCGTGAGCACCCCCTTCCTCTCCGTCAGGGACCTCAAGGTCCACTTCCCGACGCCGGACGGCATCGTCAAGGCGACCGACGGGCTCTCCTTCGATCTCGAGAAGGGCAAGACTCTCGGCATCGTCGGTGAGTCCGGATCCGGAAAGTCCGTCTCCAGCTCGACGATCCTCGGTCTGCACCGAGGGAGCCGAGCGATCGTGAGCGGCGAGATCCTGCTCGAAGGCGTCGACCTGCTCCAGGTCTCCGACGAGGACATGCGTCGTCGTCGTGGCCTGGACGTGTCGATGATCTTCCAGGACCCGTTGTCGGCGATGCACCCGTACTACACGGTCGGCAACCAGCTGGTCGAGGCCTACCGCGTGCACAACAACGTCTCGAAGAAGGCGGCCCGCACGCGCGCCATCGAGATGCTGGAGCGCGTGGGCATCCCGCAGCCCGACCGTCGGGTCGACGACTACCCGCACCAGTTCTCGGGCGGCATGCGCCAGCGCGCCATGATCGCCATGGGCCTGATCAACAACCCGGGCCTGCTGATCGCGGACGAGCCGACCACCGCCCTCGACGTCACCGTCCAGGCGCAGATCCTCGACCTGCTCCAGGACCTGCAGCGCGAGTTCGACTCGGCGATCATCATCATCACCCACGACCTCGGCGTCGTGGCGGAGATGGCCGACGACGTCCTGGTGATGTACGCCGGCAAGGCGGTCGAGTACGGCCCGACCAAGGACATCCTGGTGCGGCCCGAGATGCCGTACACATGGGGCCTGCTGTCCAGCGTCCCGGACGTCACGGCCGACACCTCGGCGAAGCTCATCCCGATCCCGGGCAACCCGCCGAGCCTGCTCAACCCGCCGCCAGGCTGCGCCTTCCACCCGCGCTGCCCGCACGTGTCCAAGGTGCCCGGTGACCTGTGCCGCACCGTCCAGCCGGACCTCGTGCCGGGCCGCCAGGGCCTCGGCCACCTCAAGCGCTGCCACCTCACCGACCCCGACGAGGTGTACGCCCTCGAGGTGCTCCCCGAGATCGACCCCGCGCGCGCCGACGAGCTCGCTCACGAGCTGGCGCCCTACGCCACCGACGAGAAGGACCCGCAGTGACCACTGACGAGCTCACTCCTCACGGCGCCGAGCAGGCGCTGACCGAGGCGAAGCCGATCCTCCGCGTCGAGGACCTGAAGATGTACTTCCCCGTGAAGAGCTCGGGGTTGATGCGCCGCACGATCGGCCAGGTGCAGGCCGTCGACGGCGTCTCCTTCCAGGTCAACGCCGGGCAGTCGCTCGGCCTGGTCGGCGAGTCCGGATGTGGCAAGTCGACCACCGGTCGGCTCATCACCCGCCTCTACAAGCCCACCGGCGGCTCGATCGAGTTCGACGGCCGTGACATCGCCGGGCTGTCCGAGCACGAGCTGCACCCGCTGCGTCGCGACATCCAGATGATCTTCCAGGACCCGTACACGTCGCTGAACCCGCGGCACACGGTGGGCTCGATCGTCGGGGCGCCTCTGGCCATCCACAAGGTCGTGCCGAAGAACAAGATCCTCCCGCGCGTCCAGGAGCTGCTCGAGGTCGTCGGCCTCAACCCGGAGCACTACAACCGCTACCCGCACGAGTTCTCCGGCGGCCAGCGGCAGCGCATCGGCATCGCCCGGGCGCTGACCCTGCAGCCGAAGCTGCTCGTCGCCGACGAGCCTGTCTCGGCGCTCGACGTGTCGATCCAGGCGCAGGTCATCAACCTGCTCCAGGACCTGCAGCGCGAGTTCAACATCGCGTTCCTCTTCATCGCCCACGACCTCGCCGTCGTCCGGCACTTCTGCCCGGAGATCGCGGTCATGTACCTCGGCAAGATCGTCGAGATCGCCGACCGCGAGACGCTGTACAACCGGCCGCACCACCCGTACACGCAGGCGCTGCTCTCGGCCGTCCCTGACGTCAAGCAGGCCTCGGTCGGCGGCAGGCGGGAGCGGATCCGGCTCGAGGGCGACGTCCCGTCGCCGATCAACCCGCCGTCGGGCTGCCGGTTCCGGACCCGTTGCCCGATCGCGCAGGACATCTGCGCCCGGGTCGAGCCGCCGCTGCTGCAGGTCGGGCCGACCCACAAGGTCGCCTGCCACTTCCCGGGCGAGATCGGCAAGCACCCGGAGAAGCCGATCACGCCGCGGCTGCTCGGCGTCGACGACAGCGGTACGCCGGACCTGGCCGCCGGCCCGGCGACCGACCTGCCGACCGGTGCCGGATACTCGGACAGCTGGTTCGACCTCGAGAACAACACCATGGGGAAGTCGACGCCATAGCACGCGCCTCGCTGCGTCGGCGGCGCTCGACGACCGCTCCGCTCACCAGGTCGCCTTCGCACCGCCGCCTTTGCGATGCACGCACACCGGCGTCGCCTGAGGGTGCTCTCGGGCGTCGCCTTAGGGTGGCGCTGTGAGTGATGGCCTGTTCGAGCTCGGCGGTACGCCGGCCGGCGGATCCCTGAGCTCGGCCGACCACGCGTCCGCGCCGCTGGCGGTGCGGATGCGCCCGCGGTCGCTGGACGAGCTGGTCGGTCAGGCGCAGCTGCGTGCACCCGGCAGCCCCCTGCGGCAGCTGATCGAGGGCGACAAGTCGCTCTCGCTGCTGCTCTGGGGGCCGCCGGGCACGGGCAAGACCACGATCGCCGCGATCGTGAGCCGGCACACCGACCGGCGCTTCGTCGAGGTCTCCGCGGTCTCCGCCGGTGTCAAGGAGGTCCGCGCGGCGATCGACCGCGCCCGCGCGGATCTCGTCGCGACCGGCAAGGAGACGGTGCTGTTCGTCGACGAGGTGCACCGGTTCAGCAAGGCACAGCAGGACGCGCTGCTGCCAGGCGTGGAGAACCGCTGGGTGACGCTCGTCGCCGCGACGACCGAGAACCCGTTCTTCTCGGTGATCTCGCCACTCCTGTCGCGCAGCCTGCTGCTCCGGTTGGAGTCGCTGACCGACGACGACGTCAGGGACGTCCTCGAGCGCGCTCTGACCGACGAGCGCGGCCTGGCCGGTGAGTTCACCATCGCCGAGGACGCGCTCGACCACCTCGTCCGGCTCGCGGGTGGGGATGCCCGGCGCTCGCTCACCTATCTGGAGGCCGCGGCAGGGGCCGCGGCCTCGCAGGCGAGCCGCGACATCGACCTCGCGACGGCCGAGACCGCCGTCGACACGGCGGCGGTGCGCTACGACCGCGACGGCGACCAGCACTACGACGTCATCAGCGCCTTCATCAAGTCGGTGCGCGGCTCGGACGCCGACGCGGCACTGCACTACCTGGCCAGGATGATGGAGGCCGGGGAGGATCCGCGCTTCATCGCCCGCCGGCTGATGATCCTCGCGAGCGAGGACATCGGCCTGGCCGACCCGGCCGCGCTGACGACCGCCGTCGCCGCGGCCCAGACCGTGCAGCTCATCGGGATGCCCGAGGCGCAGCTCACCCTCGCGCACGCCACGATCGCGCTCGCGGTGGCGCCGAAGTCGAACGCGGTCACGACCGCGATCGGCGCGGCGCTGGGCGACGTGCGGGCCGGGCGGATCGGGCAGGTGCCCGCCCACCTGCGCGACGCGCACTACGGCGGCGCGAAGAAGCTCGGCCACGGGTCGGCGTACGTGTATGCGCACGACGAGCCGTTCGGCATCGCCGAGCAGCAGTACCTGCCCGACGTGCTCGCCGACGCGACGTACTACCTGCCGAAGGAGATCGGCGCCGAGAGCGCGATCAAGGAGCGCTGGGAGCGCGTGCGCGCCATCGTCCGGGGGAGCGGTGCAGGAAGGGGCAGGAAACAGCCGAAGGGCCCGCGATAGGGTCAGTGGCCATGACCGCGCTCACGATCTCCCTGGCCTCGGTGGCCGCGATCGCTGGCATCGTCGCGGTCCTCGCGCTGGTCGCGCTGCGGCGTGCTCGGCTCGAGGCCGCCGGCCAGGTCGCGGCGCTGCTGGAGCGGCTCGACGCCGTCGAGTCGCGGCTGCAGGAGGACGTTCAGGGGCCGGTCGTGCGCACCGAGCACGAGTACGTGATCACCCGGCTCGGCGAGCTCGAGTCGGCACCCGCGCAGGCGTCGGCACCGGTTCGGTTGGCCCCGCCCGCGTTCGCCGACGCGGTCCTGCGGGAGACCGTGGTCCAGACCGCCTCCCTCCTCCAGGGCGTCCGCCGGGCTCTCGCCCCCGAGACGCGGTACCGGATCAGGTTCGAGATGAAGCGCGAGCTCAAGCGCTCCCGCAAGCTCCGGAAGCTGGAGGCCAAGGAGGCGCTGCGCGAGTACCGCGCCCGCCACCGCGCCCAGATGGCCCACAGCGAGGGCGCCGCATGAGACGCGGGCTCTGGTTCGCCGCGGGCGCCGGGCTCGGCGTCTACGCGATGGTCCGCGGACGTCGGGCCGCCGAGGCGTTCACCGCCGACGGGCTGCACGACAGGTGGCAGGCTCTCGGGGTGGGTGCACGACTGTTCCGCGACGAGGTGGCCACCGGCAAGGCGGAGGCCGAGACCCGGCTCCGTGAGCGGTTCGGGCCGACGTACGACCCGACACCGCAGCTGGGCGCCGGGTCCGACGGGCCGCCGGGTCTCGACACGCCCACGCTCGTCCCGCGCGAGGGCTACGCGACCAACGATGACAACCGACACGACTTCGAGGAAGGCTCTCAGTGAGCACAGTGCCAGAGGATGGCCGGCCCGACACCTGGCTGAGCACGGCGGAGGTCCGCCGACGCTTCACCAGCCACTTCGCCGACGACGCAGCCCTGCCGCACACCGCGGTGCCGTCTGCGTCGCTGCTGCTCGACGACCCGAACCTGCTGTTCGTCAACGCCGGCATGGTGCCGTTCAAGCCGTACTTCCTCGGCCAGGAGACGCCGCCGTTCCCGCGCGCCACCAGCGTGCAGAAGTGCATCCGGACGCCTGACATCGAGGACGTCGGCAAGACGACGCGGCACGGCACCTTCTTCGAGATGTGCGGCAACTTCTCCTTCGGCGACTACTTCAAGGAAGGCGCGATCGCGCTCGCCTGGGACCTGGTCACGAAGTCGATCCGCGACGGCGGCTTCGGGTTCGACGAGGCAGTCCTCTACCCGTCGGTGCTCGACGGCGACGACGAGGCCGTCGGGATCTGGAAGAAGGTCACCGGTCTGCCCGACGACCGCATCGTCCGGCTGCCGGCCAAGGAGAACTACTGGTCGATGGGCGTGCCCGGTCCCGGCGGCCCGTGCTCGGAGATCCTCATCGACCGCGGCCCGGCGTACGGCGCCGACCGCGACTGGGACGCGGGCGACCGCTACCTCGAGTTCTGGAACCTCGTCTTCATGCAGGACGTGCTCTCCGCGGTGCGGTCCAAGAGCGACTTCGACATCGCCGGGCAGCTCCCGAAGAAGAACATCGACACCGGCATGGGCCTCGAGCGGGTCGCCTACCTGCTGCAGGGTCGCCACAACATGTACGAGACCGACGTCATGTTCCCGGTCATCGAGAAGGCGATGGAGCTGACCGGCCGGTCCTACGGCTCCGACCATGACGACGACGTCCGCTTCCGGGTCGTCGCCGACCACGTCCGCTCCTCGATGATGCTCATCAACGACGGCGTCACGCCTGGCAACGAGGGCCGAGGCTACGTGCTGCGCCGCCTGATGCGACGCGCCATCCGATCGATGCGGCTGCTCGGCTGCGAGGACCGTGTGCTGCCCGAGCTGCTGCCCGTCTCCCGCGACAGGATGGGGGAGACCTACACCGACCTGCACCAGCACTGGGAGCGGATCTCGACGGTCGCGTTCGCCGAGGAGGACGCCTTCCGGCAGACGCTGAAGGCGGGCAGCCAGATCTTCGACCTCGCCGCGGGCGAGGTGAAGAAGGCGGGTGGCACCGTCCTCGACGGTGCGCGGGCGTTCCAGCTGCACGACACCTACGGCTTCCCGATCGACCTCACCTTGGAGATGGCCGCCGAACAGGGCCTCGCGGTCGACGAGGACGGCTTCCGCCGGCTCATGGGCGAGCAGCGGCAGCGGGCGAAGGACGACGCGCGCGCCAAGAAGAGCGCCCACCGCGACGCCGCCGCCTACCGCGAGATCGCGGACTCGCTCGGCCGGGCGGTCGACTTCACAGGCTACGAGACCACGACCGACGAGGGCACCGTCAGCGGGATCGTCGGCGCGGACGGTGTCGTGTCCAGCGCACGCGAGGGCGACGAGGTCGAGCTGGTCCTCGACCGCACGCCGTTCTACGCCGAGGGCGGCGGCCAGCTCGCCGACACCGGGTTGATCGAGCTCGCCAACGGCGCGCGCCTCGAGGTGCTCGACGTGCAGAAGCCGATCTCGGGCCTCATCTCCCACCGGGTGCGTGTCATCAACGGCGAGGTCGTGCCCGGCCTCGGCGCGCACGGCGTCGTCGACCTGCGTCGTCGGCTCGCGATCAGCCGGGCGCACACCGCGACGCACATGGTGCACAAGGCGTTCCGCGAGGCGCTCGGCGAGACGGCCACCCAGGCCGGCTCGGAGAACGCGCCCGGTCGCTTCCGGTTCGACTTCTCCGCCACGGGCGCGGTCCCGCAGTCGGTGATGGCCGACGTCGAGGCCACGGTCAACGCCGTCATCCTCGACG
>NZ_BAAAPB010000002.1:0-88466 GCF_039530925.1 Nocardioides panacihumi | reverse complement strand
CGTGGTCCGGGTCGTCTCCGTGGGCGACTGGGCCCGGGAGCTGTGCGGCGGCACCCACACCGCCTCCAGCGGCAAGCTCGGCGTCATCAAGCTGCTCGGCGAGGCGTCGATCGGCTCCGGCGTGCGCCGCGTCGAGGCGCTGGTCGGCACGGACGCCTACCAGTTCCTCGCCCGCGAGCACGTGCTCGTCGCCCAGCTCTCCGAGGCGCTCAAGGCGCGCCCGGAGGAGCTGCCCGAGCGGGTCAACGACCTGGTGGAGCGGCTTCGTGGCGCGGAGAAGGAGATCGAGCGTGTCCGGACCGCCCAGCTGCTCTCCAGCGCCGGCGCGATCGCCGACAGCGCGGTCGACGTCGGCGGCGTTGCCGTCGTCGCGGCACGCGCGTCCGGTGCGGCTGCGGGCGACGTACGCACCTTGGTGACGGACGTCCGTGCGCGGCTGCTCGACCGTCCGGCTGTCGTCGTGCTCGTCGGCGACGGCGACGGCAAGGTCTCGGTGGTCACCGCGACGAACGACGCGGCGCGTGCCCGTGGGCTGTCCGCCGACGCGCTGCTGCGGGAGCTCGCGCCGGTCCTGGGCGGCCGCGGCGGCGGCAAGGACGACCTGGCGCAGGGTGGCGGCAGCGATGCGTCCCGGATCGACGAGGCGCTCGGCCTCGTGCCGGGCCTGGTGGCGAAGGCCTGATGCGGCGGAGCCGATGAGGCCGGGCGTCAGGCTGGGGATCGATCCGGGTGACGCCCGGATCGGCGTCGCCCGCAGCGACCCGACCGGATTCCTCGCCACGCCGCTCGAGACGGTGCGACGGGGCCGGGGCGACCTGGCCCGGATCGTCGCCCTGGCGGCGGAGATCCAAGCGGAGTCGGTGCTGCTCGAGGTCGTCGTCGGACTGCCCCGCTCGCTCAAGGGCGGGGAGAATCCGGCGACTGCCAAGGTGCGCGACTTCGCCACCGCACTGGCCACTCGGATGGCGCCCGTGCCGGTGCGTCTGGTCGACGAACGGCTCACCACGGTTTCGGCGGAGGCTATGCTCCGCGACCGGGGCCGAAAGGGCCAGGACCGGCGCTCGGTGGTCGACCAGGCGGCGGCGGTCCTGATCCTGCAACATGCACTGGACACCGAACGCGGCGTGGGGGACGCGCCTGGAGAGATCGTCGAGGTTGGGACACGATGAGCGAGCACGACGAGGCCGGACACATTCCGGGGCTCGGCGACACGGCCGAGCGACCCGCCGTACAGGACGGCGAGCCTGGGCACGACGACTTCGACGAGCTGGACGAGCCGCCGCGTCGGGGTGGGCGGCGTGCCGAACGACGCCGCAGCCGCCTGCCCGGCTGCATCGCGGCGCTGGTCGCGCTCGCCGTCGTGGTCGGCATGCTCTGGTTCGGCTTCTCGTTCGTCAAGGGCAAGATCGACGGGCTCGGCGGGAGCAGCGGCGGCGACTACTCGGGCCAGACCGCCCACGACCAGGTGAGCTTCGAGGTCAAGCCCGGCGACACGGCCGCCCAGATCGGCCGCAACCTCAAGACCGCTGGCGTCGTGAAGTCGGTGGACGCCTTCATCTCGGCGGCGAACTCGAACCCGAGCGCGTCCGGGATCCAGGTGGGCTTCTACCAGCTGCAGAAGGAGATGAGCGCCGAGGACGCGCTCGCCGTGCTGGTCGACCCGAAGAACATCGTCAACACGACCGTCGCCGTGCCCGAGGGCCTGCGGGTGGTCGACGTGGTCGATCTGCTCGCGAAGAAGACGAAGTTCAAGAAGTCCGACTTCGAGAAGGCGCTCAAGGACCCCTCGATCGGGCTGCCGGCGTACGCGAAGGGCAACCCGGAGGGCTACCTGTTCCCCGCGACGTACGCCTACGGACCGACCGACAAGCCGGTCGACATGATCAAGAAGATGGTCACGCGCTGGAAGCAGGCGGCGAAGGACAACGACCTCGAGGCGCAGGCGGCAGCGCTCGGCTACACGCCGGCGCAGATGATGACGATCGCCTCGCTCGTGCAGGCCGAGGGTCGCGGTGACGACATGCCGAAGATCGCTCGGGTCATCTACAACCGGCTCGAGGGGCCTGGCGACAAGCAAGGCACCAACGGTCTGCTGCAGATCGACGCCACGGTGAACTACGCGCTCGGACGCAAGGGCGTCGCGACGGTGACGACCGACGAGACGAAGACCGACTCGCCGTACAACACCTATGTCAACGCCGGGCTGCCCCCGGGCCCGATCGAGGCACCCGGAGACCAGGCCATCCAGGCGGCGACCCACCCGGCGCAGGGGGACTGGTACTACTACGTCACGGTCAACCTGAAGACGGGCGAGACCAAGTTCGCCAAGACGTACTCCGAGTTCCTCCAGTACCGCCAGGAGCTGAAGGACTACTGCGCCAACGAGTCTGCCGGCGCCTGCTGACCGTGAGGTGTGCTGTCCTGGGCGACCCCGTCGCCCACTCGCTGTCGCCGGTCCTGCACGCCGCCGGCTATGCCGAGATCGGCCTCGAGGACTGGTCGTACGACGCCGTCCGGGTGCCGTCCGGCTCACTCGCCGGCTTCGTGGCCGACCTCGACCCGACCTGGCGGGGACTGTCCGTCACAGCACCGCTCAAGCGGGAGGCGCTGGCCTTCGCCGTCTCGGTGACGACCCGAGCCCGGCTGGCGGGGGGCGCCAACACGCTGGTCCGGGCGGAGTCGGGCTGGACAGGCGACAACACCGACCTCCCGGGTGCGGTGTCCGCGATCCGCGAGCGCTACTCCGGGCCGGTCGGCTCGGCACTGATCCTCGGCGGCGGGGCGACCGCAGCGAGCGTCGGGCTGGCACTGGTCGAGCTCGGGGCGACGTCGCTCACGCTGGCGGTCCGCGACCCCACGCGAGCGTCGGAGACGGTCGCCGCCCTCGTCGCCCACCCCTCGGCACCCCTCGTCGAAACGGTGCCGTTCGACACGGTGCCTTTCGACACGTTGCCGTTCGACGCGGTCGTCTCCACGGTCCCGGTCGCCGCCGAGACTCCCGACCTGGTCGCCCGCTGCGCGGTGGCCCCGCTCGTCTTCGAGGTCACCTACGACACGTGGCCAACCCCGCTGGCTGACGCGGCGAGGGGTGCCGTCGTCACCGGGCTCGACCTGCTCGTGCACCAGGCGGTGCTGCAGTTCGAGCAGTTCACCGGTCTGCCGGCCCCGCTCGAGGCCATGCGGGCCGCGGGTTCGGCCGCGCTGGCCGCGCGCGCTCAGTAGGGTTCGCGCCATGCATCTGGTCCCGGCGCTGCTCTGCGCCGCCATCGGCGCGGCGACCGGCTGGTTCGCACCGCGTCTGATCGCCTCCCTGCCCGAGCCCGAGACGGACCCGGACGAGAAGCCCGGCGAGTTCCCCGACAAGGTCCTCTACGCCGACCTCGGGGCGACGCCCGGACTGCCGTGGAAGTGCGCCGTGGCCTGCGCGATCGCCGCCGGTCTGCTGGGCGCCGTGTTCGGCTGGGTGTGGGCGCTGCCGTGGCTGGTGTTCCTGGTGCCGGTGGGCTGCGCACTGACGGTGATCGACTACGTGACGTGGTATCTGCCCTCGCGCATCGTCGCGCCGTCGTACGTCGTCGTCGGGCTGCTCATCGTCCTCGGCGCCGTGGCCGTGGGCGACTGGCACGTGGTGCTGCACGCCGTGATCGGCTGGCTCGCCCTGGGCCTCTACTACGGGCTGATGTGGTTCATCAGCCCTCGCATCATGGCGTACGGCGACGTGCGGCTCGGCGGCCTGATCGGGCTCGCCCTCGGCCCGCTGGGCTTCGGGACCCTGATCCTGTCCGTCCTCGCCGCGGGCGTCCTCGGCGCGCTGTCGTTCCTCCCGCTCAAGCTGCTCGGCCGCACCATCAAGCGCGACCCGAGCAAGGGACCGTTGCGCGAGCACGTGCCGTTCGGGCCGTTCCTGCTTCTCGGCGCGCTGGCCGCCGCCTTGGCCGGGAGCCTGCTGAACCTCGCCTGACCCGTCTCACGGGCCCGGCCACGCATGCGCGCGTGAATGCCGAATGGGAGACTGGGCCCATGTTGCGTTGGCTCACTGCGGGCGAGTCCCACGGCCCGTCCCTGGTCGCGATCCTCGAGGGCCTGCCCGCCCACGTCCGGATCACGTCGGAGGAGATCGGCGACTCGCTCGCCCGCCGCCGCCTCGGCTACGGCCGCGGCGCCCGGATGAAGTTCGAGCGCGACGAGGTGACCCTGGTCGGCGGTGTGCGCCACGGCGAGACGCAGGGTGGTCCCGTGGCCGTCCAGGTCGGCAACACGGAGTGGCCGAAGTGGGAGACCGTCATGTCGGCCGACCCCGTCGATCCCGCGATCCTCGAGGGCCAGGCCCGCAACGCGCCGCTGACCCGGCCGCGACCGGGGCACGCCGACCTGGTCGGCATGCAGAAGTACGACTTCGACGACGCGCGCCCGATCCTCGAGCGCGCGTCGGCCCGGGAGACGGCCGCCCGCGTCGCGCTGGGCCGGGTCGCGAGCAACTTCCTCGAGCAGAGCGTCGGCGCCCGGATCGTGTCCCACGTCCTGGAGCTCGGAGGCGTTCGCACGCCCGGCACCGACCTGCCCGGGCCCGACGACGTCGCCCGGCTCGACGAGGACCCGGTGCGCTGCCTCGACCCCGACGGCTCCAAGCGGATGGTCGCGCGCATCGACGAGGCCCACAAGGACGGCGACACCCTCGGCGGCGTCGTCGAGGTCGTCGTCCACGGCCTCCCGCCGGGGCTCGGCTCGCACGTGCACTGGGACCGCCGCCTCGACGCGCGGCTCGCGGGTGCGCTGATGGGCATCCAGGCGATCAAGGGCGTCGAGGTCGGCGACGGCTTCGAGCTGGCCGCCACGCCGGGCAGCCTCGCGCACGACGAGATCGTCTCGGGACCGGACGGCATCCGGCGTACGTCGGGACGCAGCGGCGGCACCGAGGGCGGCATGTCCACCGGCGAGATCCTGCGCGTGCGAGCGGCCATGAAGCCGATCGCCACCGTTCCGCGCGCGTTGCGCACGGTCGACCTCGCGACGGGCCAGGAGGCGGTCGCGCACCACCAGCGCTCCGACGTGTGCGCGGTGCCGGCGGCGGGGATCGTCGCGGAGGCCATGGTGGCGCTCGTGCTCGCCGACGCGGTGCTGGAGAAGTTCGGCGGCGACTCGGTGGCCGAGACCAGGCGCAACGCCGAGTCGTACCGCGACGCCATCCGCTACCGATGACAGAGCCGGTGACAGAGCCGATGACAGGGCCGGTGAGCCCGAGTGTCGTGCTGGTCGGCCCGATGGGAGCCGGCAAGACCACCGTCGGCCGTGTCCTCGCGCGTCGTTGGGGCGTCGCCGTCCGCGACACCGACGCCGACATCGAGGCCGATGCCGGCAAGCCGGTCTCGGAGATCTTCGTGGACGAGGGCGAGGCTCACTTCCGCGAGCTGGAGAAGGCCGCAGTCGCCGCCGCCTTGGCCTCCCACGACGGCGTGCTCTCGCTCGGCGGAGGCGCCGTCCTCGACCCGGACACGCAGGTGCTGCTCAAGGACCACGCGGTGGTCTTCCTCCGGGTCGGGCTCGCCGACGCGGTCAAGAGGGTCGGACTCGGCTCCGCGCG
Organism: Nocardioides panacihumi; assembly: GCF_039530925.1. Lineage (NCBI taxonomy): Bacteria > Bacillati > Actinomycetota > Actinomycetes > Propionibacteriales > Nocardioidaceae > Nocardioides > Nocardioides panacihumi. Next base: position 82,885 of record NZ_BAAAPB010000002.1, on the reverse strand, counting down.
CCCTCTGCTCCTCGGCAACGTCCGCGGCCGCGTGAAGCAGCTGCTCGACGAGCGCACTCCGATCTACGAGGCCGTGGCGCGGTTCGCCGTGGAGACGGACGGGCGGACCCCCGAGCAGGTGGCCGACGACATCGAGGAGAGGCTGGGTCGATGACCACCATCCACGTGGGCGGAGCGTCGCCGTACGACGTCGTGATCGGGCGGGACCTCGCCGACCGACTCCCCGGCATGCTGGGGGAGAAGGTCGAGCGCGTCGCCTTCCTGTACGCCGGCACTCTCGGCGCGCTCGCCGAGCCCGTCCTCGACCGGCTCGTGGATCGCTTCGAGGTGCTCGCCCTCGGCCTGCCCGACGGCGAGGCCGCGAAGACGGCCGCGGTCGCCAACGACTGCTGGGAGGCGCTGGGGGAGAAGGGCTTCACGCGCTCCGACGCCGTCGTGACGTTCGGCGGAGGCGCCACCACCGACCTCGGCGGCTTCGTCGCAGCGAGCTGGCTGCGCGGCGTGCGGGTCGTCCACGTGCCGACCACGCTGCTCGCGATGGTCGACGCGGCGGTCGGCGGCAAGACCGGCGTCAACACCGGCGCCGGCAAGAACCTCGTGGGCGCCTTCCACGAGCCCGCCGGTGTGCTCTGTGACCTCACGCTCCTCCGCACGCTGCCACGGGAGGAGCTGGTGGCCGGCCTGGGCGAGGTCGTCAAGTGCGGCTTCATCGCCGACCCGCGGATCCTCGAGCTGGTCGAGGCGACCGACCCGGCGACGCTCGACGCTGACTCGCCGGTGCTCGAGGAGCTCGTCGAGCGGGCGATCCGGGTCAAGGCCGAGGTCGTCGTCGCGGACCTCAAGGAGACCGGGGGCGCGGACGGGCACCCGGGCCGCGAGATGTTGAACTACGGCCACACCCTCGCCCACGCGATCGAGAAGCGCGAGGCATACGCGATCCGGCACGGCGAGGCGGTCGCGATCGGCTGCGTGTACGCCGCTGAGCTGGCGCGGCTGGCGGGCCGGCTGGACGACGCGACGGCGGCGCGGCACCGCAGTGCGTTCGAGAGGGTCGGTCTGCCGACGACGTACGACAAGGCGGGCTTCGACGACCTGGTCGGATCGATGCGGGTCGACAAGAAGGCGCGCGGCTCGCAGCTGCGCTTCCTCGTGCTCGACGGGCTCGCCCGCCCGTCCATCCTCGCCGGCCCGAGCGACGAGCTGCTGCGCGCCGCGTTCGAGGCGGTGTCGCGATGACGGTCGCCGCGACGCGGGTGCTGGTGCTCAACGGTCCGAACCTCGGCCGGCTCGGGCGCCGGCAGCCGGAGATCTACGGATCGACGACGCACGACGAGCTGGTCGAGATGTGCCGGAGCTGGGGTCACGAGCTCGGGCTGGACGTGGAGGTGCGTCAGACCAACCACGAGGGCGTCATGCTCGACTGGCTCAACGCCGCCGCGGACGAGCAGACGCCGGTCGTCCTCAACGCAGCCGCCTGGACGCACTACTCGTGGGCGATCTACGACGCCTGCGCGCAGCTCGCCGCCCCGCTCGTCGAGGTCCACATCAGCGCGCCGTCGACCCGGCCCGAGGAGTGGCGCCACACCTCGGTGGTCACCCCTCACGCGGCTCGGGTGATCGAGGGGCACGGGCTCGAGGGCTACCGGATGGCGCTCGAGACCATCGCCGGACGCTAGACCTCCCAGCCGAGGCGACGCAGCCGCGCCAGACCCCGGCTGCGCGCCATCCGGGCGGCGGGCCGCTTCACGCCGAGCACCTGCGCCGTCGTGGCCAGGTCGAGCCCGACGACGTCCATGCAGGCGATCACCTCACCCTCGCGCGTGGGCAGCGCGGCGAGTGCCCGTCGTACGGCGTCGTGGTGGTCGACCACGGCCGTCTCCGCCGGGACCGGGATCTCGGGCAGCTCGGCGGTGCCGTACGTCGCCCGACGGGCCACCTTGCGGCGCGTGTTCAGCAGGTGGTTGCGGGCGATCGTGAACAGCCAGCCACCGAAGTCGTCGTCGCCGCCGCCGAAGTCGGCGATCCGGGAGGCGGCCACGGCCCATGCCTCCATGGCGAGGTCCTCGTGGTCCGCGCTCGGATCGCCGCTCGGAAGCTGGCGCAGCCACAGCAGCAGCCGGCCCGCGTGCCGGTCGTAGAGCTCGCGCCAGGCGGCTGCCTCGCCCGCACGCGCGAGCGCGACGACGGAGGTCTCCGTGTCGGCCCGAGACGTGTCACGCACGGTGCTCAACCGTCGTGCTCCCCGGTGCCGCCTGTGCCAGCCGTGTCGCTCCCGCCGTCGTGGGCCGCGCCGTCCCCGGAGTCTCGCCCGCCGTCGGAACCGTCAGGTGCGTCGTCGGATGCTTCCCCGGTCGCCGAGTCGCCGTCGGACGGCTCGGACCGCTCGGAGCCGTCCGAGTGGCCGCCGTCGTGGCCGGCGTCGTCGCCCTGGTCGTCGCCCGAGTCGTCGCTCGGGTCGTCGCCGGTGCTGTCGCCCGGATGCGACGCGGCGCCGGAGGTGCCGCCCCGCCGGTGGGAGTCGCTGAGCCCGCCGTCGTCCCCGCCTGTGGGGTGGAAGGTGGTCGGCGGCTCGACCGGCTGGACCTCGTCGTCGTGCTCGTCGGCCGCGGTCGGGACGAGAGGTTGATGGCTCGTCGAGCGCTCGAGGCGTGTGGCGGGCACGACCGGCTGCGGCCCGTCGCCGTGATGACGGACCTGGTCGGCTCCGAACGTGGCGCCCGCCGTCGCCAGGGCGACGACCGCCCCGGCGACGGGCAGGCCCCAGTGGCGGCGGGCCCGGGGCGACGCGGTCGGCGTCGAGGAACGGGCCAGTGCGGCCAGCCGCTCGCCGAGCGACTCGTCGGAGAGCACGCTCGGCGGATCGAGGTGCAGCGACCGACGGTCAGCGGCGCCGGTCACGACGCCGCCCGACCGCGCGCGCGACGGTGAGGATCAGTCGTCACCCTCGTGGTCATCCCCGTGCGAGCCGCCACCGGAGTGGTCGCCGTCGTGTCCACCGTCATGCTCACTGCCGCCATCGGTCTCGCCCCGGTCGTCGTGCGTCGAGGTGCTCTCGTGCTCGGCGTCGTCTCCCTGGGTGTCCTCGCCCTGGTCGTCGTCGCCCTGGTCGTCGTCGTTCTGGTCGGCCTTCGGAGCCTCCGTGTCGGGTGCCTCGGTGTCAGGGGCCTCCGTCTCGGGAGCCTCGGTCTCAGGCGTCTCCGTGTCGGCGGCCTCGGTCTCCGGGTCCGTCGCGTCCGCAGAGACGGTACCTGCAGCCGGAGAGGTCTCCACCTCGGCGGGCTCGGGGCTCTGGGTGTCCGCCGCCGGAGCCACCGACGAGGTCGGTGCCTGCACCGTGGTCCCGTGGGCGGGGTGGCTGGGCACGGTGGTGGCGGCGTACGCGCCGCCGGCCGCGCAGACGAGGACGGCAGCCGCTCCGGCGGCGATCTTGACCTTGCCGAGGTGTCGCATCAGGGTCCTCCTGGACCTGTCGGGGGTCGGCTCCTCATCGGAGCCTCACCCTGACATGTCGCGAGACGCCCTCAGGCGAACACGGGCTCCTCGGATTTCTGGAGGCTGACGGTCCAGGCTGGGAGCATCCACTGCGTCAGCGGGCCGATGGTCAGCGCGAAGACCACGGTGCCGACGCCGAGCGGTCCACCGAGCAGCAGGCCGACGACCACGACCGCGACCTCCAGGGAGGTCCGGACCAGCCGGATCGAGAGCCCCGTGCGGCGTACGAGGCCGGTCATCAGGCCGTCGCGCGGCCCGCGGCCGAACTGGGCGCCGATGTACATCGCCGTCGCCAGGGCGCAGAGTGCCACGCCGGCGAACATCAGGACGAGCCGCCACACGAGAGCGTCGGGCTGGTGGAGGACGGCCAGTGTGGCGTCCGTGCTCGGGCCGATCATGAGCGCGTTCGCGACCGTGCCGATGCCGGGCTTCTCCCGCAGCGGGATCCACAGGATCAGGACGACGAACGAGGTCCCGACGAGGACGGTGCCGAGGCTGAGGCCGAGGTGCTCGGCGATCCCGAGGTGCAGCACGTCCCAGGGAGCCACGCCGACGGCGCCGCGCACCATGAGGCCGAGCGAGATGCCGTAGACGACCAGGCCGACGAGCAGCTGGGGGAGGCGGCGGCCGAGGCGGCCGGCGCGGAGCTGGGCGAGCGGCCCGAGATCGGCGAGAGCGGTCATGGGAACCAGCGTGGCGGAGATTGGACTGTTCTCAAATAGCCAATCGTGACAGAGTGGACTGCGTGCCCCAGTCCATCGGTACGGCCTCCATCGGTCCGGCCTCCATCAGCGCGGCCCGCCTCGCGGGACTCGTCGAGGGGTTCGGACGCTCGCCGGCGTACGCCGGTCTGGCCGAGAGCCTGACCCTGCTCATCGGCGACGGGCGGATCGCCCTGGCTGCCCGCCTGCCGAGCGAGCGCGACCTGAGCGTCGCGCTCCGCGTCTCGCGCACCACGGTGACGCGGGCCTACGCGACCCTCGTCGAGGCCGGCTACGCCGAGGCGCGCCAGGGTGCCGGCACGTTCACGCGCGTCCCGGGTGACCGCCGGCGTGCACTCGACCGTGCCCTCATGCCGGGCGGCCGCGACGGCGACGTGATCGACCTCAACTGCGCCGCCGCGTCGGCGCCGCCCGGCGTCGCTGCGGCGTACGCCGAGGCCGTGGCCGACCTGCCGGCGTACCTCGGCGGGCACGGCTACTTCCCGGCCGGCCTGCCACGACTGCAGGAGGCCATCGCCCAGGCGTACGACGCCCGCGGGCTGCCCACCCGCCCCGAGCAGGTCATGGTGACCGCCGGCGCGCTCTCGGCGTCCGCCATCGTCGCGCAGGCGCTCACCCGGCGCGGTGCACGCGTGCTCGTCGAGACCCCGACCTACCCGAACGGCGTCGACGCCCTGCGCATCGCGGGTGCCCGGCTGGTCGGCCTGCCGGTCGCCCCCGACGGCTGGGACCTGGACGGGCTGGAGGCGACGCTGCGCCAGGCGCGGCCGACGCTGGCCTCGCTGATCCCCGACTTCCAGAACCCGACCGGCCTGGTGATGCAGGCGGACGAGCGGGAGCGTGTCGCGGCGGCGCTGCGCCGGTCGGGGACCGTGCCGATCGTCGACGAGGCGCACCAGGCCCTCATGCTCGACGGTGACCCGATGCCGCCCCCGTTCGCGGCGTTCGCCCCGGAGACGATCACGATCGGCAGCGCGTCGAAGAGCTTCTGGGGCGGTCTGCGGATCGGCTGGATCCGGGTGCCCGACTCGGCCACGATGCGGGCGCTCACCCATGCGCGGGTCCGGCTGGACCTGGGTGCGCCGGTGCTCGAGCAGCTCGCCTTCGCGCGCTTGCTCGACGACCCGTGGCCGGTGGTCGAGGCCCATCGGGCCCGGCTGCGCGAGCAGCGGGCGGCACTGGTGGCGGCGGTCAGCGAGCAGCTGCCGGAGTGGACGTTCCGCGTCCCACGCGGCGGTCTGTGCCTGTGGTGCCGGCTGCCGGAGCCGCTCGGCACCGACGTGGCGGTCGAGGCCGAGCGACGCGGAGCGATCGTCGCGCCGGGGCCGGTCTTCGCGCCCGAGGGCGGGCTCGACCACTTCGTGCGGATCCCGTGGAGCCGGCCGGCTGAGGAGCTCGAGGCGGCGGTCGGCGTGCTCGCCGAGTCGTGGCGTGCCGTCCAGGGCCGGCGAGGGGGCGGCGGCCGTCCGACGGATCGCATGATCGTGGCCTGAGCCGGTCTGAGCGCTCGCTGGGACGACCTCGCGCCTCGGGCGGGGTGACGCGCGGTTTCGCCGCGCCGCCGGGCCGCCGATAGACTCGGCCGCCGGTGCCTCGGCGCCACGGGAAGACCTTGACAACCTGGACATCAGAAGGCTGGACGCGACGCATGGCAACCACGAACGACCTCAAGAACGGCTTGGTTCTCAACATCGACGGCCAGCTCTGGCAGGTGGTCGAGTTCCAGCACGTCAAGCCTGGCAAGGGCCCGGCGTTCGTGCGCACCAAGCTGAAGAACGTCGAGTCGGGCAAGAACGTCGACAAGACCTTCAACGCCGGCACCAAGGTCGAGACCGCGACGGTCGACCGCCGGACCTACCAGTACCTGTACAACGACGGCACGCACTACGTCTTCATGGACTCCGGGACCTACGAGCAGATCGAGGTCGGCCCCGAGCTGGTGGGTGACGCCAAGAACTACATGCTCGAGAACACCGACGTCATCGTGGCCACCAACGAGGGTCGCGTGCTCTTCGTCGAGCTCCCTGCCTCGGTCGAGCTCTCGGTGACCTACACCGAGCCCGGTGTCGTCGGCGACTCGGCCACCGGCCGCACCAAGCCGGCCACGCTCGAGACCGGCCACGAGATCCAGGTCCCGCTCTTCATCGAGCAGGGCGAGAAGATCAAGGTCGACACCCGCGAAGGCGGCTCCTACCTCAGCCGCGTCAAGGGCTGACGTGGCTGCTCCGTCGGGTCAGCCGACCGCTCGCACCAAGGCGCGCAAGCGGGCTCTGGACCTGCTCTTCGCCGCCGAGGCGCGAGGCCTGAGCCCCGTCGACATGCTCGACCAGGCCATCGCCGAGGGCGAGGGTCCGGGCAACGCCTACACCGCGACGCTCGTGCGCGGCGTGACGGCCGAGCAACCGCGGATCGACGAGCTGCTGGCGACGTACTCGCAGGGCTGGACGCTCGACCGTATGCCGGCCGTCGACCGCAACGTGCTGCGCCTGGGTGTGTGGGAGCTGCTGCACGCCACCGACGTGCCCGAGCACGTGGCGATCAGCGAGGCCATGCAGCTGGTGCGCGAGCTGTCGACGGACGACTCACCACAGTTCGTCAACGGCATCCTCGGCGCCATCCAGCGCGACAAGGCCCAGCTCTCCTGATCGAGCCGCGAGGCATTCCTCTCCCGCAGTCGGTTACCGGGACCTCGTCGGACACCGACCAGAGAGGGGAGCCCCCCATGGGTGAGAAGGACAAGGCTCAGAACTTCGCCGAGGAGAAGGTCGGCGAGGCCAAGGAAGCCGTCGGCAAGGCCACGGACAACAAGGACCTCGAGGCTGAGGGCAAGACCGACCAGACCAAGGGCAGCCTCAAGCAGGCCGGCGAGAAGGTCAAGGACGCGTTCGACTGAGCGTCCGACGCCTGCGAAGCCTGACGAGGGGCACGGTGAGAGCCGTGCCCCTCGTGGCATTTCGCCGGGAGCATCTGCTCCGGACCATCTGCTCGGGTGCATCCGCTGGGTAACGTCGAACCCATGCGCGCCATCGTCTACTCAGAGACCGGTCCGTCCTCCGTCCTGCGCCTCGTCGAGCGCGAGGTGCCCACGCCGGGCCCCGGCGAGCTCCGGGTGCGCCTGTCGCGGGCCGGGGTGAACCCGACCGACTGGAAGGCGCGCGCCGGTGGCACCTACGCCGCGCTGCCGTACGACGAGATCACGCCCGGCCAGGACGGCGCCGGTGTGGTCGACGCCGTCGGCGAGGGTGTCCTCGGCTTCGGCGTCGGGGACCGTGTGTGGGTGCTGCTCGCCCAGCACGGCCGCGCGCACGGCACGGCCGCCGAGCACGTCGTCGTGCCGGCCGAGAAGGCCGTCCACCTGCCGGTCGGGGCGTCCTTCGACCTCGGCGCCGCACTCGGCGTCCCCGCGATCACGGCCCATCGCGCCCTGACCTCCGGAGACGTCGACCGTCTCGAGCCCGGGGCCCTGGCCGGTCGCACGGTGCTCGTCGCCGGGGGAGCGGGCGCGGTCGGCAACGCCGCGATCCAGCTCGCCCGCTGGGCCGGCGCGACGGTCATCTCCACGGTCAGCAGCGACGAGAAGGCCGCCCTGGCGATCGCCGCCGGGGCCCACCAGACCGTCAACTACCGCGTCGGCGACGCGGTGGCCGAGGTCAAGGCGCTCGCTCCGGACGGCGTCGACCTGGTCGTCGAGGTCGCCCCGGCCGTCAACAACGACCTCGACCGCGAGGTGCTGCGCGTCCACGGCACGGTCGCGATCTACGCCAACAACGGCGGCGACGAGATGACGCTGCCGCTGCGGGCCACGTTCTCGAAGAACCTGCGCTACCAGTTCGTCCTGCTCTACACCCTCGCGCCGGAGCTGCTGCGGACAGCGGCCGAGGACGTCGCGGCCGCTGTCGAGGCGGGGGCCCTGCGGGTCGGCGACGAGGTCGGCGTACCGCTGCACCACTACCCGCTGGAGCAGGCCGGAGCGGCCCACGACGCGGTCGAGCAGGGTGCGGTTGGCAAGGTCCTCATCGACCTGGACTAGTCTCCTGCTCGATCCGACATCCTTTAACGACCCGTCCCGTGAGGCGGAGAAGGAGGTCCGGCGAGGCCATGACAGCTCAGTCCTCTCCAGACGTCACACCCCCGGGCGACGGCCGCGTCGTGCTCGACGCCGACGACATCTCCCGCGCACTGACCCGCATCTCCCACGAGCTCCTCGAGAAGAACCGTGGCGCGGACGGCCTGCTCCTGCTCGGTCTGCACACCCGTGGCGTCCCGCTGTCGCGGCGGATCGCCGAGCGGATCGAGACCGTCGAGGGCACGCCCGTCGCGGTCGGGTCGCTCGACGTGACCATGTATCGCGACGACCTGCGCAACCACCCGACGCGTGCCCCGCACAAGACGTCGTTGCCCGCCGGCGGCATCGACGGCAAGACCGTCGTGCTGGTCGACGACGTGCTCTACAGCGGCCGCACCATCCGCGCGGCACTCGACGCGCTCTCCGACCTCGGCCGACCTGCCGTGGTGCGGCTGGCCGTGCTCGTCGACCGCGGTCACCGCGAGCTCCCGATCCGGGCCGACCACGTCGGGAAGAACCTGCCCACGGCCCGCACCGAGAAGGTCCGCGTCCGCCTGACGGAGACCGACGGCGCCGACGAGGTCCGCATCACCGGAGGGGAGATCGCGTCGTGAAGAAGCACCTGCTCTCGATCGACGACGTCACCGCCGACGACATCGCCGCGCTCTTCGAGACCGCCGCCGAGATGCACGACGTGCAGCGGCGCGAGGTCAAGAAGCTGCCCGCGCTGCGCGGCCGGACGGTCATCAACCTGTTCTTCGAGGACTCCACGCGCACCCGGTCTTCCTTCGAGATCGCCGGCAAGTGGCTCAGCGCCGACGTCATCAACCTGTCCGCGAAGGGGTCCTCCGCCTCGAAGGGGGAGTCCCTGCGTGACACCGTGCTGACGGTGACGGCGATGGGCGTCGACGGCCTCGTCATCCGCCATTCGGCGAGCGGGGCCGCCCAGCAGGTCAGCGAGTGGGTCGACGTGCCGGTCATCAACGCGGGCGACGGCACCCACGAGCACCCGACGCAGGCGCTGCTGGACGCCTACACGCTCACCCGGCGGCTCGGCTCCCTCGAGGGCCGCCACGTCGCGATCGTCGGCGACCTCACCCACTCCCGGGTGTTCCGCTCCAACGTCAAGGCGCTCACCAAGCTCGGTGCGCAGGTCACGGTGGTCGCCCCGCCGACCCTCATGCCGAGCGGGATCGGCCCGTGGTCGGCGGAGGCGGGGTTCGCGACGTCGTACGACCTGGATGCGGTGCTGCCCACGGCGGACGCCGTCATGATGCTGCGCGTCCAGCGTGAGCGGATGAGCGGCGCCTACTTCCCGAGCCCGCGGGAGTACACCGTCGGCTACGGGCTCACCCGCGACCGGCTGGGCCGGCTGAAGGACGGCACGCCGATCCTCCACCCGGGCCCGATGAACCGCGGCCTCGAGATCTCCGCGGACGCCGCCGACGCCGTCGACTCGGTCGTCCTCGACCAGGTCTCGGCAGGCGTCGCCGTGCGCATGGCCGTGCTCTACCACCTGCTCGCCGGAGAGACGGCGCCGATGAAGGAGGGGAAGTGAGCCTGCTCATCAAGGGCGCTCGCCTGCTCGGCGGCAAGGCCGCCGACGTGTACGTCGAGGACGGGCTGATCCGCGAGATCGGCTCGCTCTCCACGACCGCCGAGGAGACCGTCGACGCCGACGGCCTCGTGCTCCTGCCGGGCCTCGTCGACCTGCACACGCACCTGCGCGAGCCCGGCCGCGAGGACGCCGAGACGGTGCTGAGCGGCTCCCGGGCCGCCGCGGCGGGCGGCTACACGTCGGTGCTCGCGATGGCGAACACCTCACCCGTGACCGACACCGCCGAGGCCGCCGAGCGTGTCCTCGACCTGGGCCGGTCGGCCGGCCTGGTCGACGTGCAGCCCGTCGGCGCGGTGACCCGCGGCCTGGTCGGCGAGGAGCTCGCGGAGCTCGGCCTGATGGCGCGCTCGCGCGCCCGGGTCCGGGTGTTCTCCGACGACGGCCGGTGCGTCGCGGACGCGCGCGTGATGCGGCGGGCCCTGGAGTACGTCAAGGCCTTCGGCGGTGTGATCAGCCAGCACAGCCAGGACCCCGCCCTCGCCCCGCACGCCGCGTGCTGCCATGAAGGCCGGCTCTCCGGCGAGCTCGGGCTGCCGGGCTGGCCGTCGGTCGCCGAGGAGGTCATCGTCGCCCGCGACGTGATGCTGGCCCGCCACACGGGGTCGCGCGTCCACGTCGCGCACGTGTCGACGGCGGGCTCGGTCGAGCTGGTCCGCTGGGCGAAGGCGCAGGCCGAGAGGGACGGCATGTGGGCCGTGACCGCCGAGGTCACGCCGCACCACCTGCTGCTGACGACCGACCTGCTGACCGGCTACGACCCGACGTTCAAGGTCAACCCGCCGCTGCGACCGGCCGAGGACGTCGAGGCACTTCGGGCGGGGCTCGCCGACGGCACCATCGACGCCGTCGCGACCGACCACGCTCCACACGCACGGCACGACAAGGAGCACGCGTTCGTCGACGCGGCCTTCGGCATGCTCGGCCTCGAGACGGCGCTCTCCGTGGTGGCGACCGTCATGGTCGAGGGTGGGCTGCTCGACTGGGCCGGCGTCGCCCGCGTCATGTCCGTCAACCCGGCCGGCATCGCCGGACTCGACGGTCACGGGCGCGCGCTGGTCGCCGGCGAGCCGGCCAACCTGACGCTGGTCGACCCGGCTGCGTCGTACGTCGTGGATCGGGCCGCCTCGCTGTCGCTGAGCCGCAACAACCCGTGGCACGGGCGCACCGTGACCGGGCAGGTCGTCGGCACCTGGCTGCGCGGCACTCGGACGTTCAGCGCATGACCGACCCGTTCGAGGAGCGGCTCGCCGAGTGGAAGGCGTGGGCCGAGGCTCCGTGGGGCCGGATCCGCTTCGCGGTCGTGGGGGAGACGCTGCGTCGCCAGACCGACTGGCTCGGCCGTCGGCTGCGGGTGCTCGACGTCGGCGGTGGTGACGGTCGCGACGCCGTGCCGCTCGCGGTGGCTGGCCACGACGTCACGGTCCTCGACCCTGCGCCCGGGTGGCTCGCTGAGGCACGTTCCCGGGCCGCCGAGGCCGGTGTCGAGCTCACGACGCTCGAGGGCGGCCTCGACGACCTCCCGGTCACGGGGACGTTCGACCTGGTGCTCTGCCACTTCGTGCTGCACTACCGTCCGGCCGGCACAGCCGACCTCGCCCGGCTGGCGGCGCTCGTACGGCCAGGTGGCCGTCTCTCGGTGATGGCCCCGAACCCGGCGGCGATGGTCCTCATGCGCCTCACGCGGAGCGGCCCGGAGGCAGCCCTGCGCGAGCTCGTCGCGGAGGCCCAGCACTCGGTGACGTTCGACCACACCGCCCGCAAGATCACCGCCGAGGAGATGGCGTCCGACCTGGAGCAGGTCGGCCTCGCCGTGGTGGATCGCTACGGCACCCGCATCGCCAACGACCTCCTCACCGACGACGAGGCCAAGCGGGACCCCGCGTACTTCGACCGCTTGCTGGAGCTCGAGCTCGCCCTCTGCGACCGGGAGCCGTTCCTGCGCGTCGGCGGCATGTGGCAGCTGGTCGCCGAGCGGCGGACCGATGCCGGGACCGCCCCGCCGCGCTGGTAGGGTCGGCGCTCGAGTCCGGCATCCTTTAACAGGCCGTCCAGAGAGGCGGAGAAGGAGGTACGGCGTGCCGCTGCATGCCAAGAATCCCATCAGGCAGAGCGCTCTTCTGGTCCTCGAGGACGGGCGCACCTTCCGCGGTGAGTCGTTCGGGGCCGAGGGCGAGACCTTCGGCGAGGCGGTCTTCTCGACCGGCATGTCCGGCTACCAGGAGACCCTGACCGACCCGTCCTACCACCGCCAGGTCGTCGTCATGACGGCCCCGCACGTGGGCAACACCGGCGTCAACGACGAGGATCCCGAGTCGCGCCGGATCTGGGTCGCGGGGTACGTCGTCCGCGACCCCGCTCGCGTCCCGAGCAACTGGCGCTCGAAGCGCACCCTCGACGACGAGCTGCGTGCCCAGGGCGTCGTCGGCATCTCCGGCGTCGACACCCGGGCCCTCACCCGCCACCTGCGCGAGCGCGGAGCGATGCGCGTCGGCATCTCCACCGTCGAGACCGACACCGAGGCGCTGCTGGCCCGGGTGCGGGCGAGCGCCGAGATGAGCGGCGCCGAGCTGGCCGACGAGGTCACCACGACCGAGGCCTACGTCGTCCCGGCCCAAGGCGAGAAGCGGCTCACCGTCGCAGCGCTCGACCTCGGCATCAAGGAGATGACGCCGCAGCGGATGGCCGAGCGCGGCATCGAGGTGCACGTGCTGCCCTCGACAGCGACCCTCGACGACGTGCTCGCCGTCCGGCCGGACGGGCTGTTCTACTCCAACGGGCCCGGCGACCCCGCCGCGACGACCCACCAGATCGAGCTCCTGCAGGAGGCCCTGGGACGGCAGATCCCCTACTTCGGGATCTGCTTCGGCAACCAGCTCTTCGGCCGCGCGCTCGGGTTCGGCACCTACAAGCTCAAGTACGGCCACCGCGGCATCAACCAGCCGGTGATGGACCTGACGACGCGCAAGGTCGAGGTGACGGCGCACAACCACGGCTTCGCGGTCGACGCGCCGGTGGGCACGCCGACCGAGACGCCGTACGGCACCGCGTCGGTCTCCCACGTCAACCTCAACGACGACTGTGTGGAGGGCCTCGAGCTTCGTGACGCGGAGGGCGACCTGTTGGGCTTCTCCGTGCAGTACCACCCGGAGGCGGCCGCCGGCCCGCACGATGCGGCGTACCTCTTCGACCGATTCGTCCAGCTCATGACCGACCGGCGTCTCGATACGCCCTCGCCCAGCGGCTCGGGCTACTCGACGACCGAGGGGAACTGACGACATGCCGAAGCGCACCGACATCAAGAGCGTCCTGGTCATCGGCTCCGGCCCGATCGTCATCGGCCAGGCCTGCGAGTTCGACTACTCCGGCACCCAGGCGTGCCGCGTGCTGAAGGCCGAGGGCCTGCGCGTCATCCTGGTGAACTCCAACCCGGCGACCATCATGACCGACCCGGAGTTCGCCGACGCGACCTACGTCGAGCCGATCACCCCCGAGTTCGTCGAGAAGGTCATCGCCAAGGAGCGTCCCGACGCGATCCTGCCGACGCTGGGCGGCCAGACGGCGCTCAACACGGCCACCGCACTGCACGAGAACGGCGTGCTCGAGAAGTACGGCGTCGAGATGATCGGCGCGAGCTTCGACGCGATCCACCGTGGTGAGAACCGGGAGAAGTTCAACGCGATCGTCGAGAAGGTCGGCGGCGAGGTCGCCCGCTCGTTCGTCTGCCACTCGATGGACGAGGTCGAGAAGGCGACCGTGACGCTGGGCTATCCGGTCGTCGTCCGGCCCTCCTTCACGATGGGAGGGCTCGGATCGGGCATCGCCTACGACGAGTCGGACCTGCACCGCATCGCGGGCGCCGGTCTGGCCGCCAGCCCGACGACCGAGGTCCTCATCGAGGAGTCGATCATCGGCTGGAAGGAGTACGAGCTGGAGGTGATGCGCGACAAGGCCGACAACGTCGTCATCATCTGCTCGATCGAGAACCTCGACCCGATGGGCGTCCACACCGGCGACTCGATCACCGTCGCCCCGTCGATGACCCTCACCGACCGCGAGTACCAGCGCCTGCGCGACCTCGCCATCGGGATCATCCGCGAGGTCGGGGTCGACACGGGCGGCTGCAACATCCAGTACGCCGTCAACCCGGCCGACGGCCGCGTGATCGTGATCGAGATGAACCCGCGTGTGTCCCGCTCGAGCGCCCTGGCCTCGAAGGCGACCGGCTACCCGATCGCGAAGATCGCGGCCAAGGTCGCCGTCGGCTACACGCTCGACGAGATCGCCAACGACATCACCCAGGAGACCGCCGCCTCGTTCGAGCCGACGCTCGACTACGTCGTCGTGAAGGTGCCGCGCTTCGCGTTCGAGAAGTTCCCGACCGCCGACCCGACGCTCACCACGCACATGAAGTCGGTGGGCGAGGCGATGGCGATCGGCCGCAACTTCACCGAGGCGCTCAACAAGGCGCTGCGCTCGCTGGAGAACAAGGCGGCCCCGTTCACGTGGGTCGGCGACCCGGGCGACAAGACCACCCTGCTCGAGCAGATCGCCGTCCCGCACGACGGCCGGCTGCAGAAGGTGATGCAGGCGGTCCGTGCCGGCGCCACCCCGGAGGAGATCTTCGACGCCACGAAGATCGACCCGTGGTTCGTCGACCAGCTGTTCCTCATCGACGAGATCGCCCAGCAGGTCGCCGCGGCCGACGCGCTGGACGCGACCACGCTGCGACTCGCCAAGCGGCACGGGCTCTCCGACGCCCAGATCGCCGGCCTCCGCTCGACGAGCACGGGCGGCCTGACCGAGGCCGACGTCCGCGGTGCCCGCTACGACCTGGGTGTGCGGCCGGTCTACAAGACCGTCGACACGTGCGCGGCCGAGTTCGCCGCGCGGACGCCGTACCACTACTCGTCCTACGACGAGGAGACCGAGGTGGCGTCGCGCGAGAAGCCGGCGGTGCTGATCCTCGGCTCCGGCCCGAACCGGATCGGGCAGGGCATCGAGTTCGACTACTCGTGCGTCCACGCCTCCCTGGAGCTCTCCAAGGCCGGCTACGAGACGGTCATGGTCAACTGCAACCCGGAGACCGTGTCGACCGACTACGACACCTCCGACCGCCTCTACTTCGAGCCGCTCACGCTCGAGGACGTGCTCGAGGTCTACGAGGCCGAGAAGGCCGCCGGCCCGATCGCCGGCGTCATCGCCACCCTCGGCGGCCAGACCCCGCTCGGCCTGGCGCAGGGGCTGCAGGACGCAGGTGTCCCGATCGTCGGCACCTCGCCGGAGGCCATCGAGCTCGCCGAGGAGCGCGGCGCCTTCGGCCGCGTGCTCGCCGAGGCGGGTCTGATCGCCCCGAAGCACGGCACCGCCGTGTCGTTCGACGACGCTCGGACGATCGCGCACGAGATCGGCTACCCGGTGCTCGTCCGGCCGTCGTACGTCCTCGGCGGCCGCGGCATGCAGATCGTGTACGACGACCAGGCGCTCCAGTCCTACATCGAGGCCGCGACCGAGATCAGCCCCGACCGGCCTGTGCTGGTCGACCGGTTCATCGACGACGCCGTCGAGATCGACGTCGACGCGCTGTACGACGGCACCGACCTGTTCCTGGGTGGCGTGATGGAGCACATCGAGGAGGCCGGCATCCACTCCGGTGACTCGTCGTGCGCGCTGCCCCCGATCACCCTCGGCGCGGCCGAGATCGAGCGGATCCGCGAGGCCACCGAGGGCATCGCGAAGGGTGTCGGCGTCCGCGGGCTCATCAACATCCAGTTCGCCCTCGGCGCTGACGTGCTCTACGTCCTCGAGGCCAACCCGCGCGCCTCCCGCACCGTGCCGTTCGTGTCCAAGGCGACCGGGACCTCGCTGGCCAAGGCCGCGGCGCGCGTGATGATGGGCGAGACGATCGCCGACCTGCGCGCCGCCGGTGTGCTGCCGGCCACGGGCGACGGCGGCACCCTGCCTGCCGACTCGCCGATCGCGGTCAAGGAGGCGGTCCTGCCGTTCAACCGGTTCCGCACCAAGGAGGGTCAGTTCGTCGACACCGTCCTCGGCCCCGAGATGAAGTCGACCGGCGAGGTGATGGGCTTCGACGCAGACTTCGGCAAGGCGTTCTCCAAGGCCCAGGCGGCGGCCTTCGGCCCGCTGCCGACCTCGGGGAAGGTGTTCATCTCGATCGCCAACCGCGACAAGCGGACGATGATCTTCCCGGCGCGCGTCCTGGCCGACTACGGCTTCGAGATCCTCGCGACCCAGGGCACCGCCGAGGTGCTGCGCCGCAACGGGATCCCGTCGACGGTCATCCGCAAGCACTCCGAGGGCGAGGGTCCGAACGGCGAGAGGACCACGGTCCAGCTCATCCTGGACGGTGAGATCGACGTCATCGTGAACACCCCGAACGGCTCGGCGAGTGGCGCGCGCATCGACGGCTACGAGATCCGGTCCGCGGCGGTGCTCTCCGGCACGCCGTGCATCACGACGGTGCAGGGCCTCGCAGCGGCCGTCCAGGGGATCGCCGCGCTGCGTCAGGGCGACATCGACGTGCGCTCGCTGCAGGAGTGGGCGGCACGGGCGGAGCGGGCGGCGCTGGCCTCGTCGGCCGAGACCGTCTGATGGGACGCCCCTACCGGCTGCTCTTCGACCACCTCCTGAGCCACACCGACCCGGAGGAGGCGCACCACGCCGCGTTCCGCGCGATCCGCGCGGCGGCGCCGGCGCTCGCCCGGGTGGCGGCCGTCGGCGAGCCGGTCGACGCCCTCGGCCTGACCTTCCCCAACCGGCTCGGCCTGGCCGCCGGCTTCGACAAGAACGCCGTCGGGATCGACGCGCTCGGCGCCCTCGGCTTCGGCCACGTCGAGATCGGCACGGTGACGGGGGAGGCGCAGCCCGGCAACCCGAAGCCGCGGCTCTTCCGGCTCGTGTCGGACCGTGCGGTCATCAACCGGATGGGCTTCAACAACGACGGGGCCGAGGCGGTCGCCGGCCGGTTGAAGGAGCGGCTCGACCGGCGTCGGTCCGGCACGCTCGGCCCGGTGCTCGGCGTCAACATCGGCAAGACGAAGATCGTGCCCGAGGACGACCAGGGGGCCGTGGAGGCCGACTACGGCAAGTCGACACGTCTGCTGGCGCCGTACGCCGACTATCTCGTCGTCAACGTGAGCTCACCCAACACTCCCGGGCTCCGGTCGCTGCAGGCTGTGGAGAGGCTGGGGCCGCTGCTGCAGCACGTGCGCGCCACGGCCGACTCCGTCACCGACCGCCGCGTGCCGCTGCTGGTGAAGATCGCGCCGGACCTGGCCGACGAGGACATCCTGGGCGTCGCCGACCTCGCGCTCGAGACCGGGCTCGACGGGATCATCGCCACCAACACCACCATCTCGCGCGACGGCCTGCGCAGCCACCCGAGCGAGGTCGAGGAGGCGGGGCCCGGCGGGTTGTCGGGCCGCCCGCTCGCTGGGAGGGCGACGGAGGTCATGCGCCTGCTGCGTGGACGCGTCGGCGACCGCCTGACGCTGATCGGCGTCGGCGGGATCACGACCGTCGAGGACGCGCGGGAGCGGGTCGAGGCGGGCGCCGACCTGGTGCAGGGCTACACGGCCTTCATCTACGAGGGGCCGCTGTGGCCGCGGCGGATCGCGAACGGCCTGTCTGCGTGACCTCGCGGTCGCGCTCAGCGCACGAAGCGGTACCTGTCGCCGAGCCGCTTGAAGGCCTGCTCCAGGTGCGGCGCCAGCTCCTTGTCGATCAGACGACTGCGGTCGGGGTCGAGCACGACCGCCGCGGTCGACCGCTCCACCGACTCGATCAGCCGCAGCCGGTCCACCGTCGGCGGGTGCGAGGCGTCGATGCTGCGCCCGTCGCTTGCGCCCCGGCGCCGGGCGGCCTCACGCTGCCCCGCGTCGTAGGCGGCCACCCGCGCCGCGATGCTCTCGCCGAGGGCGGGTCGGGTCGGGTCGACCGCGGCCCGGTTCGCGGCGGCGTCCACACCGTCGTGGATCAGGCCCACCTCGAGGCTGTCGACGGCCCCGTCGGTTCCGGCGGCGAGCGCGGAGGCGAGGTCGGCGTACAGCTCCTGTCGTCGCGAGGCTGCGGAGTTCACGGCGTCGACCAGGCGGAGGTAGCCGAGGACCAGCCAGCGCGGAGGTGCCAGTATCGCGCGGACCAGCACCGGCGTGCTGTGGAGGAACACCTCGGAGCCCATCGGGTCCAGCAGCGCGACCCAGTGGGAGAGGGTGCTGTAGGCGCTCCCGACGTATCGGAGGCTGAGCAGGTCACCATGGGCCAGGTGTCCCACCTCGTGGCCGAGCAGGGCGATCCGCGACTGCGGTTCGCACGCGGCCCACAGCGGCGCGCCGAGGACGAGCTGACGCCCGCGGAACCGGCGGGCGGCGACGTAGGCGTTGAAGCTGCTGTCGAGGCGGATCTCGTCCGGCGCCCGAGTGCCGAGCAGATCGGCCACGTCGGCGACGAGGGCGGTCAGGAGCGGGGCCTCTGCAGGGTCGACCAGGATGGTGTCGCGCTCGACCGATCCCCAGACGCGTGGCCGCGTCATCCAGGCCACGCCGAGCAGGAACGCGGCCATCGACCACTGCCACCAGCCGCCCCCCAGCACAGCCAGCGCCACGCCGCCCGCCGCCAGTGCGATGCTCACCAGGTGCACCGGAGTGACCAGGAGGAATGCCGCGGCGCGGGCCAGCCAGGTGGATCGACCGGTGCTGATCCTGTCGACCAGCCGTCGGTCGAGCGCCTCGGCAACGCGGGCGTCGAGTCGGCGGGCGAACGTCTCAGGAGTCGGCACGGGCGGATCGTAGGCGCCCACGGAGCGTCGATGTGCACGAACAGAGGAGAGTGAGAGGCATGACCAGCTTCGGAGAGCGGCTGTCCGCCGCCGTCACCCAGCGCGGCCCGCTGTGCGCCGGCATCGACCCGCACGCGTCGCTGCTGGCGGAGTGGGGGTTGGACGACACCGTCGCCGGGCTGGAGACGTTCGCGTTCACGGCCGTGGAGGGGCTGGCGCCGCACGTGTCGGTGATCAAGCCCCAGAGCGCGTTCTACGAGCGCTTCGGGTCCCGCGGCGTCGCCGTGCTCGAGCGGGTGATCGCCGAGTCGCGTGCGCTCGGCGCGCTGGTGCTGCTCGACGTCAAGCGCGGCGACATCGGGTCCACCTCGCAGGCGTACGCCGACGCCTATCTCGACCCCGCCTCGCCCCTGGCCTCCGACGCGATCACGGTGTCGCCGTACCTCGGCTTCGGCTCGCTCGACCCGTTCGTCGACACCGCGCGCCGCTTCGACGCGGGGCTGTTCGTGCTCGGCCTCACCTCCAACAAGGAGGGTCCGGAGGTGCAGTCCGCGACCGTCGACACGGGGGAGACGGTGGCCGGGCGGATGTTCGGCCACCTGCGTCGCCTCAACGCCGACGCGACGCCGCTCGGATCCTTCGGTGCGGTGGTCGGCGCGACGATCGGCGACGCGGCCGAGGGCCTGGACTTCAACGGCCCGATCCTCGCTCCGGGCTTCGGCGAGCAGGGAGGGACTGCCGCCGACATCCGCCGGATCTTCGGCTCGCTCACCGTGCTCCCGTCGTCCTCGCGGGGCATCCTGCGCGCCGGCCCGTCGGTCGACCGGCTGCGCGACGCCGCGCTGCGCACCAACGACGAGCTGCGCTGACGCGGGCTCCGCGCCGCCACCTCCAAAGTGTCACCGTGACAGTTGGCGCGATTGGTGACAGTTAGGAGCTATCACCGACCCCGCAAAGTGTCACCGTGACAGTTTGGGGCCCGGCCCGGTCCGGCCCAGCCATCCCAAAGTGTCACCGTGACACTTTGGGCGGTCGGTGACAGTTGGCAACTATCACCGACCCCGCAAACTGTCACCGTGACAGTTCGGCGGAGCGGCGCGCCCCGTCTGGGCCGCCTGGTTGGATGAGCCGGTGCGAAGACTCCTCGTGACAGCGCTCGCGCTGGCCACTCTCGGCGCGTGCGGAGGCGATCCGTACGCCGGCTACTGCGACCGCGTGAAGAGCCATCGTGACGAGCTCACCCGGACGCTCGACGCCGGCGGCCCGCAGGCACTGCTCAAGGCGCTCCCGACGTTCGAGCAGCTGCGCGACGGTGCTCCGAGCGACATCGCGGACGACTGGAAGACCCTCACCACCGCACTGACACATCTGCGCGACGCGCTCCAGGCGGCGCACGTGGACCCCGCGACGTACGACCCCGCCAAGCCGCCGGCAGGGGTGACCACGGCCGAGCGCGACCGGATCGCCGCGGCGGCGACGGAGGTGGGCGCGGATCGCACCCGAGCGGCCCTGGCCGCCGTCGACCAGCAGGCGCGAGATGTCTGCCACGCTCCGCTGACTCTTTGAGGTATCCCCGCGTTGCCGCCTCCGTGGGCGGCGGCTATGTTGACCGGAAATCGACTGCACGCTCCCGACCACCGAAGGACCACGCACGTGGCTCTGCCTCCACTCACGCCCGAACAGCGCCAGGCCGCCCTCGACAAGGCGGCTGCCTCCCGACGCGAGCGGGCCGAGGTGAAGAACCGGATCAAGAACTCCGGCGGATCCGTCCTCGACGTGATCGAGCAGGGACAGACCAACGAGGTCATCGGGAAGATGAAGGTGCTCGACCTGCTCCAGGCCGTGCCCGGCGTCGGCAAGGTCCGCGCCCGCCAGATGATGGAGCGGCTCAACATCGCCGAGAGCCGCCGCGTGCGCGGTCTCGGGTTCAAGCAGATCGAGGCCCTGGCCGAGGAGTTCGCCCGGCGTGGCTGACGCTCCGCCCGTCCCGCAGCCCTCGCGTCTCGTGGTGCTCGCCGGTCCGACGGCCGTGGGCAAGGGGACCGTCGCGGCCGCCGTACGGTCGTCGCACCCCGAGGTCTGGTACTCCGTGTCCGCCACCACCCGGCCGCCGCGACCCGGCGAGGTCCACGGTGTGCACTACTGGTTCGTCTCCGACGAGGAGTTCGACCGGATGATCGCTGACGGCGAGCTGCTCGAGTGGGCGACGGTCCACAAGGTCGCCCGCTACGGCACGCCGCGTCGGCCCGTCGAGGAGGCGCTCGCCGCAGGTCGTCCGGCCCTGCTCGAGATCGACCTGCAGGGGGCGCGCCAGGTCCGGGAGACGATGCCGGGCGCGCTGTTCGCCTTCCTCGCCCCGCCGTCGTGGGACGAGCTGGTGCGTCGCCTGGTCGGTCGTGGCACCGAGACCGAGGAGGAGCGCGAGCGCCGACTGGCGACCGCGAGGACCGAGCTCGAGGCCGAGCAGGAGTTCGATGTCACCATCGTCAACCGCGAAGTTCACGCTGCCGCGGAGGAGTTGGTAGCCTTGATGATGCTCGCCGCGCCTCTGCGCACGAGCCCATCGAACCCCGACAGTGAGGCATGAACGCGTGGCTGCCCCCGAGATCGACGCCCAGGGCGTGACCAACCCCTCGATCGACGACCTGCTGAGCAAGACCGACAGCAAGTACCGCCTGGTGCTCTACGGCGCCAAGCGCGCCCGCCAGATCAACGCCTACTACTCGCAGCTCGGCGAGGGCCTGCTGGAGTACGTCGGCCCGCTGGTCGAGACCCACGTCCAGGAGAAGCCGCTCTCCATCGCACTGCGCGAGATCAACGCCGACCTGCTCAGCTGCGAGGAGGTCGACCCCGCGGAGCTCGCCGCGGAGGAGGCCGCTCAGCGCGCTGCGACCGCGACGGACCCGTTCGCGGTCGGCGAGTGACCGACAGCACCACCCACGAGGCCGCTCCCCACGCCGGGGAGCGGCCCCGTGTCGTTCTGGGGGTTGCGGGCGGGATCGCGGCGTACAAGGCGGCGGAGCTGCTGCGCCGCTTCACCGAGTCCGGCCACGACGTGACCGTCGTGCCGACCGCCTCGGCCCTGGAGTTCGTCGGCGCCCCGACGTGGGCGGCGCTCTCCGGCAAGGAGATCGCGACCGGGGTGTTCGAGAACATCACGGAGGTGCCGCACGTCCGGCTCGGCCAGCAGGCCGACCTGGTGGTCGTCGCCCCGGCGACGGCCAACACGCTGGCGCGGGCCGCGCACGGACTGGCCGACGACCTGCTCACGAACGTCCTGCTCACCGCCCGCTGCCCCGTCGTCTTCGCGCCCGCCATGCACACGGAGATGTGGGAGCACCCGGCGACCGTCGAGAACGTCGCCACGCTGCGTCGCCGCGGTGCCATCGTCATCGAGCCGGCCGAGGGCCGGCTGACCGGCAAGGACACCGGCAAGGGCCGACTGCCCGAGCCGGACGAGATCTTCGCCCTGTGCGCGGACGTGCTCGCCCGTCCGCGCGCAACCGCCGACCTGACCGGTCGACGGGTCGTGGTCAGCGCCGGCGGGACCCGGGAGTACCTCGACCCGGTCCGCTTCCTCGGCAACCGGTCGAGCGGGCTCCAGGGCTACGCCATCGCTCGCTCCGCGGCGGCCCGTGGCGCCGACGTGGTGCTCGTCGCCGCCAACGTGAGCCTGCCGGACCCGGCCGGGGTCAAGGTCGTCCGCGTCGAGACCACGGCCCAGCTGCGGGAGGAGGTCGTCACGGCGGCCTCCGGCGCCGACGCCGTCGTCATGGCGGCCGCTCCGGCCGACTTCCGGCCGACCACCGTCAGCGACGCCAAGATCAAGAAGGCGACCGACGGCTCGGCCCCGGTCATCGAGCTCGCTCAGAACCCCGACATCCTCCACGAGATCAGTCACCACCGCTCGCGCCCGGGCAGCGTCGTGGTGGGGTTCGCGGCGGAGACCGGCGACGAGACCGGCACCGTCCTCGAGCTGGCCAGGGCCAAGCTCGCACGCAAGGGCTGTGACCTCCTGGTCGTCAACGACGTCAGCGGGGGAGCCGTGTTCGGCAGCCCGGACAACCAGGCGGTCATCCTGGCCGCCGACGGAGCCGCGGTCGACGTACCCGCTGGCTCCAAGAGCGCCCTGGCCCAGGTCATCTGGGACCTCGTCGTTGCGCGTTTGTCGACCTGATCGTGCGACAATGAGACGCCCGTCCGGACCTTGGACGCGCCATCTACCGTAAGACCACAAGTTCCGCCAGCAGAAACGGGAGAGATCGATCGTGACCGGACGTCTGTTCACCTCTGAGTCGGTGACCGAGGGCCACCCCGACAAGATCGCCGACCAGATCAGCGACACCGTGCTCGACTACCTCCTCGAGCACGACCCCAAGAGCCGGGTCGCCGTCGAGACGCTCCTCACCACGGGCCTCGTCGTCGTCGCCGGTGAGGTCACCACCGAGGCCTACGCCCCCGTCGCACAGCTCGTGCGTCAGAAGATCCTCGAGATCGGCTACGACTCCTCCGAGAAGGGCTTCGACGGCAACTCCTGCGGCGTGCAGGTCGCCATCGGCGCGCAGTCGGCCGACATCGCCCAGGGCGTCGACGACGCCTTCGAGGAGCGCGTCGACCACTCCGTCGACGAGCTCGACCGCCAGGGCGCGGGCGACCAGGGCCTGATGTTCGGCTACGCCTGCGACGACACCGCGGAGCTCTTCCCGCTGCCGATCAAGATCGCGCAGTCGCTCGCCGAGCGCCTCACCGAGGTCCGCAAGAACGGCACGCTCCCGTACCTCCGTCCCGACGGCAAGACCCAGGTCACGATCGAGTACGACGACGACCACCGTCCCGTGCGCATCGACGCGGTCGTCCTCTCGACGCAGCACGCCGATGACATCGACCTCGAGGCCACCCTCGGGCCGGACATCAAGAAGCACGTCATCGAGCCCGTGCTCGAGGTGTTCAAGGACAGCGTGCCGTCCGACGGCTACAAGCTCTACATCAACCCGACCGGACGCTTCGTCGTCGGCGGCCCGATGGGTGACGCCGGCCTGACCGGCCGCAAGATCATCGTCGACACGTACGGCGGCATGGCCCGCCACGGCGGCGGCGCGTTCTCCGGCAAGGACCCGTCGAAGGTCGACCGCTCGGCGGCGTACGCCATGCGGTGGGTCGCGAAGAACATCGTCGCCGCGGGCCTGGCCCGTCGCGCCGAGGTCCAGGTCGCCTACGCGATCGGCAAGGCCGCCCCCGTGGGCGTCTACGTCGAGACCTTCGGCACCGAGACCGCGCCGGTCGAGAAGATCCGCGCGGCCGTCCTGGAGGTCTTCGACCTGCGCCCGGCCGCCATCATCCGCGACCTCGACCTGCTGCGCCCGATCTACGCCAAGACCGCGGCGTACGGTCACTTCGGCCGCGAGCTCCCGGAGTTCACCTGGGAGCGGACCGACCGCGCCGAGGCGCTCAAGGCCGCTGTCGGCGCCTGACACCGCACTGCCGAGTCGGCGCATCCTCGCACTCTCGCGTGCGAGGATGCGCCGACTCGGCATTTGTGGGCTGCGAGGATGCGCCGACTCGGCATTTGGTCGGAGTCCGCTGGTAGAACTGCGCGCATGACCGCTGACGAGCCCCCGGCACTCGAGCTGCCCGGTCTCGTCCGCGACAAGGTGGCCGAGGGCCGCGCGAAGGCCCGCGCGACCCGTGCCCGCAAACAGGCCGAGGCCGAGATCACCGACCACCTGCCCGTCGCTCGGGTGCTGCTCGACCTCCAGCCCGCGCATCTCGACAGGGACTTCGACTACGCCGTCCCGGCGAGCATGGCCGGCGACGCCACACCGGGCACCCGCGTGAAGGTGCGCTTCGCCGGACAGGACGTCGACGGCTTCGTGCTCGCGCGACTGGAGGCCTCGGACCACGAGGGGAGGCTGTCCCCGCTGAAGCGGGTGGTCAGCCCCGAGCCGGTCCTCGTCCCGACGGTCGCAGGCCTCGCTGCCGCGCTGGCGGAGAGGTATGCCGGCACCCGCTCCGACGTCCTGCGCCTCGCGGTGCCACCGCGCCATGCCGCGGTGGAGAAGGAGGCCTCGGCCGATCCGGGGCAGCCCGTCGCGCCCGACCCGGTGACCGTGGCCGGTGCCTGGGCGGGCCACGAGCCGGCGGAGGCGTTCCTGCGCCATCTCGGCTCGGGCGGATCACCGCGGGCGGTCTGGCACGCGGCGGCCGGCACGGACTGGGCGCTCCTGCTCGCCCACGTGGTGGCGACGACCCTCGCGAGCGGTCGGGGTGCCGTCGTCTGCGTCCCGGACGGGAAGGACGTCGCCCGCCTCTCCGCCGCGCTCGACGCGGTCCTCGGGGCAGGGCAGCACGCGACCCTCACGGCGGACAGCGGCCCGGCCGCCC
The DNA here is from genome assembly GCF_039530925.1 of Nocardioides panacihumi. Classification (NCBI taxonomy): domain Bacteria; kingdom Bacillati; phylum Actinomycetota; class Actinomycetes; order Propionibacteriales; family Nocardioidaceae; genus Nocardioides; species Nocardioides panacihumi. The sequence goes on along the minus strand of NZ_BAAAPB010000002.1, from coordinate 57,812 downwards.
GTTACCGGTCCTTCCTGGCCATCAGTCGCGGTGCGGTCCGGGTCGCGATCGGCACGCGCGCGGCCGCGTTCGCGCCGGTCCGCGACCTGGGGCTCGTGGCGATCTGGGATGACGGCGACGACATGCTCGCAGAGCCGCGGGCGCCGTACCCGCACGCGCGGGAGACGCTCCTCCTCCGGGCGGAGCGGGAGGGTGCGGCGGCACTGGTCGGAGGGTTCGCGCGCACCGTCGAGGCCGACCAGCTCCTGCGGTCCGGCTGGGCACAGGAGATCGCGCCGACCCGCGCCCTCGCGCGCCAGCGTGTGCAGGTGAACATCGCCGGGTCGAGCGACATCGACCTCGACCGCGACCCGCTCACCCGTGCCTCGCGCGTGCCGCGGGAGGTGCACGCGGCGATCCGGGCGGCGCTGCCCGACGGGCCGGTGCTCGTGCAGACTCCGCGCCGCGGCTATGCGGCCGCGCTCGCCTGCGAGCGCTGCCGGACGCCTGCACGGTGTGCCGTGTGCACGGGTCCGCTTCGGCTCACCGGCCAGACGACGCCCCCGGCGTGTGGCTGGTGCGGCACCGAGGCCGCCCAGTGGGCCTGCCCGGTGTGCGCGCATCGGGGACTGCGCGCTCCGGTCCTCGGCGACGCCCGCACCGCGGAGGAGCTCGGCCGCACGTTCCCCGGTGTGCGCGTGCTGACCTCCAGTGGCGAGCGGGTGCTGAGCACCGTCCCGGCCGGTCCCGCGATCGTCGTCGCGACGCCCGGCGCTGAGCCCGTCGCGGCGGAGGGGTACGCCGCGGTGGTGCTGCTCGACACCTGGCTGCTGCTCGGCCGACCCGACCTGCGCACCGAGGAGGAGGCGCTGCGACGGTGGAGCGACGCCATCGCACTCGCCGGACCCGGCGGTCGAGCGGTCGTCGTCGGCGATCCCGCCCACCCCGCCCTGCAGGCACTCGTGCGCTGGGACCAGCCCGGGTTCGCCCGCCGCGAGTCCGCCCAACGGGCGGAGGCGCACCTGCCGCCGGCGTCACGGCTGGCCACCATCAGCGGGGACCCGGGCGCTCTGGACGACGCGCTGACGCTGCTCGCGGCGCCGGCCAGCGCGGAGGTGCTCGGGCCGGTCCCGGTGGGCGAGGACCAGTGGCGCGCCGTCGTACGCGTGCCGCGCCCGGAGGGCCCGGCGCTCTCCCGCGCCCTCCTCGAGCTGCAGCGGCTGCGCTCCGCGCGCAAGCTCGACCCCGTGCGGGTCGAGGTGGATCCGCCGACCCTGTAGGCGACTCTCTAGGATTGCCACCATGCCTCTCCAGCCCATCCGTCTGTTCGGCGACCCGGTCCTGCGGCAGAAGGCCCAGCCGGTGACGGACTTCGACAAGGAGCTGCGACGGCTCGTCGAGGACCTCACCGACACCATGCTCGAGGCGCCCGGGGCCGGCCTGGCCGCGCCGCAGATCGGCGTGGGGCTGCGCGTCTTCACCTGGTACGTCGACGGCGAGGTCGGCCACCTCGTCAACCCGGACCTGACCCTGTCCGACGAGACCCAGGACGGCGACGAGGGCTGCCTCTCGATCCCCGGCCTCAAGTACGACTGCCGGCGTGCCCTGTCGGTCGTCGCCCGCGGGTTCAACATGTACGGCGACCCGGTGCTCATCGAGGGATCCGAGCTCCTCGCCCGGGCGATCCAGCACGAGACCGACCACCTCGACGGGGTGCTCTTCATCGACCGGCTCGACGAGGCTGCCCGCAAGGCGGCGATGCGTGAGATCCGCGAGTCGGACTGGTTCGGCCTTGCCCTGAACTCAGGCACGGCGCCGACCGTCAAGGTGTCGCCGCATGCGACGCGCGGGTTCGCTATCTGATGCGCCTCGCATTCGCCGGCACCCCCGACGTCGCCCTGCCGACCCTGAACGCCATCGCGGAGTCCCGCCACGAGCTGGTCGCCGTGATCACCCGCCCCGACGCGCCGGCCGGGCGCGGTCGTCGCCTGGTCGCGAGCCCGGTCGCACAGCGGGCCGAGGAGCTCGGCATCCCGGTGCTCAAGCCGGAGCACCCGCGCGACCCGGAGTTCCAGGACCGGCTGAAGGCCCTCGAGCTCGACTGTGTCGCCGTCGTCGCCTACGGCGCGCTGCTCCCGACCAGTGCGCTCGAGATCCCCACCCACGGCTGGGTCAACCTGCACTTCTCCCTGCTGCCGCACTGGCGCGGCGCCGCCCCGGTGCAGCACGCGATCTGGGCCGGCGACGAGTTCAGCGGCGCGACCACGTTCCGGATCGTCCGGGCGCTCGACGCGGGCCCCACCTACGGCGTGATGACCGAGCGGGTGCGCCCGACGGACACCTCCGGCGACCTGCTGGGCCGACTGGCCGACGGAGGAGCGCAGCTCGTGGTCGCCACGCTGGACGGCATCGACGACGGCTCGCTGGAGGCGCGCGAGCAGGTGGGCGACGACATCACGCTCGCGCCGAAGATCACCGTCGAGGACGCCCGCGTCGACTGGACGGAGCCGGCGGCCGCGGTCGACCGCCGCATCAGGGCCTGCACGCCGGCCCCGGGCGCGTGGACGACGTTCGCGGGGGAGCGGCTCAAGCTCGGCCCGGTCACGCCCGACCCCGACGAGGCGCCGCTGGCTCCGGGCGAGCTTCGCGTCACCAAGCGCTCGGTGCACGCCGGGACGGCGACGGTGCCGGTGCGGCTCGGCCTGGTCCGGCCGTTCGGCAAGAAGGAGATGGCGGCGGCGGACTGGGCCCGGGGCGCGGACGTGCCGCCGGGGACTACCGTCGGACCGTGACGAGACCAGCCACGCCCGACGACATCGGCGAGATCTGCCTGTCGCTGCCGGAGGTCGAGCTCGGCATCAGCTGGGGCGACCGACCGACGTACCTCGTGCCGCGCGGCGACAAGGGCCGCGGTTTCGTGCTCTACCGCGCACCGCACAAGACGGCGATCGACCCCACGACCGGAGAGATGTACGACGACCTGCTGGTGGTCCGCACGCCGACCGAGGCCGACAAGCTGGCGCTGGTGGCCGACGAGGAGCTGCCGTTCTTCACGATCCCGCACTTCAACGGCTACAACGCCGTGCTCGTCCAGGAGTCGCGGCTCGGTGAGATGTCGGTCGAGGAGCTGCGTGAGGTGATCGAGGACGCCTGGCGTGCCGTCGCCCCCAAGAAGCTGGTGAAGCAGATCGATGGCTGACCCTCGCAAGCGCCGCGGCCCGGGCGGACGGCCGCCCCGACGCGCCCGCGTGGACCCCGCCCGCGACATCGCCTTCGAGGTGCTCACCCGGGTCCGCACCGAGGACGCCTACGTCAACCTGGTCCTCCCGGTGCTCTTGCGTCGCGCCGGGCTGACCGGCCGCGACGCCGCCTTCACGACCGCGCTCGTGTCCGGCACGGTCCGCGGGCAGCTCACCTACGACGCGGTGATCGACGCCTGCGTCGACCGCTCACCGCACCCGAAGGTCCGCGACGCGCTCCGCCTCGGGGCCCATCAGCTCCTCGGGATGCGGGTCGCGACGCACGCCGCGGTCAGCACGACGGTCGACCTGGTCCGGTCCCAGGCCGGCCCCGGGGCCGCGGGCTTCGCCAACGCGGTGATGCGGCGCATCGGCGAGACGGACCTGGCGACCTGGGTGCGGCGGCTCGCACCGGCGGACCCGGGCGGGTTCCGGACCGTCGCGTTCAGTCACCCTCGGTGGGTCGTGGACGCTCTCACCGAGGCGGTCGGCGAGGACGAGGTCGAGGCACTGCTGGAGGCCGACAACGCACCGCCGAAGGTCACCCTCGTCGCGCGTCCGGGCCGGGCCACGCCCGAGGAGCTGGGCGGGTCGGCGACCGGACTGTCGCCGTACGCCGTCGTGCTGGACTCGGGCGACCCCGGCGCCGTGCCGGCCGTCGCCGAGGGCCGCGCCGGCGTCCAGGACGAGGGCTCGCAGCTCGTGGCGATCGCCGCAGCGGAGGCTCCGCTGGAGGGGCGCGACGAGCTCTGGCTGGACCTCTGCGCCGGCCCCGGCGGCAAGTCGGCGCTGCTGGCCGCGCTCGCCGCCGAGCGGGGCGCCGTCCTCGTCGCCAACGAGGCGCAGCCCCACCGTGCCGCGCTCGTACGCCGCAACCTGACCGATCCGGGGACCGGCCGACCCGTCCCGGGCACGGTGGGCGTGGTCGCGGCCGACGGGACCCGGCCCGCGTTCCGCGAGGGCGCGTTCGACCGTGTGCTCGTGGACGCGCCGTGCAGCGGCCTCGGCGCACTCCGTCGTCGGCCGGAGGCCCGTTGGCGTCGTCGACCCGAGGACCTCGACGGTCTGGTCCCGCTGCAGCGCGCGCTGCTCGGCAGTGCCCTGCGCCTGGTCCGGCCCGGCGGCGTGGTGCTCTACGCCACGTGCTCGCCCGTGCTCGCCGAGACGCGGGACGTCGTCGAGGCTGTCCTCGCCGAGCAGCCGGCGATCCGGCTGGAGCCGGTGGCGGGGACCGTGGCCGACGTGGCCGATGCCGACGGCCCCCTGCCTGGCACGGTCCAGCTCTGGCCGCACCGGCACGGGACCGACGCCATGTTCATGGCGCTGTTGCGTCGGCCCTGACGGCTCAGTGGACCCAGCGCAGGGTCTTGCCGAGTGACTGGATCTCGGCGTTCGTCGTGCCCTGACCGCCCTGGACGGTGACGAAGATCGTGCCGCGGGTCTGCGTCGTGTAGACGTCCGGAGTGGCGCCCTTGTCGGCGTTCGCGAGCCAGGAGGCGCGCTCGTTCGCCGGTCGGACGACGAGGCTGGCGACGTGACCCCCGTCCGAGGTGCAGGCGGCCTTGTCGTCGGCCAACGCCCACTCGCACGTCCACCCGGCGACGGTCACCGTGACCGGGGCGCGGTCGACCAGACCGCCGGGTGCGCCGGCGGTCGCCACGATCTGACCGGGATAGGTCGTCGTGAGCCACGAGAGGTCGCCGCCGACGAAACCCTCCTGGAGGACGAGCGCGAACGTCGCCGTCGTGCCGGCGGGCGGGCTGGACAGCATCTCGCCGCTCAGCTGGAACTTCGATGCGAGCTCGACCCGGACCGTCGTGCCCTGCGGGGTGGTGAGGTTCGCTCCGGCGACGAGGGGGACGGCGGAGGCGGTCGGCTCGCTGGCGATGCCACCGTCGAGCGGCTGCGGGTCTCCGCCCGGTGCGATCAGTGCCGCCCCCGCGGCGACCGCCGCGACGCCGGCGGCGGCAGCGATCGACACGCCGATCCGGCGGCGCAGGCGGATGCGGGTGCCGGCCCTCATCGAGGCCGTGACGAGGCGGTCGAGGTCGGGGTGGACGTCGGCGACGCGGTCGTGCAGCGCGGTGCCCAGGTCGAGGTCGTTCATGACAGGGTCCTCTCGGAGAGGTCGGTGTGGTCGAGGAGCGGGCGCAGCCGCTGGAGCGCGCGCCGCGCCCGGGTGCGGACGGCCGCCTCCGTCATCCCGAGATCGATCGCGGTGTCGGCCACGCTGCGGTCCTCCCAGTAGCGGAGCACGACCACGGTGCGGTCGAGCGCCGGCAGGACCGCCAACGCCGCCAACACGTCCAGGCGGGTGGCGTGGTCGAGCCCCGGAGCCTCGAGCTCGGGGCCCACGGTCAGATCGAACGGCTGCTCGCTGTTGCGGCGCAGCCGTCGATGGGAGAGGAACGTGTTGAGCAGCGTCGTGCGGGCGTAGGCGAGCGGGTTGTCGGTCGCGTTCACCCGCCGCCAGGAGGCGAACACCTTGGCGTACGTCGCCTGGGTCAGGTCCTCGGCGAGGTGGTGGTCGCCGGTCAGCAGCAGCGCCGCGCGGTGCAGCTGGGTGCCTGTCGCCCGGACGAAGTCAGCGAATCCGCCGGACGGATCCGTGTGGTTCCTCTTCACATCATCTATGACGCCTCGACCCCTCATCCGCGTGACACGTCCTCGTCGATGACGTGTCGCAGGTAGCGGTGCGGCTCGGCCAGGTAGGCGCGCCAGTGACCGACGAGGTCGAGCTCGTCCCAGGTCGCCCGCCTCAGGCCCCAGGGTCCGACCTCCAGGATCGTCGCCCCCGGCATGGCCGCCAGCACGGGCGAGTGCGTCGCGCACAACACCTGGCCACCGGTGGCGACGACGTCGTGCAGTGCGGCGATGAGGCCGAGGGTCGAGGAGAAGGACAGCGCCGCCTCCGGCTCGTCGAGGCAGTAGAACCCGGGGGAGTCGAAGCGGCGGCGGAGCACGGCGAGGAACGACTCGCCGTGGCTCATCTCGTGGAACACCGGGTCGCGCAGGCGGCTCGAGTCGGGCGGTGGGTTCTGCTCGAGGTAGGTGTACCAGCCGTGCATCGTCTCGGCCCGCAGGAAGAAGCCCCAGCGGCTCGAGCCCAGACCGCGCTGGAGCCGCAGTGCCCCGACGAGCGGGGACTCCGACTCTCGGGTCGAGTGCCGGCTCTGTGCGGTGCCGCCCTCGCGGTTGAGACCGAAGGCCATGGCCACGGCCTCGACGATGGTCGACTTGCCGGACCCGTTCTCCCCGACGAGGAACGTCACGCCCTTCGGCAGGGACAGACCCTCGCCGAGGATCTGCTCGACCGCCGGGATCGTCCGCGGCCACGCCGTCGGCGGGAGACCGTGGTCCGCGCGGGCCGCGACCCTGACCACGGGCGGCTGGTCGAAGTCCACGAGCCCGAGGATAAGCGCGCGCACCGACGCTCCGCGTCTTTAAACTGCGGCGACGCCGGAGACAGGCGCCCGTCCACACCCGTCAGGAGATGCTGTGTCCCACCCGGCCAACTGGTACCCCGACCCCGAGGCTCCCCAGCAGCGCCTGCGGTACTGGGACGGCATCGCGTGGACCGCTCACCTCGCGCCGCTCGCCCCCGTCCAGCCGCGCTGGACCTACGACGCGCGCCACCTGCTCGGCACCCTCAGCCTGGTGGCCGTCGGCCTCGTCACCGCCCTGCAGGTGCTGTCGGTGCCGCTGGTCGGGCCGGCGTACGACGCCTTCGAGGATGCGGCCCGACGCGGGGACGATCCGTCGCTCGTCTGGACGGCCTTCGACACGGTGGGGGCCCTCATGTTCCCTGTCCTGCTGCTCGCCTGGATCCTGACCGCGATGTGGCTCGTCGGTATGCGACGCAACGCGGAGGCGATCGCTCCCGGGGCCCCGCACCGTCGCAGCATCGGCTGGGTGTGGGGTGGCTGGGTCTGCCCGGTCGTGAGCCTGTGGTTCCCGTACCAGGTCGTGCGCGACATCATCCGGGCGACCCGACCCGCCGGCCGACTTCCCGTCGGCTGGTGGTGGACCGCCTTCCTGGTCTTCCAGAGCCTCAGCAATCACTTCAACAGCTTTGTCACCGCCGACTCCAGCCCGGCGACGATCCACGACATCGGGTCCGTCGCACTCGGCGTCCAGGCCGTCGCAGCCCTCTCGGCGGTGGCCGCCGCTTTCCTCTGGTTCGTCATCACCCGCGCGGTGAGCCGCGACCAGGCCGCTGCGGCGTCCGCCGTGACGGCGACGTACTGATCGACCGTTGACCTTTCCCCGCGGCAACGGCCTAGCGTTCACGGCGTGGGTGTGCGGACGAGCGGGATGCTCTCGGTGGGCGAGGTCGCCCGGCGTACCGGCCTGACCACGAAGGCGCTGCGGCACTACGACCGCCTCGGCCTGCTCGTCCCGGCCGCGGTGTCGGACGACGGTTACCGCTGGTACGACGAGGTGCAGCTGCGCACCGCCCGCCTGATCGCGCGGCTACGGGCCCTGGAGATGCCACTCGACGCGGTGCGTGCCGTGCTCGCGGGGGACGACGCCCGGCCCATCCTGGAACGGCATCGGATCGTCCTGCAGGCGAGGTCCGACCGGGTCCACGGGGCGCTGCACGCACTCGACCACCTGATGCACGACGAGCGAGGAGTGACGATGGCGACGGATGACGCGACCCCGACCTTGCCGACCGACCAGCGGGCGCTGGCGGTCCAGCTGTTCAACGACACGTGGACGCTGCTGGAGAAGGAGGGTCGCACCCCTGAGGACGATCTGCTGATGATCCACACCGCGCACGCCTCACGGCTGCACTGGGAGGGGGTCGGGGACGACCAGCACCGTGCGATCGGCGAGTGGCAGGTCGCCCGCGTCTACTCGACCCTCGGGCGTGCCGAGCCCGCGTTGTTCCACTCCGAGCGGGCGCTCGAGCTCGCGGCACGTCCCGGCGTGGACGACTGGCTGCTCGCCAGCACGCACGAGGGTCTGGCCCGTGCGCTTGCGGTCGCGGGCGACCTGGAGACGGCGCGCGATGTGCGTGACCGGGCACTGACGCTGCTCGAGGGCATCAGCGATCCGGAGGACCGCAAGATCGTGGCGGACGACATCGACACGCTGCCGATCCCGTAGCCCACTACCCTCGGCACCATGGCGAGCCCTTTCGTCGAGATCGACGTCGACGACCGCGTCGTCAAGGTGACCAACCCCGAGCGGGTCTACTTCCCGCGGCTCGGCCTGACCAAGCTGGACCTCGTGGAGTACTACCTCGCGGTCGGCCCGGGCATCGTGAACGCGCTCTTCGAGCGGCCCTGCATGTTGCACCGCTTCCCGAAGGGGCTCGACGGCGAGAAGGTCCACCAGAAGCGCCTGCCGGCAGGCGCCCCCGACTGGGTGGAGACGGTCCGGCTGTTCTTCCCGCGCTGGAAGCGCACCGCCGACGAGCTCTGCGTCACCGAGCTGGGCTCGGTGATCTGGGCGGTCCAGATGTCGACGGTGGAGTTCCACCCGTGGAACAGCCGGCGGGAGGACACCGAGAAGCCCGACGAGTGGCGCATCGACCTCGACCCCGGTCCGGAGTGCCCGTGGGAGACCGTGCAGCGCGTCGCGGGCGTCGTCCACGAGGTGCTCGACGACCTGGGCGCGGTCGGCTTCCCGAAGACGAGCGGCGGCAAGGGGCTGCACGTCTACGTCCGGATCCCGCCCGCCCGCGGCTTCTCCGACGTACGCCGGGCGGCGCTCGCGTTCGCTCGCGAGGTCGAGCGCCGCGCACCGGAGGACGTGACCACGGCGTGGTGGCGCAAGGACCGCGATCCGGCCCACCTGTTCGTGGACTACAACCAGAACACCCGCGACCACACCATCGCGTCCGCGTACTCCGTCCGAGGCGTCCCGGAGGCCCGTGTCTCCACGCCGGTCACCTGGGCCGAGGTGACGGAGGTGCACCCCAACGACTTCACCGTCCTGACCGTGCCCGAGCGGTTCGCGAAGGTCGGTGACCTGCACGCGGACATCGACGACCACGTCTTCGACATCGCGCCGCTGCTGGAATGGGCCGAGCGCGACGAGCGGGCCGGCGACGAGGTGCCTCCCGAGCCGGAGGACTGACGGTCCTGGCTGTCCCTGGCTGTCCCCGGTCGGAGGCAGGATGGCGCCATGAGCGCCTTCCTCGACCTGCACCGCCCCGGTGACCCGCTGCTGATGCCGAACCCGTGGGACATCGGCTCGGCGCGCATCCTCGTCTCGCTCGGCGCCCGGGCGCTGGCGACGACCAGCAGCGGCTTCGCGGCGACCCTCGGCCGACCGGACGGGTCGGTGACGCGCGACGAGGCGATCGGGCATGCCGCCGCGATCGCCGCCGCCGTCGACGTCCCGGTCTCCGCCGATCTCGAGCAGTGCTTCGCCGACGATCCCGCCGGCGTCGCGGAGACGGTGACCCTCGCCAGGGCCGCCGGCCTTGCCGGCTGCTCGGTGGAGGACTTCAGCGGCACCGCCGTCTACGACATCGGGCTCGCGACGGAGCGGGTCGCCGCCGCGGTCGAGGCGGCAGGTGACGACTTCGTCATCACAGCCCGCGCCGAGAACCTGCTGCACGGTGGCGACCTGGGCGACACCCTGACCCGGCTGCAGCGGTTCCAGGAGGCCGGAGCACCGGTCCTCTTCGCGCCCGGCGCGGTGACCGAGGATCAGATCCGTGCCGTCGTGGGCTCGGTCGACCGGCCGGTCAACGTCCTGGCCTTCGCCGAGGCACCGCCCGTCGCACGCCTCGCCGGGCTGGGCGTCGCGCGCGTCTCCACGGGAGGTGCACTCGCGTTCGCGGCGTACGGCGCCCTGGCCGCCGCGGGGCGGGAGCTGCTCGAGCAGGGGACCTACGGCTACTGGGGCGGCGCCGGTGCCGGACGGCACGCCGCCGGGCGGGCCTTCGCCGACCGACCCTAGGATCTGCGGCGTGGGCCACATCCAGATCACGCCGAGCATCCTCAACGCCGACTTCGCCGACCTCGGCGCCGAGGTCGCCCGTATCGCCGGCGCCGACTGGGTGCACGTCGACGTCATGGACAACCACTTCGTGCCCAACCTGACCTTCGGCCCGACCATGGTGGAGGCGCTCAGCAAGGCCACCGACCTGCCGCTCGACGCTCACCTGATGATCGCGGACCCCGACCGGTGGGCGCCGGGCTATGCGGAGGCGGGCGCCGGCAGCGTCACCTTCCACGTCGAGGCGGCCGCGGCTCCGGTCCGTCTCGCGCGAGAGATCCGCGCACAGGGCGCCCGGGCCAGCATGGCGCTCAAGCCGGCGACGCCGATCGAGCCGTACGCCGACCTGCTGCCCGAGCTCGACATGGTGCTCGTGATGACGGTCGAGCCGGGCTTCGGGGGGCAGAAGTTCCTCGACCTGTGCCTCCCCAAGATCCGGCGGACGCGCGAGCTCATCGCCCGGCACGGCGGAGACGTGTGGCTGCAGGTCGACGGCGGGGTCAGCCTCGAGACGATCGAGCGCTGTGCGCAGGCCGGCGCCGACGTGTTCGTCGCGGGCTCGGCGGTCTACTCGGCCGACGACCCCGACGCGATGGTCGCCGCGCTGCGGGCGAAGGCCGAGGCCGCGGCATCCTAGGGGCCTCGCACACCGACCCCTAGAGTGACCCCGTGCGCTACGAGTGGGGCGGCCGCGGGGTCCTTCTCCGGGACGGAGAGCCCGTCGGTCGTGCCGCCAAGGCGTTCTGGCGCGAGCGGGCGACGGTCACGACCGACGAAGGCACGTGGTCCTTCCGAGCGCACGGGCACAAGCGCATCGTGTCGACCGGGCCCGACGGCGCCGAGCGCGTGGCCGCGGCCTGCAGCGGGTGGCTCTCGCCCGTGTGGACGGTCGACGGGGAGGCCGCCACCTACCGGGTCCGCCGAGGCAGCCTGTTCGCCAGCCGCCTGGTCGTCGACCGGGACGGCGGTGCGATCGGAGGTCTCACCTCGGCCGGTTGGGCGACGGACCGGCCCGCGCTCGACGTCGGGCCGGACGTCCCGCTGGTGGACGTGGTCCTGCTGCTCTGGGTCGGGTACGTCGCCCGGCAGCGCGCCAGCTCCGAGGCGGCCGCGGCGACGACGGCGGCCACCTGACGGACGCCCGGCCCGTGGCATGGACACCGGGGCTATCATCGTCGTTGACGAGTGAACAACTCGCGTGCTCTGGGGTCGGTGTAATTCCGAACCGGCGGTGACTGGGCCGAAGGCTCAGAAGTCCGCGACCCGATGGCAGCCAGCCATCGGTTGACCAGGTGTGAATCCTGGACCGACGGTGAAAGTCCGGATGGGAAGCGCACGCAGATGCCCTCGTCGGACCCTTCCTCGGGAGGCTCCGACGGCGAGCACACTGTCAGGCCCCAGGGTCCGCGACCGGACCATGAAGGGGCCTTTTCCTTTGGCCGAGGCAGCCACGCAGACGATGTCGCAGCGCAGCCTGGAGCGCGCGACGATGCGGCGCGCGCTCGAGCTCGCGGCCAGCCCTGACGCCCCGTTGTGGCCGAACCCACGCGTCGGCTGCGTCCTGCTCGCGCCCGACGGGTCGATCCTCGCCGAGGGCCACCATCGCGGCGCCGGCACCCCGCACGCCGAGGCCGACGCGCTCGCCCTGGCCGGGTCGGCGGCCCGTGGCGCGACCGCGGTCGTGACGCTCGAGCCGTGCAACCACACCGGACGCACAGGCCCGTGCTCCGAGGCACTGATCGCCGCCGGCGTACGCCGCGTCGTGCACGCGCAGGCCGACCCCAACCCGGTCGCCGCCGGGGGCGCGGAGCGGCTGCGGGCCGCGGGCGTCGAGGTCGAGGGCGGCCTCCTCGCCGACGAGGCGCGCGCCCTCAACGCCGTCTGGACGCGAGCGACCGAGCTGCAGCGCCCTTTCGTGACCTGGAAGTTCGCGAGCACGCTCGACGGCCGCAGCGCGGCCGCCGACGGCAGCAGCCGCTGGGTCTCCTCGACAGCCGCGCGGCGGGACACCCACCGGCTCCGCGCTCTCGCCGACACGATGCTCGTCGGCACCAACACCGTCGCGGTCGACGACCCCGAGCTGACGGTCCGCGACGAGCGCGACCGGCCTGTCGGCGTCCAGCCCCTCCGCGTCGTCATGGGCCTGCGGGACCTCCCGACCGGCAAGCGCGTCTTCAACGACCGCGCCGAGACCCTGCACCTGCGCACCCGCGATCCGCACCAGGCGCTCAAGGAGCTGTGGGTCAGGGATCGTCGCCACGTCTTCCTCGAGGGTGGCCCGACGCTCGCGGCCGCCTTCCTCCGCGCCGGCCTCGTCGACGAGATCGTCGCCTACGTCGCACCGATGCTGCTCGGCTCCGGCCGCAACGCCGTCGCCGACCTCGGGATCGCCACGATCGGCGACGCCCTCCGGCCGACCGTCGCCGACGTGACCGTCCTGCCGGGCGTCGACGGCGAGGAGCCCAACGTCCGGCTCACCATGACACCGTCCACCATCGAAGGGGATCGCTGATGTTCACCGGGATCGTCGAGGAGCTCGGCACCGTGGTCGCGCTGGAGGACCAGGGCGACGCGCTCCGGCTCACCATCGCGGCCAGCGCCGTGCTCGAGGACGTCAAGCACGGCGACTCGATCGCCGTCAACGGCTGCTGCCTGACCGTGACCGACACCACGGGCGACACCTGGACGGCCGATGTCATGCAGGAGACGCTCGACAAGACGTCGCTGCGTGGCGTCGCGCCCGGGGACGTCGTCAACCTGGAGCGGGCCGTCACCCCGCAGACGCGGCTCGGTGGTCACATCGTCCAGGGTCACGTCGACGGGGTCGGCCGGATCCTCGGCCGGACGCCCAGCGAGCACTGGGAGGTCGTCGAGATCAGCGTGCCGGCGGAGCTGGCCCGCTACGTCGTCGACAAGGGGTCGATCGCGGTCGACGGCGTCAGCCTCACCGTGGTGAGCGCGGGGGAGGAGAGCTTCACCGTCAGCCTCATCCCGGAGACCCTGGCCCGCACGACGCTGGGCCGCAAGGTCGCCGGCGACGTGGTCAACCTCGAGACGGACATCATCGCCAAGCACGTCGAGCGGCTCCTCGGCCAGGCAGGGGGAGCCCGATGAGCGGCCAGCACGACGGAGTCAGGCTCGATCCGGTCGAGCGGGCCGTCGCCGACATCGCCGCCGGACGAGCGGTCGTCGTCGTCGACGACGAGAGCCGGGAGAACGAGGGCGACATCGTCTTCGCCGCGAGCCTGGCGACTCCCGAGCTGATGGCGTTCACCATCCGGCACAGCAGCGGGGTCATCTGCGTCCCGATGGCCGGCCGTCTGCTGGACCGACTCGAGATCCCGCTGATGACACCGCACAACACCGACCGGCACCGGACGGCGTACACCATCAGCGTCGACGCCCGCGACGGCGTGAGCACCGGCATCTCGGCGGCCGACCGCGCGCGCACCGCCCGGCTCCTCGCGGACACCGCGACCACGCCGCAGGACCTGACCCGGCCGGGACATGTCTTCCCGCTGCGCTACCGCGACGGCGGGGTGCTGGTGCGCCGTGGCCACACCGAGGCCGCCGTCGACCTGGCCCGGCTGGCCGGGCTGGAGGAGGCGGGCGTGCTGGTGGAGGTCGTCAACGACGACGGCACCATGAAGCGTGCGCCCCAGCTGCGCGAGTTCGCCGACGAGCACGGCCTGGCGATGATCTCCATCGAGCAGCTCGTGACCTACCGACGCCGGCACGACGTGCTCGTCGAGCGGGCCGCCGAGACGCGGCTTCCGACGGCGTACGGCGACTTCACGGCGTACGGCTTCCGGATCGCCTTCGACGGCTCCGAGCACGTCGCACTGGTGCACGGGGACGTGTCGGGGGAGTCTCCCGTGCTCACCCGCGTGCACTCGGAGTGCCTCACCGGTGACGTCTTCGGCAGTCGGCGCTGCGACTGCGGCCCGCAGCTCGAGGAGAGCCTGCGACGCGTCGTCGAGGAGGGCCGTGGCGTCGTCGTCTACCTGCGCGGACACGAGGGCCGGGGGATCGGCCTGGTCGCGAAGCTGCAGGCCTACCAGCTGCAGGACGGCGGTCGCGACACCGTCGACGCCAACCTCGACCTCGGCCTCCCCGCCGACGCGCGGCACTACGCGGCGGCCAGCCAGATCCTCCGGGACCTCGGTGTCGACGCGGTGCGACTGCTCACGAACAACCCGGGCAAGGTCACCGAGCTCGAGGAGTACGGCGTGCGCGTGGTGGAGCGGGTGCCGCTCACGCCACGCCCGAACGACCACAACATCGCCTATCTGATGACCAAGCGCGACAGGATGGGACACGTCCTGCCCGACCTCGACCTAGGAGCTGTGCAGTGAGTGGTGCAGGAGCGCCCCAGACCAAGGCCATCGACTGCCACGACCTCCGGGTGGCGCTGGTCGCGGCGAGCTGGCACGAGCAGGTCATGGACGGACTGATCGCCGGCGCCCAGCGCGCGTTCGCCGACCATCGGATCGAGGCGCCGGTCGTCACCCGCGTGCCGGGGACGTTCGAGCTCCCGGTCGTGGCGGGCGCGCTCGCCCAGCAGGGCTTCGACGCGGTCGTCGCGCTCGGCGTCGTGATCAGGGGCGGCACGCCGCACTTCGACTACGTCTGCAGCGCCGCGACCGACGGGCTCACCCGCGTCGCTCTGGACCACACCGTGGCCGTCGGGTTCGGGGTCCTCACCTGCGATGATGAGGCCCAGGCGCTCGACCGCGCGGGCCTCGAGGGCTCGAGCGAGGACAAGGGCTACGAGGCGGCCGCCGCCGCGTTGCAGACCGCCCTGACGCTCAAGAGGATCCGCAGCAGGCTCCAGGCCTGAGACCGACGCGCGACACCGCGACCGGACCACCTAGGCTTCTGCCCCGTGAAGACGTTCGAGCAGCTGTGGGCCGAGCTCTCCGAGAAGGCCGCCAGCCGACCCGCGGGATCCGGCACCGTCGCTCAGCTCGACGCCGGGGTCCATGCGATCGGCAAGAAGCTGGTCGAGGAGGCCGCCGAGTCGTGGATGGCGGCCGAGCACGAGGGCAAGGAGGCGGCAGCGCTGGAGATCAGCCAGCTGCTGTACCACGCCCAGGTCCTGATGCTCGCGACCGGTCTCGAGCTCGACGACGTCTACGCACACCTCTGAGAGGGAACCCATGGCCTCCACCGGCTCCACCTCCGGACTGCTCCGGATCGCCGTCCCCAACAAGGGCGCCCTCTCGGCCGCCGCCTCGGAGATGCTGCGCGAGGCCGGCTACCGGCAGCGCGACGACGCCAAGCGGCTGACGCTGATCGACGAGGAGAACGGCGTCGAGTTCTTCTACCTGCGGCCGCGCGACATCGCGCTGTACGTCGGTGAGGGCACGCTCGACATCGGCATCACCGGTCGCGACCTGCTGCACGACTCGGGTGCGAAGGCCGAGGAGGTGCTGCGGCTCGGGTTCGGTCGCTCGCGGTTCCGTTTCGCAGGGCCCGCGGGGGCCTTCGCCGAGGTCGAGCAGCTGGACGGGCGACGGATCGCGACGTCGTACGTCGGGGTCGTCCGGGAGTTCCTGCAGCAGCGCGGCGTCGACGCAGACGTCGTCCGTCTCGACGGTGCGGTCGAGACGAGCATCCAGCTCGGCGTGGCCGACGCGATCGCCGATGTCGTCGAGACCGGCAGCACGTTGCGCCAGGCGGGCCTGGAGGTCTTCGGGGAGACGATCCTCGACTCCGAGGCCGTGATGATCACCCGCTCGGGAAGCGTGCCGTCCGGCCTCGAGATCTTCCGGCGCCGCATCGAGGGCGTCCTGATCGCACGCAGCTACGTGATGATGGACTACGACATCCGCGCCGAGGACCTGGCCGCCGCGACCGAGCTCACCCCGGGCCTGGAGGGTCCCACCGTCAGCCCGCTGCACCGCGAGGGCTGGGTCGCCGTCCGCGCGATGGTGCCGCGCGAGGGCGCTCAGCGGCTCATGGACGACCTCTACTCGATCGGCGCCCGCGCGATCCTGCTGACCGACATCCATGCCTGCCGCCTCTGACGTGCCCGGCTCGGGACCGGCCGGCCCGGCGGAGCCCGGCCGCGAGCAGCCCGTGCCGGAGCTGCCTGCGATCCCTCGTACCTACCGGCCCCTGGGGCCACGCATCGTGGCGATCGTCCTCGTGGTGGGGCTGGGCGTCGTGTGCGCGATGGCCTGGATCAGCTTCGGCGCCGAGACGCGGGCGAAGTTCACGATGTTCGAGAAGCTGACGCTGGCGTTCATCGGCCTCCTCATCCTCGGCTGCGTGCACGCGCTGACCCGGTCGCGCGTCAGCACCTCTCGGGACAAGCTGGTGATCGTGAACGGCTACCGCCGGCGCGAGCTGGACTGGGCGCAGGTCGTCGCCGTCCGGATGCCGCCCGGGGCGCCTTGGGCGAGCCTCGACCTGGCGGACGGGTCGGAGATCTCGGCGATGGGCATCCAGAGCTCCGACGGAAGCCGTGCCCGGAGCGCCGTACGCGACCTGCGCCGCCTGGTCGCGGCGCTCAGCTAGTCGCCCGCGCCCACGGCGCGGATGCCCCAGGAGGCGCTGAACCGCTCGCCGGGCTCCAGCCGGACCAGGTCGACGCCCGAGTTGTAGGCGTCGGCCGGCGCGGTCATCGGCTCCACCGCGAGGGAGTGCCGCGCGGTCGCCGGGACGTCGTCGGCCGTGTAGAGCATCAGCCACGGGTGTCGCTCGTCGACCCAGAGCTCGACGCCGGTGCCCTCGGGCGCGAGCAGGCGGACCGTCGCCCGGCCGTCCGCGCCGCGGTCGAGCGCACCGTAGGCATGGTCGAGCACCAGGTCGCCGAGCAGCCGCGGCGCACGGAGGTCGTACGGCGTCCCCTCGACGTCCTCCGTGCCGGTCGGGAGCAGCCGCTCGGCGTCGCTGAGCACCCGCACGGAAGCGGGCACCTCGACCGTCCACCTGTCGACGGGGCCCGCGCCGGCGAGCAGGTACGGGTGTGCGCCTGAGGCGTACGGCGCGACCGCCTCCGACCTGTTCGTCGCGGTCTGCGTCACCGTGAGGCCGTCAGCGCCCAGCGCGTAGCCGACCTCCAGGTCGAGCGTCCACGGGTAGCCGGTCTGGCTCATCAGGCGGTAGGTCAGCGTGACGTGGTCGGGCCGGTGCGCGACCAGCGACCAGGCGACCCACCGGACCAGCCCGTGCGAGGCGTTGCGACGCGCCGGCTCGCTGAGGGCGAGCTGCTGCGAACGCCCCTCGAACAGGTAACGGCCGTCGCGGATGCGGTTCGGCCAGGGCATGAGCAGCTGGCCGCGTCCGCCCGAGGCGGCGGCGTCCTCCGCGAACCCGTCGAGCAGTGGCCGGCCGCCGTGGCTCAACGCCCGCAGGGCACCTCCACTCTCCGTCACGACGGCCGCGTAGTCGCCGCTGCTGATGTGGAACTGCTGTCCGCTCGGAGCTAGCACGCCCCCACGCTAGCGTGCGGGAACTTGACGTCGCGGGCGGCGCTGACGCAGGGTCGAGGCTCCCTCCCAGGAGACCTGTCTGTGCCGTCCCATGCTTCGCCGCGCCCACGCCCGCGGGTGCGGTTGCGCGACGTCGTGCTCGTCGGCGTGCTCGTCTCGGTGCTCGTCGCCGGAGTGGCCGTCGCGCTCTGGGTCGTGCCGGGCGGGCACAGCGACGGTGCCGCGCCTGTGGCGCGCTCGACCGACTCGGCGGCCTCGGGTGCGTCGGACCTCGCGACCCCATCTCCGTCGACGCCCGCTCCGCCCCCGCCGCGGGTGAGCGCCGGAGCCGCGCCCCGCCTCGAGACGACCCCGGTCGCGGGACGACGGCTCGTCGCGACGGTGCGCAAGAAGCGCGGCTGGACGCCGGGTGTGCGGTTCGCCTACCAGTGGCTCGTGGACGGCAAGCGGATCGCGGGCGCGACCAGGCCCACCCTCGTGCCGACCGACGAGATGGTCGGTCGCAGCGTCTCGGTGCAGGTGCTCGGCCGGGTGCCCGGCTACCGGCCGGCGGTGTCGCGCTCGAAGGCTCGCACGATCCTTCCCGACAACCCGCTCGCGGGCGGGGAGTGGGCGGTCTACCGGGGCCCGTGGAACGGGATCTATCCCGCCTACGAGCGGGCCGGCGGTGAGGACAAGGGCCTGCTCGCACGCATCGCGCTGCAGCCTCGGGTCATCTGGTTCGCCGGCGACTTCTCGACCAGCTCGATCGGTCCGCAGCTGCGCACGTTCATCGCCGAGCAGCAGGCGGTGTCCGGCAAGGACGCGCTCATCCAGATCGCGGTCTTCCGCGAGTGGCCGCGGGGTGAGGGCGGCCGCGGCAAGCCGCTGAGCGGCAGCGAGCAGGCGGCGTACCGCGCCTGGGTCGACGCCGCTGCCGACGCGATCGGCGACGCACGGGTCGCCATGGTGCTCGAGCCCGACCTCGGCCTCAACGCCGTTCCCAACAACTCCTGGGAGACCCGGACGGCCGACCCCGCCGTGCGCCTCGGGCTGGTCAAGTACGCCGCCCGGCGCTTCTCCGCGCTGCCACGCACGAGCGTCTACCTGGACGCCTCTGACTCCGACTGGCTCTCGGTCCCGAAGATCGTGCCGGTGCTCGAGGCGGCTGGCATCGGCTACACGCGCGGCTTCGCCCTCGGCGCCACCCACTACTCGAGCGTGGCCGACAACATCGACTACGGCATGCGGATCATCGACGCGCTCGACGCCGACGGGATCAGCGGCAAGAAGTTCGTGATCGACACCGCCGACAACGGACGCCCGTTCACCTGGATGCAGCACCGCTCGGAACACCCCGGCGCAGACTTCGACAACGCGGCCACGTGTCGCAGCGCCTCCGACACCACCTGCGACACACTCGGCGTGCCGCCGACGACCGACGTCGCCGGCCAGCCAGGGCTCGACCTGACCGCGCGGCAGCGCACGGACGCGCTGCGGTACGTCGACGCCTACCTCTGGTTCGGCCGCCCGTGGCTCATCCGGCAGGCGTCGCCGTTCTCGCTGAGCCGCTCGCTCGAGGTCGCCCGGTCCACGCCCTTCCAGTGAGGACAGCGGGGCGGGCGGAGTCCCCGGTTAACCGGGGACTCCGGAACTTCCGGGGCGGCACAACACCTCGGAAGTTCCGCTCCTCCCTGGGTCGCGTGACGGGAGTGACGCCTGGGACGACTCAGGTCGTGACGACGACGTCCGCGTGATCGCGCGTCCGATCCCGGGCGAACAGCGCGTCCTCGTCGCGCGCCCACTGTGCCCAGTAGGGCGCGAACGTGTCACCGTCACGATCGATGCCGCGTCGCATCCGCAGGTCGCGGGGAGCATCCGTCCAGACCAGTGCAGTCACCCACGGCGCGAGGTACGGCGACCAGGACCCGACCCCCTCGAGCACCAACAGCCCGGTCGGCGCGAGCGCATGCGTCTCGGCCCACGCACCGGCCAGCCAGTCCCACCGCCGCCAGGTGCCGACCTCGTCCCGGGCGAGCGGCTCCAGCAGCGCCTGCACCGCGGCGGCCAGTCCGACGAGGCCGTCCCAGCCCTCGAGCATCTCGTCGGTGTGCACGACCACCGCGTCCGGCGCCAGCTCCGCCAGCGCCGCGGCGAGCGTCGTCTTCCCCGACCCGGTGGGTCCGTCCACGCACACCAGCCTGCCGCGCCCGAGCGTCGCCGGCCGCGCGAGCGTCAGTGCCAGGACCTCGCGCGCGTCGTCAGAAGGCGAGCCCATGCCCGCGGTACGTCGGCACGTGGTCGACCAGCTCGTCGCCCGCCAGCAGGTGGGCGGTCGTGGTGTGCTCGAACAGCTCACCCGACTTCGCGTGCCGGAACCACACCAGGTCGCCGACCGAGAGCATCCCGGCCGCCGGGCCGGTCAGCGGTGTCTGCACCTCTCCGGCGCCCTCGAGACCGGTGAGCGAGAGACCGGCCGGTGCCCAGGGGACGGGCAGCCGGTCCGTGCCGGACGGCCCGGACGCCACCAGGCCACCGCCGTGCACGGTCGCCGTGCGGTCGTCGGGCCGGCGCGTCACGGGCAGTCCGAAGTAGGCCGCCGGCTGCGGCTCGAACGACCGGTAGTGGTCGAACAGCCCCGGCACGAGCAGCCCCGAGCCGGCGGTGAGCTCGGTGACGACCGGGTCGGCGGCGGAGGACTCGATCGAGCCCGACCCGCCGGCGTTCCAGAACTCGAGCTCCGCGACGCGGGCGAGCCCCTCGGCGACGCTCGCCCGACGCTCGGCGAGCTGGGTGACCGACATGGTCTTGAGCCGCCGGACGACCGCGGAGCGCAGTCGCTGCCCGGGCACCTGGTCGGGCACGCCGGCGACCTGGCCCTCGTACGTCATGACGCCGACCAGCCGGAAGCCCGGTCGCTGGAGGTGGCGGGCGAGCGACTCCGCGACCGAGGCGGACGTCACGGGGGAGCGGCGCGGGCCGACCCGGGTCAGGCCGAGGTCGAGGCTTGCGTCGACGTCGATCGCGACGCGCACCGGCACCGCCTTCGACGTGCGGATCGAGTCGACGACGTCGAGGTGGTCGACCGAGTCGACCATGAGCGTGACGCGGTCGGCGGCGCGCGGGGACGCGACGAGGCGGGCGAGCGCGCCGCGGTCCACGGTCGGGTAGGCGACGACGATGTCGTCGCTGACGCCGTTCTCCTCGAGCCAGAGCGCCTCGGCGAGCGTGAACGCGAGCACGCCCGCGAACCCCGGGTGCGCGAGTGCGCGGGAGACGAGGGCGGGCACGCGCAGCGACTTGGACGCCACCCGGATCGGCGTACCCCCGGCCCTGCGGGCCAGGTCGTCGGCGTTGGCGTCGAAGGCGTCGAGGTCGACGACCATCGTCGGTGTCGGCAGGGGCTCGGCGGACCCGGC
Organism: Nocardioides panacihumi; assembly: GCF_039530925.1. Classification (NCBI taxonomy): domain Bacteria; kingdom Bacillati; phylum Actinomycetota; class Actinomycetes; order Propionibacteriales; family Nocardioidaceae; genus Nocardioides; species Nocardioides panacihumi. Next base: position 36,800 of record NZ_BAAAPB010000002.1, on the reverse strand, counting down.
GACCGCACGGGTCAGGCGCGACCACAACTGGTTGCGCTCGGTGACACTCGCCATCAGCTGATGCCGCGCCGCTTCAGGAGGGCCTCGATCTCGGCCAGCTCGGGATCGCTTCCGGGCAGCGCCGCGGTGCCGGTGCCCGAGGTCACCGCCTGGGGCTTGCGGTCGGCGCGACGCTCGGGCCCGGGCAGGCGGGCGGCCACCACGAACAGGCCCACCGAGAGGAGGCCGAGCCCCAGCCCGACCCACACGAGGGGGTTCCAGACGAACGACGTCGCCCAGCTGGCGATCGCCGAACCGATCTGGCTGAGCATCTTCAGCGAGCGGGTGAAGTAGGCGGCCGGGACCAGCAGTGTGGTCGCCGCCCAGCGCAGCCCTGAGCGCAGGCCGCGGCGGCGGTAGGCGAGCCACGTGCCCACACCGCCGAGGACGGTGAAGGTGAGCGTGAAGGCTCCCCAGGTGACGGAGTCGAGCATGCGTCCATCCTCCCACCGGACACCACGACGCGTGCGGGACCGACGCGTGCAGGACAATGGTCGGGTGAGTGAGGAGCGGCGACGCGACATCCTGGCCCCGGCGTACCCCGAGGACGACGGGGCTGCCGACGAGCGCCTCGCCGGCGCGTTGGCGGCGCACGCCCGCCGCGAGGCGACGGACGCCGAGGTGCTGGCCGTCCTGATCGAGAGCCGTCTGCTCGTGCCGGTCGTCGCCATCCTCGGGGAGGTCGACGCGAGCGGCGCCGACAAGACGGCCGACATGGCCACCGTCCTGCTCACCGGCGCCGACGGACGCCAGGCGCTGCTGGCCTTCACCAGCCTCGAGACGATGGCCGCCTGGCAGGCCGATGCCCGCCCGGTCGCCGTACCCGCTGCCGACGCGGCGAAGGCCGCCCTCCAGGAAAGGGCGGCCGCTCTGCTGGTCGACGTCGCCGGTCCCGTCACCTTCGTGGTCGAGGGGGAGGACCTGTACGGTCTGGGTGCCGGCTGGACGCTCGCGCGCGTCGGTCGTCCGGACGGGTCGTTCGGCACCGCCTGGATTCGCCCCGGCGGGGAATGATCCGGTAGCCTCTCCTGTTGACCGATGTGGCAGCGACGTAGTCGCCACCACATCTTCAAGCGGAGGGCAACCACTGCCATCCCACCCGCATCGACCGCAGGCAGCATCAAGGTCGTCGGGTCCGGTCGCCGGAGTGATCCGGTCATGACGAAGGTCATGTCCAGAGAGCACCGGTAGCACCCACCCACGGTGGGGTGCAGTGACTGGCTTCCGCTTGAGTGAGCGGGAGCCTTTTCGCATTTCCCGGGGCCCTCCGCTCGAGTCACCGCCACCGAACTCTGGAGGACACATCAGCACCGAGCTTCGTATCAACGACCGGATCCGGGTACCCGAGGTCCGCCTCGTTGGTCCCAATGGAGAGACCGTCGGCATCGTGCCGACGGCTGACGCGCTGCGCCTGGCCCAGGAGGCCGACCTCGACCTGGTCGAGATCGCCCCGCAGGGCAAGCCCCCGGTCTGCAAGCTCATGGACTACGGGAAGTTCAAGTACGAGAACGCCCAGAAGGCCCGTGAGGCCCGCCGGAACCAGACGAACGTCATCATCAAGGAGATGAAGCTTCGTCCCAAGATCGACTCGCACGACTACGAGACCAAGAAGGGTCACGTCGTGCGGTTCCTCAAGGCCGGCGACAAGGTCAAGATCACGATCATGTTCCGCGGTCGCGAGCAGCACCGTCCCGAGCTGGGCTTCCGCCTGCTGCAGAAGCTCGCCGAGGACGTGGCCGAGCTCGGCTTCGTCGAGTCCTCTCCGAAGCAGGACGGCCGCAACATGGTGATGGTCCTGGGCCCGAACAAGAAGAAGGCCGACGCCAAGGTCGACCAGCAGGCCGCCAAGGAGAGCAAGCTCGCCGAGCGCGAGGCCGAGGAGGCCGCTGAGCGCGCCGAGCGCGCCGCGGCCGCTGCCGCGGGCCCGGTCGCGGCCAAGAAGGAGCGGGGCCGCTCCGAGAACCTCGATCCCGAGATCGACGCCTGAGACGCACCTGTAAGCACAAGAGAGAGACCAAGAGATGCCGAAGAACAAGAGCCACTCCGGTGCCGGTAAGCGCTTCCGCGTGACCGGCTCCGGCAAGATCCTTCGCGAGAAGGCCGGCAAGCGCCACAACCTCGAGAAGAAGCCCTCCAAGGTCACCCGTCGGATGACCGGCACTGTCGAGGTTGCCAAGAACGACGTCCCCCGCGCCAAGAAGCTTCTCGGCCGCTGACCTTCCCCCGGGATCGCCGTTCTGCCGGCGCCCACTGATCTTTCGCACTAAGGAGTTCCACATGGCACGCGTGAAGCGCGCAGTCAACGCGGCGAAGAAGCGTCGCGTCACCCTCGAGCGGGCGAGCGGCTACCGCGGTCAGCGCTCGCGTCTGTACCGCAAGGCCAAGGAGCAGGTCACCCACTCCCTCGTCTACGCGTACAACGACCGTCGCAAGAACAAGGGCAACTTCCGTCGCCTCTGGATCCAGCGCATCAACGCCGCCGCGCGCGCCGAGGGCCTGACCTACAACCGCTTCATCCAGGGCCTGAACCTGGCCGGCATCGAGGTCGACCGCAAGATCCTCGCCGAGCTGGCCGTCAACGACGTGGCCTCCTTCAACGCGCTCGTCGCGCAGGCCAAGGCCGCGCTCCCCGAGGACGTCAACGCTCCGGCCTCCGCCTGAGGCTCTGCCCAGACGTATGGCTGACACTCCTCTGACCGCGTCGAACGCGCGTCTGAAGGAGCTCAGGAAGTTGAGCCGCCGCTCGGTACGCACCGAGCGGCGGCTCTTCCTCGCTGACGGCCCGAAGGCCGTCGAGGGCGCCCTCACGGTGCCCGGATGCGTGGTCGAGGTCTTCGCGACGCCCGCCGCCGCCGAGCAGTACGCCGGTCTGCTGGCCCCCGCCGCGGCGGCCGGCGCCCCCGTCACCCTCGTCGACCGGCGCGCCCTCGAGTCCCTGTCGGACTCGGTCACGCCCGCCGGGCTCGTCGCGCTCTGCCGCTTCTTCCACGCCGAGACGTCGATCCCACCGGCCCGAGACGTCGATCCGTACGGGTCGAGACGTCGATCCCTCGTCGCGATCTGTGCCGACGTACGTGATCCCGGCAACGCCGGCACCGTCATCCGGTGTGCCGACGCCGCCGGCGCCGACCTCGTGGTCCTGGCCGGTGACTCGGTCGACCTCTACAACCCGAAGACGATCCGTGCCTCGGTCGGCTCGATCTTCCACCTGCCGGTCGCGGTCGAGCGCGACGCGGCCAGCGCCGTCGCCGCTGCGAAGGCCGCAGGCCTCACCGTGCTCGCCGCCGACATGGACGGCGAGGACCTGTTCGCCGCCGACGAGCTGCTGCGCGAGCCGACCGCCTGGCTCTTCGGCAACGAGGCCTGGGGGATTCCGGCCGAGCTGCGCGCGCTGGCCGACCACGTGGTGAGCATCCCGATCTACGGTCGCGCCGAGAGCCTCAACCTCTCCACGGCCGCAGCGGTGTGTCTCTACGCGAGCGCCAGGGTCCAGCGGGTCTAGGCCGGTAGGTTGGCCGACATGGCCACCGACCCGCTCGACGCCCTTCCCGACGGCGTCGTGATCGCCGGGCCCGACGGCACCGTCACCCTCACCAACGCGGTCGCACGCCGGATGCTCGGCGTCGACGGCGTGGTCGGTCAGCCTCTCGACGAGGTGCTCCTGCTCCTCGACAACGACGGCCGCGCGTGGGTCGAGGTCAACGAGCCGTACGCCGGGCTGGCGACCCGCACCGGCATCCCCGAGCAGTCCTGGCTGCAGCCGGACGGCACCGAGGTGCTGACCCATGCCCGCCTGCACCGCGAGCGGGCGCGTGGCCCCGTCACCGGGGTGGCCGTCACGATCCGCAGCGGCCGGGGCCGTGCCCGGCTCGACCGTGAGCGCTCCGACCTGGTCGCCACCGTCGCCCACGAGCTGCGCAGTCCGCTGACGGGCGTCAAGGGCTTCGTCCAGGCGCTCCTGAACCGGTGGGACAAGCTCAACGACGACCAGAAGAAGCTCATGCTGACGACCGTCAGCGTCGACTCCGACCGGCTCAGCCGGCTCATCGCCGAGCTGCTCGACGTCGCGCGGCTCGACACCGGCCGGCTCCAGCTCCACCCGCGTCCCAGCGATGCCGCGGTGCTCGCGGAGCGGGTCGTGGGTTCGGTGCAGCAGACGACCAGCCGCCAGGTCGAGCTGCACGCGGAGCCCGACCTGCCGTCGATCACCGTCGACCCGGACAAGTTCACCCAGGTCGTCACGAACCTGGTCGAGAACGGCATCCGCCACGGCGAGGGCACGGTCAGCGTCCACGTGAGCGCGGGCCCCGACCTCGTCACCCTCACGGTCGAGGACGAGGGGGACGGCATCCCCGTGGAGCTGCGCAAGCGGGTCTTCACGAAGTTCTGGAAGGGTGGCGCGAGCGCCGGATCGGGGCTGGGCCTCTACCTGGTCGGCGGTCTGGTCAAGGCGCACGGTGGCACCGTCACGGTGACCGACGCAGCCCAGGGCGGTGCACGGATCGAGACGACCTGGCCACACGGCGAGATGGAGTTCTGATGACCACGGAGGAGCCGCAGGCGATCGCCGACTACCTCGCCGACGTCGAGCCGGACAAGCGTCGGCTCATCGAGGACTACTACTCGCGCGTCCCCGGACTGGTGCCGGACGCCGTGGTCGGGCGCAGCTATGCGATGCCGGCGTACCTCTATCGCGGGAAGGGGCTGGTCAGCGTGATGGCGACGAGGACAGGCGTCTCGGTGATCCCGTTCAGTGGCTCGGTGGCGCACCAGCTCCCCGGCGTGGACACCTCCGAGAAGGCGGGCTCGATCCACGTCGACCTCGCCGACCCGCTGCCCGTCGACGTCTTCGAGCAGGTGGTCCGGCTGCGTCGTGCCGAGATCGACGCGTCGTCGGCGGGCGGGCGACGCTAGGCCGGTCGCTCGACGACGCGGCGTCGCATGCCGACGATCGTGTAGAGCAGCGCACAGACCGCGACCACGCAGAGCAGGAGCAACCCGATCGTGTACCGGTGGGCCGCCTCGTCGTACGTCGCACCCATCACGAGCGGTGGGAAGAAGCCGCCCAGCCCGCCGGCGGCTCCGACGATCCCCGTGACCGAGCCGACGCGCGCGGCCGGCGCGAGCTCGGCCACCCAGGCGAAGACGCCACCCGTGCCCAGGCCGAGGAAGGCCGCCATGAGCACGAACGACATGCCGGCGGGCACCTCGAGCGGGGGCACGAAGGCGAGGTCGACCGCCATCACGGCCGCACCGCCGAACGAGATGCCCGCGATCACGCGTGGTCCGACCCGGTCGGCGAGCGTCCCGCCGATCGGCCGGCAGATGACGGCGGCGACGGCGAACCCTGCCGTTCGTGTCCCCGCGTCGGTGAGACCGAAGCCGTAGACGTCCTTCAGGTAGGTCGGGAGGTACGTCGAGAAGGCGACGAAGCCGCCGAAGCAGACCGCGTAGAGGAACGCCATCTGCCAGGTGACGGGCAGCTTCGCCGCCGCTGCCAGCTTGGGCACAGCGGGTTCGGTGTTGGGCGTCCACCGCGGCGAGTCGCGCAGCCAGAGCCAGACGATCCCGGCGGTCACGACCAGGGCGACGGCGATGATCACGTGGGTGGCCGTGTAGCCGAACCAGTTCACGAAGCGCGGGGTGAAGAAGGCCGACAGGGCGGTGCCGCCCATCCCCGCGCCGAAGACACCGGTCGCGAAGCCGCGTCGCGACGGGTCGAACCAGGCGTTGACGAAGGGGATGCCCACGGCGAACGTCGTCCCCGCGACGCCCAGGAAGAACCCGAAGAGAAGGAGCAGGCCGTAGGAGGCGTGGTTGCCGGCGAAGGCGACGAGGAGCACGAAGGGCGCCGCGAGCACGAGAAGGACCGGGAACATGCGCCTCCCGCCGAAGCGGTCGGTGAGCACGCCAGCGACGATGCGCCCGACCGAGCCGACCAGGACGGGGACCGCGACGAGGACGGACTTCTGGGTGGCCGACAGGCCGAGCTGCTCGGTGTAGCGGACGCCGAGCGGGGCGATCATGTTCCACGCCCAGAAGCTGATCGCGAACGCCCAGGTGGCGAGCGCCAGGTTCTTCATCTGACCGGTCATCGGGTCACTCCTCGGTCGCGGTCCGCCGTGCCGACGGGAGACCAGCCGGGTCGCGCGGCGCGGGCTCCGCGTGATCCCACGTCGCGGCTGCGGTAGACGATGTAGGGACGGAACAGGTAGTGCAGCGGCGCCGTGAAGGCGTGCACGAGCCGGGTGAACGGCCAGATCGCGAAGAGCAGCATGCCGACCAGGGCGTGCACGTGGAACTGGATCGGCGCGGCCGCCATCGCGTCGACGTCGGGCTGCAGCCGGAAGAGCGAGCGGAACCAGGGGGAGACGGTCTCGCGGTAGTCGGCCGCGTCGTGACCGGCCGCGACGGCCACCACCGTCGTCCACAGTCCCAGGACGAGGGCGCCGACCAGGACGACGTACATCACCTTGTCGTTGGTCGTTGTCGCCATGAAGACGGGGCCGGTCGTGCGACGCCTGTAGATCAGGATCCCGATCCCGACGAGCGTGCAGGTGCCCGCGATGATCCCCCAGAAGAGCGCGTTGCCGTGGTACATCCCCTCGCTGACGCCGAAGGCCTCGGTCCACGACTTCGGCACCAGCAGACCGACCACGTGGCCCGCGATGACGACGAGCAGGCCGAAGTGGAAGAGCGGGGATCCGATCCGCAGCAGCCGGGACTCGTAGAGCTGGGACGAGCGGGTCGTCCAGCCGAACTTGTCGTACCGGTAGCGCCACACGGTGCCGAGGACGAGGATCGCGATGACGAGGTAGGGCAGCACGCCCCAGAGTGCGACGTCCATCAGCCCTCCACCGTTCCGGGCCGGCTCGTCGGGAAGCCCAGCAGCACCGGGACGCCGCCGTCGGGACCGATGCCGACGGTCTCCGTCGGGGGGACGGCTCGTCCGAGCGCCATCGCCTCGGCGCGGTCCTTCGGCGATCGGCCGGGCAGGGTCGCGCAGACCGCTGTCAGCACGTCGGCGTACGGCGAGCCGCGCTCGGTCAGCGCGATCCGGATCAGCTCGAGGCTCGGCCTGTGCTCCTGCAGCAGCGCGCGCCCACCGGCCGGGTCGGCGAGTGCCGCGTACTCCAGCACCATCGGCAGGTGGTCGGGGAGGTCCCCGTGGGTGTCGACCAGCCACCCGCTGGAGCGGTAACGCTGCTTGATGCCCGCGATCGTCTCGCCACGCCGTCGGGTGTCGCCGTCCGTCCAGTAGGACAGGTAGAGGGTCTGGTGCCGGTCGAGGTCGAACGTGGCGACGTACGCCGTCCGCAGGTCCTCGCCCGCGGCGCGCGCGAGGTGCTCGACGAACCGGCTGAGCAGCCGGACCGGCTCGCTGCGGCGCTGCTCGGCGAGTGCGTCACGCAGCAACGGGAGCCGGTCCAGCAGTCGATCGTCCGGGTATCCCAGGCACCAGGCGGCGACCTGGTGCACCACGCGCCAGTCGGTCCGGCTCATCGGTCCGGCCCTCCGTCCGGATCCGCGTCGGCCTCGCCCGGTCTGCCGGCGGCCCGATCGGGGAAGAGGCCACTCGGACGACCGTTCCCGTCCCAGTTGAGCAGGTTGACGCGGCCGCGCAGCGACTCGTCCGAGGCGGGCTGATCGGTCGTCTGGCGCTCGCGCAGTGCGTGGAACGTCTCGACGGCGACCGGCACCGCCCGCCCGCTCGCCTCGCCCAGCGGGCCGGCGCCGTACATCCCCGGGCCCTCGTCGTAGTCGAGCGAGCAGCCGATCTCCTCGAGCGCGTGCGCGTCCTCGACGTGGGCCTTCGGGATGACGTAGCGCTGCTCGTACTTCGCGATGCCCATCAGGCGGTACATCTCGTAGATCGACTCCTCGGTCATCCCGACCGCAGCGGGGATGGAGGCGTCCGGCTCACGGCCGAGGCTGATGTCGCGCATGTAGGCGCGCATCGCAGCCAGTCGCTTCAGCACCCGGTCGACGACGGCCGTGTCGCCGGCGGTGAAGAGCTCGGCGAGGTACTCCACCGGGATGCGCAGCGCATCGATCGCGCCGAACAGGCTGCCGGCGGCCTCTGCGTCGTGGCCCTGCTCCCGGAGGAGGTCGACGACAGGGGACAGCGGTGGCACGTACCAGACCATCGGCATCGTGCGGTACTCCGGATGAAGGGGCAGAGCCACGCGGTAGCGCTTCGCGAGGGCGTAGACCGGGGACCGTCGCGCGGCGTCCAGCCAGTCCGCCGGGATGCCCTGGGCCTGAGCAGCGCGGACGACCTCGGGGTCGTCGGGGTCGAGCATCAGGTCGAGCTGGGCCTCGTAGAGGTCCTTCTCGTCAGCGACGGAGGCGGCCGCGGTGACCGCGTCGGCGTCGTAGAGGAAGAGGCCCAGGTAGCGCAGCCTGCCGACGCAGGTCTCCGAGCAGACGGTCGGCAGCCCGACCTCGACCCGCGGGTAGCAGAGCGTGCACTTCTCCGCCTTGCCGCTCTTGTGGTTGAAGTAGATCTTCTTGTACGGGCAGCCGGTGATGCACTGGCGCCAGCCGCGGCAGCGGTCCTGGTCCACCAGCACGATGCCGTCCTCGGCGCGCTTGTAGATCGCGCCGGACGGGCAGGACGCCATGCAGGACGGGTTGAGGCAGTGCTCGCAGATGCGTGGCAGGTAGAACATGAACGTCTGCTCGAACTCGAACCGGATCCTGTCCTCGGACTCGCGCCGGACCTTCGCGACGATCGGGTCGAGGTGTCCGAGCTCGCTGGCGCCGCCCAGGTTGTCGTCCCAGTTGGCCGACCAGGTCACCTTCGTGTCCTCGCCGGTGATCAGCGACTTCGGTCGGGCGACGGGGAAGTCGTCGCCGAGCGGCGCGTTCACGAGCGTCGCGTAGTCGTAGGTCCAGGGCTCGTAGTAGTCGGACAGCTCCGGCTGCACCGGCGAGGAGAAGATCGTGAGCAGCTTCTTGAGCCGGCCACCGGCTCGGAGCCGGAGCCGGCCGTTCCCGTCGACGGTCCAGCCTCCGCGCCACCGCTCCTGGTCCTCGTACTGCCGCGGATATCCCTGGCCGGGACGGGTCTCCACGTTGTTGAACCAGACGTACTCCGTGCCGGCCCTGTTGGTCCACGCCTGCTTGCAGGTCACCGAGCACGTGTGGCACCCGATGCACTTGTCGAGGTTCATCACCATGCCCATCTGGGCCATCACGCGCATGTTCGTGCTCCGCGCATCAGTAACGCACCTCCTGGCTCCGTCTCCTGACCGTGGCGACCATGTCGCGCTGGTTGCCGGTCGGGCCGAGGTAGTTGAACGTGTAGGACAGCTGGGCGTAGCCGCCGATCAGGTGGGTTGGCTTCACCAGCAGGCGGGTGACCGAGTTGTGGATGCCGCCCCGGCGACCGGTGGCCTCGGACTTCGGGACGTCGATCGTGCGCTCCTGGGCGTGGTGCACGTAGACAACGCCGGCCGGCATGCGGTGGCTGACGACGGCGCGCGCCACGAGCACGCCGTTCGCATTGGTCACCTCGACCCAGTCGTTGTCGGCTGCGCCGATCGAGGTCGCGTCCGCCGGGCTCATCCAGACGGTCGGCCCACCACGCGAGAGGGACAGCATGAACAGGTTGTCCTGGTACTCGGAGTGGATCGACCACTTCGAGTGAGGCGTCAGGTAGCGCACGGTCACGGTCGCCGCCCCGTCGGGACCCAGCCGCGGCTCGTCGAAGAGGCGGTGCATGTCGAGCGGCGGCCGGTAGATCGGCATCGCCTCGCCGAGGTCGGTCATCCAGTCGTGGTCGAGGTAGAAGTGCATCCGGCCGGTCAGCGTGTGGAACGGCTTGAGCCGCTCGATGTTCACCGTGAACGGCGCGTAACGGCGTCCGCCCGTCTCGGAGCCGGACCACTCCGGCGAGGTGATGACCGGGACGGGTGCCGTCTGCGTCTGCCGGAAGGTGATCCGCTTCTCCTCCGAGCCCTCGGCGAGGTCGGCGAGCGGCTTGCCGACGCGCTCCTCGAGCGTCCGGAAGCCCTGGGCGGCGAGCTCGCCGTTCGTCGTCCCCGAGAAGGTGAGGATGGCCTCGGCGAGCTTGGCGTCCGTGTCGATCGCGGGCCTGCCGGCGGCCGGACCGTGGGACATGACGCCGTTGCCCTCGGCGAGCCGGGCCGTCTCGTGCTCGAGCCGGAAGGTGACGTTCTTGACGGTGAAGCCCAGGCTGTCGGCGAGCGGACCGACGGCGGCGAGCTTGTCGGCGATCGCGGTGTAGTCGCGGTCCACCACGGCGAAGACGGGGGTGTTCCGGCCGGGCACGGCCGCCACACCCTCCTGCCTCCAGTCACGTGCGACGCCGCCGGGCTGCGCGGTCTCGCCGGGGGTGTCGTGCAGGAGCGGCACGCTCACCAGGTCCTTGCGCGTCCCGAGGTGCGTCCTCGACATGTCGGACAGCGCGCGCGCCAGCGAGTGGAAGAGCTCGAAGTCGGTGCGTGCCTCCCACGGCGGGTCGATCGCGGGGGAGAAGGCGTGCACGTACGGGTGCATGTCCGTCGAGGAGAGGTCGTGCTTCTCGTACCAGGTGGCAGCGGGGAAGACGACGTCGGAGAGAAGCGTCGTCGAGGTCATCCTGAAGTCGGCCGAGACGAGCAGGTCGAGCTTGCCCTCCGGTGCCTCGTCGTGCCAGCGGACGCTCTCGGGTCGCGGCGCCGCGGGGTTCTCACCGCCCGCGCCGTCGTGACCGAGCACGTTGTGGTGGGTGCCGAGCAGGTGCCGGAGGAAGTACTCGTCGCCCTTCGCCGAGGAGCCGAAGAGGTTGGAGCGCCACAGGATCAGGGTCCGTGGCCAGGCCTCGGGTGCGTCGACGTCGTCGATCGCGGCGCGCAGCCGGCCCTCCTTCAGCGCTCGGACGACGTACGACGGAGCGTCCGGCGCCTCGCCGGCCTCGACGGCGGCCGCCGCCTGGTCGGCGACGTCCAGCGGGTTGGCGTCGAACTGCGGGTAGAACGGCATCCATCCCATCCGGGCCGACGCCGCGATCGTGTCGGCGGTGTGACCGCGGACGTGCCCGCGCGCCAGCGGCGAGGCCAGTGAGTCCGTGCTGTAGCCGTCGTTGCGCCACTGGTCGGTGTGCATGTACCAGAACGACGTGCCCGTCATCGTCCTCGGTGGGCGGCTCCAGTCCAGGCCGTTGGCCAGCGAGATCCACCCCGTGATGGGTCGGCACTTCTCCTGGCCGACGTAGTGGGCCCAACCGCCGCCGTTGCGGCCCATGGCGCCGGTGAGCATCAGCAGCGCGAGGACGGCCCGATAGGTCGCGTCGCCGTGGAACCACTGACAGATGCCGGCGCCCATGATGATCATCGAGCGGCCTCCCGACTCCTCCGAGTTGGTGGCGAGCTCGCGGGCGACGCGGATGCAGGCCTGCGCCGGCACCGAGGTGATCTCCTCCTGCCACGCCGGTGTGTACGGCGTGGAGGCGTCGTCGTAGCCGGAGGCCCACGCGCCCGGCAGGCCCGGTCGACCGACGCCGTACTGCGCCAGCAACAGGTCGAAGACCGTCGTGACGAGGTGGCCGCCGATCCGTCGCGCGGGGACGCCGCGGCGCAGCACCGAGCCGCTGCCGTCGGGGTCGACGAAGGCCGGGAGCACGACCTCGACCGCCTCGCTGGTCGGGCCGGTCGGGCTGGTCGAGCCGGTCGAGCCGTCGTCGAGGAGGCTGAGCAGCGGCGTGACTCCCTCGAGGTCGAGGTTCCAGCGGCCCACCCCGGAGTCGGCGTAGCGGAAGCCCATCGACCCGTTGGGCACGACGGGGCGACCGCTCGCCTCGTCGATGAGGACCGTCTTCCACTGGTCCTCATCGGCGCCGTGGCTCACCGGGTCGAGATCGGCGGCCGTCAGGAACTTGCCGGCGACGTAGGAGCCAGGGTGGTCGGGGTGCTCGTCGAGCCGGACCAGGTGCGGCAGGTCGGTGTACGTGCGCACGTACTCGGCGAAGAACGGCGTGACGCGGTCGACCAGGAACTCGCGCAGGATCACGTGCCCCATCGCCATCGCCAGCGCAGCGTCGGTCCCGGCGGCCGCCGGCAGCCACTCGTCGGCGAACTTGGTGTTGTCGGCGTAGTCAGGGCTGACCGTCACGACCTTGGTGCCCCGGTAGCGCACCTCCGTCATCCAGTGCGCGTCGGGCGTGCGGGTCACCGGGACGTTCGAGCCCCACATGACCAGATAGCTCGCGTCCCACCAGTCTCCGGACTCGGGGACGTCGGTCTGGTCGCCGAAGACCTGCGGGCTGGCGACCGGCAGGTCGGCGTACCAGTCGTAGAACGACGTCATCACGCCGCCGATGAGCTGCGTGTAGCGGGTGCCGACGCAGTGCGACACCATCGACATGGCAGGGATCGGCGAGAAGCCGATGTTGCGGTCGGGCCCGTGCGTCCTGATGGTGTGCACCTGGGCCGCGGCGACCATCTCGACGGCCTCCGACCAGCTGACCCGGACGAGGCCGCCCTTGCCGCGGGCCTGCTGGTAGCGCCGGCGTCGCACGGCATCGGCCTGGAGGTCCGCCCATGCCAGCACGGGATCGCCCAGCCGCTTCTTGGCATCGCGGTACATCTCGACCAGCACGCCCCGTGCGTAGGGGTAGCGCACCCGGGTGGGGGAGTAGGTGTACCAGGAGAACGCCGCGCCACGCGGACATCCGCGGGGCTCGTACTCCGGTCGGTCGGGGCCGACCGACGGGTAGTCGGTCGCCTGCGTCTCCCACGTGATGATGCCGTCCTTGACGTAGACGTTCCACGAGCACGACCCCGTGCAGTTCACGCCATGGGTGGAGCGAACGACCTTGTCGTGGCTCCAGCGGTCCCGGTAGAAGACATCGCCCGCACGGCCGCCCTTGCGGAACACCGCGCGCCCGTCGTCGGTCTCGTCCCAGCGGGAGAAGAACCTGCCGGCGCGCAGGAGTAGATCGCTCGCGGCGCCGTCCAGTCCGGCCATGGATCACTATCAGCACATCCGGTACCGGAGTGACAAGGGTCATACGCCTTAAGTAGCATCTCAAATACGAATTTCTCTAGCATGGGGTCATGCAGCTGACCGGGTTCACCGATCTGGCCCTCCGCATCCTGATGCGACTCGCCGTGCTGGGGGAGGACGGGACCGCGACGACCGGCGCGCTCGCCGAACAGCTCAACGTCAGCTACGCGCACGCGACGAAGGTCGTGACGGCGCTGAGCGGGCTCGGTGTCGTCGATGCCCGCCGCGGACGCAACGGCGGCCTGCGGCTGGCCGAGGACGCCGGGGCGATCTCGATCGGGTCGGTGGTCCGTCGGCTCGAAGGCGGTCCGGAGCAAGGCCGCGAGGTCGTCGAGTGCGAGGGCGCCAACCCGTGCCCGCTCCGCGCCGGCTGCCGCCTGCGCGGAGCGCTCCGGGTCGCGCAGGAGGCGTTCTTCGCCGCGCTCGACCCGCTCACGGTCGCCGACGTCTCGGCCGCGCCGACCCAGTCGCTGCTGCTCAGTCTCGGTCCTCGTCCGCAGGACTGATCCCCCATGATGAAGGAGTCATCGCCCATGCTGTCCGCAACCTCGCGCCAGGTCGTCCGTGCCACCCTGCCGGTCATCGGAGCGGCCATCGGGGACATCACGCCGGTCTTCTACCGACGCATGTTCGCGGCGCACCCCGAGCTCGAGCGCGATCTGTTCAACCGTGGCAACCAGGCGCAGGGCGACCAGCAGCGCGCCCTCGCCGGCGCCATCGCGACGTACGCCACCCTGCTCGTCGCCGAGGACGGTCCCGATCCGCGGGCCGTGCTGGCGCGCATCGCGCACAAGCACGCCTCGCTCGGCGTCCGCGAGGACCAGTACCCGATCGTGCACGAGCACCTGTTCGCTGCCATCGTCGAGGTGCTCGGCGAGGCGATCACGCCGGAGGTCGCGTCCGCCTGGGACGAGGTCTACTGGCACATGGCCCACGCGCTCGTCGACATCGAGAAGGGCCTGTACGCCGAGGCGGGGGTCGCCCCCGGTGACGTCTGGCGCACCCTCGTCGTACGCCGGCGCGTCCACGAGTCGCGCGACACGGTCGCGTTCACCCTCGAGGCCCCCGACGGCGGCCCGCTGCCCGCCGCCCGTCCCGGCCAGTACGTCTCGGTCGCCGTGCGCCTGCCCGACGGTGCCCGCCAGATCCGCCAGTACAGCCTGACCCGGGCACCTGGGCAGAGCGCCTGGGGCATCTCGGTCAAGGCTGTCCCGGCGCAGCGTGACGCGGACGCCATCGTCCCGGCGGGTGAGGTCTCGAACTTCCTGCACGACAACGTCTTCGAGGGCGACATGCTCGAGGTGTCGACGCCCTTCGGTGAGCTGGAGCTGACCGAAGGAGGCTCGCCCCTGGTGCTGGTCTCCGCCGGCATCGGCATCACGCCGATGATCGGCTTCCTGCACCACCTGCGTCGGACGTCGTCGCGACGCGAGGTGGTCGTCCTGCACGCCGACCGCTCGCCGAGCCGCCATGCGCACCGGGCCGAGCTCGCCGAGCTGGTCGACTCGATCCCCGGTGCCTCGCTGCACCGCTGGTACGAGGACCTGGGCGTGCGTTCCGCCGGCGACACGCTCTACCGCGGGCGCATCGACCTCGACGGCGTCGAGCTGCCGGTGGACGCCGACGTCTACCTGTGCGGCCCGTTGCCGTTCATGGCCGGCGTGAAGTCCGCGCTGGTCGGCCGCGGCGTCGCCGACGACCGCATCCACTACGAGATCTTCGGGCCCGACCGCGAGCTGGTCTCGGCGTGACGGGGGTCGCCACCGCTGTCAGCTGGCTCTGGTTGGGCATGGTGCTGGCGATCTCGTTCCTCGAAGCGCCGCTGAAGTTCCGGGCGCCGGGTCTCGACCTGCGCACCGGACTGGCGATCGGTCGGCTGGTCTTCCGGGCGCTCAACGCTGTCGAGGTCGTGCTCGCCGTCGTGCTGTCGGCCGCACTCGCCGTGGGCGACGAGAGCCGGGCGGCCGTGGTCGCGGCCTCGGTGGCGGTGGCCGTGCTGGCGGTCCAGCTGGTCGCCGTACGGCCGGCACTGTCGCGTCGCTCGGACGCCGTCCTGGCCGGCGCCGAGGGGCCGCGGTCGCACGCCCATCTCTGGTACGTCGGACTCGAGGTCGTCAAGGTGCTCGGTCTGATCGTCGCGGGTGTGCTGCTGCTCTGACCCCGCGGCGATCCGCGCGAGCCTCCCCGCACGGCGGGCCGGTTCGTGTTGTCGACACCATGTTGCTAAGGTAGTGACATGGTGTCGACAAAGATCGAGGTGGCGCGTGTTCGTCGCACTCCGTGAGCTTCGCAGCGCCCGCGGGCGCTTCCTGCTGGTCGGCGCGGTGATCGCGCTGATCGCCCTGCTGACCACGTTGCTGTCCGGACTGGCCAACGGCCTGGTCGACGACGGCATCTCCGGCCTTCGCCGGTTGCCGATGACGCATCTCGCCTTCCAGCGGGGAGCGGACGAGACGTTCAGCCGGTCCACCCTCACCGCGTCGGACCTCGCGCCGTGGACCGAGGTCGACGGCGTGCAGGCCTCGCCTCTCGGCGTGTCCTTCGTCAACGCCCGCACCTCGTCGGGACGGACGGTCGACGTGGCGCTCGTCGGCGTCCCGGCGGGCTCCTTCCTGGCGCCGCGCCGGGACGCCGAGGCCGCGCTCGCCGGCCGTCCGGGTCTGGTGCTCAGCCACGAGTTCGAGGCCCAGGGAATCTCGGTGGGCGACGAGCTCACGATCGTCGGCGTCGACGAACGGCTGCCCGTGCTCGGCTTCACCTATGCCGGCTCCTACGGCCACGTCGACATCGCCTTCACCAGCCTCGAGACCTGGCAGCGCCTGCTCTACGGCACGGGGGCCGAGGGGCGCTTCTCCGCCATCGCGCTGCGCGCCGACGACCCGGGCGCGATCGCCGGCGCGGCCGATCGGATCGACCGCGTCCGCGGGACCCAGACGGTGACCAAGGAGGCGGCGTACGCCGGGTCGCCGGGCTACAGCGGCGAGACGCAGACCATGTCCATGATCCGCTGGTTCCTGCTGGTGATCTCCGCGCTCATCGTCGGCGCCTTCTTCATCGTCTGGACCATGCAGCGCTCGCGCCAGATCGCCCTGCTGCGAGCCCTCGGCGCCTCCCGCGCCTACGTCGTGCGCGACGCGGTCGGCCAGCTCGTCATCGTGCTGGTGCTCGCGACGCTGGTCGGCGGCCTGGCGGCCTTCGGCGTCGGCAGCCTGGTCGGGTCCACCGCTGTGCCGTTCCGCCTCGCCGTCGGGCCGGCGGTGTCCGCGCTGACCCTTCTCGTCGTGGTCGGCGTCCTCGGCTGCCTGGCCGGGGTGCGGCGGGTCACCTCGGTCGATCCCACCCTCGCGCTGCGAAGCGCCGACTAGAGCACACCGACCAGAGGAGCACCACATGTCACTCCACCTCGAGAACGTCTCCGTCGCCGTTCCGGACGGCACCGGCCGGCGAGTCCTGCTCGACGAGGTCGACCTCACCGTCCGGGCCGGTGAGACCGTCGCTCTCAGCGGCGCCTCCGGCTCCGGGAAGTCGACGCTCGTCGCCGTCGCCGGCCTGCTGCGGTCGCCCGACACCGGCCGCGTCCTGCTCGGCGACGTCGACGCCACGTCCGTGTCGGCGCGGCGGCGCACGCGGTTGCGGGGCGACCTCGTCGGCATCGTCTACCAGTCGCCCAACCTGCTCCCCGCGCTGACGGCGCGCGAGCAGGTCGAGGTCGTCGCGCACATCGCCGGGAGGCTCGACCGCGCGGCGCGGCGCCGTGCTGTCGAGCTGCTCGAGCAGGTCGGTCTGGGCGACCGGCTCGACGCCCGACCGGCCGAGCTCTCCGGCGGAGAGCGCCAGCGGGTCGGGATCGCGCGGGCGCTGATGAACGCGCCCACGATCGTGCTGGCCGACGAGCCCACGGCGTCGCTCGATCCTGAGCGCGGCCACGCCGTGATGGACGTGCTGATCTCCGAGGCGCGCCGAGCCGGCGCCGCTACGCTGGTCGTCACCCACGACCCCGACCAGGCCGCACGCGCCGATCGTCGCGTTCACCTGCAGCGTGGACGGGTCCTGGCCGAGTCGACCACCTGAACGCTGAGCAGAAGGGACGCCATGCCCCGGATCACCGGTCCGTCGATCGCGGAGCATGTCGCCTCCCAGGAGGCCGCGGTCGTGGACGCCGCGCGCCGGCTCTTCTCCGAGCGCGGCGTCGCCGCGGTCTCCCTCGGCGACATCGCCGCCGAGGTGGGGCTGCGCCGGACGTCGCTCTACCGGTACTTCCCGACGAAGGCGCACATCCTCGAGCGCTGGTTCGACCTGGAGATGGACCCGCTGGTGGACCGCTCACGGGAAGTGGTCGCCGGGGCAGCGCCCGCGGCCGAGACGCTGAAGGCATGGCTGGACGTCCAGCTCGACTTCTTCACCGACGGCGCGCACCGTGCCCTCATGGAGGCAGCCGCCGCCTCGGAGGAGATGCCGCCCGACGTCGTCGAGCACTTCGGGCGACGTCACCGCGAGCTCTATGCCACGCTCGACGGCGTCCTGCTGTCCGGCGGCGCCGAGACCGCCGAGGTGCGCCGGGTGCGGGCACTGATGATCGCGGGTCTCGTCCGCTCGGCCGCCGAGCTCGTCTCCGGTGGCGAGGACGACGCCGACGTACGCCGCGAGCTGCACCGCGGCGCGGCGGCGATCGCCGGGCTCTGAGCGCGCCGGGCACCGCAGGAGCGCCCCCTGGGTCCGTCAGGGGACCGCGGAACGGAACCGGTTCGCCGCGGGCTGGCCGACGTTCCTAGACTTGGCCCGCACGTCACCTGCTGGGAAAGGCAACGATGTCCGGCCCGAACACCGACTACGACCCTGTGGAGGTCACCCCTTTGAAGGCGGAGGAGGTGGATGCCGCCCGCGATGCCGCGCTCGCGGCCATCGCCGGAGCACAGGACCTCGAGCAGCTCAAGCAGGTCCGCCTCGAGCATGCCGGCGACCGCTCGGCGCTCGCCCTGGCGAACCGGGAGATCGGCGCGCTGCCGCCGCAGGCCCGCAAGGAGGCCGGCCAGCGCATCGGTCAGGCCCGCGGTGCCGTCAACAAGGCGCTCGCTGAGCGGCAGACGGTGCTCGAGGCCGAGCACGAGGCCCGCATCCTCGTCGAGGAGGCCGTCGACGTCACCCTGCCGACCGACCGCCGTCCCGCCGGTGCCCGGCACCCGCTCACCACGGGCGCCGAGCTGATCGCCGACATCTTCGTCGGCATGGGCTGGGAGGTCGCCGAAGGCCCGGTCATCGAGGCGGAGTGGCTGAACTTCGACGCGCTCAACCTCGGCCCGGACCACCCGGCCCGCACGATGCAGGACACGTTCTGGACCGACCCGCCCGAGGACCACCTCGTGCTGCGCACCCACACCTCACCCGTGCAGGCGCGCACGATGCTGACGACGACGCCCCCGATCTACGTCGTGTGTCCGGGCCGCGTGTTCCGCACCGACGAGTACGACGCGACGCACAGCCCGATGTTCCACCAGGTCGAGGGGCTCGCCATCGACGAGGGCATCACGATGGGGCACCTGAAGGGCACGCTCGACCACTTCGCCGGCGCGATGTTCGGCGAGGGCATCACGACGCGGTTCCGGCCGTCGTACTTTCCCTTCACCGAGCCGTCCGCCGAGGTCGACCTCACGTGCTTCGTCTGCCGCGGCTCCGGCTTGAAGGCAGGGAGCTCGGAGTCCTGCCGCACCTGTCGGGGCGAGGGCTGGATCGAGTGGGGCGGCTGCGGCATCGTCAACCCGCGCGTCCTGCGCGCGTGCGGCGTCGACAGCGACCGCTACACCGGCTTCGCCTTCGGGATGGGCATCGACCGGACGCTGATGTTCCGGCACGGCCTCGAGGACCTGCGCGCCCTCTTCGAGGGCGACGTCCGCTTCACCACGGCATTTGGGAGTGAACTGTGAAGGCCCCCGTCTCCTGGATCAAGGAGTACGTCGACCTGCCGGCCGACCTCAGCACCGAGGCGCTCACCGACCGGCTGACGATGCTCGGGCTCAAGCTGGAGGCGATCGAGACCTCCGGCGCCGGCATCGAGGGCCCGCTGGTCGTCGGCCGCGTGCTCACCATGGAGCCGGAGCCGCAGAAGAACGGCAAGACGATCAACTGGTGCACCGTCGACGTCGGCGACGCCAACGGCACCGGGCAGCCCCAGGGCATCGTCTGCGGCGCCCACAACTTCGCGCCGGGCGACAAGGTCGTCGTGATCCTGCCCGGAGGTGTGCTTCCGGGCGACTTCCGCATCTCCGAGCGCAAGACCTACGGCCACCTCTCGGCCGGCATGATCTGCTCGGCCCGCGAGCTCGGGCTCGGCGACGACCACGACGGCATCATCGTGCTGCCCGAGGACGCACCCGACCCGGGCACGGACGCGCGCGGCGTGCTCGGCTTCGGCGAGGAGATCGTCGAGTTCGAGATCAACCCCGACCGGGCGTACGCGCTCAGCCTCCGAGGCGTGGCGCGGGAGGCGGCGCTCGGGTTCGGGGCGCCCTTCCACGACCCGGCGCAGATCGACTTCCCGCAGGCCGACGACGCCGGCCACGCGGTCGACCTCGCCGACACCGACGGCTGCCCCTACTTCGTGGCTCGGACCGTGACCGGGTTCGACCCGTCGGCGCCGACGCCGGCGTACATCAAGGAGCGGCTCGAGGCCGTCGGCGTGCGGTCGATCTCCCTCGCCGTCGACGTCACCAACTACGTGATGTTCGAGCTCGGCCAGCCGATCCACGCCTACGACCGCGCCAAGCTGCAGGGGCCGATCGTCGTACGCCGGGCGAGCGAGGGGGAGAAGCTCACCACCCTCGACGACGTCGTCCGCGAGCTGTCGCCCGAGGATCTGCTCATCACCGATGACTCCGGCCCGATCGGCCTCGCCGGTGTGATGGGGGGTGCGTCGACCGAGATCTCCCCGACGACCACCGACATCGTCGTCGAGGCCGCGCACTTCGAGCCGACGAGCGTCTTCCGCACCCAGCGTCGGCACAAGCTTGGTTCGGAGGCGTCCAAGCGCTTCGAGCGCGGCGTCGACCCGCTGCTGCCGCCGGTCGCCGCCCAGCGGGTCGTCGAGCTGCTCGTCGAGCACGGCGGCGGCGTGGCCGACTCCGGCATCACCGTCGCGGGCGAGCCGCCCCGGCCGCGCAGCATCACGATCGCGAGCGACCTCCCGGCGCGGATCTCCGGCATCGCGATCGACGCCGCGACGAGCGTCGCGCACCTGGAGGCGATCGGCTGCCGCGTGACGGTCGAGGGCGACTTGCTGACTGCGCAGGTGCCGACCTATCGGCCCGACCTCAACGACGGCTACGACCTCGTCGAGGAGGTCGTCCGCATCGTCGGCTACGACCAGGTCCCGAGTGTGCTGCCGCGTCGCGCGACCGGCCGCGGGCTGACCCGGGCACAGCGGCTCCGGCGCCGCGTCGGCCGGGTGCTGGCAGGCGCCGGAGCCGTGGAGGTCGTCAGCTTCCCGTTCGTCGGCGAGGCGTCGTTCGACGCGCTGGGCCTGCCCGCCGACGACCCGCGCCGCCACGCGGTCCGGCTCGCGAACCCGCTCTCGAGCGAGGCGCCGTCCTACACCACGACGGTCCTGCCGGGGCTCCTCGAGGCAGCCGGTCGCAACCTCGGCCGTGGTGCGGCCGGAGTGACGCTCTTCGAGACGCAGACGGTCGCGATCCCGGCCGACCAGGGCCCGGCGCCCATCTACGGCGTCGACCGGCGCCCGACCGACGTCGAGCTCGACGCGCTGCTGGCGGCGATCCCACGGCAGTGGGCGGAGCTCGGGGTCGTGTTCGCCGGCGAGCAGGAGCGCGTCGGCTGGTGGGGCGCGGGCCGCACCGCGAGCTGGGAGGACGCGGTCGCCGTGGTCCGCCGCCTCGCGGACGAGCTGGGCGTCGCGATCGAGGTCGAGTCGGCCGCGGTCATGCCGTGGCATCCGGGACGCTGCGCGAAGATCACCGCCGGTGACCGGACGCTCGGATTCGCCGGCGAGCTGCACCCGACCGTGTGCCGCGCCCACGGGCTGCCGGAGCGCAGCGCAGCGGCCGTCATCGACCTGGACACGCTCATGGAGCTCGCGCCCGAGGTCGTGGCGGGGCCGGCGTTCTCGACGTTCCCCGTCGCGAAGGAGGACGTCGCGCTCGTCGTCGACGAGTCCGTCACGGCGGCGGCGGTCGAGGCCGCGCTGCGTGAGGGCGCGGGGCCGATGCTCGAGTCCGTTCGCCTCTTCGACGTGTACGCCGGCGAGCAGATCGGCGCGGGCAAGAAGTCGCTGGCCTTCGCGCTGCGGTTCCGCGCTCCCGACCGGACCCTGGTCGAGGGCGAGGCCGGCGCCGCTCGGGATGCCGCGGTCGCGAAGGCGGCCGAGCTGACCGGCGCCGTCCAGCGTGCCTGAGCCCACGTCTTTGGCATGATCGCAGGCGTGCTGCGGCTGCGTGTGCTCGACGAGGTCTCCTGGGACGGCAGGCAGGTCCCAGGGGAGCGGACGCACGCGCTGCTGCGCGCCCTCGTGCAGGCCGGCACCCGTGGCCTCGGGGAGCACGCTCTCGTCGAGGAGGTCTGGGCCGGTGACGAGCCGGCCAATCCGACCAAGGCCCTCCAGGTGGTCGTGTCCCGCGCGCGCTCCGCCACGTCCCCCGCAGCGATCGAGCGGACGGCGTACGGCTATCGGCTCGCGCTGGCCCCCGCCGAGGTCGACGCCTGGGCGCTGCGTCCGGAGGGCCTGCGCCTGGCAGCCGAGGGGCGGTACGCCGAGGCCCTCCCGCTGCTCGAGCGCGCCGAGGCCGACGACCAGGTGACGGCGGCGCTGCTGCGCGCGATCGCCGACGTCCACGGAGTACCGGCCGCACTCGAGCGGTTCGAGGCCTACCGCGAGGACCTCGCCGACCGTCTCGGGGTCGACCCGAGCCCGTCGCTCCAGCGGCTGCACGCGGACCTGCTGGCCCGAGACCGGCCGGTGCGCTCGGGGCTGCGGTTCGACGCGGACGCGCTCATCGGTCGCGAGGCCGATGTCGCCGCGGTGACGGCCATGGTGCGTGCCGCCCGGGTCGTCTCGATCGTCGGGGCCGGCGGCCTGGGCAAGACGCGGCTCGCCCACGTCGTGGGTCGGCAGGCCGAGCAGGCGGTCGTCCACTTCGTCGAGCTGGCGGGCGTGGCGTCGCCGGACGGGGTGGCGCTGGAGGTGGCCGACGTCCTCGGAGTCCGTGAGAGCGTCGTCACCCGCGGTCGGCCCCGCCGTGAGGACGTCGTGGGCAGGATCGTCGACGCCGTCGGCACGGCGTCGTCCCTGCTCATCCTCGACAACTGCGAGCACATCGTCGAGGCGGTCGCCGACCTCGTCTCGGCCGTGATCGCGCGCACCCCGGCACTCACCGTGCTTACCACGTCCCGGGCGCCGCTCGGTCTGGCGGCGGAGCGCATCTACCTGCTGCCCGAGCTCTCGACCGACGACGGTGTTGCGCTGTTCGTGGAGCGGGCCACCGCCGCGCGCCCCGGCGTGCACCTCGACGCCGGGGCCGTCCGGAGCCTGGTGGCGCGCCTCGACGGCCTGCCGCTCGCCGTCGAGCTGGCCGCCGCCAAGATCCGCGTGATGAGCGTGGCCGAGATCGAGCGGAGGCTGGACAACCGCTTCGCGCTGCTGCGCGGTGGCAGCCGCGACGCCCCCGAGCGCCACCAGACCCTGCTCGCGGTCATCGACTGGTCGTGGAACCTGCTCAGCGAGGACCAGCGCGTCGCGCTGCGCAGGCTCAGCGTGTTCCGCGACGGCTTCTCCTTCGACGGCGCGACCGCTGTCGCCGGGCCCGACGCACTCGACCTGGTCACCGGGCTCGCGGACCAGTCGCTGGTCACGGTGCAGGAGGGCGAGCACATCCGGTTCCGGCTGCTCGAGACGGTCCGCGAGTTCGGGCGGATGCAGCTCGTCGACGCCGGCGACGACGCCGAGGCGGCGGCACGGCAGCGGGAGTGGGCGGTCGCGGTCGCCGACACGGCGGCCCCCCGCCTCTTCAGCCGCGACCAGGTCGCCACCATGGCAGCGTTGCGTGCGGAGGAGGGCAACCTCCTCGATGTGCTCCGCGCCGCGCTGGCGGCCGACGACGTCGCGACGGTCGTCCGTATCTTCACCGTCCTCGCCGGCTACTGGACGGTGGAGGGCAGCCACTTCAAGGTCATCAACCTCGCCCGCCAGGTCGAGGACCTCGTCGTGCCGGCGCCGGTCACGCCCGGCCTCGAGGACGCCTTCCGGACGGTGCTCGTCTCCATCATCACCAACCGGGTGATCTTCTCCCGCGAGAGCATGGACGACGTCGTCGCGCGGCTCCGGGCGCTCGGCCCCGGGACCACCGATCCCCGCACCCGCGCGAACGTGCGGGTCGTCCTTGCGCTCACCGACACCGCGGGCGGTGCCCAGCTCGAGGCCCTGCTCCGGTTGACCGACGACCCCGACAGACTCGTCGCACGCGTCGCGCTGACCTGGGCCACCGGCGCCCTGGAGAACAACGGTGATCTGGCGGGTGCGCGCTCGATGGCCCGGCGGGCGCTCGCGCTCGACGACGAGGAGGAAGGCCCCTGGGCCGCGGCACTGCTCACCGCTCAGCTGGCCAGCCTCGCGCTGCAGGGTGGCGACACCGCGGAGGCCAGGACGTACGCCGCCACGGCGCTCCCGCTCCTCACGGCGATCGGCGCCTGGGACGACATGGCGCAGACCCAGTCGATGCTCGCGCTCGCCGCGATCCGGCTGGGCGATCTCGACGAAGCGGAGCGGATCCTCGACGAGGTCGCCGCCAACGAGGCGAGCCAGTCGATCTTCGGCGGCGCCGTCAGCCGCCTGGCCGGGCACGCGGAGCTGCTGATCGCGCGCGGCGAGATCGACGCCGGACTGGCCGCATACCGCGAGGCGGTGACGGTGCTGCGCGACCGCGGGCTGCCGGGCGTCGACCTGCCCGCCGACTTCGCGCCGTGGGTGATCTTCCCCGAGTCGGCGTCGATCACGGCTCACTGCCGGGCCGGCCGGGCGGTCGACGTACGCAAGGAGCGGGACGGGCTGCGCGACCGTCTGGTCGCCCTCCTCGCCGACGAGGACGAGTTCCTCGACTATCCGGTGGTCGGTTGCGGCCTCTTCGCGATGGGCGTGTGGGAGCTGACGGGTGGCGGCTCGCACGCCGCGGCGAGACGCCTCCTCGGCTACGCCGTCGCGTTCTCGTTCAACCGGATGCTGCCCAGCCTCGACCTCGACTGGGCCGAGGAGCTCCTGGGGGAGAAGTCCGACGAGCCTCGTCCCGCACCGACGGTGCGGGACGAGGCCCGTGAGCTGTTGCTGACCCTCTAGGTCACATCTTGCGGCTGTAGCTGCGCACCGCGAGCGGCGCGAAGATCGCGACGACGATCGCGCAGGCGACGAGCGCCCAGCCGACCTCGGCCGTGAGCCCGTTGCCGTTCATCAGGTCGCGCACGGCCGTGACCACGTGGGAGACCGGGTTGATCTTGACGAAGGTCTGCAGCCAGTCGGGCATCGTCTTCGCCGGGACGTAGGCGTTGGACAGGAACGTCAGCGGGAACATGATCATCATGCCGATGCCCTGCACCGCCTGGGCCGAGCGGGCCACGGTGCCGAGCCACGCGAAGATCCAGGCCAGCGACCAGCCGGCGACGATGGTGAGGAGCCAGCCGGCGACGACTCCGACGGCACCGCCGTCAGGCCGGTAGCCCATGGCCATGCCGACGGCGATCGTGATCGTCGCCGCGATGCCGTAGCGCAGCAGGTCGGCCATCATGGGGCCTGCGAGCGGTGCGATGCGGGCGATGGGCATCGCCTTGAACCGGTCGAAGACGCCCTTGTCCATGTCCTCGCGCATCTGCGTGCCGGTCGCCATGCAGGCGGTGAGCGCCGTCTGGGCCAGGATGCCGGGGATCATGATCGGCAGGTAGTCCTGCACCGATCCCGACACCGCGCCGCCGAAGACGTAGGCGAACATCGCCGTGAACAGGATCGGCTGCAAGGTGACGTCGAAGAACTGCTCCGGGTTGCGGCGCATCTTCTTCAGCGCCCGCCACGCCATCGCGAGCGTCTGGGCGACGGTCTCCTGAAGGCTCGGCCGCGAGCTCAGCCGCCGCTCGGTGACGTCGGTGGACGTGGTCCGGGGGAGAAGCGTCTCAGCGGTCATCAGGCCACCTCCTCGTCTGCGCCGTGGGCGTCGTCGGACTCGCTGTGATGGCCGGTGAGGGCCAGGAAGACCTCGTCGAGCGTCGGCTGACGCACGGTGGCCGTCGCGATGGACAGGTCCGCCTGCCGCAGCGCGATGAGCACGTCGGCCGCGCGGTTCGGGTCCGGCAGGGCGATGTTGAGGCCGCCGGCCTCGGGTGTGAGGACCGGGTGCTCGCCGAGCACGCGCTCGACGATCGCCGCCGCCCGTGCCGTCAGCTCCCGGTGCTCGAGCCGGACCTGCAGGGTCGAGTTCCCGACTGACGCCTTGAGCTGGTCGGAGGTGCCCTCGGCGACCTTCTGGCCGCGGTCGATGACCGCGATCCGGTCGGCGAGCTGGTCGGCCTCGTCGAGGTACTGGGTCGTCAGCAGGATCGTCGACCCGTTGGCGACCAGCTCGCGGATGGTGTCCCACATCTGCCCGCGGGTGCGGGGGTCGAGGCCGGTGGTCGGCTCGTCGAGGAAGATCAGCGGCGGTTGCGCGATGAGCGAGGCCGCCAGGTCGAGCCTGCGGCGCATGCCGCCGGAGAAGTTCTTGATCTGGCGCGTCGCCGCCTCCTCGAGGCCGAAGCGTCCCAGCAGGTCGTCGGCGGTCGCCCTCGCGCGCGGCTTGGGCAGCCCGAGCAGACGACCGAAGAGGTAGAGGTTCTCGACGGCCGTCAGGTTCTCGTCGACCGAGGCATACTGCCCGGTCACGCCGACGAGCTGCCGGATCTGGTGGGGCGACGAGGCGACGTCGACGCCGAAGATGCTGGCCCGGCCGCCGTCGATCGGCAGGAGCGTGGCGAGCATCGAGAGCGTGGTGGTCTTGCCGGCGCCGTTCGGCCCGAGCACGCCGAAGACTTCGCCGCGACGTACTTCCAGGTCGATCCCGTCGACGGCGGTCACCGTGTTCGATCCTGGCCGACCGAACCTCTTGACGAGGCCCTCGGCGCTGACCGCGAGTGTCGTGGAAACGTTCATGGCATCACTCTCAGGCAGCTCGGTTTCAGATCGGCTTCAGTCTGCCTTCAGCGGCTTCGCACAGGCGCGATCGTCACGTGATCGGCTGGTTCACGCACGCACGGAACCGGTCGTAGACCTCGCGGTCGCCGACGACGTGGATCCCGGCGTCGTCACGGCGCCGCCACAGCCACGCGTCGACGTCGGACGCCAGTCCTTCGACGACGGCGTCCGGGTCGACCCCCGGGTCCGGCACCGCCGAGATGTCGGGCTCCCCGGAGAGCTCCACACCGTCGGGGGACGTCCCGCTGAACGTGCCGAGCTGGACCCACACCTGGGTGTCGGTGTCGCTCAGGTCGACCCGGACGTGGTGGGGGAGCGGGTCGAACCGGCCCCACTCGGGCGTGCCGCCGAACATGATGTCGAGCGCCTCGTCGACGCCGTCGGCGGCCAGCAGCGGGTCGAGCCCGGTGACGGTCCCCGCCGTCAGCTCGGCGTCGAGCCGGTGGATGAGGCACTCCTGGGCCTGGCGTCGGAAGGTGAACGCCACGGTCTGCTCGCTCGACCAGGTCCAGGCCGCGTCGGCGGGATCGGCCGCCTCGAGGGTGCCGACGAACGCGGAGTGGGCGGCGTCGAAAGCGGCCAGGAGATCGTCGTACGACGCCGGGGGTGCGGGCTCCTGGACATCCTCGGGCGCCGCCGGGCGCGTGCGGATCACGCCCTCCCAGAACGTCTGCACACCGGTGAGGTGCCAGAGCAGGTCGGCAGCCGTCCAGTCCGGGCACGACGGCACGCGCGTCGCGGGGTCGCAGGTGGCGAGCACGTCACGGAAGCGGCGGGACTCGCGACGGATATGGTCGAGGTAGACGTCGGTAGGAAGTCGGGTCACGCTTGACGACGCTAGCCGGGGTCGCCGACACCGCGCGAACGGTTTGGGCGGTCGGGCTGAGACGGTCACACATCTACATGCATTAGCCTGTATAGTCATGCATATGTCCACGGAGAAGACCCCACGGAAATGACACAGGGAGACACGGTGAAGCGGGTCGCCGTCGCCGGAGCGAGCGGGTACGCCGGCGGTGAGCTGCTGCGCCTGCTGCTGGGTCACCCCGGTGTCGAGATCGGCGCGCTCACCGGCGCCTCCAACGCCGGCCAGACCCTCGGGACCCTCCAACCGCACCTGCTGCCGCTCGCCGGCCGCATCCTCGAGGAGACCTCCGTCGAGACGCTGAGCGGCCACGACGTCGTCTTCCTCGCGCTTCCGCACGGTCAGTCGGGCGCGATCGCCGAAGCGCTCCCCGAGGGCACCGTCGTCATCGACTGCGGCGCCGACTTCCGGCTGGCGGACGCCGCGGAGTGGGAACGCTTCTACGGATCCGAGCACGCCGGCACCTGGCCGTACGGTCTGCCGGAGCTGCCCGGCAACCGGGCGAAGCTGGCCGGCGCGACGAAGATCGCGGTCCCGGGCTGCTACCCGACCGTCTCCTCCCTGGCCCTCGCGCCGGCCGTCGCCGCCGGCATTGTCGAGAACGACGTCGTCGTCGTCGCGGCGAGCGGCACCAGCGGCGCCGGGAAGGCGGCCAAGGCGCACCTGCTCGGCAGCGAGACGGCCGGCAACGTCAGCGCGTACGGCGTCGGCGGCGTGCACCGCCACACGCCAGAGATCACCCAGAACCTGTCGGCCCTGGCCGGCGGCCACGTCACCGTCAGCTTCACCCCGCTGCTCGTTCCCATGCCGCGCGGCATCCTCGCCACCTGCACCGCCCGGCTGAAGCCCGGCGTGACGCCGGAGGACGCACGGGCGGTCTACGAGAAGGCCTACGCCGACGAGCCGTTCGTCCACCTGCTGCCCGAGGGCCAGTGGCCGCAGACCAAGTCCGTCACCGGATCCAACGCCGTGCACCTCCAGGTCACGGTCGACGAGACCGCCGGGCGTCTCGTCGCCGTCGGCGCCGTCGACAACCTCACGAAGGGGACGGCGGGCGCCGCCGTCCAGTGCATGAACCTCGCCCTCGGCCTCGATGAGGCCACGGGCCTGAGCACGATCGGACTCGCACCATGAGCGTCACCCACCCGCAGGGGTTCCTCGCCGCCGGCGTGGCCGCCGGCCTCAAGTCGTCCGGCGCCAAGGACGTCGCGCTCGTCGTCAACTCCGGCCCGCGGTTCGACGCAGCGCACGTCTTCACCGCCAACCGCTGCCAGGCCAACCCGGTGCTGTGGAGCAAGGAGGTGGCCAAGGACGGGGTCGTCCGGGCGGTCGTCCTCAACTCCGGGGGCGCCAACTGCTACACCGGCCCGGAGGGGTTCCAGACCACGCACGCCACGGCCGAGCGGGTCGCCGGGCACCTGGGCATCGGCGCCGGCGACGTGGTGGTCTGCTCGACCGGATTGATCGGCCTCCTCAACGACCGCGACGTGCTGCTGGCCGGTGTGGACGCGGTGGTAGGTGCGCTCGCTCCCGCGGGCGGGGACGACGCCGCGCACGCGATCATGACCACCGACACCGTTGCGAAGCAGGTCGTCGTCGAGGGCGACGGCTGGTCGATCGGGGCGATGGCCAAGGGCGCCGGGATGCTCGCGCCGGCCCTGGCGACGATGCTCGTCGTGATCACGACCGATGCCGTCGTGCCGGCGGCGGACCTGGACAAGGCGCTGCGTGCCGCGACCCGGGTGAGCTTCGACCGGCTCGACTCCGACGGCTGCATGTCGACCAACGACACGGTCAGCCTGCTGGCCAGCGGGGCGAGCGGGATCGCGCCGTCCCTCGAGGAGTTCACGGCCCTGCTCGCCGACGCCTGCCAGGACCTCGCGCTCCAGCTCCTCGCGGACGCCGAGGGGGCGGACCACTCGATCGCGATCACCACGGTGAACGCCGCGCACGAGGACGAGGCCGTCGAGGTCTCCCGGTCGGTCGCGCGGAGCAATCTGTTCAAGGCCGCGATCTTCGGCAAGGACCCCAACTGGGGCCGCATCCTCGCCAGCGTCGGCACGACGCAGGCCGCCTTCGACCCGGCCGACCTCGACGTCGCGCTCAACGGCGTCTGGGTCTGCCGCGGCTCCGCGCCCGCGGAGGACCCGAGCGCGATCAGCCTCGAGGACCGCGACGTCACGGTCACCATCGACCTGAAGGCGGGCAGCGCGTCGGCCACGGTGTGGACCAACGACCTGACACTCGCCTACGTGCACGAGAACAGCGCCTACAGCTCATGACCGATCGGATCGAGACGCCGACGGCGACGAAGGCGGCCGTGGACACGGCCAAGGCGGCCACGCTCGCCGCCGCGCTTCCGTGGCTGAAGAAGTACAACGGCAAGATCATCGTGATCAAGTACGGCGGCAACGCCATGATCGACGACTCGCTCAAGGTCGCCTTCGCCGAGGACATCGCGTTCCTGCGGCTCGCCGGCTTCAAGCCCGTCGTCGTGCACGGCGGCGGTCCGCAGATCTCCGCGATGCTCGACCGGCTCGGGATCGAGTCGGAGTTCCGCGGCGGCCTGCGGGTCACGACGCCGGAGGCGATGGACGTCGTCCGGATGGTGCTCGTCGGGCAGGTCCAGCGCGAGCTGGTCGGCCTGCTCAACCAGCACGGCCCGCTCGCGGTCGGTCTGTCCGGCGAGGACGCCGGCCTGTTCACGGCCAGCCGCACCAACACGATCGTGGACGGCGAGGAGGTCGACCTCGGCCTCGTCGGCGAGGTGACGTCGGTGCGCCCCGAGGCGGTGCTCGACGTCATCGAGGCCGGCCGCATCCCCGTGATCTCCAGCGTCGCACCCGACACGACCGGCCAGGTGCACAACGTCAACGCCGACACCGCGGCGGCCGCGCTCGCCGTCGCGCTCGGCGCCGAGAAGCTGCTCGTCCTCACCGACGTCGAGGGCCTCTACCGCAGCTGGCCGGACAGCGACGACGTCATCGGCGAGATCGGGCCCGAGGCGCTCGCCGAGCTGATGCCGTCGCTGGCCAGTGGCATGGTCCCGAAGATGGGGGCCTGTCTGCAGGCGGTCGAGGGCGGCGTACCGCGGGCGACCGTGGTCGACGGCCGGGAGCCGCACGCCGTCCTCCTGGAGATCTTCACCGAGGAGGGCATCGGGACCCAGGTCCTTCCCGGGGTCGAGACCAAGATCAGGAAGGCTGGGCAGCGATGAGCACGGGCTTCACCGAGCGCTACCGGAGCGCGCTGATGAACACCTTCGGCGCGCCCAAGCTGGTCCTCACCCGGGGCGAGGGCGCGCACGTCTGGGACGAGGACGGCCAGGAGTACGTCGACCTGCTCGGCGGCATCGCCGTGAACGCCCTCGGCCACGCCCACCCGGCGATCGTGCAGGCGGTCACGACCCAGCTGAGCACGCTCGGGCACATCTCGAACTTCTTCGCCTCGGCCCCGCAGATCGCCCTCGCCGAGAAGCTGCTGGCCGTCGTCGGCACGGGCGGTCGCGACGGGAGGGTCTTCTTCACCAACTCCGGCACCGAGGCCAACGAGGCGGCCTTCAAGCTCACTCGCCGCACCGGCCGCACGCACCTGGTCGCGATGACCGGCTCGTTCCACGGTCGCACGATGGGCTCGCTCGCTCTGACGTCGAAGGAGGCCTACCGGGCCCCGTTCGAGCCGCTGCCGGGCGATGTCACCTTCGTGCCGTACGGCGACGTCGACGCGCTGGCCGCCGCGGTGACCGACGAGACGGCGGCGATCGTCATCGAGCCGATCCAGGGCGAGGCGGGCGTCGTCGTCGCGCCGGAGGGGTTCCTCGCGGCGGCGCGGTCGATCGCGGACGAGCACGGCGCGCTGCTGTGGCTCGACGAGATCCAGTCCGGGATGGGTCGCACCGGCCAGTGGCTCGCTTCGGCGCCGTCCGGTGTCACCCCCGACATCGTCACCCTCGCGAAGGGCCTCGGCGGCGGCTTCCCGATCGGCGCGTGCGTCGGTCTCGGTCGCGCCGCGACGTTGTTCGAGCCCGGCAACCACGGCACCACGTTCGGCGGCAACCCGGTCGCCTGCGCGGCAGGGCTCGCAGTCATCGCGACCATCGAGGAGGACGGCCTGCTCGAGCACGTCACCGTGCTCGGCCAGAAGCTGCGCGACGGCCTCGCGGCCGACCCGCGGGTCGCCGAGGTCACCGGGGAGGGCCTGCTCATCGGCGTCGTGCTCACCGACGAGAGGTCCGCGGAGGTGGCCGCCGCCGCGCTGAGGGCCGGCTTCATCCTCAACAACGCGACGCCGACGAGGGTGCGTCTCGCACCACCGCTCGTCCTGACCGGCGACGACGCCGAGGCGTTCCTCCAGGCGTGGCCGGCGATCCTCGAGGAGGCCTTCTCATGACCCGCAGCTTCCTGCGCGACGACGACCTCGCACCGGACGAGCTGATCACGGTCCTCGACCTGGCTGCGAAGCTCAAGGCGGACCCCTACGCCGCCAAGCCGCTCGCCGGGCCGCAGACGGTGGCGACGATCTACGACAAGCCGACACTTCGCACGCAGACGTCGTTCGCCGCCGGCATCGCCGAGCTCGGCGGCCACCCGATGCTCGTCGACGGATCGCTGGCCGGCATCGGCCGGCGGGAGTCCATCGCCGACGTCGCTCGCGTCCTCGGCCGCCAGGCCAGCGTGATCGTGTGGCGCACCTACGCCCAGGGCAGGCTCGAGGAGATGGCGGCGTACGCCGGCGTGCCGGTCGTCAACGCGCTCACGGACGACTTCCACCCGTGCCAGCTCCTCGCCGACCTGCTGACCGTGCGCGAGCACAAGGGCCGCCTCGCCGGCCTGCGCGTGGCGTTCGTCGGCGACGGCGCGTGCAACATGGGCAACTCCTGGCTGCTGGCCGGGGCGCTGGCCGGGATGGACGTCGTCATCGGCGCGCCGGCGGGCTACGCCCCGGAGTCGGTGATGTTCGATCGCGCGAACGAGATCGGCGCCGCGACCGGCGGCTCTGCCACGTGGACGACCGACGCGATCGAGGCCGTCGAGGGCGCCGACGTGGTCGTCACCGACACGTGGGTCTCGATGGGCCGGGAGGACGAGGCGAAGGCGCGACTCGCCGTCTTCTCGCCGTACGGGGTCACCGAGGAGCTGCTCGGGCACGCGAAGCCGGATGCCATCGTGATGCACTGCCTGCCCGCCTACCGCGGCAAGGAGATCGCCGCTTCGGTGATCGACGGGCCGCGCAGCGTCGTGTGGGACGAGGCGGAGAACCGTCGGCACGCCCAGAAGGCGATCCTCGCGTTCCTCGTGCAGGAGAGCGGCACGCCATGACCGAGTCCGCGCTGCGTCCCTCGACCAAGAACGCCCGGCACCAGCTCATCGTCGAGCTGGTGGCCGGCCACGAGATCAGGTCGCAAGGCGAGCTGGCCGACATGCTCGGCGAGCACGGGGTGCAGGTCACCCAGGCGACGCTGTCGCGTGACCTCGTCGAGCTCGACGCCGTCAAGGTGCGCGCGGCGAGCGGCGGCCTCGTCTACGCCGTTCCCGCGGAGGGTGGTGACCGTCGGCCGGTGGCGCCGGGGGAGTCCGCCGCCGCGCGCCACCGCCTGGCCCGGCTCTGCGCCGAGCTGCTCGTCACCGCTGAGGCGAGCGCCAACCTCGTCGTCCTGCGGACCCCGCCGGGGGCGGCGCAGTTCCTGGCCTCGGCGTTCGACAAGTCGGAGTTCACCGACATCCTGGGCACGATCGCGGGCGACGACACCGTCCTCGTCATCGGTCGCGAGCCACAGGGCGGCGACGACCTGGCGCGGCGCATACTCGCGCTGGCCGAGCAGCCGAACCAGGACGACCACCACCACGACCCCGAAGCAGCACAGGAGAGATGAGCGAGAAGTGAGCAAGGTCCTGACCTCCCTGCCGCAGGGTGAGCGCGTCGGCATCGCGTTCTCCGGCGGCCTGGACACCTCCGTGGCCGTCGCGTGGATGCGCGACAAGGGCGCGGTGCCGTGCACCTACACCGCCGACATCGGGCAGTACGACGAGCCGGACATCTCCGGCGTGCCCGGCCGTGCGCGTCAGTACGGCGCCGAGATCGCCCGGGCGATCGACATCAAGCCGCAGCTGGTCGAGGAGGGCCTGGCCGCGCTGGCCTGCGGCGCCTTCCACATCCGCTCGGGCGCCAAGGTCTACTTCAACACCACGCCGCTGGGCCGTGCCGTCACCGGCACCATCCTGGTCCGTGCGATGCAGTCCGACGACGTCCACATCTGGGGCGACGGCTCGACCTACAAGGGCAACGACATCGAGCGGTTCTACCGCTACGGCCTGATGGCCAACCCCGAGCTGCGCATCTACAAGCCCTGGCTCGACGCCGACTTCGTGACCGAGCTCGGCGGCCGTGCGGAGATGTCGCAGTGGCTCACCGAGCACGGCCTGCCCTACCGCGACAGCCAGGAGAAGGCCTACTCCACCGACGCGAACATCTGGGGTGCCACGCACGAGGCGAAGACCCTGGAGCACCTCGACGTCTCGCTCGAGACGGTCGAGCCGATCATGGGGGTGCGCTTCTGGGACCCGAGCGTCGCCATCGAGACCGAGGACGTCGCGATCACGTTCGAGGGAGGGCGCCCGGTGGCGATCAACGGCACCCGCTTCCACGACGCCGTGGCGCTCGTGCTCGAGGCGAACGCCATCGGTGGCCGGCACGGTCTGGGCATGTCCGACCAGATCGAGAACCGGATCATCGAGGCGAAGTCGCGAGGCATCTACGAGGCGCCGGGCATGGCGCTGCTGTTCGCGGCGTACGAGCGACTGCTCAACGCGATCCACAACGAGGACACCCTCGCCAACTACCAGCTCGAGGGCCGCAAGCTCGGCCGGCTGCTGTACGAGGGCCGCTGGCTCGACCCCCAGGCGCTGATGCTGCGCGAGTCGATCCAGCGGTGGATCGCCTCGCTGGTCACGGGCACGGTCACGCTGCGGCTGCGCCGTGGCGACGACTACACCATCCTCGCGACCGAGGGTCCCGCGTTCTCGTACCACCCCGAGAAGCTGTCGATGGAGCGCGTGGAGAACGCGGCGTTCGGGCCGACCGACCGGATCGGCCAGCTGACGATGCGCAACCTGGACATCGCGGACAGCCGGGCCAAGCTCGAGCAGTACGCCGCCCAGCCCCTCGACCAGGGCAACGTGCTCGTCGAGCACGGCACCCTCTTCGGCGAGCTGCCGGCCGGCGGGTTCGAGCAGATCTCCGAGAACCCCGAGGCCGTCGCCGAGGCGGAGACGGTGGACGTGGTGCTCGACGAGGCGGCGATGGAGTTCGGCGTTGACTGAGCTGCAGGGCACCACGGTGCACGCAACAGGGGAGGGCAAGCTCTGGGGCGGCCGGTTCTCCGGTGGGCCCTCACCGGAGCTCGAGGCCCTGTCACGGTCGACCCACTTCGACTGGCGGCTGGCGCTCTACGACATCGCAGGCTCGCACGCGCATGCCAAGGCTCTCGGTGCGGCCGGGCTGCTCACGGCGGAGGAGGAGTTGGAGCTCCACCGCGGGCTGGACGCGCTCGCCGAGCGGTTCACGTCCGGGCGGCTGCGCCCGTCCGAGTCCGACGAGGACGTCCACGGCGCGCTCGAGCGGCTGCTGATCGAGGAGGTCGGACCTGAGGTCGGCGGCAAGCTCCGCGCCGGCCGGTCCCGCAACGACCAGATCGCCACGCTGTTCCGCTCCTACCTCCTCGATCACGGCCGCGTCGTCGCCGGCCTGGTGCTCGACCTCGTCGACGCGCTCGCCGGGCAGGCGCAGACCCACCTGCGCCTCCCGGGCGGGCCGAGCATCATGCCGGGGCGCACGCACCTGCAGCACGCCCAACCGGTGCTGCTCTCCCACCACCTGCTCGCGCACGCCTGGGCGCTGCTCCGCGACGTCGACCGACTGGGGGACTGGCGCCGGCGCGTCGAGTCGGACTCGCCGTACGGCTCGGGAGCGCTCGCCGGGCAGAGCCTGGGCCTGGATCCCGAGCTGGTCGCGAGCGAGCTCGGCTTCACCGCGTCCACGGCCAACTCGATCGACGGCACCGCGTCGCGCGACTTCGTCGCCGAGTTCGCCTACGTCTGCGCGCAGACCGGCGTCGACATCTCCCGGATCGCCGAGGAGATCATCCTGTGGGCCACGAAGGAGTTCGACTTCGTGACACTGCACGACTCCTGGTCCACCGGGTCCTCGATCATGCCGCAGAAGAAGAACCCGGACATCTCCGAGCTCGCCCGCGGCAAGGCGGGGCGCCTGGTCGGCAACCTGACAGGCCTCCTGACCACGCTCAAGGCACTGCCTCTCGCGTACAACCGGGACCTGCAGGAGGACAAGGAGCCGGTCTTCGACTCCGTCGACACCCTCGAGGTGCTGCTGCCGGCGTTCACCGGGCAGGTCGCGACGCTCGTCTACAACACCGCCCGGATGGCCGAGCTGGCCCCACAGGGCTTCTCGCTCGCGACGGACATCGCCGAATGGCTGGTCCGGGAGGGGACGCCGTTCCGGACAGCGCACGAGGTCGCCGGCGCGTGCGTGCGTGCGGCTGAGGCGAAGGGCACCGACCTCGACGGGCTGACCGACGAGGAGTTCGCCGCGATCTCGCCTGCCCTCACCCCGCAGGTGCGTCTGGTCCTGACGACCGAGGGGTCGGTGGCCTCGCGCAACGGCCGTGGTGGCACGGCTCCCGATCGGGTCGCCGAACAGCTGGAGGAGCTCCGCGCGCGTGCGGGCGCTGCCCGCGCCGACCTCGACGGTCGTGACGGAGCTCGCTGAGCTCCTCTCCGGTCCGCCGGAGCAGGTCGCCCCGCTGCTGCTGGGCGGCCTGCTCTCGCACGGCGGCGTGACGGTCCGCCTCACCGAGGTCGAGGCGTACGCCGGCCCGGCCGACCCCGGTTCGCACGCCTACCGCGGCCGCACCGACCGCAACGCGGTCATGTTCGGGCCGGCCGGCCATCTCTACGTCTACTTCACCTACGGCATGCACTTCTGCGCCAACGTGGTGTGCGGGCCCGAGGGCGAGCCATCGGGCTGTCTGCTCCGAGCCGGCGAGGTCGTCGCCGGGATCGACCTCGCCCGCGAGCGCCGGCCCCGCTCCGGCGACCGCGACCTGGCGCGCGGCCCCGCCCGGCTCACGCGCGCCCTCGACCTCACCCGTGAGCACGACGGGGCCGACCTGACGCGTGGTCCGGTACGGCTCGAGCTGGGGGAGCCGGTCGACCGTGTGTCGACCGGCCCGCGGGTCGGCCTGCGTGGCGCCCCGGAGCGACCGTGGCGATTCTGGGTCACGGACGACCCGACGGTCTCCGTCTACCGGCCCGCGAAGGCGCTCCCGAGCGGGCGACGAGCCGGTCCCTGAGCGCGGCGGGGCACCCCGATTCGCCGGGGGTGCCCCCCGATTTGATGCTCCGGACACCCCTGTGTAATGTTCTTCCTGTCGCCGCGAGCGGCACCAAAAACCAAAGCCGAGAGGCAACAAGGTCCCAGGTGCAGCACGCTTCGACACCGGTCCGGGAGCCGAGTCAGCGTCAAGTTGACGAGGCGAAACGAACCGGGTAAGTTTCTGCAGGTTGCCCCGCAGCAAGGCCGAGCGGCTGAGCACGGTGCGCGTGTGATTCTTGAGAACTCAACAGTGTGTCATAGTCGACGAATTAGTTTGTTATGCCC
>NZ_BAAAPB010000001.1:1849129-1928885 GCF_039530925.1 Nocardioides panacihumi | reverse complement strand
CGGACCCCGTCGAGCAGGGGGATGCGGAAGCTGCCGGTGGTGGTGGCGGTGACCTCGTCATGGGTGAGGTTCACGAGGGTGGTGCGGGCGGCGCGGGCTTCGGCGCGGGCGAGCTGGGTGGCGAGGCGGGCGTCGGCGCCGTCGGGGTCGATGACCTCCTCGAGGTGGTCGGCCAGCCGGCGCAGGGTGTGGGTGTCGTGGGCGTGGGCCTGCCCGGCCAGGTACTCCTCGGCCTGGGCCACCAGGTCGCTGTCGACCTCGTCGGGCAGGGCGTCCAGGGCGGCCAGGATGACCGTGGCGGAGGCGGCCGGGAACGCGCCGTTCGCGAGCGCCGCCCGGGTCAACGGATGCTCCTCCAACCCCCGAGCCAGCGTGATCTGTCGCTTCGCCACACCAGGGGCCAGACGTACCCGGTCGCGGAGCCAGGCGACCAGGCTGGTCTCACCGTCATAGGCCGCCAGGTCGGAGGAGTCGGCCTGGGCCACCAGGGCCAGGGTGAGCTGCTCCAGCCGCGCCACCGCGGCATAGGCCTCACGCACACACTCACCCAACTGCTCCGGCGAGACCGCCCACAGCCGATCGACCTCGCCCCCGTCCAGCACCCCGTCCAGCACCTCGTGCAACCGACCCAGGAACCGATGCACCCCCGCCACCCGCGACGCCACGGGCCGACGGGGCGGCTCAGCGTTCACAACACTCATCAACACTCCACGGATGCACGACACGGACAGAGGAGAACGGTCTGCTGATCGACGTGGAGGTGGAGCCACCGGAGTGACTGACGATCGACTGCAACCGTACACCTGTTCGAATGCAAAGGCAACCCCACTGGATCGCGCCATCTTGAGACGCGACCCGTGCGACCCGTGTGACGTCAGGCGACGGCGGCCATCGCCGACAGCCATGCCCACGCGTCGAGGATGAACACGACGACCGCCGCGAACCTCAAGGAACGGTCCCACCTCGTGGTGACCACCCGGCCGATGACAGGCACGAGCACCGCTGCTACGAGCGGGGCAACGCCCGAGATGGTGCGGGACGCTCCCCCACGCTCCCAAGAACAGAGGAGCGCGACGTCCGCGCCCTGCGCCGAACACTCAAACGCCCACAAGCAGCAACCAGGTCACCCTCACCGGATGCGAAGCGTGAACTGCGCAGCCCCGGTGACGACGTCCCCCACCTGCGCCTTGGTCTGCGCCGCCGGCGTGCCGTCCTCGCTCGACGAGAGCTGCAGGCTGACGAGAAGCCCGTCGTTGCGCGGCGCCGTCTGCAGCGACCGGAGGAGCTGACCGAACGACGTCGGCTCACCGCCGAGCGTGGGGTCCCCGCTTCCGTCTCCGCCCTGGTCGCCCTCGGCGCCCACCTGCACCACGCCCGTGTCGCCACGCGGCGCGGAGCGCGGCACGTGGAGGCGGACGGTGACCAGCTTCGAGCCGAGCTCGTTGCGCCGCGATCCGAGGACGGCCCGCAGGACGACATCGCGCCCACGCCGGGTCCGGACCACCGAGTCCGGCCCGACGGTGCGCCACGCGTGCCGGGCCCGCACCTGCACCCTGGCGACGCGGAACGCCCGCACCTGATCGCTCATCGACGCGTTGACGCGGACCTGGTCGAGCGTCACGGCGGTGAAGTCGTTGCCCAGCAGCGCGTCGACCGCAGCCGGCGGCTCGAGGATGCTCGCGTAGCTCACGTCGGCGGAGTCGGCGAACCGGTTGGTGCGCGTGAGCGTGAAGGGCGCCCCGGCCGACGTGTGCCCACTGATGGTGAACTGGACGTACGACGAGCCCTTCCCGGTGTGGTCGAAGACGCGGTCCATGTTCGACAGCAGCCCGAGCGCGGTCGCCGTCGACGCGAAGTCAGGGACGCTGACCCGGGTGTCCCCGGTGCGACTCCGGCCGCGCGGCCCGGTCACGACCGTGCGCACCAGCGTGCTGGCGGGCGCGGCGCCGAGCTCGCCCTTGATGCCGGCCAGCCGGTCCTCGTCGACGACGCCGACCGGGCCGGTGGGGTTGGAGACCTTGAACGGCACGCCGAGCGGGTCCTCCTGGACGTAGACGACGCTGGCGGCATGCATCGTCATCGACGTGTCACCGGAGAACGAGAAGGGGTGCCCGAAGCCGACGACCGTGTCGCCGCAGACCATCGTCGTGGTGCCCGTGCCGACGGCCGAGAGGTCGCCGTACGACAGCGAGGCCGCGAGGTTGCTGCCCGCGAAGATCTGCCCGTCGCCGGCGAGCGGCGCGGTGACCGCCGGCGCGGCGCGGTAGAGACGGACGTTGCCCAGGTCGAGCCGGGACGCAGCCTTGCCGAGCCGGGCGCTGCTGAGGCCGGAGACGCCGACCGGGACGGCCAGCCGCTGGAGGCCGGAGCTCGCCGCCTGCTCGGTCGCCGCTCCGCCCGCGACCATGCGCGCCTGGATCCGGGCGGGCACGCTGACGCGCAGGCGAGGTTGCGGCTGCGGTGACGGAGCGGTGGTCAGCAGGGCCTGCATCTCGCCGGCGGGCGTCACGCCCGCCACCGGGGACGACCCGAAAGCCAGGCCGTACGACACCGCACCGATGAGGCGGCCGTCCGCGGCGTACACCGGAGAGCCGCTCATGCCCTCCCAGATGCCCCCGACGCGGTCGATCTCGGGCGAGGAGAGACGTACGACGATCATGTCCAGCCCGGCCGCGATGCCGTCGGTGATCGTGCCGAGGACCGTGCCGGTGAACGTGTCGGGGGCCGTCCCGGACGAGACCGTGAGGCCGTCGACCGGCTGGTCCTTGACCAGGTCTCCGACCGGGTAGGCCTGTGGGCACTGCGCCTCGGCGGGCGGCGGCACGGACCGGGCGGGGCCGGCTGCGAGCGTCGCGGTGCCCGCTGCCAGGGACATCACGCCGACCATGGCGGCCAGCGGCCGCCGCAAGGGGATGGACATCGAAGGTCTCCTTCGTCTCGGGCTCGGCCGGCGACAGCGATGTGCTGCTACAGCGATGTGGAGGTCGCGACCGAGGCCCCAGATACGAGGCCCACGTCAATCCACCCGTCCGCCCTCAGGCGACCGGCCGGAACGGGATCAGCTCGTCCACTCCGGGACGCACGATGCCCGCGGACGACTCCGGGACCTCGTTCCAGGCTCCGGGCAGGTCCCCCAACGGCTCGGAGACGACCAGCCGGGTCTCGTCGCCCGCGTTCAGGAGGACCGGGTTGTCGGGGTAGAGCTCACGCAGGCGGGTCACGTCGGTGGAGAAGAAGAGCGACCGCGACTTCCCCTCGCTCGAGTAGCGGAACGCCCAGACCGATTCGCCGTTGGCCGTCGCGACCGTCATCTGCACCGGATGCGGGATGCCGTGGTCCGAGGCCACCTTCTCCACCAGTCCGACCGCGCGCTCGACCGCCCGGATCGGGTCGTCGGTCAGGCCGAACGAGAGTGCCAGGAAGAAGAGCATCTCGGAGTCCGTCGAGCCCTCCATGTCCGCGAAGATCGACGGCTCGACCTGGAGCATGAGGTCACGCTTCATCTCGTGGAACCCGTTGATCATGCCGTTGTGCATCCAGAGCCAGCGGCCCCACCGGAAGGGGTGGCAGTTGCTGCGCTGCACCGCAGTTCCCGTCGCGGCCCGGATATGGGCGAAGAGCAGCGGCGTCCGGACCTGCCGAGCGATCTCGTGGAGGTTCGCGTCGTTCCACGCAGGGCTGACGTTCTTGTAGATCGCGGGCTCGGGACCCTCGCCGTACCAGCCGATCCCGAAGCCGTCGCCGTTGGTCGTCGTCGCCCCCATCGTGGAGTGGAGGCTCTGGTCGATCAGCGAGTGCTTCGGCTTGAAGATCAGGTCGTCGACCAGCATCGGGCTGCCGTAGTACGCCATCCACCTGCACATGCCCGCACCGAACCACAGCCGGGCGGCGAGGGTCTCACCCAGAAGGGGTGAAGGTACGCAGGCTCAGTCCTCGATCTTCGCCGCGCCCTGCCGCTTCAGCGCGAGCAGCCCGTCCCGCATCGCCTGCAGCTTCTCCGCCGAATGACCGACCCAATCGTCGACCTCGCCGACCACGCGCAGCGGTGTGCGGCTGCGGAAGGACTGCGTCGGGTTCCCGGGGAACTTCTTGTCGGTGACGTTGGGGTCGTCCTCGAACTCACCGGTCGGCTCGACGACGTAGATCCGACCACGATCCTCCCCGACGGCGAGCTCGGCGCCCCAGACCGCCGCGTCGAGGGTCGCGGTGAAGTAGATGAAGTTCATCGTCCGGCCGGCCTCGAAGTTCGACTCACGGCCCGGCACCAGCAGCTCGCCCATCGCGAGGACCGCCTTCGTGCCGTGCAGGTAGACGCCGGGCTGATAGACCTCGAAGGGCACCGACTCGCCTGTCGCGCTCATGCCACGACCCTAGGTCGTCGGCGCTGCGGCAAGGAGGACCGACTCAGCGCCGATCGGAGGCCAGGCGCCCGAGGGCCAGCGCCCCGACGAGGAGCCCGAAGTCACGGAGCGCGACGTCGTAGTAGTCGCCCAGGGTCACCAGGTTGACGATGATGCCGGCGAGCCAGAGCGCGACGACGTACGCGCCGATGCGTGGCCGGAGGGCGACGAGGACGCCGGCGAGGATCTCCACGACGCCGACCATCATCATCGCGTCGTGCGCCGAGCCCGGGACCAGGTCGTTGATCCACGGAGCCAGGTAGAAGTCCCAGTCGCTGAGGATCTGGGTGAACTTGTCGATGCCGAACACGATCGGCGCGACGGTGAAGACGGTGCGCAGCAGCAGGTACGCCTCGTCGGCGCCGGTGCGCTCGCGGCGGGCGGAGGTGGTGACGGGGCGTTCTGAGGTGGTCATCTGACGACTTCCCTTCCATCGGAGAAATGTTTCTCCGATGGAACACCCGTTGCCAGGTTTTCGTCAATAGAACTATCTTTTAGACGTGGACGCCGAGGGAGCCTCGTTCGAGCGGGACGTGCCGGTCATCGCCGCACTGGGCGATCCGGTACGTCGACGCCTCTACCGCGTGGTCGCCTCAGCCCCTGAGCCCATCGGTCGCGAGGACGCCGCGCAGCTGGCGGGCGTCGCGGTCCACACCGCGAAGTTCCACCTCGACAAGCTCGCCAAGGACGGGCTGCTCGAGATCGGCTACCGCCGCCTCTCCGGACGCACCGGTCCCGGGTCGGGTCGCCCGGCCAAGGTGTATCGCCGAGCCGCCCGCGAGTTCGCGGTGTCCCTGCCCGAGCGTCAGTACGACCTGCTGAGCCGCATCCTGGCGACAGCCGTGGTCGAAGCGACAAAGGCCGGTGAGGCCGTCGCCCCCGTGGCGGTCGCCGTGGCCCGCAAGGCTGGCACCGAGCACGGCAGCAGCCGGGCGGCCGAAGGCTCGGTCGAGGAGCAGCACACCGACTCCGACCTGGGCACGCTCACCGACGCACTGCTGCCACTGGGCTACGAGCCACGCGCCGAGGGCGAGGTCCTCGTGCTGCACAACTGCCCGTTCCACAAGGTCGCCCAGGACCAGACCGAGCTCGTGTGCGGGCTGAACCTCGAGTTCGTCGCCGGCGTGTGCGACGGCCTCGGCCGTCGCTCTCTCGTGCCCGAGCTGCATCCCGACCCGGATCGATGCTGCGTGACCGTCCGCAGCGCGTCGGGCCACGTCGGTCCGTCCGGCGCCGGGCGCTGATCGTCACAGGCCGAGCTCGCCGCGCTCCCGGCGTACCGGACCTCGGCCGAACCCTGGCGAACCGAACCCGGGCGAGCCGAACCCTGGCGATTTCGCCAGCGCGAACATCGACCGCTCGCGACCACGCTCGTGGACGTCGCCGGCACCTCCGCCGGCCCAAGCAGCGCGAAGGAGAACGCGATGTCCACCGAGCTCCACCACCCGCCCTCACCGCCCGATTCCGAAGACGCTCCGCGACGCCCCTGGGTCGTGCTGGCGCTGATGCTGACCGCCCAGGTGATGGTCGTGCTCGACGTCAGTGTCGTGAACGTCGCCCTGCCGAGCATCGCGTCCGACCTCCACCTGTCCTCGGGCGACTACCAGTGGGCCGTCAGCGCCTACGTGCTGCTCAGCGGCGGCTTCCTCCTGCTCGGCGGGCGGATGGCGGACCTGTTCGACCGGCGCCGGATGTTCCTGACCGGCCTCACGGTCTTCACCGTCGGCTCCCTGGTCTCCGGGCTCGCCGGCTCGCCGCTCACGCTGATCCTGGCTCGCGGCGGCCAGGGCGCCGGCGCCGCCATGCTGACGCCGGCCGCGATGTCGATCGTGGTGACCAGCTACGCGGGTCGCCAGCGCGCCACGGCCCTCGCCCTGTGGGGCACCGTCGCCAGCATGGGGATCGCCGCGGGCGTCCTGTTCGGCGGCATCCTCACGACCGTCTTCGACTGGCGCGCGGTCTTCTTCATCAACGTGCCGGTCGGTGCCGCTGTCCTCGCCGGCGTCCTCGCCAAGGTGCCGTCGATGCCCAGCACCGTCGGCGCTGACGCCCGACGGCTCGACCTCTCCGGCGCGCTGACCCTGGTGAGCGGCCTGCTCGTCCTCGTGTACGCCGTCCAGTCGACGACCAGCCACGGCTGGACCTCCGCACCGACCCTCGTCGCGGCTGCGGCCGCGGTCGTCCTGCTCGGCGCGTTCGTGGTCAACGAGCGCCGGGTCACCGCACCCATCGTCCCGCCCGCCACCTGGCGGATCCGCTCGCTGGTCTCCGCGTCGATCGTGATGGCCGGCGTGACCGGCGCCGTCGTCGGCGCGATCTTCCTGAGCTCGCTCTACCTGCAGCAGGTGCTCGGCTCGTCCGCGCTCGTGGCCGGTCTCCAGTTCCTGCCGCTCGCGGCGTTCATCACCGCCAGCGCCGCCGTCGCCTCCAAGGCACTCCCCCACGTCGGCGCGAAGAGGCTCATCGTCACCGGCCTGGCCGTCGCCGCCGCCGGCGCGCTCGTGCTCGCCTCGATCGACGCCGACCCGAGCTACCTGACCGACGTGCTGCCGGG
Source organism: Nocardioides panacihumi (assembly GCF_039530925.1). Taxonomy (NCBI): domain Bacteria; kingdom Bacillati; phylum Actinomycetota; class Actinomycetes; order Propionibacteriales; family Nocardioidaceae; genus Nocardioides; species Nocardioides panacihumi. The sequence continues at coordinate 1,921,931 of NZ_BAAAPB010000001.1, read as the reverse complement.
CTTCGCCCTGCTCGGCCTGGGCGTCGGACCGATGTTCGTCGCGATCTCGGTCGCCGCGATGAGCGACGTCCCGCAGGAGCGGTCCGGCATGGCCTCCGGCCTGCTGATGACCGGTCACGAGATCGGCGCCGCGCTCGGCGTGGCGGTCCTCACCGCGGTCGCCGGCGACCTCACCACCCGGGCCGGCATCGTCCACGGCTCGCACGACGCCTTCCTCGCGATCGCGATCGGCCTCGGCGCCCTGCTGCTGCCGACCGCCCTCCTGCCGGGCCACGACCCCGAAGCCGCGTCATCCGCGGGCCACGGGCAGGGGCACGGCCACGGGCACGGCCACGGCCACGGCCACGGCCACTGAACCCGGCGGCTTCCCCGGTGCGACCACGGCCGGGGAAACCGACGCTGGACCTGTCGAAACACCTGGCACCACCGCACACCCCTGCACCCCTGCACCCCAGCACCGGACAGCGATGTCCGCCCCACCCACGAGAAGGAGAAGTCCATGTCCACCGCCACCAGCCGGATCTACCGGGTCACCGGGATGACCTGCGGCCACTGCGTGTCCGCCGTCGAGCGAGAGATCGGCGCCATCGACGGTGTCACGGACGTGACCGTCGACCTGGCGACCGGCGACGTCGTCGTCGACAGCACCCACCCGATCGCCGACGACGAGATCACCGCCGCCGTCGACGAGGCCGGCTACCTGCTCGGCTCCTGACCGCCGCCACCGCGCACCCCGCCTCGCGCGTCAGGACCGCGACGGACGACGCCTTCCCACCCCGAGTCCGCGGACCCGTGGACGAACCCATCCTGAGGAGACCCGCAATGCCACCACAGACCACCGCCACCGACGTCCGGATCCGACGGGCCGAGGTCGACGACGCCCCGCTCGTGCACACCATGCTCGTCGAGCTCGCCACCCACGAGAACACCGCCGATGCCGTCCACGCCACCGTCGACGACTGGCGCCGCATGCTCGCCGAACCCTCGGTCGTGGTGCTGCTCGCGTTCGCCGACGACCGGCCGGTCGGCTACGTCAGCGGCATCCGCCAGCTCAACCTGTGGGTCGGCCGTGACATCTTCGCCCTGGACGACCTGTACGTCCGGTCCGACGCTCGCGACCACGGCGTCGGGGGGCAGCTCATGGCCGCCCTCGCCGAGCACGCCGAGCACGACCGGCTCGTGATCACGTGGGGCGTTCGCGAGGACAACGCGGCCGGACACCGGTTCTACCGACGGCTCGGCGCCAGCCTGCGGACCAAGGTGGTCGCCGCCTGGCAGCCCAGCGCGTACGTCGACTACCTGGACCGCCGATGATGCGCGACACCCCGCGGACGTTCGTCGGCTCGGTCGTGTTCCTCCTCGACGGCCCGGTCTGCTGCCACATCACCGACGCGGTCCACGGCCACGTCGGACGGCTCCCGGGGGTGAGTCGCTGCGCCCTCGACGTCGCGGCCGGGACGCTCCTGGTCACCGCCGAGGAGCCCGTGGACCGGACCGACGTCATCGCCGTCCTCGACCGTGTCGGGTGCCGTGTCCGCAGCTGACGGTGCTCGCCGGCCGACCCGGTGACCTCACCGATCCCGGCTCAACCGACGCCGCCCGTGGCTACGCTGTCGTGCGTGTTGCGGGGGAGGGACCTGGAGCAGGCGGCACTGGCCGAGCTCCTCGACCGTGCGCGGGACGGACGCGGTTCCGCGCTGCTGCTGCGCGGCCAGCCGGGGGTCGGGAAGTCCGCGCTCCTCGAGGACGCCGTCGCCGCCGCGGACGACCTGACCGTGCTCCGGACGCGCGGGGTCGAGTCCGAGGCGCCGCTGCCGTTCGCGGCCCTGCACCGGCTCCTGCGCCCGGTGTTGGACGGGCTGGACGCGATCCCGGCCCCTCAGGCGCAAGCCCTGCGCGCGGCGTTCGGAGAGTCGACTGACGACGTCGGCGACCGCCACCTCGTCTTCCTGGCGACGCTGAACCTGCTCTCGGAGGTCGCCGCCCGAGGCGCGGTCGTCGCCGTCGTGGACGACGCCCACTGGCTCGACGACGCCTCGACCGCGGCGCTGCTGTTCGCCGCGCGCAGACTCGAGGGCGAGTCCGTCGCGTTGCTGTTCGCCGTACGCGACGACGCGACCGGGGCCTTCGACTCCCCCGACCTGCCGGTGCTGACCGTGCCCGGGGTGGACGCGGACGCCGCGGAGGCCCTGATCGCCGACCAGCTCGGGGCGACGGTCGCGCCTCAGGTGCGGGCTGAGCTGCTCGAGGTCACCGCCGGCAACCCGCTCGGGCTCCTGGAGCTGACCCGCGCCCTGAGCGCCGACCAGCTGTCCGGTCACGCACGGCTGCCGGACCGGCTGCCTCTGACCGAAGGTGTCGAGCGCACCTTCCTCGACCGCTACCGCCGCCTCCCCGCGTCTGCCCAGACACTGCTCCTGGTCGCCGCGGCCGACGACTCCGGCCGAGCCTCGACCATCGCCCGCGCTGCGCAGGGTCTCGGCGCGGACCCCGACGCGCTGGACGTCGCCGAGGAGTCGGGGCTGCTCGCGGAGAACGACGGCGTCCTGACGCTGCGTCACCCGCTGGTCCGGTCCGCGATCTACGGTGCCGCGACCAGCTCCAGACGACGTCAGGCCCACCGCGCCCTGGCGGACGCCTTGGCCGGGACACCGCAGGACGACCGACGGGCCTGGCACCTGGCCGCATCCGTCGACGGACCCGACGACGTGGTCGTCGCCGCCCTCGACGAGGCCGCGGAGCGAGCCCGACGCCGGGGCGGCCACGAGGCCGCTGCCTCGGCCTGGACGCGCGCCGCCGAGCTGACCCTCGACCCACACGCCCGCGCACGGCGGCTGTTCGCAGCGGCGGGGGCGTACGTCGCCGCCGGTCGTCCGATCGAGACCGACCGCCTCGCTCGTGCTGCGCTGCTGGACGCCACCGACCCCCTCCTGCGCGCAGACCTCATCGCTCTTCAGGGCCAGGTCGAGTGGAACACCGGGTCGCTCGACGAGGGCTACCGCCTGGTGTGCCAGGCGGCCACGACCGCCGCACCCCACGACCCCGCCCGGGCGCGCGTCCTGGCCATGCTCGCTGCCGCGCTCGCGTCCTTCGGGGCGCGGTCCGCCGATGCACCCGACCCCGCCACCATCGTCCCGCCCCCCGCGTCCACCGCACCACCGGAGGAGCTCGTCGCCGGATGGCTGCTCGATGGCTTCTCGGCCGTCCGTCGCAGCGACTGGGCCGAGGCCGCCGCGGCTCTGCGCCGCGCATGGGGGACACCGATCGGGCCGGACGCTCCACCGATGCTGCACCACAACCTCGCGATCGCGACCATGCACCTCGGGGACGACGCCCGCGCCATCGAGCTGCACGACCTCCAGCTCCAGCACGCCCGCGATGCCGGCGCGGTCAACATGGTCGAGCACGCGCTCACCCGCGGCGTCGTGTTCCGGATCGCGACCGGGGCGTGGGCCCAAGGCTCGTCGTACGCCCAGGAAGCCGTGCTGCTGGACCGCAACCTCGGGCTCGACGAGCTGGTCACCTTCCCTCTCGCCGAGCTCGCCGTCATCGCCGCACTGCGCGGCGCCCCCGACGCCCCCGCTCACCTCGACGAGCTGAGGCGTGCCCTCGAGCAGCACCCGCCGCGCGGCACGGTGGCCGGCCTCGTCGCAGGCCTCACGCACTGGGCCGCTGCCCGGCAACCCGACATCACTCCCGCTACCGCGCTCCATCACCTCGAGCAGATCGAGCTGCCGATCGCACGCGGACTCTCGGCGCTCGACCGGATCGAGACCGCCGTCCGAGCAGACCGCCGCGACCTGGCCGAGGAGTGGCTCGGCGAGCTCCGAGCGTTCGCCGAAGGCACCGACATGGCCTGGGCATGGGCGGCTGTCCACCACTGCCGAGCTGTCCTCGGTGGCGCGGAGGTCGAGGAGGACTTCCGCCAGGCGCTGGAGTGGCACGCCCGGTCGTCGCGGCTGCCGGCCCGGGCGCGCACACAGCTCGCGTTGGGTGAGTTCCTACGACGGGAACGACGCCGTAGCGACGCCCGCATCCCGCTGCGCGAGGCGCTCGAGACGTTCGAGACCCTCGGAGCCGGCTTCTGGGCCGAGCGCGCCCGGCAGGAGCTGCGAGCGTCAGGCGAGACCGCGCGCCGGGGCCCCGACCTCGTCGCCACCGAGCTCACGGCCCAGGAGTCCCAGGTCGCCGGCCTCGTGCGACAGGGCCTGTCGAACAAGGACGTCGCGGGCCGTCTGTTCATCAGCCCCCGAACGGTCGACTTCCACCTGCGCAACGTGTTCACGAAGCTCGGCATCAGCTCGCGCACCGAGCTCGTCGCACTCGCGCTCGACCCCGCCTGAGCGCCACTCCGCCCGCCCTCGGGGCTCGGGCGGCGGGCCAACCCGGTGAAATCGCCGGTGCGACCGCACGCGGGCCGATCGGACGATGGCGGCGCGCCCCACCGCACGGTGTCGGGCCAGCCTCCCCGTCGAGCAACGAAAGAGAGTCCACCGATGACCACTGACACGATCAGCTCCCGCCGGAACGCCGCGGACAGCTCGCTATGCCTCTCGGCGATCCTGCTCCTCGCCGGCCAGGTCCTGTTCATCCTCGTCACCCAGCTCCACGCCGGTGGCGATGCCAACGAGCACCGGTCGATCTTCGCCACGTACGCCCACAGCAGCGATTGGAAGGGCGTCCACGCGTTCCAGTTCCTGGCCGTCGCCATCACCGTCGCCGGGCTCGTCGCCCTCTGTTCCGCCTTGGAGGCCCGGACGCGTCGCCCGATGTGGGCCGCCCGGATCGGCGCGGTCCTCGCCGTCGTCTCCCTCGCGTTGTACGGCGTCCTCCAGGCCGTCGACGGTATCGGCAACAAGCAGGTCGATCACGCCTGGGCGTCGGCCGCCGATGCGGACAGGTCGGCGCGGTTCGCCAGCGCCGAGGCGATGCGCTGGCTCGAGTGGGGCATGAGCAGCTACCACGCCTACGCGCTGGGACTGGCGCTGGTCGCGTTCGCGGTCGCGATGGCGGCAGCCGGGACCGACGTGCCCCGGACGATCGCCACCCCGACCGGGCTGTCGGGCATCGCCTGCCTGGCCGAGGGCTGGGTCGCGGGCGCCCAGGGCTTCACCTCGACGCACTCGATCCTGATCATCGCCTCCTGGGTCTTCAGCCTGGCCTGGATGACCTGGCTGCTCGTGATCTCCCGCCGCGCAGGTCACGCCGTCGAGGCGCGGGACGTACGGCGATGAACGCTGCGACCGGAGCCCTTCACCCCGACTGGTCCGGCGGCCTCTACCCTGCCAAAGTGCTGCTCCCCGGCTACGAGATCCGCCCCTTGGCCATCGACGACGCGTCGGCGCTGAGGGATGCGTACGCCCGCAACCGCGACCATCTCGCGCCGTGGGAGCCGCGCCGGCAGGAGCAGTTCTTCACCGAGGCGTGGCACCACGAGGATGCTCGGGCCAAGGTCGCCGATGCCGCCGCGGGCCGGCAGGACCCCTGGCTGATCTGGCACGGGTCCGGGCAGGAGGCGGAGGTCGTCGGCCGGGTCAACCTGAGCAACATCGCCCGTGGTGTCTTCCAGAGCGCGAACCTGGGCTACTGGATCGACCACCGGCACACCGGCCGCGGGCTCGCGACCGCAGCGGTCCGGGCCGCCGTACGGCGCGCCGCCGACCTCGGCCTGCACCGACTCGAGGCCGGCACGCTCGCGCACAACGAGGCGTCCCAGGTGGTGCTGCGGCGATGTGGGTTCGAGCAGTTCGGCATGGCCGCGAAGTACCTGTTCATCGCAGGCGCCTGGCAGGACCACGTGATGTTCCAGAAGGTCCTCCACGACGACCCGCCGAGTTAGTCCGCCTGTGGACCCCGGGTCTGAGGGCCACGCCGCTGACCGCCTCAGGAGACGTGCAGCTCGGTGCCGGCATCCGCGCACAAGGACTGCGCACCGAAGCTGAGCTCCGTCGATGGGGTCGTCGCCTGGAGTGCGTACCAGCCTGCCTGCTCGATGTAGGTGCTGAACGGCAGCGTCGTGCCACCGTTCATCTTGTGGCTCGGCGAGTCGAGGATCGTCCCCTTACAGCCCGCGAGCCTCAGGGCCTGCTCGGTGGCATAGGGACCGTACACATTGAGGGTCACGTCGACGCCCGGCGTCCCGGACCACCCGGACAGGGCGACGTCGACCGTGGCGTTGTCGGGCGCCTTGAGCGTCGTCGGGTTCCGCGCGGTCATCGAGAGCACGGCCACCGCCTTCACCGTTGTGTCTGCCCCACACGCTGCGACGGGAAGCGCCGTAGGCGTGCCCGCGACAGCCACGTGCCAGACGTAGTAGCCGGCGACGCGGGGCGTCAGGCCCGGCAGCACGTAGTGGCCGTCAGCCCTCACGGTCGTCCGCACGGTCCCGACCGACTGACCCGCGCACTGCGCCAGCGAGGCCGAGCCGGCGGGTCCGTACAGGGTCCCGACGGCGGAGCGCGACGTGCCATCACCGGTGACGGTCACCGCGACCTGCGCCGGCGAACCGGCTGCAACGGTGACCGGATTGGTCGGCAGACCGAGCGCCTGCGGACCTCGTACGGGTGCCAGCGTGCTGGCGACGAGCGTCCTCCGGTCGCCTCCCTCGGCGGCGGCCGCCTGGCCCCGTCGGAGCGGCAGTCTCAGGTGGAGGCGGTGCTCGGGCACCTCACGCACGATGGCGGTGATGCGGTGCCACCCGGCCTTCGAAGCCGCGAACCGCGCCACCGCGCGGCCGTTGTCACCGGTCACGGCCCGGCTCGACGCGGCGCCCGTGGCGGCGATGGTCAGGGGCAGGCCGGCTGCCGGCCGGCCGTGGCCATCGGTGACCGTCACCGTCGCCTCGATCGTGCCGCCCACGTCGGTGCCCGTCGCCGTCACCCGCACGCGGTACGGCCCAGCGTGGCGCCGCGACTCGTTCAGCATGATCCGCGCGAACCGACGCACCGTCAGCCAGTCGGGCGTCTCGTTGATGCGACGCGCACCCCGAGCACCGCTGGTGCTCCAGCGGCCACCGACCAGGAGGGCGTAGACGCTCGCGTCGACGGCGGCGGCCTGCGTGGCGTCGCGGTAGCCGCCGTACTTGGACAGGATCCAGGCCGCGCGCGCCGTCTCCCCACGCGTGGCCCCGCTCCGGCCGCTGAGGTCGTCGACGAGGCGAGCGCGCTGGTAGCCCCGACGGTTCGGCTCGCGGCTCGGAGTGACCAGGAAGATCGGCGTCGCGCCGATCCGATATCCGCCGATCCAGCCACCGGCCGCGCGACCGGTGCGCGGGATCTCGTAGCCGGCCCACCGTCCGGCGGAGTGCGCGGCCGATGCGGTGACCACCGTGGGCACGGCGACGAGTGGCATCGCGACCAGGAGGAGCGTGACGATCAGGAGACTGCCGCGCCGGATGACGGTGAGCGAGCGGAACATGACTGCCTCCTCAACCTACGGGACCGACCGGCTGGGCGCCGGGGTCCCTCGGCTGGCGGGTGGGGTGAGGTCGCGGGGCCGGATGCGGTTGCGGGTTGCCGCTGCTCGGCTGTGGAGCCGCCGACCCCGCGGCGCTCGACCCCGCGCTCGACCCGGTGGTAGACCCCGCGCTCGACGCGGCAGGTGGTGTCGCTGCGTCGACCGCCTCGACCGTGGTGCCCGAGTTGGTGTGGGCCGCCGCGTTCACGGGTACGGCGACCGGCCGGTCGGGGATGCGCAGCCGTCCGCCCACCGCGGCAGCGACCGACGAGGTCGCCAACCAGCGGTAGATCCCCGGTCGGAGGCCGCTCAGCTCCAGGCGGCGACCGTTGGGGCTACGCACCAGCACGCTGCGCACGATGTTCCCGCCGACGTTCCCGTGCATCTCGATGCGGACCAGCGCGGGCTGGGTCGCGGTCCGGACCAGGAAGGCCGCTCGGCCGGCGGTGGCACCGACGAGGCGGACCAGCATCGTGCTCGGGTGGATCGCACTGTCGGCTGGGAGCACCCCGACGTTCGGGTGCGTGACGCCAGGCGAACCCGCGCCACCGCCGTTGTTGCCCCCACCGGGCGTATGGCCGACTCCGAGCACGACGATCGAGGCTGCCAGGAGCAACGCGGCCACGCCCAGAAGCCGCACCATCGCGCCTCGGCCGCCGGTGGACACCACAGGCTCACGCGGTCGATCCGCGATCACCACGCCCCCGCGGACGGCGGAGGTCGCGGCGGCAGGACCGAGGAGACGGGCGAACTCCGGCTCCTCCTCGTCCGGGTCGTCCCCGCGGAGGGTCGGCGTCGGCACGTCAGGACGGGCGGGAGCCGCGTGCACCGGCACCGGCACGGACGCGGGCACGTCCGGATCGTCGGTGGCGGTCCGCGACTCCGCGAGTGCGGGCTCGATCAGCTCGACGATCGTGCGCGACGGCGGCACGCCGAGCTCCTCCCTCACGGCGTGGCGGTAGCGGTCGAACTCGAGCAGAGCACTGCCGAGGTCGCCGCGGCCGAGATGGGCGCGGATCGCGAGCTCAGCGGCCGACTCCAGGAGCGGGTTGACGTCGGAGATCGCGTGCGCTGCATCCACACAGAGCGCCAGGTCACCGGCCTCGATCGCCTGCCGAGCGATCCGCTCCAGCGCCTTGACGCGCAGCTGCTCGAGCCGCTCGCGCTCGGGCAGCACCCACTCGTCGTACCAGCCGGGGAGCAGCTCCTCCCCCACCAGCAGGCCGAGCATCGCCGCGGCCGCGCCCTCCGCGATCGCGTCCTCGGCCGCCGCGGCATGCCTGAGCTCGTCCACGTCGACCTCGACGTCGGCGTCCAGCCCGATGCTGAGGCGGTCGGCCTGCAGCAGGCCGGGGCAGCGCTCCTGCGTCTGACGGACCGCGCGACGCAGGCTCGCCAGTGCCCGGTCATCCGTGCTGTCCGGCCAGAGGACGCCGGCGACGTGCAGGCGGCTGCTGCGGCCCGTGAGGCCGAGCACGGCGGTGAGGCGCTGCTCGCGATGGCTCAGAGCGACGTCTTCGCCGTCGGCCACCAGCTGCCATCGACCCAGCAGACGCAGGCTGCAGGACTGCGCCCGGCCTCTGCTGTGCTGTGTCACCTCTGCCTCCCCCGAGACCCGACGACCTCGTGGTGGCGTCGCGATTCGCGGCGCCACAGTCCGCCAAGACGGCATCTTTGATCATGGCAACATGGCGCTACCGGTGACGGAACGCACGTCGGCCATACCCCACATTGGGCATGAACCGCCCGCGGACGTCATACGAGGTGGCCGCGATAGCCGCCGACTCGTATGACGTCCGGCAGGGCGGCAGCGGCCGCAGCTGCACATGCCGGAGGGCCCCGCCCGGATCACTCCGGACGAGGCCCTCGGACCGGCCGGCCCGAGGTCGTCGTACCGGACAGCGACGTCCAGTGCGACTCGGTCGGCGTCATCCGACGAGGACGACGGTCTTGGCTTCGAGGTACGCCGCCAGGCCGTCGGTGCCCATCTCCCGACCCAGCCCCGAGGACTTGAAGCCCCCGAACGGCGCCGTGGGTTCGGTGGCGAACCCGTTGACGGTGATCGTCCCGGTGCGGATGCGTCGGGCCACGTCCAGTCCGCGCTCGGTGTCGGCGGTGAAGACCGCTCCCGACAGGCCGAACTCGGAGTCGTTGGCGATGCGGACCGCGTCGTCCTCGTCCTCGTAGGGGATCAGGCAGACGACCGGCCCGAAGATCTCCTCCTGCGCGATCCGCATCGAGCTCTCGACGTCGCCGAACAAGGTGGGCTCGACGTAGTAGCCGCCCTCCAGGCCGCGCGGCACGGCGCCGCCGGCCAGGAGCGTCGCACCCTCCTCCAGCCCGAGCTGGATGTAGTCGAGGTTGCGCCGCTGCTGTCGTGCCGTGACGAGTGGTCCCACCTGCGTCGCCGCGTCCATCGGGTCTCCGACGGCGAGCGCCGAGGCCGCGGCAGCGAGCCGGGCGGCGACCTCGTCGTACCGGCTGCGCGGGGCGAGCACCCGCGTGAGGGCGATGCAGGCCTGACCGTTGTTGAGCGCCCAGGACGCACCGGCGATGACCGGCACCGCGGTGTCCAGGTCGGCGTCCTCGAGCAGGACCGCTGCCGACTTGCCGCCGAGCTCGAGGGTGAGCCGGCTCAGGTTGCCGGCAGCGACCTCCATGACCCGCTTGCCGGCCGTGACGGACCCCGTGAAGGAGACCTTGTCGACGCCGGGGTGTCCGACCAGGTACTCGCTGACCTCACGGTCGGCGGGAAGGACGCTCAGCACGCCACTCGGCAGGCCGGCCTCGGCGCTCGCCTCGGCGAGGAGGTTGGCGTCGAGGGGTGCCTCGGGCGACGGCTTGAGGATCACGGTGCAGCCGGCGGCCAGGGCGGGGGCGAGCTTGAGGGACGCCGCGAAGGCCGGCACGTTCCACGGGATGACGGCGGCGACGACACCGACCGGCTCACGGCGGACCACGACCGGCCCGCGCAGGCCGTCACGCCGCTCCTCGAAGGCGAAGCCGCGGGCGACGCTCGCACTGATCGCATAGATCGCGGCCGACACGCCCGCCTGCGCACGGGTGCTGAAGGTGATCGGCGAGCCGTTCTGCCGGGTGATGAGTGTCGCGATCTCCGGGATCTGCTCGGTGAGCAGCGTGCTCAGCCGCTCGAGGACGGCGAGCCGCTCATCGAGCGGCAGCCCCGACCAGCGGCCATCGTCGAACGCCTCGCGCGCGGTCGCCACGGCGGCATCGACATCCTGTCGCGAGGCGTGGGGGACGCAGCCGACCGGCGACCCGTCGTGCGGGTTCACCACCTCGATGACGTCCGCGCCCGCAGGCTCGACCCAGCGACCACCGATGAACAGCCGGTCGTAGTCATAGACCCGGCGCTGGAGCGCGTTCACATGAACCTCCCCCCGGTGACCTCGGCGACCGTGCCGGTCATGTACGACGACAGGTCGGAGGCGTAGAAGAGCGCCACCTTGGCGACCTCGTCCGGCTCGCCGGCGCGCTGCATCGGCACCTCGGCCAGCTTCTGGTCCCACACCCGCTCGGGCATCGCCTCCGTCATCGCCGTGCGGATCAGGCCCGGCTGGATGACGTTCACCCGGATGTTGCGGTGTGCGACCTCCTTGGCAGCAGCCTTGGAGAGCCCGACGATGCCGGCCTTGGCGGCCGAGTAGTTCGTCTGTCCGACGAAGCCGACCTTGGCGGAGATCGACGACATGTTGACGATCGACCCACCCCCGAACTCGCGCATTCGGGCAACAGCGGCCCGCGTGCCGTTCCAGCAACCACGCAGGTGGACGTCGATGACGCGGTCGAAGTCGTCCTCGGTCATCGTCCGCAGGGTGGCGTCGCGGGTGATGCCGGCGTTGTTGACCATGACGTCCACACCGCCGTACGCCGTCACCGCGGCGTCGAGCAGGGCCTCGACCTCGGCGACGGAGGTCACGTCGCAGCGCACGCCGATGGCCTCGCCCGCGAGGGACTCGGCGGCCTCCTTCGCGCGCGTCTCGTCGAGGTCGGCGACGACGACCATGGCCTCGTTCTCAGCGAAGAGGCGTGCGATCGCGAGCCCGATGCCCTGGGCTGCCCCGGTGATGACAGTGGTTCGTCCGGCGAGCACCGTCACGACCTCCCCGTCTGGGCCGCGCGCACGAGCGAGCGTCCGATGATGAGCCGCTGGATCTCGCTGGTCCCCTCGTAGAGCCGCATCAGGCGTACATCGCGGTAGATCCGCTCGACGGGGACCTCGCGCATGTAGCCCGTGCCGCCGTGCACCTGGACGGCGAGGTCAGCGACCTTCCCGGCCATCTCTGTGCAGTAGAGCTTCGCCGCCGAGGGGGCGATCCGGGTGTCGGCGCCGGTCGCGTACAGCCGGGCAGCCTCGCGCACCAGAGCCCGGCCGGCCAGGACGCCGGCCTGCTGGTCCGCCAGCATCGCCTGGACGAGTTGGAAGTCCCCGATCGGCGTGCCGCCCTGCGTGGCGGAGGCGGCGTACGCGACCGACTCGTCCAGCGCACGCTGCGCCGAGCCGACCGCCATCGCGGCGACGATGAGTCGGCCGCGGACCACCGACGACATCGCCGCGCGGTAGCCGACCTCGACGTCGCCGCCGACGACCGCGTCGGGACCGACCCGCACGCCGTTGAAGGTGACGTCCGCGGTGCGCGACCCCTCCTGTCCCATCTTGGCGTCCTTCGCCCCGACCTCGAGGCCCGGTGTGTCAGCCGGCACGAGGAACACCCCGATGCCAGCCTCGCTCCCGTCCGCCCGATGCACTCGTGCGAAGACGACGAAGAGCTGCGCGTCGGGCGCGTTCGTGATGAAGCGCTTCGAGCCGTCGAGGACCCAGCCGTCACCGTCGGGGCGAGCGCTCGTCCGCATTCCCGCCGGGTCGGAGCCGGCGCCCGGCTCGGTCAGGGCGAAGGAGGCGACGACGCGCCCCGCGGCGAGCTCGGGCAGCCAGCGCGCACGCTGCTCGTCCGTGCCGTAGCGGACGAGGACCTGGCCAGCGATGCCGTTGTTGGTGCCGAACATCGAGCGCACCGCCAGGCACGTGTAGGCCAGCTGCATGGTGACCTCGACGTCCTGGACGATGTCCAGTCCGAGCCCACCCCACTCCTGCGGGAGCGCGTAGCCGAACAGGCCCATCTCGGCCACCTGCGCACGCAGGTCGGCAGGGATCGCGTCGCTCGTCATGATCTCCGTCTCGCGCGGCACGACTCGCGTGCGGACGAAGTCGGTGACCTGCCGGAGGACGTCGGCGAACACGTCGTCGGGGACGTCGGGATTGCCGACGTACGTCGACGGGTCGCTGGCGAGGGTGGTCATGGCTGCTCCACTTCCAGTTGGGCTTCGAGTTGGGCGGTGTGTGGGGTGGGTACGGCGGCCAGGCCGGTACTCGCGGTCGGGATCCGTGGGACGACGACCGCGATGCGGGAGCGCGCCTTGCGGAGGAACTCGACGACGCCCCCGGGCATCACGAAGACGACCACGATGAGGACCGCGCCGTAGACCGCGGTCGAGAGCACCGTGCCGTCGCTGTCGGAGACGAGCGGGAGCGCCCCGGCCCAGGACTTGCTGAGCTCGGGCAGCCAGACGACCGCCACTGCCCCGATGACAGCGCCGGAGATCGTGCTCGCCCCTCCGATCACCATGCCGGTGATCAAGGTGACGGCGGCCAGGAAGCCGCCGCTGTCCGGTCCGACGATCGGTACGGCGAGCATCATCAGTGAGCCGGCCAACGAGGCGTAGGCCGCGCTGACCGCGAAGGTCGAGGTCCGCCATACGGCCGGATGGACGCCGGAGACGGCTGCCCCGATCGCGTTGTCCCGCAGCGAGAGGACAGCGCGACCGACGCGGCTGCGCATCGCGTTCGACGCCAGCAGGAAGAGCACCGCGGCGAAGGTCGAGATCGTCAGGAGCACCCAGCCGGCGCTCGTCACGGCGAACGGCAGCCAGGACGGCGGCTGCCAGACGATGTAGGCGAGCTTGCCGTTGGCGCCGCCGGTGAGCGCGCTCAGCTGGTCCATCTTCACGACGCTCGGGAAGGCCAGCGCCACCGCCAGGGTGACCAGGGCGAGGTAGAGGCCGCTGATCCGGAGCGCGGGCAGCCCGAGCAGGAGGCCGACGACGGCGCCGGCGACCGCGGAGATCGGGAGCGTCCCGACGAAGGACACCCCGTAGTCGCTGTAGAGGATCGCCGTCAGGTAGGCGCCGAAGCCGAAGAACGCGCTGTGGCCGAGCGCCATCTGGCCGCCGTACCCGATGATCAGGTTCATCCCGAGCAGGGCGACCGACCACGCCGCCACCGCGCTGAACTGGACCATCCGGTAGTCGGGCTGGGTGAGCGCGATGACCAGGACGAGGACGGCGAGGCCGCCGTAGAGCAGCGCCTGCCAGAGCCGGTGCTCACGGGAGCCGTGCTGGATCGTTCGTGCCGTCATACCCGCACCACTCTCGCCTTGCCGAACATGCCCTGGGGTCGGACGAGCAGCACCACGACGATGACCAGGAGGGCCATCACGAGGCTGAGCTCGGAGCCGATGAAGCTGAAGAACGCGGGCACCAGCGCTTCCACCAGACCCACCACGACGCCTCCGACGACGGCGCCGGGGATGCTGTCGAAGCCGCCCAGCGCTGCCGCGGCGAGTCCGTAGAGGATCACCGACGCCATGAGGTTGAAGTCCAGCGAGCCGGTCGTCTGGGAGAAGAGGACCGCCGCCAGCGTGCCCAGCCCGGCGGCCAGCGCCCAGCCCAGCATCAGCATCCGGTCCTTCGGGATGCCGACGAGCAGCGCCGAGTCCGCGTTGGCCGCGACCGCCCGGTAGCCGAGGCCGAGCCTCGTGCGCTGGAGGAGGAGGTGCAGCAGCAGGACGACGACGCCGAGCGTGATCCAGACGCCGACAGCGGAGTATCGGATCGCGAACTGAGGAGGCCCGTGCATGACGACGAGATGGTCGTCCGGCCGGGACGGGAACGGTCGCACCGGCTGGAGCGGGTCGGTCCCCCAGATGACGCTGTCGATGGAGTTGAAGATGAGGAAGAGCCCGAGCGTCACCAGGATCACGCCCATCCCGCCCCGGCGCTCCACCGGCTGCACCAGCGTGCGTTGGAGCAGCGCGCCGACGATCATCGAGATCGCGATCGCGGCCGGGATCGAGATCCAGTACGGCACGCCGTGGCTCACGGAGACGGAGAAGACGAGCAGGCAGCCGATCGTGCCCATCTCCCCCTGGGCGAAGTTCATGTGGCCCGTCGTGCGATAGATGATCACGACGCTGAGCGCCATAAGTGCGTACACCGCGCCGTTCGACAGACCGTTGGTGAGCAGTTGGAGGACGTAGGAGGCATTGAAGAAGGCGTCGTTGACGCCGGGGAGCGCCAGGGGCAGCGCGAGCATGGGGAACACAGTCGACCTCCTAGAACCCGAGGTAGGCGCGGCGAACGCCGTCGTCGGCTTGCAGATCGGATGCGGGACCGCTGAGCACGATCTCGCCCGACTCGATGACATAGGCCCTCGTGGCGATGGACAGGGCGAGCGAGGCGTTCTGCTCGACGACGAGGAGCGCCGTCCCGTCGGTGCGGTTGAGCTCGGCGAAGATCTCGAAGAGCTGGTGGATGACCAGCGGCGCCAGTCCGAGCGACGGCTCGTCGAGGAGCAGCAGCTGCGGGCGGCTCAGGCACGCCCGTGCGACGGCGAGCATCTGCTGCTCCCCTCCGGAGAGGGTGCCGGCGACCTGTGCGCGTCGGTCCGAGAGACGCGGGAAGGTGTCGTACCAACGCTCCATGTCACTGCGTATGCCGGCGCGGTCACGGCGCACGTAGGCGCCGGCCTGGAGGTTCTCCTCCACCGTCAGCTCCGGGAACGTCCCACGACCCTGCGGCACGTGCGCCATGCCGAGCCCGGCGAGGTGCTCGGTGCGGACCCCGGACAGCGACCGGCCGTCGAAGCGCACGCTCCCGCTCACGGTGAGCCCCGGCATCTGACACAGCGCTCGCAAGGTGGTCGTCTTGCCCGCGCCGTTGGCGCCCATCAGGACGACGACCTCGCCGGGCTCGACCGAGAGGTCGATCCCGTGCAGCGCGCGGACCTGGCCGTACGACGCCTGTAGACGCTCGACCTCCAGCAACGTCATGCCACACCGCTTCCCAGGTAGGCCTCGATGACCGCCGGGTCGTCGCGGACCGCCGAGGGGGCGCCGTCGGCGATCTTGCGGCCGAAGTCGAGGACGACGACGTTGTCCGAGAGCCCCATGACCATCTGCATGTGGTGCTCGACGAGCAGCACCGAGAGGTCGAAGTCGGCCCGGATCGCCCGGATCGTGTCGGCGAGCTCGCCCACCTCGGAGTGGGTCAGCCCCGAGGCCGGCTCGTCCAGCAGCAGCAGCCGTGGGCTCGCGGCCAAGGCACGGGCGATCTCGACCCGCTTGAGGGTGCCGAAGGGCAGCCCGGCGCACGGACGGAACGCGTGCTGCTCCAGGCCGAGGTACTGCAGCAGGCCCCAGGCACGGGCGAGCTGCTCCTCGTCCTCCCGGCGCGTGCGGATCCGGAGAGCCGAGGTCAGCCAGTTCTGCCGCGACGACGAGTGCGCGCCCACCATCACGTTCTCGGCGACGGTCAATGACGGGAACAGTGCGAGATTCTGGAACGTCCGGGCGATGCCGAGCCGGGCCGTCCCCCAGGCGGGCACCGCGAGCAGGTCGCTGCCGGCGAACGAGATCGAGCCACTGGTCGGCTGGTAGACGCGGCTGATGCAGTTGAACAGCGTCGTCTTGCCGGCGCCGTTCGGACCGATCAATCCGCAGATCTGGCCCTGCTCGACGACGAACGAGAGCTCGTTGAGGGCGAGGATGCCGCCGAAGCGGACGGTCACGTCTGCGACGTCCAACAGTGCCATCGTGTTTCTTCCTTCTCCGACCATGTCGTGTGAGCCCGGCCGGGCGCCGCGTGGCTGGCCCGGCCGGGCTCAAGTGCGTCAGCCCGAGTACGAGCCGGTCTTGCCTTCGCGATCGAGGAGGTCGCCGACCGGGTGGAACTTCTGGCTCTTCGCGTCCCAGCCGAGCATCTGCCCGGTCTCGAGGGCGTAGGCGTCCTTGGTGCCGTCGGTCTTGGCGGCACCACCGACCGCCGCGAACCACTTCGAGTCCAGGTGCCAGGCGGCGTTCATCAGGTTGACGCGCGTCAGGCCGCCGTCCATCGCGGCCGCGGCCTTCGCCGTGTCGGCGAGGAGCAGCCCGTAGCGGTAGCCGAGCAGGGTGGTGTCGTTCGGCTTGTCGCCGCCGCTGCCGTACTTGTCGACGTCGGCGAGGAACTGCGTGATGTCTGGATCGCTGGTGTCGGTGACCTGCTTGCTGACGTCGACGAAGAGCGCGCCGTCCGCCGCGGCGCCGAGCACCGGGAAGATGTCGGGAGCGCTGCAGGTGTACGCCGTGATGATCTGCCCCTTGAAGCCACCGGCCGCGACCGCGCCCAAGGCCTTGGCGCACGACGAGCCGATCGACATGAGGATGACGACGTCGGGCTTCGCCGCCAGGATGTTGGTCGCCTGGTTCTCGACGGACGCGGCGTCCACGGCCGCCTTCTCCGAGGCGACGATGGTCAGCCCCTTCTCCTTCGCCGCGGCCGTGAAGCCGTCCGCGTAGGCCTGGCCGCTGTCGTTGTCCAGCTGGAGGTAGGCCACCTTGGCGCCTGGCTTGTTCTCGGCGAGGTAGTCGGCCCAGATCTGGGCCTCGGTCGTGTAGGCCATGGGTCCGACCAGGGTCCACGGGTGCTTCGCCGGGTCGCTGAACTGCGGCGCGCCACTGCCGACGAAGAGCTGCGGCGTGCAGGTCTGCTCGTGCAGCGGCTGCACGGCCGCGACGTTCGGGGTGCCGGCCTGACCGAGCGTGGCGAAGACCTTGTCCTTCTGGACAAGCTCGGTGACGGCGGGAAGTGTCTTCGACGGGTCGTAGCCGTCGTCCTTGGGGTCGAGCTGGAGGTCGTGTCCGTCGATGCCGCCCGCAGCGTTCACCTTGGCGAAGGCCACCTTCGCACCCTCGACGAACGGGAGGCCGAGCGCAGCGTACGGGCCGGACAGCGGCCAGGTCGTGCCGATCTTCATGGTCTCGCCCTTGCCGAGCGCCTTGGCCGCGTCGGGAGGGCATGCCTTCGAGCTGACCTTGAAGGCGCCGCCCGCGTCGGTGCCGGCGACACCCGCCGCACCTCCGTCGGACGTGTTCGAGCACGCCGTGACGGTCGCGGCGACCGCGGCAGCGGTGATCAGCGTGCGGAGCCGTCCGTAGCTGTTCATTCGTGTCTTTCCCTTCGATGGGTCCGCCGGCCCGTTGACCACCGGACGGCGGCCTGCGTCGGGACTCGACGCACAGGATGGCGAGAGAAGTGACTGTTGGTTTGGAACCTGGAACGATGCGACCCGAGTCGCGCCCCGAGACCGATCACGAGCCACGACTCCCCCCTTGGGCGTTCGCCGTACGGGAGAGGCATGTCAAACGGCACCAGACGACCGTTGGGTCGCCCGCTGCAATTCATCTATGTGAGTGACGGTTAGGCTACGGAGCCTTTGTGACCCTTGTCAAGCAACTCGTGCGAACCTCCGGGGCCTTCACTGCAGTGCGCGACGCTGTCGACCGTCACGGCTGCGTGTCGGCCGTGGTGACCTGCTGTGCGTTGCCCTCCGCATAGGTGGCACGGAGGTCGCGCTTGAGGATCTTCCCGGTGCCGGAGACCGGCATCGCGGCCACGAACTCCACCGACCGGGGCGACTTGTAACCGGCGATCTGGGCCTTGGCATGCGCCCGGATCTCGTCCGCCGTCGCCGTGTGCCCGGGTCGGAGCACGATGACCGCGTGGACGCGCTCACCCCAGTCGGGGTCGGGCACGCCGATCACCGCGCAGGCCTCCACCGCAGGGTGGGACGCCAGGGCGTTCTCGACCTCGGCGGAGTACACGTTCTCGCCGCCGGTGATGATCATGTCCTTGATCCGGTCGACGATGTAGAGGTAGCCGTCCTCGTCGAGGTAGCCGCCGTCGCCGGTGTGCAGCCAGCCGTCGCGCACCGTGGCGGCCGTGACCTGGGGCTTGTTCCAGTAGCCGGCCATGACGTGCTCGCCGCGGGTGACGACCTCGCCCACCTCGCCGGCCGGCAGCCGCCGGCCGTCATGGTCGACGATCGCGATCTCGACCAGTGGTGTGGGGCGCCCGACGGATCGCAGCTGTGGCCCGCCGGCGCGGTGCTCGGGCCCGCTGAGCGACGTCAGCACACCGGTCTCGGTCATGCCGTAGACATGCACGAAGTCAGTGCTCGGGAAGTGCGCCAGCGCAGCCTCGAGCTGGCTCTGCGGTGTGCCGGCGGCGCCGTAGCCGATGATCTTCAGGCTGCTCACGTCGTAGGAGTCGAAGTCCGGGTGCTCGAAGAGTCGCTGCACCATCGCCGGGACGAGTGCGCAGCTCGTGACGCCGTACCGCTGGATGGTGCCCAGGACTCCCTCGGGGGTGAACGCAGGGACGAAGACCAGCGAGCCGCCGAGCAGGGTCTGCGCATACCAGCTGAGCAGGGCGCCGATGTGGAACAGCGGCGCCGTGAGCATCGTGACGCCGCCGGCGACCGTCGACGACCCTACGAGCTGGTGGCTCAGCAGGGAGGTCGCGAAGGAGCGGTGGGTGACCATGACGCCCTTCGGCATGCCGGTCGTGCCGCCGGTGTAGAGCAGCATCGCGAGGTCGTCGCCGCCGCGCCGGGCGTCCTCCACCGGCTCGCCGTCGGCCACGAGGTCCTCGTAGGCGACCAGGCCGTCCGGCGTCTCGCCCGACCCGCAGTGGACGAGCAGCCGCAGCCCGGGGACACGGCGGCGCAGCTCGGGCACCATGCCGACGAACCCGTCGTCGAGGAAGACCACCTCACTGCCCGAGTCCGCCAGCGCATAGGCGATCTCGCCGGCCGACCATCGAGTGTTGACGGGGTTGGCGACCGCACCGGCCCACCAGCTCGCGAGGAAGACCTCGTGATGACGGTCGGAGTTGAGCGCGACGATGGCGACCCGGTCACCCGCACCCACACCGGCGCCTCGCAGGGCGCCCGCGAGCCGCGCGACCCGCTCCCCCACCTCACGGGTGGTCCGGATGCGGTCGTGGTCGATCGTCATCACACGCTCGGGGCGCTGCTCGAGCGCCCGGTGCAGTGCGTGGGTCAGGTTCACGACGTCCTCCTGTGTGGTCCTGCTAGGCAACCTGCCCGATCACCGGGCGGCCGTACATCCCCTTCCGCCGGCCCGGCTCGACCGCGGGCCGCTCACGGTGCCTGCGCGGCCCCGCTCGGAGTCTCCTCGAGCAGGATGGCGAGCGCCGGGCAGAGCAGCGCCGCCTCGCGCACCTGAGGATCGAGATCCGTCGGGGGCTCCTCCTGCAGCAGGATGACGATGCCGTCGTCGTCGCGCTGGTCGAAGACCTCGGGGGCGGCGAGGACGCACTGACCGCCGCCGACGCACTTGTCCTCGTCGATGTGGACCTTCATCGCTGCCCCCTCACCACGTCACGAGCAGCTGGTGTGCGCCGTAGATCGACATGTCCGTCTTGTAGGGCACCTCCGCGAGCGGCTGCGCAAGTGCGAGTGTCGGGATGCGGCGGAACAGGGTGGAGAAGACGACCTGGAGCTCGACCCTCGCCAGCTGCTGCCCCAGGCACTGGTGGATGCCGAAGCCGAAAGCCACGTGGTGGCGGGCGGGTCGGGTGATGTCGAGGGAGTCGGGGTCGAGGTGGTCCTCGTCAGCGAAGGCCGCGGCGTCACGGTTGGCCGAGTCGATCGACAGCACGAGCCCGTCACCGCGACGGATCTGGGTGCCCGCGACCTCGAAGTCGTCGATGGCCACCCGTCGCAGACCGCTGTGCACGATCGTCAGGTAGCGCAGCAGCTCCTCGACCGCACCAGCGGCGACCTGCGGGTCGTCACTCTCGCGAAGGAGGGCAGCCTGTTCGGGGTTGCTCAGCAGCGTCGCGGTGCCGAGGGCGATCATGTTCGCCGACGTCTCGTGGCCGGCGGTGAGGAGGACCAGGCCCATCCGGGCGAGCGCCTCGCGGGTCATGAGGCCAGGGACCAACTGCTCGGTCGCCAACCTGCTCAGCAGGTCGTCGGTGGGGTTGACGCTCTTCTCGTCGAGAAGGCGTCCCATCATGTCGAGCAGCTCACTCGCGGCCGCCGTGGTGTCAGCGGGGGTCGAGGAGGCCGCCACGAAGATCTTGGTGAGCTCCTGCACCCGGTCGTGCTCGGAGTAGGGGGCCCCGAGCAGGTCGCAGATCATCACAGTCGGCACCGGGAGCGCCAGCTTCTCGACGAGGTCGACCGGCTTCTCGCCGGTCAGGATGCCGTCGATCGCGTCGTCGGTGACCTTCTGGACCACGTCTCGCAGCGACTGCATCCGCTTGGCCGTGAACTCACGCGTCAGCACGCGCCGAGGCTCGTCGTGCGCGGGGCCGTCGGAGGTGTGGAAGGTCTTGGCACGCGAGCGTCGCGCCTGGATGGCCGCGGAGGTGTGCGGGTAGGCCTCGTTGTCGGTGTCGGCGCTCACCGCCGGATGGTTGAGCACCGCCCGGACGTCGGCGTGGCGGGTCACCAGCCACGGCTCGCTACCGTCCCAGATCCTCACCCGCGTGAGCCCTTCGTCGGCGCGGATCGCCGCCAGCTCTGCGGGCGGGTCGAACGGGCACCGGGCCACGTCGCGCGGCAGTGGGTAGTCGAGGGTTTCGGGGGTGTGCATGACCCTCCCAAGGTGAACGCGGGGCTTGCCCACTGGATGGCTCTTCTCCCAAATAGTAATTCACTTCACAGCGTTGGTGTCAAGAAGAGCGGACTGAAGATCTGCCTCTTTCAGCGCACACGTGAGGAATCGGTACGCCGTCATCCTCTCCCTCTGATCCTGTCTTCATCGAACCTTTGCTCACATCACGTATCCCGCGGCCGAGCGGGCCTTCTACGGTGCTCCCATGGACCTGCGCCAGCTGGAGTACTTCCTCGCCGTGGTCGAGCACGGCGGGGTGAACCGGGCCGCCGAGGCGCTGCACGTCGCGCAGCCGTCGCTCTCGCAGTCGGTGCGGCGTCTCGAGCGCGAGCTGGGCAACCCGCTCTTCCACCGGGTCGGTCGCGGGCTCGTCCTCGCGCCGGCGGGCGAGGCCCTGGTCGGTCCCGCGCGGCTGACGCTGCGCGCAGCGGCGGCGGCCCGGGAGGCCGTGGAGACCGTGGGCGCCGGGCGAGGTGGCGCCATCGACCTGGCTGCGCTCGCCGACGTGTCGACCGATCCGCTGTCGATCTGGGTCGCCCGTTTCCGCGCACGGAACCCCGGAGTGCGGTTCCGGATCGAGGAGCGCGACGATGCCTCGGACGTCGCGGAGCTGGTGCGCAGCGGCGCCTGCGAGCTCGGCATCCTCGCGGCGCCGTTGCCCGCGGACCTCGCCGGTGAGCCGCTGGTCGACCAGACGTTCGTGCTCGTAACACCGCCCGGCACCGAGGACCACTGGCCCGACCCCACGTCTGCCTCGGCGCTGCAGGACGCGCCACTGGTGATGAGTGGCCGGGGCACCTCGACCCGGGACTGGATCGAGCAGTCGCTGCGTGCCGAAGGCGTCGAGCCCCGTGTGGTCGTCGAGGTGCCCCAGCGCGGCGCCGTGATCCCGATGGTCCTCGCCGGCGCCGGGGCGGCGATCGTCTCGCTGCGCGCCGCGATCGACGCGCGGCAGCGCGGTGGCGTCGTACGCGAGCTCACGCCCGGCCTCTCCCGCAGCATCGGCGTCGTCCACCGTCAGGCCCCACTGACGACGGCCACGCAGGACTTCCTCGCCCACGTGCACCGTTCGGTGGACGCCTGGCGCGCCGGCGTCGCGGTGCAACGGGCCAAGGGCCTCACCACGGTGGAGGCGGCAGGGCGGGTGACCGCCGAGGCCGACCGCCGACTGCGGGCGCTCAACCGCGCCGATCCTCAGGTCCGTCCCACGCATCCATAGGCGATCCCACTCATTCCAGGTGTCTCTTGGTCTTGGACCGAGTCGGTCGTCGCGGCCTTCAATGGACGAGCCGATCCGTCCGGGGGAAGGAGACTCATGGCCGGCACCGTCCGACTGCACGCCGACGGGGACGTCGCACACCTGGTGCTCAGCAACCCCGGGCGTCGCAACGCCGTGTCGTGGTCGATGCTGACCGACCTGGCCGACGTCGTCGTCGGCCTGCACCAGGACCCGCGGGTCTCCGTGGTCGTCCTCGCGGGCGATGGTCGGGACTTCTGCGTGGGCGCCGATCTCGCCGCCGGTCCCGAGCAGCGCACGCTGCGTCGCGACTCGGTGGCCGCCGACACGGCGCGGCTGAGCGCGGTCACGGCCACCGTCACGGCCCTGCACCGGCTGCCCCAGGTGACGATCGCCGCCGTCGACGGCGGGTGTGCCGGCGCCGGCCTGTCGCTCGCACTTGCCGCCGACCTTCGGATCGCATCAGCCAGCGCGGTGTTCAACACGGCGTTCGTCAGCGCCGGACTGTCCGGGGACCTCGGCTCGGCCTGGCACCTGGTCCGGGCGGTCGGTCCCGCACGCGCCCGGGAGGTGATGCTCGACCCGGGCAGGATCGACGCCGAGCGCGCACGGTCGCTCGACCTGGTGACGCGGGTCGTGCCCGCCGACGAGCTCCCCGACGCCGCAGCCGCCTGGGCCCGGCGCCTCGCGTCACACGCTCCCCTGGCGCTGCGCGGCGCCAAGCAGAACCTGCTCGCAGCCGTCGAGGACGACCTCGACGCCTACCTGCCCGGCGAGATCGACCGGATGGTCGCCTCTTTCCACAGCGCCGACGCGCAGGAGGCTGCTGCCGCTTTCCTCGAGCGCCGGAAGCCGGTCTTCGTCGGCCGCTGACGCCCGACCATCCCCCATCCCTGAGGAGACCCATGCACCGCGACCTTTTCACCGACGAGCACGACGACTTCCGTCACGCGGTCCGCCGCTTCGTCGAGAAGGAGGTCACCCCGCACATGGCTGCCTGGGAGGCAGCGGGGATCGTGCCCAAGGACCTCTTCGCCAAGACCGCCGAGCTCGGCATCAACGGACTGCAGATCCCCGAGGAGTACGGCGGCGCGGGTCTCGGCACCTTCCTCTTCAACGCCATCGTGGTCGAGGAGGTCTGCGCGGCCGCCGGCAACCTCGGCGGCCTCCAGGTCCACCTCAACACGGTCCTGCCGTACTTCCTGGAATACGCCGACGCCGAGCAGCGCGAGCGCTGGTTCCCCGGCCTGGCCGACGGTTCGCTGATCACCTCCATCGCGATGACCGAGCCCGGCACCGGGTCGGACCTCGCCGGCATGGCCACGACCGCGGTCCGCGACGGCGACCACTGGGTCCTCAACGGTGCGAAGACCTTCATCACCGGTGGCATCAACGCCGACCTCGTCATCGTCGTCGCCCGCACGGCCAGGGCTGACGGCGACCGACGTGCAGGCCTCTCCCTGCTGGTGGTCGAGGACGGCATGCCGGGCTTCTCGCGAGGGCGCAACCTCGACAAGATCGGCCTCAAGAGCCAGGACACCGCCGAGCTGTTCTTCGACGACGTACGCGTCCCGGCCGCCAACCTCCTGGGTGAGGAGGGCGACGGCTTCGCGATGCTGATGCACAACCTTCCCCAGGAGCGGCTGACCATCGCGGTCAACGCGCAGGCCACGGCGCGGGCCGCGGTGCGCTTCGCGACCGACTACGTCCAGCAGCGGCACGTCTTCGGGAAGCCGGTGGCGGCCTTCCAGAACACCAAGTTCACCCTCGCCGAGTGCCACACGCAGGTGGAGGCGGGCCAGGCTCTCGTCGACCGCGCGCTGCGAGCTCTCGACGCGGGCACCCTGACGGCTGCGGACGCCGCACTGGTCAAGCTGTTCTGCACCGAGATGCAGGCTCGGGTGATCGACCAGTGCCTCCAGCTGCACGGTGGATACGGCTACATGCGCGAGTATCCGATCGCCCGCCTCTACGCCGACGCTCGCGTCACCCGGATCTACGGAGGCACCAGCGAGGTCATGAAGAGCGTCATCTCCAAGTCGATGGGTCTGTGATGCTCGCGGAGGACGTCCGGGCGCTCACCTTCGAGGACTACGTCGCCACCATCCGAGCGTTCACCGACGAGGAGCTCATCCCCGCCGAGCCGGAGATGGTCCGGCTCGGCGAGGTGCCACCCCGGCTCGTCGATCGGATGGCCGGGCTCGGACTGTTCGCGATCACCCTCGGCCCCGAGCACGGCGGCCTCGGCTGGAGCGTCGAGCAGCAGGTCCTGCTGACCATGGAGTTCACCCGCGCGAGCGTGGTCTACCGCTCCCGTTTCTCGACGACGATCGGCCTGGTCTCCCAGGCGGTCGCGGCGCATGGGACCGAGGATCAGAGGGCACGGCTGCTGCCCGAGTTCGCCGCCGGCCGCACGGTCGCGGCGTTCGCCCTCACGGAGGAGTCCGCCGGCACCGACGCGACGGCGGTCCGCACGACCGCGGTGGCCGACGGCGACGGCTTCGTGCTCAACGGCAGCAAGCGCTACATCACCAACGGCCACTGGGCCGACGTCCTGCTGGTCTTCGCCCGTCACGAGGAGTCGTCGGCGCTGTCGGCCTTCCTGGTCGACCGGACCGCGGCCGGGGTGACCACTCGCGTCCCCGAGCAGATGAACGGCCACGCCGAGGGTCCGGTCGCCGAGATCGACCTCGTCGACGTGCGCGTCGGCCGTGCCGATCTGCTCGGCGGCGTCGAGGGCCAGGGGCTGCGACAGGCGATGCGCGGCATCAACCACGCGCGGATCCATGTCGCCGCCACGGCCGTCGGCCAGGCCACGCGCCTGCTCCAGGAAGCGACCGAGCACGCGGCCTCCCGGCACCAGTTCGGCCAGCCCCTCCTGGAGCTGGGCGCGCTGCAGTCGATGCTCGGGCGCAGCTATGCCGAGCTCGAGGCGGGCCGGGCGCTCGTCGTCGACTGTGCCCGCGAGTTCGACCGCGTCGGCCCGCCGCGCGAGCGGATCTCCGCGGCCAAGCTCTACTGCACCGAGATGGCCTCCGCGGTCGCCGACCGCGCCGTCCAGGTGCTCGGCGGGGCCGGCATCGTCGGCCCGCACGCGGTGCCGCGGATGTGGCGGGACGTCCGTGCACTGCGGATCTACGAGGGCGCCTCGCAGCTGCACGAGCGCAACCTCGCACGCGCACTCCCGACGCTCCTCAGCACCTCTGACGAAAGGAACCCCCATGCGTGACGCGGTGATCGTCCAGGCCGTCCGCACCCCCGTCGGCCGCCGCAACGGCGGCCTCGCCGGCATCCACCCCGTCGACCTGTCGGCGCACGTCCTCGGCGCGCTCGCCGAGCGGGCGGCGATCGACCCGGCCCTCGTCGACGACGTCATCTGGGGCGTCGTCGGTCAGGTCGGCGAGCAGGCGGCCAACGTCGCTCGCAGCGCGGTCCTCGCTGCCGGATGGCCGGAGCAGGTGCCGGGCACCACCGTCGACCGCCAGTGCGGCTCGAGCCAGCAGGCGATCCACTTCGCCGCCGCCGCCGTCGCCTCGGGACAGGCCGACCTCGTCGTCGCCGGCGGCGCCGAGTCGATGTCGCGGGTCCCGATGGGCTCGGCGCGCCGTAGCGGACCCGGCCTCCCCTTCGGGCCGCTGATGGAGAAGAGGTACGGCGGCCACGAGTTCAACCAGGGTCTCGGCGCCGAGCTCCTCGCCGCCCGCTACGACCTCGCCCGGACCTGGCTCGACGAGTACAGCCTCAGCTCACAGCAGCGGGCCGCACGGGCGCGCCTGGGCGGGGCCTTCGACGCCGAGATCGCGCCGGTGACGACGGAGGCCGGGGTGGTCGCCCAGGACGAGGGCATCCGTGAGTCCACGCTTGAGGGCCTGGCCGGGCTACGGGCCGCGTTCAAGGAGGACGGCGTGGTGACCGCCGGCAACTCGTCGCAGATCTCCGATGGCGCCGCGGCCGTCCTCGTGACGACGTCGGAGCGTGCCCGGGAGCTCGGTCTGACCCCCTGGGCGCGGGTACACACGGCGGTCGCGATCGGCGACGACCCGATCGCGATGCTCGGCGCCCCCGCTCCGGCCACACGCCGCGCGCTCGACCGCGCCGGCCTGGGCCTCGATGACATCGACACCTTCGAGGTCAACGAGGCGTTCGCCAGCGTCGTGGGCGCGTGGCTCGCCGAGACCGGCGTCTCCCCCGAGAAGGTCAACCCGCTCGGGGGCGCGATCGCGCTCGGACATCCGCTCGGTGGGTCGGGAGCACGGATCGCGACCACGCTGCTGCACCACCTGCACGCCCGGGGGCAGCGCTACGGGTTGCAGGTGATGTGCGAGGCCGGTGGGATGGCGAACGCGACGATCTTCGAGAACCTCCGCCGGTGAGCGCGGCCCCCGCCGGCCTCGCCGCCGAGGAGGAGCCGGACTACCGGTTCACCCTCGCCAACGAGCGCACCTTCCTGGCCTGGATCCGCACAGCCCTGGCCCTGGTCGCCGGCGGTGTCGCCGTCGGCCAGGTCTCGGCGACCGGCGACACCGGCCGCGTCCTGGTGGTTCTCCTGGCGATCACCTGCCTGGTCACCGCCCTCGTCCTCGCGTTCGGTGCACCGGCTCACTGGCGGCGCAGCCAGGCCGCGATCCGGCGCGGCCTTCCCCTGCCCGGGACCCGGCTGATCGCGGTTCTCGTGCTGGCGGTCGTCGTGCTGGCAGCCGCCGGCACCGCGCTCCTCCTGGTGACGTGAAGGCACCGACGGGCGACGGCCTCCAGGCGAGCCGGACCGAGCTGTCGTGGCGCCGTACGGTCGCCTCGGTCGGGGCCACGGCCGCCCTGGTCGCGCATCACGCGATGGTCCGCGAGCGCGCCTGGTCGTCCGTCCTCCTGCTCCTCGGCGCAGCTGTCGCCGCGTCGGGTGTGGTGATCGGTGCCCATGTCCGGCGCCGTCAGGAGCACACGTCCTCACGGCTGGTCCGACTCACCTCGGCTGCCGTGGGGCTGCTCGCGGTCCTCGCGCTCGTCGCGCTCTGCGCGGGCCTGTGACCTCCGGTCAGCGGGCCGTCACGGGTGGGCCAGCGGGACGCGTCGTGCCCGCCCAGATGTCCTCGCGGCACATCAGCGTCTCGCCACCGCCGTCGACGATCAGCGTCTGCCCGGTGATCCGGGTGTTGGCGGGGCTGAGGAAGAAGTCGATCACCGGTGCGACGTCCTCAGGCTCCGCACGTCCGCCCAGAGGCATCGGCCGGGCCGCCATCACCCGGGCGACCTCCTCGGTCGTCCGCGCCCGTGCGGTCATGGGCGTGTTCACCCACCCCGGGGCGACGGCGTTGAGAGGGATCCCGGCGCCGGCCCACGCCGCGGTCGGCGCCATCCGGCGCAGCCACCGGCCCGCCGCCCGCTTGCTGCTGGCGTAGGCCAGGTGCTCGTCGTCCCCCGGGAGGGCGTCGACCAGCCGGACGGCCCGCTCCTCATCTCCGGCCAGGCAGGCCTCGACCACCCCGTCGTCGACCGGCAGGAGGACGGCGCGCGAGGTCACGAGCACCGCGCGCGGCGCCTCGGCGCGCAGCAGGGGCCGCAGACCCTCGAGGGTGGCGACGGCTCCGAAGATGTTGACCCTCACGGTCGCGCTGTCGCGGCGGTGGACGCCCGCGTTGGCCACGATGCCGTCGATCCCGTCCGGGGCGAGACGGCGAACGGCCTCGACGAGACCGGTGCGGCCACTCTCCTCCCCCAGGTCGACCGCCACGTCGACGCCGGCCAGGTCGACACCGATCACGCGGTGCCCCTGGGAGCGGAGGTGGTCGCAGGTGGCGGCGCCGATGCCGCGCGCGGCTCCGGTGACGACGAGTGTCCGGCTGCTCGAGACTGGGCCACCCATCGGTCAGCTGTAGAGCGCGGCGATCTCGGCGGCGTACTTCTCGTGCACCAGCTTGCGCCTGACCTTCGTCGTCGCCGTGAGCTCGTCGCTGTTCGCGTCCCAGTAGGTCGGCAGCACGACGTGGGCGCGCACCTGCTCGACGCGGGAGAGCCGCTCGTTGCCGCGCTCGATGCCCTCGGCCACGGCACTCAGCACGCGAGGGTCGCGGGTGAGCGCCTCGGGGCGAAGGTCCGTGATGTCGTGGTCCGCCGCGAAGGCGGCCGCCTGCTCCCGGTCCAGCACGACGAGCGCTGCGACATGGGGCCGCCCCTCGCCAACGGCGACGACCGATCCTGCCAGCGGGCAGGCCAGCCGGATCGCGTTCTCGATGTTGGCCGGAGCGAGGTTCTTGCCCGACGAGTTGATGATCATGTCCTTCTTGCGGTCGACGATCCGGACGTAGCCGTCCTCGTCGACCGTCGCGATGTCGCCGGTGTGCAGCCAGCCCTCGGCGTCGACCGCCTCCGCGGTCTTCTCGGGGTCGTTGCGATATCCCCGCATGATGCCGGGGCTGCGCAGGAGGAGCTCGCCGTCGTCGGCGAGGCGCACCTCCACCCCGTTGCGCGGCTGTCCGACGGTGCCCGTCCGGATGCGGTCCGGGTGGTTGGCGATGCCGGAGGCGGCGCTCTCGGTGAGCCCGTAGACCTCGCAGACGCGCACGCCCAGCGCCAGGAAGAACTCCAGCGTCTCCGGAGCGATCGGCGCGCCGCCCGAGGTCGCGTAGTAGAGCGCGTCCACCCCGAAACGCTCCCGCCAGGGGCGGAGGACGGCCGCGTCCGCCGCGGCGTACTCGGTGGCGAGCCCCTCGGGAACCGGGTCACCGGCGAGCTCGAGCTTCACCTTCTCGCGGCCGACCGAGAGCGCCTGCTCGACCGGGGCCCGCTCCGCGGGCGCCTCGGCGGCGATCGCGTTCTCGATCATCGCCTTCAGCTTGTACCAGATCATCGGGACGCCCATGAAGGTCGACGGGTGGATCTCCATGAACGCCGGCAGCACCGACCTGCCGTCGGCCACGTCGGTCACCGTCGCCCCGGTCACCATCGGCACGTAGTGCGCGGCGAACCGGTTCGCGAGGTTGGCGTCGGGCAGGTAGGACAGCACTCGCTCCTCCGCCTCCGGGGTCGTGAACTCGGACTGCTGCGCTGCGCGGGTGGAGGCGGAGTAGAGCAGGTTGCCGTGTGCGATCTCGACACCCTTGGGATCACCGGTCGTGCCCGAGGTGTAGATCAGCGCGACGAGGTCGTCGCGGCCGACCGCCTGCCAGGACGCGTCGAAGTCGAAGTCGGGGTCGCCCATGGCGACGAGCGCCTCGAGGGAGACCTGGTCCTCGGCGGCGTCGTCGATGCAGACCACCTGCGTGTCGGGATGCTGCAGGGCCGCGGTCCGGATGACCTCGCTGAACCGTGGCTCACACACGGCCACCCGGCTCCCGGCGCTGCCGAAGAGCGAGGCGACCTGGTCGGCGGTGAACGTGTTGTAGATCGAGTACGACGTGGCACCCAGGTGCATCACCGCCGCATCGACGAGGTGGAACTCGGGCCTGTTGGTCAGCATGATCGCGACGGTGTCGCCGCGACGGACCCCGAGCCCGGCGAGACCGGCGGCGATGCGGCGGACCTGGTCGCCGTACTCGCGCCAGGTGAAGGACCGGCCGTCCTCCCATGCCTTCAGCGCGACCTGGTCAGGGCGCGCCGCCACGGTGGACTGGAAAACGTGGCACAGGCTCTGCGCGGCCGCGACCTGCTGGGTCGTCATCTGGAGGGGCACGGTTGCCTTCCTGGGTCGTCTGGGGTGAGAGGTCGTCAGCGAGCGTCCGGCGGCCACAGCTGCAGCACCTGGCCCGACATGTGCGTGGTGGCGGAGGAGACAAGGAAGCGCACGGACTCGGCGACCTCCTCGGGCGTGCCGAGCTTGCCCTCGAACGCGCGCGCACGCTCGGGCTGCGCGCTCAGCCTCTCCTTGAGCCGACCGGTCGAGACCAAGCCCGGCGCGATGCAGTTCACCCGGATCCCCTCCGGTGCGAGCTCGTTCGCGAGGTAGCGCGTGTAGTGCATGACCGCAGCCTTGGTGATGGCGTAGTGGGCGTAGCTCCCCTGCGGGCTCGGGACGACGCCCGTCAGCGAGCCCATGGTCACGATCGCCGGGTTCGTCGCCAGCCGCAGCGCGGGGAGCGCGGCCTGCACGGTCACGATCGTGCCGTGCAGGTTGCGTTGCAGGACGTCGTCGAGTGCGATCAGGTCGATGGTGGCCGCCGTGTTCTCGGCTAGCGCACCGCTCCCACCACCCGCGTTACAGACCAGCGCGTCGAGGTGTGACCACTCATCGACGATGCGCGCGACGAGCGCGTCCATGGCGTCGACGTCGGTGGTGCTGGCTTCGACCGCCAGCGTCGGCACCCCGATCGCGCGCAGCTCCTCGACGATCGGAACCTCGGCCTCGCCGTACTCCCGGTATCCGTCGAAGTCCGTGTCGACGACAGCGACGGCGTAGCCCGCGCGGGCGAGGCGCAGCGCGATCTGCCGGCCGATGCCGCGAGCGGCTCCGGTGACGAGGGCAGTGGCAGACAAGGATCCTCCTAGGGTCGAACGGTCATTAACTTATAGGCGGGCATGAGATGCATGTCAAGTGAACCCACGGTGATCACGATGTGATTGGGTGTTTGAGTCGCAATCTTGACATCAGACAGAATAAGTGAACACTTCATTGAGAGAAGTTGCCGCGATTCGTCATGGCGCCATCCTCCGCGAAGACGCTTCCGCGAAGATCGCTGTTGACTCCCGACATCCTCACCGTAAGACACCTGATCGGAAGGACCGACCTGATGAAGATCCACATCGACGAGGACAAGTGCGTCGGCGGCGGGCAGTGCGTCCTCGCCGCCCCGGAGGTCTTCGACCAGCGCGACGACGACGGCATCGTCATCCTGTTGCAGGACTCGCCGCCGAGCGACCTCGACGCCCAGGTCCACGAGGCCGCGCTGCTCTGCCCGGCGCTGGCGATCGCGGTCGAGGGATGACGCTCGATCAGGTCGTCGTGGTCGGCGTCTCCGCGGCCGGCCTGACCGCCGCCGAGACCTTGCGACGGGAGGGGCACGGCGGCCGGCTGGTGCTGGTCGACGGCGACCCGCGGCCGCCCTACGACCGACCACCGCTGTCGAAGCAGCTGCTCCGCGGCGACTGGGCCGAGGACAAGCTCGCGCTCCGGCCCTCCTCCGCGCTCGAGGCGCTCGACGCCGAGTGGCGGCTCGGGGTGCCTGCCGACCACCTCGACCTCGGCGCCCGGCACGTCCGGCTGGCGGACGGCGCCGAGGTCGCCTTCGACGGTCTGGTCATCGCCACCGGCGTGCGCGCGCGCAGGCTGCCGTTCGTCTCAGGCAGCCCCGGCGCCCACGTGCTGCGGACCGTCGAGGACGCCCTGGCATTGCGTCGGGAGCTGGTGCCAGGGGCGGCGGTCGTCGTCGTGGGTGCGGGCTTCCTCGGCACCGAGGCGGCTGCGGTGGCGGCGCAGATCGGCTGCCACGTCACGGTCATCGATCCTCTGGACCTGCCGCTGCAACGCCAGCTCGGGCGGCGGATCGGAGGCCGGGTCGCGCAGCTGCACCGCGACCACGGCGTCACGCTGCTGTGCGGCCGTGGCGTCGCCGACGTGCGCGAGAAGGACGGCCGGACCGTCGGCGTCGTCCTCGACGACGGTGCCGAGATCGTGGCCGACGTCCTCCTCGTCGCGATCGGTGCAGAGCCGGTCACCGACTGGCTGCGCGGGAGCGGCCTCCTCCTCGACGACGGTGTCCAGTGCGATGAGTTCTGCCAGGCGGCACCGGGAGTCGTCGCGGCCGGCGACGTCGCCTCGTGGCTCCACCCCGCTCTCGGCCGCCTTAGGCTCGAGCACCGGATGAACGCCACCGAGCAGGGCATGGCGGCTGCGAAGACGCTGCTCGGCCAGCGCACGCCCTTCGCCCCCGTGCCGTACTTCTGGAGCGACCAGTACGACGTGCGGATCCAGGTCTACGGCAGGCCGACCGCCGACGACTTCGCCGCGGTCGAGGGATCCCTCGACGAGGGGCCGTTCGCTGCGGTCCAGCACGACGCCGACGGACGGGTCACGGCCGTCGCCGGCTGGAACATGCCGCGCCAGCTCCGCGCGCTGCGGCAGGCGCTCGTCGACCAGCAGCCGGTCTCCTGCTGAGAGGCACGGCTCAGGCGTCCGCGGGCGGCTGAGCCGCCAGCAGGAGGTCGGCGACGCAACGCGGGATCGGCCACGTCTCGCCGGCCGTCCTGTCGGCCAGCACCATGACGGTCTCGGCGATGACGGCCGGCTCGGCCGTGGCGGAGGTCCGGATGCCACTGCGAAGCCGGAAGGACGTCCGCCCGACGGCTGTGACCTGCATCGTGACGACGAACGGGGCGGCCTGGAACCACAGCTCGCCGCAATACTCGATCTCCTGACGGCGGACGAGGTGTCGGACGTGGGTCGGCACGTGGTCGAGGATCCCGCGCGCTGCACCAGGGGTCGCCGGTCGGCCCAGGAAGGTCCGCCGGGCCTCCTCGATGATCCTCAACGAGGCCACGTTGTTGACGTGGCCCGCCGGTCCGAGGTCGTCGTACCGGACCGAGACGGGGAAGGACCGCTCCGGGCCGGGCTCAGCCGATGACACCACTGGCTCGCAGCTCGTCGACCCGCTCGTGGCTCAGGCCTGCCTGCGCCAGGACCACGTCCGTGTCCGCGCCGAGCAGGGGCGCCGGCTGCGGCCGCGGCGCCGGGGTGGCGGAGAAGCGCGGTCCCGGGGCAGGCTCGATGCGGCCCTCGGGCCCGAGGATGAAGGTCTCCCGCTCCCGGTTGTGCGGATGGTGGGTGGCCTCGACGAGGTCGAGCACGGGCGAGAAGCTGGCACCCCTGCCTGCGAAGACCTGCTCCCAGTCGTCCCGGTCGCGCTGGGCGAAGGCCGCGGCGAGAACCTTGCGCATCCGCGGCCACGCGGAGCGGTCGCCCCGGTCCGCGAAGGTCGGGTCGTCGCCGAGCCCGAGCACGTCGAGCAGCGCGAGGTAGGAGCGACGGTCACCGATGCCGAGGGCGACGTGCCGCCCGTCGGCGCACCGGTAGGCGCCGTAGCAGGGGCTGCCGCCGTCGATCGAGTTCGCCCCTCGCGCGAGGTTCCACCGGCCCGCGTTACGGAAGTCGTGGACCATCGCCATCATGGAGGCGCTCGCGTCAGTCATCGCCGCGTCGACGACCTGACCCCGGCCGGAAGCGCGGGCACCGACGACCGCGCCGAGCACGCCGAGGGCCAGGAACATCCCGCCGCCCATGTCGCCGACCAGGTTGAGAGGCGGCAGCGGCTCCTCGGGCGTGCCGATCGCCTCGAGCACGCCGGTGAGCGCGATGAAGTTGATGTCGTGGCCCGGCTCCTGGGCCAGCGGCCCGTCCTGCCCCCAGCCGGTCATCCGGCCGTAGACGAGGGCGGGGTTGCGGTCGAGCAGGGCATCCGGACCGAGCCCCAGCCGCTCGGCGACGCCGGGCCGGAAGCCCTCGATGACGGCGTCGACGCCGCGAACGAGGTCCCGCACGAGCGCGACGCCGCCGGCGTCCTTGAGGTCCACGGTGATCGAACGCCTGTTGCGGTGCAGCACCGGGAACGGGTTGGCTCGACCAGTGTCCGCTGGCCGGTCGATGCGAATCACCTCGGCACCCATGTCGCCGAGCAACATGCCGGCGTACGGCGCGGGGCCGATGCCGCCCAGCTCGAGGATCCGAACACCGGTGAGAGGACCGCGCGAGGCGGCAGGCGCGTCGTTCATGGACTCAGCCCACGAACTTCGGAGCGCGCTTCTCGACGAACGCCAGCCGCGCCTCCTCGGCGTCGGGCGAGGCCAGGCAGGTCGCGAACTGCTCCGCCTCCAAGGGCAGGTAGTCGCCGAGCGACATCGTCGCGGCGGACCTGAGGTTGCGTCGTACAGCGCTCAGTCCACGCGGCGACTTGCTCGCGATCTGGGCCGCGACCTCACGCACGCGCCCCGATAGCTCCTCGGGGGCCACGACCTCGTTGACCAGCCCCCACCGGACCAGCTCCTCGCCGCGGACCTTGGGCGAGAGCAGCAGCAGCTCGGCCGCCTTGGCCGACCCGAGCAGCCGCGTCAGCTGCCAGGGACCGCCGAGGTCGCCGCCGAACGCGACGTTGACGAAGGCCGTGCTCATCACCGTCGTGGTGGCGGCGTAGCGCAGGTCGGCGTTGAGCGCGAGCGACATGCCGGCGCCGGCACAGCCGCCCTTGACCTCGGCGATCACGGGGGTGTTCATGTCGTGCAGCTGCGTGATCATCCGGGTGTAGCGCATCAGGCTCGGCCGACCCTTGAGGTGGTCGCCGGGCGGGTACGGCGCCGGGTCGGTGTCGGAGTTGTCGCGACCGACGCAGAAGTTGTCCCCGGTGCTGGTGAGGACCACGACACGCACGGACGGGTCCATCTCCGATCGCTCGAGCGCATCGAGGATCCCGTCGGCCATCTCGATGGTGAAGGAGTTGCGCCGTTCGGGCCGGTTCATCGCGATGATCGCGATGCCGTCCTCGACGGTGAAGACGACGGTGTCGGTCATCAGTCTGTCCTCCCGGGCCTAGAGGCCCATGTCCTTGGCGATGATCGTCTTCATGACCTCGCTCGATCCGCCGTAGATGCGGTTGACCCGCACGTCGGTGAACAGGCGCGCGATGGCGTACTCCCGCATGTAGCCGTAGCCACCGTGCAGCTGGAGGCACTTGTCGGCGACGCGGCCGACCATCTCGGTGGTCTGGAGCTTGATCCGCGCAGCATCCGCCGGGGTGAGCGCGTGCTCGTGCTCGAGCTCGATGCCGCGGTCGACGAGCGCCTGGCTGGTCTCCACCTCGACGTCGCACTCGGCGAGCACGAACTTGGTGTTCTGGAACGCTGCGACCGGCTTGCCGAACACGTGCCGCTCCTGGACGTAGGTGCGGGTCATCTCGACCGCGGCGCGCGCCCGGGAGACGGCGTCCACGCCGACCATGAGGCGCTCGCGGGGCAGGTTGCGGCCGAGGTAGCTGAACGCCATGCCCTCCTCACC
Source organism: Nocardioides panacihumi (assembly GCF_039530925.1). Taxonomy (NCBI): domain Bacteria; kingdom Bacillati; phylum Actinomycetota; class Actinomycetes; order Propionibacteriales; family Nocardioidaceae; genus Nocardioides; species Nocardioides panacihumi. Next base: position 1,886,506 of record NZ_BAAAPB010000001.1, on the reverse strand, counting down.
GAGGAGGTTCTCCACCGGGACGTGCACGTCGGTGAAGGACAGCTCGTTGGTGTCGCTGGCCTTGAGACCGATCTTGTCGAGGTTGCGGCCGAACTCGAAGCCCGGGCTGTCCGTCGGCACGACGATCAGGCTCAGCCCGGTGCGCCGGTCGGAGTCGGACGGGGGTGCCGTGCGGGCCACGACGACGCACAGCTCGGAGTTGCGTGCACCGGAGATGAACGTCTTCGCGCCGTTGACCACGTAGTGCCGACCGTCGTCGGAGAGCCGTGCCGAGGTGCGGATCCCGGCGAGGTCCGAGCCGGTGCCGGGCTCGGTCATTCCGATGCAGACCAGGATGTCGCCCGAGGCGATGCCGGGCAGCCAGCGCTTCTTCTGCTCGTCGGTAGCCAGCGCCAGCAGATAGGGCAGCACCATGCCGGTGCTCAGGCCGTAGTGGCCCATGTGCACGCCGGCGCGGGCGTTCTCCTCGCTGATGATCGCCTGGTACTTGAAGCTGACCTCACCCGGACCGCCGTACTCCTCGGGGATGCCGAAGCCGGTGATGCCGATGGCGCCGAGCTTGCGGAAGAAGTCCCGCGGCACGATGCCGTCGTGTTCCCAGTCGAGGTAGTGGGGCGCCAGCTCGGCCGCGATGAAGTCGCGGATCATCGAGCGGAACGCCTCGTGGTCGGCGTCGTAGACCTTGCGTTGCATCTGACGTCTCTCCTTGGTCGGCCGGCTCAACGACCGGCGATGGACGCGCGCAGCTCGCGCTTGAGGACCTTGCCGGTGCCGGTCATCGGCATCTCGTCGAGGATCGAGAGGCTGCGCGGGGCCTTGTAGCCCGCGATCCGCTCCTTGACGAAGCTCCGGACGTCGTCGATCGTCACGCTCTGCCCGGGACGCAGCACGACGATCGCGTGCACACGTTCTCCCCACTCGGGGTCGGGGACGCCGATGACGGCGCACGAGGCGACGGCGGGGTGGCCGGCGAGGACGTTCTCGACCTCGGCCGAGTACACGTTCTCCCCACCCGAGATGATCATGTCCTTGAGCCGGTCGGCGATCCACACGTAGCCCTCGTCGTCGAGGTAGCCACCGTCCCCGGTCTGCAGCCAGCCGTTCCGCATCGCATTCGCGGTCTCCTCCGGCTTGTTCCAGTAGCCGGCCATCACGTGGTCGCCCCGGGTGACGATCTGGCCGACGGTCCCGGGAGGGACCGGTCGTCCCTCGGCGTCGACGATCTCGAGCTCGACGACGGAGGAGGCGCGCCCGACCGACCCGAGCTTGCGACGCGCCCGATGGTCGGGACCGTTGAGCACGGTGAGCACGCCGGTCTCGGTCATCCCGTAGACGTGCACGAGCTGGGTGTGCGGCAGCTTCTCCATGACCAGCGCGAGCAGGCTGTCGGGGGTCGCCGAGGCACCGTAGCCGATGAACTCGAGGCTGGTCAGGTCGTAGGAGCCGAAGTCGGGGTGCTCGCAGATCCGCTGGATCATCGTCGGCACCAGCGCGCAGCCGGTGACCCCGTGCTCCTGGATCGTGCGCATGGCGTTCTCCGGAGAGAACGTCGGCACGAAGACGAGCTTCCCGCCGAGCAGCTGCTGGGCGTACCAGCCCAGCAGGGCGCCGATGTGGAAGAGCGGGCCGGTCAGCATCGTGACCCCGTCGGCGCGAACCGCCGCTCCGGACATCTGGTAGCTCAGGAGCGAGGTGAGGAAGGACCGGTGCGTGATCATCACGCCCTTGGCGTTGCCGGTGGTGCCTCCGGTGTAGAGCAGGAAGGCGAGGTCGTCGCCGGAGCGGCGAGCGTCCTCGACGGGCTCCGCCGCGGCGACCAGGTCGTCGTAGACCAGCGTGCCCACCGGCGCCTCACCGCGGCCGACGTACACGACCGCCTCGAGGCAGTCGACCTCGGCTCGCAGGCGGTCGACGATGCCCGCGAACGCCTCGTCGACGAGCACCACCTTGCTGCCCGAGTCGTTGAGCGCATAGACGATCTCCGCGGCCGACCAGCGGGTGTTGAGCGGGTTCGCGACCGCGCCCGCCCACCAGCTGCCGAAGAAGAGCTCGTGGTGCCGATCGGTGTTGAGGGCGACGATCGCGACCCGGTCGCCTTCGTGAACGCCGAGGGTGTGCAGGGCGCCCGCGAGCCGGGCGACCCGCTCCGCCGACTCGGCGGTCGTGAAGGCGCGGTCGCCGTCGACGGTGAGCACCCGGTCGGGCCAGTAGCGGACTCCGCGGTGCAGGGCGTGGGTCAGGTACATGTCTCGCTCTCGCTCAGCTCATGATCTTGGGTCGGTCGGTGTCCAGCGCGCGCGGGAAGGTCTCGTCCTCCATGACCGCGGCCAGCTCGGCCACGGTCCAGCCGTGGTCGGCGTTGACGACGTGGCCGACGGAGAACCCTCGGTAGAGGCCGACGTGGCCGCCGGTGACCGAGAAGACCTGTCCGGTGAAGGGGCAGTCGGCGCTCGCCAGGTAGGCGACCAGCGGAGAGACGTTGCGCGGGTGGAACTTGTCGAAGGCGTCGGCGTCCTCGGGCGCCGCGACGGCCGCAGCCAGACCCGGCGACGAGGTGACCATCGCCGTACGTGCGGCCGGCGAGATCGCGTTGGCGCGGACGCCGTACCTGCCCAGCTCGGCCACAGCGAGTGTGACCTGGGCGGCGAGTCCCGCCTTCGCGGCGGCGTAGTTCCACTGGCCGACGTTGCCGTGCAGGCCGGCGGCCGAGGTGGTGTTGACGATCGAGCGGTCGGCCTGGCGGCCGGCCTTGGCCTCGGCACGCCAGTGCCGTGCCGCTGCGCGAGTGAGCGAGAACGCGCCCTTGAGGTGGACGTCGACGACCAGGTCGAAGTCCTCCTCGGTCATGTTCCAGACCATCGCGTCGCGCACGACGCCGGCGTTGTTCACGATCGCGTGGACGTCGCCGAAGGCGTCGAGAGCGGCCTCGACGAGCCGCTCGCCGGTCGCCATCTCGGCGACGCTGCCGGCGACACCCACCGCCTCACCCCCCGACGCGGTGATCTCCTCGACGACTCCGGTCGGATCGGCCAGGTCGTTGACCACGACCCGCGCGCCCTCCCGTGTCATGAGGAGCGCGTGCTCGCGACCGATCCCGGCGCCCGCGCCGGTGACGATCACGACGCGACCATCGAGCTGTCCCATGCCTTGCCTCACTTCTCGTGGTTGCTGTCAGGGAGGAGCCGGACGACCGACTCCTGGGCCGCACTCGCGACCATCACCCCGTTCGGGTCCCAGAACGTCCCGGTGTTGAAGCCTCGGCCTGCGCCCGTGCTCGACGAGGTCTGGCGCAGATGCAGCCATTCGTCGGCCCGCAGCCGGCGGTGGAACCAGAGCGCATGGTCGATCGAGGCCAGCGCGACGTGGCCGCGCTCCCGGCGCAGGGGATACATGACGTCGTGCTCGATCGCCGAGGACTGCGCGAGCGTGACGTCGGAGAGGTAGGTCAGCGCGCAGGCCTGGACCAGCGGGTCGTCCGGAAGCGGGGTGCGCGACCGCAGCCACACGTCCTGGTGGACGGCACCGTCGGGGTCCGGCGCGGTCGGCCCGGTGGGGAGCGGCGCGATCCGGACCTCGACGGCCTTCACGTACACCGCCTGGGCGTGCGCCTCGGGGTGCAGCGAGCGCCAGACGTCGTACACGTTCGGCACCGTGTCGGGTCCGGGCACCGCGGGGGCGGCCAGCTGGCGCTCCGGACCGGTGCCGGCTCGCACGAAGGAGGCGGTCAGGACGAAGATCTCCGCGCCGTCCTGGACGGCTGCGACGTGCCGCGCGCTGTAGCTGCGCCCGTCCCGGACGGTGGAGACGCGGTACTCGATCGCGCGGTCGGGACGCCCCTCGCGCAGGAAGTAGCCGTGCAGCGAGTGGGCGACGCGGTCGGCGTCCACGGTGGCGCCGGCGGCGGCGAGCGCCTGGGCGGCGACCTGACCGCCCATCACTCGGCCAGGCGCGCCGGCATGACACCAGCCGTGGAAGACCTCGTCACGATGCGGTCGGACGGCGACCAGGTCGGCGAGCGACACGGGTCCGTTCGGCTCCGCAGCGTTCGACTCGGCGCTCTTGACTGGCGAGGTGGGGGCGATGTCCGGGCACACGACGTGGTCCGTCACGGCACACCTCCTTCGGATCGACGGCGAGATTCTGGTCCCGATGACCGCTCAGCCGAACGATAGTTCACTTCAGCGTATGGATGTCAAGGCAGGCTCTCGCATGGTCAGTCACTTGCCTTGTAGTGCATGCGTCCTGGCCAGCGTGATCCAGGCCATCACGCCGATCGCTTGACAGCGCCCCGCCCACTGCTAGAAAGTGAATAACAGTTAGAGAAGGAGGTCACATGAACTCTCGAGTTCTCATCGCTGGCGTGGGCATGGTTCCCTTCACCAGGCCCAGCGCGGGCGCGTCGTACGACGAGATGGGCGCGGCAGCCGCCGAGGCAGCCCTCGACGACGCTGGGCTGAGCTACGACCAGGTCGGACAGGTCTACGCCGGATATGTGTACGGCGACTCGACGGCCGGTCAGCGCGTCGTCTACCAGCTCGGCATGACCCGCGTGCCGGTGCTCAACGTCAACAACAACTGCGCGTCGGGCTCCTCGGCCCTCTGGCTCGCCCGTCAGGCGGTCGCCAGTGGAGTCACCGAGTGCGCGCTCGCGGTCGGCTTCGAGCAGATGCCCCCAGGGGCGCTGACGACCAAGTGGAACGACCGCCCGCCGCCGCTGCTGGCGTTCAAGTCGGCCCTCGAGGACATCTACGCCGTCGACCCCGCCCTGCCGATGACGCCGCAGTACTTCGCGGCCGCCGCGCAGGAGTACCTCGACTCCACCGACGCGACCGCCGAGACCCTTGCCGCCGTGTCGGTGAAGGCGCGCAGCCACGCGGGTCGCAACCCGCTGGCCGTCTTCCGGGACCCGATCACGCTCGACGACGTCCTCTCCTCCCCCACGGTCGCCGGCGTCCTGACCCGGCTCCAGTGCTGCCCGCCCACGTCGGGTGCCGCCGCCACGGTCGTCTGCACCGAGGAGTTCGCCCGCAAGCACGGCCTCGACCCGCGGGTCGCGATCGCCGCGCAGGCGCTGGAGTCCGACGACGACGACCTCTTCGACGCCCGGAGCGCGATCGCCCTGGTCGGCACCGGCGTGACGCAGCGCACCGCCGAGCGGGTCTACGCCGAGGCCGGCGTCGATCCTGCCGACCTCGACGTCGTCGAGCTGCACGACTGCTTCACCATCAACGAGGTGCTCACCTATGAGGGGCTGGGCCTGTGCGAGCCCGGCGGCGCGGCCAAGTTCATCGCCGAGGGCGACAACACCTACGGCGGGCGGGTCGTCACCAACCCCTCCGGCGGTCTGCTCTCCAAGGGCCACCCGCTCGGCGCGACCGGGCTCGCCCAGATCGCCGAGATCACCTGGCAGCTGCGCGGCACCGCAGGTGCCCGGCAGGTGCCCGACGCCCGGCTCGGCCTGCAGCACAACCTCGGCCTCGGCACGGCCGGCGTCGTGACGATCCTCGAGAGGCTGTCGGCGAGATGACGACCATCGACCCCTCGATCGTCGGCTCGCGCAGCGAGCCGTTCACCACGACCCCCGAGCGCGGGCGACTCCGCTTCTTCGCCGAGGCCACCGGCCAGCGCGACCCGGTCTACACCGACCTGAGCGCGGCCGAGGCGGCTGGCCATCCTGACCTGCCGATCCCACCGACCTTCTTCTTCTGCCTCGAGATGGACAACCCGCACCGGCACCGCTTCCTCGCCGACCTGGGAGTCGACGTCCGCACCATCCTGCACGCGGGCCAGAGGTTCACCTACCACGCGCCCGCCCACGCCGGCGACGAGCTCACCTTCTGGAGCGAGGTCACCGAGGTGTCCAGCAAGAAGGGCGGTGCGCTCCAGTTCATCGTGCGCGACACCCACGTCAGCCGGGCCGACGAGCCGATCGCGACGCTCACCGGCACGATCGTCGTGCGCGACCCGAAGGCGGCCCGATGATCTCGACCACCGACCTCTCCCCCGGCCAGGAGCTGACGCTCGAGTGCCCGCGGATCACCCGCACCGCGCTGGCCCTGTACGCCGGTGCGTCCGGCGACCACAACCCGGTGCACATCGACATCGACGCGTGTCGAGCCGTCGGCATCGACGACGTGTTCGCCCACGGGATGCTCTCGATGGCCTATCTCGCCCGGCTGCTCACCGACCACTGGCCGCAGGAGCAGATCCTCTCCTACGAGGTCCGCTTCACCGCGATCACGCCCGTCAACAGCGAGCCCACCTGCACCGGGGTCATCACCGAGGTGGAGGACGGCGTGGCCAACCTCGACCTCGCGGTCACCCTGCCCGACGGGACCGTCACCCTGCGCGGCGCGGCCGCCGTACGGCTCGCCTGATCTCCACTCCCCCATCCCTCCAGGAGGAACTGCCATGCCCACTCTGCAGGACAAGGTCGCCATCGTCTCCGGCTCCGGCCGCGGCATCGGCCGTGCCGTCGCGCTCAAGCTCGCATCCGAGGGCGCCAAGGTCGTGGTCAACGACCTCGACGAGGCGCCTGCCAAGGAGACCGTCGAGGACATCATCGCCGCGGGCGGCCAGGCCGTCGCCTGCGTCGGCTCGGTGACCGCTGCGGACTTCGCCCAGCGCTTCGTCGACACGGCCGTCGAGAGTTTCGGCGGGCTCGACATCATCGTGAACAACGCCGGCTACATCATGGACAACGTCATCCAGCGGATGACCGACGAGCAGTGGGACGGTGTGCTCGACATGCACCTCACCGCGCCGTTCAAGATCCTGCGGGCGGCGGCGCCCTACATCAAGGAGAACCCGACCGACTACCACCGCAAGGTCGTCAACGTCTCCTCGGTGTCCGGTGTGTTCGGCAACGTGGGCCAGGCCAACTACGCCGCGGCCAAGGCCGGCGTGATCGGCTTCACCAAGACGATGGCCAAGGAGTGGGGCCGCTACAAGGTCAACGTCAACGCGGTCGCGTTCGGGTTCATCCTCACCCGGATGACCGAGGCCGTCGCGAGCGAGGACACGGTGGTCGAGATCGAGGGCCGCAAGATGCGGGTCGGGGTCAGCCAGGCCGCGATGGAGAGCGTCAGGAAGACCAACCCGCTCGGCAGGCCCGGCACGCCCGAGGAGGCTGCGGGCGCCGTCTACGCCCTGTGCCTCCCGGAGATGAACTACGTCTCCGGTCAGTGCATCACCGTGGACGCAGGCAGCCGCTGATGCGCGACGCAGTCATCGTCGAGGCGGTCCGGACGCCGGTCGGCAAGCGCAACGGATCGCTGTCGCGGCACCACTCCGCCGACCTGTCCGCCCACGTGCTCAACGCACTCGTGGAGCGCACCGGGCTCGACCCCCGGCTCGTGGACGACGTGGTGTGGGGTTGTGCGATCCCGATCGGCATGCAGAGCGGCGGCATCGGCCGAGCCTCCGTGCTCGCGGCCGGCTGGCCCGAGTCGGTTCCGGCCGTGACGGTCGAGCGTCAGTGCGGCTCGTCGCAGCAGGCCGTGCACCAGGCCGCGGCCGGGGTCATCTCCGGCCAGTACGACATCGCCGTCGCCGGCGGCGTCGAGATCATGAGTGCGGTTCCTGCGCGCGCGGCCCTCGGCGACGGCTCGTTCGGCGAGCCGTTCGGTCCGAGCGTCCTGGCGCGCTACGACGGCGTCCGGTTCCACCAAGGGGTGGGCGCGCAGATGATCGCGGACGAGTACGGCCTCACGCGCACCGACCTCGACTCCCACGCGCTCGACTCCCACGCCCGCGCCGCCCGGGCGATCGACGAGGGACGGTTCAAGCACCAGATCGCGCCCGTCGAGGTCGTCGACGAGGACGGTGCGGCACGGCTCTTCGACACGGACGAAGGCGTCCGCCGCGGCTCCACGCTCGAGACGCTCGGCGCGCTCAGGCCCGCCTTCAGCGAGGACGGGACGATCACCGCCGGCAACGCCTCGCAGATCTCCGACGGCTCCGCCGCTCTCCTCCTCACCACCAGCGACATCGCCAGGCAGCACGGCTGGCGTCCGCTCGCACGCATCCACACGGCCGTGGTCGCCGGCACCGACCCGGTCACGATGCTCAAGGGTCCGATCCCCGCGACCCGGCGCGCACTCGACAGGGCCGGGCTGGAGATCGGCGACATCGGCGTCTTCGAGATCAACGAGGCGTTCGCACCCGTGACGCTCGCCTGGCAGCGCGAGACCGGAGCGTCGTACGAGCTCATGAACCCGAACGGCGGGGCGATGGCGATCGGGCACCCGATCGGCGGGTCCGGCGCCCGGATCATGACGACGATGCTCCACCACATGGTCGACGAGGGGATCAAGTACGGCCTCCAGTCGATGTGCGAGGGCGGCGGCATGGCCAACGCCACGATCCTCGAACGCCTCTGACCGCCGCTTCCCAGGAGAGACAGCCATGAACGACCTGCACAACTACGAGTTCGAGAACCTCGTCGCCACCCGGCACGGGGCGGTGCTCGAGGTCCGGATCAACCGCCCCGAGGACTTCAACGCCATCAACCACCCCACACACCGCGACCTGATCCGGTTGTGGCGGGAGCTGCGACGCGACACCTCGGTGCGGGCCGTCGTGCTGACCGGCAACGGCAAGGCCTTCTCGGCCGGCGGCAACCTCAAGGGGCCGCGGATGAGCGCCGGGCAGGAGCTTGACGACTTCTTCCGCGACGCACGCTCGATCGTCGTCGACCTGCTCGAGGTGCCGCAGCCGATCATCGCGGCGATCAACGGGCCGGCAATCGGGCTGGGCGCGACCCTGGCGCTGCTCTGCGACGTCGTCTACGCCTCGCGGACGGCGGTGATCGCCGACCCGCACGTCAACGTGGGCGTCGTGGCCGGCGACGGCGGCGCCGTCGTGTGGCCCTGGCTCGTCGGCATGGCGCGGACGAAGGAGTACTTCTTCACCGGCGACAAGATCGGCGCCGTCGAAGCGGAGCGGATCGGCCTCGTCAATCATGTCGTCGAGCCCGACGAGCTCCTGGATGCCGCGCACGGGTTGGCCCAGCGTCTGGCCGCCGGACACACGCGAGCGATCCAGGGCACCAAGCAGGTGCTCAACGCGATCCTGCGCGACACCGCCAACACGGTGCTCGACCTGGCGCTGTCGGTGGAGAAGGAGTGCTTCGCGTCGGGCGACCATGCCCGCGCCGTGGAGGACTTCCTCGCCCAGCAGGCGGAGAAGAAGAAGGGCGCCTGAGCCCTCCGCAGACGCACGGGGGTGACGGGCGGAGCTCGTCACCCCCGTTGCCGTTCGCCGGCGTCTCGCTCAGACGATGAGGTCGTCGGCGTCGACCCGGTCGGGCAGACCGAGCACCGCCCGGCCGATCCGTCGGAGCGGATCACGCATGCCGCCCTTGGACCCCGGCAGGTGGTGCCGCATGGCGTTGATGACCGACTGCGCCGAGCGGACCAGCGCGTCGGACTCCGCGGCGCTCAGCTCGGGCCGGACGGCCGAGAGCAGGACAGCCCACTCGTTGACGTAGTCGTTCTGCACCCGTCGGATCTGTGCGCGCTCCTCCTCCGGCACGTTGACGATCTCGGTGGTGAGCGCCGCGAGCGCGTCGCCCTGGGCGACGTTGATCCGGACGTAGGACACGAGCGTGAGCTCGAGCGCCTCCGCAGGGTCGTCGGTGTTGGAGAGCACCGCGGCGAGGTCGAAGTAGAGCGCGTCCAGGGCACGCAGGATGACGTGCGCGAGGATCGCCGACTTACCCGGGAAGTGGTGGTAGAGCGTCGGACCGGAGATCCCGGAGGCCGCACCGATGTCGTCCATCCCGACCGACTGGAAGCCGCGCTCGGCGAAGAGGCGCACCGCTGCCGACAGCGCCGCCTCGCGCCGCGACGCCGCGCTCAGGCCGTGCACGGGTGCCGCGGCCACCGGAGCGCTGGGACCGGTGGGCAGGAGATCGTCGATCTCCGCGACCCGGGTCGCGACCGCGACCATCAGCTGCCGCGCACGGTCGCGGTCGAGCTTGGCGCGCTCATAGGCACGCGCGCTGCCGAGCACCGAGTGCACACCCCAGGTGAGCGCATCGGCATCGACGTCGTTCAGCGCGGGTCGGGCGGCGACGAGCGCCGCACGCAGTGGCTTGAGTGCGGCGAGATAGCGCTCCGAGAGCTCGTGTCGCTGCTCGGCGTCGAGGAAGACCGCGCTGCGCTGCCAGACGCTGCTCGCCCGGGCGGAGCGCAGGAGGGTCTGCGCCGCGGTGTCGAGAAGCCCCGCGAGGTCGGGACCCCCGCTGTAGGCCAGCTCGAGCTGCTCGATCTCGAGACCGACGGCGGCGACCAGCAGCTCGTGCTTGTTACGGAAGTGACGGTAGAGCGCCGGACCGGTGATGCCGACCTCTGCGGCGATGTCGGCGATCGAGGCGTCGTGGAACCCCTTGCGCTCGAACTGTCGTGCGGCAGCGGTCACGATCAGCTGTTTGCGGTTGCGCGGGCGACGCTGGGGAGCAGCTTCGGACATGCGGAGCCTCTCGTGACGTGACGCAGTGGCGCGTGCGCCGATGTTAGCAGCGGTTCGGCCGATCCGGCGGCCCTGGCGTCCGCGGACGCCTGCGCGACGGTTCGTTCGGGTCGAAGGTGCTCACACACTTCCCGCAAGTGAACAGTGGGACAACCGCGTCAGACCGTTCGCAGGTTCATAAGTAAGTAGAAACTAGGGTTGACGATCACGTCACACGGAGGCAGAGTTAGTGAGAACTCGGTCACATTGGCCGGATCTCCGGCGCGGAGAGAGCGCCGGTCCGCCGTACTCTGAGGAGGACGCCTTGTCGCAGATCACTGCCTCCGAGCAGTCGACACACCGCGGGGACGACGTGCCGCGGGACGCGGACTTCTCCGCACCGCGCCAGCCCCGCCAGCGCGCGCGGCGACGGACGCTGTTGGTCCGGGGCGCCCAGCTCGGGCTCGTCGTCCTCTGGCTCGTCCTCTGGGACCTGACCGCGCGCTACCAGTGGGTCACCCCTGTGCTGGCCAAGTCGCCGAAGCAGTCGTGGGACTACCTCGTCGAGGCCGTCGAGAACGGCGAGCTCTGGTCCAACGCGCAGGCGACGATGATCGCCGTCGTCATCGCCTGGGTGCTGGCTAGCGCTGTCGGAGTCGTCGCCGGCATCACCTTGGGCCTCCTGCCGACCCTCGAGCGCATCCTCGCCCCCTTCCTGGACGCGGCCAACGCGATGCCGCGCATCGCACTCGCACCCTTCTTCATCGTCGCCTTCGGCATCGGCGTGCAGGCCAAGGTGGCGCTGGCGAGCACGCTGGTGTTCTTCATCGTGCTCTCGGCCTCCCGCGCCGGGGTGCGCTCGGCCGACCCGGAGTGGCTCCGCCTCTCGGCGGTCCTGGGTGCGAAGAAGCACCACCTGTTCTGGAAGGTGATGCTCCCGGTGGCGACGCCCGCGATCATCGCCTCGCTCCGACTCGGTCTGATCTACGCGTTGCTGGGCGTCGTCGGATCCGAGCTGATCGCGGCCCAGAACGGTCTCGGGCAGCTGATCGCCAAGTACTCGTCCCTCTTCAGGCTCGAGGCGGTGTACGCGATCCTGCTCCTCCTCGCCGTCATCGCGGTCGTGCTGAACCAGGTCATGGCAGTCGTCGAACGACGCCTCCTTCGCTGGCAGCCCCCCGCCGACCACTGATCCCGCCGTCCTCAGGAGATGACCGCCGTGAACAGCTCCACCCTGCGCGCCCACGCCCCCGAGGCCCAGCGCCTCGACCCGATGATCCGCCTCCGCCAGGCGCGGGTGACATACCCCAAGCCAGAGGGTGGAACCCGCACCGTCCTGCACGACATCGACCTCGATGTCCCGACGGGCCAGTTCGTGGCCCTCGTCGGCCGCAGCGGGTGCGGCAAGACCACCCTGCTCAACATGATCGCGGCGCTCGTCGAGCCGTCGTCCGGCTCGATCGAGGTCCGCGGCACCACTGCCCGCGAGGCCCGTCCACACCTGGGCTTCATGCTCGCGCGCGATGCGCTGCTCCCTTGGCGAACGGCACAGGGCAACGTCGAGTACGGCCTGGAGCTCCGCGGCATCGACCGCGCGACCCGGCGCCAGATCGCCCGCGACTGGCTCGGCCGTGTCCACCTCGGGGGATCCGAACGGCTGTGGCCGTGGCAGCTCTCCCAGGGCATGCGTCAGCGGGTGGCCCTCGCCCGCACCTGGGCACTGGACCCCGACGTCCTGCTGATGGACGAGCCGTTCGCAGCGCTCGACGCTCGGACCCGCATCGCGGTCCAGCAGGAGTTCCTCGAGCTCTGGCAGTCGGGACCACAGCGCACGGTCGTGTTCGTCACCCATGACCTGGGTGAGGCGATCGCACTCGCCGACCGCGTCGTCCTCGTCGGCGAGGGCCGGATCCTCGACGACGTCGAGGTCGGCATCGAGCGGCCGCGCGACCTGGAGAGCGTGGCCGCCCATCCGCGCTACCAGGAGCTCTACGAGCGTTTCCGGGCATCCATCTAGCACTCGGACCCTTCGAACCAGGAGATGCACCACCGATGAAGAACAAGATCCTGCCCCTGCTCGCCGCCGTGGCGTTGCTCATGGCGACGACAGCCTGCGGCTCCAACGACTCCAACGCCGCGGCCAACGACGGTCCGACCACGATCAAGATCGGGTCGTTCCCCGGCACCATCTTCACCTACCCGCTCGCCGTCGCCCAGAAGAAGGGCTTCTTCTCCGACGAGGACCTCAAGGCGACGATCGTCAACGGCAAGTCCGGCCCCGAGATCCTCTCCGGCATGATCGGTGGGAGCACCGACATCGTCTTCGGCCAGCCCGGCGCCATCGTGCCCGCCTCGGAGCAGGGGCAGGCGCTGAAGGTGCTCGGCCCTTACTCCCGTGGTCGCGTCGTCATCGTCGCGACGGACAAGTCCGGGATCACCAAGCTCGACCAGCTGCCCGGCAGGAAGTTCGCGGTCCCGCAACGGGGCGACTCCAACGAGCAGCGGACCCTGACCGTCCTGAACGAGTACGGCATCGACGGCAGCAAGGTCACCTTCATCGGCACGGGCACACCGGCGACGACGGCCGCCTCCCTCGCGAACGGACAGGCTGACGCCAGCGTGCTCGGCCTGACCACCTACGAGACCCTGCTCGGCCAGGGCGTGAAGCTCCACATCCTCGCCGACTCCGCTCAGGGCACCATGGGCGAGCGTGGCAAGAACGAGGTCACGGGCGTGTTCGCGACGACTCAGAAGTTCTTCGACCACGACAACCAGGCCGTCGAGAAGTTCTGCCGGGCGATGCAGAAGACCATCACGTGGATCGCCGACGACGCGAACGCGAACGAGGCCACGACCATCCTCTCGGAGTGGACCGGTCTTCCCGCGGAGGCCGCAGGTCGCGTCTACGAGAGCGAGCGGGACACGTGGTCGATGAAGCTCGACGAGAGCGTGTGGGACGCGAACGTCGGCTACGTCGGCAAGGACATCGACCCGAAGTACGACGAGATGGTCGTCAACGGCTGCAAGTGACGCCTCCGAAACGACGAAGACCAGGTCCACCCGGTTCGGGGGGACCTGGTCTGCTTGTCGAGGTCGACGCGCGACGTCAGCCCAGGATCTCGCGAGCCGCCCGGCGTCCCGACCGGACGGCACCGTCCATGTAGCCGTTCCACACCTCGGCGCTCTCCGCCCCCGCCCAGTGGATGCGACCGACCGGTGCGGCGAGGGCGTGGCCGTACTGCGTCCAGACGCCGGCGCCGAGCCGGCCGCCGTAGCAGCCGCGACTGAACTCCTCCATCGTCCAGTCCTTCTCGACGTACTCGAGCACCTCGGCCGCCTCGGGCCCGAAGAACCGGACGACGCAGTCGACCGCGATCTTCTGGCGCTCGGCCGGCGTCAGCTCGCTCAGCGGTCGGGCGTGACGACCCTCGAAGAAGCCGAGCAGCACACCGTGGTCGGTCCCGGGAGGCGTGTTGTCGATGGTGAGGCTGAGCGGGTCGACGGTGCTGAACGCCTGGCCACTGAGCCCGGCCTCCCGCCAGAACGGCCGCTCGTACACCAGGTGGACCTTGATGACGCTGCCCATCGGCACCTGCTGGGTGAGGACGTCGCGAGCGGCGGGGAGCGGCGGCTCGTACCGCAGCCGACCGGCGAGGGTCGGCGGCAGCGTGACGATGACGTGGTCGGCACTCACCTCACCCCCGTCGTGCACGACCTGGACCCCGTCGGCGTCGTGCGAGATCGTGTGCACGCGGGTGCCGAGCCGGACGGCGTCGCCGAGCGCCTCCGCCATCCGCTCCGAGATCAGGTGCGAGCCACCGAGGACCCGGCTCTCCTGTGCACCGCCTTCGATGCGCAGCAGGTCGGCGATCGAGCCGGCCGACTTCACGTAGAAGAGGAAGTGCAGCAGCGACAGTTCCGGCGCCTCGGCGCTGAAGATGCCGGGGACGAGGGCACGCAGGTACTGCAGCGCTTCCTCGTCCTCGACCTCGCTCGTCAGCCACGACTCCACGGTCATCGAGTCCCACAGCTCGGCGTCGCCGGTCAGCCAAGGCGAGGACAGCGAGACCGTGGCGGCCATCGCGTCGAGGCGCTCGATGACGGCGGCGAGCTCCGCGCCGCCGGTCGCCGAGATGCTCGGCGCCTCCTGGAGCCGCCGGGTGTCGGCGCCGTTCAGGACGGTGACCCGCTGCCCGGCGTCGAACTGCCGGAACGTCTCCAGCCCGAGCTCGTCGATCAGCGCCAGCACCTCGGTCTGCGTCGGGCCGACCCACTGGCCGCCGGTCTCGAGCACGCCGGCCCGAGTGAGCGCATGGTCGGTGCGACCCCCGACCCGATCACGAGCCTCGAGCACGACCACCCGCTTCCCGGCCGCCGTGAGGTCTCGCGCAGCAGCCAACCCTGCGAGACCCGCTCCCACTACGACCACGTCGTACCGTTCCATGCTGCTTCCTCTCAAGACATTTTCTCTAACGTCGCCTAACATATAGCGATCGTGACGACTGCGAAAGGGAGTCAGCCATGAACCAGAGCCAACCGAACATTCTCTTCTCTCAGGTCGACAACCTCGGTTTCGGAGAGCTGAGCCGCGACAGCGCCGGCTCCTTCCGCGTCTCGAACCGAGGTGGGACCAGATGAGCGCGAGACGCCACCAGAGCGCCGCCACGCACCCCGTCGTCGACGGCGACCCATGCCGGTGTGAACGCGTGACCACGCCCGCCCCGTGGATCGTGTCCACCGCCCACGAAGTCTTGGCGGTGCAGGGCGTTCGGGTGTCCTGGGTGCCGCACGGTGTGCGCCACGCGCGCCGTATCGGCTCGATCACCACGGCCTGTGGCCTGCCTGCGCACTGGTTCAAGAACTTCCACGCCACTCCGTTCGTGGCTGGCGCGAGCGAGACCTGCGCTGACTGCAACGAGCTGTTCACCCAGCGCGGCGCTCTGCCGCCGGCCGGCGGCAGAGTCACGGTTTGAGGACCGCCGGGGCTTTTGCGACTCGAGACCTGAGGCACCGATGACCGGGATGAACCGGGAGTGGGGCGAACCCCGCCTGATCAGGGCCGGGACGATCAGTCCGAGACGAGCTCGACGTTCGGCAGGATCCACTCCTTGCTCATGACCTCCGGCTGGACGCCGTAGAACCGGAACATCAGCTCGAACCGGCTCGAGCCGCTCGTCGGGATGGTGTTGGCCTCGAAGCCGGGCACTCGCCGTTGAGCGAAGTGGACGTCGACACTGCCGTCGTCGTTGACCCTCAGGCCCTCGGTCATGGGCGTGACGGAGTACTGGTCGTTGCCTCGGATGAGGCCGTGCGTATGGCCGTCGTAGACCACCACCGACCAGTACTGCGAGACTGGCACACCCGCGGGGAGACGGAGCCGGTAGTGCTTGGCGGAGTCGAAAAGGTTCCCGTCGCTGTCGCGCAGGTCGACGAGGTAGAACTGTGCGGTCCCGACGTGCTTGATCCCGATGAAAGCCATGTGGTAGATCACGCCGCGGTTGGTGTACGGGTTGACCTGGTCGTTGCCGTAGCCGGTCGCCTGGGCTTCGGCGAAGTCACGCGTCACCGGGAAGAACCACTGTGAGCCCTCTGCCCACAGCTCCACCTCGTTCTCGTAGGAGTAGCGGAGCAGGTCGTGGGTCTCCTCGATCGCGCTCTCCAAGATCTTCGTGTCGTGTTCATCGGGTGAGAACGGCCGACCTCGCTTGATGCCGACCGTCTCGAGGATCTCGGAGAGGGCACGATCGCGTTCCAACCACGGCTCGGCCTGCACGATCCTGTCGAGCGTCTCGAAGAACCGGATGTCGTAGGGGATGAGCGTGTCGACGATCTCGTCGGAGAGATCCCGCCGCTGGTTCGCAGGCGGGTCGTCGGCCTGGGACAGCGGGTAGATGCGGATGCGGTGGCAGATCGCCAGGCCGCGGTCGAGCGCCTCCTGCGTGCTGTCAGTCAGCACCGACCGGATCAGCGTGTAGGAGCCGTAGGTGTCGCACGGGAGCGGCACGAATCCCTCCGGGACGGGGTCGGTGTAGCCGGGCGGGAGGATCACGAACCTGCCACCTCGCCCCTTGTCGTAGCCGAGCCGGCCGATGTCGACCAGCGGCATCTGGAACACGCTGCAGAGGGTGCCGTTGAGCGCCTGGTCCTCATCGTTGGCGGGGATGTCGACCACGATCGGGCCCTCCCGCGTGTCCATGAACGCCATGTAGTAGATCAGGTCGGGGTTCGGCGTCAGGGTCTGGTTGCGCCAGTCCAGGAGCCGGGACCAGTACACGAACTGGTTACCCCGGTCCGGCGACATGGCGGTGCGCATGAGCTCGTAGTTGACCGCCGGCATGCCCCAGATCGCCGCCTCCACGGCGCGACGGTGCAGACGACGATCCACCAGGTCGGATCCCAGGAAGGTCATAGCCCGACGCAACCACTGGTTCTGCTGCTCCGCTTTCACACGGATCAGGTGACGTTTCTGAGTCCAACGGCAACCGGCCTTCCCGAGGCGAAACGCGGGGCGGACGTCGTACGAGGTGGCCGCGATAGCCGCCGACTCGTATGACGTCCGGCAGGGCGGCAGCGGCCGCAGCTGCACATGCCGGAGGGCCCCGCCCGGATCACTCCGGACGGGGCCCTCGAGGCTCAGCTCAGCCGATCAGCTGCAGCCGCTGGTGCTGCCGCAACCCTCGCAGACGTAGCACGACCCGGCGGGGCGCATCTTCGTGCCGCAGGTGAAGCAGAGCGGGCTGTCGACCGCGGTGCCGCTGATGAGCTCGAGGAGCTCGGCGGTGGTGTGCGCCGTCTTGCCCTCGGCCTTCGGGGACTCCTGGACGATCGCCTCGATGACCTCGGCCTCGACCACCGGGTCGGACTCGATCACCGGCTCGGGAGCGGCGATGAGCTCCGCGGCCGATCCGGTCTCCTCGACGGGCTCGTAGGAGCCCGTCTCGAGGTAGCGCTGGCGCTCGTCGGCGGTGTAGATGCCGAGGGCGGCGCGCTGGTCGAACGGCAGGTAGTCCAGCGCCAGGCGACGGAAGATGTAGTCCATGATCGACTGGCTCATCCGCACGTCGGGGTCGTCGGTCAGACCGGCCGGCTCGAAGCGCAGGTTGGTGAACTTCGAGACGTAGGTCTCGAGCGGTACGCCGTACTGCAGGCCGATCGACACGGCGATCGAGAAGGCGTCCATCACGCCGGCCAGGGTCGAGCCCTGCTTGCCGAGCTTGAGGAAGATCTCGCCGAGCGAGCCGTCGTCGTGAGCGCCGGAGGTCATGTAGCCCTCGGCGCCACCCACCGTGAAGGAGGTGGTCCGCGAGACGCGCGACTTCGGCAGGCGCTTGCGGGTCGGCGCGTAGACGACCTTCTCGACGACCTTCTCGACGACCTCGGTCGCCGTCGCCACAGTCTCCTTCACGTCCGCCTTGGCGTCGGACAGCGGCTGACCGACCTTGCAGTTGTCGCGGTAGATCGCCGTGGCCTTGAGACCCAGCTTCCACGACTGCAGGTAGACGTCCTCGATCTCCTCGACCGTGGCCGTCTCCGGCAGGTTGACCGTCTTCGAGATCGCGCCGGAGAGGAACGGCTGGACAGCCGCCATCATCCGCACGTGACCCATCGGCGCCAGCGAGCGACGACCCATGGCGGTGTCGAAGACCTCGTAGTGCTCGGTCTTGAGACCGGGCGCGTCGACGACGTGACCGTTCTCCGCGATGTAGTCGACGATCGCCTCGATCTGCTCCGGCTGGTAGCCCATCTTCTTGAGCGCACGCGGGATGGTCAGGTTGACGATCTGCATCGAGCCGCCGCCGACGAGCTTCTTGAACTTCACCAGGGAGAAGTCGGGCTCGATGCCGGTCGTGTCGCAGTCCATCATGAAGCCGATGGTGCCGGTGGGCGCGAGCAGCGAGGCCTGCGCGTTGCGGAAGCCGTTGGCCTTGCCGGTCTCGACGACCTCGGTCCACGCCTTCGCCGCGGCCTTGATGACCGGGGCGTCGACAGCGTTGACCGAGCGGATCTCGTCCGACGCAGCGCGGTGCTTGCGCATGACACGCTGGTGCGCCTCCGCGTTGCGGGCGTATCCGGCGTACGGGCCGACGACACCGGCGAGCTCGGCCGAGCGCTTGTAGCCCGCACCGGTCATCAGCGAGGTGATGCCGGCGGCCAGCGTGCGGCCACCCTCGGTGTCGTAGCCGAGGCCGAGCGCCATCAGCAGCGCGCCGAGGTTGGCGTAGCCGATGCCGAGCTGGCGGTAGTCACGCGTGGTCTGGCCGATCGCCTCGGTCGGGAAGTCCGCGAACGAGATCGAGATGTCCATCGCGGTGAAGACCAGCTCGCAGGCCTCCTGGAAGCGGACGACGTCGAACGTGTTGTCGTCGTCGAGGAACTTGAGCAGGTTGAGCGAGGCCAGGTTGCACGAGGAGTTGTCGAGCGACATGTACTCCGAGCAGGGGTTGGACGCGGTGATCCGGCCCGTCTCGGGGTTGGTGTGCCAGTCGTTGATCGTGTCGTCGTACTGAAGCCCCGGGTCGGCGCACTCCCACGCGGCGACGGCGATCTTGCGGAACAGCTCGCGAGCGTCGACCTCCTCGATCACCTCGCCGGTCATGCGGGCGCGCAGGCCGAACTTCTTGCCGTCCTCGACGGCGCGCATGAACTCGTCGGTGACGCGGACGGAGTTGTTGGCGTTCTGGTACTGCACGGAGTGGATGTCGCGACCGCCGAGGTCCATGTCGAAGCCGGCGTCACGCAGCGCACGGATCTTGTCCTCCTCGCGCGACTTGGTCTCGACGAACTCCTCGATGTCGGGGTGGTCGACGTCGAGCACGACCATCTTCGCGGCGCGACGGGTGGCGCCACCGGACTTGATCGTGCCGGCCGAGGCGTCGGCACCGCGCATGAACGAGACGGGGCCGGAGGCCGTGCCACCGGAGGAGAGCAGCTCCTTGGAGGAGCGGATGCGGGAGAGGTTCAGGCCGGCGCCGGAGCCGCCCTTGAAGATGAAGCCCTCTTCCTTGTACCAGTTCAGGATCGAGTCCATCGAGTCGTCGACCGAGAGGATGAAGCAGGCGGAGACCTGCTGCGGCGCCTCGGTGCCGACGTTGAACCAGACGGGGCTGTTGAACGAGAAGTACTGGTGCACCAGCAGCCAGGTGAGCTCGTGCTCGAACGTCTCGGCGTCGGCGGCGGTGGCGAAGTAGCCGTGCTCCACGCCGGCCTTCGTGTAGGTCTTCACGACCCGGTCGATGAGCTGCTTGAGGCTCCACTCGCGCACGTCGGTGCCGACCGCGCCGCGGAAGTACTTCGTCGTGACGATCGTGGAGGCGTTCACCGACCAGAAGTCGGGGAACTCGACGCCGCGCTGCTCGAAGACGGCCTCACCGGTCTTCCAGTTGGTCTGGACGACGTCGCGTCGCTCCCAGGTGATCTCGTCGTAGGGGTGGACACCATCGGTGCTGAACACCCGCGCGATGCTGAGCCCCGCCCCGGCAGCCCCCTTGCGGGTTGCGCCGCTCACCGTCTCCGTCATGCTTCCTCGGTCCCGTCTGTGAGGTTTGTCTGTGTGGTCTCGTGCTGCTTCTGGGAAGTCTGCCGGTGACCACCGACAGTGCTGTCAGAGGGAAAATCCCCACTCCCTGACAACACCGCGGCGGCCCCCGGTATGCCGCTTTGGTGACCCGGGCAGGTCGCTTCCCCACGCCTGCCCGGGCCGTCTGTGGATCAGCCCGGTGGGGCTGAGGTGAGCAGCTCGGCCATCGGCAGATCTGCTTCGTCGTACGTCGCCCGCTCGCTGCGGAGCATGGCGATCTCGTCCTCGAAGTCGTCGGCGCTCTCGAACTGCCGGTAGACGCTCGCGAACCGGAGGTAGGCGACCTCGTCGAGCTGCCGCAGCGGCCCCAGGATGGCCATGCCGACCTCGTGCGCCGGCACTTCGGCGAACCCGCTCGTGCGCAGCGTGTCCTCCACCTCCTGGCCGAGGCACTGCAGCTGGTCCTCGGTGACCGGACGGCCCTTGCACGCCTTCCGGACGCCCGCGATCGCCTTGTCCCGCGTGAACGGCTCGGTCGCGCCCGAGCGCTTGAGCACCGTCAGCTGCATGAGCTCCACCGTGGTGAAGCGCTTCTCGCAGCCCTGGCACTGGCGCCGGCGGCGGATGGACCCGCCGTCCTCGGCGACACGCGAGTCGAGGACCTTGGTGTCGGTGTGCCGGCAGTAAGGGCAGTGCATCAGGGGCCTCCTCTCACGTGTTGCTTGGGGACGAATCTGTGGAGACGGTGTGTGAAACCGGCCCCGGGCTGTGCAGTCACACCACTCGTTCTGTGCACTAGATGTGGAGAACTACATGTGTGTAACTACTAGATGTAGTGGAACCCTAGCCCGCCCATCGCAAGAGCTGTCAAGCGACGCGGCGTGTCGCGCGAACATCTCGGAAATGTGACCCGTGGGACGCGAGTGTTCGCGCCTTCTTCTCAGGCAGCGAACGACGCCGCCGATAGACGCGCCACTCCCCTCCGCCGCCTCTCTGGGTCGGCGAAGAGTCGACGAAGCATCGTCGAAGCGTCGACGAGGCCGGCAACCCGGGCGGGTCCCGCCCGGTTGCCGGCCTCCATCGGCCACAATGACCGGGTGACGGAGCAGGAGGGGCCCGGGAGCACGTCCGGGAGCACGTCCGGGTCAGCGGGCAAGCGCGCCGGGTCGCGCAAGGGGGAGAGGGCGCCCCGTCCCGCCCGCGCCCGCGGTCGAGTCCTGGCGTACGCCGTCGGCATGACGCTCGCCGTCGTCGCGTGGGGCTACCTCGTCTGGGCGGCGATCGACTTCGGCTCCAGCGCCCGCGACGGGGACGGCGCCTCCTGGTGGTTCCTCGCCCTCGCGGCGCTCGGCGCCGTGGCCTGCCTCTTCGTGGGCCTCATGCTGCTCGCGCGGCTGGTCCGCACCCTCGGGATGACGACGAGCCCCACCGAGCCGCCGCGACCCGGCGGCAAGCGCGCCGCACGCTGACCGGTCGAACACCGGCAGGAAGACAAAACGCAGGAAAGACGAAACGACGGCGCAGCAGGTGGCCCGAGTCCCTGCCGCACCGTCGTGTACTGGCGCCCCGTCGTTACAGCGTCCAGCTCTCCCCACGCGCCATGGGGTCGTCCTCGAGCAGCTCGCGCAGTCGGAGCAGCACCTTGCTGAGCAGCCGCGAGACCTGCATCTGGGTGACCCCGATGACCTCGCCGATCTCCTTCTGGCTCATCTCCTCGTTGAAGCGCAGCCGCACGATCAGCCGCTCGCGCGGCGTCAGGTTGGCGAGCGCCTGCTCGAGCATGAGCCGCACCTCGATGGCGGCCAGGTCGTCGTCGTACGTCGGCAGCAGGTCCGCCAGGCTGGCGCCCTCCGCAACGGTCTCGGTGGGGGCGTCGAGCGAGGTGGGGGTGAAGCAGCCACGGATGGCAAGTGCCTCGTCGACCTGGCGCTCGGTCACGCCGAGGACGCCGGCGATCTGCGCCGAGTGGATCTCCTCGCCCTGCGATGAGGCCTCGTCACGCACCTGCATGGCCGCGGCCTGCAGCTCCTGGAGCGACCGCGGCGGGCGCACCATCCAGCCGTGGTCACGGAACCAGCGCTTGAGCTCGCCGCGGATGGTCGGGACCGCGAAGGTCAGGAAGTCGTCGGCCACGTCGGGGTTGAACTTGCGCGAGGCGCGAACCAGGGCCGTGTAGGCGACCTGCTCGAGGTCCTCGAGCGGAACGCCGCGGCGGGCGTAGCGGCGTGCCAGTGACCGGGCGACGCCGGTGTTGACCAGGACGACCTGGGCCAGCAGCTGCTCCCGCTCGGGGCCGGTGGCAACGTGGGCTTCTGCGATCAGTCGGTGAGTCTCGCTCTGGCGCTGCTCCCGGGGGAGCTCTTCGCGGAGACCCTGCCAGGTGGGGTTGGCGGTCATAGGCTCAGCATGTCCCGGGCAAAACCCCCTGAATCCTCACGAGACCCGAAATGGCCCCCTCGGGTGACGGTTTCCAGCCACGGCCTCACCCCTAAGGGTGGATAGTGGCCATGTCTCGATGGGTAAGACGCTCGACGCACCTTCACTCTGTCAAGATTCGCGTGGCCAGGCTCCAAACCCCGAGCCGGGCTCGGCCCCACCAGGAAGCTTCACGACATGGACGACCTCCACCAGACCGACGCCGGCCACCAGAGCTGGGCCTCCCTGCTGCGCGACAACCAGGAGGAGGTGCTCGAGAAGTGGACGGCGACGGCCGCGGCCAACCTGGCCGGCCGGATGACGACCGCCGAGCTGCGACGCGACATCGACGAGATCTACACCGGCCTCCTGCGCGCCGACACGGCCGAGGCGACCGACATCCGCAGCAGCTCCTTCGCCGACCTGCGCAGTCTGCTGACCGAGCTCAGCCGCACCCGTGCGCGCCAGGGGTTCACCCCGACGGAGACCGCGACCGGCGTCTACGCGCTCAAGGACGCCGTGCTCGACATCCTCGAGGAGCACGGGGACGTCAAGGGCTACCGCGCCTTCGCGCAGCTCTCCCGTCTGGTCGACGACCTGGGCATGTTCATGCTCGAGACCTACGCGACCACCCGCGAGGCGGTCATCGCCGAGCAGTCCGAGGCTCTCCTCGAGCTCTCGACGCCCGTGGTGAAGCTGTGGGACGGCATCGTCGCCCTCCCGCTCGTCGGCACGCTCGACTCCGCGCGGACACAGGTCGTCATGGAGGCGCTGCTCCAGACCCTCGTCGACACGGGCTCCGAGCACGCGATCATCGACATCACCGGCGTCGCCGCCGTCGACACCCAGGTCGCCCAGCACCTGCTGAAGACCGTCCAGGCCGCCCGCCTGCTGGGTGCCGAGTGCATCATCTCCGGCATCCGGCCGCAGATCGCCCAGACCGTCGTCGCCCTGGGCATCGAGTTCGGTGACATCCACACCAAGGCGAGCCTCGCCGACGCGATCCTGCTCGCGATGCGGCGCTCCGGCCTGGACGTGGTGTCCACAGCCGGCAAGGCACGCTGATGGACCGCATCCCGATCCTGCGTATCGGGGACGTCCTCCTGGTCTCGATCCAGATCGACCTGCAGGACCAGATCGCACTGGCCCTGCAGGACGACCTCAGCAACAAGATCGTCGAGACGGGCGCCAAGGGCGTCCTCATCGACATCTCCGCTCTCGAGATCGTCGACAGCTTCATCGGCCGGATGATCTCCACCACCGCCGCGGTCTCGCGAGTCCTCGACGCCGAGACGGTCGTCGTCGGCATGCAGCCGGCCGTGGCGATCACGCTCGTCGAGCTGGGCCTGACCCTGGACGGCGTACGCACCGCGCTGGACGTGGATCGCGGCCTCGCCCTGCTGGCGACCGCCCTCCGCTCCGGCCACGCGGAAGCAGAAGCCGATGTCCTCGCCCACGAGTGAGTCAGCGGCCACGCTCACCCTGCCGATCGTCAACGACGGCGACGTCGTGCGCGGTCGGCAAGCGGTCCGCGACCTCGCGGTCGCGGCGAAGCTGTCGCTGATCGACCAGACCAAGCTGGTCACCGCGACCAGCGAGCTCGCCCGCAACACGCTCGTGTACGGCGGCGGCGGCGAGCTGCGCGCCTCGACCCGGCACGAGAGCGGACGCGTGGGCATCGAGGTCGAGTTCATCGACGACGGCCCCGGCATCCCCGACATGGACCTCGCGCTGACCGACGGCTGGACCAGTGGCTCGGGTCTCGGGCTCGGCCTTTCGGGCGCCAAGCGTCTCGTCGACGACTTCGAGGTCGACTCCTCCGCCGGCCACGGCACGCGGGTGCGCATCGTCAAATGGAAGCGCTGACCGTGCTGGGCGAGATCGCCCCGAACGGGACCGAGGGCGACCTCTGGCTCACGCTGGACGACGTCTCGGCGGTCGCGCGCGCCCGTCGCCAAACGGCCGCGCTCGCCCATCGGCTGGGCTTCAGCGAGACCCGGACCGGTGAGATCGAGATCGTCGTCAGCGAGCTCGCGAGCAACGTGGTCAAGCACGCTCGCGGCGGCGACCTGGCGATCGGCGTCGTACGCCGGGGCGAGACATCGCTCCTGCGCGTCGTCGCGATCGACTCCGGTCCGGGCAGCCGCGACATCGAGGCCCTGGTCACCGACGGGGTGTCGACCTCGGGCACCCTGGGCATCGGCCTCGGCGCAGCGCGCCGGCTCGCCACCAGCCTCGACCTCTACTCGGTGCCGGCCGTCGGGACCATCGCCGAGGCGCAGTTCGCCGACGACTCCGGATCCGCCCCGGCGCCGGCGGTCGCCTCACTGACCCGCCCGCTGGGTGGCACCGGGCCGTGCGGTGACGCCGTCGCGTACCGCGAGCTTCCCGAGGGCCACCTGGTGATGCTCGCCGACGGTCTCGGTCACGGTCCGCTCGCTGCGGCGGCGTCGGGCCGGGCGGTCGAGGTGCTGCTGACGTCGGCGACGACCGGTCCGGGGGCGCTGCTCGCCGAGATCCACCGCGCGATCGGGTCCACCCGCGGAGCGGCGGTGGCCGTCGTACGCATCGAGGCGGATGCCGGCCGGGTGGTCCATGCCTCCGTCGGCAACGTGTCGGCCCGGCTCGTCGGGCACGGGCGCTCACGCACGCTCGCCGCCCAGCCGGGCATCGTCGGCCACAGGATGCCGCGGCTGCGCGAGCAGACGGAGGCCCTCAACGACGCCCTGGCACTGGTGCTCCACAGCGACGGTGTCTCCGACAAGTGGACGCTCGCCGGCCTGCCCGGCGTGCTCGGCCACGGCCCCGGCGTGCTCGCGGCCGCACTCCTGCGCGACGCCGCCGTGCACCGCGACGACGCGAGCGTCCTGGCCGTGCGGACCGCCCGATGAGCGAGGCCCTCAGCAGCCTCGTGCTGGCGGGTGAGGACGACGTCTTCGCCGCCCGCCAGCTCGCCCGCGTCTGCGCCGAGGAGCTCGGCCTCGAGCGGCTCGACGCGATCCGGATCGCCACCGCCGTCTCCGAGCTCGGCCGCGAGGCCGTGATGCGTGGCGGCGCCCGACTCACGGTGCGGCTCGGCCGTGCCGACCTGCTTCTCGACCTCGCCGTCGCGCCCGACCAGAACTGGTCGGCCGTCGTCGGTCCAGTCGGCCGGCTCGTCGACGAGCTGGTCACCGACGAAGGGCGGATCACCCTGATCAAGCGACTGCCGCACGCCGTGACCCTCAGTGCCGAGAGTCTCCGCATGCTGAAGCACCGTCTCCGGGCCCATGCCCCCTCGACGCCGACCGAGGAGCTCCGCGAGCAGAACGACGAGCTCATCACGGCCCTCGAGGAGGTGCGCCGCCAGAAGTCCGAGCTCGAGGTCGTCAACAAGGAGCTCGAGGAGACCAACCGCGGGGTGATGGCGCTCTACACCGAGCTCTCCGCGGAGCTCGACCGCACCAACCAGGGTGTGGTCGCGCTGTACGCCGAGATCGAGGACAAGAACGAGCAGCTCCGTGAGGCGAGCGAGGCGAAGAGCCGCTTCCTGCGCAGCATCAGCCACGAGCTGCGCACCCCCGCCAACTCGGTGCTCGGGCTCACCCGACTGCTCACCGACCCGGCTGGGCCGCCGCTCACCGAGGAGCAGCTCGAGCAGGTCGACTACATCCGGGCCAGTGCCCGCGACCTGCTGCGCCTCGTCAACGAGCTGCTCGACCTCTCCCGCGCCGAGGCCGGTGCGCTGCGCCCCGAGCCCGCCGAGGTCGACCTCGGCGCGCTGCTCCAGGAGCTTCGCGGACCCGCGGAGTCGCTGCTGCGCCCCGGTGTACGCCTCGTCGTCGACGACTCGGCCCCGATCGTCACCACCGACGTCGACCTGCTCCGGCACGTCCTGCGCAACCTGGTCAGCAACGCCGCCAAGTTCACCGCCGAAGGCGTCGTCGAGGTGGGCGCCGCCCTCCGCGGCGACCTGGTCGCGGTGTCCGTGCGCGACTCCGGCGTCGGGATCGGGTCCGAGGACCTGCCCCGGATCTTCGAGGAGTTCTACCAGGTGCGCACCCCGCTCCACACGAGCGCCAAGGGCACCGGGCTGGGCCTCCCGTTCGCACAGCGGGTGGCGGGGGCGCTCGGTGGCAGGATCGAGGTCGAGAGCACCCCGGGCGTCGGAAGCACCTTCACGTTGCTGCTGCCCTCGAAGGAGGGCGCTGGATGAGCACACTTCCGCGCATCCTCGTCTGCGACGACACACCGGCCAAGCGCTACGTGCTCACCAGCTGGCTGCGTCGCGCCGGCTACACCGTCATCGAGACCGTGTCCGTCGCCGAGGCGATGGACGCCCTGAGCCGCGAGCAGTTCGACCTCGCCGTCCTCGACGTCCACCTGCCCGACGGCAGCGGACTCGACATCACCCGCTCCATCAAGGGCGACCCCCTCACCTCCTCGACCCCGGTCATCCACGTGTCGGCGATCGCGATCGAGACGCACGACCGGGTGCTCGGCCTCGACCAGGGTGGCGACGCCTACCTCGTCGACCCGATCGAGCCCGAGGAGATGCTCTCGACCGTGCGGGCGCTGCTGCGCTCGTCGGGCGCGCGCCGCAACGCCGAGGAGCTGGCGACCCGGACCAGCCGGCTCAACCGGGCCGCCGTACGACTGCACCTCGCGACCACCATGCCGCGGCTCGCCGAGGCCGCGGCGTGGGCTGCGGCCGAGGTCACCGACGCGGCCACCGCCGTCCTGATCCGCCACGAGCAGACGGCTCTGTGGGCGGCCGCTGGCGCCGGGGGCGAGACCTCGGGCACCGTCCTCGACGAGGACCGGGCGGACGCACTCCTGGCGGCCGCCCAGCGGCCGCCGGTCCGGTCCGCAGTCCTCCCGTGGTCAGACGTCCTCCCGGTCGCGGCCGGCGACGAGTGGGCGCTGTGGCCCGTCTTCGGAGCCGGGGCGCAGCTCGGCTTCATCGCCGTCCCGCGGACGCACCTGACCGAGGCCGTCGAAGGACTGGTGGAACGCCTCGCCCAGCTCACGTCGGTCGCGGTGGACAACCTCCTGGCCCTCGAGCGCGAGCACCAGACCGCCATGCTGCTGCAGCGCAGCCTGCTGCCCGCGGTGCTGCCGCAGCCGAGCGGTCTCAGCATCGCGGCGCGTTACCGCGCCTCGCAGCGCCACGCGGAGGTCGGCGGCGACTTCTTCGACGCCTTCAACATCCACGACGACTGCCTCCTCGTGATCGGCGACGTGCAGGGCCACTCGCTCGAGGCCGCCGTAGTGATGGCCGAGCTGCGCTACTCGCTGCGGGCCTACGCATACGACGGCTACACACCGGCCGAGGTGCTCGACCGGGTGGACACCCTCCTCGAGCGCAACGACGCCGAGCTCATCGCCACCGCCTGCATCGCCCGGGTCAGCGCGGATCGCCGAAGCCTCGAGATCGTCAGCGGAGGGCACCTGCCGCTGCTGATCTGCCGCGACGGCGAGACGTCGTACGTCGAGACGCCGGGCACCCTGCTCGGTGTCGGCATCGCACACCAGCCACAGACCATCGGCCTGCGACCCGGAGACCGTCTCGTGCTGGTCACCGACGGACTCGTGGAGCGTCGCGGCGAGCTGATCGAGAAGGGGCTCGAACGCCTGGCCGACGCGGTCCGCGCTGGCGTCGACCTCACCACCGAGGGCCTTGCGCAGGAGCTCGCCATGCTCGGCGGCGCCAGCGACGACGACGTCGCCATCCTCGTCGTCGACGTCACCGTCTGACCCGGGTCGGCCCGAGGTCCGTCCGCGCTCTGCGGCGCGCGCGTGTCGCATCGCCGATGCGAACACCGACGTGCCGAACGCCGAAGTGCCGAACGCCGAAATGGTCTGAGGGGCGGAGCCGTCTTCCCAGCGGCTCCGCCCCTCGGCCCTGCATGACAGGGCTCCCCGTTGATCCCACCGGCTGGGGTCGAGTCAGCCGGCAGAAGTCGCACCTATTCAGTTGTCCCCGCGTGGCTCGCGGGTGGTCGTGATCCGCTGGCGCTCATCGAGCGAGCGGGACGCGGAGCTGCTGCCCGGCCTGAAGCGCGCCGCCGGAGAGTCCGTTGAGGTCCTTGATGTGCTCCACCATGTCGGCGGTGTGCCCGCGGACGGCCACGCTCTGCGCGATGTCCCACAGCGTCTCCCCCGGACCGACCTGGATCGTGGTCGTCGACTCGGGACGCTCGGTCGCGGTCGAGCCTGCGGCCAGCACGAAACCCGCGACCAGGGCGACCGCCAAGCCGATGAGGAAGACCACGGCGCGTCCGCGACGCGTCAGCCGCACGGCCGACCGTCGGGCGGCCGGACGAGCCGGCGTAGCGACGCGGGTCGGGATCACGCGGGTCGGGGTCAGAATCATCGTGCTCATCGTCAGCTCCTGGGGAAGTAGGGCTTCTTCGTCCGTCGGAAGATGTCTATCGGCGACCACCGACAGTCCTCGTCGGCCCCGCTGATCGATCACCTGTTCGATCGAACACATGAGCGAGACTAGATCAGGTGTTCGAACGATTTCAAGGGCTGCGTCGAACATTTCTTCGAGACACGCGGGTTCGAACAGATGTTTGAAGTCGGGCCCGCGCAGGGTCTACCGTGGGCCCATGAGCACCCAGACCCCCGGCCGGGGCAGCAGGCAGGCCGGCGCGTCGGGGCGCCCGGTGAGCGAGTTGCCGGACGGCCCGCCCGACGCGACCGGACTCACCCCGCGCCAACAGCGGATCCTCGCCCACCTGAAGGACTGCATCGAGCAGCGCGGCTATCCGCCGAGCATGCGGGAGATCGGCGCAGCCGTCGGTCTCACGAGCACGAGCAGCGTCGCCCACCAGCTGAAGGTGCTCGAGGAGAAGGGCTTCCTCAAGCGCGACCCGCACCGGCCGCGCGCCCTCGAGGTCTTCCTCCCGGAGGTGCTGGCCGCGCGCAAGTCGATCAGCGCCGCGGAGGAGACATCGTTCGACGAGACCGGCATCGGCGACGCCGCTCCCCCGGCTCAGTACGTGCCTCTCATCGGCCGGATCGCCGCGGGCGGCCCGATCCTCGCGGAGCAGCACACCGAGGCGGTCTTCCCGCTTCCGAAGGAGCTCGTCGGCGACGGCACGCTCTACCTGCTCGAGGTCTCCGGCGACTCGATGATCGATGCGGCCATCTGCAGCGGCGACTACGTCGTCATCCGGCAGCAGCCCAACGCCGAGAACGGCGAGATCGTGGCC
The DNA here is from genome assembly GCF_039530925.1 of Nocardioides panacihumi. Classification (NCBI taxonomy): domain Bacteria; kingdom Bacillati; phylum Actinomycetota; class Actinomycetes; order Propionibacteriales; family Nocardioidaceae; genus Nocardioides; species Nocardioides panacihumi. Next base: position 1,856,923 of record NZ_BAAAPB010000001.1, on the reverse strand, counting down.
GCGATGATCGACGGCGAGGCGACGGTCAAGACCTACAAGAAGAAGGACGGGAAGGTCTGGCTCTTGCCGCACAACCCGGCGTACGAGCCCATCGACGGCACCCACGCCACCATCCTCGGCAAGGTCACCGCGGTGCTCCGCAGCCTCTGACGACCCACCTGACGACGATCGGCCCCGCCACCTCCCGGCGGGGCCGATCGTCGTCAGCCGCCCCTACGAGGTCGAGGACGGGCACAGGGATCACCCCGAAATGTCCCTGGGTTGCGATAAACCGGGAAGAAACCGACGGACGACTCGGGTTACGCTGACAGACGAAAATCTCGGATTCCTTACTTCGCCCCGAGGGGGGATCGGATGGACTGGCGACGCCTGCGGACGCTGCACGCGCGGCGCTCAGGCGTTTACGCCGGGTTCCTGGAGATCTCGCTGATCGGGGTCCTCTACGTCTTCTACACGTCGTCCCGGATGCTGGCGTCCGGCGATCTCGCCCCCGCCCTGCACCGGGCCAGGGAGCTCGTCCGCTTCGAGCGGTACGTCGGCCTCAACTGGGAGCACCCGATCAACGACTTCTTCGCCGACCACGGCGTGGTCGGGCTCCTCGGGTCGTACTGGTACTCCACCGCCCACTACATCGTGACGCTGACCGTCCTGGTGTGGCTCTACCTGCGGCACCGCTCGGACTACGTCACGATGCGACGCGCGCTCGTCGTCGCCACCGTCCTGGCACTCGGCCTCTACCTCCTGCTGCCGACCGCGCCGCCGCGGTTCCTCGGCGGCTTCGTCGACGTGCTCGACCTGCACTCGGCGCAGGGCTGGTGGGGTGCGGACGCCTCGGCGCCGCGCGGCCTCGGCCACCTCACGAACGAGCTCGCCGCCTTCCCGTCGCTGCACGCCGGCTGGGCGCTGTGGGTGGCGATCGCCATCCACGAGGTCAGCCGAAACCGGGTGCTGCGCACGCTCGGCTGGTCGCACGCGCTCATCACGGCGACCGTCATCGTGGGGACCGGCAACCACTGGACGCTCGACGTCATCGTCGGTTGGCTCGTCGTGCTCGTGGGATGTGTGGCGGTAGCGCCGTTCACGCCTATCATCGAGACTCGTCCGTCCATCCCTGCGTCTCGGAGACCACATGCGCCTGCGCCGCTCCGCCCTGTCCTTCCTGCTGCTGACAGGCCTCTCCCTCGGAGCGCTGAGCCCGGCACTGGCAGCTGAGGACCCGACGCCGGCCGACTCGAGCGCGGTCGCGGACCCGACCGCGGACGGCGCGAGCGCAGCGACCGACCAGCTCTCCGTGCCCGCGACCCCCGAGGACGCGCAGGCGTCGCTCGCCGAGGTCAAGGACCTGTTCGGCCCGATGACGCGGTCCGAGTCGCGCTCGATGATCACGTCCGGCGAGGGCAAGGACGCGACGCTGGCGCTGCGCGACCTGTCGCTGCGGCTGGGCTCGCTCTCGTCGACGCAGCGGAACTCGGCGTACGCGGAGTTCCAGCGTCCGGCGTGGGCCGACGACGCCACGGTGTCGAACCGGTACTGCCCGCCGACCGGCAACATCTGCCTGCACTGGATCAAGACGACCGCGAGCGCGAGCCGCGGGACCGACGACCTCTGGGCGATCAACACGGTCTACCCGACGCTGATGCACGTCTCGCAGACCTACGTCTCCGCCGGCTACCGCAAGCCGCGCGGCGACGGGTCCATCGGCGGCAGCGCGCAGACCGACATCTACCTCGACGACGTGGGCTCCGAGGGCAAGTACGGCTACTGCACCGTCGACGTCGACGACACCGGCCACTACGTCTTCCACCCGTCGAACTCCCGCGCCTCGGACCTGCCGGCGTTCTGCGTGCTCGACAACGACTTCAAGCACTCCCAGTTCCCGACCGACCGCACGGCGAAGGAGGATCTGGAGGTCACGGCGGCCCACGAGTACTTCCATGCCACCCAGTTCGCCTACGACTACCTCGAGGACCGCTGGTTCATGGAGGCGACGGCGACGTGGGCGGAGGACCAGCTCTACGACTCGATCAACGACAACGTGCAGTACCTCCAGCGCAGCCAGCTGCGTTACCCGGGGCTGTCGCTCGACACCTTCAACGGCGCGGGCGGGTTCCTGCACTACGGCGACTGGCTCTACTTCGAGTACCTCACGGAGCGGGCCCCGGCCCGCAAGGGAGCCCTGCCGGCCCTCATGCTGCGCATGTGGCAGTACGCCGACAGCGTCTCCGGTCCGGACTACTACTCGATCCAGGCGGTCGCGCACGCGCTTCGTGAGAGGCACCTCGACTTCAACAAGACCTTCGCGCAGTACGCCGCGGCCAACCGCCACCCGGCGACCGCCTACTCCGAGGGTCGCGCCAACCACTACCCGACGACGCGCCCCAAGCGGACCGTCTTCCTCAAGCCGAGCCATCGCAGCGCCTCCGCGGCGTACAAGGTCGACCACCTGGCGTCGGCGACCACCCGCTTCGTGCCGACGCGGCTGAAGTCCAAGCGGACCAAGCTCACCTTGTCGGTCGACATGGCGAACAAGAAGCTCGGCTCGGTCGCGGCCGCGATCGTCTACTTCAAGAACGGCCGGATCACGACCAAGCTGGTCAGGCTCGGCCGCAACGGCAACGGCGCGGTGCGGGTGCCGTTCAGCTCGCGCACCGTCGGCCACGTCGAGCTGGTGCTCGTCAACGCCAACCACTCGTACCGCAACTGCTGGAGCGACACCCCCTACTCCTGCTCCGGCGTCCCGGCCCACAACAAGGTCAACGAGAAGGTCAGCGCGCGGGTCAGCTGACCGCGGGGTCTGCTGACGCCGAGTCGGCGTCAGACGAGGCCGGACAGCCGCTTCAGCGCCTGCCGTACGACGGCCGGGTCGCTCGTCGGCCACATCGGCGGCAGGCTCGCCTGGAGGAACCGTCCGTAGCGCGCGGTGGCCAACCGTGGATCGAGGACCGCGACGACGCCGCGATCCGTCGTCGTACGGATCAGGCGGCCGGCCCCCTGCGCCAGCAGCAGCGCGGCGTGGGTCGCGGCGACCTGCATGAAGCCGTTGCCACCGGCCTTGTCGGCGGCACGCTGGCGCGCGCTCATCAACGGGTCGTCGGGCCTCGGGAACGGGATCCTGTCGATGAGCACCAGCTGGCACGTGTCGCCGGGCACGTCGAGCCCCTGCCACAGGCTGAGCGTGCCGAAGAGCACCGTGTGCGGGTCGCTGACGAACTGCGCCGCGAGCTCCGGGAGCTGGGCGTCGCCCTGCGCGAGCGTCGTCAGGTGCGGCAGCCGCACCCTGACCACCTCGGCCGCCGCCTCGGCGGCCCGCCGCGAGCTGAACAGCCCGAGCGCGCGGCCGTCGGCCGCGTCGACGAGCTCGACGATCTCGTCGAGCTGCGCCTGGCCGAGCCCGTCGCGGCCCGGGGGCGGCAGGTGGCGAGCGACGTACAGGATCCCCTGCTTGCCGTAGTCGAACGGGCTCCCCACGTCGACGCCCTGCCAGGGCAGCACGTCCTCGGTGCGCTCCGCCTCGCCACGCTCCGCCGGCTTGAGCCCGAGGCTGCCCGCGACGCTGTCGAAGTCGCCGCCGAGCTTGAGCGTGGCGCTGGTGAAGACGACCGTCTTCTCCGTCAGCAGCTTGTCGCGCATCGGGCCCCAGACCTGAAGCGGCGCGACGTGCAGCCGGCTCGGCACGCGGCTCTGCTCGTTGAAGGTGGCCGCCTCGCTCAGCCAGAGCACGTCGTGCTCGGTGTTGGCGGCCATCCGCTCGGCGATCTGGAAGATCTCCTGGACGCTGCCCCGAGCCTGCTGCAACCCCGCGTCGGCACTGGTCTCGTCCTTGCCGCCGCCCTGCTTCTTCGGGTACGCCGACAGGGTCGACCTGGCGGCGTCACGCACGAGGACCAGCGCGTCGTGGAGGTCGGCGGGCAGCGTCTCGAACCGTCCGGGGCTGGCCTCGATCATCGCGACCCGGAGCGTGTCCGCGGCGTCGGCCAGCTCCTCCGCCTCGTCGCCCTCCACGTAGCGCCGGCTGCGGCGGGCGGCCCGCTCGACGTCGGAGGACGCCAGCTCGTCGGTCGCCGCCTGGGTCACCCGGGCGACGAGCTCGTGCGCCTCGTCGATCACGACCGCGTCGTACTCGGGGATCATCGGGATGCCCTCGATCGCGTCGATGGCGAGCAGCGAGTGGTTGGTGACGATGACGTGGCTGCGCTGCGCCTTCTCGCGGGCGCGCTCGGCGAAGCACTCCTGCCCGAACGGGCACTTCGCGGCGCCCAGGCAGTCGCGGTGGGTGACGCTGACCTGACGCCACTCGCGGTCGTTGTGACGCGGCGCGAAGTCGCGCTCGCCGGTGCCGTCGTCCTCGGCCTGCTTCTCGGCCCAGGCGCGCAGCTCCAGCACCTTGGTGGCCATGTCGCCGATCGACACGTCCATCTGCAGGGTGCCCTGGTCGTCGGGGACGCCCTCGCGGATCCGGTGCAGGCACGCGTAGTTGGACCGGCCCTTGAGGACCGCGAAGCTGGTGTCGAGGCCGCGGCCCTTGACCGCGTCGACCAGTCGTGGGATGTCGCGCTCCACGAGCTGGTGCTGCAGCGCGAGCGTCGCCGTCGCCACCACGACCCGCTGGTCGTGGAGCAGGCTCGGCACCAGGTAGGCCAGCGACTTGCCGGTGCCGGTGCCGGCCTGGACCAGCAGGTGCTCCTCCTCGGAGAACGCCCGTCCGACCGCCTCGGCCATCTGGATCTGCCCTGCCCGCTCGGACCCACCCAAGGTCTCGACCGCGGCGGCGAGAAGCTCGCGGACGGTGGACGGGTCGGGCTGGGCTTCTGGCACTCCCGAACCCTAACCGGCGGCGGGGACACCGCCCGCCACGCCTCCACACCCGCCCCGGGATGGCGGGGTGGGCACTGTCACAGCCGCCCCGCTGACCTGCGCAGACGAGGTCTGGGGCGTGGATCGTGGTCGTTCGGGGCACGTCCGGGTTTGCGTCATTACCCGTCAGTTCGAAACGGTGAACGACCCATTCAGGACTCGGACGACTGAAACGGATGTGCATGACCACCCAGCAGGACCGCTCACACCATCTCGTCGACGCCCTGGCCACGCCGGCCTCGGACGTCGTACCCCACCCGGCCCTCGACGTCGCCGCACCACCGCGAGCGCGGCGACAGGGCCTCGACAAGATCGTCTTCGGCGTGACCGCGCTGCTCGCCGTCGCGTTCCTCGTGTGGGGATTCGTCAGCACCGGCTCGCTCGCCGACGCCTCCGGAAGGGCGCTGTCGCTGGTGATGGACGACGCCGGCTGGCTCTTCGTGCTCACCGCCAGCGGCTTCGTCGTGTTCGTCATCTGGCTGGCCGCCAGTCGCTTCGGCGAGATCAAGCTCGGCCGCGACGACGAGGAGCCTGAGTTCCGTACGTCGTCCTGGGTCGCGATGATGTTCAGCGCTGGCATGGGCATCGGACTCATGTTCTACGGCGTCAGCGAGCCCGTCAGCCACCTCGTCACGCCGCCCCCGGGCACCGGAGGGGCGGACGGGGCCCAGGCGGTCCAGCACGCGATGGCGACCACGCTGTTCCACTGGACGCTGCACCCGTGGGCGATCTATGCCGTGGTCGGTCTCGCCATCGCGTACGGCGTCTACCGCAAGGGTCGCCTGCAGCTGATCTCGGCGGCCTTCGAGCCGCTGCTCGGCCGCCACGCGAACGGCGGTTGGGGCAAGCTGATCGACATCCTCGCGATCTTCGCGACCCTCTTCGGATCGGCCGCATCGCTCGGCCTCGGCGCACTGCAGATCCGCAGCGGCCTACGGATCGTGTCCGGCATCGGTGCGACCGGCAACGCCGTGATCGTCGTCATCATCGGCGTGCTGACCGTGGCGTTCGTGCTCTCCGCCGTGTCCGGGGTCGCCAAGGGCATCCAGTGGCTCTCGAACATCAACATGGTGCTCGCCGTCGTCCTCGCGGTCTTCCTGTTCGTGGTCGGCCCGACCGTGTTCATGCTCAACCTCGTGCCGACCTCGCTCGGCAGCTACGTCCAGGACCTGCCGATGATGGCCGCGCGCACGGGCGCCGAGGGCACCAAGACCAAGGACTGGCTGGGCAGCTGGACGGTCTTCTACTGGGCGTGGTGGCTGTCGTGGACGCCGTTCGTCGGCATGTTCATCGCGCGCATCTCGCGCGGCCGCACCATCCGCCAGTTCGTGACCGGCGTGCTCCTCGTGCCGAGCCTGGTCAGCGTCATCTGGTTCTGCATCCTCGGCGGCGCCGCCATGAACCTGCAGAAGACCGGCACCGACATCGCCGGCGCCGGCGCGCTCGAGTCCCAGCTGTTCACCACGCTGGACGCCTTCCCGATGGCGAAGGTCGCCAGCGTGCTCGTCATGGTGCTGGTGGCGATCTTCTTCGTGTCCGGCGCCGACGCGGCCTCGATCGTGATGGGGACGCTGTCCGAGCACGGCACCCAGGAGCCGTCTCGCGGCACGGTCATCTTCTGGGGCGTCGCCACCGGCGCGGTCGCCGCGGTGATGCTGCTCGTCGGCGGTGAGGACGCGCTCAACGGTCTGCAGTCGATCACGATCGTCGCCGCCCTGCCGTTCGTCGTCGTGATGGTCGGCCTCGCCGTCGCCCTGGTCAAGGACCTGCGCTCGGACCCGTTGATGGTGCGCCGGAAGTACGGCGAGGAGGTCATCGAGGCCGCCGTGATCGCCGGTGTGACCGAGCACGGTGACGACTTCGTGCTCTCGGTCGAGCCGACCGACGCGACCGACCCGTCGCCCGCCGCCGCTCCCCAAGTGTCACCGTGACGGTTTGAGGCACGGGTGACACTTCGCAGGTGTCACCGGTCGCGCGAAGTGTCACCGTGATAGTTCTGCCGACCGCGTGGCACCTGGCGGCCCGCCCCGCCCCGCCCCCGCGCCACGTATCACGGTGACAGTTTGCGCATCAGGTGACACTTCGCAGGTGTCACCGGTCGCGCGAACTGTCACGGTGACACTTTGCGAGTGACCCTTCGGCGGCGCGGCCGAGTCGAGCTCAGGCCGGCAGGTGGCGCGCGACGAAGTCGCCGAACTCGCGATGACCGGCCAGGGTCAGGTGGAGCCGGTCGGGGAGGTACGGCAGCCTCAGGCGGATCGACGAGACGTAGTCGATCCCGGCGGCCCGGCTGAGCGCCGCCAGCCACCGGTCGACGCGCCGTGCACCCGCCAGCCGGCGCGGCGCGGGAGCGGGGCCGACGACGACCACGTCGTGCCCGGCCAGGCGTGAGACCAGCCGGTCGAAGCCGCTCCGCACCGCGGCGTACGGCTGGTCGAAGTCGTTCAAGCCGCCCTCCACGACGACGAGGTCGGCGTTGCGGGCCGTCCGTGTGCGCGTCGCGTAGGACACGGCCCCGCACGACGAGGCGTGCGCGCTGAAGCCTGAGCCGGAGAACCCGTCGACCCGCACCCGGCCGGGCAGCCGCGAGGGCCACGCGCGGGCGGGATCGGTCAGCTTGTAGCCCACCGACCACGAGTCGCCGATGACGACGACGCTGCGCCCGGAACCGGTGACGTCCCTCAGCCGCGCGGCGTGGTCCGCGGCGAACCGGTGGCAGCCCCCGGCGTGCGAGGCCGACGCGCGGTCGCGCAGCACGACGACGCCGGCGAGGACGAGCCCGACGGCGAGGGTGAGAGCGAGCGTGACCGAGACAGCGGCCCGGCTGTGAGCACGAGGCACACGCAAATGATCCGCGCGGATCATGATTTGCGCATGAAGTTGGACGAGATCATCCCGAATTTTCAGGTCGGTCGCGCCGGACGTCGTACGAGGTGGTCG
>NZ_BAAAPB010000001.1:1828104-1849082 GCF_039530925.1 Nocardioides panacihumi | reverse complement strand
GAGCAACCACCTCGTACGACGTCCGCGAGGTCTAGACGGTGTACGCCGCCAGCTCGCCGGCCAGCGCCTCGGTCGCCCGGCCCCTGACCAGCGTGCCGTCCGCCGTGTGCTCGAGCACGTCGATCTCGCCCTGCTGGTGGATCTTGTTGACCAGGTCGCCGCGGCTGTAGGGCAGCAGGGCCTCGAACGAGACCGCCGGGTGCGGCAGGTCGGCCTCGACCGCTGCGAGCGCCGCCGCGATCCCCTCGCCGGTGCGCGCGGAGACCGCGACGCTGTGCGGCTCCTCCCGCAGCAGCCGCTGGACGACGTGCGGGTCGGCCGCGTCGATCTTGTTGACGACGACGAGCTCGGGCACGTCCGATGCGCCGATCTCGGCGAAGACCTCACGCACCGCCGAGAGCTGACCCTCGGGGTCGGGGTGTGAGCCGTCGACGACGTGCACGATGAGGTCGGCGTCGGCCACCTCCTCCAGCGTCGAGCGGAACGCCTCGACGAGCTGGTGCGGCAGATGACGCACGAACCCGACGGTGTCGGACACGGTGTAGATGCGGCCGTCGGCGGTCGTCGTACGACGCGTGGTCGGATCGAGCGTCGCGAAGAGCGCATCCTCCACCAGCACGCCGGCGTCGGTCAGCCGGTTGAGCAGCGACGACTTGCCGGCGTTGGTGTAGCCGGCGATCGCGACCGCCGGGATCTGGTGCCGCTGCCGGGACGCCCGCTTGGTGTCGCGGGTGCCCTTCATCTCGCGCAGCTCGCGGTTGAGGCGGGCGATGCGGGTGTTGATGCGGCGGCGGTCGGTCTCGATCTTGGTCTCACCGGGGCCGCGGCCACCGATGCCCGCGCCGCCGGCGACCCGTCCACCGACCTGGCGCGACAGGTTGCCACCCCAGCCGCGCAGACGCTGCTTCATGTAGTTGAGCTGGGCCAGCTCGACCTGCGCCTGACCCTCCTTCGACTTCGCGTGCTGGGCGAAGATGTCGAGGATCAGCGCGGTCCGGTCAACGACCTTGACGCCGGTGCGGTCCTCCAGGTTCCTCAGCTGCGAGGGGGCGAGCTCGCCGTCGCAGATGACCGTGTCTGCGCCGGTGACCTGCACGATCTCCTTGAGCGCCTCCACCTTGCCGCGACCGATGTAGGTGGCCGGGTCCGGCGCCTGGCGGCGCTGGTAGATCGCCTCGAGCACCTCCGAGCCTGCCGTCTCGGCGAGCAGCGCCAGCTCGGCCATGGAGTTCTCCGCGTCCACGATCGCGCCCGACGTCCACACGCCCACGAGCACGACCCGCTCGAGCCGGAGCTGGCGGTACTCGACCTCGGTGATGTCCTCGAGCTCGGTCCGCAGGCTCGCGACGCGCCTCAGCGCGTGCCGCTCGGCGAGCTCCATGGCACCGACAGTGGGGTCGTCCAGGAGCTCCTCGGGATCCTCCCCGGTCACACCGATCTCGACGGGGTCGTCGTCCCAGTCGGCGGTGTCATCGAGCTCGTCGTGGAGATTGAAGTCAGGTGCGTTCGTCATACGGCTCCCAGAGTACGGCGGCACACCAGCGCGCGGCGAACCAATTGAGCGCACAGCACTCCCATCACCCCCGCCTCAGCAGTGGTCTAGTCATTTCGGACTATGCACCCCTGGCCCCTGCGGGGTCACACTCGAGAGATGCCACGGTGCAGCGCCTGACTCCTGGGGGCCGCCGTGACGAGCCGAGGGAGGCAGGCTCGTGAAGACGATCAGATGGACACCGACAGGGCTCTACCGGACGCTCCGCCCGCGGAGCGCCAGACGGGCGGCGTACGTCGTCCTGGCCCTGCTCTTCCTGCTGGCGACCATGCTCGCGATGGCCGGCAAGGCGGCGGATCCGGTCGGCGGCTTCCCGCAGCGGGTGCGGCTGTCGGTGGCCGGCTCGGCCGCGGTCGCCCACGAGTGGGTCGGCGGACGCTACGCGCTCACCGACCTCGACCGCGCGCTCTGGCTCGACGTACCCTTCGCCATCACCTGGGCGCTCATGCTGGCGCTGGCCGTGCCGCTGGCCGGCCGCAACTACCGGACCGTCTCGACGCGCCGGTGGGTCGGGCCGCTCGTGCTCGCCGCCCTCTCGGCCGGCGGGCTCAACGTGCTGGCCGACCTGACGATGCTCGCGCAGATCCACGGGCTGATCGCCTTCGGCTGGCCCCTCGCGGCGGTGGCGTCGTGGGGCGGCTTCCTCATCCTGATCGGCCTGGTCGGCTACGTGACGTTCGGCTTCCTGTCGCGGCTGGTGGGAGAGACCGTGATCGAGGTCCTGCACGAGGCGGACGACCCCGACGAGCAGCCGACGCCCTACTCCTCCGTCGAGGCCCCGCTCGGTCTCGCCTTCTCCGGCGGCGGGATCCGGGCCGCCTCGATCAGCCTCGGAGCGCTGCAGGCGCTCGACGAGGGTGACGGGCGGCTCGGCTGGCGCTCCGCCGACCGGGTCACGGCCGTCTCCGGCGGGTCGTACATGACCGGCGCCTGGAGCGTGTCCCGCACGGCCGGTCGCTTCCGCAAGGACGAGCCGCTCCCCTGGACCGACGAGGAGGACGGCGGGCCGGGCCCCGAGGAGCGGCACCTGCGAGCCAACCTCGGCTACCTGCTGTCCAACACGCCGCGGCGGACCATCCGGGACACGATGACGTCCAAGGCCGACCGCGCCAAGCTGGACCAGGCCGAGCGCACCCCGGGCGTCCTCGCCACGGTGCTCACCGGCATCGTCTTCAACTCGTTCGTCTTCCTGGCCCTGCTGTGGACGAGCGCCCAGCTGGCGGGGTGGGTCTACCGCTGGTACTACGAGCTCACCTGCGCCGACTGGCGCGACAAGGCCGCACTGCAGTTCGCCGACGACCACGGCTGCCTGATCGACTCCGCGCGACCGGGCTGGCCGGTGCTCGGCTGGGTCGCCGTCGGCGTCGTCGCGGTCGTCGCGTGGATCCTGCTCTCCAAGGAGCTCGAGGTGCGCGGCCAGGCGCCCGCCGCGTGGCTGATGGTCCCGAAGTACGTCGGCTACAGCGGTCTCGCCATCGCCGCCTGCCTCGCGGTCATGCTCGCGCTGGTGCCGGCCCTGATGGACCTGCTGTGGCGACCCGTCAGCACCAACAGCGTGCTCACCCACCTCGTCGCACTCGTCGCCTGGCTGGGATCGGGCTCGGCGGTCCTCCGGCTGCTGCGCCGACCGCTGGCGAGCCTGGCGCCGGTCATCGGCGGCGTGCTCTTCGGCGCGGCGCTCGCGTACGTCGGCGTCCTCTGGATGCTCGACGCGATGATCGCCGACCCCGACCGCCGCCACCTCGGCGTGATGGCGGCGTTCGTCATCGGCCTGCTCCTGCTGCACTTCCTCGGCACCATCGAGTTCTGGTCGCTGGCCGCGTTCTACCGCGGGAAGGTCCGCGGGGCGTTCGCGACCTACCGCCGCCGGCCGAGCACCGGCCTCGAGGCGCGCGCCTACGCCAACGGGGGCGCGCGCCGGCCGGGCGTCGTGCCGGAGCCGCTGCTGAGCTCGATGGACCAGCGCGGACCGGGCGGACGAGGCACACCGCTCACCGTGTGCGCCTCGGCGACCGTCACCGGGCGCGGCACCCGTACTCACGCCGGCATCCCCGCGCTCAGCGTGACCTTCGACCCCCGCCACGTCCGTGTCTTCGCCCCGCTCGAGGGCGACGGCAGCTGGAAGCGCTACGAGTGCTCGACCTCCGACATCGAGACCCTGACCCGCCGTGACCGCTGGCCGTGGACCGGCTGGCGACCGCGCCTGACGACGATGTTCGCCGTCGGGCTCTCCGGAGCCGCCGTGTCACCTGCCATGGGCCGCTTCCGGATCGGGCCGATCAGCATGCTGCTGGCGTTCTTCAACGTGCGACTGGGCCTGTGGATCCCCAACCCGCGGTACGCCGGCACGCTGGCCGCCCACGACGTCGCGCTGCCGCGCCCGGGACTGGGCTACCTGCTCAAGGAGTTCATCGGCTTCCACGACCCGAGCGACCTCTACCTCTACGTGACCGACGGCGGGCACTGGGAGAACACCGGCCTGGTGGAGCTGCTGCGCACGAGGATGCTCGACGAGATCGTCTGCGTCGACGCCGACTCGGGGCCGGGCAACACCGCGAAGTCGATCTCGAAGGCGATCGACCTGGCCCAGCTCGAGTGCGCCGCGAACATCTCGATCAACCTCGACGCACTGCGCTCCGATCCGCTGCCGAGCCCCGGGCGCGACTACTCCCGGCGCTCGGTCAACCTCGGCCTGATCCGACGTCGCGTCGACGGCCGGGAGCGGCTCTCGCTGCTCTGGTACTGCAAGCCGGCCCTCACCACCGACATGCCGCCGCAGCTGCTGGCCTACCGCGAGGTCGACCCAACGTTCCCCCGGGTCAGCACCGTCAACCAGTTCTTCCACGTCGCGCAGTTCGCCGCCTACCGGGAGCTGGGGCGCTACAACGCACGCATGATCCAGCGGGCCCGGTCGGTCCTGGCCGAGCGGGTGGCCGACCACGCGTCGTACGAGTCGTTCCGGATGTCCGGCGCGTCCCCGGACGAGACCGACGTCGTCGAGTACGACGACGGCGTGCCCGGCTCGCCCGCCGAGCGCTGGGTGCTCGACGAGCTGATCAGCCTCGTCGAGCAGCTCGGCCGGTCGCGCCCGGGCGCGCCCGACCACCGGGAGTGGATCTACGCCGAGGTGCGGCGCATCCTCGCCACCGACTGGGAGGCCCCGGAGGAGGCGGTCACCGAGCCGTCGCCGGCGTCGGTGCCGACGGCGCCCGCTCCTGCCCCGGCCCCGTGAGGGACGACCGTCCTACTTGGGAGGCATCCTGATGCCGCCGTCGACGCGGATCGTCTCGCCGTTCATGTAGTCGTTGGTGATCAGCTCGATCACCATCGACGCGAGCTCGTCGGGCGCGCCGAGCCGCTTGGGGAAGAGCACGCTCTCCCCGAGCTTGGCCTTGAACGCCTCCGGCTCCGGCACGAACTCGTAGATCGGGGTGTCGATCAGGCCGGGCGCGACGGTGTTGACGCGGATGCCGACGGCGGCCAGGTCGCGCGCGAGCGGCAGGGTCAGGCCGACGATGCCGCCCTTGGACGCGGAGTACGCCGCCTGCCCGATCTGGCCGTCGAACGCCGCCACGCTGGCCAGGTTGACGATCGCGCCGCGCTGGCCGCCGGCGTCCGGCTCGTTGCGGCTCATCACCGTCGCGGCCTGGCGGACCACGTCGAAGGTGCCGATCAGGTTGATCTCGATGACCTTGCGGAAGGCCTCGATCGGGAACGCGCTGTCGATCTGACCGTCGCGCCCGATGGTGCGCACCGCGCTGCCGATGCCGGCGGAGTTCACGCACGCCCTGAGCGGGGCGATCGAGCCCGCCTGCTCGACGGCGGCGGAGATCTGCTCGGTGTTCGTGACGTCGACCTGGGCGAAGACGCCCTTGATCTCGTCGGCGAGCGCCTCGCCCTTGTCGGCCTGCAGGTCGGCGATGATCACCGTCGCGCCCCGGGCGGCCAGGGCGCGGGCGCAGCCGGCGCCGATGCCGCTGGCGCCGCCGGTGACGATCGCGGTGCTGTTGGTCAGATCCATGGGCGGGACTCTAGTAGGGCGTGCTGAGCGGGTACCGTCCCCGGGGTGCGACGCCTCGGACCCCTGCTCCCGCTCCTGCCCCTCCTGCTCAGCGCGTGCAGCGGGTCCGACGCCACGACCCCGGAGCCGCAGGCGCAGGCGTCACTGACCGCCTCGTCCCCGTCGACGGCCGCCCCTTCCAGCTCGACCCCGGCCGCCGCCGACCGGCAGGCGCCCACCGCCATCACGAAGGTGCTCGTCTTCATGGTCGAGAACCACTCGCTCGCGCAGATGCGGTCCGGCATGCCGCGGACCTACGCGTTCGCCGCACGTCACGCCTATGCGACCGGCTACCGCGCGATCCGGCACCCGTCGCTGCCCAACTACATCGCGATCGCGGCCGGCTCCACGCTCGGGGTCTCCGACGACGCCAACCCGTCGTCGCACCGCCTGACCGGTGACAACGTCTTCCGCCAGGCGCTCCGGTCACGGCACACCGCGAAGGTGTACGCGGAGTCGATGCCGGGGCGCTGCGCGCTGACGAGCAGCGGCCGGTACGCCGTACGCCACAACCCCTGGGCGTACTTCTCCGCACCGGCCGACCGCGCCGCCTGCAGGAAGTACGACGTCTCGGCCACCCGGCTCGCCGCCGACTCCGCGGCGGGCACGCTCCCGAACGTGGGCTTCGTGATCCCCGACGTCGTCGACGACGCCCACGACGGCACGCTCGCCCAGGCGGACTCCTGGATCTCGCGTCAGATCGGCACGCTCACCGCCGGCCCCGACTGGAGGTCGGGACGGCTCGCCATCGTCGTCACTGCCGACGAGGACGACCGGCGCAGCGGCAACAAGGTGCTCACCGTCGTGGCGACGAAGGACCAGCCCCGGCGGGTCGTCACCAGCCCGCTGACGCACTACTCGCTGACGGGCTTCCTCGACGACGTCCTCCACGTCGGGCGGCTGCGCAACGCGCGGACCGCGCCGTCGCTCGCGAGGGCGTTCGGCCTGCAGGTCGGCTAGAGGTCGGTCTCCCCGGACGCGACGACCACGGCGGGCCCGGTCAGCAGCACCCGGCCGGCCTCGGTCCAGGTGACCCGCAGCCGGCCACCCGGCACGTCCACGACGTACGTCGAACCGCGGGCCGCGCCGTCCGAGACCATCGCGGCCACCCCGACCGCGCCCGCACCCGTCCCGCAGGAGCGGGTCTCCCCCACGCCACGCTCGTGCACGCGCATCGCGACGTGCTCCTCGCCGACGTGGACGACGAACTCGACGTTGACGCCCTCGGGGTAGAGCGCCTCGTCCCGGTCGGGTGGGTCGAGCAGCCGGCCGACCGGACCGTCGGGGTCCAGCGAGTCGACGAAGGCGACGGCGTGCGGGTTGCCCATGCTGATGTGCTGGGCCGGCCACGTGTGGGCGTCGACGCCGACCTTCGTCTCACCGAGCAGCTCCGCCTCGCCGAGGTCGACGGTCCACTCGACGCCGTCGAAGGTGAGCGTCTTGTCGCCGGCGCGGGTGGCGATCGTGATCCGGTCGCTCGTGTCGGCGCCGCTCTCGCGCAGGAACTGCGCGAACACCCGGGTGCCGTTGCCGCACATCTCGGCGATCGACCCGTCGGCGTTGCGGTAGTCCATGAACCACTCGGCATCGCTGTCGATGCCCGCCGCCGCGGAGCGGATCACCCGGAGCACACCGTCGCCGCCGATGCCGGCCCGCCGGTCGCACAGGGCGCGCACCCGGTCGGCGTCGAGGTCACCGTGGACCGAGCCGGTCGCGTCCGGCAGCAGGACGAAGTCGTTCTCGGTGCCGTGGCCCTTGAGGAAGGCGTAGGCCATCAGTAGAGCCCCTTCCGGTACGCCGGCCCGTAGTAGGCGTCGAGCTCCTCGATCGTCCCGGGGGCGTTCTCGACCTGCTTGGCGATCACCGCGCGCCGGGGCACCCGCGCGTCGGGGGCCCACGTCTCCGGCTGCCACAGCCCGCTGCGCAGGAACGCCTTGGCGCAGTGGAAGAAGACCTCCTCGACGTCGACCACGAGGGCCAGCAACGGGCGGCGGCCGCGGACGGCCATGTCGTCGAAGAACCCCGCGTCCGAGACCAGGCGCGCGCGGCCGTTGACGCGCAGCGTGTCGCCCCGGCCGGGGATGAGGAAGTTCAGCCCGACGTGCGGGTTCGCGAGCACGTTGCGGTAGCCGTCGACCCGCTTGTTGCCCGGCCGCTCGGCGATCGCGATGGTCGTGTCGTCGATGACGTGGACCAGCTGGCCGGCCGGGTCGCCCTTCGGGGACGCGTCGCAGCGCCCGTCGGCGTCCGCGGTCGCGAGCACGCAGAACGGTGTGGCCGCCAGCCAGTCGCGGTCGACCTGGAGCAGTCGGTCACGACCCTTGGTGCGGGCCCGCTCGTTGGGCACGCCGACGAGGTCGACGAGCTCGTCGATGCTGGTGATCTCGGTCCAGGTCGAAGCGGTCACCCGATGATCGTACGGGCGACGGGGTCGTACACGGGTACACCGAAGTCGCTGCTGGACGAGGCGGCCGGACTCAGCCGCGGCGGGTCCGGCCGACTTCGGTGTACCCGTGTACGTGATCGGCGTCGCTACCTGGTGCGCTTCACCACCAGGGCCGAGCCGCCGCCGCGACGGGTCGGCTCGGCCACGGCCGTGAGCAGTCCGCGCCGCCCGATCTCGATCGCCGTCGCGGCCCCGATCTCCTGGGCGCCGGTGAACGTGTCGCCCGAGGCCTGGAGCTGCTGGCCGTAGGGCGCCAGCGCCGCGCCGTACTTGGCGATGAAGGCGGGCTCGGCCGTGCTCACCGCCGTGTTCGTGTTGGAGACGCGCGGCTCGGCCATCGCCTGGGCGATCGTCATGCCGCGGTCGACGCGGTCGAGCAGCAGCTGGGCGACGGTGTTGATGATCGTGGCGCCGCCCGGCGAGCCGAGCGCGAGCCACGGCCGGCCGCCCTTGAGCACGATCGTCGGGGACATCGAGCTTCGTGGACGCTTGAGGGGCTCGATCCGGTTCGGGTCGTGCTCGTCGTAGACGGCGCTGAAGTCCGTCAGCTCGTTGTTGAGCAGGAAGCCGCGACCGGGCACCACGATGCCGGAGCCGCCGGTCTGCTCGATGGTGAGGGTGTACTCGACGACGTTGCCCCACCGGTCGACGACGGTCATGTTGGTGGTCTCGACGTTCTCGGTCTCCGTGCCGGTCGCACCGCGCGCGGCGGGCTGGCCGCACTTCCCGTCGTACGACGTGACGCTGCCGGCCGCGAACGGCTTGTGCGTGGTGTGCTCGTCGAGGGAGCAGGCCCGCTCGGCGGCGTAGGTGTCGCTCAGCAGGTCCTTCAGCGGGACGTGGACAGACCGGGGGTCGCCCACGTAGGCGTTGCGGTCGGCGAACGCGAGCGCGATGGCCTCGAGGTAGTGGTGGTAGAACGCGCCGGCGTCCATGCCGCTCAGGCGGTAGCGCTCGAGGATGTTCAGCGCCTCGCCGACCGTCGAGCCGCCGGAGGACGACGGGGCCATGCCGAAGACCTTGAGTCCGCGGTAGCCGACCTTCGTCGGGCGCCGGTCGATCGTGCGGTAGCGGCGCAGGTCGCGGCGGGTCATCCGGCCCGGCTTCGCCGGCAGCGTCGCGCCCTTCACCTTCGGCGGGTGCTGCACGGTGTGGGCGATCTGGGCGGCGAGCGGGCCGCGGTAGAGCGCGTTCACGCCCTGCCGCGCGATGAGGCCGTAGGTGCGGGCCAGGTCCGGGTTGCGGAACCTGCTGCCCACCGCCGGCGGCTGACCGCCCTTGAGGAAGAGGCGCTTCGTCGGGCGGAACTGGGCGAACCGCTGCTGGTTGTCGGCGGTCTGGTCGTGGAAGGTCTGGTCGACGACGAAGCCGCGTCTCGCCAGCCGGGTCGCGGGCTGCAGCGAGCGGGCCAGGCTACGGGTGCCCCATCGGTCGAGCGCGCGCTGCCAGGTCCTGAGCGTGCCCGGCACGCCGACCGCCACACCGCTGGAGACGCGCTCCGGGGTGAAGCGGTACGGCTGCTTGGTGGCCGGGTCGATGAACGCGTCGTGCCGCATTCGGCGGGGCGCGGTCTCGCGGCCGTCGATCGTGCCGATCCGGTGCGTCCGGGCGTCGTAGTGGACGAAGTAGCCACCGCCGCCGACGCCGGAGCTGTACGGCTCGGTGACCCCGAGCGCCGCGGCCGCGGCGATCGCGGCGTCGACCGCGTTGCCGCCGTCGCGCAGCACCTGCAGGCCGATCCGGGTCGCGTCGGGGTCGACGGTGCTGATCGCCCCGCCGCGGCCGATGCTGGTCGCCACCTTGCGTGGCGGTCTCGCCCGCGCGGTCGCGTGGGCCGCGGCCGGGGCGGCTGCAGCCTGCGCGCCCGCGGGTGAGGACCCGGAGCTGATCAGGGCGGGACTGGTCGAGGTGACGATCGCTACGGCGAGCGCGATGGGGATCCGAGAGCGCATGACAGTCCTAGTGCCCCGGTTTTGCTTTCGCTAACGCCCCCGTGGCCGGCCGCGGGTCGGCGGGGGTAACCGTCTGTTCGGTACAGGGGTAACCGTCAGTTCGATACGCCTCCTGACCGTTGCAAGGGTCAGGAGGTGTATCGAAGTGACGGTTACCTGATCGAACAGACGGTTACCCCGGGGCGCCCCGAGAGACGCGGCGGACGGCGGCGATCGCCTTCTCGACACGGCCGGGGTCGTCGTACGCGACCCAGACGACCCGGGGGTCCTTGCGGAACCACGCGTCCTGACGGCGGGCGAACTGCCGCGTCTTCACGACGGTGCGCAGCTTCGCCTCCTCCAGCGTGAGTAC
This sequence comes from Nocardioides panacihumi, assembly GCF_039530925.1. Lineage (NCBI taxonomy): Bacteria > Bacillati > Actinomycetota > Actinomycetes > Propionibacteriales > Nocardioidaceae > Nocardioides > Nocardioides panacihumi. The sequence goes on along the minus strand of NZ_BAAAPB010000001.1, from coordinate 1,838,720 downwards.
GCCGGCCAGGTGCTGGGCGACCTCGCGGTAGCCGATCGCCGTGGCGGCCGTGCGCGACCCCTCCAGGCCGTGGTCGAGCAGCCGCTCGACCTCGTCGACGAAGCCCGCGTCGAACATCTCGTCGACGCGCTGCGCGATCCGGGCGTCGAGGGTCTCCCGGTCGATGTCGACGCCGACCTGGATCGAGTGCGGGTCGACGTACTCCTGCACGGGGAGGCGCGCACTGAACGGCTCACCGGTGATCTCGACGACCTCCAGCGCTCGCACGATGCGTCGTCCGTTGTCCGGTTCGATGCGTCCCGCCGAGACCGGATCGACCTCGCGCAGACGCTCGAAGAGCGGGCGTACGCCGTGCTCCTCCAGCTCCCGCTCGAGCCGCTGCCGGACCACCGGGTCGGTGCCGGGGAAGTCGAACCGGTCGAGGACGGCGCGGGTGTAGAGCGCGCTGCCTCCGACCAGCACCGGCGTCCTGCCCCGGCCCCGGAGGTCGGCGATCGTGGTGCGGGCGAGGGCCTGGAACTCCGCCACGGTCGCCGGCTCGGTCACGTCGAGGATGTCGAGCAGGTGGTGCGGGATGCCGCGCCGCTGCGTCGAGGGCAGCTTCGCGGTGCCGACGTCCATGCCTCGGTAGAGCTGCATGGCGTCGGTGTTGACGATCTCCCCGCCGAGTCGCTCGGCGAGATCGAGGCTCAGCCCCGTCTTGCCGGCCGCGGTCGCACCGACGACGGCGACGATGGTGGCGTCATGCCCTGCCGTCGTCAGCGTCATGGTCAGTAGTGTTTCAAACCGCTCGGCTCCACTCGCGGAGCCACCGACCCGATGGGGGAACGTCATGAGCTTCCTGGACAAGGCGAAGGACGCGCTGGAGAAGGCCGTCGACAGCCAGGGCGACAAGATCGGCGACGGTCTCGACAAGGCCGCTGAGCTGGCCGACGAGAAGACCGGAGGGAAGTACTCCGACAAGATCGACCAGGGTGCCGACCAGGCGAAGAACGCCCTCGACGGGCTCGACGGCCAGGACGACGACATCCGCTGACCGGCGTCGATCTGCCGGCGTCGATCTGCTAGGACCGATCTGCTGGAACCGATCTGATGGGATAGGCCGCCGTGACCCACGACCGCTTCGTCGTCGTCCCGGCGGCCTACCTGTTCCTGCTGCGTCCGGGCCCTGCCGGCGACGAGGTGCTGCTCCAGCGCCGCGGCCCGGGCGTGCCCTACATGGCCGGCCACTTCGCGGCCGGAGCCGCGGGCCATGTCGAACGCGGCGAGACCGCCTTCGACGCCGTCGCCCGTGAGGCCGCCGAGGAGCTCGGGATCGCACCCGGACCGCTGTCGTTCCTGACCACGATGCAACGCACCCAGGGTGGCGAGGCGATCGACGAGCGCGTCGACTTCTTCTTCACCGCCCGCTCCTGGACGGGCGAGCCGCGGATCAAGGAGCCGGACAAGGCGACCGACCTCGGATGGTTCCCGCTCTCCACCCTCCCGTCGCCGATGGTTCCCCACGAGGAGCTTGTCCTCAGGGCACTCGCCGCGGGTCCCGTGCCGGCGTACCTGGCGCACGGCTTCTGACCTCCCGGGCGAGGACCGCTGAGGCACCCGGGCCCTGAGTGACACGCGAGGCGCCTCACGAGCCACATGCGCCCATCGGACCCCAATCGGTCCGAGGACGATAGCGAGCCGCCGAGCCGGTTACCGGACCCCGCAGGATAGGGAAACGAGCTAGGGAGGAAGAGATGGATCTCGGTCCGCAGCCAGAGCCCGCGGTGGAGCCCGCGGAGCCGGAGCCCGGCGGCCCGGACGCGCCCGGGTACGAGCCTTCGGGAGTCGTCCGCGACATCCGAGCGTCCAACCCGCCGACGCGCAGCGACGACCGCATCGGCATGGGCATCAGCAGCGAGCGGATCGGCCACAGCGGGCCGGGCCAGATCGCGACGGACGGCACCAAGGACACCTCGGTGGACGGCGATGGCGACACCGACGTGCCGGCCGAGCAGCGTCCCGGCAACGTCGAGACCAATCCGAGCGGGATCGAGCCGAAGGCGGGCTACCCCTCCCTCGACCCGAGGTCGAGCGACTAGCTAGCCACAGACCGGGGCGTCCGGCAGAGGGGCGGGTACGCCGACCAGCGGCATCCCGAGCGAGACGCCGGCGGGCGCTGCCGGGGCTGCCTGCCGCGCCTCCCAGGCGTCGCCCGAACGCGTCCGCCGCACCGAGAGCACGGCACCGTCGGCCTCGAGGTAGTGCGGCGCGCCCCGGGTGATCTCGACCGTCACCACGTCGCCGGGTCGGACACCCTCGGCGCCGACCGCTGAGAAGTGGACCAGCCGGTTGTCGGGCGCACGCCCGGAGAGCCGACCGGTCGCCGTGTCGCGCCGACCCTCGCCCTCGGCGACCATCACGTCGAGGACGCGGCCCTCGAGACGCTGGTTCTCCTCCCAGGAGATCTGGTTCTGCAGGGCGGCGAGCCGCTGGTAGCGGTCCGCGACGACGGCCGGTGCGACCTGGTCGGGCAGGTCGGCGGCCGGCGTACCGGGCCGCTTGGAGTACTGGAACGTGAAGGCGCCCGAGAAGCGGGCCTCGCGGACGACCTTGAGGGTCTCCTCGAAGTCCTCCTCGGTCTCCCCGGGGAAGCCGACGATGATGTCGGTCGTGATCGCGGCGTCCGGGATCGCGGCGCGGACGCGCTCGATGATCCCGAGGAACTTCGACTGCCGGTAGGACCGTCGCATGTCCTTGAGCACCTTCGAGGAGCCCGACTGCAGCGGCATGTGCAGCGACGGCATCACGTTCGGCGTCTCGGCCATCGCCTCGATGACGTCGTCGGTGAACTCGGCCGGGTGGGGGCTGGTGAACCGGACCCGCTCCAGGCCCTCGATCTCCCCGCACGCGCGCAGCAGCTTGGAGAACGCCTGCCGGTCGCCGAACTCGACGCCGTAGGCGTTGACGTTCTGCCCGAGCAGGGTGATCTCCGAGACGCCCTCGGCGACCAGCGCCCGGATCTCGGCGAGGATCTCGCCGGGGCGGCGGTCCTTCTCCTTGCCGCGCAGCGACGGGACGATGCAGAACGTGCAGGTGTTGTTGCAGCCCACCGACACCGACACCCAGGCGGCGTACGCCGACTCGCGCCTCGTCGGCAGCGTGGACGGGAAGACGTCGAGCGACTCGAGGATCTCGACCTGCGCCTCCTCCTGCACGCGGGCGCGCTCGAGGAGCACCGGCAGCGAGCCGATGTTGTGGGTGCCGAAGACGACGTCCACCCACGGCGCCTTCTCGGTGATCGTCGCCCGGTCCTTCTGCGCCAGGCAGCCGCCGACCGCGATCTGCATGCCGGGGCGCTGCGCCTTGACCGGCGCGAGGTGGCCGAGGTTGCCGTAGAGCTTGTTGTCGGCGTTCTCCCGCACGGCGCACGTGTTGAAGACGACGACGTCGGCCTGCTCCCCCTCGGGGACGGCTGCGTAGCCCGCGTCCTCCAGCAGCCCGGAGAGTCGCTCGGAGTCGTGGACGTTCATCTGGCACCCGTAGGTGCGGACCTCATACGTGCGCGTCATGACCCTGAAAGGGTACGGCGAGCCGCCGACGCCGCCGGAATCTGCGATCGTGGCCGCATGGCTGGCTGGTCGATCGGCTCCACCGACTCCGTCCTCTCGCTGTGGTCACGAGGCTCCGTGCTGTCGGTCGGCAGCGTGGGGTCGTTCGCGTCGGTCGGGAGCGTCGGGTCGTTCGCGTCGGCGGGCTCGATCGGGTCGTCGATGTCGCTCGGGTCGCTGGGCTCGAACCAGTCGCGCGGCTCGGTCCTCGCGCACCAGTGCGACGGCGCCGTCGCGTCGAGCCAGTCGAGCCGGGCGGTCGGTGGCCGGCGTACGGCGGGGACGTTGCCGCCCTGGACCGTGACCGGCGCAGCCGTCGCGCTGGCCGCGCTCGGCATCGTGGTGCTCGCCGTACGCCGGGGCGGGGGCGGAGTACCCGGTTAACCGGGTACTCCGGAACTTCCGGGGTGTCGTGACACCCAGGAAGTTCCGGAGTTCCCTGGGTGACATGCGCGTCCTGACACGGATCGCCGCCTCCGCGATCGTCGCTCTCCTCTCGTCGAGCTGCGGGTCGGACAACCCGGCGCCCCCGTCCCACGCCGGGCCGGCGGACATCGTCGTCACCTCGAGCGCCTTCGCGGACGGCGGGCTCATCCCGCAGGAGTTCACCTGCCACGGAGCAGGCGCGGCTCCCCCGCTGTCGTGGAGCGGCGTGCCACCTGAGGCGGCCGCGCTGGCGCTGGTCGTCGTGGACCCGGACGCCGGCGACTACTACCACTGGGTCGTCCTCGATCTGCCCGCGTCCTCGACCTCGGTGACCGATCCGGCCTCGGTCACGGCGCGGAACTCGCACGGATCGACCGGATGGACGGCGCCGTGCCCACCGAGCGGGACGCACCACTACCGCTTCACGCTGTACGCACTCGACGCGAAGACCGGGCTGCCCGACGGCACCGACACCGGCGACGCCGTCCACGCGATCGACGAGCACGCGATCGCGCACGGGACGCTGACCGGGCTGGTCAGCTCTTCTTCGGGGTGACCCAGAGGTTGATGGTGCCCTCGATGACGACGACGCCGTCGTCACGGACGCCCCTGACCCGCACGGCGAGGTCGCCGTCCGCGGCGTCCCACTGCTCCTGGTCGGTCTCGGCGATGCAGGTGACACCGCTCGAGGCCTTCGCGGTGTAGGCGACCTCCATCCCCTTCGGGATCCAGCGCTTGTCCGCCGGGATGGTCACCTCGGCGAGCGCGCCCATCGCCATCTCGAGGCCGTTGCACAGCGCGATCGCGTGCACGGTGCCGATGTGGTTGTGGACGCGTCGCCGGTCCCGGATCCGGACGGCCGCGAAGTTGGGGCGCAGCTCGGTCACCAACGGGCGGATGCTCGCGAAGTACGGCGCCTTCTGGCTGAACGTGATCGAGAAGATCCTCCTGCCGATCACCGGCACCCGGGTGGTCGTGGCCCAGAGGGACGCGAGCTGGCTCATGCCGGTGATATTACCGATCGGTAACCTCGTGCACCACCTCGACCCTGTTGCCGAACGGATCCCGGGTGTGGAACCGCTCGAAGCGACCGGTGTTGTAGCGCTGCGACCAGTCGACGCCGAAGCCGCTCGCCTCCAGCCGTTCGGCCAACGCCTCGAGCTCGGCGGTGCTGTCGACCGCGAGAGCCGGGTGGGCCCGCTCGGGCGGCCGCGGGTCGGCCTCGACGCCGAGATGGATCTCCGCACCGCCCTCGCTGCGGAACCACGCGCCGCCGCGCGTCGCGAGCTCGGCCGGCTTGTCGATCTCGGCCAGGCCGAGGCCGTCACGGTAGAAGCGGCGGCCAGCCTCCTCCCCGCCCGCCGGGATGCCGACCTGGACGTGGTGGAGCCTCATGCCCGCGCCGCCTTCCGCACTCCGACCACGAAGACGCGACGGAACGGCAGGACGACCTGGCCGTCGCGGGCAGGGTAGGCGCTGCGGAGCCGTCGCCTCAGCTCGTCCGCGAACCGCTCGAAAAGCTCCTCGGGCAGGGCCGCGCGGGTCGGCAGCAGGCTGGTGCCGCTGATCCAGTCGAAGACCGCGTCCTCGCCCGGGAGCACGTGGAGGTACGTCGTCTCCCAGGCGTCCACCTCGAACCCCTCGGCCCGGAGGACCTCCAGGTAGGCGGCCGGGTCGTGGCTGCCCGGCTTCTGCAGTCCGCGCGTGTGCTCGCGGTAGGGCTCCTCGGCCGCGAGCTCCTCGCGCAGGGCGTGGCTGGGCTCGGTGAAGTTGCCGGGCACCTGGAACCCGAACACCTCGCGAGCCCCGGCCGCCAGGCGCGGCAGCAGCTCGAGGTGCCCCGGCACCCACTGGAAGGTCGCGTTGGAGACGACGACGTCGGCGCTCCCCTGCCAGTCGCGGACGTCGCCGAGCCGCCACTCGATGCCGTCGACCTCGGCACGGGCCCGCTCGATCATCGCCGGGCTGCTGTCGACGCCGGCGATCGCGGCCTCCGGCCACCGCTCGGCGAGCAGGCGGGTGAGGTTCCCCGGGCCGCAACCGAGGTCGACGACACTCGAGGGACTCGTCGCGGGGATGCGGGCGAGCAGCTCGACGAACGGACGCGCCCGCTCGTCGGCGTACGTCAGGTAGCGGTCGGGGTCCCAGGGCTGCGTCATCGTCGCTCCAACTATCTTGATGTCGAGATATCTCTACTGTCCACCCGTCATGTCTCGATGTCAAGAATCTCGATCCGCTAGGCTCGCCGTATGAGGGACGAGGTCGACGACCTGGCGGAGGCGTGGGCGCGTGAGCGCCCGGACCTCGACCTGGCTCCGGTCGCCGTCTTCTCACGCCTGTCGCGACTCTCGCGCCACCTCGACCTGGCCCGGCGCGAGGCGTTCACCGCGCAGGGCATCGAACCCTGGGAGTTCGACGTGCTCGCCGCGCTGCGCAGGGCCGGCGCGCCGTACGAGCTCTCCCCCGGCCGCCTGCTCCGCGAGACCCTCGTGACGAGCGGGACGATGACCAACCGTGTCGATCGGCTGGCGACGCGCGGGTTCGTCGAGCGCTACCCCGACCCGGAGGACCGCCGCGGCGTCCTGGTCCGGCTCACGCCCGAGGGCAAGGAGGCCGTCGACGGCGCGTTCACGGCGCTGCTCGAGGCGGAGCGCGCCTTCCTCACCGACCTCACCGCACGCCAGCAGGGTGACCTCGCCGACCTGCTGCGCAAGCTGCTCGCGCCGTTCAGCTGACGCCGAGATCCGGGTTGTGGTTCGCCGAGAGCCGGGTTGTGGCCCATCGAGAGCCGGGTTCGCGCGGCACCGGTCACAATACGGACCTCGGGACACCACAACCCGGGCGTCGGCGGACCACAACCCGGACCTCGGGACACCACAACCCGGACGTCGGCGGACCACAACCCGGATCTCGGCGAACCACAACCCGGACGTCGGCGGGCTGGCTACTCGAGGAACTCGGCCGCCTCGAGCCACTCCAGCTCGAGGTCCGCCTTCTCCGCGAGGAGTACGTCGAGCTGCTGGCCGAGGACGGCGAGCCGCTCGTAGTCGGCGGTGTGCTCGGCGAGCGCGGCGTTCAGCTCGGCCTCCTGCTCGGCGATGCGGGCGAGCTGCTTGTCGATGCGGGCCATCGTCTTGCGGGCGTTGCGCTCCTCGGCGGACCCGGCCTTGGCCTTCGCGGCCGACGCCGGCGGCGAGGACGGCTGTGCCTGCACGGCTGCTGAGGGCGACGCGACGGATGCGACCGACGCGGCCGGGAGCCGCCGCTCGAGGTACTCGTCGACGCCGCGCGGCAGCATCGAGATCTGGCCGTCCCCGAGCAGGGCCCACATCGAGTCCGTGACGCGCTCCAGGAAGTAGCGGTCGTGGGAGACCACGATGAGCGTGCCCGGCCAACCGTCGAGGAAGTCCTCGAGCACGTTGAGGGTGTCGATGTCGAGGTCGTTGGTCGGCTCGTCGAGGAGCAGCACGTTCGGCTCGGTCAGCAGCAGCTTGAGCAGCTGGAACCGCCGCCGCTCGCCACCGGACAGGTCCCCCAGCCGGGCCGTCAGACGGTCGCCGGTGAAGCCGAAGCGCTCCAGCAACGAGGTGGCGGACAGCTCACGCCCGTCGAGGGTGCGCGTCACCCGCCGGATCGACTCGACCGTGTCCAGCACCCGCGCCTCGGCGTCGACGTCGTCGACGTGCTGGGTGAGGTGGGCCAGGGCGATCGTCCGGCCGTGCCTGACGCGGCCTGCCGACGGCGCGAGCGAGCCGTCGAGCAGGGACAGCACCGACGTCTTGCCGGCGCCGTTGACGCCGACGATCCCGATCCGGTCGCCCGGCCCGATCCGCCAGGTCGCGCGGGACAGCAGGGTGCGCTCGCCACGGGACATGTCGACGTCCTCGACGTCGATGACGTCCTTGCCGAGCCGCTGGGTCGCCATCCGGGACAGCTCGAGGCGGTCCCGGGGCGCGGGCTCGTCCTCGATCAGCTCGTTGGCGGCGTCGATCCGGAACTTCGGCTTCGAGGTGCGCGCCGGGGCACCGCGCCGGAGCCAGGCCAGCTCCTTGCGCATGAGGTTCTGACGACGCACCTCCGAGGCGGCGGCCTGCCGCGAGCGCTCGGCCTTGGCGAGCACGAAGGCGGCGTACCCGCCCTCGTAGATGTCGACCGCGCCGTCGTGGACCTCCCACGTCCACTGACAGACCGCGTCCAGGAACCAGCGGTCGTGGGTGACGACGACCAGCGCGGAGGGCCGGGCGGCGAGGTGGCCCGCGAGCCACGCCACGGCCTCGACGTCGAGGTGGTTGGTCGGCTCGTCGAGCACGATGAGGTCGTGGTCGCCCAGCAGCAGCTCGGCGAGCGCACAGCGGCGGCGCTCGCCGCCGGACAGGCCGAGGACAGGACGGTCGAGCGCCACCCCGGCCAGCAGCACCTCGACGATCTCGCGGGTGCGCGAGTCGGCCGCCCACTCGTGGTCGCTGCGGCCGCCGAGCACGGCCTCGCGGACGGTGTGGGAGTCGACGAGCTGGTCGCCCTGGTGCAGGTAGCCGAGCAGCAGACCCCGCTGCCGCGACACCCGGCCGGTGTCGGGCTGCTCGAGGCCCGTCATCACCTCCAGCAGCGTGGTCTTGCCGTCGCCGTTGCGGCCGACGATGCCGACGCGGTCGCCGATGCCGAGACCGAGCGAGACGTCGGCGAGCAGCGGACGGATGCCGTAGGACTTGGAGACGTGCTCGAGGTTGAGGAGGTTCGCCATGACCTCCTCAGTCTTCCAGAGGGCACCTCACAACAGAGAGACGACGTGACAGCCGGCGACGGGCGCCGGGGCGAGCCAGTGCAGGACGCCGGCGTCGGTGAGCTCGGCTGCGCCCGCGCGGGCACGGTCCACGTCGTCGTACATCACCAGGTGGGTCGGCCCCGAGCCGGAGAGCAGCACCGCATCGGCACCGAGCGCGTCCAGCCGGGCGCGGAGCTCGACGAGGTCGGGCCGCAGGTCGTACGCCGCGGCCGCCAGGTCGTTCGACAGCGCGGCCGCGACCGCCGCCGGCTCGCCCGCGGCGAGGGCGTCGAGCAGCGCGTCCGGGACCACCGGGTCGGCCGCCGTGACGACACCGCGCTCGGCGAGGACGTCGAAGTGGCGGTAGACGCCGGGCGTCGGCAGGCCGATCTCGTGCGGGACGACGATCCACCACAGCTCGGTGGCGTCCGGGACGGGCGTCACCAGCTCGCCGCGGCCGGAGCCGATCGCGGTGCCGCCGATCAGTGCGAAGGGCACGTCGGAGCCGAGCGTGGCGGCGATGGCCAGCAGCTCCTCGTCGGAGGTCTCGAGACCCCAGAGCCGGTCGAGCGCGACGAGGGTCGCGGCGGCGTCGGCGGACCCGCCGGCCATCCCGCCGGCCACGGGGATGCCCTTGTGGATCTCGATGTGCGCGGTCTGCGCGAGGCCGTGGTGGGCGGCCAGAGCCAGGCCGGCGCGGACCGCGATGTTGGTGTCGTCACCGGGTACGGCGGTCAGGTCGATGCCCGAGTCGCCCACGGTGCGCACCGACCAGTCCTCGCCGTCGGTGACCGTGACGTCGTCGTAGAGCCCGATGGCCTGGTAGATCGTCTGCAGCGGGTGGAAGCCGTCAGCGCGCACCGGTCCGACACCGAGGTGCAGGTTGATCTTCGCGGCCGCCCTGACGGTCACCGCGCTGCTCTGCGGCTCGGCGAGGAGGCTCACCCGAGCTCCTCGGCGATCCGCACGAAGTCATCGATGCCGAGCGACTCGCCCCGGGCGAGCGGGTCGACACCCGCCCTCACCAGCGCAGCCTCGACCTGCTGCCCGTCGCCACCGGCGAGCTCTCGCAGGGCACCGCGGAGCGCCTTGCGCCGATGGGCGAACGCCGCGTCGACGACGGCGAAGACCCGTTCGCGGGACACGGTCGTGGCCGGCGGCTCGCGGTGGGCCCAGTAGACGAGGCCGCTGTCGACGTTCGGGGCCGGCCAGAAGACGTTGCGGCCGATGGCACCGGCACGGCGTACGTCGGCGAACCAGGCGGCCTTCACGCTGGGGATGCCGTAGACCTTCGACCCCGGCTTGGCGGCCAGCCGGTCGGCGACCTCGGACTGTACCATGACCAGTCCGTGCCGCAACGACGGCAGCAACGTCATCAGGTGCAGCAGGACCGGGACGGAGACGTTGTAGGGCAGGTTCGCGACGAGCGCGGTCGGCGGCGGCCCCGGGACCTCCGTGACTCGCAGCGCGTCCGCGAGGACCACCTCGAAGGACGCCGACTGGTCAGGAGCGAACTCGGCGATGGTGCGCGGCAGCCGCTCGGCGAGCAGCGGGTCGACCTCGATCGCGGTGACGCGGCCGACGACCTCGAGAAGCGCGAGCGTGAGCGATCCGAGCCCCGGCCCGACCTCGACGACGACGTCGTCGGGGCCGACACCGGACTCCCGCACGATCCGGCGGACGGTGTTGGGGTCGATGACGAAGTTCTGCCCACGCTGCTTGGTCGGCCGCAGGTCGAGCTCGGCCGCGAGCGCCCGGACCTCCGCCGGTCCGAGCAGGCGGGGGGCTGTCGCAGGCATGGGGATCACCCTATCGACCGCGCAGTGACCCACCCCATC
>NZ_BAAAPB010000001.1:1714367-1828055 GCF_039530925.1 Nocardioides panacihumi | reverse complement strand
CGTCTCGGGCCGTGGGGATTGACGTCTCGGCGGGATTCGGGTCAGCGGGGCAGACCGAGGCTGGCGGCGCAGGCGGGCCAGGCGCCGTACCCGCCGGAGGCGTCGCGGACCCGGGTCGCGACCGCGATCTGCTGCTCGCGGCTGGCCTGGTCGGGCCGGCCGGAGCCGCCGTTGGCCTGCCACGTGCCGATGTTGAACTGCAGGCCGCCGTAGTAGCCGTTGCCCGTGTTGGTGTGCCAGTTGCCACCGGACTCGCAGCCCGCGAGGCGGTCCCAGACGGAGCCGTCCGAGACGGCGGGGGCCTTGGCCGCCACCGGGGCCGACTTGGTGCCGACGGAGACGATCTCGCTGACGGGACGACGGATCATCGACGCGGACACCACGGACCGCGTGACGACCTTGCCGTTCTTGAAGACGAGGCGGTAGGTGACGTCGCGTACGCCGTCCTTGCCCGGCCGGGTCACGTCGCGCACGCCCTCGAGCGCCGAGGAGTCCTTCTTCTCGACGGTGCCGAAGGGCACCGCCTCGGCGGCGACGTGCTTCGTGGCGACGTGCATGCGCGTCCACCGGATCGTCTCGCCGCTGGTGAGGACGCTGTCCAGCGCCGGGCGGACCCGGTCGTCCTGGTCCGGCGTCGCGCCGACCTGCTGCAGGGCCTGGCCGACGGTCCGCGCGGTGAGGGTGCGTCGCACGGGCTTGTGACCCGCCAGGTCCAGCGTCAGCGTCTTGGGGGTCGTCACCAGCAGGGCCAGACCGGCGCGCCCGATGGTCGCGCTGCGAGACACCGAGAGCGCGGCCTTGTTGTAGCTGCGGCCGATCTCGGACAGCGCCGTGGAGACCGCGGTCGAGGTGACCCAGAAGGTCTGCTTCTGTCCGTCGACGTCGACGGACAGCGGGCGACCGAACCGCACGCTGATGTGGCTGCCGTCCTCGACCTTCTCGTCGAGGCCGGGGGCGACCCGGTCGTGGTCCCCGACGGTGATGTGCTGGTCGCGCAGGACGTCGGCGACCGTGTCGCCTCGTGCGGACACCTCGCGGGACTTGCCGTCGAGGGTGAGGTTCACGTCCTTGGCGAGGGCGGTGTAGCCGGCGGTGACGCCGACGACCGCGAGGAGGACCAGGGTGGTCAGGCCGATGAGCAGCGGGCGGCTGCCACGGGCGAGAGCGAGCTTGATCATGCGGCTCTGGGCGATGGACACAGGGCTCCGAACGTCGTGCTGCCCGGGCCTCGGGCACCGCGGACGCGCACCCTCTCCATTACTGGTGAGGGAAGCCGCCGCCGCGGTGGCGCCAGTCGTGACTGACTACCGATCCCGGCTATCAGCCCTCCACACGAACAAATTTGTGCGCAATAAGCAAGTTGGGACGGTCCCAGGACCCGGGACGTGACCCACCTCTCGTCGCACACTGGCTCCGACACACGGGTCGCATCCCCTGCCGGGGACGCGCGACTCCGGCCCCATCTCGGACTCGTTTCGAAAGGGAGATCAGGTGAATCGACGCATCACGGGAGTCGTCGGCGCGGCTGTCGCGCTCGGACTGGCGGCCACCGCCGTGCCCGGCGACGCCGACGCCGCCGGGCACGGCAAGGGTCTGCGCGCGCACGGAGGCGCGCAGACCACGCGCGTGCGCCCGGACAACCGGCCCGACCCGCTGCAGACGAGGCGCTCGGACCTGCGCCAGCGCGCGGTCGACGAGCTCGTCGCCGGCAAGGCGAGGACCACCGGCAAGGGACGCGACCGCCGGATCCGGATGACCGACGGCACACTGGTCGACTACCCGGTCACGCAGACCGCCCAGCTGCTCACCTTCCTCGTGGACTTCGGCGCCGGCGCCGGCAACCCGGGCTTCCCCGAGAACACCGCGGGCCCTGTCCACAACCAGATCCCGCGGCCCGCCGCGGGTGACAACTCCACCTACTGGCGGCCGGACTTCTCGCGCCAGCACTACCTCGACATGTTCTTCAACGGCCTCCCCGACCAGGGCGGGGAGTCGTTCCACGGCCTCTACGACCAGATGTCCAGCGGCCGCTTCGACCTGCAGGGCGACGTCTCGGACTGGGTCACCGTGCCGCACCCCGAGGCCTACTACCAGGAGAAGGTCGACGACGACGGCGACCCGGCCACCCCGGACGTCGGCGACGACACCGGCGCGACGATGCAGTCCTTCGTCCAGGACTCCGCCGACGCGTGGTACGCCGCCCAGCGCTCCTCGGGCACCAGCGACGCCGCCATCGGGAAGTACCTCGCGCGCTTCGACGTCTGGGACCGGGACGACTACGACGGCGACGGCAACTACAACGAGCCCGACGGCTACATCGACCACTTCCAGGCCATCCACGCCGGCCAGGGCGAGGACGGCGGCGGGGCCACGTGGACCATCTGGTCGCACCGGGCGGCCGTCAACCCGACGACCGGCGGCGACGGTCCGGGATTCAACAGGAGCGGCGGCGTCGAGATCGGGCACACCGGCTTCTGGATCCGCGACTACACCACCGAGCCGGAGGACGGCGGCCTCGGCGTGTTCGCCCACGAGTTCGGCCACGACCTCGGGCTGCCGGACTACTACGACACCGCCGCGAACACCGACAACGGCACCGGCTTCTGGTCGCTGATGAGCTCGGGCGAGTGGCTCGGGCACGGCAACGGCTCCGTCGGGACGACGCCCGACCAGATGGGTGCCCCCGACAAGCTCTTCCTGGGCTGGTACGGCGACGACCTGGCGGTCGTGGACGGCACGAAGGCCGCCGAGCCGGTCACGCTCGGGCCGTCGTACCACGCGACGGACGTCGGCGCGCAGGCCGTCGCGGTGACGCTGCCACGCGGCTCCTCGACGGTGGACGTCGTCGCACCGGACCAGGGCACGCACTACCTCTACTCGGGCAACGGCGACGCCCGCACGGCCACGGTCACGAGCCCGCGGGTCACCGTGCCGGCCGCGGACCCGACGCTGAGGGCGCGGGTGAGCTACGCGATCGAGGACGACTGGGACTACGCCTACCTCGAGGTCTCCGGCGACGGTGGCGCGACGTGGGCCCACGTCCCGACGAGCCGCTCCGCGGCGACCGACCCGCACGGCCAGAACCAGGGCGGCGGCATCACCGGCTGCTCCGGCACGCGTGACGACGGGGGCACGTGCGACAACGCCTGGACGGACCTGAGCGCCGACCTCTCGGCGTACGCCGGGCGGACGGTCAGCCTCCGGTTCGCGATGGTCAACGACCAGGCCACCCACCAGCTCGGCCTCTCGGTGGACAGCATCGCGCTCGGCGGGACCGTGCTGACCGACCTCGAGGGCGGGGCCTCCGGGTGGGCGCTCGACGGCTTCCGCGTGATGGACGGGTCGTCGTACACGACGACGTTCGACCAGTACTACCTGGCCGAGAACCGGCAGTACCGCGGCTACGACCGGACGCTCGCGCAGGGGCCGTACAGCTGGGACCACCCGGTCAGCGCGCCGACCCGGGTCGACCAGTACCCCTACCAGGACGGCCTGCTGGTCTGGTACGCCAACGGGCTGTATGCCGACAACAACACCAGCAGCCACCCCGGTGGCGGGCAGGCGCTCGTCGTCGACGCCAACCCTGCGTACCAGCTGTGGTGGACCGGCGCCGGAGACCCCTACGACTACGGCGACGGGCGCCTCAACGCCTACGACGCGACGTTCGACGTCGACCGGACCGACGGCCTGCACCTGACCAAGGAGACCGACGGCGCCGGCGACATCCACTACGACGTCGACGCCCACCCCAGCGTGCCGGTCTTCGAGGACGGCGACCCGAACGCCTACTGGGACGACTTCGGCGGCCAGATCGGCCCGGTGCCCGGCTGGTTCTCCACCAAGGTCGCCGGCGTCGGCACGGAGATGCAGGTCGTCTCCTCCGACGAGTCGACCGGACGGATGGTCGTGAAGGTCGGCTCCCGGTTCGTGGCGAACACCTCCGGGGCGTCGTTCACGGGGTCGGCCGCCGTCGGCGAGACGCTCGTCGCGCAGTCGCCGTCGTGGTTCCAGCACGGCGTCTCGACCGGCTACCAGTGGCTGGCCGACGGCCGCCCGCTCGACGGGGCCACCTCGGCGACGTACGTCGTGCCGAAGTCGATCCTCGGGCGGACCATCAGCGTCGCGGTCGTCGGCAGCCGGTCCGGCTACGCCGACACGCGGGTCGTCAGCGACGGCGCGAAGGTCCGGAACAAGCCGCAGCGGTAGCGCTGCAGCTTGCGCCTGGGCGGCTCCTGGGGCGGCTCCTGGGCTACCAGGAGCCGCCGAAGGCCGCCTCCGTGTTGGCGTCGACGGCGGCGCAGAGCTCGCCCAGGTCGTCACCGCGCACCTGCGCCATGACCGCGAGGGTGTGCGGGATCAGGTACGGCGAGTTCAGCCGGCCGCGGTGCGGTGCGGGCGTGAGGAACGGCGCGTCCGTCTCGACCAGGACCCGGTCGCGCGGCACGATCGCGAGCGCGTCCCGCAGGTCGCCGGCGTTCTTCAACGTCACGGTGCCCGCGAACGAGAGGTAGGCGCCCCGGTCGAGGCAGGCGCGGGCGAAGGTCGCGTCGCCCGAGAAGCAGTGCATCACCCACCGATCGGGCACGCCCTCGGCGTCGAGCAGCTCGAGCACCGCGTCGTGCGCGTCGCGGTCGTGGATCTGCAGCGTCCTGTCGTGCCGCTTCGCGATGTCGACGTGGCGGCGGAACGAGTACTCCTGCGCTGCGATCCCCTCCGCCCCGGTCCGGAAGAAGTCCAGCCCGGTCTCGCCGACGGCCCGCACCCGGTCGTGGGCCGTGGCGAGCCGCTCGATCTCGTCGAGCGCCGCGTCGAGGTCATCGTGGAGGGGTGCGTCGTTGGGGTGCAGCGCGACTGCGGCGATCATCTCCGGGTGCCGGGCCGACGCCTCGACCGCCCAGCGTGCCGACAGCAGGTCGCAGCCGACCTGCACGACGCGCGTGACGCCGACCGACGCGGCCCGCGCGAGCGCGTCCTCGACGGGCAGCGACTCACCGTCGCGGCCGATGTCGAGGTGGCAGTGGTTGTCCACGACCGGATGCGGCAGCACCAGGTCGGGCACGGGCGGGAAGCTGCTCATGCCCGGTCGCTCGTGTCCGGCGTCACGACCGGTGCACCAGGTCGTAGACCTCGCGCTTGGGCACTCCGGCCCGGCGGGCGGCCTCCACGACGGCGTCCTTGCGCGACATGCCCTCCTCCTCGAGCGCCGCGACGGCGGCCAGCAGGTCCTCGGGGGCCGAGGACGCGGTGGTCGGCAGTGCCCCCGAGACGACGATCGTGACCTCTCCACGCACCCCCTCGGACGCCCAGGCGACGAGGGAGGCGAGCGGCCCTCGGCGTACCTCCTCGTGGGTCTTGGTGAGCTCGCGGCACACCGCCGCGGCCCGGTCGTCGCCGAACGCGGTCGCCATCGCCTCGAGCGCGGCCTGGGTGCGGTGCGGCGCCTCGAAGAACACCATCGTGCGCTCCTCGCCGGCCAGCCCGGCCAGCCGACGCGCGCGCTCACCCGCCTTGCGCGGCAGGAAGCCCTCGAAGCAGAAGCGGTCGACCGGCAGCCCCGAGACGGCGAGCGCGGTCAGCACGGCCGACGGGCCCGGCACCGCGGTGACGAGTACGTCGGCCTCGACCGCCGCCGCCACCAGCCGGTAGCCCGGGTCGGACACCGACGGCATCCCCGCGTCGGTGACCAGCAGCACGCGCTCCCCGGCCAGCAACGACTCCAGCAGCACCGGCGTCCGGGCCGACTCGTTGCCCTCGAAGTAGGAGACGACCCGGCCGGTGATGGTGACGCCCAGGTCACCGACCAGCCGTTTGAGCCGACGGGTGTCCTCGGCGGCGATGACGTCAGCGGAGGCGAGCTCGGACGCGAGCCGGGGCGGCGCGTCCTCCACCCGCCCGATCGGGGTCGCCGCAAGGACAAGCGTTCCGGTCACGGGTCGATCATGTCAGGCCCCGTAGGGTGACCCATCGTGACGGTGATCGACGACCCGGCCGAGCGCGAGGGCCAGACGGTCTCGCTGTCGCGCACAGCCTCCGGCGCGCCGGTGCCGACGGCGCGGGAGCGGGCGCGCTCGCTGCTGCACGGCCGCGACCCGGTGGTCGGCTGGTGCGCGACGGTGATCGTGACCGTCTTCGCTCTCGTCATGCGGCTGTGGCACCTCGGGACACCCCGGGAGTTCCAGTTCGACGAGACCTACTACGCCAAGGACGCGTGGTCGCTGCTCCACTTCGGCTACGCACGCAACTACGCCGAGGGCGCCAACGACAAGATCCTCGCCGGCCACACCATGGGGTCGTTCCAGAACAGCCCTGAGATGGTGGTCCACCCCGAGGTCGGGAAGTGGCTGATCGCGCTCGGCGAGAAGGCGTTCGGCATGGACCCGTTCGGCTGGCGGGTCTCGTCGGCCGTCGCGGGCGCGCTCATGATCCTCGTGATGATCCGGCTGGTCCGGCGGATGACCGGATCCACGCTGATCGGTGTCGTCGCGGGGCTGCTCCTCAGCTTCGACGGGCTGCAGTTCGTGCTGTCGCGGCTGGCGCTGCTCGACATCTTCCTCGCGCTGTTCACCCTCTGTGCGGTCTCGTGCGCGGTCGCGGACCGCGACTGGTTCCGCGAGCGGGTGGCCCGGACCATCGGGTCGCCGGCGACCGGCTGGGGTCCGCGCGTCCTGTGGCGGCCGTGGCTGCTGGCGAGCGGGTTGTTCTGGGGGCTCGCGATCGGCACGAAGTGGACGGCCCTGTATCCGCTGGCCGCCTTCGGTGTGCTGGTGTTCGTCTGGAGCGCGGGGGCGCGCCGCTCGTTCGGCGTACGGACGCCGCTGCTGCGGAGCGCGGTCATGGACGGCGTACCGGCCTTCGTGCACCTCGTCGTCGTCGCGGCACTCGTCTACACGGTGTCGTGGACGGGGTGGCTGATGCACGCGCACACCTACGAGCAGTCGCTGTCGTCGACGCAGTACACCCAGTACTCCGGCCAGGGGCACTGCGAGAAGCAGACCTACGTGAGCGACAACCCTGACTCGGGCAAGCACTGGCCGACGGCGAAGGAGCCCGACGCCCGCGGGCTCGGCGAGGTCACCCAGTCGCTCCGATCGCTGTGGTACTACCACGAGGACGTGTGGACCTTCCACACCCACTTCCTCAACTGCGCGACGCATCCCTACGCCTCCTCGCCCGCGGGCTGGCTGCTGCTCAACCGGCCGGTCGGGGTCGCGGCGACCAACGACATCAAGCCCGGCGACCAGGGCTGCACGGCACCGCAGGGCTCCACCTGCATCAGGCAGGTGCTGCTGCTCGGCACTCCCCTGCTGTGGTGGGGCGGCCTGGTCGCGCTGCTGTACGCCGTCGCGATGTGGCTCGGCGCGCGCGACTGGCGCTTCGGCGTGGCAGTGGTCGGCGTGGCCTCGACCTGGCTGCCCTGGTTCTCGTACGCCGACCGGCCGATCTTCAGCTACTACGCGATCGTCAGCCTGCCGTTCCTCGTGCTGGCCCTCGCGCTCGCCATCGGCAAGCTGATCGGCCAGCCCGACTCACGGCGACGCACCGCCGGTGTCGTGATCTCCGGCGCCTACCTGGTGCTCGTGATCCTCAACTTCGCGTGGTTCTGGCCCATCTACACCGACGCGCTGCTGACCCACGCCCAGTGGCTGGACCGGATCTGGTTCCAGCGCTGGATCTAGCGTCATACGACCAGGTCGCCAGAGCGACCACCCCGTATGACGTCCGCGACGAGGGCTCAGCCGGCCAGGTCGGCCGACCAGCGCTCCTCGATGCGGAAGCCCTTCCAGACCGCGATCGCGACGACCCAGGTCACGACGAAGAGCCCGACGATCCCGTAGCCGACGTAGTCGAGCGGGATGTCGGCGATCGCGGCGAGCGGGCCGCTGGTGATGTCCAGCCGGTTGGCGAGGACGCCGACGAGCTCGATGGTGCCGATGACCAGGGCGACGGCGACCGAGATCGACGTGATGGTGAGGTTGTAGAACACCTTGCGGACCGGCTTGGCGAACGCCCAGCCGTAGGCGAGGTTCATGAAGACGCCGTCGACGGTGTCCATCAGGCACATCGCGGCGGCGAAGAGCACCGGCAGCACGAGGATCGTGTAGAAGGGCAGGTCGAAGACGGCCGCGCCGCCGGCCAGCACGAGCAGGCCGACCTCGGTCGCGGTGTCGAAGCCGAGGCCGAAGAGCACGCCGATCGGGTAGATGTGCCACGGCTTGCGGACCGACTTCGTCAGGCCGCCGAGGATGCGGTTCATGAAGCCGCGCGAGTCGAGCTGGCGCTCGAGCTCCGCCTCGTCGTACTCACCCTGGCGCATGCGGCGGAACACCTTGAGGATGCCCATCAGCGCGACGAGGTTGAGCAGGCCGAGCACCCACAGGAAGATGCCCGAGACCGACGGGCCGATCAGGCTGGTGAGCGTGTGCAGCGTCGAGTCGTCGTCCTCGACCGACCCGACCAGGGCCTTCACGCCGAGCATGAGCAGGAACGACAGGCCGAAGACGATGCTGGAGTGGCCCAGCGAGAACCAGAAGCCGACGGAGAGCGGCTTGCGCTGCGGCTCCCCCGTCTCGGCCTCGGCGATCTGGACGTCGGTCAGGAGCTTGCGGGTCGTGTTGTCGACGGCCGCGATGTGGTCGGCGTCGAAGGCGTGGCGCAGACCGAAGGTGTAGGCGAGGAGGCCGACGCCGACGGTGAAGACCGGGTGGTCGCCGCCGAGCGCGAAGTGCTGCGGCGCGACCAGGCCGAGCAGGATGCCGAAGCCGAGCACGTGGAGCACGACGACCACGCCGCCCATCCACCACAGCGACCGCCTGTCTGCGGCGGTCAGCGTGGTGCGGATGCGGGTGGCGGCGGCGATGCTCACGACTGGATGGCTCCTCTCGAAGGCGTTATTGCGAACATATCGCAATAACAATCTCTGGGCATCAGTGGGTCCTCCCCGTCGAGACGCCGCCCCGCTCCCGCGCGCCGGGGTCGCCCCACGGTCTGGGAGGATGGCGAGCGTGGCCCACTCGCACGACCGCCACGGCCACGGGCCGACGTACGCCGCCGACCGGCGCTACCTCACTGCCGCGCTGGTCCTGCTGCTCGCGTTCCTCCTCGCCGAGGTCGTCGTCGCCGTGCTCTCCGGGTCCCTGGCACTCCTCTCCGACGCCGGGCACATGCTCGCCGACGTCGGCGCGATCGCCTTGGCGCTCGTCGCGGCGCGGCTGGCGCTGCGCCCGGCGACCGGCACGTGGACGTTCGGCATGCAGCGTGTGGAGATCCTCTCCGCCGCCGTCAACGGCGTCACGCTGCTGGTCGTGTCGGTCATCGTCGCGGTCGAGGCCGTACGACGCCTGGTGCATCCGCCTGACGTCGCCGGCTGGCCGATCGTGCTCACCGCGCTCGCCGGGTGCCTGGTCAACGTCGTGGTGGCCTGGATGCTCGCCCGCGCCGACCGGCGCTCGCTCAACGTGGAGGGCGCCTACCAGCACGTCCTGACCGACCTCTACGGGTTCATCGGCACCCTCGTCGCGGGCGTCGTGGTGATCGCGACCGGCTGGACCCGCGCCGACCCGATCGCCTCCCTGGTCGTCGTCGCCCTCATGCTGTACGCCGCCTGGGGTCTGCTCCGCGACTCCGGCCGCGTCCTCCTCGAGGCCGCTCCGGCCGACACCGACGTCGCCGCCATGCGCGCCCACCTGCTGGAGGTCGCGCACGTGCGCGAGGTCCACGACCTGCACGTGTGGACCGTGACGTCCTCGCTGCCGGCGCTGTCGGCCCACGTCGTGGTCGACGAGGGCTGCTTCGCCGACGGCCACGCGCCGCAGATCCTCGACGAGATCCAGCGGTGCCTGGCCGGGCACTTCGACGTCGAGCACAGCACCTTCCAGCTCGAGCCGCCCGGCCACGCGGACCACGAGGCCGGGGCGCACGTCTAGCTCCGGGTGCCGGGCCAGCCTGGCGGGGACGACCAGGACCGCGACAGACTGCCTGACATGACCACTGCGAACATCGGCGTCGTCGGCCTGGCCGTCATGGGCTCCAACCTGGCCCGCAACCTCGCGTCCCGGGAGGGGAACACGGTCGCGGTCTACAACCGCACCTACGCCCGCACCGAGCAGCTGCTGTCCGAGCACGACGACCTGGGCTTCGTCGGCGCCGAGACGATCGACGACTTCGTGGCGTCGCTGTCCACGCCGCGCACCGCGATCATCATGGTCCAGGCCGGCGCCGGGACGGATGCGGTCATCGGCCAGCTCGCCGACAGGTTCGAGCCGGGCGACATCGTCGTCGACGGCGGCAACGCCAACTTCCTCGACACGATCCGGCGCGAGCGGGAGCTGCGCGAGCGCGGCCTCAACTTCGTCGGGACCGGCATCTCCGGCGGCGAGGAGGGCGCGCTGAAGGGCCCGTCGATCATGCCCGGCGGCTCTGCGGAGGCGTGGGAGACGCTGGGCCCGATCCTGCGCTCGATCGCCGCCGTCGCGCCGGACGGGGAGCCGTGCGTCACCCACGTCGGCACCGACGGCGCGGGCCACTTCGTGAAGATGGTCCACAACGGCATCGAGTACGCCGACATGCAGCTCATCGCCGAGGCCTACGACCTGCTCCGCCGGGTCGGCGGCCGGTCGACCCCCGAGCTGGTCGAGGTGTTCCGGTCCTGGAACGAGGGCGACCTGCAGTCCTACCTCATCGAGATCACCGCCGAGGTGCTCTCCCAGACCGACGCCGCCACGGGCGAGCCGCTCGTCGACGTCATCCTCGACGAGGCCGGCTCGAAGGGCACCGGCGTGTGGACCGTCCAGAACGCGCTCGGCCTCGGCATCCCCGTCTCCGGGATCGGCGAGGCGGTCTTCGCCCGGGCGGTCTCGAGCAAGCCGGAGCAGCGGGCCGCCGTACGGGCGTCCGCGCGGGAGCGGCCGTCGTCGCCGCAGGTGCCCGAGACGTTCGCCGACGACGTCCGGGCGGCGCTCTACGCGTCGAAGGTGGTCGCCTACGCGCAGGGCTTCGACCTGATCGTGGCGGGCGCGAAGGAGTACGGCTGGGACATCGACCTCGGTGCGATCGCGAAGATCTGGCGGGCCGGCTGCATCATCCGGGCACGCTTCCTCGACCGGATCGTCGACGCGTACGCAGGAGAGCCCGGGCTGGCGACACTGCTCGCCGACCCCTACTTCGCCGACGCGGTCGCCGCCGGCCAGGAGGCGTGGCGGCGGGTCGTCGCCACGGCGGCCACGGCCGGGGTGCCCGCTCCCGGCTTCTCCTCCGCGCTGGCCTACTACGACTCACTCGCCTCCGAGCGGCTGCCCGCGTCGCTGATCCAGGGCCAGCGCGACTTCTTCGGTGCGCACACCTACAAGCGCGTCGACAGGGAGGGCGTCTTCCACACGCTGTGGTCCGACGACCGACGTGAGATCGAGACGGAGCCCTCGACACACTGAACGGGGGGCCGACGGGGAACCGGGCGCCCATGACGACGAACGTCCTCTGGTTGCGCCGCGACCTGCGCCTGCACGACCACCCAGCGCTGCTGGAGGCCGCGCGGGGTGCCGAGGTGCTGCCCCTCTTCGTCCTCGACCACGCCCTGCTGCGGCCGTCCGGTGCTGCCCGGACGACGTTCCTGCTCCGGTCGTTGCGCGCACTCGACGACGACCTGCGCCGGCACGGCGGCGCGCTCGTGGTGCGCCACGGCCGGCCCGAGGACGTCGTGCCCGAGGTGGCGCGCGAGGTCGACGCCTCCGCCGTCCACGTGAGCGCCGACTTCGGCCCCTACGGGCAGGCTCGCGACGCCCGGGTGGAGGCGGCGCTCCACGTCCCCCTGGTCGCGACGGGCTCGCCGTACGCCGTCGCTCCCGGCCGCGTCACCACCAAGGCGGGCGGCCACTTCCAGGTGTTCGGGCCGTTCTACCGGGCGTGGGCCGAGCATGGCTGGCGGGCGCCCGCGGACTCCGACCCGGCGCGGGTCGCCTGGCGCACGGCGCGGTCGGACGACCTGCCCGACGAGCCCGCGGCCGCGCACGACCTGCGACTGCCGACCGCCGGCGAGGAGGCCGCACACACCGCCTGGGACGACTTCCGCGACCGGCTGTCCGACTACGCCGAGGACCGCGAGCGGCCCGCCGTCGAAGGCACGTCGCGCATGTCGGCGTACCTCAAGCTCGGCACGCTGCATCCGCGCACCCTGCTCGCCGACCTCGGGCACGACGAGGGCAGCGACACCTACCGCCGCGAGCTGGCCTGGCGCGAGTTCTACGCCGCCGTCCTGCACGCGCGGCCCGAGAGCGCCCGCACGTACCTGCACCCGCAGCTCCAGGCGATGCCGTACGCGACGGGGCGGACGCTGGAGACGCGCCTGCAGGCGTGGGCGCGGGGCGAGACCGGCTACCCGATCGTCGACGCGGGGATGCGACAGCTGCTCGGCGAAGGCTGGATGCACAACCGTGTGCGGATGATCGTCGCGTCGTTCCTCGTCAAGGACCTGCACGTCGAGTGGACCCACGGCGCGCGGCACTTCATGCATCACCTCGTCGACGGCGACCTGGCCAGCAACCAGCACAACTGGCAGTGGGTGGCCGGCTGCGGCACAGACGCCGCGCCGTACTTCCGGATCTTCAACCCGGTCACCCAGGGCAGGAAGTTCGACCCCGCCGGCGACTACGTACGCCGCTGGGTCCCCGAGCTCGCAGACGTCGCAGCGCCGAAGGTGCACGAGCCGTGGACGCTGCCCGAGCCGCCGGCGGGCTACCCGGCGCCGATCGTCGACCACGCCACCGAGCGGGCGGCGTCGCTGGCGGCGTACGACGCTCTGCGGGGCCGGTGACTCGCCGGGGGTAACCGTCTGTTCGATACAGGGGTAACCGTCTGTTCGACACACCTCCTGACCGTTGCAAGGGTCAGGAGGCGTGTCGAACAGACGGTTACCCCACCGAACAGACGGTTACCCCGGGCGAACAGACGGTTACCCCACCGGGCCGGCTCCGCACCGCGACGACCGCAGCCGTCACGACCGCCGCGGCGGCCGCGGGAAGAACATCGGCGTCCGGGCCTCGTACGACGCCCAGCCGGTCCGGCCCCGCATGCGCCGGTCGGTCAGCCGGGCACCCGAGACCACCGTCAGGAACCACGTCATCACCAGCGGCGCGGGGAGCGTGACAAGCCCGGCGACCCACCCCGACGCGACTCCGCCGGCGAGCCAGAGGCCCCACCACACGCAGGCGTCGCCGAAGTAGTTCGGGTGGCGCGTCCAGGCCCACAGGCCCGTGTCGAGCACCGGCGGCCGGGACGATCTCGGCTGCCGGCGGTAGGCCGCGAGCTGCGCGTCGCCGACGGCCTCGAAGACGACGCCGACGATCCAGACCGCCACGCCGAGCCCGACGACCCACGCCCAGCGTGCCGAGGTCACGAGGCCCACGAGCACCGGCAGGCTCACGACGACGACGGCGACGCCCTGGAGCACGAAGACCTTCGTGACGATGGTCGAGAACGGCACCTCGTCGTAGGGGCCGCCGAGCAGCTCCTCGTAGCGCGGGTCGTCGTGCCCCGAGCCGAGCACGCGGGTGCGCAGGTGCCAGGCCAGCCGGACGCCCCACACGACGACAAGCGCGACCAGGAGCCAGCGTCGCCACGCGCTGCCGTCGCCCAGCAGTCCGGCCACGACACCTCCGACGACCGCGACGGCGGCGAATGTCGCCCCCCACGCGACATCGACCACCGCCACCCGTCGGAGCCGGCGGCTCCACGCGGCCGTGACCGCCATGGCGAGCGCGGCGACCACGAGCGCGGTGAGGACGAGCCAGCCGAGATGGCCCCATTCGACGCCCGACATCACCACGCACCCCGCTCGAGCGGGAGCGAGTGGTCGGAGCCCGGTCGCACCGCCAGGATCTGGTCGACGCCCATCCGGCCCTCGCGGAACGCCGCGGCGCCACCGACGAGGTAGAGCCGCCACACGCGCACCATCTCCTCCCCGACGAGCGCGGTCAGGCGGTCGGCCTCGGCCTCGAACCGGTCCAGCCAGCGCGCGACGGTGAGCACGTAGTGCTCGCGCAGCGCGTGCACGTCGCGCACCTCCAGCCCGGCACGCTCCAGGTGGGCCACCGTCTCGCCGACGGGCCGCATGTGCATGTCGGGGGCGATGAACGACTCGATGAATGGTCCCCCACCCGGATGCGGGCCCGACCGCGACATCTGCTGGACGAGCACGCGACCACCGGGGCGGACGCGGTCGCGCAGCACGCCGGCGTACGTCGGGTAGTTGCCCTCGCCGACGTGCTCGCCCATCTCGACCGAGGCCACCGCGTCGTAGGTCCCGTCCGCGTCGCGGTAGTCGCACAGCCGCACCTCGACCCGGCCGTCGAGGCCGAGCTCGCGCACCCGCTCGGTGACGAAGCGCTGTTGCTCGGCCGAGATCGTCACGCCGACGACCCGCGCGCCGAAGACCTGCGCCGCGTGCAGCGAGAGCGACCCCCAGCCGCAACCGACGTCGAGCAGCGTGCTCCCCTCGGTCAGCCCGAGCTTGGTGCAGATCAGCGAGAGCTTGTCGTGCTGGGCCTGCTCGAGGGTGTGCGAGGAGTCGGTGAAGTAGGCGCACGAGTAGGCCATCGACTCGTCGAGGATGGCCGAGTAGAAGGTGTTCGACAGGTCGTAGTGGTGCGCGATCGAGCTGCGGTCGCGCGCCCGTGTGTGCAGCCTGCCGCTCACCCGGGCCTGGGTCGCCGGAGGTGGCAGCGGCGACCCGACGACCCCGAGTCGCGCCGCCAGCCGGGTCGCCCGCGCGAGCGCAGCCGCCCGACGTCGTACGCCGTCCGGCCAGCTCGTCCACGTCGACCTCTCCGACCGCCCGGCCGCGAGGAGCCGGCGGAGGGTGCCGTCGAGGTCGCCGGGCAGGTCGGCCTCGCCGGTGACGTAGGCCTGGGCGGCGCCGAGCTCCCCCGGGTGCCACAGCAGCCGGCGCAGCGCCCGCGGCGAGCGGAGCTCGACCAGCGGCGCCCCGGACGGCCCGGCCTCCGAGCCGTCCCACGCCCGCAGCCGGACCGGCATCGGGTCGACCAGGGGCGCCAGGGCGTGCGCGATCTGCCCGGCGATCCCCGCCGAGGTGGCGGCGAGCCGGGGCGGAGTCCCCGGTTCACCGGGGACTCCGGAACTTCCGGGGCTGCACGACACCCCGGAAGTTCCGGAGTTCCCTGGGTGCGGTCCCGAGTTCCCTGGGTCGGTCCCGGGGTCGGTCCTTCCCGGATGTACGCCGCTCATGCCCGCTCCTCCCGCTCGAACAGCACCTGGTGGTCGTCGAGGTAGCCGGAGGCGAAGCCGGCCCGCGAGTACTCCAGGTAGAAGTGCCACATCCGGCGGAACGTCTCGTCGAACCCGAGGCGTGCCACCTCCTCGGCCCGGGCCGTGAACCGTTCGTCCCACTGCCGCAGCGTCTCGGCGTAGTGCTGCCCCATCGCGTCGGCCGACCGCAGGCGCAGCGTCGTGTGGTCGCGGGCCGCCTCCTCCAGCGCACGCAGCGACGGCAGGAAGCCTCCCGGGAAGATGTACTTGGTCATCCACGTGTAGGTGTCGCGCGTCGCCAGCATCCGGTCGTGCGGCATCGTGATCGCCTGGATCGCGGCCCGTCCGCCCGGCGCGAGCACCCGGTCGATCGTCTGCAGGTACGTCGGCCAGTGCCGCCAGCCGACCGCCTCCACCATCTCCACCGACACCACGGCGTCATAGGTCCCGGTGATGTCGCGGTAGTCGCACAGGTCGACCCGGACCCGGTCGGCGTACCCCGCGGCGGCGATCCGCTCCTTGGCGAGGCGGCGCTGCTCGACCGACAGGGTGACCGTCCTGACGACCGCTCCGCGCTCGGCCGCCCGGACGGCGAGCGCGCCCCAGCCGGTGCCGATCTCGAGCAACCGGGTGCCGGGCCCGACGCCGGCGAGGTCGAGCAGGTCGTCGATCTTGCGCAGCTGGGCGCTCTCGAGGTCGTCGCCAGGCAGCGGAGCGCCGGTGGCGTCGGTCCGGAAGCGGGCGCACGAGTAGGTCATCGTGGGGTCGAGGAAGAGCTCGAACAGCTCGTTCGACAGGTCGTAGTGGTGGGCGACGACGCGTCGGGTGTCGGTCTTGTCCCCGCGCTCGTCGCGCGGCGGCCGGGCGACGACGGCCGACCGCAGCAGCTGCAGCGGGCGCGGCACCAGGTCGGCGACGTTCGCGGCCAGCACGGTGAGGAAGCCGCCAAGGTCCTCGGCGTCCCAGGCGCCGGTCAGGTAGGCCTCGCCGAATCCGACCGTGTGGTCGGCGCCGAGCCGGGCGAAGAGCTCGTCGGGCCGGTGGACGGTCATCTCCGGGCCTCCGCGCCCGACGGTGCGGCCGTCGATCCGGACGGTCACGTCGAGCCTGCGGACCGCGGCGAGGAAGATCCGGCGCGCGACGGCGCTCGCCACCGCGCCGCGGGGCACGGTCGCGAGGTCGGCCCACCGCTCGGGGGCCACCGCTTGGGCAACGGATGTGGTCGTGGTCATCGAACACCTCTCTGGTGGTGGGGCGGGCGGGGACGGATCGGCAGGCGATGCGCCCACAGGGCGATCCCGTGGACGCGGATGCGGAGGGCGTCGAGCAGTCCCGACAGGGCGACGCGGACCGGGCCGGGATCGGCCCGCTCGCCGACGAGGGCGGCGGAGAAGGCGGCGCCGTCGTCGGTGTGCAGCTCGACGGCGATGTGCAGCCGCTCCCCGGGCGGTGGCACGCGCAGCTCGTAGGTGCCGTCGACGCCGTGGAAGGGCGAGACGTACATCCGCTTGTCGACGCGCGCCCGGCCGTCGGTGTCGGGGTGGACGACGTACGCGTGCCGGTCGCCGTAGGTGTTGTGCACCTCGACGACCGTCGCGAGCGGGGTGCCGTCGCGCCGGGTGCACCAGAAGACGCTGATCGGGTTGAAGCAGAAGCCGAAGGCCCGCGGGTGCGCCGCGAGCAGCACGCGGGCATCGCCGAGGTCGACGCCCTCGAGGGCGAGGAAGCGGGCGAGGTTCTCGCGGACCGTCAGCGCGGGGTCGCCGAGGTGGTCGCGACCCTCGATGCTCCCCCGCCACCAGCGTGACCACCGCGAGCCCCGGTCGGCGGAGTCGAGGTCGACCACCCACATGGTCGAGCGGTGCGTGAACGTACGCCGCCACGGGACCCTCCGCACGTGGCTGACCCGCGTCTCGTAGACCCGTCGGGGCGCCGGCTCCCCCGGCGTCCCCCACGAGAATCCGAGCCGGCCGGCCGCCGCCACACCCGCCCGCGCGCCGTCCTCGTGGAAACCCCACCCGTGATAGGCGCCCGCGAACGCGATCCGGGCGGTCTCGATCTCGCCGAGCCGGCTCTGCGCCGCCACCGAGGTGGGTGTGTAGAGCGGGTGCTCGTAGTCCCGCCGGGCGATCACCGTCGAGGGGTCGACGAGATCCTCGCCGCCGAGCGTGACGAGGTAGTGGACGTCGGTGTCGAGACGCTGCAGCCGGGTCAGGTCGTAGGTCACCGTGACCGGCGCGGCCTCCTGCGTCGTGCGCCGGAAGTTCCACGAGGCCCGCACCCGGTCGTCCGCCGGCAGCAGCGACGTGTCCGTGTGCAGCAGGGCCGTGTTCGCGGAGTAGGTGATGGCGCCGAGCACCTCGCGCTGCTCCGGCGTGGGCGCGGCCAGCATGGCTAGGGCCTGGTGCGGATGGGTGGCGATGACGACCTTGTCGTAGTGGCGCGGGTCGCCCCGGCCGTCGCGGACGCTCACCCGGTCGGCGTGCTCGGTCACCTCGACGACGCGGGCGCCGAGCCGGACCTCGTCGAGCCGCTCGGCGATGCGCGTGACGTACTCCCGCGAGCCGCCGGTGACCGTGCGCCAGGTCGGGCTGCCGCTGACCGCGAGCATCCCGTGGTGGTCGAGGAACTGGAACAGGTATCGCGCCGGGTAGTCCCGGGCGACCTGGGGGTCGCACGACCACACCGCGGCGACCAGCGGCTCGGCGAAGTGCCGCACGAAGTGCGCGGAGAAGCGTCCCTCCCGGAGGAACTCGCCCAGGGTCAGGTCGGAGCCGGTGGCCCGCAGCAGCCGGCGTGCGCGACGGTGGAAGCGGGGGATGTCGAGGAGCATCCGGAGGTGCTCGACGTCGCGCAGGTGGCGGGCGTCAGGGAGCAGCCCGCGCCACCCGCGAGCCCCCGCCCAGCCGATGCCCGACAGGTCGTCGACGATCGACATCGACATCTCGGATGCCTGCGTGGCGATCCCCAGCTCGTCGAAGACGCGGGTCAGCGTGGGGTACGTCCGGCCGTTGTGCACGATGAACCCGGTGTCGATCGCGAGCTTGCGGTCGCCCTCGACCACGTCGTGGGTGTCGGCGTGGCCGCCGAGCCGCTCGTCGGCCTCGTAGAGGGTGACGTGGGCGCGCGTCGCGCAGGCGTACGCGGCCACCAGTCCGGACACGCCCGACCCGATGACGGCGACACGTGGCTCCTGCATGTGCACTCCCTCCGGCGGTGTTCTCCTGCTGTTCGGTGCCGCTCGCAGGACGGATGGGTGTCACTTCAGATCCGGGTCGGACGAGCCGTCAGGCGATCCGAGTCGGGCCGCCGCTCCGAACCAGAGGCATGACCACATGGAGCGACCGCCTGACACTCGCGGCGATGGGGCCCGCCGCGGCCGCTGCCGGGCTGGCCGCGGGCCACCTGCTGGCGGCGGCGACCACGCCGTCGGCCTCGCCGGTGCTCGCCGTCGGGTCGACGGTCATCGACCGGACGCCGACTCCGGTCAAGGAGTGGGCGGTCGCGCACTTCGGGACCAACGACAAGACGATCCTGGTCGGCTCGGTCCTGGCCGTCGTCCTCCTCGTCGCGACGGCGGTCGGCTTCGTGGCGCGCCGCAGCCTCGTCCTCGGAGCAGGCATCCTGGTCCTCCTCTCCGCCGTCGCGGCGGTCTGCGCGGTGCTGCGCCCGGCGGCCGACGCGGGAGACGCCCTGCCGAGCGTGCTCACCGGCGTCGTCGCCGCCGGGGTCCTGCTGACCCTGTTCGCACTGTGGCCGGCCGCGCTGTGGTCGGCCGACCGTGCACCGGACGAGGGCACGGCCGGGAACGCCTCCCGGCGCGGGGTCCTCGTCGGGCTCGGCGTGACGGTGCTGGCGGCCGCGGCCGTCGGCGGGCTGGGTCGTCGGCTCACGTCGCTGCGCGGCCGCCCGGAGAACGTCACCCTGCCCGCCCCGGCCGAGCCCGCAGGGGCTTTCCCTGCGGGGCTCGACCGGACGGTCCCGGGCATCACCCCGTGGCGCACCCCGACCGGCGGTTTCTACCGGGTCGACACGCGGCTCGACGTGCCGGTGCTCAGCAGCGCCGACTGGTCTCTGCGGGTCGACGGCGACGTGCGCCACCCGTTCACGCTGACCTTCGACGAGCTGCTGGCGATGCCGATGATCGAGCGCGACATCACGCTGACCTGCGTCTCCAACAGCGTCGGCGGGCCGTACGCCGGCGGCGCCCGCTGGCTCGGCGTACGCCTCACGGACCTGCTCGACCGGGCCGGCGTCGGCGCGAAGGCGGACCAGATGCTCAGCACGGACTTCGCCGGCATGACCATCAGCACTCCGCTCGCGCTGGCGACCGACGGCCGCGACGCGATGCTCGCCGTCGGCATGAACGGCGCTCCCCTGCCCCGCGAGCACGGGTTCCCCGCGCGGCTGGTGATCCCGGGGCTCTACGGGTTCATCAGCGCCACCAAGTGGGTCAGCCGCCTGACCCTGACGACGTACGCCGACCACTCGGCGTACTGGACCGACCGGCACTGGGCGACCGACGCCCCGATCAAGATCTCGAGCCGGATCGACACCCCCCGACCGCTCGCCCAGCTCGACGTCGGCGAGGTCGTCGTCGGAGGCGTCGCCTGGGCGCAGGGCGGCGGCGGGGTCGACCGTGTGGAGGTCAGCATCGACGGCGGGGCCTGGCAGCAGGCCCAGCTCGGGCCGTCGGCCGGGGAGGTCTACTGGCGCCAGTGGTTCCACCGCTGGGACGCGAAGCCCGGCTCGCACACGGTGTCGTGCCGCGTGGTCGACGGCGACGGGCGCACACAGGCACCGGTGCGCGCGAACCCGTTCCCCGACGGAGCCAGCGGGCTCCACACGATCAACGTCACCGTCGGCTCGTGACCCGGACCCATCCCGACCGAATGGGACCCGTTCGTACCCATCCGGATCCGCCGCGGCTCCGAAGAACAGGTGCAAGACGTCATGACGGACAGCCACAGACACTCGATGCTCAACTGGAAGGCAACTGCCATGAACAACACGCTCCGCGCCACCGGCCTCGCGGCCGCCGCCGCGCTCTCGCTCAGCCTTGCCGCCTGCGGCGGGAGCGACTCGGGCAACGGCGCCGCCGCGGCGGACAGCACGCCCATGTCGTCGTCCCCGTCGTCGCCGATGAGCTCCTCGTCGAGCGGCATGAGCGGCGCCGCGTCGCAGACGTTCGGCCCCGGCTGCTCGGCGGTCCCGACCAGCGGCGCCGGCTCCTTCGACGGCATGGTCAAGGACCCGGTCGCGACCGCGGCGAGCAACAACCCGTTGCTGAGCACCCTGGTCACCGCCGTCACCAAGGCCGGCCTCGTCGACACGCTGAACGGCGCCGACGGCCTGACCGTCTTCGCGCCGACGAACGACGCGTTCTCCAAGATCCCGAAGGCGCAGCTCGACAAGGTGCTCGCCGACAAGGCCACGCTGACCGCGATCCTCACCCACCACGTGGTGGCCGGCAAGCTCGACCCGATGTCGGTCGCGGGCACGCAGACGACGCTCAACAAGGACCAGGTGACCGTCACCGGTGACACCTCGGGCATGAAGGTCGACGGCGCGAACGTCGTCTGTGGGAACATCCCCACGGCCAACGCCACCGTGTACGTCATCGACACCGTGCTCATGCCCCCGGCCAAGTGACCTCCGACGGAGAATAGGAACCGTGGAACATCTCCGACCCGTCCCCGACGGCGTCCCCGAGCAGGGGGCGTCGTCGGAGCCTGACCTCGGCGACCTCCTGCGGCGGTCGTCCCGCGGTGACCAGGCCGCCTTCGCGACGCTGTACGACACGGTGTCGGCCAAGGTCTACGGCCTGGCGCTGCGGGTGGTCCGGGACCCCGCCCAGGCGGAGGAGGTCGCTCAGGAGGTGTTCCTGGAGATCTGGCGTACGTCGTCGCGCTACGAGCGTGAGCGGGGCAGCGCCCTCGCCTGGATGCTGACGATCACGCACCGACGGGCCGTCGACCGGGTGCGCGCCGCCGAATCGGCGACGCGACGCGACGTCGTCTACGAGCAGAGGAACCAACCGGTGAGCCACGACTCGACAGCAGAGGCCGCCCAGGCCTCCCTCGAGGCCCACCGGGTGCGCAGCGCGCTCGTCACGCTGACACCGGTCCAGCGCCAGG
This sequence comes from Nocardioides panacihumi, assembly GCF_039530925.1. NCBI lineage: Bacteria > Bacillati > Actinomycetota > Actinomycetes > Propionibacteriales > Nocardioidaceae > Nocardioides > Nocardioides panacihumi. Next base: position 1,806,663 of record NZ_BAAAPB010000001.1, on the reverse strand, counting down.
CCGTGGAGCTGGCCTACCTCGGCGGCTACACCCACACCGAGGTGGCGAGCATGTTGGAGCTTCCGGTCGGCACGGCCAAGACCAGGATCAGGGACGGCCTGATCCGCCTTCGAGACACCTTGGGAGTGGGGGCCCGCGATGAGCAGTGACATCCACGCCCTGTCGGGCGCGTACGCCCTGGACGCTCTGGATTCCGACGAGCGCTCCGAGTTCGAGAAGCACCTGGCCGACTGCCCCATCTGCCGCGCCGAGGTGGACAGCCTCCGCGAGGCGGCCGCCGGGCTGGCGGACCTCACCGAGACGACGCCGCCGCCGGGCCTGCGCGAGCGGGTGCTCGCCGACGCCGCCGTCGTACGCCCGCTGCCTCCGCTCGTCGACCGCAACCGACGTCGTCGACGCTGGCGCGCGCTGCTCGCGGTCGCCGCGGCCGTCGTCCTCATCGCCGGTGGGGTCGCGTGGCACCCGTGGGACCGCCCGTCCTCACCTGCGAGCCTGTCCGCCGTCGGCAGGGTCCAGCACGCGCCGGACGCCCAGCGCACGACGCAGACCCTCCCCGACGGTGGCACCGTCACCGTCTACCGCTCGGCCAGCCTCGACAAGGCCGCCGTGGTGGTGAAGGACCTCGCGGCCCTGCCGGACGGCAAGGTCTACGAGATGTGGCTCCAGGACGCCAAGGGTTCGATGGCTCCCGCCGGGGTCGTGCCCGCCGGGGTCTCGTCGGCCGAGATGGTGCTCGACGGCCCGGCCGCTGCGGCGGTCGGCGCGGGGGTGACGGTCGAGCCCGCCGGTGGCTCGAGGACGCCGACGTCGGACCCCGTGGCGCTGCTCGCGTTCGGCTCGGCCTGACCCGCGGCTACCCGTGGGCCGCGGTGTCCTCGGCGATCTCGAGCAGCACCGCGCGCACCTCGGTGATCTCGACGTCCTCGACCCGCCGGCCCCATTGCTCGGGCGGCCGGGGGCGGACGCACCCGAACGGCGCCTGGCAGCCGATGGCCGCGAGCAGGGAGTAGAGCGCCTGGAGCTCCGCGGCGAGCCGCAGCGTCTGGCGGTAGGCCGGGTGGGCGCGCTGCTCCGCGACCGGCGTGGCGGCGAGGTCGCGGACCAGCTCCACGACGACGCGACCCATGGTCGCCGAGAGCTTGCGCTCCGCGGCGCAGCCGCCGATGGACTCGACACGGGCAGGCACGTCCCGGCCCGCCTCACCTGCCGCGGCGAGCGCACCCGTCACGGTGAGCGTCTCGACCTGGCCCGGCCCGGCGACCGAGCGGCGCAGCAGCCCCCGCCGGCTCGGCACCTTCGGCTCGGCGGCCAGCTCGAGCGAGACCTGGCCGGCCCACTGGTCGAGACGGGCGAGGTCCTGGAACGCCGCCTCCGCCACTGCGGCGAAGCGGTCCTGGGCCACCGGGTCGGAGAAGAGCACGTACCGCGCGACCGGCTTGCGGCGGTCGGTCGTCATCGGATCGTCACCGGCGGCTGAGCGCACATGGATGCCCTTCCCGGACCGCCTGTCGCAGCCCTCGCGCAAGAGGTTCAGCGTACTCATCGGCACGCTCGACCTGTGATCAAGCGATCGTCGGTGCTCCGCTGCGTGCGGCTCCTCGGAGGCCGCGCCGTGGACCGCCGATCGCTGTGGTTGACAACTCAACCGGAGCGAGGAACATGGCTTCCCAGGCCCCGACGCCGGTCGGGGGCGGTCCGGCTCTTCGGTCGGGAGGCGCAATGAGCGCGTGGAACTTCATGGACTACTCCAGCAAGGCGAACCTGCTGGATGCGGTCGAGCGCGAGTCGGCAGGGATGCTCGCCCTCACCGCCGATCCGTCGTCCTGGACTGCACCGACGGGCGCGGGCGACTGGGAGGTCCGCGACGTCGTCGGGCACCTGCTCGACACGACCGAGACGTACTTCGTCGGGTTCGACGCCGCCCGGGGGAAGGGCGATCCGCCTCCGTCGGTGCCGCTGCGGGAGATGGCCGTCCACGCGGACCGCGGCGCGCGGCAGTTCCGCGACCTGGCGCCCGGCGAGGCCCGCGAACGGCTGTCATCCGACCTCGCGAGGATGCTGGCGATCGAGGAGGCGCTCCTGGAGGACGACTGGGCCCAGCCGGTCCCGCACAAGTACATGGGATCGCTGCCCGCGTTCTTCTACCCCGCCTTCCAGCTCGTCGACTATGCCGTCCACAGCTGGGACATCCGCGAGGGCACAGGCTCGCCACACGGACTGGACGCCAGGTCGGCGGACCTGCTCGTACCTCTCTGCTTCGTGCTGTGGACGGCGACGGCCGTGGTCGCGCCGAAGGATCCGCCGCTCGAGGTCGGCGTCCGCATCGTCTCCGGGGAGAACGCCGGCGAGACCAGGATCGGCGTCGGACCCGACGGCCTCGTCTGCGCCGCGGGCCCCGTGGCGGACCTCCCGGTGGTCATCGACTTCGACCCGGGGAGCTTCGTCCTCACGGCCTACGGTCGAACCAACGCCGGCACGATCCACGGCGACCGCGACCTCGCGGACCGCTTCCTCGCCGGCTTCTTCCGCATCTGAGGTGATGACAGTGACGTCCATCGATCTCGCAGGGATCGCAGCCGAGCGGGAGCGGATCCGCCAGGACTGCCTCGTGCCTCCGAGCGAACGACCTGCCACCAGCGCTCGCGGACTGCACCACTTCGCGCTGCTGTGCTCCGACGTGCGGCGCACCATCGACTTCTACCAGGGCATCCTCGAGTTCCCGCTCACCGAGATCTTCGAGAACCGTGACTACGCCGGCTCGAACCACTTCTTCTTCGACATCGGCAACGGCAACCTGCTCGCGTTCTTCGACCTTCCCGGCCTCGATCTCGGCCCGTACGCCGAGGTGCTCGGCGGCCTGCACCACCTCGCGATCTCGGTGACCCCCGACCGCTGGCAGCACCTGCGCGAGAAGCTCGACGCTGCCGGGGTCGAGTACGTCGTCGAGAGCGTCACCTCGATCTACTTCCGCGACCCCGACGGCGCGCGCCTCGAGCTCCTGGCTGACCCGCTCGGAGAGATGTACGGGTCCCAGGTCCTCTGAGCCGGGCGCTCCGGCCCGACCCCATCGACTACGTGCGTCCGCCTACTTGGTCGTGGCGGCGGTCTTCTTCGCGGTGCCTGCCGTCTTCTTGGCGGCGCCGGTCTTCTTGGCCGCACTCGTCGACTTCCTGGCCGCCCCCGTCGACTTCTTGGCGGCCGTCTTCGTGGTCTTCTTCGCGGCCGCGGCCCCGGCCTTGCCGGTGTCCGCGGGGTCCGGCGGGAACCACACCATCTTGGTCGCCTTGAGCTTCGCCACGAATGACGCCCCGCGGGCGGACCACCTCCCTCGGTCCGTGAGTCCGTTCAGACCGCTCTTGAGCTCCATCGCCCACTCCTCCCAGATGTGGCGCCCGCGGCCGGCGTACCCCTGGGTCTGAAGCCGATCCAGGGCCGCCTGCCTTCGGGCCAGTACCCACCCCGTTCCCGCAGGACGGGCGCGTCATTCGGAGGGGGTGGGCGGTCGCGGTCTGTGGCAACCCGAAAAACATCCTCGCCATCCGAAGAATCCACGTGCCAGCATCCCGCCATGTCCACCGCCACACACGCCCCCATCACCGCCACTCCCGCCGATGTCAGCCGGTTCGACGACTGGCTCCAGTGGCTGGCCGCCCAGGGCGCGGACGACCCCGACGTGCTGGTCGTGTGGGTCGGCGGGTCAGCGGCCACGGGCGGCTACGACGACTGGTCCGACCTCGACGTCGAGCTCCTGTGCACGCCCGGGAAGCACGACGAGGTCTACGACCGCCTGCTCTCGCGCATCCGCGAGACGTTCGACATCGACCACGTCTGGGAGCTGCCGCAGACGGCGTGGCCCGACGGTCGGCAGTGCTTCGTGAACCACCAGCACCGCCCGGGCGCCCTGGAGGAGCCGACCCGGATCGTCGACCTCCACATCTCGAGCCTGTCCGACGCCCACCGGATCCTCGACGTACGCCGGCACGGCACGCCGCTCGTCGTGCACGACCCCGACGGGCTGGTCGAGCTGCGCCACGACGACGAGGCGGAGATCCGGCGGGCCTGCGAGGAGTGGACCGAGCAGATCCGGCAGCGCCGAGCCACCGCGGAGTGGCTGGTCAATCGCGCCGTACGACGCGGACAGCAGCCCGAGGCGCTCTCGTTCTACCTCTCCTTCGCCCTCGGCGGCCTGGTGCGGCTGCTTCGCATCGAGCACTGCCCGTGGCGCCACGACTTCGGGCTGCGCTACCTGCACACCGACCTTCCGGCCGACGTGGCCGCGCGAGTCGACGCGCTCGTGCCCGGCACCGGCGACGGCGACCTCGCCGAGATGTCGGCCGCCTGCTTCGCGTGGACCGACGAGCTGCTCGCGGCCCGCTGAGCACCACGCCGTGCCGCTAGCGGCGAAGCAGCAGGCGCTGCCTCGAGCTCGCGCTCAGGCAGACAGCGAGGCCGAGCACGCCGACGTCCCGCAGGACCAGATCGGACAGACCGTTCGACATCGTCAGCGAGATGACGATCTGGAGCAGGAGGAGCGCCGCGACGCCGGCGGCGGCCCTCACCATGATGCCGGCCACCAGGGCCACAGCGAGCAGGAGCAGGATCCAGCCGTGGGCCAGGACGAGCAGAACGGGCAGGGTCGCTCCCGACACCACCGGCACGTAACCGGTCCACAGGGTCGGGTGGACGAGCTCGTGGTAGCCGAACCAACCCAGCACGAGGCCCAGGAGGAGACGACTGACCGTGGGCGCCCATTCGTCGACCAGCTGCGCGGCCTGCTCCACCGCGAGCCGTGTCGAGGGCGATGTCTGGTGCGCGGTCACTGGACGACCCTGCCCTGCGCGTCCGTGACCACGACGCCGTCGTCTCCGAGGTTGTAGTCGGAGGTCCCCGACTCGTCGCCCATCGAGCCCTCCACGACGTAGACGCGCGCACCCCCGGCATAGGTGTGGGCGACGCCGGGCTGTCCACTCGGGCCCGCGCTCAGCGAGATCCCGGAGCCCGTCCGGTGAACCGAGATGGAGAGCCCCGTCATCGCGGATCTCGCCGCCGCACTCGGGGTGCCCGGCCAGACCTGATACGAGTACGACGCGAAGCTCTGCGATGACAGGAGCGGCGCGGTCGCCGGCGCCTGGTGCCGGACGTGGCCGCCGCCCCCGCCGCCGGCGAGCCCCCCGGGAAGTGCACTCGACGGGCGCGTGGACCACCCGTGCAACGCGAGGACGCTCGCCACGACCGCGGCGGCGAGGAGCACGGTGGCACCTCTGGGGCCGACCGGTCCATCGAATGCTCGCATGTCCTCACCAACCTCGGACGAGCATGCCGACGTCAATCATCGACGTCGCCTCCAGGCTAGTCGCGGAGCCGGGACGTTTCCTGAAGGAGGTCTGTGAATTCGCCGCACCGGCCCCCCGGTGCGCACTACTCGTCGTCCGGCCTGTCTGCCGTCACCACTGGCGGCACGAGGTCCTGACCGGAAGAGTCCGAGTAAATGCCGAAGGGCCATGTCCTTCCTCCCTGTCGGGATTCCGGACATGGCCCCTGGCCTGCTACATCGGTGGAGGTGAGGGGATTCGAACCCCTGGCCTTCTCATTGCGAACGAGACGCGCTACCAACTGCGCCACACCCCCAGTGCGTCGGAAAGGCTAGCAGCACCCGACGCGTGGGCCGAAATCAGGCCCCGCTGACGCGACGCGCCGATGCCGCCGCCGCGCTGGCCGCCTCGGCCCCGGCGACACGGGCGGCCTCGGCCTGCTGGACGAGCGCGCTGTCGGCGGCGGTGTGGCCGGAGGTCCACACGCCCGTGGAGTCGAGGTCGATGGTGCTGACGGGGCGGCGCGCCGGCGGCTTCGAGACGTACGTCGGGAGGGTCACCGGGACGAGCTCCCAGCCGTCACCGGAGGCGATCGGCGCGGCGACCTGGGCGCGCACGGCCGGCACTGCGGCGGTGTCGTCGAGCCGTACGGCGTCCTCGACGCCCGGGGTCTCCGGCTCGACCGGGTCGGTCACCCGCTGGACGACCGGACGGCGTACGGCGCGCTCGGCCGTCACCATCTTGCGGCAGGCGACCAGCCACGCGACGAGCAGGACGACGGGCGCGGCGACCCACCACCAGCCGATGACCCGACCGGCCGCCGCGGCGGCGACCATCGCGAGGAGGACGAGCAGGCCGCCGAGCACGCGGCGGCGCCGACGGGCCGCGCGGGAGCCGGCGCTGCGGCGTACGAACGTCTGGGCGGCGAAGAAGCCGGTGTGCTCCGCGTCGAGCTCCTGCACCGACTCGGCGACGGGCGCGGCGACGGGCGCCGCCTCGGGCTCCGCGACGGGCGCGGAAGCGGCGGGCTCGGCCGCGGACGGCTTGCGGTTCGTCACGAGCTGCGTCTTGCGGCGGTCGACCGCCTCACGACGAGCGAGCACCCGCATCGTGTCGGAGAACTTCTCGACCGAACGGCTTCGGGCGCCGGCATCGTGGTGCTCGAGCGCCTTGGGGATGAGGTAGGCAGCCCACGCAACAGCGAGGCCGACGAAGATGAAGGCGCTTGGATCCACGTACGAGAGGTTAGAAGCGCCAGCACACCAGGGGTCGGATGTCCACAGGTGTGTCGCAAATTGCTGGTGTGACAGATGTGATTTCGGACGTCATACGCCCTGGTTGTCGGGACAGCCACCCCGTATGACGTCCCTCTCAGGTGACGCGCGTGATCAGCCCGCCGTGCGGCACTTCCTCGGCGGTGATCCCGTAGAGCCGGTGGTCGCGCCACTCGCCGTCGATGTGCAGGTAGCGCGGGGCGTAGCCGATCTCGCGGATGCCGAGCTTCTCGACGACACGCAGCGAGTTGGAGTTCTCCGGCCGGATCGCCACCTCGATCCGGTGCAGGCCGGTCGCGAAGCAGTGGTCGATGACGAGGGCGACGGCGCGCGGCACGACTCCGCGGCCGGCGTACGAGACGTCGATCCAGTAGCCCACCGACGCGAACATCGCCGAGCCGCGCACGATGTTGGACACCGTCACCTGACCGGCGAAGTGGCCGTCGACCTCGATCGCGAAGGGGTACGCGGCCCCGTGCCGGGCCGCCCGGCGCAACCGCCGGACCAGTGACCGGAACGACGTCGGCCGGGCGTCGCCCCCCGGCGGGACCGTGGCGTCCCAGGGCCGCAGCCAGGCGGCGCTGCGCTGGCGGGCGGTGCGCCACTCGGCGGCGTCAGCGGGCGAGAGCGGACGGACCGTCACGTCACCGGAGCGCAGCGTGACCGGCCAGGCCCCCGCACCCGCCTCAGTGATCACTGCCCACCGACTGCTCGACGGCGTGCTGGAGCACCGGACGGAGGACCTCGATCGCGTCCTTCACGCCCCCGCGCGAGCCCGGCAGGTTGACGACGAGGCACTGCCCCGCGAGCCCGGCGAGGCCGCGGGAGAGCATGGCCGTCGGGATGCCCTTCGCGACGCCTGCGGCGCGGATCGCCTCCGCGATCCCGGGGATCTCGCGGTCGAGCAGCGGACGTGTCACCTCGGGGGTGAGGTCGGTGGGCGTGAGCCCGGTGCCGCCGGTCGTGAGCACCACCCGGGCACCTGCACGGACGAACCCGCGGATCGCGGCGCCGACCGCCTCGCCGTCCGGCACGACCGCGGGCTCGCCGACCAGGTATCCGAGGTCGGCGAGGAAGGCGGTGAGCAGCGGTCCGGTGGTGTCCTCGTAGACCCCCGCCGAGGCGCGGTTGGAGGCGACGACGATCCCGGCCGGCAGGTGTGTCATCGGTGCCAGTCCCCCGACTTGCCCCCGGTCTTCGACTCGACGCGGACGTCGGTGATGACGGCCCCCTTGTCGACGGCCTTGACCATGTCGACCACCGTCAGGGCGGCCACGGAGACCGCTGTGAGCGCCTCCATCTCGACGCCGGTGCGGTCGGCCGTGCGCACGGTCGCGGTGATCTCGACGGCGTCGTCGGCGACTGCCAGGTCGACCGTGACCCCGGAGATCGCGAGTGGGTGGCAGAGCGGGACCAGCGACGGCGTCTGCTTGGCGCCCATGATCCCGGCGATGCGGGCGACCGCGAGCGCGTCGCCCTTCGGCACACCCTCACCACGCAGCAGCCCGACGACCTCGGCCGAGACCAGGACGCGCCCGGTCGCCGTGGCGGTGCGGGCGGTCACGTCCTTGCCGGTGACGTCGACCATGCGGGCCGCACCGGTCTCGTCGAGGTGCGTGAGCTCGGACATTCCCTAGAACTCCTCGTCCATCAGCAGGACGTCCACTGTCGCACCGGCCTCGACCGAGGTGGTGTCCTCCGGGACGACGATCAGGCAGTTGGCGTTGGCCAGGTCGCCGATCAGGTGGGAGCCGGAGCCACCGACGGGGCTCACCGAGCTGCCGCCCGAGGCGGTGACGAGCTCCCCGCGCAGGAACTGGCGCAGCCCCGGCCGCGAGGTGAGCGGACCCGTCAGGCGTGCCCGCAGGACGGGCCTGACCTCGGGTCGCATGCCCATCATCCGGCGCAGCGCCGGGAGCACGAACACCTGGAAGGAGACGTACGACGACACCGGGTTGCCCGGCAGCGTGAAGATCGGGATCCGGTCCTCGCCGACGCGGCCGTAGCCCTGCGGCTTGCCCGGCTGCATCGCGACCCCGCCGAACCAGACGCCCTCCGGCCGAAGCGCCTCCTTCACCACGTCGTAGTCGCCCTGGGAGACGCCACCCGAGGTGATGACCACGTCGGCGCGGACGAGCTGGTCGCTGAGCGCCTCGAGGAACTTCGCCGGCTCATCGGGGACGATGCCGACCCGGTAGGCGATCGCGCCGGCACGGCGGGCGGCGGCCGCGAGCAGGTAGGAGTTGCCGTCGTAGATCGAGTCGTGACCGAGCGGCTGGCCGGGGTCGCGGAGCTCGCTGCCGGTGGAGAGGATGACGACCCGCGGACGGGGTCGGACGGCAACCGTCGCACGGCCGACGGCGGCGAGCAGCCCGAGGTGACGCGACCCGAGGACCGTCCCCTCGCTGACGACCAGGTCGCCGGAGCGCACGTCGTCGCCGACCGGACGGACGTGTTCGCCCTTCCTCGCCGGCGCCTGGCTGACGACCACGCGGACCACGCCGCGGTCGGTCCACTCGTAGGGCACGACCGTGTCGGCGCCGGTCGGCATCGGCGCGCCGGTCATGATCTTGGCCGCCGTACCGGGTGAGAGCGCGAGCAGGCCGGCCTGACCGGCGGCGATCTCGCCGACGACGGGCAGGTGCACCGGCGCGTCCTCGGTGGCCGAGGCCACGTCCTCAAAGCGGACGGCGTAGCCGTCGTGGGAGGAGTTGTCGAAGCTCGGCAGGGAGACGTCGGCGTGGACGTCCTCGGCGCTCGCGAGTCCGAAGGCGTCCATGAGGGCCTGCGGGTACGCCGGAAGCGGCTCGATGTCCGCGAGGATCCGCTCGCGGAGATCGTCGACGGAGGTCAGGTCGCTAGTGGGCACCCGATGACAGTACCGAGTCGGCGCCGACTCGCTGCGACCCCTTGTCCTCCAGCTCGACGGCGCCGATCACCTGGACGCCCTTGCCGAACGTCCAGTCACCGCCGACCTTGAACGAGGTGGCCTTGCGCAGCGAGGGGATGCCCTCGGGGAAGCGCTTCTCGAAGTCGGCCACGACCTTGTAGTACTGGTCGTCGAGCTCGATGTACGGGACCTCCTCGACCGTCGGGTCGAGCACGAACCCGTCCGCCAGGTCGTAGACGTCCGAGCGGAGCACGAGCAGGTCGTTGGTCGTCTTGACCGGGACGAAGCGGTCGCGGCCCACCTCGATGAGCGCCGAGCCCTCGAAGACCTCGATCGCAGCACCCATGGCGGTCTCGATCTGGACCACCTCGGGCGACTTCTTGTCCGCGGGGTCGACGTTCTTGACGTTGCGGATCAGCGGCAGCCCGAGGATGCCGTGGCGCAGGTCGAGCGCCTGCTTCATCGCGCGCAGGTCGAACCAGAGGTTGTTGGTCGAGCAGTAGCGGTGCCGTCCCAGGTCGCGCAGCGCCTCGATGTCCTCCGGCAGGGTCTGCGCCGTCTCGCGCAGGATGATCCGGCCGTCGGACTTGCGGATCGCGAAGTGACCGCCCTTGCGGTCGCTCGGCGTGCGCCGGACGGCCTCGATCGCGAACGGGGCACCGCTCGTCGCGAACCACCCGGCCACCAACGGGTCGGGCACCGCGCCGAGGTTGTCGGAGTTGGAGACGAAGACCCGCTCGAAGCCCTGCTCGAGGAGCCGGTCGAGGAGGCCGGAGCCGCGCAGGGCCGTGTAGAGGTCACCGTGGCCGGGCGGACACCACTCCTGCTCGGGGTCCTTCGGCCAGCTGACCGGGGAGAGGTCCTTGAGGAGGAGCTTGGGCTCCTTGTTCTGGAGGAAGTCCAGTGGCAGGCCGTCGACCGGCAGCGCGGTGTAGCGCGCGAGCGCGTCGAGCGTGTCCGCGCTCGTGCGGAACGAGTTCATGAAGAGCAGCGGCAGCGGGGCGTCGTACGTCGTGCGCAGGTGGAGGACCTGGCGCGCGATGACGTCGAGGAACGACAGCCCCTTGCGCACGCAGAGCAGGGACTTGGCGCGGTCCATGCCCATCGACGTGCCGAGGCCGCCGTTGAGCTTGATGACGGCCGTGGTGCGCAGTGCCGCGACCGCGTCCTCGTCCGAGACCTTCACGTCGGCCAGGGCCGGCATGTCGACCGGCTCGATGGTCGACTCGGGGATCATCCCGGTCTCGCCGTGCTCGAGGAGTCGGTAATAGTGCGCGAAGGTCTCGACTGCGACCTCGTCCACCCCGGCGTCCCGCATCTTCGCGACCGCCTTATGCAGCCCTGCACTACCCATGCCTTCGATCGTAGGCTGCCTATGTGGCCGACCCGCAATCGTTCTCCACATCTGGGGGATCCCCAGGCCCCGGCGGCATGTCCGGGAGCAAGGTGGGCACCCGCGACCAGCTGCTGGCCGGCCGGCGCCAGCGCTCGCTCAGCGAGGTGGGTCAGGCGTCCGAGGCGATCGCCGCGCACCTCCTCGCGAGCGACCAGGTGCGCCGGGCGGCGACCGTGGCGGCGTACGTCTCGATGGGGACCGAGCCCGGCACCGGTCTCCTGCTCGAGGCGCTGCTCGAGCGCGGCACCCGCGTCATCCTGCCGGTGCTGCGGCCCGACAACGACCTCGACTGGGCGGTCCACACGGGCACGCTCGTGCCGGCGCGACGCGGGCTGCTGGAGCCTGCCGGGCCCGACCTGGGCGCCGACGCGATCGCCACCGCCGACCTCGTGCTGGTGCCGGGGCTCGCCGTCTCCCCCACGGGGGCACGGCTCGGCCGCGGCGGCGGGTCCTACGACCGGGCCCTCGCCCGGGTGCCGGTCGGCACCCCGGTCTGGATCCTGCTGTACGACGACGAGGTCGGCCTCCCGGTCCCCGTGGAGCCTCACGACCGGCCGGTGACGGGTGCCGTGACACCGTCCGGAATCGTCCGGCTGCGCTCGACGTTCTAAACTGGCAGTCGTCGGCGACGAGTGCTAAGTGAGTCGTCGAGCGTGTCGAGACCAGGAGTGATCGTGCCCACCTACCAGTACGCCTGCACCGAGTGCGGCCACGCCTTCGAGCAGGTCCAGAGCTTCTCCGAGGACGCCCTCACCGTGTGCCCGACGTGCAGCGGCAAGCTGCGCAAGGTCTACAACGCGGTCGGCGTCGTCTTCAAGGGATCCGGCTTCTACCGCACCGACAGCCGCGGCTCGTCGTCGAGTGCGACGCCGGCGACGACCGGCTCCGCCAGCTCGTCGGACAGCTCGTCGTCGAGCTCGTCCGGCTCGTCCGGCGGGTCGACCACGACCACCGCGGCCGCCGCCAGCGCCGACTGACCGACCCTCGCGGTCGGTCCTGTGGAGAGCCGGACGCGCAGACCCGCGATCCGGCCTAGCGTCGTGGGGTGCTCCCGACCTCGCTGGCCCGACCCGTCACCCGCGTACGACGACGGCTGCTCGGCCACCGGCGGCTGCTCGCGGGCCTGCTGACCGCCGGCGCGGTGGCTGGCGGTCTGCGGGTCGTCGCGCCGGCCGCGCCCGAGACCGTCGCGATGACCGTCGCGGCGCACGACCTGGCGGCGGGCCAGACCCTGACCGCGGCCGACGTCACCACGGCGCACGTGCCGCCGGCGTCGGTGCCCGACGGAGCCGCCACGCCGGCCACCGGCGCGACGCTCGCCGGGCCGCTGCGCCGCGGAGAGCCGATCACCGACGCCCGCCTGGTCGGCCCGTCGCTCACCATCGCGCACCCGGGGCTGGTGGCACTGCCCGTCCGGCTGCCGGACGGCGCGATGGCGGGCCTGCTCGACGCCGGGGACAGGATCGACCTCTACGCGGTCGCATCGGCCGGGGGCGAGGTCGCGGACGCGCCGGGGACGGCCGGTGGAGCGTCGCGCGTCGCGGCCGGCGTACTCGTCCTGGCGGTGCCGCCGACGAAGGCAGCCGGAAACTCCGTCACGACCGGGCTCAGCGGCCGTCTGATCCTCATCGGGCTCCCCGATGACGCGGTCGCACGCGTGACGGATGCGTCAGTGCGCTCCTTCCTCACCTTCGCCTTCGTTCACTAGTGTCGTGACCGACTCGGGAGACTTCCTCCGCTTCGACGATGCCTGGAGATGCACACCATGACCGGATTCAAGAACTTCCTGCTGCGCGGCAATCTCGTGGAGCTCGCCGTGGCCTTCATCATGGCCCTCGCGTTCGCCTCCGTCGTGACCGCGACCGTGGCGCTGATCATGGACCTGATCGGCAAGGTCGGCGGCACCCCCAACTTCTCCACCTACGCGCCCCACGGGATCCACGTCGGCGCGTGGCTGACCGCGGTGATCTCGTTCATCATCATCGCCGCGGTCGTCTACTTCCTGATCGTGCTCCCCTACACGAAGGCGAAGGCGCGCTTCTTCCCGGCCGCCGACGAGCCCGGCATCCCCGAGGACATCGCGATCCTGACCGAGATCCGCGACCTGCTCGCCGCGCGCCAGGTCTGATCCCCCCACGCACCGCCGAGACGTCAATCCGTTCGGTCCGAGACGTCAATCCGTCTGTGGAATCCACAGACGGATTGACGTCTCGGACCGAACGGATTGACGTCTCGGGCTCAGGTGCCGTGGTGGGGAGGGACCTGGGCCTTGAGCCAGGCCTCGGAGCCCCGCTCGGCCGTGTCGGGGTCGTCGCGCTCGTCACGGGTCGTGTCGGGGAGCACGTCACCGAAGATCCGCGCGAGCCGGCGCTTGCGCTCCCAGTCCGACTCGGGGGTGGTCATGAGCAGAGCCCGACCGACTCCAGCGCCTTCTTCTGCTCCTCGGTCTGACCGGTGGCCGGCGACGACGGGCTCGACGAGGCGGAGCCGTTGGAGGAGGGCTGGCCCGACGGCGACGCGGAGGCCGAGGCGGAGGCGGACGACGACGGCGTACCCGACGGGTTGGAGCCGGTCGTGCGACCTGGGGCGTTGTCGACCCGGATCGAGTTGGCGGTGAGGACGTCACCCAGCGGGCGGTCGTTCTTGATCCGCTCCCACACCTTGTCGGCGTCGGAGGTCCAGAGCACCCGACCGCTCTCGCTGCCCGTGCCGTAGACGAACGGCACGGTGATGAACTCGACCTTGTCGAGGCCGATGTTCTTGAACTGCAGCGCGAGGCCGGCGAGCTCCTTGATGTTGCCGAGCCCGGTCGAGCCGACCTCGGAGAGCTCGAGCGACTTGGTCGCCGCCCGCAGGAACTTCACGACCTTCACCGGGTTGGCGAGGGTGTTGGCCGACATGACCTGGCTGACCATCGAGGCGATGAACGCCTGCTGGCGCCTCGTGCGGCCGATGTCGGAGCCGTCGCCGATGCCGTGCCGCACTCGCACGTACGCGAGCGCCTTCGTGCCGTCGAGCTTGTGGGTGCCGCCGTCGAACGTCGTGTTGGTGTAGCTGTCGTGGAACGTCTTGGGCACGCACACGTCCACGCCACCGACGGCGTCGACCATGCCCTTGAAGCCACCGAAGTTGACGACCACCGAGTAGTCGACCGGGATGCCGGTGTCGTGCTGGAACTGGCTGATCGTGCAGGCGGGACCGCCGTACGCGAACGCGCCGTTCCACATCGTCCGGGTCGAGCCCGGGATGATCTTGCCGTCCGCGGTCTTGCACTCGGGCCGCTCGACGAGGGAGTCGCGCGGGATCGAGATGCCGTAGGCGTGCTTCCGGTCCCGCGAGAGGTGCAGCAGGATCGTGGTGTCGGACAGGCCGGCGGTCTTCTCGTTGTCGACGGCGCATCCCGCACAGCTGCGGGAGTCCTCACCCATGATGAGGATGTTGATCGGGTCCGTCGGACCTGCGAACTGGACCTTCTTCGGCGCCTTCTCGACGAACTGACTCTGGTAGTTCGCGATGGTGAGGTTGCCGTTGAGGTCGCGGTAGAGGTACGCGACTCCGAGCCCCGTGATCATGCCGAGCACCACCAGGGTGGAGACGACGACCTTGAGGACGGTGTGATGCCGGCGGGTCTTGGCGCGGCGCCGGCCGGCGACACTGTCCGTCGTCCGGGACGTGGACCGGCGCGCGATCCGCGGGTCGACGGGGCGGATCGCGGTGTCCTCGACCCCGTCATGGGACGACTCATCGACGTGGGCAGGTCGCTGCTCGACGTCGCTCATCAGTCACCATCACTCGATCGTTCGCCAGGGTCATCCTCGGGGACGCGCCATCGCGCGCCCCCCAGAATGTACGTGGATCGATCAATTGTGACGGGCGCGGCAGACGAACCCCAAACGGGCGCGACCGGCTCAGGCCGCGTCGAGCTCGGGCAGCGCCTCTCCCTCGGCGACCACCTCCGCCTCCAGCTCGTCCCGACGGATGAGCGTCAGTGCCGCGACGAGACCGGCGGCGGCGAAGACCGCCCCGACCAGGAACGCCGACGAGAACCCGTGCACGAGCGCGTCCGGCAGGATCGACCCGCCGGCGACGGCGCTCTCGGTGCGCGACGTCGCGATCGAGGAGAGTGCGGCGATGCCCAGCGCCCCACCGATCTGCTGGGAGGTGTTGATCAGGCCCGAGGCGAGCCCCGCCTCCGCCGGACGTACGCCGGCCAGCGCCGCGATCGAGATCGGCACGAACGAGAAGCCGATGCCGACGCCGATCAGGAGGAAGCCGGGCAGGAGGTCGGCCACGTAGCTGCCGCCGACCGAGACCTGCGTGAAGTACACGAGTCCCCCGGTCAGCATCGCCATGCCGACGACCAGCACGGGCTTCACACCGACGCGCGTCACCAGCTGGCTCGCGACCGCCGACCACACGATGGCGGTGCCCGCGACGGCGAGGTACGCGACTCCCGTCTTCATGGGCGAGTAGCCGAGCACCTGCTGCATGTAGAGCGTCAGCATGAGGAACATCGAGAACATCGCGGTGCCCATGATGAAGCCGGCGACGTTCGCTCCGCTCACCGTGCGCGACTGCAGGATGCCGAACCGCATCAGCGGCTCGGGGTGGCGCAGCTCCCAGGCGACGAAGACGCCGAGCAGCACCAGGGCACCGCCGAGCACGCCGAGGGTCTGAGCCGAGAGCCAGCCCTTCTCGCCGGCCTGGGTGATCGCGTAGACCATCGACGAGAGCCCCCCGGTGACGAGCACGGCGCCGGGCAGGTCGAAGCTCGACACGCGGGCGTCCCGGCTCTCGTGCAGGAGCACCGGCGCGAGCGCCAGGCCCACGAGGCCGACGGGGACGTTGACGAAGAAGATCCACTCCCAGCTCAGGGCGCTGGTGAGCACGCCGCCGAGGAGAACGCCCGCCACGCCGCCGAAGCCGCCGACGGCGCCCCAGGCACCGAGCGCGATGTTGCGCTCCCGGCCTTCGGCGAACGTCGTCGAGAGGATCGACAGGGCGGCGGGGGTGATGATCGCGGCGCCGAGGCCCTGGAAGGCGCGCGCTGCGATCAGCGAGGGCTCGGACCAGGCGAGCCCGGCCATCAGGGAGGCGGACGTGAAGACCACGATGCCGACGAGGAAGACCCGGCGACGGCCGAGCATGTCCGCCGTACGACCGCCGAGCAGGAGGAAGCCGCCGAAGACGAGGGCGTAGGCGCTGATCACCCACTGCAGGTCACCCCGGGCGAACCCGAGGTCGACCTGGATGGACGGGAGCGCGACGTTCACGATCGCGATGTCGAGCACGACCATGAACTGCACGAGGCACAGGAGCGCGAGGGCGAGCCACCGACGACGGCTGGCTGCCCCCGCTCGCGTTGCTTGCATTTCTGAAGTCATGTTGTCGACCGTAGGAGCGGTCGCTTCAGATTTGCAAGTTATTTCTTGCAAATTTACCGCGAGTGCTATCATTCGGGCATGCCCAAGCGTTACGAGCAGTACTGTCCGATGGCGCACGCCCTGGACCTCGTGGGCGACCGATGGGCCCTGCTGGTGATCCGGGAGCTGATGCACGGGCCGAAGCGCTACACCGACCTGGTCGACCGGCTGCAGGGCATCGGCACCAACATCCTCGCCACCCGCTTGCGTGACCTCGAGAGCAACGGCGTCGTCAGCCGGCGGGTGCTGCCGCCTCCCGCGGCATCCAAGGTCTACGAGCTGACCGAGTACGGGCGCGGGCTGCGTCCCGCGATGCGCGAGCTGGCCCTGTGGGGCGCTCGCTCGCTCGGCCCGCCCGTCGCTGGCGACGAGCTCTTCGACGGCTGGCTCGCCAACGCGATGGACACCGTGATCGCGCGCCTCGCCCCGCCGGGCCGCTTCGAGTTCCGGGTCGGCACCGAGGTCGCGTCCCTGGTCGACGGCGAGGTCGTGGACGGGCCCATCGCCGACCCGCAGGTCGTGGTCGAGGGCGACCCCGAAGGGATCTACGGCCTGTTCGTCAACCGGTGCCTCGACCTCGTGACCGTCACCGGTGACCGGGTCCTGCTCGAGAGGCTGCTCGACGTGGCTCCGGAGCGGATCGAGCAGCCGGCTCGGGCCTGATCCCTGCTCGCGGCCTGGCGGTTTCACCCTCCACGGCGCCGGATGCCAAGATGTCACGCGTCTGCCCCGGTAGCTCAGTGGATAGAGCAGCCGCCTCCTAAGCGAAAGGTCGCGAGTTCGACTCTCGCCCGGGGCACCAACGAAACGCGGATCGAGCAGCCGACTGCCCCGAACGCGAAAGGCCCGCGAGTTCGACTCTCGCCCGGGGCACCAACGAAACGCGGATCGAGCAGCCGACTGCCCCGAACGCGAAAGGCCCGCGAGTTCGACTCTCGCCCGGGGCACCAGGATGCGAGGACGCGCCGACTCGGCACTCTCACGGTGCGAAGACGCGCCGACTCGGCACCCTCAGCGGGGCCGGTAGAGCGTGACCGCCCCGATGCGCTCCGGCACGAAGAGGTCGCTGTCGTTCGCTGACTCGGCGGTGCCGAGCAGGAGCCAGCCGCCGGGCGCCATCACCGAGCGGACGCGGCGCAGCACGTCCAGCCGCGTGGGGGCGTCGAAGTAGATGAGCACGTTGCGCAGCAGCACCAGGTCCATCCGCGGCAGGCCATCGAAGGGCCGGGCCAGGTTGAGCGTGCGGAACGAGACGTGGCGCTGCAGTGACGGGTCGATGCGCCAGCCCCGCGCAGACTCCTGGAAGTACGCCGCCCGCTGCTGCGCGGTCAGGCCGCGTGAGATCGCCAGCCGGTCGTAGCAGCCGCCCGCCGCCTGCCCGACCACCGCGGACGCCACGTCGGTCCCGATGATCTCGGCGCGGCGGTGGGGGTCGAGCTCGTGGCAGAGCATCGCCAGGCTGTAGGCCTCCTGGCCGGTCGACGCCGCCGCCGACCACAGCCGGACCGGGGCGGCACCCCGGGCCGACAGCAGGCCCGGCAGCACCGTGTCGCGAAGCACGTCGAACACCGGCCCGTCGCGGAACCACGACGTCTCGTTGGTGGTCAGCGCCTCGACGATCGCGCGGCGCTGGTGCGGCGTACCACCCGAGCGGACGCGACGCACCCACTCCTCGACGCACGGCTCGCCGGCGTCGTACGCGAGGGGGGTGAGCCGCGTCTCGACGAGGTACTCCTTGCCGGCTCCGAGGACGATCGCCGTCTCGCGTCGGACCAGGTCGGCGACCCAGTCGAACTCGATGGCGTCGATCGTCACGGCAGCGGTCGCCGGCTCAGTAGACGAACGAGGCGACCTGCGAGCGGAGCTCGGAGGCCATCCGCGCGAGCTCGTCGGTGGCGGTGCGCGCCTGGGCGACCGCGTGGGTCGTGCTCGCGGCCGCGCTGGCAACGCCCCCGATGTTCTGCGCGATCTCGCTCGTGCCGTTGGCGGCCTGGGCCACGTTGCGGCTCATGTCCATCGTGGTCGCGGTCTGCTCCTCGACGGCCGAGGCGATGGTCAGCTGCGACTCGTTGATCGTGCCGATCACCTCGGTGATCTGCCCGATCGCCTCGATCGCGCCGCTCGTGTCGGCCTGGATCGTCTGGACCTTGGCGATGATCTCCTCGGTCGCCTTCTGCGTCTCCTGGGCGAGGTCCTTGACCTCGTTCGCGACGACGGCGAAGCCCTTGCCCATCTCACCGGCGCGCGCCGCCTCGATGGTGGCGTTGAGGGCGAGCAGGTTGGTCTGTGCCGCGATCGAGGTGATCGCCTTGACGACGTTGCCGATCTCCTCCGAGGACGTGCCGAGGCGGCGGACGGTGTCGTTGGTGGTGTGCGCGGCGGTCACGGCGGTCGATGCGACGCGTGCGGCCTCGGTCGCGTTGCGCGCGATCTCGCGGATGGAGGCGTCCATCTGCTCCGAGCCGGCGGCGACGGTCTGCACGTTGCCGGAGACCCGGCCCGAGGCGTCGGCCACCACGCCGGCCTGGACGCTGGTCTCCTCGGCGGCGGCGGCGATCTGGACCGACGAGGCCGAGAGCTCCTCGGCGGAGGCCGCGACGGCGTCGGCCGAGCCGACGACCTGCGCCATCACCTCACGGATGTTGGTCTGCGCCTCGGCGAGGGCCTCGGCCATCTGACCGACCTCGTCGCGGCAGTCGACCACCGGCACGGCGGTCAGGTCGCGCCGGGCCATCGCCTCGATCGAGGTCTGCACGGCGCGGATCCGGCGCAGGGTGTTGCGAGCGATGAGGATGCTGAGCCCGAGGGCGAGCACCAGGCCGATGCCGACCACGAGGAACATGGTCCGGTAGCCCGCGTGGGCGTCCGCGACCGCGCTGTTCGCGGAGGTCTGGAAGAACGCGACGCCCGCCGCGTCGGCGGCATCCATCGAGTCGGCCAGCTGCGAGACGACCGGTGCCATCTTGGCGTCGTAGGCCTTGTTGAAGGCCTTGTCGTCGTTGCTGGCCATGGCGCCGGCGAGGTCGTGGTCGCGCACCTCCTTGAACGAGGCCCAGGCGTTCTTGAAGTCGGTCCACCAGGAGTACGACCTCAACGTCGGGTCGAGCTTGGCGACCGTGCTCTCGATCTCCGAGTCGGTCCCGGCGATGTCCGACCGCCACTTGTCACGGCCGGCCTTGGTGGTCTGCGCGGCGAGCATCGCGACCTGCATCCGGGCCTTGATCTCGTTGCCGTGGAGCTCGGCGACCGGGGCGGAGATGGTCTTCTGGGCGGTGGCCAGGTCCTCGATGCGGTTGCCCGCCTTGGTCAGCTCCGTGGCGCCGAGGAACCCGCTGATCAGGGCCACCACGCCGAGGACCCCGACAGCGGTCATGAGCTTGGTGCGGATGCCGCGGTCGGCGAACCATGCGACGAGACGACCGGCGCCGCCGGGGCGACGTACGTCGGGCAGGGCGGCGGCTCGGGGCGGGATGCTCACGGCAGTCATGGCGGACCTCGGGATGTAGCGGGCGGAGGGCGACCCGGCGGTCACCGGTGATCCCTTCGGCCGCCGTGGGCCCCACCTGAGCGCCCGTGCGTTCCCGCGCACGGGCGGCCCGTGTCAGACGACCGTCTCGAACCGTATCCCGGCGCGCTGGAGCCTGCTCAGCAGGTGGTCGCCCATCGCCTGCGCGGTGGTGACCTGGCCTGCCGAGGGCGGGTTGTCGTCGAGCACCAGCGACAGGGCCGACTCGGCCAGCATCTTGGCGGTCTCGGTGTAGCCGGGGTCGCCGCCCGAGACGCGGGTGTGGATCCGCCGGTCGCCGGTCTCGCCGACGAGGTCGACGGTGAACCACGACTTCTCCCGACGACGCTCCGACGGCCCCTCGCCCTGCGGCAGCCGCCGGCCGAGCGCCTCGCGCAGCGGACGGACCTGCGCCGCCGCGGCGAGGGCGCCGACGATGGCGGCGCCGCCGACGGCGTACCGCAGCGTCCGGGTGCCGGCGAAGTGGGAGTAGCTGAAGCGAGGTCCGTACGCCGGCAGGGCGGCCCCGCTGCGCGCCACGATGATGGGGTCGATCGTGGGCAGCGGCACCAGCCAGAAGCCGAGCTCCTTGTCGCGCCCCGGCCTGCCCTTGGCGGCGCGCGAGGACCGACCCTGGGGCCGTGGCTCCGCCGCGCGGCGGGCGCGCGCGGCCTCGGCGAGCTGCCGGGCCCGCGCGAACTGGCCGAGCGCCGAGTGGAACGTGCCGCCCGACAGCGTCCCTCCGGAGCGCACCACGCCGCGCACGCTCAGCGGCTCGGTGATCGGCCCCGTCCGCTCGAGCTCGCGGACCAGGTGGAGGACGCCGAGGTCGTGCGGCACCGAGTCGAACCCGGCGGCATGCACCAGCCGGGCGCCGGTGCGGACGGCGGTGGCGTGGTGGGCGACGTACATCCGGTCGACGAACTCGGGCTCGCCGGTCAGGTCGACGTAGTCGGTCCCCGCGTCGGCGCAGGCGGTGACCACCGGCTCGCCGTACTGCAGGAACGGTCCGACGGTCGTGACCACGACGCGGGTGCTCCCGGCCATCTCCGCCAGCGACGCGGGGTCGGAGACGTCGGCGCGGAGCAGGGGCAGGTCGGCGTACGCCGGGCCGAGGCCGGCGCGCACCTCGTCCAGCCGCTCGAGGTTGCGCCCGGCGAGCGCCCAGCGGACGCCGTCCGGCGCGTGCTCGGCGAGGTAGGCAGCGGTCAGCGCGCCGGTGAACCCGGTGGCGCCGAAGAGGACGATGTCGAAACGGCGGTCGCTGGTCACGGGCGCCAGCGTGCCATGCGCGGATGTCGCCAGGACATTGGTCCCCTCTTCGCGGCCGAGGCGTCACCCACGGACGGACGGATCGTTGACCCGTCGAGGTGGACGGCCCGAGCGTCGCCCGAGGAGGGGAAGCATGGAGGCCATCGACGTCGAGCTGGGCGACTTCACGCTCCGCCGCCGCTCGCTGCTCGTCTCGCACGCCCGCGCCACGCTGGCGCGTGGCCTCGAGCCCGGCGAGCAGGTCGTGCTGCACGACCGCGTACGCGGGTGCTGGACCGCCCGCGTCGCCGAGCTCGACTTCAGGCCGGTGGACACGGTCTACCGGCTCGACATCGGTGCGCCGCTCTCCGCGCAGGAGGCCCACGAGCGCGTCCTCGGCAGGACCGCGCCGATCCACGGTCGCCTGACGAAGCAGGATCTGATCGACCTGCTGGGCCAGCTCCGAGCCGCCTCCCGGGCGGTTCCGGCCGACCAACGCCGGGACGAGATCCGGGCAGACACGGCACTGTGCGCCGAGTAGCCCGTTCGGGCTACTCGGGCAGCCGTTCGAACGATCCTGGGACTGTCCACGGCATTCGCCTGCGGACGTCGTCCTCGGGCAGCCACAATCTGCCGCATGGGAGGCCTGATCCGCGTATTCCTCGTCGACGACCACGAGATCGTCCGGCGAGGTGTGAAGAACCTGCTCGAGTCCGAAGGTGACATCGAGGTCGTCGGCGAGGCCGCGACCGCGGCCGCGGCGAAGGAGGCGATCCTGGCCCTGCGTCCCGACGTGTGCGTCCTGGACGCCAACCTCCCCGACGGGTCGGGCATCGACGTGTGCCGTGAGGTGCGCGCGGTCGACCCCTCGATCAAGGGACTCATCCTCACGTCGTACGACGACGACAGCGCGATCTCGGCCGCCATCCTGGCCGGCGCGGCCGGCTACGTCCTCAAGCAGATCGAGGGCAGCTCGCTGGTCAGCGGCGTCCGGCTCGTCGCGAGCGGCCACAGCCTGATCGACCCCGCGGTCGCCGCGCGCGTCGTGGAGCAGGTGCAGTTCCACCGCCGCTCCCTCGACCTGCTGACCGACCTCACGCCGCAGCAGAGCAAGATCCTCTTCCTCATCGCCGAGGGCCTCACGAACCGCCAGATCGCGGAGCGCCTGTTCCTCGCCGAGAAGACGGTCAAGAACCACGTGACCGGCCTGCTCGCCCGCCTCGGCGTGCAGCACCGCACCCAGGCCGCCGTGCTCGCCCTCAAGCTGCGCGGCGAGGGCCAGAGCCACGTCGGCGTCCCGGCCCAGCGCACGATGTCGCCGATCGCCGAACCCGCCTACTGATACGCGCCGAGATCGGGCTTCTGGCCCAATGAGATCCGGGTTCGAGCCTTCGCTGAAGGCCCGAACCCGGATCTCATTGGGCCAGAAGCCCGATCTCGGCGCGTATCAGTGGTGGGAGACCTCGACGGCGCGGTCGGCGTCGAGGACGAGCAGGAGCTTGTCGGGCAGCGGCCGTACGGCGCGCACGACCTGCTGCACGTCGCCCGGCATGTTGGACGGGACCTGCTCGACGGTGAGCCCGTCGGTGTCGACCACGTCGCCGATGTCGTCGACGAGCAGGCTGATGACCTCGCCGCGGCTGCGGACGATGACGTTCATCGGCAGCCGGTCGCCGTCGCGGGTCGGCAGGCCCAGACGGACGCGGAGGTCGACGGCGGTCACGATCTGCCCGCGCAGGTTGATCAGGCCCTGGACGCCTTCGCTCGCGCGTGGCACCGGGGTCATCGGCTGGTGGCGCAGCACCTCCTGCACGTCGTCGACGTCGACCCCGAAGAAGAGGTCGTCGATCCAGAACGTGCAGTACTGCGCGACGTCGGTCAGAGCCTTCACGCGGACACCCCTGACATGGCCACCACGGCCTCGAGGTCGACCAGGTCGGTGACCCGGTCCTGGACGACGGCGGTGCCGGTCACGCCGGGCCGGTTGCCCACCTGGGACGACGACACGGCGATCTCGACGACGTCGAGGACCCGGTCGATGACGATGCCGACGGCACGGTCCCCGAGCTCGTGCACGACGACGGAGAGCTGGTCGCGCCCGTCGGAGGTGTCGAGCAGGCCGATGGCCGGCGCGAGCCGGACCAGCGGCAGGAGGCCGCCGCGGTACTGCACCACCTCGGCGTTGCCGGAGCGCTCGACGCGGTCGCGGCCGAACTCCTCCAGCCGCGCGACGGCGGCGAGCGGAAGGGCGGCCTGGCGACCCCCTGCCACCTCGAGCACCAGCAGGGCGGTGCGGTCGTCGTCGGCGGTGCGCGCCTCGGTCGTGTCGGCCAGGCTCGCGTCGATGCCCTGCTCGCGGGCGAGACCCGCCACGTCGAGGATCAGCGCGACCCGGCCGTCGCCCATGATCGTGGCGCCGGCGTACATCGCGAGGCTCTTGAGCTGGCGACCGATCGGCTTGACCACGATCTCCTGGGTGTCGTAGACCGCGGAGACGCAGAGGCCGAACCGCACGTCGTCGGACTGCAGCACCACCACGGTGAGCGCCCGGCCGTCGCCGCGACGGCCGGCCGAAGGCTGACCCAGGGCCTCGCCGAGGGAGACCAGCGGCAGGAGGCGGCCGCGCAGACGGAGCACGGGGGCGCCGTCGAGGCGCTCGACGTTCGGGTCGTCGGCCTCGAGCCGGACCAGCTCGACGAGGTTGGCCTGCGGGATCGCGTAGCGCTCCTCGGCCTCCCCCACGACCAGCGCCGGGATGATCGCGAGCGTGAGCGGGATCCGGACCCGGACGGTGGTGCCGCGGCCGGCCTCGCTCTGCAGGTCGACCGACCCGCCGATGCGCTCGATGTTGGTGCGTACGACGTCCATGCCGACGCCGCGCCCGGAGACGTTCGTGACCTCGCTGGCGGTCGAGAAGCCTGGCCGGAAGATCAGGTTGACGATCTCCCGGGTGTCCATCCGCGCGATCTGCTCGCGCGAGACGACGCCACGCTCGATCGCGACGGCGGCGATCTTGTCCGGGTTGATGCCGGCGCCGTCGTCGGTGATCTCGACGACGACCTGGCCCGACTCGTGGAACGCGCGCAGGTGCAGCCGACCGGTGCGCGACTTGCCGGCGGCGACCCGGTCCTCGGGCCGCTCGATGCCGTGGTCCATCGAGTTGCGGACCAGGTGCGTCAGCGGGCCCTTCAGCGCCTCGAGGAGGCTGCGGTCGAGCTCGGTCTCGTGACCCTCCATCGACAGCTCGACCTCGCGGCCGAGCTGGTGCGAGAGGTCGCGCACCATGCGGGGCATCTTCGCCCAGACCTGGCCGATCGGCTGCATGCGGGTCTTCATGACCGACTCCTGCAGCTCGCTCGCGACGAGGTCGAGCCGCTGGCTGGCGCGGACCAGCTCGACGTCGTCGGCCTTGAGCGTGCGCTGCAGGAGCTGGTTGCGGGTGAGCACGAGCTCGCCCACGAGGTCGACGAGGGCGTCGAGCAGGTCGACGTCGACTCGCACGGAGGCGTCGACGAGGGCACGCCGCTCGGCGGGGTCCTCCTCGATCTCGTCCGCCACGAGGGGCTGGTCGACGACGTGCTCGGGGGCGAGCGCGACGGTCGGCGGCTCCGGAGTGCGGGCCTCGGGCTCGCGGGCGGCCGGGACGATCAGGTCCGTGACCTCCGGGCGCTCGAGCACGGTCACGCCGGTCGCTGCCCCGTTCGCGGCACCGTTCGCGGCACCGTTGACCGCGGCGTACGTCGTGGCGGCGGGCGCCGCGACAGCGACGACCTCCTCCTCGGCGACCTCGGCGACCTCGGCGACCTCGGCGACCTCGGCGACCAGGAGGGTCTCGATCAGCGCGGACACCGATGCGACGTCCACGGAGGCGTCGTCGTCCTTGCCGGTCCGCTCGATCGCGTCGAGCAGCGCGCGGACGGTGTCGACCATCCGCAGCAGCGCCTCGGTGATCGGCGGCGTCATTGTCTTCTCGCCGTCGCGCAGCTGCGACAGCATCGTCTCCCCGACGTGGGTCAGCCTCTCGAGCCGGCCCAGTGCGAGGAAGCCGCTCGTGCCCTTGATGGTGTGGATCGTCCTGAAGATGCTCGACAGCAGCTCCCGTGATCCCGGGTGCTGCTCCAGCTCCACCAGGTCACGATCGAGCTGGTCGAGATTCTCGTGGCTCTCCACGAGGAACTCAGCGATGATCTCTGCGTCGTCGTCCATGCTTATCGGCCTCCTCCGCCGACCTATCGGCGGAGGTCAGGGGGGTCTGAGCAGCCTCACGGTGCGAAGATGCGCCGACTCGGCCCTCTCACGGTGCGAAGATGCGCCGACTCGGCCCTCTCACGGTGCGAAGATGCGCCGACTCGGCCCTCAGGACCGCTTGCGCAGGGCGCGGGTGAGCTCCTCGTTGAGGGACGCGACGGCGTCCTCGCTCGGCGAGGCGGACTCGGTGTTGCTGGCGGCCAGCTCCGCGAGCAGCTCGGCGCGGTGCACGCGCACGGACCGGGGGGCGTCGATGCCGACCCGGACGACGTCGCCGCGGACCTCGAGGACCGTGATCGTCACGTCGTCGCCGACGACGACGCTCTCGCCGACACGGCGGCTCAGGACCAGCATGTGCTCACGCTATCGCGGGGCTCAGCCGAGCAACGGTGTGGCCACCGAGTGGGCGACCTCGTCGAGGATGACCTGGGCCGCGCGGCTGGTCTCGATGTTGACGACGATCGGGGCGCGCAGGTTGACGGTGGTGGACGCGAGGTCGCGGCCGGCGTGGACGACGAGCAGGACGAGCGCCTGCTCGGAGGACGTCAGCCCGAGGGCGGCGGCGGTCTCGTCGTCGATCTCCGGCGCGTACGTCGGGTGGAACGTGCCCGGCGACACGACCAGGAACTTGAGGTCGGCGTGGTCGAGCGACCGGAGCGCGCTCAGCACCCCCGTGTCGTCGAGCGGCTCGAGGGTGAAGCGGTGCGTGTCGGGGAAGCCCGGCATCGGTCGGACCAGCTCGATCACGGGGAGCTGCTGCTGCACGCCGGCCGGGGTCTCGGTCATGGTGGCGATCATCGCAGGAAGTCCAAGAGGCTCGGCTGGACCGTGCGGCCGGTCGCGGCGAGTGCGGCCTGGTAGGCCACCTGCTGGGTCTGCAGGTCGACCGTCGCGGCGGCGAGGTCGACGTCCTCCACGTCGGAGAGCGAGGACTTCAGCTGGAGCACCGACTGGCTCGCCAGGTCGCTGGCGTGGGTGATCCGGTTGTAGGACGCACCCTCTCCCGCCTGCGCGGCGCTCAGCTTGGTGAGGTCGCCTCCCAGCGCGTCGATGCCCGTGCTGATCGCGGCCTGGTCGCCGTTGTGGAGGGCGGTCGCGAGGTCGGCGAGGTGGCTGAAGAGGTTGTCGCCGTCCGGGCCGAAGGTGTCGATCCCGTCGGCGTCCACCCGCACGGTGACGTCCGACCCGATGCGGCGGGTGACCTCGCCGTTGTCGCCGGCGTACGTGCCGTCGGGGTTGAAGGCGA
The DNA here is from genome assembly GCF_039530925.1 of Nocardioides panacihumi. Taxonomy (NCBI): domain Bacteria; kingdom Bacillati; phylum Actinomycetota; class Actinomycetes; order Propionibacteriales; family Nocardioidaceae; genus Nocardioides; species Nocardioides panacihumi. The sequence goes on along the minus strand of NZ_BAAAPB010000001.1, from coordinate 1,780,118 downwards.
TCTCCTGGGCCGTCGTGCCGCCGAAGACCGGCCGACCGAGGTACTGCGTGTTGGCCTGCTGCAGCACGCTCTCGCGGATCTGGCTCACCTCGGTGGCCAGCGCGTCGAGCGCGGTCTGCGACATCGCGCCGGTGTTGGCGCCCTGGAGCGCGAGCGTGCGCGCCCGGGTCGTCTGGTCGACGATGCCGCTCAGGGCGCTGTCGACCGTGCCCAGCCAGGCGGTGCCGTCCTGGGCGTTGCGGACGTACTGCTTCTGGGCCGCGAGCGAGGTCCGCACCCGCAGCGCGGTGTTGGTGTCGGCCGGGGAGTCGGACGGCCGGTTCAGCTTCTTGCCGGTCTCGAGCTGCTCCTGGACCTTGGCCATGCGGTTCAGTCCGCCCTGCACAGCGCTGAGCGAGCGCTGCGAGAGCATCCTCTGGGTCACGCGCGTGATCGCCATCAGTGGGTCACCCCTGTCCGGTTGATGAGCGTGTCGAGGATCGAGTCCATGACGGTGAGCATCTTGCTGGCGGCCTCGTACGCGTGCTGCGCCGCGACCATGTTGACCGTCTCCTCGTCGAGGTTGACGCCCGCCATCTGCTCGCGCTCGTCGTCGACCTGGTTGGTCAGCGTCTGCTGGTTGGTGGTCTGCCGGTTGACGCTGGCGACGGCGCTGCCGAAGCTCGTGACGAGGGCGGCGTAGTCGGACCCGACCGTCGTGGCGCGGCTCAGCGCGTCGGCGTTGCCGCCGTCCTTGGCACCACCGGCCGAGGCAGCGAGCAGGTCGGTGTTCGTGAACGCGACCGCCAGGGAGCCGGCGGGGTCCGCCGGGTCGATCGTGAACAGGTCCTGCCCGGGGTTGCCGTTGAGGTCCGTGCCCGCCCGGTGCTGGGCGTTCATCTGGGCCGCGAACTTCGTCGCGATGTCGTCGAGCGACTTCTTGTACGCCGGCAGCGTCGTGTTGAGCACGTCGACGACGCCGCCCAGCTCGCCGCCGACGCCCGCGGGCACGGCGGTGCCACCGACGGACAGCGCCACGGGCGTGCCGGAGGTCGCGGTCATCGTGGCGGCAGTGTCGCCGGTGACGAGCGCGACGCCGTTGACCGCGACGTTGAACTGACCGTCGGGCTGCACGCTGACCTCGGCGCCGGTGAGCTTGGCGAGGCTCAGCGCGAGCAGGTCGCGTTGGTCGGAGAGCGTGCCGACGTCGGTGTTGTTGACCTGGGCGACCTTGATGGTCTTGTTCAGGCGCGCGAGCTCCGTGGCGGCGTCGTTGACCTCCTGGACCACGGTCGATGCGTGCGACTGCTGGTCGGCGATCTCGCCCGCGATGCTGTCCGACTGGGTCTTGAAGGCGGAGGTGACCGCGTCGGCCTTGGCCAGGACGGTCTTGCGGGCCGCGGCACCCGCGGGGTCGCCGACGAGGTCCTGGAACGCCGCGCCGAGCTCCTGGAGCGCGGCCGACAGCCCGTTGTCGCCGGGCTCGCCGATCGACGTCTCGACCCGGTTGAGGATCGTCTGCTGGGTGGAGAGGTAGGACAGGGTGCCGTTCTCGCGACGCGACCGCGCGTCGAGGAGCGGGTCGGCCAGCCGGTCGACCGACGCCACGCGTACGCCGTCACCGTGACCGTCGTACTGCGACCACATCGTGGGCTGGCCGGTCGCGCCGACGGACGCGGCCTCGGCCCGGCGCCGGACGTAGCCGGCGGTGTTGACGTTGGCGATGTTGTTGTTGGCGACGTCGAGCGCCACCTGCTGGTAGCGCAGGGCGCTCAGCGCGGTGTTGAGGCTGCCGAAGGTGCCGGTCATCGTCACAGGCTCCGATCCACGAGGCGTCGGGCGGGCGCGGCCGTCACCGCGACGCCGTCGGGCGTGTAGCCCTCGGCCGTGCCGCGGATGGCGAGCAGCGTCTCGTGCGCCGACCGGTAGCCGGCGGTGATGAGGCCCTTGTTGGTGTCGGAAAGCTCCGCGATCTCGCGGGTGACGACGAGGAACGCGTCGCGGTGGTCGAGCAGGATCGTGCGCCACGGCTCGGCCGCGGCCTCGGCCAGCGCGGACAGGCTCGGGTTGGCGTCCAGGCCGACGGCCTGGGCGGCCTCGTCCGCGGCCATCGCACGCAGGACCTCGGTCTCGCGCAGCGTCACGAGGATGTCCTCGACCTCGCGGTTGGCCTGGCTGAGCCACCGGGCGTGTCCGCTGGCCAGCACGAGCCTCTCCAGCTCCAGCTTGTAGGCGAGCAGCTCGAGCAGCTCACGCTCACGCCAGAGGATGAGCGACAGCTTCTCCACGTCGGCACCTTTCCCGCGTCAACGACGCTCCGTTCGGGGTCTCGGATGTCTGATCGCCCGGGAAGTGCCGAAGTTGAGCCCAAGTTGCCGATGTGTTGCCGTTCCGTGGATTTCGGTGCACGTAGTCCGCGTATAGCCCGTTCGGGGGGCCTCAATGATCAGATGACTAGGACCTGAGACCCCGATTCATGGTTCGAACGACGGATACTGCTCAGTTTTCCTACATTTTGGGCAACAGGGTTGCCACAGTCCTCCACGTGAACGATCGCAACGGTGACCCCCGCGCCGAGGATCTCATCACCAGCAACATGCCGCTGGTAGGACACATCGTCCGCGAGACCATGGGACGGGTTCCCTCACACGTCAACCGAGATGACCTGACCTCCGCAGGTCTCACTGCGCTGGTGCAGGCCGCGCAGGCCTTCGACCCCGAGCGGGGCGTCCCCTTCGAGCGCTACGCGGCGACCCGCGTCCGCGGCGCGATCCTGGACGAGCTGCGCAGCGTCGACTGGGCCTCGCGGTCCGTACGGCGCCGGGCACGCGACCTGGAGGAGACCCGGACCCGGCTGGCGAGCACCCTCGGCCGCACCCCCACGGTCGCCGAGGTCGCCAGCACCCTCGGGATGTCGGTCGACGAGGTCGTCGCCAACGACGACGACGTCAACCGCGCCCAGGTCCTCTCGCTGCAGGGCACGACGGCGTCGTCCCTCGACGAGCTGCTCCCGACCCGTGCCCCCAGCCCGGAGCAGCTGATCGAGCACCAGGAGAAGCTCACCTACCTGGTCGAGGCGATCGCCGAGCTGCCCGAGCGGCTGCGCGTCGTGGTGCAGGACTACTTCTTCTCCGAGCGCCCGATGGCCGACATCGCCGCCGACCTGGGCGTGACCGACTCCCGCATCTCGCAGATGCGCGCCGAGGCGCTGGTGCTCCTGCGCGACGCGCTCAACAACGCGCTCGAGCCGAGCCTGGTGCCGTCGGTCGGCAAGCCCGGTGGCTGTGCCAGCCGCCGGCGCGAGGCGTACTTCGCCGCCGTCGCGGCCCGGCACGCGGAGTCCTCCCGGCGCCCCCTGCGCCAGCTGCCGGGACGGCTCGACGAAGCGGGGTGACCCCGGAACGACCCCTCGTGGACGCACGTCGGCCTGCTGCCTCGCAGCAGGCCGACTGCTCATTTCCGGCCGCCGCAAAATTCTTCGAGATTCTCCTTCTTCCGGCTCAGGCGACCGGCGGGACCGCCGATCAACCATCCGGAAGGAGCCCACGGACGGGCTCCTGCAACACCGGGCTTGGACCATCCAGGAAGGAACCATCATGAGCCTCCGTATCAACACCAACGTCGACGCACTGACCGCGTACAACAACCTCAACAAGACGCAGCAGTCGCAGTCGACCTCCAACGAGCGCCTCTCCTCCGGCCTGCGCATCAACAAGGCCGCGGACGACGCCGCTGGCCTGGCCATCAGCCAGGGCCTCACCAAGCAGATCAACGGCCTCGGCCAGGCGATCCGCAACGCCCAGGACGGCATCAACATGGTGCAGACCGCGGACGGTGCGCTCACCGAGACCCACTCGATCCTGCAGCGCATGAACACGCTCGCCGTGCAGTCCGCCAACGCCTCCAACGACGACGCCTCGCGCGGCGACATCCAGAAGGAGGTCGACGCCCTCAACAGCGAGCTCGACCGCATCGCGAGCTCGACGAGCTTCAACGGCGTCAGCCTGCTCGACGGCAGCTTCACCAGCAAGAAGTTCCAGGTCGGTGCCACGTCCAACGCGGCCGACCAGATCTCGGTGGACATCACCTCCGGCGGCGGCGCCGGCGCCAAGGCGTCGTGGGCCAACGGTGCGGCCACCCTGGCGGCCGGTCCGGCTTCGTTCACCTACGGCAGCACGACGGTCACCACCGGCGCGCTCACCGCGTCGACCGACGCCAACGACATCGCCACCCAGCTCAACGGCGACGCCGGCTTCAAGCAGTCCTTCACCGCGTCGGTGGACAGCAAGGGCGGCCTCGTCGTCACGGCCAAGTCGTACGACGGCGCCGACGCCGACCAGAAGCTGGCCATGACGGGCCTCGGCGGCACCTACGCCGACACCGTCGGCTCGACCTCCACGGGTGGCTTCTCGTCCACCAACCTGGGCGTCAACGCCGTCGACCTGACCGGTGCGGCCACCTCGGTGACCGCGCTCGACACCATCAAGGACGCCATCCAGTCCGTCTCGACGGCTCGCGCGAGCCTGGGTGCGCTGCAGAACCGCTTCCAGCACACCATCAACAACCTGACGGTCACCCAGCAGAACCTGCAGGCGTCGAACAGCTCCATCCAGGACACCGACATGGCTTCCGAGATGAGCAACTTCACCCGCACGCAGGTCCTGCAGTCGGCCGGCATCTCGATGCTCGCCCAGGCGAACCAGTCCTCGCAGGGCATCCTCAAGCTCCTCGGCTGAGCCTGAGTCCGCATCGCGGAGCAGCAGCAACATCCCGACGGGTGCTGCCGGGACTTCCCCGGCAGCACCCGTCACCTTTCTAGAGCCACTTCGAGGAGCAAGCGATGGCGAGTTCGATCACCTTCACGGGTCTGGGCAGCGGCCTGGACACGGCCAGCATCGTCAGCCAGCTCATGGCCATCGAGCGGGCACCGCAGGACCGGCTCAAGACCGCGCTCGCCAAGGAGCAGTCCACGCTCACGGCCCTCCAGCAGCTCAACACCTCGCTGGCCGCGCTGCAGAAGAGCGCCGACAGCTTCTCCAGCGGGTCCACCTGGACCAAGCTCAACGCCACCTCGTCGAGCTCCGCGGTCACGATCTCCGCGTCGAGCTCCGCCACCCCGTCGAGCCTGTCGGTCACGGTCGGCCACGTCGCCACCGCCGCCGGGAACACCTACACCACCGCCGCGGCGCTCTCCGACACCGTCACCACGGCCACGAAGCTCGCGGTCACCCTCTCGGACGGCACCAGCACGTCGGTCGACCTGGCCGACGGCAAGCTGTCCACGGTGATCAGCTCGCTCAACGGCCTCAAGGACGCCAGCGGGACGCCACTCCTCTCCGCGACGGCTGTCAGCACCGGCAACGGCAGCTACCGCCTCGTCGTCAACCAGGTCGCCACGGGTCAAGGCGCCCTGACGATCACCGAGGCCGGCGGCACTCCCCTGATGGGCGGTCCTGACGCGGCGATCAGCCGGTCCGGCTCCGACGCGTCGATCACGGCCGGCGGCGTCGCGCTCACCCAGCGCTCGAACAGCTTCACCTCGCTCATGCCCGGCGTGGACGTGACGATCTCACCGGCCGCGCAGGGCACCACGGCGACGCTGAGCGTCAGCGACGACGGCTCCAGCCGCGCCAACGCCCTGAACGCGTTCGTCAGCCAGATCAACCAGGTGATCGACCAGATCGCCGACACGACGTCGTACGGCACGATCACGCCCGGCAAGGCCGCCACCGGTGGTGGCGCCCTCCCCGGCGACGGCACCCTGCGGGCCATCACCGACCAGCTCCTCAACACGATCTTCCCGGGCGGCGGCGCCACGATGGCCACGATGGGCCTCGACCTCGACCGGGACGGCCACCTCACCTTCGACCAGTCGAAGTTCCAGACCGCGTACAAGGCCGACCCGTCGGGCGTGCAGAACGCCTTCATCGGCGCCAACGGCTTCACCTCGCGGGTCTCGAAGATCGCCAAGCTGCAGAGCGACTCGAGCACCGGGTCGCTCACGATGACGATCAAGAGCGAGAACACCGAGATCGCCCGCTACAACGACGAGATCACCGCCTGGGACGACCGGCTCGCCATGAAGCAGACGGCGCTGACCCAGCAGTTCACCGCACTCGAGACCCAGCTCAGCCGGCTCCAGAGCCAGTCGAGCTGGCTGACGGCACAGCTCAACAGTCTCAGCAGCAGCTCGAAGAACAACTAGCCTCGGAGGAACGATGAACTACGCCCGGCAGAGCGCACGTACGGCGTACCAGGGCAACGCGATCGCGACCGCGAGCCCCGCACGTCTTCTCGTCATGCTGTTCGAGCGGCTCGTGCTCGACGCCGAGCGCGGTCAGGTGGCCCTGCTCTCCGGCGCGCGCGAGGAGGCCAACCAGCAGCTCGTGCACGCCCAGGCGATCGTCACCGAGCTGCAGAGCACGCTCGACGCGGACGCCATGCCGGCCGGCCAGGAGCTGCTGGCGCTCTACGACTACCTGCAGCGCCAGCTCATCAAGGCCAACGTCTCGCAGGACCAGATCGCCGCCGCCGAGGCCGTCAGGCTCAGCCGCGACCTGTGCGACACCTGGCGTCAGGCCGCCCTGCTCGCCGCCGCCGCCAGCGCCTGATGTCGATTACCTGGGAGCCAGTGCTCGACGACCTCGAGCGTGAGGTCGAGCGCGCGGAGCGCATCGTCGCCTCGGCGCAGACCCGGTCGGCGGCAGAGGGTCTGTCCGACTGGGAGCCGCCGGCCGATCTCGGTCCCCTCCCCCACCACCTGGTGGCCCGCGCCCAGGACCTGCTGGAACGCCAGCAGGCGGTGACCGACCGCATCCGACCGCTGCTCCTCGCCACCCGCCAGCAGCTCCAGATCGGCCAGCGCTTCGGCCGCCCGACCGCCCGTCCGGCCACGCCGGTCTACCTCGACGTCACCGCGTAGGAAGCCCGCACCCATCCTCCGAACGGCGGAGCGTTCCGGGACCCCTGGTCCGGGACCTGGGGGTCCGAACGGGCGCTCCCCGGCGACTGCGCGGGCGCACTAGGCTCGGTCCACCGTTTCGTCGCGCCCGGGGCGACGCCGAAAACAGGAGACCCGCGCGAATGTCTGAGCACGACACCCCGTCGGCGCACGAGTGGGAAGCCGCGCTGGAGCGGCTGGAGGTCCAGCTCAACCGCGCCGAGCGGATGGGCACGGCGGTCGACGCCAAGGACATCGAGCTCGGCCTTCCGGCCTCGCTCAGCACGATCCCCCGCTACCTGCTCGACCGGGCCCAGGTGCTCGTGGAGCGCCAGCAGAAGCTGGCCAGCATGCTGCCCGAGCGCGGCACCCGACCGACCGACGCCTTCACGCTGCACGACCGTGTCGGGCACCTGGTCACGGGTCCTCGTGAGCCGGTTTCGTTCGACCTCTTCGGCGCATCCGCCAAGGGCGAGCGCACGGCGGACTGACCCGCCGCCGCGCCGCCCGTCAGCGCACCGCCGCGACCAGGCGGCGCGGCATCTCACCCAGCGACACCGTCTCGTCGGCCAGCCCGGCGAGCGCGACGGCCCCCGGCATGCCCCACACCACGGAGGTCGCCTCGTCCTGGACCAGGACGCGTGCGCCGCGCTCGGCCAGCACGCGGACGCCCTCGAGGCCGTCGTGGCCCATGCCGGTGAGGACGGTGGCGACCGCGCGGCCGCCGTACACCTCGGCCGCGGTGCGGAAGAGCACGTCCACCGCGGGGCGGCAGAAGTTCTCCTGCGGACCCTGGTCGAGGCGCACCCGGACGCCGCCGGCGCCGGACACGAGCCTGACGTGGAAGTCGCCCGGCGCGAGGAGGACCTCGCCGGCCCGGGGCACGTCGCCGTCGACGGCCTCGCGGACGGTGAGCGCGGAGATCCGGTCGAGCCGCTGCGCGAGCATCGTGGTGAACACCGGCGGCATGTGCTGGACGACCAGCACCGGCACGCCGAGGTCGGCCGGCAGCTGGCCGAGCACCGTCGCCAGCGCGTCGGGGCCGCCGGTCGAGGATCCCACCAGCAGCACCTGGGGGCTGCCTGCGGCAGGCTTCGCCACCGGCGGCGTACGCCGGGCTGCCGGCGTCCGCGGTGCCAGCGTGCGCACGCCGGCGAGCGCGCGGATGCGCGGCACGAGCTGGTCACGGACGCTGGCGAGCCCCTCGGCGACCGAGCCGGTGTTGGACGGCTTCGTGACGTAGTCGGACGCGCCGCGGGAGAGCGCCTCCAGGGTGGCGGCCGCGCCGCGCTCTGTCAGCGTCGAGAACATGATGATCGGCAGCCGCCGGTGCCGCTCGCGGATCCGCCGCAGGGCGCCGAGCCCATCCAGTCGCGGCATCTCGATGTCGAGCGTGACCACGTCGGGTCGCAGCTCCTCGACGCGGTCGACGGCCTCCAGACCGTCGCGAGCCGTGCCGACGATCTCGATGTCCTCAGCCTCCGACAACGCGGTGGAGATGAGACGACGGATGAGGGCGGAGTCATCCACCACCAGGACACGGATCACGCGACGACCATCGGCCTGCCCGCACGGGTCCTGAGGCGACCGCGCGGCCGACCGCACGAGTGCAGCCGCACGACGAAATTGCCTCAGGACCCAGGACCGTCATCCGATGAGCACGCCGTGACCATCTCCTCCTCGAGCTTCCACCTGATCGCCGCCCTCGTCCGGCGCGAGACGGCGATGGTCTACGAGGCAGGCAAGGAGTACCTCGTCGAGGCGCGCCTGACACCGCTGGCGACCGCCGCGGGCTGCCCGGACGTCGAGGCCTACATCGCGCGCGTCAGCACCGACCTCGTCGAGCGCCGCAAGGCCCTGGACGCCCTCACCATCAACGAGACCAGCTGGTTCCGCGACCAGACGCCCTACCAGGCGTTCACGGACTCGATCCTGCCCCGGCTCCTGGAGAGCCGCGCCGCGACCCGCCGGCTGCGGATCTGGTCGGCCGCGTGCTCGAGCGGCCAGGAGGCGTACTCGATCGCCATGCTGCTCGACCAGCACCTGCCGGCCGGCTGGACGGCCGAGATCCTCGCGACCGACGTGTCGACCGCGATGCTCGATCGGGTGCGCGCAGGCCGCTACAGCCAGGTCGAGATGAACCGCGGCCTGCCCGCGACCACGCTGGTCAGGTACTTCACGCGCGCCGGCACCGAGTGGGAGGTCAGCCCGGAGCTGCGGCGCACGGTCCGCACCCAGCACCTCAACCTCGCCGACGCGTACGCGTTCACCGCCGTCGGCACCTACGACGTGGTGCTGCTGCGCAACGTCCTCATCTACTTCGACCACGCGACCAAGTACGACATCCTCCGCCGGATGCGTCCCCACGTCGCACCGGACGGCTTCCTGCTGCTCGGCTCGTCGGAGACCACGCTCGACATGCCGGCCGACGTCGCCGCGCTGTGGAGCCGCGAGCAGCTCGGCCGCGTGCAGGCGCACCGGCCGGCCGTCGCCGTACCCCTCGCCTCTTCCACGCGTATCGGAGCCTGACCATGCGAGCGATGATCATCGACGACTCCCGGGCGATGCGCAGCATCCTGCGCCGCATCGTCGCCGGCCTGCACTTCGAGACCCTCGAGGCCGGCAACGGCCAGGAGGCGCTCGACCTCTTCGAGGCCGGCGACGTGCCCGACCTGTGCCTGGTCGACTGGAACATGCCGGTGATGGACGGCTACACGTTCATCACCCGGGTCCGGGCCAACCGCGACTGGCGTGGCGTGACGCTGATGATGGTCACCACCGAGAGCGAGCAGGGCCAGATCGTCAAGGCGCTCGCCGCGGGCGCCCACGAGTACGTCATCAAGCCGTTCACCCCCGACGCGATCGTCGAGAAGCTCGAGCTGCTCGGGCTCATCCCCCAGGAGGACGTGGCATGACGCTCGCACCCGAGGTGACCGACGTCCAGGCGATCGTCGAGCAGGTCTGGTCCAGCTTCCTGGGCGAGGAGGAGCCGCTGCTCCCCCGCCCGGCTGCGGGCGGCCAGTTCGCGGCCGACGAGGCCTGGTCGGCGGCGGTGTCGATCTCCGGCGGCTGGGACGCGACGGTCACCGTCGAGCTGTCCGGGCCGGTCGCGCTCTCGCTCACCCGCACGATGCTCGGCCTCGACGACGCCGACGCCACCGAGGACGGCGACGTGGCCGACGCGGTGGGCGAGCTCGTCAACATGGTCGGCGGCAACGTCAAGAGCCTCATGCCCGGTCCGAGCGTGCTGTCGCTGCCCGCGGTCGCCGCCGGTCGGGCCGCGCATCCGTCGGGCGCCGCCGAGATCGCGCGCTTCGACGGGGTCTGGGCCGGCGAGCCGGTCCGGGTCGCCGTGCACGCCATCCCCCAGCCCTGAGCACGCAGCCCTGAGCACCCAGCCCTGAGCACCCTCTGAACCCCCCCAGCACCAAACGGAACAGGCGGAACAACCCCGATGAAGATCCTCGTCGCCGACGACAGCAAGGTCATGCGCCAGATCGTGATCCGCACGCTGCGGCAGGCGGGCCACGGCGGCCACGACATCGTGGAGGCCGAGAACGGCCGCGACTGCCTCGAGAAGGTCTCGAGCGAGCAGCCGGACCTGGTCCTCTCGGACTGGAACATGCCCGAGATGAACGGCATCGACTGCCTCGGCGCCCTGCGTGCGCAGGGCTCGCAGGTGAAGTTCGGCTTCGTCACCTCGGAGGGCTCCGACGAGATGCGCTCGCGTGCCGCCGCCGCGGGCGCGCTGTTCCTGATCGCCAAGCCGTTCACCGCCGAGACCTTCACCGAGGCGCTCGACGGGGTCCTGGGCTGATGGCCTCGCACCTGCCTCTCCCGAAGCAGATCAAGGACCTGCTCGAGGGACTGCTCGGCCGCGACGTGACGCTGACCCCGTCGGCGCCGTTCGCGCCCGGGCCGAACGCCCCGGCCAGCATCGCCGTGTACGTCGACGACTCGCTGCGCATCACGAGCCTCGTCGCGTGCGACCTCAAGCTGTCGTCGTACGCCGGCGCCGCGCTCGGCCTGGTGCCGCCCGGCGGTGCCGAGGCGGCCGTCGAGGCGGGCGGGCTGACCGACACGCTCGCGGAGAACCTCTACGAGGTGCTGAACATCGCCGCGTCGATGTTCAACGCTCCCGGCGCCGAGCACCTGCGGCTGCACGAGCTGCACCCGGCGGGCGCCCCGATGCCCCCGATGGTGCGCGCGCAGGCGCTGACCCTCGGCCGACGCGAGGACGTCACCCTCGAGATCGCCGGCTACGGCGCCGGCCGGCTGTCGATCGTGATGGTGGCCTGACCACTCGGCACGTCCCCCCGGCGGGACGTCATACGCCCTGGTCGCCTCGGCAGCCACCGCGTATGACGTCCCGTCGGGCATTTCCCTCAGGTCACATCAGGGGCCGCCGAAGGTCCCTGTGAGCAAGGACCGCTCGACAACTTCAGCCGATGGACCGGCATCCACCCAGCCCCACCCCCGAGGGGAAGGAACCGCCGTGTCTTTCGCCGTGTCCGATGCGGTCAGCCTCGCGCTGCACACCGCGCTCAACGGCCTCTCGCAGCGCCAGCAGGTCATCGCGGACAACATCGCCAACGTCGACACCCCGGGCTTCCGGGCGCAGTCCGTCGGCTTCGAGGACTCGCTGCGTGCCGCGATCGACAGCGGCTCCTTCGACCCCGACAACGGCCGGGTCGCGCGCGTCGTCGCCACCGAGACGCCGACCGACACCCCGGTGGGCGCCAACGGCAACAACGTCGACCTGCGCAAGGAGACGATCGCCGCGATGCAGGCCCAGTACAGCTACCAGATCCTGGGCCGGGCGATGACCGACCACCTGGGTCTGCTCAAGACCGCGGCAGGTGCGTGATGGGCGACGCGTTCGAGATGCTCCGCATCGCCAACACCGGGCTCGGAGCCCACCAGACCTGGCTCGACTCCCTCGGCGGCAACATCGCCAACGTCAACACCGTGCGCTCGACGAGCCAGAGCGCCTTCCAGGCGAGCTTCGTCGTGTTCGCACCTCGCGCCGACGGCGGCGTCGACGTCGCCGGCGTCGCGCACAGCAGCGCGCAGGGTCGGCTCGTCTCGATGCCGGACAGCCCGCTGGCCGACGCCAACGGCTACGTCCGCGCCCCCGACATCGACATGGCGAGCGAGATGAGCCAGCTGATCATGGCTCAGCGCGGCTACCAGTCCTCGGTGCAGGTCACCAAGACCGCCCAGGACACCTACAACTCCGCCCTCAGCATCGGGGAGGGCCGATGAGCTCCATGGGGATCGAGGCGATCGGGGCCGCGACGTCGGGCCTGTCGAGCCTGCAGCTGCCCGGCGCGCCCACCGTCGGCGCCACCGACACGGCGCTGACCGCCGGCCAGGCCCAGGCGCCCACCGGTCCGCAGGGCCCGAGCGGCGACTTCGGCAACCTCCTGATCAAGAGCCTCGACTCGGTCGAGGCGATGGGCGACAAGGCCTCCAACCTGTCCGTCCAGGCCGCGACCGGCGACCTGAACGCGATCCACGACTACACCATCGCCGCGACCGAGGCGCAGGTCGCCACGCAGCTGACGGTCGCCGTACGCAACAAGGCGGTCGACGCCTTCAACGAGATCATGCGGATGAGCGTCTGACATGCGCGACAACCTCTCTCGGACCCTCACCCGCTACACGCGGACCTTCGCCGACTTCACCACCGGCCAGAAGGCTGTCGCCCTCGTCGGCACGGCGGCGCTGCTGCTCGGCGGCTTCCTCGTCTTCCGCTGGGCCGCGGCGCCGACGTACGCCCCGCTCTACTCGAACCTCTCCGGCCAGGACGCCTCGGCCGTCGTCGACGAGCTGAACAAGGAGGGCGTGAAGTACGAGCTGGCCAACGGCGGCAACACCGTGATGGTGCCGCAGGGCCAGGTCTACGCCGCACGGATCGCGCTGTCCGGCAAGGGGCTGCCCTCCGACACCGGGAGCGGCGGCTACTCGATCCTGGACAACACCTCGCTGTCGACCTCGGAGTTCCAGGAGCAGACCGACTTCAAGCGCGCCATGGAGGGCGAGCTCTCCAAGACGATCGAGGCGATCGACGGGGTCGACACCGCCGTCGTCCACCTCGCGCTGCCGCAGAAGCAGGTCTTCTCCGACCAGCAGGACCCGGCCACCGCGTCGGTGCTCGTCAAGACCAAGATCGGCACGACGCTCTCCGACGACCAGGTGCAGGCGATCGTCCACCTCGTCGCCTCCAGCATCGACGGGCTCGACCCCAAGAACGTCACCGTCGCCGACGCCACCGGCAAGGTGCTGACCGTCCAGGACGACACCGTCGCCGGCGCCGCCAGCACGCGGCTGCAGCAAGTCGACGCGTTCCAGAACCAGATGAAGAGCAACATCCAGGCCGTCCTCGACAAGGTCGTCGGTCCGGGCCACTCGACCGTCAACATGACGGCCGACCTCGACTTCGACCAGACGACGACCAAGACGAAGAAGTACAGCTACAACCCGAAGGTCGTGCCGCTCTCCCAGACGGTCCAGACCGAGAAGTACCAGGGCCCCGGCACCTCCGCGGGCAACGCCGCGGGCGGCGTGGTCGGCCCCGACGGGCAGATGGGCAGCTCCTCGACCACGACGAGCGGCCCGTCGACGTACGCGAACGGCAGCAAGACGCAGGACAACGCGGTCGACACGACCGAGGAGGAGCGGATCGCTGCTCCCGGCGGCGTGAAGTCGCTGCACGTCGGCGTCGTGCTCGACGCGGCCACGATCGGCACGATCCAGCCGCAGGACATCCGCAACGTGATCGCCGCCGCCACCGGCATCAACACCACCCGCGGCGACACCATCGACGTCAGCAGCATGCCGTTCGACCACACCGCCGACGCCGCGGCCGCCAAGGAGCTGGCCCAGGCCGACGCGGCCAAGGCCAGCGCGCAACGGATGACGCTCTACCGCAACTTCGGGCTCGGCGCCGTCGTCGCCCTGATGGTGCTGCTCGCCTGGATGCGGGCCCGCCGGCGCAACAAGGCCCGTGAGGAGGCGACGTCGTACGTCGTCGAGCAGCTGCGCGCCGAGGCGGCCGCCCGGGCCGGCGCCCAGGAGCTCGCCGCGGCCCAGCTGCTGAGCGAGCTCGAGCCCCCGGCCGGCCCCAACCCGGCGGACGAGATCCGTGAGGAGCTCAACGCGCTCGTCGAGCGTCAGCCCGACGACGTCGCCGCCCTGCTGCGCGGCTGGCTCGTGGAGCACAAGTCGTGACCGTCATGACCCCCGCGCTCGCCGTCATGGCGGCGAACGGCAACCACGCCCTGGCCAACTCGCTGGGGCTGCGCAAGGCCGCCATCCTGCTGATCCAGCTCGGCCAGGAGCGCGCGTCGGCGGTGCTGCGGCACATGTCCGACGCCGAGGTCGAGGCGATCACCGCGGAGATCTCACGCCTGGACGCGATCTCGTCGATCGAGACCGACCAGGTACTGGGCGAGTTCCGCGAGCTCATGGTGGCGCGCGCCCACATCGCCCAGGGCGGCTTCAGCTTCGCCCAGCAGCTCCTGCAGAGCTCCATCGGCGAGGAGCGCGCGGCGGAGATCATGGACCGGCTGCACGCGGCCGCCGTCCAGATGCCCTTCCAGTTCCTGCACCGGGCCGACCCGGCCCAGCTGCGCGGCTTCATCGCCGAGGAGCACCCGCAGGTGATCGCGCTCGTGCTGGCGCACATGACCCCGGACAAGGCGTCGCTGCTGCTGTCGGGCCTGCCGAACTACCTCCAGGCGGTCGTCGCCCACCGCATCGCGGTGATGGACCGGACCTCGCCCGAGATCATCCGCGCGGTCGAGGCCGTGCTCGAGCGCAAGCTGTCGTCGATGCTGCAGCCGACCGAGGTCTCCCGCGTGGGCGGCGTCGACCCGCTCGTCAACATCATCAACCGCTCCGACCGGCCGACCGAGCGCCTCATCGTGGAGGGCCTCGAGGGGCTCGACCCGGCGCTGGCCGACGAGGTCAAGAGCCGGATGTTCATGTTCGAGGACATCGTCGGGCTCGACGACCGGTCGGTGCAGCAGGTGCTGCGCCAGGTCGACACCGGCGAGCTCGCGCTGGCGCTCAAGGGCGTCAGCTCGCAGGTCAAGAACAAGATCACGGGCAACCTCTCCGAGCGCGCCGCCGAGAACCTCCTCGACGAGGTCGAGCTGCTGGGCGCCGTACGCCTCGTGCAGGTGGAGGAGGCGCAGCAGAGCGTCATCCGCACCATCCGCCAACTGGAGGAGCAGGGCCAGATCACCGTGCGTCGCGGCAACGACGAGGAGTTCGTGGTCTGATGACGGTCACCCCGCTCTCGCTGCCCGACCTCCCGGCGGCTAACTGGACCGACGCCAACGAGCTGGCCCGCACCGTGCTCGGCGAGCTCGCCGAGAGCGCGCGTGCCGACGCGCACGCCCAGGGGTACGCCGTCGGCTGGGCCCGCGGCCGCCGCGACGCCCTGTCGGCCGCCGCCGCCGCGACCGAGCAGGCCGAGCACGCCCGACGCGAGGCCGAGGCCCGCCGTGAGGACGAGCACCGGGCCGCCGTGACGGCCCTGCGCCAGTCGGCGCAGCAGGTGCGCGCGCTCCTGACGGAGCTGTGCAGCAGCATCGAGGAGCAGGGCACCGACCTCGCCTGGGCGATCACCGAGACCCTGCTCGCACGTGAGATGACGGTCGTGACCGACGCCGACGTCGTACGCCGGGTGCTGACCGTCCTCCCCTCGGCGCCGACCGCGACCGTCCGCCTGCACCCGTCCGTCGCGGCCTCCGCGGCCGCCGAGGAGCTCACCGAGGCCGGTCTGGTCGTCGCCGCGGACGCGACGCTCGACCGTGCGGACGCCGTCGTCGAGTGCGACGGCGCGGTGACCGACCTGCGCATCGCGACCGCCATGGACCGGCTCAGGGACGTGCTCCGATGAGCGCTCTCACCACGGCCGTGATGGACCGCGCGGTCGAGGCCGCCCGCCCGCTCGCACTCGGCACCGTCACCGAGCTGGTCGGCCTGCACCTGGTCGTCACGGGGCTGCCCCTGGCTGTCGGGGACCTGGTCGAGGTCGCGACGGGCTCGGGCGACGCCTGCCTGCTCGCCGAGGTGGCCGCGCTGCGTCCGCGGGCGGCCGTCTGCCTCCCGCTCGGCCCGATCACCGGCGTGCGCGTCGGCGACCTGGTGCGTCACACGGGCGGCCCGCTGCGGGTCCGCATCGGAGACGCCCTGCTCGGCCGCGTCCTCGACGGCCTCGGCCGACCCGTCGACGGCGGCCCCACGATCGACCACCTGCCCCAGGTCGGCGTCGACCTGGCGGCCCCGTCGGCGTACACCCGCCCGCGGATCACCGCCCCGCTCCCCCTCGGCGTGCGCGCACTCGACGCGCTGGTGCCCTGCGGGCGCGGCCAGCGGATCGGCATCATGGCGGGCTCCGGCGTCGGCAAGTCGTCGCTGCTGTCGATGATCGCCCGCAGCGGCGACGCCGATGTGAACGTCATCGCGCTCGTGGGCGAGCGTGGCCGCGAGGTGCGCGAGTTCCTCGACAACGACCTCGGCCCCGAAGGTCTGGCCCGCTCCGTCGTCGTCGTGGCGACCTCCGACGCACCCGCGGTCGAGCGGATGCGCGCGGCCTTCGTCGCGACGCGGATCGCGGAGTCGTTCCGCGACTCCGGCCGCGACGTGGTGCTGATGATGGACAGCCTCACCCGGGTCGCCATGGCGCAGCGCGAGATCGGCCTCTCGGCCGGCGAGCCGCCCGCGACCCGCGGCTACCCGCCCTCGGTCTTCGGCCTGCTGCCGCGGCTCCTCGAGCGCGCCGGGACCTCTCCGGAGGGCTCCATCACGGGGCTCTACACGGTGCTCGTCGAGGGCGACGACCTGCAGGACCCGATCGGCGACACCGCCCGGTCGATCCTCGACGGCCACGTCGTCCTGTCGCGCACGCTCGCGACCAGCGGCCACTTCCCCGCGGTCGACGTGCTCGAGTCGATCTCGCGGCTCACCGGCGCCGTCACCACCCCCGACCAGCAGCGCGACGCGACCCGGCTGCGCCGCCTGCTCGCCGCCCACCGCAACGTCAAGGAGCTCGTCGAGATCGGGGCGTACGCCGCCGGGTCCGACGCCGACGCCGACGCCGCCCTGGCGCTGCTCCCCCGCATCGACGGGTTCCTCCGGCAGCGGATGGACGAGCCGTCCGGGGACACCTGGGCACTGCTCGAGGAGCTGGTGTCGTGACCGTCGTCCACGACCCCGGCCTGCACGCCGTCGGCCGCGTCCGCGGCGTCCGCGAGCGGGACAGCCTGCTCGCGCTGCAGCAGGCCCTGGCGACCCAGCGGGAGCGCGAGGAGCGGCTCGCCGAGCTGCGCGCCCAGCTGGCCAGCGCCGCGGCGCTCGAGGCGGACATCCTCGGGAGCGGTACGCCGGGCGCCCTCCTCACCCTTCGCATGACGCTCGGCCACCTGGCCGAGTCGACGCGCCTGGCCCGCGAGGAGCTCGCGGCCGCCGAGGTGCTGGCCGACGCCGCCCGCGACCGCTGGGAGCAGGACAAGAGCCGGCTGGCCGCCGTGGAGCAGCTGCTCGAGCGGCGTACCGCCGAGCGCCGGCACGAAGCCCGCCGCGCCGAGGACCGACAGACCGACGAGACCGCCGCGCAGGGCTGGCTGCGGCGCACCACCGGAGAGCACTGATGAGCATCGCGTCCGTGACGGACCGCATCCAGCAGATCGAGTCGCAGATCTCGCAGCTGCAGAGCACCCAGACCTCCGACGCCGCGACGAGCGCGGCGTTCGCGACCACCCTCGACAAGGTGTCGGCGACCACCGCGGCCACGTCCGCCGACCCCGCCACAGGGGTGAGCTCGGACCTGGGCACGGACCTGGGCACGGCGGCTCCGACGACGTCCCAGAAGGCCGTGGTCGACGAGGCGAAGAAGTATCTCGGCCTCCCCTACGTCTGGGGCGGCACCTCGATCAGCAGCGGCGTCGACTGCTCGGGGCTCGTGCAGTCGGTCTACAAGAGCCTGGGCTACGACCTGCCGCGGCTCTCGGCCGACCAGGCCAGGTCCGGCCGGCCGATCGCCGGCATGGCCGACGCCCAGCCCGGCGACCTGATCGCCTGGAACAACAGCTCCCGCAACAACGGCGCCGACCACATCGCCATCTACGTCGGCAACGGCAAGATGATCGAGGCGCCGCACACCGGCGCCCAGGTGCGGCTCGTCGACGTCCCGTCGACGCCCGACTACATCCGGCGCATCCTGCCCGACTCGGCCAACGGCTCGGCAGCACGCTCCGTCGCGCCCACCAGCAGCGACCTCGCCGCGTCCCGCGCGTCGTTCGACCTGCAGTCGCTCCTGTCCACGACCGGCTTGACGGCCCAGGAGGGCGCAGCATGACCGTGACATCGTTCGTCCCCACGCTCTCGACCGGCCCGGCGCCGACGGGCAAGACACCCGCCGGCAAGGCCGAGGCCGCCGGCAAGCACGCGCCGGACGACGCCGACGCGTCCGCCCCGGGCCTCGACGACTTCCTGGCGACCCTGAGCACGGCGCTGGCCGCCGTCGCCCAGGCCACTCCCGCGACCGACGGCTCCGCCACACCGGCAGGCGCCGGGCCGTCACTCGCGGCGACAGCCACGTCTGCCACCACGGTGTCCGGGGCGGTGCCGAGCGCGGCGCTGCCGAGCGCGGTGCCGCTCAGCGCGGCGCTGCCGGGCGCGGTGCCGACGGGGGCGATGCCGACGGGCGCCGCGCCGACCAGCGCCGCGCCGGCGCTCCCGGTCGGCCAGGCATCGCTGCCCGTCGCCACCGGCCTCGGTGGTGAGCTGCCGACCGGGTCGCCGAGGCCCGCGGACGGCGAGCAGGCGCCCGCGACGGCACTGCCGGCGGTCGGCGCCCCGCTGGCCCGGCCGGCGACCGGTGAAGCGAGCCGCTCGGCCTCCGCCGCCACGCCGGCCACCTCCCCCGACGGTGAGCAGTCGACGGTCCAGGCGGCGCCGACGGTCGACGCCACGTCGCTCCCTGTCACGGCCGTCGACGGGTCGGGGGCCGCGTCGGTCACCGTCACCGGCGGCGCGCCCATCGACCCGAGCGCGGGCTCGTCCGGCGACAGGACCACGGCCGTGCTGCGGCAGGTCTTCCCGGAGGTGACCCGGGTCGCGACCCAGGCCGGCACCGGCACGCACCGGCTCTCGATCACGCTGCACCCCGAGGACCTCGGTGAGGTGAAGGTGACCCTCGTCGTCCGTGCCGGCTCCGTCCACGTCAGCATGACCGCGCAGAGCGGCGCCGCCCACGACGCCCTGCTGCAGGGCGCGCCCGAGCTGCACCGGCTCCTGGAGGTCACCGGCGGCGACGCCCGCGTCGTCGTCCGCGACACCGCCGCGGCCACCACGACCACGACCGACCAGCGGGGCGGGGAGGGCCGCGGTCAGCAGTCGTCGTACGCCGCCCAGGCCGACGGCGGCGGCGACCCGCGCAACCCCGACCGCAACCCCGACCGCGACCCGAGCCGTACGACGTCCGGCGCACCAACCGACGAGCCCGCCAGCCCCCGGGGCACCCGCCCCGGCAGCCCTACCGGTGCCAGCCGGACCGGCACCCCCGTCCACCCCGGTCGCCTCGACCGGCTGATGTGAGGAGGACAGATGTCCGTCTCTGCCACCGAAGGGGCGACCTCGGGCCTGCTGGCCCTGGCCGGCTCCTCGTCCGCCGACTCCGCGAAGGCGACCAGCGACCATGACACGTTCCTGCAGCTGCTGGTCGCGCAGCTGAAGTACCAGGACCCGATGAACCCGACCGACTCCAGCCAGTTCATGGCGCAGAACGCCCAGTTCACCGCGCTGGAGAAGATGCAGAGCGTCGCCGACGGCATGGACAAGCTCCTGTCCGCACAGATGTCCTTCGGCGCCGCCGGCATGATCGGCCGCCAGGTCAGCTGGGTCGACGCCAGCGGTGCGACCCAGACCGGCGTCGCGAGCGGCGTCAGCTTCCCGGCCACCGGGCCGGTCCTGACCGTGGGCGGCGTCAGCGTCCCGGTCACCTCGGTCACCGCCGTGGCCACCCCCTCCAGCTCCCCCTCCGCCTGACCCACCCCCGAACTAGGAGATCCCATGCTTCGCTCGCTCTTCTCCGGCATCAGCGGCCTGCGCGTCAACCAGACGATGCTCGACGTGACCGGCAACAACATCGCCAACGCCAACACGACGGGCTTCAAGAGCAGCAGCACCGTCTTCCAGGACACGCTCAGCCAGATGCTCACCGCCGGCGCCGCCCCGAACGGCGTCCGCGGCGGCACGAACCCGATCCAGATCGGCCTCGGCGTCCAGGTCGCCGGCACCTCGGGCAACTTCACCCAGGGCTCCAACCAGACGACCGGTCGCCCGACCGACATGATGATCAACGGTGACGGCTTCTTCGTCGTGCAGGACGGCAACAACCTCACCTACACGCGCGCCGGCTCGTTCTCCTGGGACCCGCAGGGCAACCTGGTCGCCCCCGACGGCAAGTTCGTGATGGGCTACGCCGCCGACGCGACCACCGGCCTCGTCGACACCACCGTCGCACCGCAACACGTCAACCAGTTCATGAACGGCATCGGCACCGGCACGCCGAAGCTCGTCTCCTACGAGATCAGCAGCGACGGCATGGTCCGCGGCGTCTACGACGACAACTCCCAGCACAACATCGGCCAGATCTCGATCGCCGACTTCGTCAACCCGCAGGGACTGAACAAGGTCGGCGACACGCAGTTCGCCGAGTCGGCCAGCTCCGGCACCCCGACGTACGGCGTCCCCGGCGTCGGCGGCAACGGCACCCTGACTGTCGGCAGCCTGGAGATGTCCAACGTCGACCTCGCCCAGGAGTTCACCAACCTGATCCTCGCCCAGCGCGGCTTCGAGGCCAGCTCGAAGGTCATCACCACCTCCGACCAGGTGCTCGAGGACCTGGTCAACATCAAGCGCTGAAATCTGGGCTTCTCCCAATGTGGGGCGGCCAGACAACCCAACGCCCGGCGATCGCGCTGCGATTGCCGGGCGTTCGGGCGTTCTCTGCACGAGAGGAGCGCAGCGTGCCCAACGGCCCCCGGGCCTTCTCTCCAGAGAGCCGCGTCCTGGTCTCATACACGGCGTGGCCCGGGGGCCGCCGCCCCAAGGCTCCGGCGCCCCAGAAGCGCGTGTCAGGGACCGCTTGGCAACCGGAGGACCTTGCCCGAGTGCTCAGCAACGCCCGGGTCCTCGAACGCGTTGGAGGAGCCCAGGTCTGCGCGACATCGGTCCCAGTCTGACCAGTCAACGACCGCGACCCACTTCCGCGTGAAGTCGAGGACGGACACGAGCGGGGTCACACCGTTGCCGGCGGTCGCACCGGTGAGAGCGGCGAGGTAGTTGTTGCGGTAGCTGGTCGCGATGACGATGCGATGCTGCCCGCGCGCAACGAGCTCGGCGTTCGTCAGAATGCGAGCCACGCGCCCGTTCCCGTCGTCGAACGGATGGCACTCGCTGACGAGGAACATCATCATGACGGCGCGGTGGAATGGGTCGACAAGTCCGTTCAGGAGCTCCCAGCCGGCACGCAGGGTGCCCTCAGTCTGGAGCGGTGCAACGAAAGATGTGGCTCCCGCGTAGTTGGGAAGATCCTTGAACTGGCCGGGCCGCTTCTCCGGTCTGGCCGCCATGAGCACCCGATGGCGGTCCTTCAAGATCTCCACGAGGTCGTCTCCGTCGCGCGGTACCACCTGCATCAACGCGTGGTCGCTGACGATCCGGAACGTCGCAGACACGTCGTGCGCGTCCTTGGGCCGCGCGGCAGGGACCTCGTTGTTGATCGCAATGTCGAACGCTTCCTCGACCGAGAACCGCGTGCCTTCGATGTAGTTCGAGAAGTACGCCTCGAAGAACGGCAGCCACTGGCGAGACTCAGGGCCGGCGTTGTCAGGTCGCACGATCGGCGCGAGACTTTCGAGCTCTGCCACCGCCTTGCGGAACAGCTCGACGCGGGCGGCGTCATACGGGGTGCCACTAACACGAGCGGCGAGACGCTCGGAGGCGATCTCCCCACCGGAGTAGGTTCCGCTCGCAGCGGCCAGGAGGGCTCGAACCCGGGTCACCGTGGCTTGGTTGAAGTAGCCCTGGATCTGGTCGAAGACGTGGAACACGGTCTTGAGTCGGCTGTGATCGCCAGAGGATGCGAGGGCGTCGATCTGGTCACCGACGGCCTTGAGACCAGCTGCCCGCGAAGGGCGGTTCTCGGCGGGCCGGCCGACCTCCTCAGCGTTCTCAAGGAGCGCGCGGGCGGTGCTCGACAGGTACAGGACGTCCATCCACCGGCTATCCCCGGGCAGCGGCCCCGGGCCGATGCGGCACTTCACGGTCACGCCCGGCATCAAGAGGTCTCTGACCCGCGGCGGGTCTGGGTGGCAGATGAAGATCCAGTCAGTTCTGCCGCCGTCGAACGCGGTCCTGTCGCACACGACAGCATCCGGCCAGAAGTGTGCGATGACGTTCCACAGGTGTTCACGAACGACCGTCTCGACGGGAAGGGACGCCCCGACGACGTACACGCCCGTCGTCAGGCGGACAGCCTTGCCTGCACGGCGCATCCGCGACAGGTGCGCCTTGTTGGCCGCGGTCGAGAAGACCAGCTCGCCGGCTGGGTTGCCGCTAGGCGCGGACGGAGTCTCGGACATGACCACCTCATCTCGAACGTCGCGCAAGTCGAGCCTGCGGGCAACCTTCCGTACAAAAGTACCAGTTGCGACAATCCGTTCTGGCAACTTTTTGCAATAAAGTCTGAGGCAGGCAGAACGTCAAGCAACTTTCTTCATTGAACTCTACGAACTTGGGCAACAATTCGTCTCTAAGTCAGGTTGCCTCCGGAGCCAGGGCAATTCTGGGCGGTGCTGAACAGCGGTCCCCGAGAGCCTTGGGCGTGTGTTCAGGCTCGGCGTGACCATGGAGGGCAGCATCGGCCGAGCCCTGGCGACGTCTGCCAGCTCGCTGGCGCCGGTCGAAGTGGCGCTACAGGCCGAAGGTGCATCGTCCCCGGGCCTGGCGAAGGTCATGCTGGCCGAGACCGCGGTCAAGCGCCTCGTCGAGCCCGAGAAGGTGGCCTCCCTGGACGGCCCGATGAGTGACCCCGATCGTCGGTCGCCTCACCGGGCGCGCAGCGCCGTGCTCAGGTCGTGAGCCTCCTGGAGGAGCCGCTCACCCATGGCCTGACGTCGCTCGTCGTCGAACCGCTGCTCGATCCCGGTCAGGCTCAGGGCCCAGCGGGGCTCACCGGCGTGGTCGAACACGGCAGCCCCGAGCCCCCAGCTGCCCTCGACGATGAGGCCGGGGTTGACGGCGTACCCGAGACGCTGGGTCTGGGCGATCCGGGCGCGGATCGCCTCGGGCGTGTGGGCGGCGCCGTAGGCGCCGGTCAGGTCGGTGGACAGCAGGTGCTCGACCTCGCGTGGAGGCAGGAACGACGCG
The DNA here is from genome assembly GCF_039530925.1 of Nocardioides panacihumi. NCBI lineage: Bacteria > Bacillati > Actinomycetota > Actinomycetes > Propionibacteriales > Nocardioidaceae > Nocardioides > Nocardioides panacihumi. Next base: position 1,756,750 of record NZ_BAAAPB010000001.1, on the reverse strand, counting down.
ATGGCGAGGCCGGCCGAGGCGACGCCGAGCGGGAAGCGGATCCCCTCGTACAGGACGTGCGAACGGATCGGGAAGCTGCCGTCCTCGCGCAGCAGGCAGACGGTCTCGTCGCCGCGGCGGGTCGAGAAGAACGCGCTCTCACCCGTCGCGACAGCCAGGCGCCGCACGAACGGTTGGGCGACCTGCGTGACGTCGTAGCGAGGTGCCGCCGTCTCGCCCATCAGGTAGAGCTCCGGCCCGAGCAGCCACCCTCCGTTCCGGTCGCGGTCGACGAACCCGATGTCGAGGAGCGAGGTCAGCAGGCGATGGGTCGTCGGCCGCGGCAGACCGGCGAGGTGGGCGACAGCACTCGTCGTCGCCCCCGTCGGCTCGAAGGAGGAGACGGCTCGCAGCACTGTCCCGACGCGGCCGACCACATCCACAGGCGCGTCCACTCAATGAACGCTAACAGGTGCAGGGATCCGCTGCCCGATCGATTCTCGTCCGACCAGTGAGCGACCGTTGACGGCGCCGGCCGTGCTCGGTCGAATGGTCGCCATGGACAAGACGGTGACTTCGGCCGCCCAGGCGGTGGCGGACATTCGCGATGGCGCCCGGTTGGCGGTGGGTGGCTTCGGGCTGTGCGGCATCCCGTCGGTGCTGATCGGGGCCGTGCTGGAGTCCGGTGTCGCCGACCTCGAGGCGGTCTCGAACAACGCCGGGGTGGACGACTGGGGTCTGGGTCTGCTCCTGGCGGCGGGGCGGCTGCGCCGGATGGTGGCCTCCTACGTCGGGGAGAACCGGGAGTTCGCCCGCCAGTACCTCGCCGGCGAGCTGGAGGTCGAGCTGACCCCGCAGGGCACGTTGGCCGAGCGGATGCGGGCCGGCGGGTCGGGGATCGCGGCGTTCTTCACCGCGACCGGCGTCGGCACGCAGGTCGCCGAGGGCGGCCTGCCGTGGAAGTACGACGGGGTCGGGACCGGGCCGGAGAACGTGCAGGTCGCCAGTCCGGCCAAGCAGACCCAGACGTTCGAGACGGCGGAGGGTCCGAAGGAGTTCGTGCTCGAGCACGCGATCGTGGCCGACTTCGCGCTGGTGCGTGCCTGGAAGGGCGACCGGCACGGGAACCTGGTGTTCCGGGAGTCGGCGCGCAACTTCAACCCGCTGGCCGCGATGTGCGGTCGGGTCACGATCGCGGAGGTCGAGGAGCTGGTCGAGCCGGGTGAGCTGGACCCGGACCAGGTCCACACGCCGGGGGTGTTCGTGCAGCGCGTCGTCGCGTTGAGCCCGGAGCAGGCGGCGGAGAAGCGGATCGAGAAGCGCACCGTGCGTGCGCAGGGGGAGTCGGCATGAGCTGGTCGCGGGAGCAGATGGCGGCGAGGGCGGCGGCTGAGCTGGCCGACGGCGACTACGTCAACCTGGGGATCGGGCTGCCGACCCTGGTGCCCAACTACGTGCCCGACGAGGTCGAGCTGGTGCTCCAGTCGGAGAACGGGATCCTGGGGGTGGGCGCGTACCCGAGCGAGGACGCCGTCGACGCGGACCTGATCAACGCGGGCAAGGAGACGGTCACGGTCAGGCGGGGGGCGAGCTTCTTCGACTCCGCGACGAGCTTCGGGATGATCCGGGGCGGCAAGATCGACGCCGCGATCCTGGGCGCGATGCAGGTCAGCGCGAGCGGTGACATCGCGAACTGGATGATCCCCGGCAAGATGGTCAAGGGGATGGGTGGTGCGATGGACCTGGTCCACGGCGCCCGGAAGGTGATCGTGCTGATGGAGCACGTCGCCAAGGACGGCTCCTACAAGATCGTGGACGAGTGCTCGCTGCCCTACACCGGCCGCGGCGTGGTCCAGCGCATCATCACCGACCTGGCCGTCATCGACATCACCCCCGACGGACTGGTGCTGGTCGAGCTCGCCGACGGCGTCACCCTCGACGAGGTCCGAGAGAAGACCGAGCCGGTCCTCATCGACCGTCGCTGAGTCGGGACGGCCAGCCAGACCCGAGCCCTGCTGGCCGAAGTCACCACAGTCCGGCACCAGACCGCTCAGGTGTCGCCGCAACGGGCCGAAGGTTGAGAAGACCCGCCACGGATGGCGCGTCGAGAGCAACGAAGACGGCACAAGGACGGTGCACCCGATGATCACGCTCACCCGACTCTCGGGCTCGGTTTTCCTGCTGAACGCCGACCTGATCGAGCGCGTGGACAGCACGCCCGACACCGTCATCACCCTCGTCGACGGCAAGAAGTACGTCGTCTCGGAGTCGATGGGGCAGGTCATGGACGCGGTCGTCGCCTACCGCGGCGAGATCGTCGCCCTCGGCTCGCTCCTCGACGCGGCGCACGCGGCCCAGCTCGCCGCCCCCGCTCAGCGCCGTGAGCCGCGGACCGGGCCGCACCTGGCCGCCGTCGCACCGCACCCGGCCTCGTACGAGCACGCCCACCACGTCGACCACGGCGTCCCCACCCGAGGAGAAGCCTGATGGATCCGGCACCCGCGATCGGGATCGGCCTCGGCTTCGCCGTCATCGTCGGCTCGAACATCATGGAGGGCGGCAACCCCGCCAGCCTCTTCATCCTGCCCCCGATGATGCTCGTCATCGGCACCACCGTGATGGTGAGCATCGCCGGCGGCACGATGCAGGACGCGAAGAACGTCCTCACCAACCTCAAGCGCGCCTTCACGGCCAAGGTCGAGCCGGCCGGCGCCATGGTGCCGATCGTCGTCTCCCTGGCCGAGCGTGCTCGGCGCGAGGGCCTGCTCGCGCTCGAGGAGGGGCTCAACGACATCGACGAGCCGTTCCTCGTCAAGGGCGTGACGATGGCGATCGACGGCACCGACCCCGAGGAGGTCCGCGACATCCTCGAGGCCGAGGTGCACGCGAAGAAGGCGGAGGACCGCCACGGCGCGAAGTTCTTCTCCGACGCCGGCGCCTACTCCCCGACGATCGGCATCATCGGCACCGTCATGGGCCTGGTGCACGTCCTCGAGCAGCTCGCGGACCCGCAGGCGCTCGGCCCGCTGATCGCGTCGGCGTTCGTGGCCACCCTGTGGGGCGTCATGCTCGCGAACGTCGTGTGGTTCCCGATCGGCAACCGGCTCAAGCGGCTCAGCGCCCTGGAGGCGGCCCGCATGGAGATGGCCATCGAGGGCATTGCCGCGATCCAGGCGGGCTCCAACCCGCGCCTGGTCGCCGAGAAGCTCCGCTCGTTCGTGCCCGCCGACCAGCAGGACCGCGAGGCTGCCTGACATGGCCCGCCGACGCCGGGAGGAGGAAGAGGAGCACGACGAGGGCTCCGAGCGCTGGCTCGTCACGTACGCCGACATGCTGACGCTGCTGATGGTGCTCTTCATCATCCTGTTCTCGATGTCGACGGTCGACTCGAAGAAGTACGAGGAGCTCAAGGCGGGTCTCGCCGACGGCTTCGGCCGCTCCCTGAGCATCCTCGACGGCGCCGACCAGACGATCGAGGACAAGGGCTCGATCGACCAGGCCGCCGCCAGCTACGACCAGCTCGTCGGCGAGATGCCCAAGAACGAGCGCGCCAAGGTGCAGCAGATCGTGGACAAGTCCGCGCAGCAGCGCCTCCAGCGTCAGTACGCCGACGCGAAGAACGAGGTCGACAGCCTGCTCGCGGTCTGGCACCAGATGCAGGCGGCGCTCAAGAAGCAGGGCCTCCAGTCCGACGTCCAGGCCCAGATCGACGAACGCGGCCTCATCGTCAGCCTGGTCTCGCGCCACGTCGTCTTCCAGCCGAACGTCGCCGACCTGACCCGCCGCGGCAAGCGCATCCTCGACACGCTCGCCCCGGTGCTCGCGAAGCTCCCCGAGCCGATCGAGGTCGACGGCCACACCAACCAGGTGAAGGTGCAGCCGAAGTTCTACCCGACCGACTGGGAGCTCTCCTCCGCGCGCGCCGTCACCGCGCTGCGCCACCTCGAGGAGACCGACAAGATCCCGGCCGGGCGTCTCACCGCGTCGGCGTTCGGTCACACGAAGCCGCTCGTCGACCCGCGCACGCCCGGCTCGCAGGCCGTCAACAAGCGCGTCGACATCGTCGTCCTCTCGCAGGCCCCCGCAGAGACGCGGGAGAAGCTCGCCGAGATCGACAACGAGCTGCAGCCGCACACCACCGCCGTCACGACCCAGGGAGGGACCTCATGACCGTCACCGCCATGCCGAAGAGCGACGAGGAGGAGAAGACCAAGAAGCGCAAGCCGGTCAAGCTGATCGCGATCCTGGTCGTCGTGGTCGTGGCCGCGGCCGCCGCCTGGTTCCTGGTGATCGCCCCGAAGCACCACGGGCCGGTCGCACCGAAGCCGGGCGCCGTACTGCCCCTCGACTCCCAGCAGATCAACCTCGCCGCCGGCCACTACCTGCGGCTCGGAATCGCACTGCAGCTCACCGACAAGGCGACCGAGACGGTCGACGGCAGCAAGGCCCTCGACGCCGCGATCGCCGTGTTCAGCGGGCTGTCGGTGGAGCAGGTCACCAAGGCCGGCGCCCGGGACACGCTGAAGAAGCAGCTGCTGACCGATCTCGAGAAGCGCTACAAGGACGAGGTCATGGACGTCTACTTCACGGAGTTCGTCACGCAGTGACCCACTGAGGGGCCACCCCAGGCCCGTTCGGACTACCCAGGACCATCCGTTCGAAGGTCCCGGTTCTGCTCAGGTGCGCCCGCGCAGCGCCGATCTGCGAGGCGTGACAGTCGCCGCCACCCCCGCGCCGCGCCAGCGTCGGCGCAGGGAGCACCCTGAGCCGGTCCCGTACGACTTCCGCCGGCCGATCCAGCTCTCGCGCGAGCACGCCCGCACGCTGCAGCTCGGCTTCGACGGCTTCGCCCGCCAGGCCACGACCGTCTTCACGTCGTCGCTGCGCACGGTCTGCTCGGCGACGCTCACCGACATCGAGCAGCGCACCTACGCCGAGTACGTCGACTCGCTCGGCTCGAGCACGTACATGACCCTGTTCTCCGCCGACCCCATGCCGGGCGTCGGCATGATCGAGATCCCACTCTTCGCGATCTTCTCGTGCGTCGACCACATGCTCGGCGGTCCCGGCTCGGACACCCAGCCCGACCGCCCGCTGACCGAGATCGAGAGCGGCGTCGCCCGTGGCCTCGTCGAGCGGCTCCTCTCGGAGATGCGCTACTACCTCGCGCCGGTCGTGCCGCTGGAGCCGACGATCACGGGCGTCGAGTACAACCCCCAGTTCGCCCAGGTCGCCGGCACCGCCGACGTGATGGTCGTCGTCACCTTCGACCTGCGGATCAACGACCGCGAGCACCGCATGTCCATCTGCCTGCCGTTCAGCGGGCTGGTGCCGCACCTCACCAGCGCCAACCAGGCCGGACCGATGTCGGACCGCGAGCGCGCGCAGCGGGCCATGTCGGCCCAGCTGTTGCAGCAGCAGTTCGCGAAGGTCCCCGTCCAGGTCTCGGTCCGCTTCAAGCCGACCAAGCTCGGACCGGACGCGATCAGCTCGCTCAAGCCGGGCGACGTCGTCCGGCTCTCGCACGGCGCCTCGCTCCCCCTCGACGTGACCGTCGCCGGCGACACGTTCGCCCACGCGACCGCCGGCGCCCGCGGGCAGCGTCTCGCCGCCCTCATCGTGGACACCCCCAAGGAGAACGCATGACCGAGACCGTGTCCGACTTCGCCGCGGCCGCCGCCGAGGCGAACGCGACGGCCGCCGCCGAGGCCGCCGCCCAGGTGCTGCCGGCCGTCGAGCCGCTCACCGCCGGTCCGGCGCAGCCCGGCTCCCCGCACGTCACCGCCGCCTTCGCCGGCGCTGCCGTCGCCGATCTCGAGGCACCGGTGCCCGGCCGGGTCGCGATCCTCGTGGGCCAGGACCTCGTCACCGCGCTCGCGAACAGCCCCCTCGGCGGACTCGACCTGCATGCAGCGATCCACCCGGCTCTCGAGGCCGTCGCCAGCCAGCTGGGCACCCGCGTGCGCGGCGCGCGGACCGTCGAGCTCGAGGCGCTCGTCGGCGAGCTGGCCGGCCCCTTCACCACCGTCCCCCTCATCGGCATCGGCATCGACGCGGCCGTCCTCGTCACCGACGACGCGCTCAGCGGTGCCCGCGAGCCGGTCGCGGAGCCGGGTCTCGACTCCGCTGGTCGTGCAGCGAGCGCCGGCGAGCGTGTCGAGACGACCCAGCCGTTCACGGCGCCGCTGCAGGAGCCGGCCGCCCGCCCGTACGTGATGATCCCGGGCCAGCGCGGCCTGGAGATGCTGCACGGCGTCGACATGGAGGTGACGGTCGAGCTCGGCCGCACCCGGTTGACGGTCCGCGACCTGCTCGCGCTCTCCCCCGGCGCCGTGCTGGAGCTCGACCGCGCCGCCGGCAGCCCGGCGGACCTGCTCGTCAACGGCCGCCTCATCGCCCGCGGCGAGGTCGTCGTGGTGGACGAGGACTTCGGCCTGCGCGTCACCGAGATCCTCGACGACGCAGCAGCGGTCTAGGTCGCGACGATGGACATGCTCGGGCTCGTCGTACGTCTCGTCTGCTCTCTCGCGGTCGTGCTGGGGCTGCTGCTCCTGATCGCCCGGTTCGCCGGCAAGCGCTTCCAGGGCCGCACCGGCGCGCCGGTGCAGATCCTGCACCGGCAGCCGATCAGCCGCGGCAGCTCGGTCGCCGTGGTCTCCGTCGGCACGCGGATCCTCGTGCTCGGCACCACCGAGCAGCAGGTCACCCTCCTCACCGAGCTGGAGCCCGACGAGATCGGCGTCGACGTGACCGAGCCCGTCGCCGTCGAGACGCCGGAGCCCGCACGGCACCGGTCGGGCCCGACCGCCGCCACCACCCCGCTCGCGGGGTCCCTCCTGTCCGGCCAGACCTGGAAGCAGGCGCTCGCCGCCGCGACGCGCGCCCCCGCCCCGAGCGCATCCGTCCCGACGAGCACCATCTCGGAGAAGCAAGCCTCATGACCTCACTGACCCCTCTCGGCCGGCGCCTCTGGCTGGTCGGGGCGACGATCGCTGCCCTGGTGCTCGCGCCGGGGGCGGCGTACGCCGCGCCGAAGGGCCCCAGCGGCCCGGCGAACCCGCACGGCCCGACCGTCTCGGTCAACCTCAACGGGCTGACCGACAAGCCCAGCAACAGCCTGGTCACGATCATCGCGCTGACCCTGCTGTCGGTGGCGCCGGCGATCATCCTGACCTGCACCAGCTTCACCAAGATCATCGTGGTGCTGGGTCTGACCCGCAACGCGCTCGGCCTGCAGCAGAGCCCGCCCAACCAGGTGCTGGCCGGGCTGGCGCTCTTCCTCAGCCTCTTCATCATGGCGCCGGTGCTCTCCCAGGTGAACGACGCCGGGGTGCAGCCCTACCTCAAGGGCGACAAGACCACCGCCCAGGCCTGGGACGCCGGCATCAAGCCGCTGCAGAAGTTCATGCTCGACAACACCGACGACGACGAGCTGACGCTGCTGACCAGCGTCGCGAAGCGCGACCTGCCGAAGAGCCGTGACGACGTGCCGCTCTCGACGCTGGTGCCGGCCTTCGTGCTCTCGGAGCTGAAGGACGCCTTCATCATCGGCTTCATCATCTTCATCCCGTTCCTGGTGATCGACATCGTGGTGAGCGGGGCGCTGATGGCGCTGGGCATGATGATGATGCCGCCGGTGATGGTGTCGCTGCCGTTCAAGCTGCTGCTGTTCGTGCTGGTGGACGGCTGGGCGCTCGTGATCAGAGCGCTGGTCGGGAGCTACGGATGATCCCCGTGCATCTCACCGTGCATCTCACCGGGCTCGAGCTCACCGACACAGCGATCATCGGGCTCGCGCTCAAGACGATGCTGGTCGCCTTCAAGCTCTCGGCGCCGATCCTGGCGACCTCGCTCGTGGTCGGCTTCACGATCTCCCTGTTCCAGTCGATGACCCAGATCCAGGAGGTCACGCTCTCGTTCGTGCCGAAGGTCATCGGCGTCGGGATCGCGCTGCTGATCTGCGGCAACTGGATGCTGCACACGATGGTCTCGTTCACGCAGCACCTGTTCGAGAGCATCCCGTCACTGCTGTCATGACGATCACCGTCCAGGGCGCGCCCCTCATGGCCTACCTGCTCGCCTCGGTCCGGATCGTGGCGTGGCTGGCCGTCGTACCTCCCTTCTCGTCGCGGTCGATCCCGTCGATGGCGAAGGTCGTGCTCGCGCTCGGGCTGTCGTTCGTCGTCGCGCCGTCGCTGGCGCAGGGCCGGCTGCCGTCCTCGACTCCCGAGCTGCTGTTCGTGGTGCTGACGCAGGTGGTGGTCGGCCTCGGGATGGGCTTCGTGACCATGCTGCTCTTCAGCGCGGTCTCGACGGCGGGCACGCTCGTCGACCTGTTCGGCGGCTTCGCGCTGGCGGCGGCGTTCGACCCGCTGTCGATGAACCAGAACACCATCTTCGGCAAGTGGCACCAGTGGCTCGCGACGGCGCTCCTGCTGGTCAGCGGCGGCCACCTGATCGTGATCGCCGGGCTGCTCAAGACGTTCTCCTTCCTGCCGCTGTCCGGGACGCCCGACATCGCCGGCTGGGAGCCGGTGGTCGTGACCGCGTTCGGGATGTTCTTCACCGTCGCCGTGCAGATCGCACTGCCGCTGATCGCCGTGCTCTTCCTCGCCGACCTCGCACTCGCGCTGCTCACCAAGGTGGCGCCGCAGCTGAGCGCGATCAACATCATGTATCCCGCCAAGATCGGGCTCACCCTGTTGCTGGTCGGCCTGTCCTTCCCCGTGCTGCCGCAGGCCGTCGACAAGCTCGTCGGCTACTCGCTGCAGGCGATGTCGACCATGTCCGGAGCGGGGTGACCCATGGCCTCCGGTGAGGAGAGGACGGAGAAGCCCACCGCCAAGCGGCGGCGCGAGGCCCGCAAGGAGGGTCAGATCGCGCGTACGCCGGACCTCGGCGGCTGGCTCTCCCTGCTCGTGCTCGGCCTCGCCGTCGGGCCGCTCCTCGGCCACGAGGTCGACGCGTGGCGCCAGCTCATCACCGCGAGCCTGACCGCGGCCGACCACCCGAGCGTGCCGCTCGCCCTGCAGCTGCTCCGCAACGGCGCGAAGCACACCCTCCTCGCGATCCTGGTGGTCGCCGGGATCGTGCTGCTCGTCTCCGTCGCCGCGGCCGTCGCGCAGGGCGGCATGATCGTCTCCCCCAAGCTGGTCAAGCCGTCGCTGAAGAAGCTCAACCCGGTGCAGGGCTTCAAGAAGATCTTCGGGCCCAGGGCGCTGTGGGAGGGCGCCAAGATGCTCCTCAAGAGCTCTGTCGTCGCGCTGCTCGGCCTCGTCGCGGTCCGGTCCCTGATCCCGCTCGTCGGCGGCCTGGTCCCGATCACCACGACGATCGACATCGTCCACGACAAGGCGCTCGGGCTGATGCGCAACGTGGCGCTCGCGTCGCTGGTGATGGCCGCAGCGGACTACGCCGTCCAGCGCCGGCGGGTCGACAAGCAGATGCGGATGAGCCGCTCCGACATCAAGCAGGAGCACAAGCAGTCGGAGGGCGACCCGCTCGTCAAGAGCGCCATCCGGTCGCGCCAGCTCGCCGCCGCCCGCAACCGGATGATGGCCGACATCCCGCTGGCCGACGTGGTGCTGACGAACCCGACCCACGTCGCGGTCGCGATCCGCTACAGCGGCCAGTCGGCGCCGAGGGTCGTCGCACGGGGCGCGGGCGCGATCGCCGCGAAGATCCGCGCGACGGCGTCCGACGCACGCGTCCCGCTGGTCCAGGACGTCCCGCTCGCCCGGGCGCTCTACCGCTCGTGCGAGGTCGGTCAGGAGATCCCGCCGGAGCTGTGGACCGCCGTCGCGCAGGTGCTCGCGTTCGTGATCAGCCGCCGCCGCTCGGGTCAGTACGGCGGCGACCACCGCAGCCCGCGCGCGGACCAGCCGCTGCCCGTCGTGCCCACGTCCGTCCGGCGGCGCCGCCCGACCCCGGCCGCCGAGACCTCCTGACCCGCGGTCGCCCAGACTCGTCCGCCGATTGCCTCAGGTCGCCCGGGTCGCCTGCCGACGAGACACCTGAGGGACCGCCAGGACGGCGGGCCGTTTTTCGCCCAGCGCCACGGACGGCTCTGACCCAGGAGAGTCGCCCGTCATGAAGTCGCTGACCAAGCTCGGCGTGCCCGTGGGCATCGTGATGATCGTCGTGATGCTCGTCGTGCCGCTGCCGGCGATGCTGCTCGACCTGCTGATCGCGCTCAACATCTCGGGCGCCCTGCTGATCCTGCTGACCGCGATGTTCGTCCCGCGGCCGTTGGACTTCGCGGCGTTCCCGTCCGTGCTGCTGGTGATGACGCTGTTCCGGCTCGCGCTCAACGTCAGCGCCACCCGGCTGGTCCTGCTGCACGGCTTCGCGGGCAAGGTGATCGACACCTTCGGCCACTTCGTGGTCGGCGGCTCGCTGATCGTCGGGCTGATCGTCTTCGCGATCCTGCTGGTCATCCAGTTCGTCGTCATCACGAACGGCGCGGGGCGCGTCGCCGAGGTCGGCGCCCGCTTCACGCTCGACGCGATGCCCGGCAAGCAGATGGCCATCGACGCCGACCTCAACTCCGGCCTCATCGACGAGGACGAGGCCCGTCGTCGCCGCGCCGAGGTGCATGCCGAGGCCGACTTCTACGGCGCGATGGACGGTGCCTCGAAGTTCGTGAAGGGCGACGCCATCGCGGCCATCGTCATCACGCTCGTCAACCTGCTGGGCGGCTTCGCGATCGGCGTCGCGCAGAGCGGGATGAGCTTCTCGGAGGCCGTCAACACCTACTCGCTCCTCAGCGTCGGCGACGGCCTCGTCTCGCAGATCCCCGCGCTGCTCCTGAGCGTCGCGACCGGCCTCGTCGTCACCCGCTCGGTGAGCGACGGCGACATGGGCTCGGACATCCTCGGCCAGCTGCTGCGCCGCAAGATGCCGCTGCGGATCGCCGGCTTCGCCGGGCTGGCGCTCTGCCTCATCCCGGGCCTGCCCAAGATCCCGTTCATCGTCGCCGGCGGCCTGATGCTGCTCGCCTCGAGCCGTGTCGACGAGAGCCAGCCGGCACCCGCCGCCTCGCTCCCCGGCGCCGAGCTGGTGCCGTCCCCCGACTCCCCCGAGATGCTCGCGCAGGAGATCCTGGTCGACCCGCTCGGCCTCGAGCTCGCCGCCGACATCATCGACCTGGTCGACGCGTCCTCCGGCGGCGACCTGCTCGACCGCGTGAAGGCGCTGCGCCGCAAGGTGGCCGGCGACCTCGGCATCGTCATCCCGCCGGTGCGCACCCGCGACAACCTCGAGCTGCCGATGAACACCTACGCGATCACGCTCTTCGGCATCGAGGTCGCCCGCGGCGAGGCGCCGCGCGGCACCGTCCTCGCGATCAGCGACCACCTCGGCGCGCTGCCGGGGACGCCGACCCGCGAGCCGGTCTTCGGCCTCGACGCGAAGTGGATCCCCGCCGAGCTGCGTCACCAGGCGGAGATCTCCGGCGCCACCGTCGTCGACCGGGCGAGCGTCATCACGACCCACCTCGCCGAGGTCGTCAACACGCATGCCGGCCGCCTGCTCGGCCGCGAGGACGTCCGGCTGCTCACCGACGTCGTCAAGCGCAGCCACCCGGTCGTCATCGAGGAGCTCACCCCCGTGCTGCTCTCGCTCGGCGAGATCCAGCGGGTCCTCCGCGGCCTCCTCGACGAGCAGGTCTCGGTCCGCGACCTGGTCCGCATCTTCGAGGCGCTGTCGCTGCGCGCAGCCGTCACGAAGGACACCGACCAGCTCGTCGAGGCCGCCCGCGCCGCGCTCGGCCAGGCGGTCGTGGCGCCGTACCTCACCGACGGCGTCGTCTCGGCGATCAGCTTCGACCCGCGCCTGGAGCAGTCGATGCTCGAGGCGCTGCGCTCCAGCGACAACGGCGCGGTGCTGGCGCTCAACCCCGAGCTCGCGCAGAACATCCTGTTCTCGCTGCACACCCTGGCGACCGACGGCGAGAACACCGGCGCGCGGCCCGTCCTCGTCTGCGCGCCACAGCTGCGGGCCGCCGTACGACGGCTGGTGGCTCCGGCGCTCGACCGGCTGCCGGTCCTGTCCTACAGCGAGATCGCCGGCGCACTCTCCGTGCGCTCACTCGGCACGGTCACCGGCGAGCGGGCCGACGTGCCCGGTGCGGCACTGGCGGTCTCGGCATGACGACGCTGAGCCTCTTCGACGAGCCGTCGCTGCCCCTCGACGCCGGCGACCAGGACCCGCACACCGCCCGCGCCGGAGGTCTCACCCTGCCGGTGCTCGCCTTCGCGGCCCTGGTCGCGTCGCCGGCCATCTGGCAGTGCCTCGTCCGTCACACGGTGCCGATGCACGTCATGCTCGAGCGGTACGTCGTCATCGCGCTCGGCTGCCTGCTCGTCTCCGAGGCCGCCCGGCGACTGCTGCGAGCCGACCCGGAGGAGACCACCGCGGAGGTGTCCGAGGTCACCGCGGAGCCCGTCCCGGAATGACGGTCGGCCCCGCAGGGGGCCGTACCATGCCCTAGTGGCAAGCATCCCTGGCGACGAGCCGACGGCGGTCGTCGACCTCGACCGGCGCGAGCCCGTCGGTGGCGCCGACGAGCCGCAGCGCCACACCTACCTCATCGGGGTGTGGCTGACGGTCCTTGCCTTCGCGATGGTCGCGTTCTTCTGGTCGCACCACGTCGGCGTCGGGTTCAAGGACCCGGGCGGCCGGATGTTCAGCGGCAAGCTGGAGTACTCGCTGAGCGGCCTGGTCATCGCGCTCGTCGCCGACGCCGCCTGGCGGTGGCTGCGGACGCCCGGCGGGCAGCGCAGCGTGCGCCGGACGCTCGGCGCGCGCTGGACGCCGGAGCGGCTGGTGCTCCTGGTGACCGGCCTGACGGCGTACCACCTCGTCTACTTCTGCTACCGCAACCTCAAGAGCTGGGACGCGTTCAACACCCCGCGCGACAGCTGGCTGCTCGACGCCGACCGGCGGATCTTCGGCGACAGCCCGGCGGTGATGCTCCACGACCTGCTCGGGCAGCACACGGCGGCGTACGTGCTGATGGCCGTCTACAAGTCGTTCACCTACCTGACCGCGGCGTCCGTCGTCATCGCGCTCGTCTTCAGCCGCACGATCCAGCGCGGCTACGTCTTCCTGGTCGCCGCGATGTGGACGTGGATCCTCGGCACCGCCAGCTACTACCTCGTCCCGAGCCTGGGGCCGTTCGCCAGCGCGCCGCAGGAGTTCGCCGGGCTGCCGCACACGTCGATCACGAGCACCTGGGCGGAATACCTCAGCCAGCGCCAGGAGTTCCTCGCCGACCCGACCTCGCCGACGACGTTCGTCAGCATCTCGGCGTTCGCGAGTCTGCACACGGGCTTCACGGCGCTGGTCTGCTTCATGGCGTTCTACTACGGCCACAAGTGGCTCGGTGCCGCGATGGCGGTCTACCTCGTCGCGATCATGGTCTCGACCATCTACTGGGGCTGGCACTTCACGCTCGACGACCTGGCCGGCCTCGTCATCGCGGCGGTCGCGGTCGCGATCGGCCATGTGCTCGTGCGGCCACCGCGCACATGAGCTGCGATGAGCACCCGTGAGGGAGCGCGCATGACGGCGCTGGCCGAGCCGGCCCGCCCGACGGTCGAGCTCCGCGGGCCGGCCGCGCACCCGGTCGCCACCTCGTTCGTCGTCGGGGTCGTGCTGCACCTGCTGTGGTGGCTGCTGCTGGCCAACAGCGGCGGCGACATCGCGGCGCAGGACGCGTGGGCCGAGTTCGCGCGGGCGCACCCGGGCAGCGCCTACAACCTCGCCTGGTACGGCGGCATGCACGCCGCGTCGTACAGCCTGATCAGCCCCTTCGTGATGGCCGCGCTCGGCGTGCGCACGACCATGGTGATCGCGGGTGGCGTCTCGTCGGCGCTGCTCGCGCTGCTCATCGTGCGCAGCGGGGTGGTGCGGCGTCCGCTCGTGCCCGCGCTCGTCGGGACCGTGGCGCTCGTCGGCAACGCCGTGTCCGGGCGGGTCACGTTCGGGCTGGGCATGATGTTCGGCCTGGGTGCCCTGGTCCTCGCCCAGGAGATGGGCGCCCGGCCGATCGGCTGGCGCACCGACGGCTGGCGCCGTCAGGTGGCACGTGCCGGGCTGGCGGCGCTCCTGTCGGGCCTGGCCACGGCCGGGTCACCGGTCGCGGGGCTCTTCGTCGGCGTGGCCGCGGCCGGTCTCTGGCTCGCTCGGCGGCGCGCGGCGGCGTACGCGATCGGCATCCCGCCCGTCCTGGTCGTCGGCGCCAGCACCCTCGCCTTCCCGTTCTCCGGACGACAGCCGATGTCCTGGGGGTCGATCATCCTGCCGGTCGCGATGGGCGTCGCGGTGTTCGTCCTCGTGCCCCGCGACTGGCGGGTCGTCCGGCTCGGCACCGCCGTCTACACGCTCGGCGTCCTGCTGTGCTGGGTCATCCCCTCGCCGGTCGGCTCGAACGTCACACGGCTGGCGCTCCTCTTCGGCGGGGTGCTCCTCGCCGTCGCGGCGATGGCGGGCGGCTTCCGGCGGCGGACGGCCGGCCTCCTCGCCGCCGCGCTGCTCACCTCGGGCATCTGGCAGGTCGCCGTCGCCGCGACGGATGTCGTGACCACCGCGCCCGACGCCGCGTGGGCGGCCGACATCCACGCGCTCGTGCGCCAGCTGAACCAGACCGACGCCCACCTCGGCCGGGTCGAGGTCGTGCCGCCGAAGTCGCACCGTGACGCGGCCGCCCTGGCGCCGTACTTCAACCTCGCGCGCGGCTGGAACCGCCAGGCCGACGCCGAGCGCAACCCCCTGTTCTACGACCGCGACGTGCCGCTCACCGCGGCCGCTTACCGCTCGTGGCTCGACCGCTGGGCGGTCCGCTACGTGGTGCTGACACCGGGTCGGGCCGACAACGCCGCCGTGCAGGAGGCGAGTCTCGTCGAGGGCGGGCTGCCCTACCTGCGGCCGGTCTGGTCCAACGCCTCCTGGCGCCTGTACGCCGTCGAGGACCCCCGACCGCTCGTGGACGCGCCCGGTCGGCTGGTCTCGTTCGACCAGGCGGAGGTGACCGTCCGGGTCGCCTACCCCGCCAAGGTGTGGGTGCGCATCCCGACCTCGCCGTGGCTGACCCTCGTGGACGCGTCGGGCCACGTGCTGGCGCCGCCGCGGACGCCTGAGGAGAACGTCGACGGCTGCCTGTCGGTGCTCCGGATCCCCGGCACGCCCGAGGACGACTGGGTCGTCCTCGACGCCCCTCACCGCGGGCTCTACCGGATCACGGCGCCGTACTCGCTGCGCCGGGGCACGGCCTGCCCGACGCCGAAGGAGTAGCGCCGACCGCAGCGATGCCTGGCGGCGCCGGAGAGACGCTTGTAGCGTCGGCTCATGCCGAACCGTCCGCGCTCGCCGATCCTCGTCATGCGCCTGGTGACGTTCGTCGGCCTGATGCTGGTGTTCCTCGTGGTCCTGGGCGGCCTCGGCGTGGGGATGGCCGAGCTGGTCGTCTGGCTCATCGCCGTCGTGGTTGGGTCGCTGGTGATCCTCGCGCGGGAGCCGCGCGGACCTGGTCCGTCCTAGTGCCCGCCATGTCCAGCTTCACGCTGAACGTCGCCGCACCCCCGCAGCGGGTGTTCGACTACCTCTCCGAGCCTCGTCACCGGCCGGAGTGGCAGTCCAGCCTGCGGGCCGTCGAGCTCGACGACGACGGGCCGACCGGGGTCGGCACGCGCTGGATCGACCGCACGGCCGTCGGCGCCCGCCCAAGGATGGAGATCGTGGAGATGCACGCGGCGGGACCGTCCGGAGCGCCGGGCGTCTGGAGCGAGGTCGGCCGGTGGCGCGGCCTGTGCGCCGAGCTCACGCTGCACTTCCACCCGCACCCGAGGGGGACGCGCGTCGAGGGCACCGTCGAGGTCAGCGGCTCGCCCTGGCCGGCCCGACTGGTCCTGCAGGCCCTCGCGCCACCCGCGGTCCGCGCCGACCTGCGCCGCGCGGCGCGCATCCTCGAGCAGCGGTGACTACTCGCCCGCTGCCAGCCGGAGCGCCTCGCCGAGGGACGAGAGCAGATCGGCGGGGTCGGCGTAGACCGCCACGGCGCCGGCGGCCCTGAGCTCTCCCTCGCCGAACCCGCCCGAGAGCAGCCCGATCGTCGGGATGTCGGCCTCGGCCGCCGCGTAGACGTCCCACGTGGCATCGCCGATCATCACCGCGCGCGATCCCTCGACCCGCTCGAGCGCCTTCTCCAGCAGCTCGGGATCGGGCTTGGACTCCGAGGCGTCCTCGCTGGTGGTCCAGGCGTCGGTGCGGTCGCCCGCGTCGAGCAGGTCGAGCGCGTGCTCGGCGTGCTGCGGCTGCGACGAGCTCGCGAGCACGACCCGCAGGCCGGCGGCGCGGAGCCCGTCGAGCAGCTCCCGGGCGCCGGGCAGCAGCCCGGTCTCGCCGATCAGCTCGTCGTACGCCCGGGTGTGCCGCTCGGTCAGCTCGTCCCCGAACCGCTCCGCGATCTCGGCGGAGGAGACCGCAGGGATGAGCCGGTCTCCGCCCATGCCGATGTGGCGGTGCAGCGTCCACACCGGCACCGGGTGCCCGACGCCGGAGAAGGCGCGTGCCCACGCCACGGCGTGGTGGTAGGTCGAGTCCAGCAGCGTCCCGTCGATGTCGAGCAGTGCGACGTCGAACCCCTCGGTCATGTCGCCTCGATACCCGACCCCAGCCCCTCCCATGCCGAGACGTCAATCCCCGCGGCCCGAGACGTCAATCCCGGTGGCCCGAGACGTCAATCCCTGCCGCTCCCCCCGTAGATTGGCGGTCGTGGAGGTCGTCGCCGTCGCCAGTGAGGACCTCGACGACGAGGATCGCCGCTCCTTGCGTGCGCTCTGGGATCGCGCCTTCGGCGACCGCTTCAGCGACGACGACGCCGACCACGCGTACGGCGGCGTGCACGTCCTGGCCCGCGACGGCGGCCGCCTCGTCGGACACGCCAGCGCTGTGCCGAGGCTGATCCGGTTCGGGGACCAGCCCTGGCGGACCGTCGGCTACGTCGAGGCCGTCGCCACCGATCCCGACCGGCAGGGGGAAGGCATCGGCCGGCAGGTGATGGGCATGCTGCGCGACGAGATCTCCTCCCGCTGGCCGGCCGCGCTCCTCTCGACGGGGCGCGCGAGGGGGTTCTACGAGCTCCTCGGCTGGGACCGGTGGCGCGGCCTGTCCTACACACGGACGGCCGAGGGCGTCCTCCCGGACGGCGAGCACGGCGGGCTGATGGTGCTGCGCCTCGACCGCTCGGTCGTCCCTGACCTGGCCGTGCCGGTCACGTGCGAGGACCGGCCGGGTGATGCGTGGTGAGGCGTCGCGTCCTGACGGGTCCACCGGCAGACGAAGAAGTCTGTGCCCAACCTCTTGTGGATCGAATGCGTGTTCGATAATATGGCGACGTGACGATCGCTCCCTCGGACTACACGCCGGCCGACGTGCTGACGCGTGCCGAGTGGGCCGTGGCCGACCGGCGACAGGCGTTCCTCGCCGAGTACGACCTCGTGCTGGCCTGGGCCGACCTGCACTCCGCCGACTTACATCCCGCCGGCCCCGAGGCCGACGTCGAGGGCGGCGAGCGGCTGGTCCGGCTCGGCGGTGAGGGCACCCCGCTGGTGCGTGACCTGTGCCTGGCCGAGCTCGCGGTCGCGCGCTCCGAGCACGTCTACGCGACCCGCGCCCTGGTCGCCGACCTGCTCGACCTGCGCCACCGGCTCCCCCTCGTCTGGGTCCAGGTCCAGCAGCTGCGGCTCGAGGCCTGGGTCGCTCGCAAGGTCGCCCACACGTCGCGCCAGCTCTCCCGTGAAGGCGCCGCACTCCTCGACGCCGCCGTGGCCGAGGCGGTCGGCCTCTCCCCCGGCCGATTGCTCGCCCTGGCCGAGGCCAAGGTCATCGAGGCTGACACCGAGGCCCGTCGTGCCGAGCTCGAGGCCGCCCGCCAGGCCAAGGGGGTCTGGCTCACGTCGAGCCGCGAGGACGACGTGCCCGGGCTCCGATCCGTGTTCGCCCGGGTCGACGCCGCCGACGCAGTCTGGGTCGACGCCACCGTCCAGCTCGTCGCCGACCGGCTCGCCGCCAACCCCGACCTCCGCGCCCAGCACCACCCCGAGCTCGGCGAGGCCCCGACGCCCGACGAGCTGCGCGCCGCCGCGTTCGGCTGGCTCGCCCGACCACACGACCTGGCCGAGCTGCTCGGCGTGCTCGACGCCGCCGGATCCTCGGAGGAGCAGCGCCGGGCGCGCCGCCCCCGAGCAGTGGTCTACGTACACCTCCACCAGGCCGCCCTCGAGGGCACGACCGCGGTGGCCCGGACCGGGTTGGGTCCGCTCCTGGTCGAGCAGCTCGCCTCCGTGGTCGGGCACGCTCACATCACCCTCGCCCCGGTCATCGACCTCAACAGCGGTGCCAGCGTCAACGGCTACGAGCACCCGCAGAGCGTCAAGGCACGCACGATGCTCCGCACCGTCACCTCCGTCTTCCCCCACGCCAGCGGGACCACGACGCGCGTCGACCACGACCACGTCGTCCCCTACGACCCGCTCGGACCACCGGGCCAGACCGGCGACCACAACGACGCGCCTCTGGATCGACACTCGCACCGCGCGAAGACCCACCTCGGCTATCACGTCGAGCAGCTCGGCCTGGGCACCTACCTGTGGACCACACCCCACGGACTCCTCCGCGTCGTCAACAGCACCGGCACCCATCACGTCTCCGTCGACGACGCCGACCTCCTCCGCCGCCTCCACGCGGCGTGACTCGGTCGGCCCTCACCTCGTCGTTCGTACGCCCGCTGACGACCGACCTCGGGTGGTCCTCGGGGTCCCAGCCGTCGACGGCGTGCTCGTCGTGCTTGTGCAGGAGCAACCAGTTCTTCTCGTCGCCGTCGCGTCGGACGAGCACGAGCCGGCCGCGCAGCTTCTCCCCGTACATCTCCGCATGCAGCTCGCCGTCGCGAACGGCGGCCGCCGGATCGTCGGTGTGGATCGGCTCCCACGTGCCGGTGTCCCACACGATCACGTCCCCGTCGCCGTACTTCCCGCGCGGGATGACCCCTTCGAAGGTCAGGTGCTCGATCTGATGGTCGTCGACGTGCACGGCCAGTCGCCGGGCGGCCGGGTCGAGTGTCGGGCCGCGCGGGACCGCCCAGCTGACGAGGACACCGTCGATCTCGAAGCGCAGGTCGTAGTGCAGCCGCCTCGCCCGGTGCCGCTGCACGACGAAGCGGCGCTGGCCATCCAGCGGGTCGGCTGTCATACCCGACAAGTTCCCATGCCTCAGCGCACAGAACCACCCTGGTCAGGCGTTGGGAACGGCCGCGATCGGGGCACTGGGCAACCACCGAGCACTGGGCAATCACAGAGCACTGGGCAACCACCGAGCCAGGACCGACCGGAGGGCAGAGCCATGGCGCACATGCGGGAGAGCGGACCGGCGGCGCGCGGCCCGCTGGTGCGGCTGGCCGAGCAGGTCGAGGGCGCTGCCGCGCTGGACTCGTTCTCGGAGCTGGTGCGTCCCCTCGCGGAGGCGCTGGTCGCCGACCCCAGACGCCGTGACCTGCTGCAGGGGACGTGGCTCGGGCACGCGCTGCACCCGTTGCTGACGGACCTGCCGATCGGGTTCTGGACGTCGGCCAACGTGCTGGACCTCATCGGCGGCCCGTCGGCGCGCCCGGTCGCTCGGCAGCTGGTCGGGCTCGGCATCGCGAGCGCGGTGCCGACGGTCCTCACCGGCTGGGCCGAGTGGGCGGCGCTCGGCACGGCGCGCGACCGGCGTACGGCGGACGTGCACGCCGTCGGCAACGTGATCGCCGTGACCTGCTTCACCGGGTCGTGGCTGGCGCGCCGCCGTGAGCGCTGGACCGCCGGCGTGCTCCTCGGCCTCGCCGGAGCGACGGCGGCGACCGCCGCCGGCTTCCTCGGTGGCCACCTGGCCGCCGGCCGACGGGTCACGACGAGGCACCCCGCCTTCCAGGAGGGGTGAACGCGGCGCGGCTCAGATCCGGGCGCCGTGGGCCGATGCACAGGGCACCACTCCCTGACCGGATGCGAGATCTGCCATGCTCACGCGCGCCCTCCGCCTGCGCAACCACTCCATCGGCGTACGCCTCGGTGCGGTGTTCACACTCTGCGGCGTGCTCCTCGGCTCCGCCATCGCCGTCGACGCCATCGCCCAGCACGACGCCACCGTGAAGAGCCACGAGATCGAGCGCGTCCAGAAGGCCCAGCAGATCTCCGACGACCTGCTCATCCGCATCAATGACATCACCGGGTGGCAGGGTCTCTACATCGCCGACGCCGCCGCCTACGGCGTGGACCGCGGGCTCGCGGACCAGGACTACAACATCAAGGGCTTCGCGACGTCGCGTGCCGGCATCGAGAAGATGTACGCCGACATGGACCGCAGCGTCCTGACGAGCGACGAGCGCACGATCATCGCTCAGACCGAGGCGAACTTCCAGCAGTTCTTCGACGCCGACGCCGTGCTCCGCACCCAGCTGCACCGCGACGGCCTGAAGGCCCTGCCGGGCGTCATGGACAGCATCAACGGCGGACCTGCGGGCGCGGCCTGGTCGGCGGTCTACGACGCCGCCTCCCACTACCGCAAGCTCGTCGACAAGCGTGTCGCCGACCTCAAGGCCCAGCAGAGCGCCGACCTGAGCACCGGCCGCCGCATCGTCGTGCTGACGTTGTTGCTCGCGGCCGCGCTCACGATCGGCCTGCTGGTGCTGGTCACCCGCTCGATCACCGGGCCGGTACGCCGGCTCGTGGACGTGCTCCACGTCGCCGCCACCGGCCGACTCGACACCCGCGCCGAGGCCGACGGCCGCGACGAGCTGTCCCAGATGGGCACGGCGCTCAACGACGTGCTCGGTGGCCTCGCGACCTCGATGTCCGAGCTCGACGCCGAGGCACGCTCGCTGACGTCCGCCTCCGAGCGCCTCACCGGCGTCTCCGGCCAGATGTCGGACTCCGCGGCCGCGTCGGCCGGTCAGGCCAAGCTGGTCGTCGACTCCGCCGACATCGTCTCGAGCAACGTGCAGACCGTCGCTCGCGGCACCGAGGAGATGGCGGCCTCGATCCAGGAGATCGCCCGCAGCGCGGCCGACGCGGCGGGGATCGCCAACCGCGCGGTCGGCGCCGCCCAGGCCACCAGCGAGACGATCGCCCGGCTCGGGTCCTCGTCGGCGCAGATCGGTGACGTCGTCAAGCTCATCACCTCCATCGCGGAGCAGACGAACCTCCTGGCGCTCAACGCCACCATCGAGGCGGCGCGCGCGGGCGAGACCGGCAAGGGCTTCGCGGTCGTCGCCAACGAGGTCAAGGAGCTGGCGTCCAAGACAGCCCAGGCCACGGGCGACATCAGCCGTCAGGTCGAGGCCATCCAGGCGGACACCAGCCAGGCCGTGGCGGCGATCGGGGAGATCAGCCACATCGTCGGCCAGATCAGCGAGAGCCAGACCACGATCGCCTCGGCCGTCGAGCAGCAGACCGCCACGACCAACGAGATGAGCCGCAACGTGGGTCAGGCCGCCGCAGGCTCCAGCAGCATCGCCGAGGCGGTGACCGGGGTCGCCGAGGCGGCCAACGAGAGCCACGCCGCTGCCGGCAGCACGAGCCAGGCCGCCGAGGACCTGGCTCGCACGGCCGGCGTCATGCAGCAGCTGGTCGGGCGCTTCAGCTACTGAGCGGTCGGGACCGTCAGAAGGTGATCCCGCGCGCGGCGAACGCGTCGCGGACCACCTTCGCGGCGGCCTGGCCGTCCCGGCGCAGCGCCGTGGCGTACGTCGTCGCGGCGGCCGCGGAGAAGGACGTGTCCGGCGCGTACCCGAACTGCGACTCGATCAGGGTCGTGTCCCACGCCCGGGCGCCCAGCCCCAGCCGCTGGTAGCCCAGCCGGCTCTCCCACAGCGCCTGGCTCCAGATCTGGCCGTCGAAGTGGACCTCGCCGATCCGGTCGGCGACGGTCAGGTTCTCGTGCAGGGTGCGCAGGCAGTGCGGCGCGCTCGTGTAGGACACCGAGTCCCAGTCGGCCACGCAGGCGGGGTCGGTGCGCACCGGCCAGTTGTGCTGCGCCGCCGCGTCGAGCCCCACGCTGACACCCAGGTAGTCGCCGAACGCCTCGCCGATCGACCCGGCGTCCAGGCTGGAGCCGAAGCCGGGCACCTGGCTCTCGTGCACGGCGTGCCCGTACTCGTGGACGATCACCTCGGCGTCCTCGGCGTCGTCCACGCCGCCCTTGCCCAGCCGGATCCGGTACGGCTTGTCGGTCATGTAGGAGTTGTCGCCGCCGTACTGGTCGATCTTGACGGGGAACGGCTGGTTCACAACCCCCCGGAGCGACTCCCCGAAGCCCAGCTGGTGCAGGTAGGTCTGCGCCTGGGTCACCCAGAAGTAGGCCATCGTCTGCTCGAACTGGTCGTCCTGGCGGTTGTAGAGGAACTGGTTGGTCTTCGAGAACGCCGGCGTGCCGGTGCTGGACTCGACCACGGCGTAGTCACCGCGCAGGTAGCCCGAGCCGTCGAGGTGGGTCAGCGGGACGGTGACGTACTGGCTCGCCGGCACCGCCGTCGCGGAGTCCTTGGCGTCCACGAGCGACTGGTCCCCGCTGGACTGCACCGGGTTCACCATGAAGATCCGCGCGGTCCCGGTGGCGGAGCCGCTCCCTGGCTTGGTGGCGCCGGCAGGGCCGGCCGGGCCCGTGATCCCCGCGGCGGCGACCGCCGCGGCCGCCAGTCCGATCGTCCAGATCCGTGCTCGTGCCATGGCCACGTGTCCTCTCGCGACGCCGGGCCCGGGTCGGCCGGCTCGGCATTGTTACCCCGGATCCGGTCCCGGCACCAGCACCGTGTGCTCGGACGCGCGCGTCGCGCGGGTCGCGCTGCGGCGTTTTACCTTGTTTGGGTGAGAGCGCGGGCGCGACCGCGGGCGCACAGTGGGCGGTGGGACGAAGCGCTTCTGCTCGGAGATGGCGGACGAATCATGGGGTACGACGACAACCAACAGCTCGACGAGGACGTGGCTGAGAGCATGGGCGACCGCCCGGGGATCCTGTTCGCCGGCGGAGTCGCCGTCGGCGCGGCCGTCCTCGCTCTCGTGTGGGTGATGGTGTCGCTGATGAGCGGCGGCGGCGCGCAGCAGGCACCCGACAGCTCGGCCGCGGCGCGCCTCCAGAACCAGCTGGCGGCCGTGGCGTCGGTCCCGCCCTCACCGAGCCGGCTCGAACGATGTGCCACGGCGGCGTACTCCCTGACCACACCGCTGCAGGCCGCGGCCCCGGCGATGGACCAGTGGGAGGTCCACATCGGCGCGATGAACAAGCTCGTCGTCGGCGCGATCACGCTGCCGCAGGCGACCGCGTTCTGGAACCAGACGCGAGTGGGCGCGCAGCACCGGATCGACCACTTCCACGCCGCCTTGCGGACGCTGCGGGGATCGGGTGTGGACTGTCCCGCCCCCGGGCTGCTGGACAAGGCCGCCCCGGCCGACCTCCGCAGCTGCGCCGCACACGTCGACGCCGAGGTGCGGGCGCTGGACGCGGCGCGGACCGCGGTCAACACGTGGGACATGCACGTGCGCGACATGGAGCGGCTGCGCACCGGGAAGCTGTCGCCCACGGCGGCCACCCAGATGTGGCTGTCGATGTGGCAGCGCGGCCAGGACCAGCTCAAGGCCTACCGTGCCGCCACCCGGGACGTCGGCACGCCGGGCCCCTGCCTGATCGTACGGAACGGCCTGCTCCCGCAGTCGTCGTCGGCGCCCTGGTCGCCATCACCGTCACCGTCGCGGTCGCCGTCCCCCGGGATGGAGAGCATGCACTGAGGCATCGTGCACCGTGTCGTCACAGGTAGTCCTCCCGGCGCAGCCAGCGCAGCGAGTACGACCCGAAGACCGGCGGCAGGTACGACGTCGCGATCCGCTGCGTCACCGCGATCGCGAACGCCGGCGCCGCCGGCACGCCGACGAGGCCGAGCGCGGCCGTGATCGCCGCCTCGCCGACCCCGATGTTGCTCGGCACCGGGATGACCGCGGAGATGAGGCTGGAGACGCCGGTCACCGCCACCGTCTCGGCGAGGGAGAGCCCGGGATGGATGGCTTCCACCATGCAGAGCAGGGCGATCGCCGTGACGACGAGCGAGGCCAGGTTGCTGCCCAGCAGGAGCGCGGCCCGCGCCGGGCTGTCGCGCACCACGACGAGCGCCTCCCACAGCTGCCGGGCGACCCCCAGGACCGAGCGACGCAGCCGCGGCACGGACGCGACGACCGCCACCGACACGACGGCCGCGAGAAGAAGCACCCCGACCAGCCGCGCGATGTTGTCGGTCTCCAGCGAGACCGACGAGACCAGGTCGTCGTCGACCAGCAGGAAGACCAGCGTCACCCCGACGTTGACCACTGTCCCGGCCGCGGAGTCGAGTGCCGTGACGGTCACACCGACGGCGGGACGCTCGCCGAACTTCGTGAGGAACGTCGCGGTGAGCGCCGCGCGGCCGGCCGTCGCGGACACCGCGAGGCCGACGAGCTTGATCGCATACTGCAGGTGGACGAGCGGCACCAGCGGCAGCCGGGTGCGGACGCACGACATCGTGGTCACCGAGTCGCACACGGTCGTGGCCTGCGCGATGAGCAGACCGAGGATGATCCAGGCCCAGGTCGCGTTCCTCCAGGAGTCCACGACCACTGCCCAGTCCAGCTGCACGAGCGCCGCCAGCAGGGCGTACGCCGCGAGCAGGATGATCGCCGTGCGCAGCAGGTCCTGCCACTTGATCCGCACGATCGGGGCCGGCGGTGACGGCGGCACCCCCGTCCGCTCGCCGATGACCCGGCGCAGGTCGTCGAGCACGGTCTTGGGGTGCACGCTGCCCCGGAGACTGCGCGGGAGGGCCGCGCGCTGGAGGTAGGGCTGCGACCCGGCGACCGCCTCGGGGCCGAGCTCGGCGACGGCCGCGTCGACCGCGCGGTCAGGTCCGACGCGCAGCGCGAGGCTGGTCAGCAGGGTGGCCACGTCCTGCTGCAACCGGGCCGACGGCGCCGCGACGGAGCCGTCCGCGAGGTCGGTCACGACGACGGACCCGCCGAGGTCGACAGAGCCACCGGCGCCGCCGGCGAACGCGAGGTGCTCCAAGGTGAGCTGTCCGTGGCAGAGCCCGGCCCCGTGCAGGAGTCCGACGACACGCCAGATCTCGGCGAGCCTGGCGTCGGTCAGCGCTGCCTCGTCCGCGTCGACGGCGACGACCACGGCCGGCGGAGGAGCCAGCACCAGCAGCGCGTCGCCGCCGGTCTCGGCGGCCGCGACCACGGGCGCCACGGGTACGCCGGCCTGCTCGGCGAGGAGGGTCAGCAGCGCCTCGTGCTCGACCAGCTGCAGCCTCGTGGCCTCGGGGATGACCTGGTCGCGGTAGATGATGGTCCGCCACCACCGCGAGGCCCGGTAGGCGTCGACCGCGTCCCGGCCGTAGACCTTCACCCGCAGCGGCGTGCCGTCCGCCGAGGTGCCGTCCACGACCCGGGCCCCGACCGGCTGCCGGTCGGCGAAACCGAGGTCGTGCGCCTCGACGCCCAGGGCGCTCAGCGAGGCGGCGACGTCGGCGAGGTCGGGATGGCCGCCCGGGGACCCGGCCGCGAGCAGCCCGACACCCGCCCCGGCCAGGCCCCAGGCGAGCGCGCTCACGATGAACGACGGCTCCGCGGTCCCGCTGACCCAGGCGCCCACGGCCAGCAGTCCGACGAGCGCGGTGTCGTAGCGCCGGAGCGGCTCGACCATCCAGGCGCGCAGCACCAGGAGGACCGCCGTGAGCGCGGTCACCGGCAGGATCGGCTCACCCCATTGGCCATGGGCGGTCGACCCGGCGATCAGCCCGGGCAGTCGGCCGTCCGCGAGGAGCGACGTGACCGCCGACAGGATCACGGCGACCGGCACAGCGACGAGGAGCGTGAGGGCCAGCGGCGTATGACGCCACGGGGACACGACCGCGACCAGCACGACGACGACGGCGTACGCCGCCACGACGGCGTACGCCGCCCGCCCGGACGTGACCGCCCAGTCCGGCAGCGAGGCGGCCAGCCGAGCGACGGCGTCCTGGACCGGGCCGCGGTCGAGCGCGGCGTGTGTGCCGATGATCCCGACCAGCACTCCGCCCACCGTGACGGTGACGTCCAGCGGTCGCCGTGCGCGAGGGCTCTCGGGGTCGACGAACCAATGGGAGAGCGGACGGCGACGGGTCTGCGTGCTCACCGGCTCCCGACCGCCTTACCGGGACAGCTTCGTTGTCAGGCTCGTGCGGTGGCCCAGCTGCTCGAGCCAGCCGACGAACACGCGGTGCAGCTCGTGGGCGCCCACGACCATGCCGTCGGGCAGGTCACCGGGCAGGGGCAGGTCGACCGGGTGCACCACCATGGCGCGGTCCTGCCAGCCTCCGAGCCCGCCGTGGCAGCCGACGAGGTCCTCGAAGGCGGCGACCTCGCCGAGGTCGTCGAGCAGGCTGTTGACGTACAGGTCGGGCGCCTCCTCCATCGCCTCGACGCGCCGCACGAACGCCGCCGCGTGCGGGCCGAACCGCGCGAGCGGGTCCGTGTCGACGATCGTCCCGTCGCGGAGCCGATGCTCCCCGCCCGCGCCGAGCACGACGGGGCCGTGCTCGGCGGAGCGTCCCACCACGAAGCCGATGCCGGGATGGGCGGCGAGGCCGGGCACGAGGCCCGGGAAGCGCTCCGACAGCTCCTCCAGGGTCAGCCGACGTGGCTCGCCGGCCACATAGACCAGTCCGAGGTTGCCCGAGCCGAAGACCATGAACCGGTTCGCCGGCGCCGCCTCCTGCGTGTCCTCCTGCGTGGTCGCCTGCGCGGTCGGCCGCGGCTCGGCGACGGCGCCGGAGGTGTCGTCGGTCAGGTGGTCCGAGACGCGGTCGAGCGCGCGGCCCATCACGGAGTCGCGACCGCCGGCCGAGGCGACCATCGAGTTCAGCGAGCCGCTGCCCTCCGCGTTGCGGACCGCATCGAGGGCGGTCGAGTCCGCCAGCCGGGCGACGAGGGCGGCCAGCTCCTCGCCGTACCTGTCGGCGAAGATCTCCCCCTGCGACTGGCCGTGGTCGGAGAGCACGACCAGGTGGTAGCGGCGCGGCGCCACGGCGGCGACCTTCTCGAGCTGGGCCAGCACCACGTCGATGCCCTCCAGCGCCGAGAGCGACTCGGGCTGGAGCACACCTGCGTGGTGCGCGACGGCGTCGTAGTCCACGTAGTCCACGTAGATCGCCCGACGCCCGCGCAGCATCGCGTCGGCGACCAGCGTGGTGTTGAGGTCGCGCAGCACGCCGACGAGGGCGGCCCGCTCCCCCGCGAAGCCCCAGCCGCGCCGGATGCGGGGTCGTACGTCGCGACGGCGGGCGCGCGCGGCCTGGAACCGCTCGCGGACGACCTCGCTCAGGGTCCGGTTGAAGCTGCGCGCGAAGCCCGCCGGTCGGCCCAGGAAGTCCGAGATCGCCTCACGCGCCTGCCTCGTCTCGCGGGACCTCTGGACGGCGCTCATGGTGGCGATGGCGGTCGGCGCGTCGCCGGTGAAGAGGTTGCTGATCGAGACCCCGTCGTCGGCGAGCAACCCGTGCCCGTCGGAGTGCCGGGCCTCGATCTCGGCGGCGTCACGCGGCCGGTTGGCGACCAGCACCCGCTGGGTGGAGCGCTCGACCCACCGGAAGGCCGGGATGCCGTCGATCGTGCCGTGCAGGATGCCCATCTGGCTCGCCGGCGTGGTCGCGGGCAACATCGGACGCCACTCCGCCATCTGGTGGCTGCCGCTGCGCAGCCAGCGCGACAGCGTCGGGACGGTGCCGGCGCGGACGGCGACCTCGAGGACCGGGAACGGCACGCCGTCGGCCTGCACGAAGACGACGCCGGGGACGTCCGGGTCCTCCAGGGTCACGCTCGACCGGCGGGCGCGGCGCAGCAGCGAGGCCGTCACGGCGTCGTCGGTGCCGGCCGTGACCAACCAGACGAGCACGGTCGAGACGGCGGCGACCAGCCAAGCGGTCACGAGGGACCACCAGAACTCCTCCCAGCCGCGCTCGGTCGCCGGGAAGATGACCAGCCAGACCGCGAGCCACTGACCGCCGAGGCCGAGCAGGATCGCGCCGACCCAGCCGAGCCGCACCGCGAGGGGCGTCAGGACCAGGCGCAGGACCAGGCCGCAGAGTGCGACCAGCACGCCGCCGATCACCACCTGCCACTTGCTGTGCAGAGGGTTCCCGGGCGCGAGCCAGGCTCCCAGCAGGAGTCCCAGGGAGGCGCCGACCACGCCCAGGAGGGCGGCGCCGAGATCGCGCCAGCCGAGCGAGCGGAGCACCGATGTCGGCTGGCGTCCCATGGCACCACTCCTCACCGGTCCGGCGTGGCTCGCGGAGTCCCGGATCGAATCATCCCGAGGGGCGCTGACCGCTCACTCCCCTGAACCGGGTGAACGCCGCGGCCCGAACGTCAGCACCATCCGCTCTCCGTGCGCGAGCACGAGGGCCTCGGCGTCGCGGCCCGCCATCGCCTCGGCGAACCTCTCGCCGGGCGTCACGAAGAAGTGCTGGTGCGTACGCCGCGCCACGTGCCGCAGCCCCCGCGGGAAGAACGTCCCCCAGTGCACGGGGACCGCCCAGCGCGCCCCGACCCGGGTGACCGCCTCGGCCGCCTCGACCGGATCCAGGTGCTCGTCGCCCAGCGAGTGTCCCCACCCCCCGATGGGGACGAGCGCCAGGTCGACGGCCCCCACGGCGTCGAAGTCGACCTGCGACCCCGTGTCGCCCGGGAACCAGAACGAGTGCTCGCCGTCCTCCACCCTGAAGCCGAGCGCAGGGCCGCGGTAGTGCGAGCCGGGCAGTCGCCGGCCGTCGTGGTGGGCGGGCAGCACGGTCACGCGTACGCCGGCCACGTCGAGCCGGTCGCCGGGCTGCACGGGGCGTACGTCGGCACGGTCACGCAGCAGCCGCTCGCCCCCGCGCGGCAGCAGCACGGTCGCCCCGGGCGAGACCCGCCGCAGTGACGGCCGGTGGCAGTGGTCGTGATGCAGGTGCGAGACCAGCACGAGGTCGGCCTCGGCCGCGCGCTCGACCGGCTGGTCGGCGTACCGCCGCAGGTGGAGGAGCCGGCTGCTCAGCACCGGGTCCGTGACGATCCGACGACCCCCGATCTCCACGGTGGCCGTCGCGTGGCCCCACCAGGTGACGGCGAGTTCCTCCGCGCTCATGCGGCTCCCGCGAGCAGGATGACCACGTCCATGCCCGTCCTCCTCGCGCGGAGCTCTGCCGTCATGGTTGACCCGGCGTCTCAGGGTGCGACGATCCGGGACGGCGATGCTCACCCGTTCCTGGTGAGCCACCCCGGGCGCGCCGCGCGTGCGCTCAGCCGCGCTGCTCCCCGACGAGTCGGTTGGACCACACCATCGCGGCGAGGTGAGCCTCGGCGAGGCCGTTGGAGCGGCCGGCGAAGTAGGGCGTCGCACTCCAGTCCTCGTACGCCCGGACGCTCTGCAGGGCCTGGCCGAGCACCCCGTCGTGCTCGACGACGGCCGCCGCGATCGACATGTCGAGCGGGAGGCGCCGGACGACGTCGTGGACGTCCTCCTCCATCAGGTCGGCGATACCCGCGACGAGCCCGACCATGAAGCCCGAGTCGCCGGGTCCGCCCAGCCACTCCGTGACCGTGTGGCAGAGCCGGGCACGGGTGACCAGCCCGGTGAGGGTCTCCTGGTCGACGCCGGTGACGTCGGTGAGGACCATCAGCGAGGCCCACTGCCGGATCCGGTTCACCCCGAGCAGGGTGACGGCCTCGTGCAGGGACGACACCCGTCGCTTGAGGCCCGCCTGCGCCGAGTTGGTGGCCTGCAGCACGCGCAGCGCCAATGCGGGGTCGGCCGAGATCAGCGAGACCACGCGCGGCAGGTCGAGGTCGGTGGCGCTGAGGGCGCCGAAGAGCTCCAGGCGCGCGGTCTGCGAGACCCCGAGCGTCCGCATCGACAGCGTCTGGGGCCGACCGAGGGCGTAGCCCTGCATCAGGTGGAAGCCCAGGTCGCGCGCGTAGGCGATGTCCTCGTCGGTCTCGACCCGCTCGGCGACGAGGGTCAGGCCGCGCTCGCGCAGGCGTGCGACCTCGGGTCGCAGGACGGACTCCTCAGCGGAAGCCAGGTCGATCTTCACGTACGACGCGACGTCGAGCAGGCGCTCGTGGTCGCTGCCCACCACGAAGTCGTCGAGGGCGATGTCGTAGCCGGCCTCGACCAGCCTCACCACGGAGGCGGCGACCTCGTCGTCGACGTCGACGGTCTCGAGCACCTCGAGGACGACCTGACCCGGGTCGAAGGGCAGCGGCAGCTGGCCGGTGAGGTATTCGCGGGTGACGTTGATGAAGCAGCGCCGATCGCCGACCAGGCTCGTGAGGCCGAACTCCGTGAAGGCGTTGTGGATGATCGTGCCGGTGGCGGAGGCGCCACGGGCGGTCGCGATCCGGGCGTCGGCGTCCGAGCGGAAGAGGAGCTCGTACGCGTGGATGCGGTCGCCGTCCCAGATGGGCTGGCGACCGATGTGCACGTGCGAGGCCGCACCGTGGTCGTCGACTGCTGCAGCGGTCACGTCGAGTCCTTCGGCAGCGCAGCACCTGACCTGAGGAACGCCGCGTGCTCGATGTTGCGACGGGCGCAGGCCCGGCACGTGCTCCGCAGGACTGAGCGATGATGGAGGTGTGAGCGAGGACGGCGATCGGGCGGCATCGGAGTCGGTGTGGGACTACCCCCGGCCGCCGGTGGTGGTCCCCTCGCTCGAGCGAGTGGTCATCGAGCTCGATGGCGAGATCGTGGTGGACACCCGGCGGTCGCTTCGGGTTCTGGAGACCAGCCATCCTCCGGTCTACTACGTCCCTCGCGACGCCATGGCGCCAGACCTCCTCAGGCCCGACTCCCGGAGGACGTGGTGTGAGTTCAAGGGGTCCGCGTCGTACTTCGATGTGGCCTGCCCGAGCGGTCGACTGGTTCCCCGGGCCGCGTGGCACTACCCGGACCCCAGCGCGGGCTACGAGGCGCTCGTCGGCCACGTCGCCTTCTATCCCGGCCGGATGGATCGATGCACGGTCGACGGCGAGACGGTCGTCGCCCAAGACGGCGACTTCTACGGCGGCTGGATCACCAGCAAGGTGACCGGTCCCTTCAAGGGAGCACCTGGAACCGCCGGCTGGTAGGAACATCGCGCACTCGCACGGATAACGTCCCGCCCGGCTCCTCGACCAGGTCGCCGTCAGTCGACGGGCGTGTCACCGTCAGGGTCGGGAGTCGCGCTCCGCGGCGGTTGTGGGCGTTGGTGGCCGAGCTCGCCGCCGATGCGTCCGCCGTACGGACGGCCGTGGTCGGCGTACTCCTCGCGCCGGAACACCAGGGTGTAGCCGCCGAGGTCCACCCGCGCACCTGTGCGCAAGCGTTGCCGCTGGACGCGTGCGCCGTGCACCTGGACGGCGCCGTCGACCGGGACAACCACGTACTCGTCCTCCTCGTCGTGGACGACCTTCGCGTGCCGGGGCGCCAAGCCCTCCAGCCGCACCTCGCACGCCGGATCCGAGCCGATCCAGGTGACCTCCTCCAGCCAGTGGACGGTCGGCCGTGCCTCGGTCCACACCGCCGACCTCACCTCCACCAGTCGAGGCGCACCGCCGCGGGCGGGATCGTGCGTCGTCGCGACCTGGCCTCGCGGACGTCGGTGCAGCGTGGGCGCCAAGGGGAACAGGGTCGACGGCGGTGCCAGTGCCGACTCCGGGATCACCGACGGGCGTCCGTCGATGCGTGCCCGCGCCGACGTCCAGGCGCCGCGAGCACTGCCGAGCCGGATGTGCCGGCTCCTCGTGATGCGACGTTGCCACCACGGGGCCGTGACTGCGCCGAGGGTGATCAGCCGCCGCCCCCGGCTCACCACCTCCAGCACGAGGCTTCGTCCGGCGAGCATGTCCGCAGCTGCTCGGACCGCGGCCGCATCGCCGGAGCCGGCGAACATGACGGGATCGTCCACGTCGAGGACGAGGCGGCCGCGCTGGTTGCGCAGTGACCCGTGGGCGGTCCGGTCGCCGACCTGGACGCTGAACTCCAGGTCTGCGGCTACCGTCGGCATCGGTCTCGCCTCACGCAGAGTGGGACGGACCGGCCGGCGACGTGTCGCTGGTGGTCACGGTCAGGGTGCCGTTCACCTTCCAGGTCGCCCGCGGCGCCCTGCTCCCGGTGTCGCGAGGAACCTCCACCGTCATGTCCTCGAAGCGGTAGTGGATCGCGGCGTTGCGACCCGTGAGGAACTCCCACATCCGCTGGCCGAGGTCGGTCCAGTCGAGAACCTCGCCACCCGTGCTGCCGTCAGTCTCATGTGTGCTCGTCACCATGACCAACACTTCCCTTCATCGCTGTGTCGAAGTTTGACCTTCCTATAGTGAACACGTCGTTGAAGTATTGGCAAGGGCGTGGTCACCGGGAGCTGGTCGGTGAGGCGAAGCGGTCGACGTAGACGAGCATCCGGTCGAAGAGGGACGTGGCGTCCAGTGCCTGCCGCGACGGCTGAGGCTCTCCCCGAAGCTCCTCGAGCAACGCGGCACCCGCTTCGGACCCGGATCCCGCCGCCACCGCCGCAGCCACGGTCGTCGCGTCACGGACGCCGACCGGGTCGACCGTCCAGATGGTCTCGAAGATCCGGTCGCCGTCGCGCACGTCCGCCTGGCCCGGGAGCTCCCACGCCGAGAGGCAGGCGCTCATTCCCGGCCCGTCGCTGATGACGACCCACTCGCGCGCCATCGGGGAGTCCGGCTCGAGCCGGACCAGCACGGGCCCTTCCTCGGCGGCCTCGGCGCCGTCGGGACGTGAGCGGATCTCGGGGAAGTCCCGCGTGAAGGCCAGGGCGCGGTGTGCGATCCGGGCCAGCTCGTTCCAGCGCGCCTCGGACCTGCGGTAGAACTCCTCGCGCTGGAACGCGCCGATCACGATCGGACGATCGGCGCGTGCGCAGCATTCGTCCTCGATCGCCCGCGACATCGCGACCAGGGTCGACTTCCGCAGTCGGTGCACGGCCAGGTGGGGATGCCGCCGGCGCAGCTCGGCGAAGATCGAGGGGGGCGCCGGCGGTGCCATGTCCGCGGCCTCGGCGATCGCCACATCCAGCCGGATTCCGGCATCACGGCGGCGGAGGACCCGCTGCACGAGCTCGACGTCCGAGGCCCGATACCTGCGGTGCCCGCTGGCGAGCCGCGTCGGCACCGGGAACCCGTGCCGGGACTCCCAGGCTCGCAGCACCGCCGGGGTGAGGCCGGTCTGCTCCGCGAGGTCGCCGATGGTGAGCTCGGCAGCCTGGTCCGGCACGACCGCTCCGATGTCGTTCATGATCGGTACCTTAACCTCGACAGGGCGTCGAAGTTCTGGTGCCGTACGGCAATCCGCGGTGACCGTCCGTGACGAAGACAGGACGTGGACGACGGCCAGGCTCTCGGCGCGCGGCTCGCGCGTCACGACGAGTGCGCGCTGGAGGCCGTGTACGAGGCCTACGGGGCAGCGCTCCTCGCCTACCTGACGCGTCTTGTCGGGGCCGACGAGGCCGAGGACGTGCTGCAGCGGACCTTGCTCGATGCCTGGCGACATGCCAACCGCTACGAGCTCGGCCAGCGGTTCAACAGCTGGCTGTTCACGATCGCCCACCATCGCGCGGTCGACGCGATCCGCCGCCGGCGTGCTCCGGTCGTGGACGTCGACTCGATCCGGGACCTGGTCGGCGAGGACGGTCGCGACACCGCCGAGCGCTACGCCCGGGCGGCCGAGGTCCACGCTGCCCTGCGACAGCTTCCCGAGCACGAGCGAAGCGTCCTCGCGATGGCCTACTTCGCCGACCTGACCCAACGCGACATCGCGGCGCGCCTCCACGTTCCTCTCGGCACCGTCAAGGCACGCGCGTCGCGCGGGATGCACCACCTGGCCGCCATCCTCGACGCCGAGCACGATGCGACCCGCGGAGCCCGGCGGATCTGACGGGGGCACCGATGTCCTGCGGATGCATCCCTACCGCCCTTCCAGCCCGAAGTACCACCAGCGGCCGGACCAGCCGGCCTCGTTCGGGAGGAATGTCATGATCCCCTTCGCTCCTCGGCAGAGCCGACAGGCACGACGCATGCACCACACCGCACGAGTCACCGGCCGAGTCACCGGCCTGGCCGTCGCGCTCCTCGCTGCCGTGGGACTCGCCGTCAGCGCAGCACCGTCAGCGAGCGCCCACGTCGGTGGTGCTACCCATCACCGGGCACATCACCAGGTCGCCGACCACTCCGCTGCCCGCTACGGCCGTGTGCAGCTCGGGTACACGCAGGTGGTGGTCGCTCCGGCGGTCTACTCGCTGATCGTCTCGGCCGGGATCACGCCGGCACCGGTCGGTGGTGCGAAGGCCTTCGCCTTCCAGGACACCCTCGCCGCCCGGTTCCCGATCACCGGATACGAGCTGGGCTCGCTGCGGATCAAGCACTCGGGTGGCATCAGCCTCTCCGCCGGGTCCTCGACGATCACCCTGTCCGACTTCAACATCGACCTCGCGCGGCTTCGGGTCAGCGGCCGTGTGTCGGGCAGCATCGGTGACGTCGGCCGGGTCGATCTCTTCAAGATCACCGGCTCTGACCGCCTGGACCTCGGGCTCGTGCGACTGACGCTGACCGACACCGCCGCAGGGGCCCTCAACGCCACCTTCGGGGTGAGTGCCTTCGCCGAGGACGCCACTTTCGGCTACGCCACACCGCGCCCCTTCGCCAGGTTCTGACCCCTGGGCGGACCGCGGGACGGTCACGACGTCACGGTCGATGCTCCCGCGACACTTGCGGCCCCGGTGTGGTGCCGCGACGCTAGCCGCGTGCCCCGGATCGTGCGCTTCGCGACCTCCTGCCTCGGCACGATGCTCCTGCTCCTCGGTGCAGTGGCCGGAGTCATCAACCACGAGGTGCTCGACGCCGACCGGTTCTCGGCTCACGTCGACGCCATCCGCACCGATCCCGACGTCGCGCGGCAGCTGGGCGCGCTCATCACACGCCGCCTCGTCGAGGAGCAGCCCGACCTGGTCGCGCTCCGACCGCTGATCGAGGCGACGGCGACCCGGGTGGTCGCGAGCCGACCACTCGGGCCCGTCGTCCGCGGCAGCCTCGCTCCGCTCTACGACGCGCTCGTGCTCGGTGAGAACGACCCCGTGGTGCTCCAGCTGGCCGACGTCGCCGCGGTGGTGGTGGCCGCGATCTCGGTGCTCTCACCGCAGACCGCCGTTGCGCTGCCGGCCGACCTCGATGTGCGGCTCTCCGACATCGGTGCCGGAGAGCTCGTGCCAGGTGCCGTCGAGCCGGTCCGTGCCATCCGTCTGCTCACCTGGCTGGCGCCGCTGTTGGGCCTGACCGTGCTGGCCGCGCCGGCGGCGTTCGCCGAGAGCGGCGTCCGACGGCGCCGCGCGCTCGCCGGCGTCGGCCATGGTCTGGTCGGTGCCGGCGGGTTGATGGCCGCGCTCCTCGTCCTGGCCGTCGCCCTTGTCGGGCGCAGCGACCCGGACACGCTCGCGGGCGCGGTCCGGATCGCCGTACGCGACCAGCTGGCCGGTCCCTTCTGGATCGTGTCCGCGGGCCTGGCCGCCGTCGGACTCGTCGTGACCCTTGTCGCGGATCGCCCCACGGACCGGTCGCGTCGCCTCCTGCTCTCGGTGCTGGCGGCTGCGGTCGGGGTGGCTCTCCTCACCGATCCGACCGGCGTCGCCGCGGCGCTGCTGTGGCTGGTCGGTGCGTTGCTGCTGATCGGGGGCGTCGTGACCGCCCTGGTGACATTGACGCGCGTGCCGGCCGGGCGGACCGCGCTGGCCTCCGCGGCCGGCGTGCTCCTGGCGGGCATCGTCGTCGCCGCGTGGCCCGACGATCATCATCTCGACACCCGCAGGGCAGTGGCGGGCGGGAGCGGCTGCAACGGTCACGTCGAGCTCTGCCACCGGCGGTACGACGAGGTGGCGTACCCGGCGACCCACAATTCGATGGCGGCGGCGAGCGAGCCGGGTTGGTTCTTCCCGGAGCAGCCGGACGGGCTCGTCGACCAGCTCGACGCCGGTGTCCGAGTCCTTCTCATCGACAGCTGGTACGGCCGCGAGACCAACCGTCCCGGCGTCGTCACGACCGTCGGAGAGGCGCGTGCGAGGGCGGTTGCCGAGGCGACCGAGTCGTTCGGGAGATCCGCGGTCGACAGTGCGCTCCGCCTCGGAGGAGCTGTCGGGCTGACCCCGCGGGGACCCCAGGAGGCGTACCTGTGCCACGGCCTGTGCGAGATCGGCTCCACCCGCTGGCTGGACAGTCTGGAGGCGGTCCGGGACTGGCTCGATGTCCACCCGCGGGAGGTGGTGACGCTCTTCGTGCAGGATCAGGTGAGTCCTTCGGACACCGCTGCTCTGATCGAGCGTGCAGGGTTGCTGCCCGACGTCTATCGTCCGGCGGACGACGCGACCACCTGGCCGACCCTCGGTCAGATGGTCGAGTCGGGCAGGCGACTGGTGGTGCTGATGGAGAACCGAGCCGGGGCGGGGGAACGGGAGCGATGGCTGCTACCGGGATTCGAGGAGGTGCAGGACACCCCGTTCCTCTTCCGTAGCCCTGCGGCGCTCATCGACGGCAGCGACACCTGCGCGCACAACCGCGGTGAGGCCGACGCCCCGCTTCTGCTCGTCAACCACTGGGTGACCGACAAGTCGGCCGAGGTGACCAATGCGGCACGGGTCAACGCGCACGACGTACTCGCCGCACGGGTGGCCTCCTGCCGCGAGCAGCGCGGGATGCTGCCCAACTTCGTGGCCGTCGACTTCTACGACCGCGGAGACCTGTTCGGGGTGGTCGACGACCTCAACGGCCTGCGCTGACCTCGTCGATCTGTCTGACTGCGATTCTGGGCTCGCATGCGGCGGCCCGCGACACGCTCGGACGGCTCGTCAGGGGAGGTCGGTGAAGCGCAAGGTCGGTCTGCGCGACATGGACTCCCAACCGCGCACACTGATGCTCCAGGCCGAGCTGACCGTTCCTCAGAACTGGTCGGGGTCGCCCTGACAGAGATCGACGATCAGCGCTGCCAGGAGCAGGAGGCGGTCGGGGGCGGATACCAGGTCGAGCCACTCATCGGCGGAGTGGTCGCCACCGCCGACGGGCCCGAGACCGTCCAGCACGGGCAGTCCCAGATCGGCCAGCAGGTTCGCGTCGGCGGAGCCACCGGTGTCGGCGGTCTGGATGTCGATCCCGAGCGACTTGGCGACGAGGACCGCGCGGTCGGCCACCGCCTGCGCGCGGCGGTCGGCGCGCCACGGCGGCGCCGGGTTCTCGACCCTCACCGTCACCTGAACCCCGACCGGCACGTCGGAGGCCACCTCGCGGATCGCCGTGATGGCCGCGTCGAAGGAGTCTGCCGAGGTCCCGCGGACGTCGACGACCAGGCGGCCATGCTCGGGCACCACGTTCGCGCGCTCTCCGCTGCTGAGCACGCCCACGTTGACCTTGACGTCCTCCCACCGGCCGTTGAGCGCGGCGATGGCGACGGCGAGCCGCGCGGTATCGACTGCCGCATTGAGTCCGCGCTCCGGCTCGATGCCCGCGTGGGCAGCTCGCCCCCTGACCTCGACGACGACGTCGGCCACGCCCGCGCGACCGGTGACCAGCGAGCCGTCATCCCGCGCGCCCTCCAGGCAGAGTCCGACGTCGTGGACTGCGGCGAGCTCGGCCATGACAGCGCGCGCCGCGTTCGATCCGGTCTCCTCGTCGGTAGTGGCGAGCAGCGTGAGCGTGTCGAAGTCGTCGAACCCGGTGGCGAGCAGGGCCTCCATCGCGAAGACGCCGGCAAGCAGGCCGCCCTTGTCGTCGCAGACCCCGGGGCCGGTCGCGATCCCGTCGCGCACCGAGAATGGCCGACGTTCCGCGCTGCCGGTCGCGAAGACCGTGTCGAGGTGCCCGCACAGCAGCAGCCTCTTGCTCCCCCGCCCCCGCATCGTCGCCACCACGGGCGGCACACCCGACGCCACGGGCGGGCGGGTGACGTCCATCCCGCGTGCCCGCAGGAGCTCGACGAGCCTGCCCGCCGCTCGTGCCACACCGGCCCGGTCGTCGGTCCCGGAGTCGATCGACACCAGCGCGGCCAGCTCTGTCACGAACGCGTCGAAGCTGCGCTCCGTCGCCGCCCGGAGCGCGTCCGTCCACCCCTCCATCAGAGGACTTTGGACAGGAAGGCGCGCGTGCGCTCGTGCTGGGGCGCTCCGATGACCTGCGCGGCGGAGCCGGTCTCCACGACCGTGCCGTCGTCCATGAAGACGACCGAGGTGGCGACCTCCCGTGCGAATCCCATCTCGTGGGTGACGACGATCATGGTCATGCCGTCCCTCGCGAGCGACTTCATGGCGTCCAGAACCTCTCCGACAAGCTCGGGGTCGAGGGCCGACGTCGGCTCGTCGAACAGCATCAGCGGCGGGCGCATCGCCAGCGCCCGCGCGATGGCCACGCGCTGCTGCTGGCCGCCGGAGAGCTGGGCCGGGTAACGGTCCTCCTTGTCGCCCAGGCCGACGCGCTCAAGGAGCTCACGCGCATGGGCTCGAGCCGCGGCCCTCGACTCCTTGCGCACCAGGACAGGCGCGTGGCAGACGTTCTGCAGGACCGTAAGATGCGGGAAGAGGTTGAACCGCTGGAACACCATGCCGATGTCCTCACGCTGCCTGGCCGCCTCGCGAGGTCGCAACTCGTGGATCCTGGCGTCCTTGCGGCGATACCCGACCAGCTCGCCGTTCGCCTCGATCCAGCCGCCGTCGATGGACTCGAGGTGGTTGATGCACCGGAGGAAGGTGGACTTCCCGGAGCCAGACGGGCCGAGGATGCAGGTGACATCGCCCGGGTGTACGTCGAGGTCGATCCCCTTGAGCACCTCGGTGCCGCCGTACGACTTGCGGACCCCCCGCGCGCGGACCAAGGGCCCGGTCGTGGCTTGCTCCATGACCTGTGCGCTCATCGCGCGACTCCTTCCGCTGCACTGACCTTGAACCAGCGCGAGATGACCCCCGGTCCGGCCGAACCGCGCCGGCCACGACCGAAACGGCGCTCGAGGAAGTACTGGCCAAGACTGAGCACGCTCGTCAG
The DNA here is from genome assembly GCF_039530925.1 of Nocardioides panacihumi. Lineage (NCBI taxonomy): Bacteria > Bacillati > Actinomycetota > Actinomycetes > Propionibacteriales > Nocardioidaceae > Nocardioides > Nocardioides panacihumi. The sequence goes on along the minus strand of NZ_BAAAPB010000001.1, from coordinate 1,717,631 downwards.
CGCGAGGTACCACATCGCAGCCACCACCAGGAGCGGGATCACCTTGAAGTTCTGGGCATAGACGCTCTGCACCGCTGTCAGGAGGTCGCGCCCGCCGATGACGGAGACCAGAGCGGTGGACTTCAGCATCGTGATCGTCTCGTTGCCCATGGGCGGCACGATCACCCGCATCGCCTGCGGGAGCACGATGGTCCGCATCGTCTGGGCGCGGGTCAGCCCGAGGGCGGTCGCCGCGTCGTCCTGTCCGTCCTCGACGGAGAGGATCCCGCCTCGGACGATCTCGGCGGCATAGGCCATCTCGTTCAGGCCCAGCGCGAGGACAGCGGCGACGATCGGGGTCACCACGGCATTGGTGTCGAGGTCGACGAGGTGCCAGCCGGTGAAGGGCACGCCGATCTGGATCCGCTCGTAGAGGGCGGCGAGGAAGCCCCAGAAGATGATCTGGACGAGCAGCGGCGTACCGCGGAAGAACCACACGAACAGCCATGCCGACCAGCTGAGCACCGGGTTCGCCGACAGGCGCATGACAGCCACGAGCACGCCGCCCACGGTGCCGATCACCATGGCGAGCGCGGTGAGCAGCAGCGTGATGCCGACGCCGCGGATCACGAAGTCCTTGGTGAGGTACGTGCCGACCGTCGTCCAGTCGAGGTTCGGGTTGCGGGCGAGCGACAACAGGAAGGATGCCGCGACGAGGCCGACCAGCAACGCCGCGACCCACCGCCCCCAGTGTCGCAGCGGCACGACGTCGAGGTCGTCGGATGCGGTGCGGGCGGGGGCGGCTCTGTCAGCCTGGGGGGCTGTCACGGCACTCATCTCCTCTGCTCCTGTGTCGGTCGGGGTTGGCGGGCGGGGCGAGGGGCGGCGGTGGCCACGTCCACGAGCGGTCAGTCGATCGCCGCGTCGATCGTCGCCTTATCGATACCGATCGGCTCCTGCTTCCACTTGGCCAGGATCTTCCCGTAGGTGCCGTCGTCGATGAGGGACTGCAGTGCGGCCTGGAAGGCCTCGGCCAGAGCCGCATCACCCTTGTCGAAGCCGATGCCGTTGGGGCTCGCGTGGTAGCCGTTGGGCGCTGACGGATCGTCGACGACCTCGACCTTGCCGTCGAGCTTGGCTGCGGCATCCACCAGATTCACCTTGGTGGCCACCATCGCGGCCGCCTTCTTGGCCATCAGCGCCTGCACGGCATCGGTGTTCTGCGGGTACTCGGTCAGCTCGATGGGAGATGAGCCGCAGTCCGACTTGTTGAACCGGGTCATCAGCTCGACCTGCTTGGACGCCTTCTGCACCGCGACCTTCTTGCCGCACAGGTCGGCGAGGGTGGCGATGCCGTCGGGGTTCCCATCCGGCACGAGGACGCCGGTGCCGGACGCGGTGTAGTCGACGAAGGTGGCTGTTGCCTGCCGCTCGAAGTTGTCGGTGATGCCACCCACGATCGCGTCGTACTTCCCGGCCTGCAGACCCGGCACGAGCCCGTCGAACGGCTGCTGCTGGAACTGAGCCTCGATCCCCAGGCGCGCCGCGATCGCCTGCACGAGGTCGTAGTCGAGGCCCTTGAAGTGGCTCGTGTCGCCCTCTGCACTGAAGTCGATGAACGGTGCGTAGGGGGCGTTCGTCGCCATCTTGACCACCTTGTCGGCGGCCACGTCCGAAGGCAGCTTGCCCGACAGGTCGGCCGAGGGCTCGACGGTCCCGACGCCCGTGATCGACACCTGGTGGCCGGAGCCGCCCCCGGACGCCTTGTCAGCGTTGCCGTCGCCGGCGCTGTCGCCACAGGAGGCGAGGGCGGGAGCAAGAAGGGTCAGCGCGGCGGCGGCGAGGGCGCCGGTCCGGCGCCGTCCCGTGGAGGAGCGGGGGCGGACGATCATCGGAGCTTCCTTCCGAACGGGGGGTGACAGGCGTCACCCATGTCTGAAACAGACGTTACATTCTGCGCACTGATGAGGGAATACGTAACGTCTGATTCTTTACAGAACCCCGTACCTCTGGCTCACTTCCTCGAACTGACGCAGACGCTCGACCGCCCGTTCGCCACATGCCTCCAACACGCCCGCCACCAGCACCTCCGCAACGGCGAATGCGGGAACCAGGCTGTCGTAGATCGAGAGGGGCTCAACCCGCACAGGCAGCACCACGTCCGCGACCGACGCGATCGGGGAGAGCCAGCGATCCGTGACGAGGATGACCTTGGCCCCGGCTTCCGCGCAACGGTCCGCCAGCTCCTTGGAAGCGGCCTCGTAGCGCCTGAAGTCGAAGACGACGAGGACGTCGCGCCTGCCCAGCCCGACGAGCAGGTCGGCCCGTTCAACCGGGTGCAGCGGTAGCACGTGGGCACCGCCGCGGACCTGCACGAGGTGACGTACCAGGTATTCGGCGATGAGTCGGGTGAAGCGCCCTCCCTCCGCCAGGATCCTGCGTCGCCGGTCCGCCATGAGCTCGATGGCCGCCGAGAGCTCGTCGCCCGGTAGCTGCTCCAGTGTCTGCACCGTCGCGGTCGGGACGGTCGCCAGTGCGCGCGCGAGCACGTCGACGCGGGGCCGGCCACCCGTGTCGGAGCCGGCGGTCACGTCAGCTGACGAGAGCATCGCCAACGGCGAGGCCTCCCGCTCGGCGAGCTCGGCGCGCAGGGTGTGCTGGAACTCGGGGAAGCCGGCGAAGCCCAGGCGGGCGAGGAAGCGGAGGACCGTGGGACCACTGGTCTCGGCGCGCGCCGCCAGACTGGCGACGGTCTCCAGCCCTGCAACCGGATAGTCCGCGAGGAGCGCCCGGCCCACTCGTCGTTCGGCAGGACTGCACCGGCCCAACCCCTCGCGCAGCCGTTCGGCCACCGTCATCTGATCGCCCTTCCTCTCCTGGCGCAGCGATGACCCTGAGGGTAACGGCCGACGAGGCCGGCGAGGTGCGTGACGCTCGACCGACATCGGCAACGGATCCGAACGGGTGCGCTGGCCGGGAAGCTCTTGTCACGGATTGTGACATACGTTACACAATATCCATGACAAGCCACAGTTGGAACGAACATACCGAACCCGGAGCCAGGTCGTCCGTACGCGCGGCTGTCGCGGCCACGGCACTCCTCGCCGCCGTGGGCGTCACGACCGCCGCCCCCTCCTTCGCCGCCCCTGCCCACACTCGGGCAGCCGCACAGCCTGCGGCCGCCGCGACGGAGCGAGGCGCCCTGGTGCTGATCGGGGGCGCCCTGAAGGAGGACCCGGAGATCCTCGAGCGGATCGTCGCCCTCGCCGACCCCGACGGCGCGGG
>NZ_BAAAPB010000001.1:1689746-1714298 GCF_039530925.1 Nocardioides panacihumi | reverse complement strand
ACGCCGACGAGAACAACGCCGCCGCCAACGGGCTCTACTACGCCGACCTCTTCGCCAGGTACGGCGCCGCGACCTATGTCGTGCCGGTCGACACCACCGAGAACGCCTTCCCGGGCGACGCCTACGGACCCGCGGCGGCCGACCGCGCCACGGTCGCGCGCGAAGTGCGCCGGTCGACGGGCGTGTTCTTCGGCGGTGGCGACCAGATGGACTATGTCCGGACCCTCCAGCACTGCCGCCCGGCCCCGCTCGAGGCGTTCACTCACTGCACGCCCAGCGCCGTCCTGTCCGCCGTCGGGGACCTCCTCGACGAGGGAGGCGTCGTCGCCGGCGTGAGCGCCGGCACCACCATCCAGCAGGGTGCCGACATGATCACCGGCGGCGAGTCCTACGAAGCCTGGCGCGACGGCGCCACTCCCGGCTACCTCGACGATCCCGCGGCACTCGGCTACCTCCCGAGCGGCGGCTTCGGCTTCTTCAGCGGGGCGATGCTCGACAGCCACTTCACCACCTGGGGCCGACAGGCACGGATGATCCGCCTGGCCGCCGACACCGGACACCGACACGTCATCGGCATCGACGAGACCACCGCCCTCGTCGTACGGCGCCAGAGCAGGCAGGCCGAGGTCATCGGCCGGCACGGAGTCTCCATCCTCGAGGTCACGCCCCGGACCACAGGGTGGACCTATCTCACCGCGGGCGACCGCGTCGACCTGCGGACGTGGAAGGTGCGGCCCGCGCCACACTCCTCCGCACTCGTCGGAACCGGCCCCGCCGCCGCTCCCGTCGTCGACGTCTGGGACTCGGCCACAGCCGACGAACCCGGCTCCTACACCCTCCGGAACCTCGCCGTCGACCTCGTGCACTCAACCGCCCGGGAGGCGAGCGGGACGACGTACGAGGACGGCCCTCGGTACCGCACCGTGCTGCGCCGCACCTCGGCCACCAGCGCCTGGGAGCACGGCAACGTCACGTCGTTCGCCGACCTCGAGCTCGACATCGCTACGACGGGCTAGCCGACATCACGACCTGCACCGGGGCACGCGTCTGGGTCATCCGGGGCAGTGAACCCCAGCGACATTGTCCCGAGGTTTCTCCCGACGACCCTGGCCCTCTGCAACCCATGCGTCACGTCGATCTGTCTGACTGCGATACTGGGCTCGCATGCGGCGGCGCGGCTCGCCACGAACTGTGGTGGACACTACGGGCTGAAGCACGCATGTCCCGGGCCCCTAGCTCAATTGGCAGAGCAGCGGACTTTTAATCCGTTAGTTGTGGGTTCGAGTCCCACGGGGCCTACTCGCCAGCGATCCCCGGCGTCCAGGTGGTCCACGGCCGGGCGGTCAGCCGGGTGGTGGAGTCCGACCGTTCGTACGATTCCGCCCCGGGTCCGCGGGTTCTAGCGTCTGAGCATGGCGGACGACTCGGTGGCCACAGGCGGGGAGGGCGACCTCTTCGACCGTTGGCTCGCGCATCGGGAGGGCGAGGACCACTCCGGTGGACAGCTGCGGGCAAGCACCGTGCCGCCCAAGTGGGCACCCCAGGTCGTCGTCCCTCGTGACGAACCCGAGACTCCCGCGGACGTGCTCCGCGACGCGTCCGTAGCACCCGTGCCCGTCGCGCCCGAGCCGGTGGTCGAGGCGGTCGTCGAGGTTGACGTCGCCGCACCGGTCACGGAGGCACCCGTTGAAGACGAGCCCGTCGCGGACGAGCCGGTCGCCGAGGAGCCGGTCGTCGAGGAGCCGGTCGTCGAGGAGCCGGTCGTCGAGGAGCCGGTCGCCGAAGAGCACTCCGTCGAACAGTCCGTCGTCGAACAGCCCGTCCACGAAGAGCCCGTCCACGACGAGCCGGCTCCGACCCGACAGCTCCCGGTGCCCGAGCCGCCCATCGACGAGGACGATGCCGAGGACGAGCCCGAGCCGGCGGCCGAGCCTCAGCTCGGTCCCCAGGGCGAGCCCCCGGTCCGGATGACGTTCCGGCCACGTACGCGGGCCCGCACAGCCGTCGGCATCGGCGCCCTGCTCGCGGCGACCGCCAGCGTGGTCGGCTGCTACGTGGCGGCGCGGGAGAGGGACGAGGCCAGCATCGGCATCGCCGTCACGCTGTGGGTGCTGACCGGCATCATCTGGGCGGTGCACTCCGGCACCAGCGTCACGCGACTGTCGGTGCGAGGCGGCCAGCTCCACGTCGTCCGGCAGGGAGTGCGCACCACGATCGACCTGACGAGCAGCTACACGCCCGTCGAGGTCCACGGCCGCCCCGGCAAGCACGGGTGGAGGGTCGTCTTCCGACGCCGCGACCTGAGCACGTTCGTGATCGACCCCTCGATGGTCGACCCGACGGAGTTCATGCGCGTGCTGCGGTACTACCGCCCGGGCGTCGACGCCGAGGCGAAGTAGTTCGGGACGCTCGCGTGGGGAGCGTCCCGAACTACCGGTGGGTCACGCCGGGGTGTGGACGCCGCGCTCACCTGCGTCGGTGAGGCGGACCTCCTCGGCGGCCGTCCTCTCCAGCTCCAGGCGTCTCGCCTCGTCGGCGGCGGCGCGCTCGGCGTCGTACTGTCCCGGCGGCGAGACGAGCGATGCCGCGCCACCCTCGAGTCGCTCGAGCGCGGATCGTCCGAAGATCTGCTGCAGGGTCGTCGTACGCTCCGCGCGGCCGCGGCCGAGGAACGAGACGAACCAGTGCAGGACGGCCGTGAGGCGGTTCTTGAAGCCGGTGATGTAGAAGAGGTGGACCGCCAGCCACATCAGCCAGGCGATGAAGCCGGTCAGCTTGAGGTTGCCGACCATGGCGACCGCCTTGAAGCGGCTGATGGTCGCCATCGAGCCCTTGTCGAAGTACTTGAACGGGCCCTGCGAGGGCTTGCCCTCGAGACGGCGCTCGATCTCCTTGGCGGCGTACTTGGCGCCCTGGATGGCGACCTGCGCCACGCCGGGCAGGTGGTCGAGGTTGATCATGTCGCCGACGACGAACACCTCCGGGTGCCCGGGCAGCGTGAGGTCGGGGTTGACGGCGATCCGGCCCGCGCGGTCCAGCGGCGCGCCGGTCTGCTCCGACAGGGTCTTGCCGAGCGGGGAGGCCTGCACACCGGCGGCCCAGATCTTGGTGACGGTCTCGACGCGCTCGACGCGACCGTCCTTGAACTTCCACTCCAGGCCGCGCTCGTCGACCCCCGTCACCATCGCGCCGAGGACGACCTCGACGCCGAGCTTCTCCAGCGCGACCTTCGTCTTCTCGCCGAGCTTGGCGCCGAAGGGCGGCAGCACCTGCGGGGCGGCGTCGACGAGGATGACGCGGGCGTGCTGCGTCGTGATGAGCTTGAAGTCGCGCTTGAGGGTCCGGTTCGCCAGCTCGGCGATCTGGCCGGCCAGCTCTACGCCGGTCGGGCCGGCGCCGACGACCACGAAGGTCAGCAGGTGGTCGATCGGGTCGCCGCGCCGCGCCGCGAGCTCGGCCAGCTCGAACGAGCCGAAGATGCGCCCGCGCAGCTCGAGCGCGTCGTCGATGCTCTTCATGCCGGGGGCGAACTCGGCGAAGTGGTCGTTGCCGAAGTACGACTGTCCCGCGCCGGCGGCGACGATCAGCGAGTCGTAGCTCACCGAGATCGGCCGGCCGAGCAGCTCCGAGGTGACCGTGCGGCCCTCCAGGTCGATGTCGGTGACCTCGCCGAGCAGCACGGTCGCGTTCTTCTGCCCGTGCAGGACCTCACGGGTGGGTGGCGCGATCTCTCCCTGCGACAGGATGCCCGTCGCCACCTGGTAGAGCAGCGGTTGGAACAGGTGGTGCGTCGTCTTCGCCACCATCGTGACGTCGACGTCGGCGTGCTTCAGGGCCTTGGTGCCGAACAAGCCGCCGAATCCGGACCCGATCACCACGACCTGGTGACGATCTGACATGTCCCTACCTCTCCGTAACCGACCGAGCGAACTCGATTTTGAACGTTCCAGACTATTCTCTCGCGCGTCGTTGCCAGGCTCAAAGCGGTACCCCGTCTGTATCCTCACACTCGCCGGCGGGAATGTGTCCAGCCTGTCGGACCGCCACTTCCGCGTGGTCGGTTTGGAGAGCGGTCCACGCGGGTATGACCCCCACGAAGCTCTCAGATGTCTCAGCCTCACCGGAGGACCGCTGTGCCGCTCAGCAGACCGGCCCTCACCCTGCCGCCAGGGCCCAAGGGTGTGCAAGACGCGCGCCGCTGGGTGGTGCGGACGTTCGAGGACATCCGGCGCGACGACCTCCTGGACTGCGCCGAGCTGGGCGTCTCCGAGCTCGTCTCCAACGCGATCCTGCACGGGGCGGACCCGATCCAGGTGCGGGTGCGCGGCACGGTCGGCCACCCGCGCGTCGAGGTCCGCGACGCCTCCGTCGAGCAGCCCGTCCTGCCCGCCCCTCTCGCGATGGGCGACGACGACGAGCTGCTCCTCACCTTCGGTCGCGGGCTCTCGATCGTGGCCCGCAGCGCCCGTGCCTGGGGCGCGGAGATCGAGGCCGATGGCAAGGTGATCTGGTTCGAGCCCGCCGAGGACTTCACCGAGGACGACGGCGTCGACGGCGTCATCAGCGTGCTCGCACCGCCCGACGACGCACACGCCGCCGAGGACGCAATCGACGTCGTGATCCTCGGGGTCCCACTCAAGCTGTACGTCGGCTTCCAGACCCACTTCCGCGAGCTCCGCCGCGAGGTCCGTCTCCTCGCGCTCGCCCATGCGGCCGACTACCCCCTCGCCGACGACCTCTCGGTGCTCTTCACCGCCCTCGAGACCGAGCTGCACGCCGGGATCGGGCTGGCCGAGTTCGTCGAGGCGCCGACCGAGGGCTCGACCGCCGCCGACCTGACCGTCCGGATGCCCCGATCGGCCGCACCGACGCTGGAGCGCTTCCTCACGCTGCTCGACCTCGCCGACGAGTTCTGCCGCCAGGAGCGGCTGCTGTCGCTCGCCCGCACCGAGGAGCAGCGGGCGTTCCAGACCTGGTTCCTCGGTGAGTACGTCCGGCAGGCCCAAGGATCCACGCCGACCGCCTGGCCCGGCCTTCCCGAGCACCTGCACGCCGTCGGCCAGTAGGCTCCGAGGGCCATGGTGCCCCGAAATCGACGCAGCGGCCGGCTGGATCACGAGGTGGAGGCTGACCTCCACCGACTGCCGCTCGACTCCGACGTCACCGCCGCACCGAGCGCGGCGACACTGCGGGAACTGGTCGCCGACAACGCCGACCTGCTGCCGGTCATCGCCGTCGGCGGCGCACTGGGCTCCCTGGCGCGCTGGGGCTTGTCAGAGGCGTTCCCGCACGGCCCGGACGAGCTGGCCTGGGGCACCGTCATCGCGAACGTCGCCGGCTCCCTGCTGCTCGGACTGCTGATGGCGTTCGTCCTCGACGTCTGGTCCGAGCGGCGATACGTCCGGCCGTTCCTCGGCGTCGGGGTGCTGGGCGGGTTCACCACCTTCTCGACGTACGAGCTCGACGCGCGGGGGCTGTTCGCGACCGGCCGCCCCGGCCTCGCGCTGGCGTATCTCGGCGGCTCGGTGCTCGCGGCCCTCCTGGCGGTCCTCATCGGCGTCGTCGCGGGTCGTGCCGCCATCGACCGGCGACGCGACCGTGAGCTGACCCGATGACGGCGCTGCTGGTCGTCGCGGGCGGCCTGATGGGCGCGCCGGCACGCTACCTGACCGACCTGGTCGTGCAGTCCCGGCACTCCTCGCGGCTGCCCTGGGGCACGCTGACGGTCAACGTGGTCGGCTCGTTCATCCTCGGCCTGGTCGCCGGACTCGCCTCAGCGCACCACGCCCCGGTCTGGGTGCTCACGCTCGTCGGCACGGGGTTCTGCGGGGCGCTGACGACCTTCTCGACGTTCTCCTTCGAGACGTTCCGGTTGCTCGACGAGCGGATGTGGTGGACCGCCGCCCTCAACGTGGCCGGATCCGTCGCGGTCGGGCTGGCCGCCGTGTCGCTCGGCTTCTGGCTCGGCTCGCTGGGGTAACCGACGACCTACGACCAGCCCAGCTGGTGCAGCCGCTCGTCGGAGATGCCGAAGTGGTGGGCGACCTCGTGGACGACGGTGATCCGGACCTCGGCGACGAGCTGCTCCTCGGAGTCGCACAGGTCGAGCAGCGGGCCGCGGAAGATGAGGATCCGGTCCGGCAGGGCCCCGGCGTACCGGCTGTCCCGCTCGGTGAGGGCCACGCCGTCGTAGAGCCCGAGCAGGTCGGCGGGCTCGTCCTCGGGCGGCTCCTGCTCGACGAGTACGACGAGGTTGTCGACGAGCGACGCGAGCGACTCGGGGATCTCGTCCAGGGCGTCGACGACGAGCTCGTCGAACCGCTCCGGCGACACGTCGATGGGCACACCCCGAGCGTAGGCGGCGTCAGGTCGCGATCAGGTCCTCCGCGGTCGCCAGGGCGACGATGCCGGCGGCTCGCGAGGCCAGCGCAGGATCGCTGGCAACGAGCGCGTCCGCCTGCAGGGTCGCGACGGCGACGTACTCCGCCTCGCGCACGCTGGCCCAGCCGTGCTCGAGCGCCAGGTCCCACGCCGTACGCCGCGACACACGGTCGCCCAGGAGGCGGATCCGGGTCTCGGTCATCCGCACGTGGCACCGCAGCGCGTCGCGCTCCTTCCGCCGCCCGTTCCGGACGTCGTCGAGGAGGATGTCGAGCCCCTCGACGAGGATCGACTTCGGGGCGACGATCTGGTGGGCGGGGTCAGCCGCGAGCCCGTCGTCGACGAGCCGCAGCAACGTGAGGGCGTCGATCGCATAGCGCGCCATGGCACCCGAGCCTAGGCCCGGAAAGCAGCGAGAGCCGCCCAGTTTCCTGGGCGGCTCTCGCATCTGTGCGACCCCGACGGGACTCGAACCCGCGGCCTCCGCCGTGACAGGGCGGCGCGCTAACCAACTGCGCTACGGGGCCTTGCTTTTCTCCCTGCGGGAGCGGTGGAACTCTAACCCATGGGCCCCACCGCATCCCAATCGGCAGGAGATCAGACCGACAACAGCCCCCGCACGACCCGCAGGCCGACCGACATCCGGGCCAGGTCGGCCTCGTCGTCGGCACAGATCTGCTGGAGCGTCGCGGCGGCGCGGCTGACCACCTCGGCCTCGCCCTCCTCCCACTCGGCGATCCGCGCGAGCGTGGAGTCCTCCGCCGGGGTGGCCCGCAGGATCTGCGCCGTGAGCCGGGTGTGCACGCTGTGGAGGTCGTCGCGCAGCGCGGCCCGCGCCATCGTCTGCCACTTGTCGTCGCGCGGAAGGGCCACGATCTTCTGCAGCAGGATCGGCAGCCCGAGCCGCTCGCCGAGGGCGAAGTGCAGGCGGGCGACCTCGTCGAGCGGCAGGTCCTCCCGCTGAGCGGTCTCGACGACGCCGAGGAGCATGTACGCCGGCGGCAGCACCGCGACCCGGCGAGCGAGCTCCGCCGGCACCCCGCGCCGCTCCAGTCTCGCCTGCCGCTCACCGAACGCCTCCAGCTCGCGACCCGTCATCAGGTCGGGCAGCTGGGCCATGGTGGCCTGGACGGGCGCGGCGAACTGCTCCACGGTGGCCACGCTGTCCAGCGGGGAGCGCCGGTTCGTGACCAGCCAGCGGGACGCTCGCTCGACCAGGGTGCGCATCTCGATCCGCATCCGGGTCAGCACGGCGGCGTCGAGCTTGTTGTCCCAGGACCGGAGCTCGGTGCGCAGAGGGAGCGACCCGAAGACCTCGCGGGCCACGAAGTTCGCCCGGGTCAGGTCGGCCACGCTCGCACCGGTCTCGTCGGCCAGTCGCGGCCAGTAGGTCATGCCCGCGCCGTTGACCAGGTCGTTGACCACCTGGGTCACGATGATCTCCCGGCGCAGCGGGTGCGCCTCGATCTGACTCTGGAAGCGCTCGCGCATCGGCGTCGGGAAGTAGGCCTTGAGGTCGAGGTCGAGGTACGGGTCGTCCGGCAGCTCGCCGGCCAGCAGCCTGTCGGCCAGCACGATCTTCGTCCAGGCCATCAGCACGGACAGCTCGGGCGGGGTGAGCCCGACGCCGCGCTCGAGCCGCCGGCGTACCTCGGCGCGTGACGGCAGCCCCTCGATCTCGCGGTCGAGCGTCCCGGCGCGCTCGAGCTCGCGCATGAAGTCCTCGTGCACGTGCAGCAGCGAGGGCGCGTGAGCGACCGCGTTGGCGATGGCGATGTTCTGCTCGTAGTTGTCGCGCAGCACCAGCGACGCGACCTCGTCGGTCATCTCGGCGAGCAGAGCGTTGCGCTGCTTGTTGGTGAGGTCGCCGTCCTTGACGACACGGTCGAGCAGGATCTTGATGTTCACCTCGTGGTCGGAGGTGTCCACGCCGGCGGAGTTGTCGATGAAGTCGGTGTTGATCCGACCGCCCTCCTGGCTGACACCGCCCACGTCGCCGCCGCGCAGGACGTACTCGATCCGGCCCGCCTGGGTCAGGCCGAGGTTGCCACCCTCCCCCACGCACCGTGCGCGCAGCTGCGAGCCGTTGACCCGGATCGCGTCGTTGGCCTTGTCCCCCACGTCGCCGTGCGTCTCGGCCTCACCCTTGACGTAGGTGCCGATGCCACCGTTCCAGAGCAGGTCGACCGGCGCCTGCAGGATCGCCTTCATCAGCTCGGCCGGCGTCATCTTCTCCACGCCGGCGTCGATGCCGAGGGCCGTCCGGACCGCGTCGTTGAGCGGGATCGACTTCAGCGAGCGTGGGTAGACGCCACCGCCCTCGGAGATGAGCCTCTTGTCGTAGTCCTGCCAGCTCGACCGGGGCAGCTCGAAGAGCCGCCGGCGCTCGGCGTACGACGTCTCGGCATCCGGACCGGGGTCGAGGAAGATGTCGCGGTGGTCGAAGGCGGCGACCAGCCGGATGTGCTCCGAGCAGAGCATCCCGTTGCCGAACACGTCACCGCTCATGTCGCCGATGCCGACCGCGGTGAAGTCCTCCGCCTGGCAGTCGATGCCACGCTCGCGGAAGTGCCGCTGCACCGACACCCAGGCGCCGCGGGCCGTGATGCCCATCGCCTTGTGGTCGTAGCCGACCGAGCCGCCACTGGCGAACGCGTCGCCGAGCCAGAAGCCGTAGTCGTGGGCCACACCGTTGGCGATGTCGGAGAAGGTCGCGGTGCCCTTGTCGGCCGCGACGACCAGGTAGGAGTCGTCCCCGTCGTGGCGTACGACGTCGCGCGGCGGCACCGTCTTGCCGTCGACCAGGTTGTCGGTGATGTCGAGGAGCCCCGAGATGAAGGTCTTGTAGCAGGCGACTCCCTCGGCCAGCCACGCGTCGCGGTCGGCGCCCCCTGTCGAGTTCTGGGGAGGCAGCTGCTTGCAGAAGAACCCGCCCTTGGCGCCGACCGGCACGATGACCGTGTTCTTCACCATCTGCGCCTTGACCAGCCCGAGCACCTCCGTGCGGAAGTCGTCGCGCCGGTCCGACCAGCGCAGCCCCCCGCGGGCGACCGCGCCGAAGCGCAGGTGCACACCCTCGACGCGTGGCGAGTAGACGAAGATCTCGAACTTCGGCCGGGGCTGGGGCAGGTCCGGGATCGCCGACGGCTCGAGCTTCAGGGAGACGTACGCGTGCGGGCCGCCGGTCGACCCGTCCTTCTGGAAGTAGTTGGTGCGCAGCGTCGCCTTGATGTGCGTGAGGTACGAGCGGAGGATCCGGTCGTGGTCGAGGCTGGCCACGTCGTCGAGTGCGGCCAGGATCCGCTCCTCGAGGCGCTCCTCATCCGCCGCCTCCCCCCGGACCGGGTCGAAGCGGGCCTCGAAGAGGGACACCAGCATCCGGGTGATGTCGACGTTCCCGCGCAGCGCGTCCTCGATGTAGTCCTGCGCGAACGGGCTGCTGCACTGGCGCATGTACTTGGCGTACGCCCGGAGCACGGTGGCCTGTCGCCAGGTCAGCCCGGCGCCGAGGACGAGCCCGTTGAAGCCGTCGGTCTCGTTCAGCCCGTCCCACACCGCGCGCAGCGCGTCCTGGAACAGCTCGCCGGAGCCGCTCGGCAGGTCCTTGCCGTATCGCAGCCCGAACTCGTAGATGACCGAGTGCCGGTCCAGCCCCTCGAGCTCGTAGGGCCGTTCGTCGACGACCTCGACGCCCATCGAGGCGAGCATCGGCAGCACCTCGGAGAGCGAGAGCGGGTCGCCGATCCGGTAGACCTTGAGCCTGACCTCGCCAGGGCTCGCGTCGAGTCGCTCGTAGAGCGACAGGTCGAGGCCGCTGTCCTCCGGACCGTTGGTGCGGATGGCCTCGAGCCGGCCGAGGTCGACCGCCGCGCTGCGCGGCGCGTAGTCCTCCTTGTAGCCCTCCGGGAAGGACTCGGCGTACCGACGGCCGAGGCTGGTGCCGACCTCCTCGCCGAACTCAGCGATCACGGCCTGGATGAAGTCGTCGCGCCACGAGCGCGACGCCTCGGCGAGCCGGCGCTCGAGGTCGGCGAGGTCGACGTCGGGGACCTGGTCGCCCTTGGGGAGGTGGACGACGAAGTGGACGCGGGCGGTCGTCGACTCGTTGATGCGGACCGTGAACTCGATGGACTCGCCGTGCAGACGGTCCTGGAGGATCCGCGCGAACCGCTCGCGGACCGCCGTGTTGTAGCGGTCGCGCGGCAGGTAGACGAGGACGGAGACGTAGCGGCCGTACGTGTCGCGTCGGATGAACATCCGCAGCGCACGGCGCTCGCGAGCGCTCATGGCGGCCTCGGCCATCGGCGCCAGCTCGTCGACGGGGGTGTGCAGCAGCTCGTCGCGCGGGTAGGTCTCGAGGGTGTCCATCAGCGACTTGCCGGCGTGGCTGCGGGGGTCGAAGCCGCTGTGCTTGAGGACCGCCTTGGCCTTCTCGCGGATCAGCGGGATCCGCATCAGCGACTCGGTGTACGCCGCGCTGGCGAGCAGGCCGAGGAAGCGACGCTCGCCATCGACCTCGCCGTTCGCGTCGAAGGTCTTGATGCCGACGTAGTCGAGGTACGCCGGGCGGTGCACGGTGGCCCGCGAGTTCGCCTTGGCCAGCACCAGCAGCGTCTTCTCGCGGGCCTTGGCCTTGACCGCGTCGGGGAGCCGACCGAACGACTCCGACATCTCCTGGTCGGCGCGCAGGATGCCGAGGCCGGTCCCCGGGACGGCGCGGAGGAACTCGTCGTCGCCGCGGCTCTCGAGCTTGTACTCCTTGTAGCCGAGGAAGGTGAAGTGCTCGTCGGCGAGCCACTCGAGGAGCTCGGCCGCCTGGCGCACCTCGTCGGCGTCGAGCGGCGGCGGGTCGGTGCGGAGCTGGTCGACGATCACCTCGACCTGGGCGTCCATCTTGCTCCAGTCCTCGATCGCCTCGCGCACGTCGCGGAGCACCCGCTGGATGTCGTCGATGATCTCTGCGGGGTCGTCGCCCTCGGGCAGCCGGTCGATCTCGACGTGCATCCACGACTCGCGGACGGCCTCGCCCTCGGGCTCCAGCGCGCCGTCGGGCACGACGGCCATCGACTGCAGGGCGCCGGTGATGTCGCGGACGACGTCGAAGGCGGGGTGGATCACCACGTGCACGTCGCGCAGCTGGCGGGACAGCTCCATCGTCAGCGAGTCGACGAGGAACGGCATGTCGTCGACGACCACCTCGACCACGCTGTGCCCGCTGGCCGACCACCCGGTCTCGGCGAGGGTCGGCGTACCGACCCGGACGCGCGCGGTGCCCTGCGGGCGCGCGAGGGCGAGCTTGTAGTGCTCGGCGAACGCGCCGTAGATGTCGACGTCGCTGCGGTCGACGAGGTCTTCGGGGGCCACGTGGCGGTAGTAGGCGTGAAGCAGCTCCGCGATCTGGTCGTGGGGTGGCCCGCCGGTGCCCTTCCCCGACCTGGCGAGCTCGATCGCCTGGTCGATCAGCTCTGCTTTGACCTGCTCTGATGTCTCGTGCGTCGTCGCTGACACGCCTCCGACATTAGTCGCCAGGAGCGACGTTCGCTGGCAGACCCCGGTCGCGCCGTCGTACCTCGAACGCCTCGGCGCCCGGGCCTCACGCCGCCGGGCCGCTGGACGCCCGGATCTTGAGCTCGGTGGGCGCGATGACGGTCGGCGTGCCGGAGCGGTGGAGCAACACCTCGATCGCGGCCGCACCCGCCTCCTGCGTGCGCTCGGCGAGGGTGGTCAGGGGCGGGTGGCAGAAGTCCGCCCCGAAGATGTCGTCGAAGCCGACGACGCTCACCTCCTCCGGCACCCGGACTCCACGGTCGGCGAGCCGGCGCATGACACCGATCGCCAGCATGTCGTTGTGGCAGACCACCGCCGAGGCCCCCGACGCGATCGCCGCCTCGGCGGCCGCCGGGCCACCGTCGAGCGTCGGCGCGTACGGACCGAGCCGTGTCGCGAGCATCCGCCGTGCCCGGGCCGCCGTCTCGAGCCCCGCCCATCGCTGCGCCCCGGACCAGGACTCGGCGGGTCCGGCCAGGAACACCAGCTCGCGGTGGCCGAGCGAGGCCAGGTGGTCGACCACCTGACGGGTGGCGGACTCGTAGTCGGCCACGACGCAGGCGACGTCGGGGACCACCCGGTTGACCAGGACGACACGGTTGCGGGTCGCCGCACGGCGTACGTCGGCATCCGGCAGCCGCGGCGCCGCGAGGACGAACCCGTCGACGGCCGGTCCGAGCCGCTCCAGCAGGCGCGCCTCGACCGCGGGGCTCTCCTCGGTGTCACCGAGGACGAGCGTCTTGCCGGCGGCCCCGACCGCCCGTTCGGCTCCCTTGATGATGCCGCTGAAGAACGGGTTGGTGATGTCGGGGACGAGCAGCGCGACGGTGTCGGTGCGGCCCGAGCCCATCGCGCGCGCCGCCGGGTTGGGCACGTATCCCAGCCGCTCGGCGGCCTCGAGGATCTGCTGCCGGGTGCGCGGGTTGACGCGCCCGGGGACGGTGAAGGCACGGGAGACGGTGGACGCCGCAACGCCCACCTCCGCTGCCACGTCGTTGATCGTCGGCCGCCTTCGGATGGTCACGGACCCATCATGGCAACAAATGGCAAACGCTTGCCATGTGACGGGCGCCACTCTTAACGTCGCTGGAATCTCGCGGGTCAATCGGGACCCACGACCGAGAGAAGGCAACCCGGACATGACCCAGGACATGACCCAGGACCACACGCCCGTCCGCACTCCGGTGAGAGCCGCGGTCGCGGCCTGGACGGGCAGTGCGCTCGAGTACTACGACTTCGCCATCTACGGCACGGCCGCCGCCCTGGTCTTCCCGAAGGTCTTCTTCCCCGACGGCAACCCGACTGCCGCGACGATCGCCTCGTTCGCGACCTTCGGCGTCGGTTACGTCGCCCGGCCGATCGGCTCCTTCTTCATGGGCCACATCGGCGACCGGCTCGGCCGCAAGAAGATCCTGACCGGGACCATCCTGCTGATGGGCCTGTCGACCTTCCTCGTCGGCTGCCTGCCGACCTACCACCAGGTGGGCCTGCTGGCCCCGGCGCTGCTGGTCGCCCTGCGGCTCGTGCAGGGTCTGAGCGCCGCCGGCGAGCAGGCCGGTGCCAACTCGATGTCGTTCGAGCACGCACCCGACGACCGCCGCGGCTTCTTCACGAGCTTCACCCTCAGCGGCACTCAGGGCGGCCAGGTGCTCGCTCCGGCGGTCTTCCTCCCGCTCGCCGCCGTGCTCTCCGACGACGCGCTGACCAGCTGGGGCTGGCGGATCCCGTTCCTGCTCAGTGCCGTCGTGATGATCGTCGGTTTCCTCATCCGCCGCTCTCTCGAGGAGACCCCTGAGTTCCGCACCGAGCAGGAGGCGGGAGTTGTCGCGAAGGCTCCGCTGGGCGAGCTCTTCCGCCACCACTGTGCCGGTGTCGTCCGCGTCTTCTTCGCAGCGTTCATCGCCATGATCAACACGACCTTCGCCGTCTTCGCGCTCAGCTTCGCCACCGACCAGGGCGGCATCAGCAAGACCGCCATGCTGTGGCTGGCGATCGTCGCCAACGTCGTCGCCGTGCTCACGATCCCGCTGTGGGCCTCCCTGTCGGACCGGATCGGCCGCAAGCCCGTGTTCGTCTCCGGCCTCGCCGGCAGCGCCGTCCTCGTCACGTTGTTCCTGTGGCAGATCTCCGAGGGGAGCACGGCACTCGTCTTCGTCCTCGGGGTGGCGCTGGCAGGCTTCGTCTACAGCATGACGAACGCGGTGTGGCCCTCGACGTACGCCGAGTACTTCCCCACGAGCGTCCGACTCTCCGGCATGGCCATCGGCACGCAGTTCGGGTTCGGCCTGGCCGGGTTCACCCCGACGATCGCCGGCTGGCTGCTCGATGGTGACGCCTCCAACTGGGGCAGGGTCGCGCTGTTCGCCGTCGGCGCGTGCGCCATCTCCGCCGTCGCGGTCCTGACAGGTCCGAGCGGCACCCACCACGTCCCCACCCGCGAGGTCGGCAGCACCCCTCGTCCTGTGCGGGTCGGCTCGCTGGAGGCGGCCCGGTGACGCGCCCGGTGATCGCCGTCCTCAACGGCGCCAACCTGAACCTGCTCGGCGAGCGCGACCCGGCGGCGTACGGCCGGGCGACCCTGGCCGACGTCGAGAGCCTGTGCCGACGGACCGCCGACGAGCTCGGCTACGACCTCGACTTCCGGCAGACCAACCACGAGGGCGTGCTCGTCGAGCAGCTCCACGAGGTCAGGGCGAGCGCGGCCGGCGTCGTGCTCAACCCGGCCGCTCACACGCACACGTCGGTCGCGGTGCGCGACGCCGCCGCCGTGGTGAAGGGGCCCGTGATCGAGGTGCACCTCAGCAACATCCACCGGAGGGAGCCGTTCCGGCACCACTCGTTCATCTCCGAGGTGGCCGACGGCGTCGTCGCCGGCTGCGGCCCGCACGGCTACGCCTTGGCCCTGCGCCAGGTCGACCATCTGGTCCGGACGAGCGAGAGGAGCGACGAGCGGTGAGCGGCTCCTACGTGCTGGGCCTCGTCGGCGCGGGCATCGACCGCTCGCTCACGCCGGCCATGCAGGAGGCCGAGGGCCGCGCACATGGCCTGAGCCTCGGCTACCGGATCGTCAACGCCACCACCCATGGTCTCGGCGTCGACGACCTGCCTGACCTGCTCCGGTGGGCCCACCGGCTCGGCTTCGACGGTCTGAACGTGACCCACCCGTTCAAGCAGGCCGTGGTCCCCCTCCTCGACGAGCTGTCGGACGCGGCCCACGACCTGGGCGCGGTCAACACGGTCGTGATCCGCGACGGTCGGACCTTCGGCCACAACACCGACTGGTCGGGCTACGCCCGCGCGTTCCGTGAGGCCCTCCCCGACGCGGCCGGCGACAGGGCCGTGATGATCGGGGCCGGCGGTGCCGGCGCCGCCGTCGGCTACGCGCTGCTCAGCGAGGGGGTCAGCCACGTCGACGTCTACGACGTGGACGCCGACCGGGCAGCGGCAGCCGTCGTACGTCTGGCGAAGCGCTTCGGCGACGCCCGCGTGGAGGCCGTCGGCGACCTCCCCTCGGCCGTCGCAGGAGCCGGCGGCGTCGTCAACGCCACCCCGATCGGGATGCACGGGCACGAGGGACTGCCGCTGGCGGCCGACCTCCTGGAGCCGCGTCACTGGGTCTCGGACGTCGTGTACTTCCCGCTCGAGACCGAGCTCATCGGGCTCGCCCGCTCGCGGGGGTGCCGGGTGGTCCCGGGCGGCGGCATGGCGGTCGGCCAGGCGGTCGGCTCGTTCGAGCTGTTCACCGGTCGCCCGGCAGATGCGGAGCGGATGTCGCGTCACTTCGCGGAGCTGACCCGATGAGCAGCCTCCGCCTGCGTCGCGGGATCGCGACCGTCTCGCTCTCGGGCCTGCTCGCCGACAAGCTCACCGCGGCCGCCGCGGCGGGTTTCGACGGTGTCGAGATCTTCGACAACGACCTGATCGCGAGTCCGCTCTCCCCCGCCGAGGTGGCGAAGCGGTGCGCCGACCTCGGCCTCTCCGTCGACCTCTTCCAGCCGGTCCGCGACGTCGAGGGCGTCAGTCCTCGCGCGTTCGCGACGGCCGAACGCCGGTTCCGGGCCAAGCTCGCGGTCGCCGCCGGCCTGGGTGCTCGCGTGGTCCTGGTGTGCTCGAACGTGCAGGCGGACGCGGTCGACGATCCCGACCTGTCGGCGGCCCAGCTGGCCCGGCTCGGCGACCTGGCCGCGGAGCACGACATCGCGATCGCCTACGAGGCGCTGGCGTGGGGACGCCACGTCGACCGGGTGGGTCGGGCCTGGGACATCGTCCAGCTCGCCGACCACTCGCACGTCACGCTGGCGGTCGACACCTTCCACATGCTCTCGCGCGGCGACGGCGCCGAGGCGCTCGACGGTGTCCCGGGCGGGAGGATCGGCTTCCTCCAGGTCGCCGACGCGCCCGTGCTCGACATGAACGTCCTCGAGTGGAGCCGCCACCACCGTTCGTTCCCCGGCCAGGGCACGATGGACGTCGCGGCCGTGGTCGAGAAGGTCGTCTCCGCGGGGTACGACGGCCCGCTCTCGCTCGAGGTCTTCAGCGACGTCGTGAGGGAAGCCCCCGCCGCGGACACCGCCCGCGACGCGATCCGCTCGTTGGCCTACCTCGAGGACGAGGTCGCCCGACGGCTGCCGGATGCCGAGCCTGTCGCGCCGGCGACACCTCGTCGTCTCGACGGCGCGTTCGTCGAGCTGTCGTCGAGCGCCAGCCTGGAGGACCTTCTGGGCCGACTCGGCTTCTCGATCGCCGGCTGGCATCGCCACAAGCCTGTCGTGTGGTGGCGCAACGGCGGCGCGAACGTCCTCGTCAACCAGGCGGCGCGGACGCCCGCTCTGGGCCTTCGCGCCTCGCCCGCCACCGACGTCGCCCGCCGTGCCGCCCAGCTGGGATGGTCCAGCGTCACCGTCGACCGCGCCGCCGACGACACCCCGCTGCCCGGGATCACGTCACCCGTCGGCATCCCGGTCTTCGTCAGCGGGGAGGGCAGCGACGACTGGCGCTCCGACTTCGCGGAAGGACCGCAGTCGCCGGGGCCGAGCGACGGTTGGGCCGGGATCGACCACGTCGGCATGGGGGTGCCAGAGGGCCGGCTCAACGAGGAGGTGTCCTTCCTGCACGCCCTGCTCGGGCTGCAGGCCAGCCCGCTGGAGGAGTTCGTCGACCCCCACGGCCGGGTCCGCAGCCGCGCCTTCGAGCCGTGCGAGGGGGACCTCCGCCTCGTGGTCAACGTCCTGGACACGACGGACGCACGACGGGAGGCGAGAGCGGACGGGATCAACCAGATCGCCTTCGCGTGCCACGACCTCGTGCGCGAGGTGCGACGACTCCGCGCGAACGGCGTGCCTCTGATCGCCGTACCGGACAACTACTACGACGACCTGGCCGCGCGATTCGACCTGACGCCCGACAGGGTCACCGAGCTGCGCGAGCTCGGCATCCTCTACGACCGCGTCGGGGACGGGGAGCTGCTGCAGGCCTTCACCCCGGTCCTGGGGCAGGGCTTCTACCTCGAGCTGCTGGAACGACGCCACGGCTATCGCGGGTACGGCGCCGCCAACGCCCACGTGCGCCTCGCCGCCCAGCACCTCTGAGTGGGCCAGCGACCGGGCTCATCGCGCGCTCCTGGCCTCCGCGGGCCAGTCGCCCAGCGTGACCACCTGGCCGTCGGCGCCGACCATGCGCGCCGGCACCCCGAGCGATCGGAGCCAGGCCGGGGCCCGCTCACCGCGTACGACGGCGGCGGTCGTCAGCGTGTTGGCACGCACGCACGTCGGAGCGGCGACCGTGACCGTGCGCCACACCGGCTGCGCGGGAAGCCCTGTCCGCGGGTCGATGATGTGGTGCCTCAGGCGCCCGTCCTGCACCCACGTCCGGCGCAGCGTGCTCGAGGTGGCGACGGCGTGGCCTGCAGGAAGCGCGATCGAGGTCTCGGGCTGGGTCGGGCCGTCCGATACGCGGATCCGCCACCCGCCCTCGGGGCCGGGGCCGGCGGTCGCGATGTCACCGCCCAGGCTGACGAGCACACCCGTCCCCAGACCCGACGCGATCGCCAGCGCGATGCGATCGCTCGCGAAGGCCTTCGCCGTCGCTCCGAGGTCCAGACCCAGCCCGGCCGGGACCGAGAGGGAGCCGTCGTGCAGCCGGACGTCACGCCAGCCGAGCTCGCGTGCGACGGTCACGTCGTGCCCCTGTGGCGTCCGGAGCCGCCGGGTCGACAGCGGTCGGCGTGACACGACCGGCAGGCGCGTGAGGTCCGACCCACCTGCGAGGAGCGCGAAGTCACGGTCGTAGCCGATCTCCCGCATGGCCCCTGCCAGGCACGGGTCGACGTCACCGTCGGTCTCCTGCGCAGCGTCCAGGGACGCGCGCACCAGCTCGGCCAGCAGCGGGCTCACCGCGGTGGGGCCGGCGCCACGCTCCAGCGCGACGACCTCGGAGTCCTCCCGGAAACGGCTGGCGGCACGGTCGACGTCGTCCAGCAGCCCGCGCGCGACCTCGACCGCCGGGCCCAGCAGCTCCGGCTGCCGCACCACGATCCGGGCCCGCGTCGACCAGACGTCCCACTCCGCGACGTCCGGCGCGACCTGCACCGCACGCAGCGCGTCCGGCGGAGGAGACTCCCGGATCGCGATGTCCGACATCCTGGGCGTGCTCATGAGCCGCTCGTCGTCGCCTGGGTGGTGCCCGAGGTGGAGCCGACCGACGTGGCTCCCGAGGCCGACTGAGTGCCGCTGGAGGACGTCGACGAGCCACTCGACGAGGAGCTGCCCTGATCCGTCGAGTTCGCGGCGCACGCACCCAGCGCGACGGTGCCGGCCAACGTGGCGGCCATCAGGGCGGCCCTGCGTCGGCGCCTGCGGCGGACGAGATCGCCCTGCGGTGGCGCGAGGCTCCACAGAGCCGGGTCGTCGCGGTCGGAGCCTGTGCCAGGAGATGTCACCATGCGGTCCACCTTCTGCGCCGACCTTGTGCGAAGCCCCTCGGCGCGTCTGTGCGTCGGCTGTGAGCCGTCGCCCACCACCTCCGCACGCCTGCCGCTCGGGGCTCGCCCACCACCCGCGCGGACTCCGGGGCGCGGTCGGGCAGGCCGTCACACCGCACGTGGTCTACGGTCGTCTCGCCGATGCTCCCGCAGCGTCGCGCGGGATCGCAGACCTCGGGAACAGGGCGGGTGGAGATGACGACAGGAGCGCGGCAGAGCCGTCGTACGGAGGACGCCGATCGGGCAGCGTCGCGGCGGCCCCTCCGTTGGGTGTATCGGCTCTACCTCGTCGCGACGATGGTCGCCACGCTCGTCCTGCCGGTCGCTCTGATGCCGTTCGGCCACGAGCGCGGTCAGGGCAGCGCGGTCGGGGTCGCGCTGGTCATCGTGGTGGCATCGGTGCTCAACGTCGAGATCGGCCGGTGGCTCGAGGGCGGGATGTCCGGCAGCCAGCGCCCGCACAAGGCGCTGTCGGCCTGGGCGTTCGCGTCCGCACTGCTGCTCCCCACCTGGTGGCTGCTGCCGGTGGTGTCCTTCACCTACGCGCACGCCTGGTGGCGAGGGCTGAGGGTCCCGGTGTGGAAGTGGATCGGCTCCGGGGCCTACCTCGTCCTCTGCGGTACGACGGCGGCCGTGACCGCCGCCGCGATCGCGGGTCCGGAGGTCGACCTCATGGCGGGCTCCGGCCTGAGGGGGCTGGTCGCCGTGCTGGCGGCGGCCGGTGCCTTCCTGGCGGTCGAGACCCTGCTCTTCCACGGCAGCGCTTACCTCAACCGGCCCGAGAGCGAGGTGTGGCTGCGCAAGACGCTGCGCAGCAGGTCGTTCTACCTGACCGAGACCGGGGTCCTGCTGGTCGGCGGTCTCTCGGCCGCGATCTGGACCGGTGCGGCGTGGTTCCTCGTCCTCCTCATCCCGGTCTACGGACTGACGCAGCGCGCTGTGCTGCACGAGCCGTTGCAGGAGCGCGCGGACGGCGACGAGAAGACCGGGGTGCTGCGGTTCGAAGCCTGGCGGCGTGTCGCCGACCTGGGCACGCAGCGCTGCCTGCGCCGGGGAGAGCCCTGGGCGGTGCTGTTCGCTGACATCGACCACTTCAAGCGGTTCAACGACACGTGGGGCCATCTCGCAGGAGACCGAGCACTCGCCGCCGTCGCCCAGACCCTGGTCCGCACCGTGGCCGCGGCGATCGGGGACCGAGGCGTCGTCGGACGATTCGGCGGGGAGGAGTTCTGCGTGTTCCTCAGGTCCACCGAGCTCGAGGCCACCGAACTCGCCGACCGGATCCGCGCCGCGGTCGCCCAGCTCGACATGGCGGAGGGATCTCCGCTGACCGTCAGCGTCGGCCTCGCCTCCGTCCCGCCGGGAGCGCTCGTCGGGATCGAGGCGGCGCTGGACCACGCCGACCGCGCGCTGTTCCAGGCCAAGGAGGCCGGTCGCAACGCGACGCGCGTCCAGCTCGTCGGCATCCGCTGAGGGGCGACCCTCAGGACGTGCCTGCGCGCGGACGACCGCGGACCGGGGAGAGCACCACGGCTCGTCGTCAGGTGTGCTTGAAGTCGATGACCAGTCGCTGCGGATCGTCGAGCCGGAAGATCCGGTAGGGCGCGCGCCGCGGCCGCAGCCCGAACGCGAAGCTGACCTGTCCCTCGAAGTCGCCGGTCATCGCGATCCCCTTGAGCGCAGGGAAGCCGGGTCGGACCAGGCGCGGGCCGCGGTAGACGTCGGCCCCCGCCCCGTTGTGCGCGTACGCCGGCACGAGCACGACCTGCAGGCCACCTCGGATCGGCACCGGCAGGCCGGAGGCGTCGTGGAAGAACCGCCGGTGGTAGGTCGCCCGGTAGCCGGGGATGCGTCCCGCGAAGCGGATGACGACCCGGTCGAAGCGCGGGTGTTGTGCATACCGCAGGTCGACCACACGTGGGTGTCTGGCGGCCGGGTTCGTCCAGGTGGTCGCGGTCGTCTCCCAACCCGGGACGGCGGTGGCAGGTGGTGCCGTCAGGCCGAGCGTCGCCACGATCGCGACGACGAGCACGATGACTCTCTTCATGGTCGGCTCCCTCGGAGCGGCGTTGCCGGATGGCATCGAAGGCCGCGCCTGACGGCCGCTCGGTCTCACCTGTCTACTCGCCAGGCAGCGTGCGCGCCAGAGGCTGCTCCCGGCTCGGTGGCGCCGGGACCGGCTCCCGGTTGCGCAGGAGTCGGGTGCTCCGACGACGTCAGGCGCCTCATGCGTAGCGCAGGGCGTCACCGGGGCGGAATCGGACCGCCCGTCGCACCGGCAGGACCAGCACGAGCAGAGCCAGCACGGTCGTCCCGACCAGCGCGACGACGACGTTGCCGGGCGGGAACACCACCGGGAGGCGCACGTCGACGACCTCCCACACCAGCCGCACGATCAGGCGTGTGAGGAGGTAGCCGAGCGGGATCCCGGCCAGCCAGCCGGCGACGGCCAGCACGACCCCTTCGGTCGTGAAGATCCGGCGGATGTCACGGGCCCGTGCCCCGATGCTGCGCAGGATCCCGATCTCGCGGGTGCGCTCGAGCACGTTCGTGGTGATCGCGTTGGCGAGGCCCACCATGCTCATCGCGACGATGAGGAACCCGAGCACCGCGATGGTCGTCGTCAGGGAGCTGTTCGCGGCGACCTCGTCCCGCTCGGCGACGTACCGGATCTCGCTGACGACCTCGTAGCCCTGTGCGGCCAGGCGGTCCTCGAGGAGGGCGGTCGTGCGATCCACGACCCTCGGATCCCCTGAGACGGTCTTGATCCAGTAAGCAGTGGCCGAGGTCGGCCTGTCGAGGAGGGTTCGGGCGGTGCTGAGCGGGACGTACAGCGCGGTCCCGCTCTCCTGCTGGTTCGTGGCGACGCCGATGACGCGGAACCGGGCTGCTCCCGCGGCCGTGTCGAGGGTGACCGTGTCACCGACGGCGATGCCGAGGTTCTGGGCGATGTTGCGCTCGATCACGGCCACCTGCGCGCCCCCGAGGTACTCCTTCGCGTCGAACCACCGGCCCTCGGCCAGCCGGTAGCGGAAGAGCGGATCCTGCTCCACGCCCCACACGAACGCCTCCCGTCCGCGGAGTCCCACGGTGTTCTTCAGGACCGGTTCGGCCTCGGCGACCCCGGATGTCGTGACGATGGTCCGGCGTGCCCGGTCGTCGAAGGGTGCGCGGCCGCTCGTGGCGATCTGCACGTCCTCCAGGTGCGAGCCCCACGAGGCGCGCGTGCTGTCCGTCGCCGCCTGGGCGAGCGCGAGGACCGAGAGCAGGTTGCCGACCGCGAGGGCGACGATCGCCGCAGTGGCCACGCTGCGCCGCTTGCGGCGCCCGACGTTGCGGAGCCCGATCTGCATGACGCGGGGTAGGAACGACGTACGACGCAGGGCCCGGTCGACCGCGTCAGCACCTCCTGTCGCCGAGCCGGTGGCCTCGAGCGCCTCGCGCAGCTGCACGTGGAGCGCACGGCGGATCGCGGGCAGGGCGGCCAGCGGTGGAGCCACGAGCCCGACCAGCACGCTGGCCAGGACGACCTTCCCGTCGACGCCGAAGCCGACGTGCACCGCCCAGTAGGTGGCGCCGAAGTAGCCGGCCAGCAGGCTCGAGAGCAGGATGCCGAGCATCGTCCCTGCCACGGCACCGACCGCCCCCAGCAGGAGCGCGGTCCGGGTGTACACGAGGGCGACCTGCCTGCGCCGGGCCCCGATCGCGCGCATCACCCCGATCTCACGGGTCTGCTCGGCGACCAGGGTGCTGAGCGTGTTGGAGACCAGGACCGCTGCGGAGATCAGCGCCAGGACGGTGATCACACCCAGGAGCTTGGCGAACTGCTCCGTGTCGGCCCTGCCCGGCCAGTCGCCGGGCGCGCGGATCGACGGCAGGTCCGTCAGGCCGGCGTACCCGGACACCGTCGCCAGCTGGCGGCGAACCCGTTCGACGGTCGCCCGCGCGGCGGTCGGGGTCGTGTCGTCGAGGCGCAGGGCCAGCTCGCCGTACCCCGGCTCGCCGCTCAGGCGCGCCACCGTGGCCGCAGGCGCGTAGAGCACGACGATCTTGTCGTCCTGGACCTGCTCTCCGCCCGGCAGGCTGCGCCCACGACCGCTGAGGGCGAGGTCGGCCCGCTCGCCTCCGGCACCGACCAGCGTCACGGCGTCACCGGCGACGCCGTCGTAGACGCCGGTGTTCTCGTCCTGGACGTCGGCCAGGAGCTGATCGGGTCCGGGCACCGACCCGGACTCGACGCGCACGAGGTCGACGCCCTGGTGTGCGAAGTCGCGCACGCCGATCACGCGCGCGGGCGCGCGGCGCTCCCCGATGAGCACACGGGCGTCCACGCTGGACCGGGCCTCGACGGCCGCGACGTTCGGGAGGCGGGCCAGGGCGGCCAGGTCAGCGTCGCTGAGCACGACCGGTCGCAGGCTGAGGGTGACGTCCGCCAGCCGACCCGCGCGGACCTCGTCCTGCATCGCCTTGTCGATCAGGGCCGGGACCGCGAAGAACGAGATGCTCGCGACCGCGATCGCCAACGTCAGCAGCGTGAAGATCGTTCGGGCGGGCCGGCGGGACAGGTCGGTGACCGAGAGTCGGTGCTCGGCGGACAGCATGACGAGCCCTCACTCTCCGACGACGCGGCCGTCGCGGATCTCGACGACCCGGCGGGCGCGCGCGGCGAGGTCCCGATCGTGCGTCACGAAGAGGATCGTCTTGCCGTCGCGGTTGAGCCGGAGGAAGAGCTGGAACATCTCGTCCGCGGTGACCGTGTCGAGGTTGCCGGTCGGCTCGTCCCCGACGATCAGGCCGGGGTCGGCCGCCAGGGCGCGCGCGATCGCGACCCGCTGCTGCTCGCCGCCCGACAGCTCCGCCGGCAGGTGATCGACCTTGTCCCCGAGCCCGACGACCTCCAGGTTGTGCCGCGCCTGCTCGAAGCGGTCGCGCTTGGATCCACGACGCAGGAAGTCGAGGGGCAGCGCGGCGTTCTCGAGCGCGGACAGGGTCGGAAGCAGCTGGAAGAACTGGAAGACGATCCCGACGTTCGCCCCACGCCAGACCGCGAGCTCCTCCTCGCTCAGGTCGTCGAGACAGGTGCCGTCGATCGTCACCGCCCCGACGGTCGGACGGTCGATGCCGGTGATCACGTTCAGGAAGGTCGACTTGCCGCTGCCCGACGGCCCGACGACGGCGACCATCTCGCCACGGGCGATGGACAGGTCGACACCTCGCAGGGCGCGATACTCGAGCTTCCCCGTCCGGTAGACCTTCTCGACGCCGGCAAGCTCGATCAGGGTCGACGGCGGCGCCACCGCGGCCGGCTCTCGGCTGGTCATCGCTTCGCTCATCGCGCGCTCCTGCCTTCACTCCTTGCAGGATCGAACGGCTGGTGAGCGCTCGGTAGGGCCTTTGGGCCCGTCGGCCCGGGGCATCCGGCAGCCGTGGCCACGGCCGGATCGGGCGTCGGACTCAGGCCTGCCTCAGTCCACGCTCTCGTCGTAGTGAGCTGCTCGTCTCCGCTCGAGTCGCCAGTGGACTTCGTGGGTGCTCGGATGTCTCCACTCGCGCAGCCTGTACTCGAAGCCCGGAAGCAGCACGATCGGGATCGGATCAGGAGATGCGGGGGCCACGGCACCGACCACGATCTTGGCCTCGGCGGT
>NZ_BAAAPB010000001.1:1654659-1689681 GCF_039530925.1 Nocardioides panacihumi | reverse complement strand
CGACGAAGCCTGGCGGGAAGGTGGGCGGAGAGGCGAGTGCGCGCGAGCTGGTAGCGATGGAGCTCGGGGAGTGTCGGAGTGCGGCCGAATGCGCGCATGAACCGGCGTTCGAGTTCAGGTTCGCCGGTGTCGGTCCTGTCGGTCGTCGCCATTGACGATGCCCCCTCGATCTGCCGATGTCGGCCCCCGTCCTGCGAAGGTCGGGCCACGAGAATGACCGACATCCATCCACGATCGCAAGCATGGTTGAGAACCCAACCACCCCACGATGTCTGAGCACGCCTGGGTCGGGCGTGAAGTCGAGCGGCACCACGGGGGCCGGGAACCGTGACTCGACGCCGGCAACGCGAGCATCTGCGGCCCGCGCCCGCACGCGCTGGGCGTGCTCGACATCGCCTGCGAGGCAAGGCTTCTGCACGAGCTCTGCAAGAACGTCCGTGGATGGCCGGACAGGACCGGACGGGCGTCGCCGTGACCCGCGCATCGCCTGCACGGGCCAGCAGCAGATCATGAGTCGCACCCCCTACCGGATTCGAACCGGCGCTACCGCCGTGAAAGGGCGGGGTCCTGGGCCGCTAGACGAAGGGGGCTCCAAGCGCGCGTCAGTCTAGTGCGCCGCGGCTCGGCGTCCTCAACCCGGGGACGTCATACGACCTGGTCGCGCCGACGACCACTTCGTATGACGTCCGGCTGGCCCGATTGGTCCCGTCCATCGCGGTCCGGTAGTCTCTCCCCTCGCCCGGCCAGGTAGCTCAGTTGGTACGAGCGACCGACTGAAAATCGGTAGGTCGGCGGTTCGACCCCGCCCCTGGCCACAGGCATGACGAAGACCCCCGAGGACTCCTCGGGGGTCTTCGTGCGTCAGGCCCGCATGCCGTCGGCTCCGAATAGGCGAGATGATGCGACCTGTGACCTCACCACCACCGGACTCCGCTGCGGGGTTCACGGACGAACGGCTCCCGCGGACGCCGCGCGCCGTCGCGCTCGTGCTCCACGGCGGGGCGGAGTTCGCCGAGGACCCCGTCGACGGGCGCAGCCTGTCGTGGCACCGAGGACGCAGGCTCCTGCGCGACATCGCCCGGCCGTTGGACCGCGCCGGCGTCGGCATCGCGCTGCTGCGCTACCGCGTCAAGGGCTGGAACGCCGGCCCGGGCGTGCCGCCGCCGGTCGTCGACGCCCGGTGGGCGCTCGACGAGCTGGAGGAGCGCCACGGGCTTCCGGTCGTCATAGTCGGCCACTCGATGGGTGGCCGGACCGCCGCGGCGGTGGCCGACCATCCCGCCGTACGCGGGGTCGTGACCCTGGCGCCGTGGCTCCCGCCGGGCGAGCCCGTCGCCCCGCTCACCGACAAGATCCTCCGCGCAGCTCACGGGCGGCTCGACCGGATCACGTCGGCCCCCGCCACCCGCGCGTACGTCGAGCGGGCGGCGCGGGTCTGCGACGCCGAGTTCACCGACATGGGCGACGCGGGCCACTACCTGCTGCGCCGGATGCGGGCGTGGAACCAGTTCGCCGTCGACGCCGTGCGCGACGTGATCGACCGGGACTGACGTGCGTGGAGGTGGGAGCGTCCGCCCCCACCTCCACGCACCAGGTCACGGCTGCGGCATCGCCGCCTCGGTGATCACCTTGCGCAGGCTGCCGAGGCGGTCGTGCGTCGAGGCGCCGGACGGAGCGGCCACGGCCGCACCGGCGACCGGGGTCGGGGTCGGCGGCGGCACCGGGTCGCACTGCACGTCGGACCGGTTGCCGGGCCTGCGCTTCGGCAGGTTGCCGGTCAGCAGGTAGTCGGCGATCTTGTCGTCGGTGCAGGCGACGCCGGAGAGCGAGCCGGCGTGCGTCGTGCCTCCGACGCCCTCGATCATGACCGACCTCGGGAACTGCCTGCGGGCCTCGAGCGCACCCGCGAACGGCGTCGCGGCGTCGTTGGTCTCCTCGATCATCAGGATCGGCGGGACGCTCTTGCCGTCCACCTTGACCGGCCGTGCCGACGGCGCGGCCCAGGTGAGGCACGGCGCGTTGTACCACGTGTTGTTCCACGCCAGGAACGGCGCGGACGACGCGATCTTGTAGGCGTCGTGCTCCTGCTTCTTCCAGCTCGGCCACGGCGCGTCGGTGCACTCGACGGCGAGGTACGACGCGTAGGTCGCGTCACCCGGAGCGCCGTACGCCTCCTTGGCGGGCGCCAGGTCGCCGTGCGCCGCTGCCGCGAGGACGTGCGCGTAGGTGTCCCAGTCGAAGACGTAGTAGGCGGCGCCGACGAAGACGTCGTTCCAGTCGGACGCCCCGAAGTCGGCCTGCGGGTGGGCGGTCAGGTCGGCGAGCGTGTCGTAGTAGATCTGCCGGACGGCCTTGCCGTCAGTGCCCAGGCCGTACGACGCGTCGTTCTTGGCGACCCAGTCGAAGAACGTGTTGATGTTCGGGTCGAACTGCTTCTCCTGCGCGAGGTTCAGCTCGTACCACGCCTGGCTGGCGCCGATGACGCCGTCGAGGACGAACCGCCGGACCCGGTCGGGGTGCAGGGTCGCGTAGACCTGGCCGAGGTAGGTGCCGTAGGAGAACCCGTAGTAGTTGATCTGCGAGGCACCGAGCGCCTTGCGGATGCTCTCCATGTCGTTGACCCAGTCGGTCGTCCGGTCGTGGTCGAGCAGCGCCCCGCCGGCGGTCGCGCAGTCGGCCGCATAGCCGGCGGCCTTGTCGAGCCAGAACTGCTTGATGCCGGGACCGGGCTCGTACGCGGGCCGCCCGGGCGCGAAGTAGCTCGGGTCGCAGCTCAGCGACGGGATGCTGCGCCCGACACCGCGCGGGTCGAAGCCGATCCAGTCGTAGGGGTCACCGCCGTGGTTCGGCACGAACTGACCGAGCCTGGCCAGGCCGAGCCCGGAGCCGCCGGGGCCGCCCGGGTTGACCAGCATCGGTCCCTGTGCGGCGGCGTCGCTCGTCTTGTGAGCGATCCGCGACACGTAGAGCTGGATCTTCTGACCAGCAGGGTCGGCGTAGTCGAGCGGCACCGTGAGGTAGCCGCACTGCGCGCCGGCGTTGCGCAGGCTGGTGGTCGGGCAGGTGCCCCAGGCGATCGGCGGCGGGGTGTACGCCGGGGTGCCGGGGGTGTGATGTCCGGAGCTGCCCGTGCCGGGATTGCCGGCGGTGCGGGCTTGGGCTGACGCGGTGGCGAGCGCTGAGCTCACCAGGACCGCGGCTGCCACGACGGACAGGACTCGTCTCATGCGTGTGACCTCCCGAGAGACGGCGCGCCCCCGAGTGGGCCGCGCCGTGACCTACCTAACACGTCGGAAGCGTCGGCGTCATCACCCCTGGGCGATCCGAGTCGGCCGCGAGCGGCTCGGCACAGTGCCCGTCAAAGTGCGCAGAGAGCCAGCCAAAGTGTCACCGTGATGGTTTGAGCGGTCGGTGACACATCGCAACTATCACCCGTGCCGCGAACTATCACCGTGACAGTTTGGCGGGCGAGCGGCGGGCCGGCGGCACTCAGCGGGAGGCCGGCACCAGCCACACGAGGCTGGTGCCGTGCGGTGTCGCAGGGCCGGTGCGCATGACGCCGCCGTGCGTCTCCGCCCGGCGGAGCGCGTTCCGCAGGCCGCTCGCGACACCCGCGTCGGGCGCCATGCCGACCCCGTTGTCGGTCACCCGCAGCATCAGCCAGGCGGGCGAGGCCGCCAGCTCGACCTGCACTGCCGACGCCCCCGCGTGCCGCGCGACGTTCGACAGCGCCTCGCGCAGCACCAGCAGCGCCTCGTCGGCGACCGACTCGGCGAGGACGGTGTCGACCGGGCCGCTGAACCGCAGGGCCGGCCGGAAGCCGAGCACGGCGGCGTACTCGTCCACCAGACCCCGCGCCTCGCCCGTGAGCGACCGGGTCAGGCCGCGACCGAGCTCGAAGATCGTGGCGCGCAGGTCGCGGATGCTGGCGTCGAGGTCGCGCACGCTCAGCGTGATGGCCGCCTCCATCCGGACGCCGTCACGGCCGAGGGCGGCCTGCAGCTGCATGCCGGTCGCGTAGAGCCGCTGGATCACCAGGTCGTGGAGGTCGCGCGCGATCCGGTCGCGGTCGGCCGCGATCAGCAGCTCGTGCCGGTCGGCGATCGCCTGGGCGCGGTCGAGCGCGAGGCTGACCTGCCCGGCGAAGGTGGACAACAGCTGCCGCTCGAGCGCGCCGAGTCCGGAGGGCATCCCCGCGTGGTCGACGAGCAGGACGCCGGGTGACGCGAGCTGGGTCTGCAAGGGGATGAGCAGCGACTCGACACCGGCCACCCGCTCGACGGCCAGCAGCCGGCCGCCGTCGCCCGCCGCGGCGATCTCCTCGGCGAGCACCCGTGCTGCCTCGATCGCGTCCGCCTCGTCGCCGTCATGGGCGACCAGGTGCCACCTGTCGTCACCCGGGCCGTCGGGCTCGAGCAGCGCGACGAGCGACCCTCCACTGGCGGCGCGCACGCCGGCGACGAGCTGTGCACGGGCGTCGTCCGGAAGCATGGTCGGCGCCAACGCGGCCGCGACCTTGACGGTGCCCTCGAGCCACCGTCGACGGCGATCGCTCTCGTCGAAGGCGACCGCGTTCGCCACCAAGGGCGCGGCCAGCGCGGCCAGCCGGGTCACCAGCTCGCGGTCCGCGTCCTCGAAGGCGACCTCAGGCCCGCGGACCGTGATCCGACCGAGCGCGGCGCCGTGTGCCAGCAGGTCGAGCGTGAGCCCCTCGCCGGCGTCCGCCGGCACGGCACCGTGCTCGACGTTGCGGACCACCGCGTCCTCGGAGCTCAGCTCGACGACGGCGTACGACGCCCGCGCCAGGGCGCACGCGACCGCCGCGGTGCGTCGGAGTGTCTCGTCGAGGTCGGGGGCGGACCCGATGAGGTCGATGGCATCCAGCAGCGCGTGGACTCTTGCTGCGTCGTCGGGCAGCGCCCTCATGGCAGCCCGGTGGCGTCCCTGCACCTCGTCACCCTAGGTCCTCCGGCGGCGCCGCCACAGACGGCGAGGACAGGTCCGACCGGACGGCGGCGGAAGTGGCCCGGACGAGTCAGGACGTCAGGGACCGACCGACGAGACCTCGCATCGTCGTACGCTGGCCGCATGTGTCGCAACATCCGCCCGCTCCACAACTTCGAGCCGCCCGCGACCCAGGACGAGGTGACCGCGGCGGCGCTGCAGTTCGTGCGCAAGGTGGCCGGGACGACCAAGCCGTCCACCGCCAACCAGGCCGCCTTCGACCGCGCCGTCGCCGAGGTGGCGCACGCGACCCGGCACCTGCTCGAGGAGCTGGTCACCACCGCGCCGCCGAAGAACCGCGAGGTCGAGGCGGCCAAGAGACGCGCACGCGCCGAGGTCCGGTATGCCCGCTGACCAGGCCCTGGCCCTGCTCCGGGACCGCAGGCTCGTGGTCCTGACCGGCGCCGGCCTGTCCACCGACTCCGGCATCCCCGACTACCGCGGGCCGGGTGCGCCAGGCCGCACCCCGATGACCTACCAGGAGTTCGTCTCGGGCGCCGCCGCGCGTCGGCGCTACTGGGCGCGCAGCCACCTCGGCTGGGGTCGGATGCGCACGGCGCACCCCAACCCCGGCCACCATGCAGTCGCCGGCCTCGACCCGACCCTGCTGATCACCCAGAACGTCGACGGCCTCCACGAGCGGGCCGGGAGCCGTGACGTCGTGGCGCTGCACGGCCGGATCGCCGACGTGATCTGCCTCGACTGCCGGTGCGTGACGTCCCGCGCCGACCTCCAGCGCCGGCTCGACGACCTGAACCCGGGCTGGGCGGCGGCCCATGCCGACGTCGCCGTCCGTCCCGACGGGGACGTCGATCTCGAGACCACCGACGGGTTCGTCGTGCCGGACTGTGATACCTGCGGCGGGGTGCTCAAGCCCCACGTCGTGTTCTTCGGCGAGAACGTCCCGCGCGACCGGGTCGACCGCTGCTACGCGGCGGTCGATGCCCTCAACGGGGGCGCAGGCACCGACGGTGCGCTGCTCGTCGCCGGATCGAGCCTCACGGTGATGAGCGGCCTCCGGTTCGTGCGCCGGGCGGCCCGCAACGGCACGCCCGTCGTGATCGTCAACCGCGGCGCCACGCGGGGCGACGCCTTGGCGACGTACAAGGTCGAGACCGGGTGCAGCGAGTTCCTGACGGAGCTGACGGCGGCTACGGCTGTCGCGTGAAGGCCTGTGCGCGACGCAGGTCGCCGAGCAGGTCGACGATCTCGTGCAGCCCCTGGTTCTCGGGCAGCATGTCGACGTCGGTGAGCCGCTGGGCGGCCATGTCCATCGGCAGCCGCGCGCCGATGTGCAGGGCGTAGACTGGCTCGCCCTCGCTGGAGTCCACGGAGAGCACGACGGCGGCGTGGAACTCGCCGTCGCTGTCGCTCACCAGGACCTCCTGGCCCTCCACGAGGATGGCCGCGAGGCCTGTCGCCTCGTGGCCCACCGCGAGTGGTCCGGGTCCGGAGATCAGGTCAGCCGCCGACATGTCGACGTGGAACAGCTCCATGTGGTCTCCCCCTCCCCCGAGGCATCCTCACGCGCAGATCCGGCTCGCGCGCCCCGGGCAGATCGTGTCCGCCTCGGGAGAGCATTTCACCACGCCAGAGGCGGCCACAGTCACGAATCCGTGACCTTGGGACCGAATGACGACGGATTTAACCGTCGAGACGTCGTACGAAGATGTGCTCGGCCGCCTCCGGGACGATCTCGGCGCTCTCCCCGCCGGATCCGACCAGCACGCCCTCGTTGGTCGCGACGACCGTCACGGACCGGTCCGGCAGCGCCCCAACACGGCGCAGCGCGCTCATCAGGGACTCGTCCTTCTGCATCTCCTCGGAGATGCGGCGCACCAGCACCGTGCCCTTCTCGAGGGTCGCCACCTTGGCCAGCGACTCGACGCCGTCCATGAAGTCCTCGCCCAGAGTGTCCGAGCCGAGCTCGTCGAGGCCCGGGATCGGGTTGCCGTACGGCGACTCCGTCGGGTGACCGAGCAGCTCGAGCAGGCGCTTCTCGACGGTCTCCGACATGACGTGCTCCCAACGGCACGCCTCCTCGTGGACGAGCTCCCAGTCCAGACCGATGACATCGGTGAGCAGGCGCTCGGCGAGCCGGTGCTTGCGCATGACGCGCGTGGCGAGCCGGTGGCCTTCGTCGGTGAGCTGGAGGTGTCGATCCCCCTCGACGGTGAGCAGACCGTCGCGCGCCATCCGCGCAACGGTCTGGGAGACGGTCGGGCCGCTCTGGTGCAGCCTCTCGGCGATCCGCGCACGCAGCGGGACGATGCCCTCCTCGACCAGCTCATAGATGGTCCGCAGGTACATCTCGGTGGTGTCGATCAGGTCGCTCACCTGTCCATTCTAGGGGGCCGCCCTGCGCCCCCTAGGGTGGTCGTGTGACTGCTACCCCCGCTGCGCCCTGGTGGCGCCACGCCGTGACCTACCAGGTCTACCCCCGAAGCTTCGCGGACGCGAACGGCGACGGGATCGGCGACCTCCCGGGCATCACCTCCCGGCTCCCCTACCTCCGCGACCTGGGCGTCGACGCGCTCTGGATCTCGCCGTTCTACAAGTCCCCGCAGAAGGACCACGGGTACGACGTCTCCGACTACTGCGACATCGACCCGCTGTTCGGCACCCTGGCGGACGCGGACGCGCTCATCTCTCGCGCGCACGAGCTCGGGCTGCGCCTGATCGTGGACCTGGTGCCCAACCACACCTCCAGCGAGCACCCGTGGTTCCAGGCCGCGCTCGCCGCCACGCCGGGCTCCCCGGAGCGCGCGCGCTACCTCTTCCGTGACGGGCGCGGCCCGAACGGCGACCAGCCGCCCAACAACTGGCGCTCGGTCTTCGGGGGCGCGGCCTGGACCCGCGTGCCGGACGGCCAGTGGTACCTGCACCTCTTCGACAGCTCCCAGCCCGACCTCGACTGGCGCAACCCCGAGGTGGGCGACATGTTCGAGGGCGTGCTCCGCTTCTGGCTCGACCGCGGCGTCGACGGCTTCCGCATCGACGTGGCGCACGGTCTGCTCAAGGAGGAGTCGCTGCGCGACCAGGTCGTGCCCCACGGCATCGACCCGTCCTCGGAGGCGAAGTCGATGATCCAGCTGTCGCTGACCGACGAGCCGATGTGGGACCAGCCCGAGGTGCACGACGTCTACCGCCGCTGGCGGCGGGTGCTGGAGGAGTATCCCGGCGACCGGATGCTCGTCGCCGAGGCCTGGACGCAGACGGCGGTCTCCCTCGCCCGCTACGTCCGCCCCGACGAGATGCACCAGGCGTTCAACTTCGCCTGGCTGCTCGCGCCGTGGTCGGCCAAGGCGTTCGCCGAGGTCATCACGGGCACCCTCGAGGAGCTGGCCGACATCAAGGCGTCGCCGACGTGGGTGCTGAGCAACCACGACGTCCTCCGGCACGCGACGCGGTACGGCGGTGGCGAGCTCGGCGTCACCCGCGGTCGCGCGGCGACGCTGGCGATGCTGGCGCTGCCCGGCTCGGCCTACGTCTACCAGGGCGAGGAGCTCGGTCTGGAGCAGGTCGAGGTGGCTCCCGAGGACCGTCAGGACCCGACCTGGCTCCGCACACGCAACACCGCGAAGCCGGAGGAGGGCCGCGACGGCTGCCGCGTCCCGATCCCGTGGAGCGGCACCGAGCCGCCGTACGGCTTCGGGCCCGGGAGCGGTCAGCCCTGGCTCCCGCAGCCGGACTCCTGGGCGCCCGTGACCGTCGAGGCCGAGACCGGCGACCAGGGCTCCACGCTGGAGCTCTACCGCCGCGCCCTCGCCGCCCGCCGGCAGTACGCCGGCCCGAACGGCGGTGAGACCGTCGAGCTGCTCGACCTCGGCGCCGACGTACTCGCGTTCCGCCGTGACGGCCTGACGGTCGTGCTCAACTGCGGCGACGAGCCGGTCACCCTGCCCGCCGGCGAGGTGGTCCTCACCAGCGAGCCGCTGACAGGGCGCACCCTCCCGGCCAACACCGCGGCCTGGCTGACCTGACCGCACGCCGAGATCCGGGTTGTGGCCCTCCGAGATCCGGGTTCTGACCCTGGCATGCAGGGCCCGCACCCGGATCTCGGAGGGCCACAACCCGGATCTCGGCGTTGAGCGGTCAGTCGAGGGACCGGTTGTAGTGGCCGAGCTGGCGGGCGAAGGCCTCCAGCTCGTCCACCGACCAGTCGCTCAGCCGGTCGTTGAGGGACACCCGTCGCTCCTGGTCGACCTCGGCCAGGCGGCGTACGGCCTCCGCGCTCGCTGAGACCAGCGTGGCCCTGCCGTCCGCCGGGTCGGGTGTCCGCTCGACGAGGCCGAGCTCCTCGAGGTGCTGGAGCTGGCGGCTGAGCGAGCCCTTGTCCATCCCGAACACCTCGACGATCGCGGACGCCCGCACCGGGCCGTTCTCAGCGAGCCAGCCGAGGATCAGGTACGACGCGCCCTGCAGGTCGCGGTGGATGGCGTGCGCCCGCTCGGCGATCGCACGCTTGAGCCGCCGCACGAGTACGCCGATCTCGTCCTCGATCGCCCGGACGGCGTCGATCCTGGCCACCGCGGAGCGGGTCATCGCCGGCCCAGCTCCCCCGCCTCGAGCTCGGCGGCGATCTCCATGTTGATCTCGGGCTCCTCGATCTTGTCGAGCGTGGTCCGCAGCCGGTTCTCCTTGATGAACGCGACCGTCACCAGGGCGAGCAGCGCGCACGGCACCGAGAACAGGAAGATCTGACCGGTCGCGTCGCCGAACGCGCCCTCGAACAGGTCACGCAGCGGCGCCGGGAGCAGGTGCACGGCCGGAAGGCCGCCGGCACCGAGGGCCTGTGCCTGCTCGGCCGTGACCTTGCCGCTCTGCACGAGCGCACCGATGCCGTCGGTCACGTGGGTCGTGATCTTGTGGGAGAGCACGGCGCCGAAGGCGCTGACGCCGATCGCGCCACCGAGCGTCCGGAAGAACGCCACCACGGAGCTGGCCGCGCCGATGTTGGCCTGGTCGACGTTGTTCTGCACCGACAGGATGAGGTTCTGCTGGGTGGCGCCGAGGCCGGAGCCGAGGACCAGCATGTAGAGGCCGACCAGCCACAGCGACGTCGCGTGGTCGATCGTGGCCAGCAGCGCGGAGCCGGCGGCGACCGCGGCCATGCCCGAGACGAGCCAGACCTTCCAGCGACCGGTGGCGCTGATCGCGCGGCCCGAGACGATGCTCGTGACCATCAGGCCGACGACCATCGAGAGCGACATCAGGCCGGCGTTGGTCGGGCTCATGCCGCGCGAGTTCTGGAAGTACTCCGAGAGGAACGTCGTCGCGGTCAGCATCACGACGCCGACCAGGATCGCGGCGATCGTGGCGAGGCTGATGGTGCGGTCCTTGAAGAGCTTCAGCGGGATGACCGGCTCGGCGGCGTACTTGCCCTCGACGACCGCGGCGAGCGCGAGCACGACGAGACCGCCGCCGACCATGAGGAGGGTCGTGGTCGAGATCCAGTCGAACTGCTGCCCCGCCAGCGAGACCCAGATGAGCAGGAGGCTGACGCCGCCCATGATGAGCACGGAGCCGAGGTAGTCGATCTTGACGACGCGCTTCGTGGTCGGCAGGTGGAGCTTCAGCTGCAGGACGACGAAGGCGAGGATGGCGAACGGCAGGCCGACGTAGAAGCAGCCGCGCCAGCCCAGCGGGCTGTCGACGATCACGCCGCCGACGAGCGGGCCGATGAGGGTGGCGAGGCCGAACGACGCGCCGATGTAGCCCGAGTAGCGACCGCGCTCACGCGGCGACACCATCGAGCCGATGATGATCTGGATCAGCGCCATCACGCCGCCGACGCCGAGGCCGGTGACGACGCGGGCCCCGATGAGCCAGGACATCGACTGGGCCATGCCGGCCAGGGCGGAGCCGGAGACGTACACGACCAGCGCGATCTGCATGAGCAGCTTCTTGGAGAACTGGTCCGCGAGCTTGCCCCAGATCGGGGTCGTCGCGGTCATCGCCAGCATGGTGGCGACGAGGACCCAGGTGTAGCCGGTCTGGCTGCCCTGCAGGTCGTGGACGATCGTGGGGAGCGCGTTCGTCACGACGGTGCTGGAGAGGATCGCGACGAACATCGCGATGAGGAGACCCGAGAGTGCCTCGAGGATCTCCTTGTGGGTCATGGGTGCTGCCGGCTGGGCCGGGGCAGCGGCGGCGACGTCCTGGGACATGCTTCTCGTTTCGGTGCGGTGCGGACGGGGATCTCAGTCATGTAAAAGGTTGCTTACCGCAACTATATTCCCGATCCGGCTCCTCCGGAAATGCGAACGACCCGCAGACGTGGCGCCCCGGAGGGCGCCGCACCGGGGGACGTGGTCCCGGTCGTCTGCGGGTCGGGTGGCTGGGTTGGATTCGCCAGCACCACTCGCTGCTTACGTCAGGCTGGGGCTGCTAGCTCCCCCGCCACCTCACGCGTCCAAGAAGAGTTCATTCCTCGGATCACCTCCTTTCCCGTGTACGACGACCGTACGCCGGGCGACCCCCGCCGCTCAACGGGTTAACGGGCGGACGTCATACGGAGTGGCCGTCCGGACGACCGACCCGTATGACGTCCGCGGCGGCGCAGGTTCAGGCGACCTGCTCGTCGTCCACCGGCGCGGCGAACTGCGACTGGTAGAGGCGTGCGTAGGCCCCGTCGGCCGCGAGCAGCTGGTCGTGGTTGCCCTGCTCCACGATCGCGCCGTCCTCCATCACCAGGATGAGGTCCGCGTCGCGGATCGTGGAGAGCCGGTGGGCGATCACGAAGGACGTCCGGTCGGTACGCAGCGCCGCCATGGCGTGCTGGAGCAGCAGCTCGGTGCGCGTGTCGACCGACGACGTGGCCTCGTCGAGGATGAGCAGCGACGGCTCGGCCAGGAACGCCCGACAGATCGTGAGCAGCTGTCGCTCGCCGGCCGACAACGAGCCGCCGTCGGCGTCGACGACCGTGTCGTAGCCGTCGGGCAGCGAGTGCACGAAGCGGTCCACGAACGTCGCCCGGGCGGCCGCGAGCAGCTCCTCCTCGGTGGCGTCGGGACGGCCGTAGAGCAGGTTGTCGCGGATCGTGCCCTCGAAGAGCCACGTGTCCTGGAGGACCATGCCGGTCTGTGCGCGCAGGAGCGAGCGTGGGATCTCGGTGACGTCCGTCCCGTCGAGCGTGATCCGGCCACCGTCGAGCTCGTAGAACCGCATCACCAGGTTGACCAGCGTCGTCTTGCCGGCGCCCGTCGGGCCGACGATCGCGACCGTCTGCCCGGGCTTCGCGACGAGCGACAGGTCCTCGATGAGGGGCACCTGCGGGTCGTAGGAGAACGACACGTGCTCGAACCGCACCTCACCACGGCGTACGTCGGGGAGGCTGCCGTTCCGCTCGGGCACCTGCTCCGGCGCGTCGAGGAGCTCGAAGACCCTCTCGGCGCTGGCGACACCGGACTGCAGCAGGTTCATCATCGAGGCCACCTGGGTGAGGGGCATGTTGAACTGGCGCGAGTACTGGATGAACGCCTGCACCTCGCCGATCGTCAACGCGCCGTGGGCCACCCGCAGGCCGCCGACGACGGCGACGGCGATGAAGTTCAGGTTGCCGATGAACATCATCACCGGCATCACCAGGCCGGACAGGAACTGCGCCTTGAAGCCCGCGTCGTGCAGAGCGTCGTTGCGCTCGGCGAACCGGGCCTCGGCGTCGGCCTGACGACCGAAGACCCGGACCAGCTCGTGCCCCGAGAACGTCTCCTCGATGTGGGCGTTGAGGTGGCCGGTCGAGCGCCACTGGTTGATGAACTGGCCCTGCGAGCGCTTCATCACGGTCCGGGCGACGAACATCGAGATCGGCACCGAGACCAGCGCGATGCAGGCGAGCAACGGGCTGATCCAGAACATCATCACCAGGATCGTGATGACGCTGACCATCGAGGTGAGCAGCTGCGACATGGTCTGCTGCAGCGACTGGCTGATGTTGTCGATGTCGTTGGTGACCCGGGAGAGGATCTCGCCGCGGGGCTGGGAGTCGAAGTACTCCAGCGGCAGCACGTTGAGCTTCTCCTCGACGTCGGCGCGCAGGTCCTTGACCGTCGTGTTGACCAGCCCGTTGAGCATCAGGCCCTGGAGGAACGAGAACAGGTTGGAGGCCACGTAGAGGCCGAGCACGAGGAGCAGGATCGCGCCCACCGCGCCGAAGTCGACGCCGTGGCCGGGGACCACGTGGTCCACGCCCGAGATCACGTCGGCCAGGCGGTCCTGACCCTCGGCCCGCAGGCTCGCCACGTAGGAGTCGACGCTGACCCCGGCGGGGATCTGGCGACCGATCGAGCCGGCGACGATCCAGTCGGTGGCGTGGCCGAGGAAGCGTGGCGCCAGCGAGCTGAGCACGACACTGACCACGGCGAGCGTGAGCAGCGAGGCGAGCTTGACTCGCTGCGGAGCCAGCCGGCCGAGCAGCCGCTTGGCCGACGGTCCGAAGTTGGACGCCTTCTGGCCGACCATGCCGCCCGGTCCGCGGCCGGGGCCGCCGGCCATCTGGATGCGCTCGGTGACCTTCATCTGCTGGCCCTGCTTGAGGCCCTGACTCTGGGTCGTGCTCATCAGGCCGCCTCCTCCGCGCTCAGCTGGGACGCGACGATCTCCTGGTAGGTCTCATTGCCGGCGAGCAGCTCGACGTGGGTGCCGCGGCCCACGATCCGGCCGTCGTCGAGCACGAGGATGACGTCGGCGTCGCGGATCGTGGAGACCCGCTGCGCGACGATCACCACGCATGCGTCGACGGTCTCCGGCTTGAGCGCGGCACGCAGCCGGGCGTCGGTCGCGAGGTCGAGCGCGGAGAAGGAGTCGTCGAACAGGTAGATCTCGGGGCGGCGTACGAGTGCCCGGGCGATGGCGAGGCGCTGCCGCTGGCCGCCCGAGAAGTTGGTGCCGCCCTGGACCACCGGGGCGTCGAGCCCCTCCTCGAGTGCCCGCACGAAGTCCGCCGCCTGAGCGACCTCGAGCGCGTGCCACAGCTCCGCCTCCGTCGCGTCGTCCTTGCCGTAGCGCAGGTTGGACCGGATCGTGCCGGAGAACAGGAACGCCTTCTGCGGCACCAGCCCCAGCCGGCTGCCGAGCGCCTCCGGGTCCCAGGCGCGGACGTCGACCCCGTCGACGAGCACAGTGCCCGCGGTGGCGTCGAACAGGCGCGGGACCAGGTTGAGCAGGGTGGACTTGCCGGCGCCCGTCGAGCCGATCACGGCGATCGTCTGCCCGCGGCTCGCGGTCAGGCTGATCTCGGAGAGCACCGGCTGCTCGGCGCCCGGATAGGTGAAGTCGACGCCGTCGAAGGTGAGCTCACCGCGGAGCGCCGACGTGGCCACGCCTGCGGCGGGTGGGACGACGGAGGGCTCGGTGCCGAGCACCTCCTCGATGCGGTCGGCGCAGACCGATGAGCGGGGCACCTGCATGAAGACGAACGTCCCCATCATCACGCTCATCATCACCTGCATGAGGTAGGAGAGGAACGCGGTCAGCGCGCCCACCTGCATCTGCCCGGAGTTGACGAGGTGACCGCCGAACCAGATGACGGCGACGGACGCGATGTTGACGATCATCAGCATCAGCGGGAAGAACGTCGCCAGCCAGCGACCGGCTCGCACCGAGACGTCGGTGAGCTCGTCGTTGGCCGTGCCGAACCGGGCCCGCTCGCGAGGCTCGCGCACGAAGGCGCGCACCACACGGATGCCCGTGATCTGCTCGCGCAGCACCCGGTTGAGCGTGTCGAGCCGCGCCTGGAGCTTCCGGAAGTTGGGGATCATCCGGGTCGCGACGATGCCGACGGCCAGGAAGAGCAGCGGGATGAGCACCGCGAACAGCCACGCCAGCTGGCGGTCCTGGCGCAGCGCCATGAACACCGCGCCGACCATCATGATCGGGATCTGCACGGCCATGCCGCAGAGCATGTACGCGAGCAGCTGGACCTGCTGGGCGTCGTTGGTGTTGCGGTGTGATCAGGCTGGGGGCGCCGAAGCGACCCACCTCGAACGCGCCGAAGCCACCGACGCGGTGGAACAGCGCTCGGCGCATGTCGCGCCCGAACGCCATCGACGCCCGGGACGCGAAGTACGACGCCGTGATCGCGCAGACGATCTGGGCGATGCTCACCACCAGCATCCAGCCGCCGGTGCGCAGGATGTAGCCGGTGTCGCCCGTGACCACGCCCTTGTCGATGATGTTGGCGTTGAGGGCCGGCAGGTAGAGGGCTGCCCCGGTGCTGACGAACTGGAGCACCACGATGATGGCGAGCCAGGGACGGTACGGACTCAGGTAGGTCCGCAGGAGACGCAACAGCACGTCAGTCCTTTCTGAGCATTCCGTGCAGGATGGTGTCGACGATCTGCTCGGGTGTGAGCACCTGGCCGTCGGCGATCTGTTCGTTGCTGCCTGCGAAGGTGAGCAGGCGAAGGGTGTGGACCAGCATCGCGGGGTCCACCGACAGTGCGTCGGCGTCGGGCTCGACGAGCTCGACGAG
The DNA here is from genome assembly GCF_039530925.1 of Nocardioides panacihumi. Classification (NCBI taxonomy): domain Bacteria; kingdom Bacillati; phylum Actinomycetota; class Actinomycetes; order Propionibacteriales; family Nocardioidaceae; genus Nocardioides; species Nocardioides panacihumi. The sequence goes on along the minus strand of NZ_BAAAPB010000001.1, from coordinate 1,674,203 downwards.
GGCGGCGCGGACCGCCCGCATCTCGGTCCGGCGACTCTCGGTGTGCGCGTGCTTCGGCGGCCCCATCTCCCCCATCGCGCGCATCAGCCCGAAACTGGCACGGAACCGCTGCTGCAGGATGCTGGTGATCTTGAGCAGCTTCTCGCGCAGCGGCTCGGCCGGGTCGATCTCGGCGATCCGGGCTGCGATCTGCCCGGGGTCGAACGCCCTCGCGACGGCCGCGTCGACCAGCGCCTCCTTCGAGTCGAAGACCCGGAAGATCGTGCCCTCCGCGACCCCCGCCGTCTCGGCGATGAGCCGCGTCGTCACGGCCCGGCCGTGCGTGTACAGCAGCGGCAGCGTCGCCGAGACCAGCGCCTCGCGACGCTCCTCAGGGGTGAGCGGACGTGCCCGCTCCCGTCGTCCTTCCACCCGGCAGACTCTAAATGAGTGAGCACTCACTCACAACTCTTTATCCGGATCAGGGGGCGAGACGCTCGGTCTCCCAGCCCTCCTCGGTACGCCGATAGGTCAGCCGGTCGTGCATGCGGCCCGTGCGACCCTGCCAGAACTCGAAGCGGTCCGGCCGGACCCGGAAGCCACCCCACTCGTCCGGCGTCGGCACCTCGCCACCGTCGAACCGGGCCGCGACCTCGGCGTACTCCGCGTCGAGCTCGGCGCGTCCGCTCACCACCGTGGACTGGTGCGATGCCCAGGCTCCGAGCTGTGAGCCCCGCGGGCGGGAGGCGAAGTAGGCGTCGACGTCGGCCCGGGGAAGCTCGGTCGCGTGGCCCTCCACCCGGACCTGGCGCTCGAGCGGGTGCCACGGGAAGAGCAGGGCGCAGCGCGGGTTGGCGAGCAGCTCGTGGCCCTTGCGGGAGGTGAGGTTGGTGTAGAAGACGAAGCCGTCCGGCGAGAAGCCCTTGAGGAGGACGAAGCGGACCGAGGGGGCGCCGTCTGGGGTCGCGGTGGCGACCGCCATGGCGTTCGGCTCGTGCAGCCCGGCATCGGCGCTGTCGGCGTACCAGCGACGGAAGAGGTCCAGCGGGTCGGCCGTGAGGTCGGTCTCGGCGAGGCCGCCGCGCGCGTAGTCCTCGCGGCGCGAGGCGAGGTCGTCGGAGGTCATGACGGCACCCTAGTGGCGCCCCCGCAGTCCCGGCGCGGCACAATGCGCGAGGACATGGAGTCGTGAGGAGCAGCAATGACCGAGGTACACCACGGGCTTGAGGGCGTCGTCGCGTTCGAGACACAGATCGCCGAGCCCGACAAGGAGGGCTCCGCACTTCGCTACCGCGGGGTCGACATCGAGGAGCTCGTCGGCCGGGTGCCGTTCGAGAACGTCTGGGGCCTCCTCATCGACGGCACCTACTCCCCCGGCCTGCCGCCGGCCGAGGCCTACAACCTGCCGGTGCACACCGGCGACGTCCGCGTCGACGTGCAGGCGGCGATCGCCATGCTCGCGCCGGCGTTCGGCTTCGGCCAGACCTACGACATCTCCGACGAGCAGGCGCGCGCGGACCTCGCCCGGGTCGCGGTCATGGTCCTGTCGTACGCCGGCCAGTCGGCCCGCGGCCTCCACCAGGCAGTCGTCCCGCAGCGCCTGGTCGACGAGGGCCGCACGCTGGCCGAGAAGTTCCTCATCCGCTGGCGCGGCGAGGCCGACCCGAAGCACGCACACGCGATCGACGCCTACTGGTCGTCGGCCGCCGAGCACGGCATGAACGCCTCCACCTTCACCGCGCGCGTCATCACCTCGACCGGCGCCGACGTCGCGGCCGCGTTCTCCGGCGCGATCGGCGCGATGAGCGGACCCCTGCACGGCGGCGCGCCGTCGCGCGTCCTCGGCATGATCGAGGAGGTCGAGAAGGCCGGCGACGCGCGTGCCTACGTGAAGTCGTTGCTGGACTCCGGCGAGCGCCTGATGGGCTTTGGCCACCGCGTCTACCGCGCCGAGGACCCGCGCGCGCGGGTGCTGCGTCGTACGGCTCGCGAGCTCGGTGCCCCGCGTTACGAGGTCGCCGAGGCGCTCGAGAAGGCAGCCCTCGCCGAGCTGCGCGAGCGGCGACCCGACCGCGTGCTCGAGACCAACGTCGAGTTCTGGGCGGCGATCGTCCTCGACTTCGCCGAGGTGCCGGCACACATGTTCACGTCGATGTTCACCTGCGCCCGCACCGGCGGCTGGTCCGCTCACATCCTGGAGCAGAAGACGACGGGTCGCCTGATCCGGCCGTCCGCCGTCTACACCGGCCCCGCCACCCGCCCGGCCAGCTCGGTCGACGGCTGGGACGACTCCTGGGCCTAGTGCCGAGTCGGCGCATCCTCGCACGCGAGAAGTGCCGAGTCGGCGCATCCTCGCACGCGAGCGCCAGCGAGCTGTGAGGATGCGCCGACTCAGCATCTGTGAGCTGCGAGGATGCGCCGACTCGGCGTCAGATCAGGACAGCCGCCTGCCGTAGCAGCGGTTGAGCGACGCCCCGGCGTAGTGGCCGAACCCCTCGATCGGCTCGTAGCCATGAGCCTCGTAGAGCGCGATCGCCTCGGGCTGCATCGACCCGGTGGAGAGGATGAGCGCCTCGATCCCGGCCGCGGCCGCCGACGACTCCAGGTGGGCGAGCATCCGCCGGGCCAACCCCCGCCGCTGGAGCTCGGGGACGACGTACATGCGCTTGATCTCCGCCGTGCTGGACGTGCCCAGCCGGTGCTCGCCGACGACACGCCAGGCGCCCATGGCCACGGGCGCGTCGGCGACGTAGCCGACGAAGAACGCCCCCGCGGGCGGTTCGAAGTCGGCCGGGTCGGTCGGGTCGTCGTCGCGGCCGCCGTACCGCTCGACGTAGAAGTCCTGGACGCGCTCGACCAGAGCGACGACATCGGGGTGGTCGTAGGACACCCGACGGATCTGCACGTGGACTCCTCGGTGGGGTGGCGGCGGCGCTTGCGAGAATACGGACATGGCCCTGCGCATCCCCGATGACCTCCTCCCCGCTGACGGACGGTTCGGGTCCGGTCCGTCGAAGGTGCCGGCCGGTCGCCTCGGCGCGCTCGCGGCGACCGGGGTGGACCTGATGGGCACCTCGCACCGGCAGGCTCCCGTCAAGCACGTCGTACGCCGCGTGGTGGACGGCCTCACCACGCTCTTCTCGCTCCCCAGCGGCTACGAGGTGGCCATCGGCAACGGCGGCTCCGCGGCGTTCTGGGACCTCGCGACGTTCGCGCTGGTCGAGCAGCGCAGCCAGCACGCGGTCTTCGGCGAGTTCGGCGCCAAGTTCGCCTCCGCCTCCCGCAACGCGCCCTGGCTGGGTGAGCCGACCGTGCTCACCGCCGAGGCGGGCGGTCTCGCGGTCCCCGTCGCAGAGGACGACGTCGACGTCTACGCCTGGACGCACAACGAGACGTCCACGGGCGTCGTCGCGCCGGTCGTCCGACCCGCGGGCGCCCGCGCGGGTCAGCTCGTCCTCGTCGACGCGACCTCCGCGGCCGGCGGCCTCGGCGTCGACATCGCCGAGACCGACGTCTACTACTTCGCGCCCCAGAAGTCGTTCGCCTCCGACGGCGGTCTGTGGCTGACCACCCTCTCCCCTGCGGCCATCGAGCGCGCGGAGCGGATCGCCGCGTCGGACCGTCACGTGCCCGCGTTCTTCGACCTCGTCGGCGCGTTGAAGAGCACCCGCCTCGACCAGACCTACAACACACCGGCGGTCGCGACGCTGTTCCTCATGGCCGAGCAGCTCGACTGGATGCTCGCCCAGGGCGGCCTCGACGCGATGTCCGCACGCACGGCCGCGTCGGCCGAGACCGTCTACGGATGGGCCGAGAAGGCGTCGTACGTCGCGCCCTTCGTGCCCGACCCGAGCCACCGCTCACCCGTGGTCGCCACTGTGGAGCTGGACGCCTCGATCGACAAGGTCCGGCTCATGGACGAGCTGCGGGCCAACGGCATCGTCGACCTCGACGCCTACCGTGGTGTCGGCGCCAACCAGCTGCGCATCGCGATGTACCCGGCCGTCGACCCCGCCGACGTCGAAGCACTCACGCGATGCGTCGACTGGGTCGTCGAGCGGCTCTGACCGGTCAGCCGAGCCGCTCCGCGATCAGGTCGTACGTCGGCCGGTCGAAGGCCACCATCCGCGACTCGGCCACCGCTGACCGCGCGGAGCGGAAGACCTCGAGCGCGGCGTCGACCGCGTCGCCCTTCGGCCAGCCGTAGACCCCTGCGCTGACCAGCGGGAACGCGACCGTGCTCGCCCCGAGCCCGTCGGCGACCTCCAGCGCGCGCCGGTAGCAGGACGTGAGCTGGTCCCGGCTGCCGTGACCGTGGATCGGGCCGACCACGTGGATGACCCAGCGCGCCGGCAGGTCACCGGCGGTCGTCCAGCCGGCGTCGCCGGTCGCGAGCCCGTGCGGGAAGCGCCGGACGCAGTCCTCCAGGACCGCCGGGCCACCCGCACGGTGGATGGCGCCGTCGACACCGCCCCCGCCGCGCATGGCGTTGTTGGCCGCGTTGACGACCGCGTCGACATCCTGGGCGGTGATGTCGCCCTGCACGACCGTGATCTCCACGTCACCCCTCCTGGGCCTCGTTGCGGATCAACCTCAGCGTCGCACGCTCCAGCGCGACCTGTCGCTCGTCCGGGGAGTCGAAGGTCCGCCGCACGGCCGCCCCGATGGTGCGGTCCTCCTCGAAGGCGGACACGACCCGCGGGTCGACGTACGACTTGCGGGCCAGGGTCGGGGTGTTGCCGAGGAAGTCGGCGACCTCGCGCATCGTCGCAGTCACGAGTCGCTTGGCGCCGGTCCGGGAGACGGCGCCGTCGGCCTCCTCGAGGCGTGCCGCCAGCCCCGCCGCGGCGAGCACGGTCGCGTGCCAGGTGCGGAAGTCCTTCGCCGAGGCCTCGACGCCGGTGACCTCGCGGACGTAGTCGTTGACCAGCGTCGGCAGGATCGCGCGCCACCGCCGGCCCTCGCGGAAGCCGAGCAGCAGCCCGTCGCCGCGGCGACGGCGCATCACGTCGAGCGCTTGGGTGACGAGCGCGTCGTCGATCTCGATGCGGTGGTCCACGCCCGACTTGCCCGTGAAGCTGAAGACCAGCCGGTCCTGCCGCCGCCGGACGTGACGACGCTGGAGCGTGGTGAGCCCGAAGCTCCCGTGGAGGTCGGCGTACACGTCGTTGCCGATGCGGAAGTAGCCCAGGTCGAGCAGCCGTACGGCGACCGCGCACGCCCGCTCGAGCGGCATCCCGTCCCGGCCGAGGTCGACGAGGATCCGCTCGCGCGCCTTGCCGAGGGCCTCGCCGAACACGAGCACCCGGTCGAACTTCTCCGCGTCTCGACGCGTGCGCCAGGCCGGGTGGTAGAGGTACTGCCGGCGGCCGGCCTCGTCGGTGCCGACGGCCTGCAGGTGCCCGTTGTCGTACGGCGTGATCCAGACGTCCTCCCAGGCGGGAGGGATCACCAGCGACCGGACGCGGTCCGCCTCGGACTCGGTCAGGCGCTCGCCATCCTCATCGAGGTAGACGAACCCCTTGCCTGCCCGGCGCCGCGTCCAGCCGGGCTGCTCGGGGGACGTGCGACGTAGCCGGGCCATGCGCCACGGTTGCCCCTTGCGCCGCACTGCATGCCCGCGCCGGTCTCAGCGCCTGCGGAACATCCTCAGCTGCAGCCCCGCGATGACCGCGACGACGGCTCCGCCGAACAGCCACGGCCACCAGCCGCGTTGCGACTTCACCTGACCCTCGGCAGGGTGCGCCGAGGGCTGCTGCCGCGTCGCCGGGTCCGGGCTCGGCTGCGCCGACGCGGCCCGGTCGCGCGCGCAGATGCCCGAGTCCGAGGAGCACAGGCCCGACTCGGCGAGCCGGAGGACGTCGGAGCCGATGCCCTCGCTGCTGAGGTAGATGGAGCCGTCGGTGGCGACCGCGAGCCCCTCCCCCTGCGGCTGGCTCGGCAGCGGCACGGGGGCCAGGCGCGAGAAGTCGGGGAACGAGTAGAGCACCGCGCCCGCGTAGCCGCGGATCAGCACATGCCGACCGTCGGGGAGGAAGGCGCCGTCGGTCGCCATCGGGAGGATGCCGTCCGCGACCTGCACCAGCCGGTTGGCGTGGTCGGCGCTGAGCTGTGCGGGCGCGGCGTAGACGGTGCCGCCGAACATGCCCTTGCTGACGACGTAGAGCCGCCCGTCGGGCGCGGCCAGCAGAGTCTCCGCGTCGTGGGAGCCGTCGGGGTAGGTCAGGTCGTAGATCGGCCCGTCCGAGTCGCGGTCTCCGCGACCGACGGGGACGCGTGTCACCTGGACCGAGTCGCGCGAGGCGCGGTTGTCGCCGATGTCGCCGACCCAGACGTCTCCTGGCCCGGCCGGCGCGAGCGCCTCGACGTCGTGGGCGTCGTCCGACCACGACGTGATGCCCACCGTGCGACCGCGGTCGTCGACGACGAAGACGCGGCCGGTGTCGCCGGAGTCGTTCGTCGTGACGAAGAGACCGGTGCCCGACCCCAGCGCGATCAGTCCGCTGGACTCGGTGATGCGCGTGTCCTGGAACGAGAACAGCACGTGGTCGTGGCCCGACGGGGCCGCGGCCGCGCCGAGCAAGAACGGGACGGCGACGAGGCCGAGCAACACCCGGCCCCACACGGTCCGAGGGTGTCGCGCCCTGGTGGTCGGTGAACACTGACCACTAGGCACCCAGGAGCTCCCCGAGCTTCGGCTTCAGGCCCCAGGTGGTGACCAGGTCGTCGTACTCCTTGCGGACCGAGCCGCCCTTGACGGGCGCGCCGGTGCGCACGGCACGCAGCATCGTGTTGCGCGGCGTGTGCTGGCTCTCCACGAACTGCACGACGTCGACCCGGTAGCCCGAGAGACGCATCAGCGAGGCACGCAGGCCATCGGTGAGGGTGTCGGCGAGGCGCTCGCGCAGGATGCCGTGCCGGGTGAGCATGGCGTACGGCGCCGGGGTCGGCGCCTTGCGGAGCTGGGCCGCGATGTCGTGGTGGCAGCAGGGTGCGGCGAGGACGAGCGGCGCCTCCCACCCGACCGCGCGCGCGAGCGCATCGTCGGTGGCCGTGTCGCAGGCGTGCAGCGCGAGCACGACGTCCGGCGGCTGCTGGAGCTGGACGTCGGAGATCGTGCCGGCCACGAACTCCGCGTGGATCCCGAGGTCGGCGGCCACCGCGCTGTTGTGGTCGCGCGACTGCTCCTTGACGTCGACGCCGGTCACGACGACGGGCAGCTCCCGGACGCTGGTGAGGTAGCGCTGCGCCGCGAACGTCAGGTAGCCGTTGCCGCAGCCCAGGTCGACGATCCGCAAGGGATCCTCCGCGGTCGGTCGCCTCACGTGACCCTTGCCGATCGCGTCGGCGACCGAGGAGTCGAGGAGGCGGAGGAACTCCTCGACCTGGCGGTACTTCGCCTGGCGGCTCGGCTTGAGCCGGCCCTCCTTGTCGGAGATCCCGAGCGCGACGAACACCGGGTCGTCCTCCGGGAGCAGCCGCGCCTTCGGCTGGTCGTGACCGCGCGACACCTCCACCGGGGCCGTCCGCGGGGTGGTGTTGACGACCGCCTCGAGCTTCTTCGTCACGCGCAGCGCGTGGTCCTCGGTGGTGGTGGAGACGTTCCAGTGGCCGAACGGCAGGTCGATGAGCTCGTCGACGGCCTGACGTGCGCTCTCCGGGTCGTGGTTGGCGGTGAACGCCTGCGTGGCGTCGTACGTCGTGATCTGCAGCTGGCGGCCGGCCTTCAGGTCGACGTACCGCATCTCCACGCGCCGCCACCGGGGCGGCTCCTCACCCTTCTGCCGACCGGACGCGACGGCCTTGACCAGCGCGTCGGGGTCCAGGATCAGACCGCGCATCCGGTTGAGCGCACGGAGCAGCGGCTCGGTCACTTCGTCACCTGCGCGATCACGACGATGATGAGGAGCACCACCAGCGCCGCCGGGATGAGGAGACGACGGTGGCGGGGGTTCACCCACCGGATTCTAGTGGGCCGACCAGGAAAGCCCCGATCCGCGCGGCGATGTCGCTGACGTCGCGAAGCGTCCCCTCGGCGATCGTCATGATGAGGTCGAACTTCCCGTCCTGCGTGGCGACCAGGTCACGGTCGTCGGGTAGACCTCGTCCCCGAACGCAGTCGCCTGTGCTCGGGCGAGCGTTGACTCGAGCAGCCCCACGTCACGGATTCGCGGCGCTCCGAGGGCTTGCTCGATGACCAGCAGGTCGTCGAGCGATCAGGGCGTCGCGCTTGCGGTCCCGCTTGGTGACGTACTCGTCGATCACCACGAGCACCGTCTCGTGCAGCGATCGTCCCTGACGTCCGGCGGTCTCGCGGAGCTTGGCGTCGAGGTCGGCAGGGAGGCGAAGCGTCATGGCCATCCTTCGAGGTATCGCCTGACACCACGTGCTGCCACGGCGTTGGTCACGCGACAGCGTCCAGCGGTAGCGGGGTGATCGCCTCATCGCTGGCGACGTGGATCACCTCCAGCGGGACGCCCGCAGCTGCCGCCTCGGCCGTGATCGCACCCGCCCAGGCACGGTCATCGGCGGAGACGGCCGCCGAGCCCGGGCGACACAGCAGGACGGCGATGGTCCCGTCGGGCACGAGCTCCTCGCGCACGCGGCGCCACACGTCGACGAGGTTGTGCACGAGATCGGGCTCGACCTCCGGAGGCCGGTCGCGGACGTCCTGGACGAGCGGGAGAGGGCACCGATCGGCGCCGACGATGACGAACCACAGATCGTGGCGCGCCCATCCGAGCGGGTGACAGATCTCGGTCCAGAACTTCTCGACATCGGCCTGGGTGCGCAGCACCCGGCGGATCGCTTCCTTGGTCATGGACCGACCCTCACAAGGACCGCCGACGGTCGCATCCGAGCACGGGCGTCCCTGGGGACGATGCTTGCTCAGCGGCCGCCTGTGGACGCCGACCGGCCCGGACCTGGCGTCAGAGGCGCGAGGCGAAGAGCTCGGCCAGGTGCATCGTCGGCACCTGCGCCAGGTCGTCGAGCTGCACCCGACAGGACATGCCGTCGGCGAGCACCACCGCGTCCGGCTGCGAGCGTACGGCGGGCAGCAGATGGGTCTCGGCGACGGCCACCGACACCTCGTAGTGCCCCTCCTCGACGCCGAAGTTGCCGGCCAGCCCGCAGCAGCCGGACACCTTCGTGACGCGCGCACCGGCTCGCTCGAGGAGCCGCTGGTCGGCCGCCCAGCCGAGCACCGCGTGCTGGTGGCAGTGCGGCTGCGCGACGATGTCGACGCCGGACAGGTCGGGCACCGGCAGGTCGAGCCGGGTCACCAGCTCCGCGAACGTCAGCATCCCGTCGGCCACCGCGCGAGCCTCCGGCAGCGCGGAGAGCTCCACGGAGTCCGACCGCAGCGTGGCCAGGCAGGACGGCTCCAGCCCGATCACCGGCACGCCCGAGGCGACGTACGGCGCCAGCGTGCGCACCGTCCGCTCCATGATCGAGCGGGCCTGGTCGAGCTGCCCGGTGGTGATCCAGGTGAGCCCGCAGCAGGCCTTCTCCGAGATGACGCGGACCGTCAGGCCCTGCGCCTCCAGGTAGCGGATGGCCGCGTGCGCCGATCGCGTGAAGAAGTGGTCGGTGAAGGAGTCCGCCCACACCCACACGTCCGGGGTCGCGGACGCGAGCGACCCCGTCGCCGCCGACCGCCTCAGGGTGACCGGAGCGAACAGCGGCACCGAGCGGCGCTGGTCGATCCCGGCCACCCGCTTCGCCAGCCAGGCGAGCGGAGCCAGCCGCATCAGCAGGTTGGTGATCCGAGCGAAGGGAGCCCCCAGGCGTGCCCAGAACGGCAGCCGGCCGAGCAGGTAGTGCGAGCGAGGCCGACGACGGCCGGAGTAGCGCTGGTGCAGCGCCTCCGACTTGTACGTCGCCATGTCGATGCCCGTCGGACAGTCGGACGCACAGCCCTTGCACGCCAGGCAGAGGTCGAGCGCCTCGCCGACCGCCGGGTCGCTCAGACCTCTGACGAGCGACCCGTCGAGCGCCTCCTGCAGCACGCGCGCGCGGCCGCGGGTGGCGTCCTTCTCGTCGCCGGTGGCGAGGTAGGACGGGCACATCACGCCGCTGGTGTGCGGCGCCACGCACTTGCCGACCCCGGTGCACCGGTGCACGGCCGCGCCGAGGTCTCCGTCGTCGTGGACCAGCCGGAGGGCCGAGCGTACGGAGGCGCGCGGCCTCACCGGACGCAGGTCGTCGGTGATGGACGCCGGCGCGACGATGTTGCCCGGGTTCATCAGGCCGTCCGGGTCCCCGACGGCCTTCGCCGCGCCGAAGAGGGCGATCGAGTGGTCGTCGTACATGAGCGGCAGCAGCTCCGAGCGCACACGCCCGTCGCCGTGCTCGCCCGACAGCGAGCCGCCGTAGTCACGCAGCTTCGTCGCACAGGCCGTCATGAAGTCGCGGAAGACCTGGGCCGAGGCCGGGTCGCCCGGCTCGAACGGGAAGTCGATCCGGCAGTGGATGCAGCCGTCGCCGAAGTGACCGTAGGGCACTCCCTGCAGCCCGTGCCCGGCCAGGATCTCGTCGAAGTCGCGCAGCCAGGCGCCGAGGTGCTCGGGCGGCACGGCCGCGTCCTCCCACCCCGAGTACGCCGGCGTGGGCAGCGAGCGGCCGGCCAGGCCGGCCCCGTCCTCGCGGATGCGCCACAGCGTGGCCGCCGCGGCCGTGTCGGTGATCAGCCGGGTGTCGAGCGCACCGCCCGCGACGCGCAGCCGCTCGACGAGGTCGAGCGCGTCCGCGCCTGCCACCTCGGCCATCAGCCACCCTCCGCCGCGCGGCAGCTCGGGGACCGCCCCACCGCGGGCACGCACCAGGTCGACGATCCGGGCGTCGATGCCCTCGCAGGCGATCAGCCGGCCCGGCGCGGCCGCCAGCAGGGCGGGCACGGCGTCCGCCGCCTCGTGCATCGTCGGGTAGCCGAGCACGAGCAGCAGTCGTCCCGGCTCGTCCCGGACCAGCCGCACGGTGGCCTCGAGGACCGTCGCGAGCGTGCCCTCGGTGCCGGCGAGGAACCGGTCGATCCGCCGGCCCTTCTCGGGGAGAAGGTGCTCGAGCGAGTAGCCGCTCACCTGCCGGCCGAAGCGGCCGAACTCGGTGCGCAGGTGAGCGAGGTTCGCGTCGGCCAGCGCGAGGAGGCCGGTCGCGGCGTCGCCGGCGGCCGGCCGACTGCCGTACGAGGCCACCTCGCCGCTCCCCCACACGACTCTCAGCGCCTCGACGTTGTCGACGGTCCTGCCGTAGCCGAGCGCCCGCGAGCCGCAGGCGTTGTTGCCGATCATCCCGCCGATGGTGCAGCGGGGATGGGTCGAGGGGTCGGGCCCGAAGCGAAGGCCGTACGGCGCCGCCGCCCGCTGCAGGTCGGCGTGGACGAGTCCGGGCTCGACCCGGGCTGTGCCGGCCTCCGGGTCGATGTCGAGGACCCGGTTGAGCAGCCGGGTGTCGACGACGATCCCGCTGCCGACGGCGTTGCCGGCGATGCTCGTCCCGGCGCCACGGAGGGTGACCGGCACGCCGAGCGCTCGCGACGCCTCGTGGACCGCGATGAGCTCGTCGGTGTGATGTGGCTTGACGACGACCTGTGGCACGACCCGGTAGAGCGAGGCGTCCGAGCTGTAGAGCGCCCTCGCGAGCACCGAGTCGTCGACTCCGCTGATGCCCCGGCTGCGCAGCTCGGCGGCGAGGTCGAGGGCAACGGCGGTCACGCGTGGCATTCTCCCAGACCCGCCCCGGCCATCCGGACGAGGCGGATCAACGTGGACGTCAGTGGCTCACCGTCATTCGCGAGATCCCCGAGGCGCCGTGCTGCTTGATCTGCGCCCAGGCGATCCACGGGCCGTTGGCGTACGCCACGCTGTGGCCGAGCTGCTCCCCGAGCCGGACGAGTGCACCCGTCCGCGGCCGGTACACGTACTCGCCGGGATCTTCGTCCCCGTTGCCCGACCCGTTGCCCCAGGCGATCAGATTGCGGCCGACACCGAGCGCCATGGTGTCGGCACCGCCGTGGTGCATGACTATCCCGGTGATCTTGCCCGTCGTCAGACCCTCGACGTACAAGCTCGACCGCGTGTCCGACTCCTTGACCACCCAGGCCAGGTGGGTCCGCGACGCGGCCAGCGCCGTGACCCACTGACCGGACGCCAGCCGGAACCGCTGGACGACCGACTCGGCACCAGTGGGCGTGCGCGAGATGATCCGGACGTCTCCCTTGGATGGGTCGGCCAGGTGTTGGCGTACGACGAAGAGGCGTCGACCGTTGGTGGCGGGGAGCGCGCCCTCGAGCACCCGCGGGCGCGCAGCCGACCCGTCCAGGTCGTCGTACAGAACCCGGGTGTCCTTCGCGTCTCCTCCGGGAGGGACGGCCGGCCAGTACACCCGGCTGCCGAGCACGACCGGCACGGTCTCGCCGAAGGCCCACCTCAGCATCCTCTTGCCGTACACGGCTGCGGAGTCGGCGACCAGCGTCCGACCGCGGCGCCCCATCTCGGCTGCATAGATCCGCCAGTCACTGTGGAACAGGTCCGTGCTCGTCGTCTCGACCCACGCGACGTTTTCACCGTCGATGGTCGCGCCGGCGATCTGGTGAGGGGGCGTCTCCCGGTCGGCGTAGTCGAACGGCTCGAACCCGGACTTCGTCACCCAGCCGAGGTGATCTGTGCCGATGAGAGCGTCCTTGTCGTTCACCACCATCCGGCTGCCGAGCAGCCTGCCATCCGGACCGAGAAAGATCGCGCTGGTCTGCTCGGCCCGTGTGATCCGCGACGTGACAGTCCGCGCTCGACGCGATGCGTCCGACGCCCTCGAGCTCGCCGACGCCGTGTCGAGCCAGCGCTCCACCACCAAGCCTGTTGGCGGACGAACCCCCAAGGTCGGCGGCGTAGGCGTGGGCGACGTCCATGCACCACCCGAGGCCGAAGGTGCGGTCGGAGCACTCGACGTCGGAGACGATGCCGATCCTCCCGGGTGCGCTTCGCCCGGCCGGTCAGTCGTGGCGCAGGCGGCCAGAGACGTGAGGGTCGCCAGCACGGCGAGCGAACGAACGGTCCTCATCAGTACGCGATGCCGTTGTTCTGGAGGTACGTGGTCGTGAACGTCGAGGTCACGTCCGAGAACGTCTTCGCCGCTTGCGTGAAGTAAGGGGTGGACGCGTCGGCGAACTTCACGGTCGCCCCCGAGTTCGCGTAGCCGTACGCCAGGATCCAATGCCCGATGTTCAGGGTCTTCGGGTGGTGGTTGTACTGACGAAGCCCCTTGAACTCCACCGTGTCCGCCGCCAACGGCATCCGGTTGCTCCCGATGCTCTGCCTCAGCGCGGACTTCATCAGCGTCGCCGACGGCCGATCGACCTGCACGTAGTAGTTCGAGCCGCGCCACCGGTTCACGCCGCGGACGAAGCCGCCGGACGCCCACGGGGTGGCACCGTTCGACTCGGTGTCCATGTGGACCGGTCCCGCGAGATGCCCCTGCGCGAAGGAGGCGCCGTTGTAGCGGCTGGCGATGGCGCCGTTGGTGATCTTGATGAGCATCGCGCCGGTGGCAGGCCCGCAGTAGTAGCTCTTGATCTGCGCGTAGTAGGTCAGCGGCAGCGTCCTGCTCGCAGGGGGCGCGGCCGCTGCGGCGAGGGCGGACGTACTGCCCGACGCCGCCGTCGTTGTCGTCAGCGCCTGATACCCCTCCGGCTTGCTGATGCCGTGCGCCGCGCGCCACGACGCGGCCGCCTTCTCGTACGCCTCCGGCGAGACGTCGCCGTCGACCGCACGCTGCCAGAGCTCGGTCAGCTTCACCTTCGCGACCGAGTCCGGGTTGTCCGCGAACTCCGCCGCCGGCGACGACACGTCACCACCGGTGACCGTCCCGGGCACACCGGGTCCGTCAGCGAGGGCCGCGGGCGAGTGAAGGGCGAGGCCGGCCGAGATGAAGCCGGCTGTGGCGAAGCGCATGACCCCGAGAAAGAATGGCACGCAAGACCCCTAACCCCAATGTGTTGTGCATCCAAGGATGACCGAAGCACACCCCCGCACGCAAGAGGGCGGACGTCAGGCGGTGCGACGCGTGTACGCCGCCAGCGCGGTCGTGACCGTGCCGGTCACGACCAGGTCGGTGACCGAGGCGAGCGGCACCCAGGCGACCGCGTCCGTCGTCCCGCCCACCTCCACCACCCGCGGATCCTCGCCGGAGGCCACGGTCCCGACGAAGATCAGATGGATGCCGTGGAACTCCTCGAGCCGCCCACTCGGAGCGACGCCGGTGAGCGCGATGTCGTGCACCTCGAGCGGATCACCGAGGGTGACCGCGAGGCCGGTCTCCTCGTAGACCTCGCGCACCAGCCCGGCGCGCGGGTCCTCCTGGAAGTCCAGGCCGCCGCCCGGCAGGTGCCACTTGCCCCCGTGCACGGCGTGCGGCGCGATCCGGGTGAGCAGCATCTCCTCGGCGCCTGCCGGACCGCGCAGGATGAGCGCGTACGTCGCCACCCGCTGCACCCGCGCGATGCGGTGCTGCTCGAGTGCCTCGAGCACGAGCGGCAGCGTCGGCACCACGCCGGAGAGCACGTCGGCGACCGGCAGCCACGCGGCCTCGGCCGTCGATCCGTCGACCTCGACGGTCTTGGGCTCGGGCGAGTCGAGCGGCACCCAGCCGTCGTACACGATGCGCAGGGCGTGGGCGTCGACGTTGCGTCCGCGACGCCAGGTGTTCGCGCGGTAGGCGGAGAGCACCCAGGCCGTCTCGCCGACGCTGACCTCGAGCCCGGTCTCCTCGTAGACCTCCCGCACCACCGCGGCGCGCGGGTCCTCCCCGTGGTCGAGCCCGCCGCCGGGCAGGGTCCACAGCGGCGACTTCGCGAGCGTGTCGGAGAGCCGGCTCAGGAGGATGCGGTCCTCGCGGAGGATGACGGCGTACGCCGCCACGCGCTGCACCTGGGGCAGCCGGCGTCGGCGCGGCGAGCCCGGGCTCATGCCGCGCCGCTCATGAGAACGGCGGCCGGTGGTCTCGGGCGACGGAGCGCCGCCCGGCCCAACGCCACACGCGCGCCGCCCGGTCGCGGTCCTCGTCGGTGACCAGGTTGCCCATCCAGCGCAGCGCGAGTGTCATCAGCAGGTCCGAGCGCATGCCGACAGGGCCGAGTGCGGCGACCAGACGCGGGTTGGTGGCGATGCCGGCGAGACGGCGTGCGATCGAGAACGCCTCGCCGTAGTGGTCCCGCAGCAATGCGGGCCAGACCGTCGACAGGTCCTCACTCTCCTGGAGGACCTCGGCCACGAGTCGACCGGTCTCCAGGCCGTAGTCGATGCCCTCGCCGTTGAGCGGGTTGACGCAGCCGGCAGCGTCGCCGATGAGGGCCCAGTTGGGCCCGGCGACGCCCGTGACGGCGCCGCCCATCGGCAGCAGCGCGGACGCCTCGGCGCGCAGCTCGCCCTCGATCCCGAACGCGTCGCGGATGGACTCCGCGTAGAGCCGCATGAGGGGCTTGATCGCGACGTCGGCGGGCCGCTTCGCGGTCGCCAGCGTGCCCGCGCCGAGGTTGACCTCGCCGGTGCCGAGCGGGAAGACCCAGCCGTAGCCGGACAGGACCTCGCCCTGCTCGCCACGCAGCTCCAGGTGGGAGCTGATCCACGGGTCGTCCGTCATCGCCGACGTCACGTAGGAGCGGCCCGCGACGCCGTACACCGTGTCGCGGTGCCACTCGCGCCCGAGCAGCTTCCCGAGCGGGGAACGCACGCCGTCGGCCACGATCAACCGACGGCAGGCGACCTCGACCTCGCCGGCCGGCGAGCGGAACACGACGGCCGAGACGCGGTCGCCGTCACGGTGTACGCCGACCGCCTTGACGCCGTCCACCGCCGTCGCCCCCGACTTGATCGCGGTGGTCCGCAGATGGTCGTCGAGCTCGGTGCGCGCGACCGCCGAGCCCCAGCCCGGCAACGAGCCGGTCGGCCAGGGAAGCTCCAGGGTCTGCCCGAAGCCGTGCGCCCGCAGCCCGCGGTTGACCGGGTGCGCGCGCAGCCAGTCCTCGAGCCCGAGCCTGATCAGCTCGTCGGTAGCCCGGGGGGTGAGGCCGTCGCCGCACGTCTTGTCGCGCGGGAAGACGGCCATGTCGGCGAGCACCACGTCGAGCCCGGCTCGCGCCGCCCACGCCGCCGCTGCGGAGCCCGCGGGGCCCGCGCCCACGACCAGGACGTCGGTCGATGCGGGCAGCTGGGCGGTCATGCTCCCATCCTTCCAGACACCCTCAACGTCGAGTCGGCGCATCCTCGCACCCCCGAAATGCCGAGTCGGCGCATCCTCGCACTCACGGTGCGAAGATGCGCCGACTCGAGGCTCTGACGACGCGAGGACGCGCCGACTCGGCCCTCAGCTCTGGTACTGACCGAAGTCGAAGTCGTCCAGAGCGACGGCCTGGCCGCCACCGTTGCCGAACTCGTAGTCGTACGTGTCGTAGCCCGTGACGGAGTACGCCGCGGCGCGAGCCTCCTCGGTCGGCTCCACCCGGATGTTGCGGTACCGCTCGAGGCCGGTACCAGCCGGGATCAGCTTTCCGATGATCACGTTCTCCTTCAGACCGCGCAGCGAGTCCGAGCGACCGTTGATGGCCGCGTCCGTGAGCACGCGGGTGGTCTCCTGGAAGGAGGCCGCCGACAGCCACGACTCGGTCGCGAGCGAGGCCTTGGTGATGCCCATGAGCTCGGGACGACCCGAGGCCGGCTTGCCGCCCTCGGACACGACGCGACGGTTCTCGACCTCGAACAGCGCCCGGTCGACCAGGTCGGACGGGAGCAGGTTCGTCTCGCCCGACTCCAGCACCGTGATCCGGCGCAGCATCTGCCGCACGATGATCTCGATGTGCTTGGCGTGGATCGCCACACCCTGGCTCTTGTAGACGCCCTGGACCTCGTCGACGAGGTGCTTCTGGGTGCTGCGGACACCGAGGATGCGGAGGACCTCCTTCGGGTCGGGCGTGCCGACCGTCAGGGTGCGACCGACCTCGATGTGCTCGCCGTCGGCCACGTTGAGGCGGGCACGACGCGACACGACGTACTCGTTGACCTCGTCGCCGTTGTCCGGGGTGACCAGGACCTTGCGGGCCTTGTCGGTCTCCTCGATCTGGACGCGGCCGGCGGCCTCGCTGATCGGAGCGACACCCTTCGGGGTGCGCGCCTCGAACAGCTCGACGACGCGGGGCAGACCCTGCGTGATGTCGTCGGCCGACGCCACACCACCGGTGTGGAAGGTACGCATGGTCAGCTGCGTGCCGGGCTCACCGATCGACTGGGCGGCGATGATGCCGACCGCCTCGCCGATGTCGACGAGCTTGCCGGTCGCCAGCGAGCGGCCGTAGCACTTCGCGCAGGTGCCGGTCACGGCCTCACAGGTGAGGACCGAGCGGACCTTGACCTCGGCGATGCCGGCCTCGACCAGCTCGGCGATCTGTACGTCGCCGAGGTCGGTGCCGGCGGGTGCGATGACCTCGCCCGTCTGCGGGTGGACGACGTCCTCGGCCGCCGTACGGGCGTAGGCCGTCGTCTCGACGTCCTCGTTCGTGATGTCCACGACGAAGCCACGCTCGGTGCCGCAGTCCTCCTCGCGGATGATGACGTCCTGCGACACGTCGACCAGACGACGGGTCAGGTAGCCCGAGTCGGCCGTACGAAGTGCCGTGTCGGCCAGACCCTTGCGGGCACCGTGGGTCGAGATGAAGTACTCGAGCACGGAGAGACCCTCGCGGAAGTTGGCCTTGATCGGCCGCGGGATGATCTCGCCCTTCGGGTTGGCCACGAGGCCACGCATGGCGCCGACCTGGCGGATCTGGTTGAAGTTACCCGAGGCACCCGAGATGACCTGCATGTAGATCGGGTTGCGGCGGTCGAAGGCCTTCTCCATGGCCTCACCGACCTCCTTGGCCGCCTCGGTCCAGATCTCGACGAGCTCCTGACGGCGCTCCTCGTCGGTCACGAGACCGCGCTCGAACTGCTTCTGGATCTTGGTGGCCTTGTCCTCGTAGCCCTTGAGGATCTCGATCTTGTTGGCCGGCGTCGTGACGTCGTCGATCGAGACCGTGACACCCGAGCGGGTCGCCCAGTGGAAGCCGTTGTCCTTGAGCGCGTCAAGGGACGCCGCGACGACGACCTTGGGGTAGCGCTCGGCGAGGGCGTTGACGATGGCGCCGAGGCGCTTCTTGCCGACCTCCTCGTTGACGTACGGGTAGTCCGCCGGCAGCGTGTCGTTGAAGATCGTCCGGCCCAGGGTGGTGTCGAGGATGATCGTGTCGCCCTCGGCGTAGCCCTCGGGGGTCTCCCACTCCTCCGGCGGGACGATGTCGTCGAGGCGGATCCGCACCTTGCTCTGCAGGGTGATCTCACCGCGGTCGAACGCCATGATCGCCTCGGCCGGCGACGCGAACGAGCGGCCCTCGCCGGGCTCGCCGTCACGGTCGGAGGTCAGGAAGAACAGACCGATGATCATGTCCTGCGACGGCATGGTCACCGGACGGCCGTCGGACGGCTTCAGGATGTTGTTCGTCGACAGCATCAGGACGCGGGCCTCGGCCTGCGCCTCCGCGGACAGCGGCAGGTGGACAGCCATCTGGTCGCCGTCGAAGTCGGCGTTGAAGGCGCCACACACGAGCGGGTGCAGCTGGATGGCCTTGCCCTCGATCAGCTGCGGCTCGAACGCCTGGATGCCGAGACGGTGCAGCGTGGGCGCACGGTTCAGCAGCACCGGGTGCTCGGTGATGACCTCTTCGAGGACGTCCCACACGACCGGGCGCGCACGCTCGACCATCCGCTTCGCGGACTTGATGTTCTGCGCGTGCGACAGGTCGACGAGGCGCTTCATCACGAACGGCTTGAACAGCTCCAGCGCCATCTGCTTGGGCAGACCGCACTGGTGCAGCTTCAGCTGCGGACCGGAGACGATGACCGAACGACCCGAGTAGTCGACGCGCTTGCCGAGCAGGTTCTGACGGAAACGACCCTGCTTGCCCTTGAGCATGTCGGAGAGCGACTTCAGCGGCCGGTTGCCCGGGCCGGTGACGGGGCGACCACGACGGCCGTTGTCGAACAGCGAGTCGACGGCCTCCTGCAGCATCCGCTTCTCGTTGTTGACGATGATCTCGGGCGCGCCGAGGTCGAGCAGTCGCTTGAGGCGGTTGTTGCGGTTGATGACGCGGCGGTACAGGTCGTTGAGGTCGGAGGTCGCGAAGCGACCACCGTCGAGCTGCACCATCGGGCGCAGGTCCGGCGGGATGACCGGGACGGCGTCGAGCACCATGCCGATCGGCTTGTTGCCGGTCTTGCGGAAGGCGTCGACGACCTTGAGGCGCTTGAGCGCGCGGACCTTGCGCTGGCCCTTGCCGGTCGCGATGGTCTCGCGCAGCGACTCGACCTCGGCGGCGATGTCGAACGTCTCGAGGCGCTTCTGGATCGCCGTGGCGCCCATGTGGCCCTCGAAGTACTTGCCGAACCAGTTCTTCATCTCGCGGTAGAGGAGCTCGTCGCCCATGAGGTCCTGGACCTTCAGGCTCTTGAAGGTGTCCCAGACCTCCTCGAGGCGGGCGATCT
>NZ_BAAAPB010000001.1:1515109-1654607 GCF_039530925.1 Nocardioides panacihumi | reverse complement strand
CTTGCGCTTCTGGTCGGCCTTGGCGCCCTCGGCCTCGAGAGCCGCGAGGTCCTCCTCGAGCTTCTTCTGGCGGTCGGCGAGCGCCGTCTCCATGCGGTTGTTCAGGCGGTCGCGCTCGAGGCCGACCTTGCCCTCGAGGGAGGACAGGTCGCGGTGACGTGCCTCGTCGTCGACGGCGGTGATCATGTACGCCGCGAAGTAGATGACCTTCTCGAGGTCCTTCGGCGCCAGGTCGAGCAGGTAGCCCAGGCGCGACGGAACGCCCTTGAAGTACCAGATGTGCGTGACCGGAGCGGCCAGCTCGATGTGGCCCATCCGCTCACGGCGGACCTTCGAGCGGGTCACCTCGACGCCGCAGCGCTCGCAGATGATGCCCTTGAAGCGGACGCGCTTGTACTTGCCGCAGTAGCACTCCCAGTCCCGGGTGGGACCGAAGATCTTCTCGCAGAAGAGTCCGTCACGCTCCGGCTTGAGCGTGCGGTAGTTGATGGTCTCCGGCTTCTTGACCTCGCCGTGGCTCCACGCGCGGATTTCCTCCGCGGTGGCCAGGCCGATCCGAAGCTGGTCGAAGAAGTTCACATCGAGCACGGTGGCTTCTAGTCCTTCGTTAGTTCTCGAAATTCAAGTCAGGTGGACTGAGGGGCGGGGGTACGCCGGCTGGCCGGCGACCCCCGCCGCGGCTCAGACTTCTTCGACCGAGCTGGGCTCGCGCCGGGACAGGTCGATGCCGAGCTCCTCGGCGGCGCGGAAGACGTCCTCCTCCGCGTCACGGAGCTCGATGCTCGAGCCGTCCTGCGAGAGCACCTCGACGTTGAGGCACAGGGACTGCATCTCCTTGACGAGGACCTTGAACGACTCCGGGATGCCCGAGTCGGGGATGTTCTCGCCCTTGACGATCGCCTCGTACACCTTGACGCGACCAGGCACGTCGTCGGACTTGATGGTGAGCAGCTCCTGGAGGGCGTAGGCAGCGCCGTACGCCTCCATCGCCCAGACCTCCATCTCGCCGAACCGCTGGCCACCGAACTGGGCCTTACCGCCCAGGGGCTGCTGCGTGATCATCGAGTAGGGGCCGGTCGAACGAGCGTGGATCTTGTCGTCGACCAGGTGGTGGAGCTTGAGGATGTACATGTAGCCCACGGACACCGGCTCCGGGAACGGCTCGCCGGAGCGACCGTCGAAGAGGTTGGCCTTGCCGTTCTCCCCGACGACACGGAAGCCGTCACGGTTCGGGATCGTCGCGCTGAGCAGACCGGTGATCTCGTCCTCGCGGGCGCCGTCGAAGACCGGCGTGGCGACCAAGGTGTCAGGCTCGGCCTTGTCCGCGTGGATCTTGATCAGACGCTGCTTCCAGTCGGCGTCGGACTTGTCGCCGGACAGGTTCAGGTCCCAGCCCTGCTTGGCGAGCCAGCCGAGGTGGAGCTCGAGGATCTGCCCGATGTTCATACGACGCGGGACGCCGAGCGGGTTGAGGATCACGTCGACCGGGGTGCCGTCCTCCATGAACGGCATGTCCTCGATCGGCAGGATCTTCGCGATGACGCCCTTGTTGCCGTGGCGGCCGGCGAGCTTGTCACCGACGGAGATCTTCCGCTTCTGCGCGACGTAGACGCGCACCAGCTGGTTGACACCCGGCGGCAGCTCGTCGCCCTCCTCGCGGTCGAAGACGCGGACACCGATGACGGTGCCCTCCTCGCCGTGCGGCACCTTCATCGAGGTGTCGCGGACCTCGCGCGCCTTCTCACCGAAGATCGCGCGGAGCAGCCGCTCCTCGGGGGTCAGCTCGGTCTCGCCCTTCGGGGTGACCTTGCCGACGAGGATGTCACCGGTGGTGACCTCGGCGCCGATGCGGATGATGCCGCGCTCGTCGAGGTCGGCGAGCATCTCCTCGGAGACGTTCGGGATGTCCCGGGTGATCTCCTCCGGACCCAGCTTGGTGTCGCGGGCGTCGACCTCGTGCTCCTCGATGTGGATCGAGGTGAGGTAGTCCTGCTGCACCAGACGCTGGCTGAGGATGATCGCGTCCTCGTAGTTGTGACCCTGCCACGGCATGAACGCGACCAGCAGGTTCTGGCCGAGGGCCATCTCCGCCTGGTCGGTGCAGGGGCCGTCGGCGATCGGGCTGCCGACCTCGAGGCGGTCACCCTCGTTGACCAGCGGACGCTGGTTGATGCAGGTGCCCTGGTTGGAGCGCTTGAACTTCGCGAGCCGGTACGTCGAGTACGTGCCGTCGTCGTTGAGCGTCTCGACGATGTCGGCCGAGACCTCCTTGACGACACCGGCCTTCGTCGCGGTGACGACGTCACCGGCGTCGACGGCGGCGCGGTACTCCATGCCCGTGCCGACGAGCGGCGCCTGGCTGCGGACCAGCGGGACGGCCTGACGCTGCATGTTGGCGCCCATGAGCGCACGGTTGGCGTCGTCGTGCTCGAGGAACGGGATCAGCGCGGTCGCGACCGACACCATCTGGCGCGGCGAGACGTCCATGTAGTCGACGCCGTCGGCCGTGATCTCGGAGACCTCGCCGTCGCGCTGGCGGACCAGCACGCGCTCGTCCACGAAGCGGCCCTGGTCGTCGAGCGCAGCGTTGGCCTGCGCGATGACGAAGCGGTCCTCGTCGTCGGCGGTGAGGTAGTCGACCTGGTCGGTGACCTGGCCGTTCTCGACCTTGCGGTACGGCGTCTCGACGAAGCCGAACGGGTTGATCCGCCCGTACGACGCCAGCGAGCCGATCAGACCGATGTTCGGGCCTTCCGGCGTCTCGATCGGGCACATCCGGCCGTAGTGCGACGGGTGGACGTCTCGGACCTCCATGCCGGCGCGGTCACGGGACAGACCGCCCGGCCCGAGCGCCGAGAGGCGACGCTTGTGCGTCAGGCCGGCGATCGGGTTGGTCTGGTCCATGAACTGCGACAGCTGCGAGGTGCCGAAGAACTCCTTCAGCGCCGCCACGACCGGGCGGATGTTGATCAGCGACTGCGGCGTGATCGCCTCGACGTCCTGCGTCGTCATCCGCTCACGGACGACGCGCTCCATGCGGGCGAGGCCGGTGCGGAGCTGGTTCTGGATCAGCTCGCCGACCGTCCGCATGCGGCGGTTGCCGAAGTGGTCGATGTCGTCGGGGTCGATGTCGATCGTGCCCTGCGGCGCCTCGAGCTGAGCGCGGCCGTCGTGCAGCGCGACGATGTACTTGATCGCGGCGACGATGTCGTCCACGGTCAGCGTCTGCTGGTCGAAAGCCTCGAGCAGGCCGAGCTTCTTGTTGATCTTGTAGCGACCGACCTTCGCGAGGTCGTAGCGCTTCGGGTTGAAGTAGTAGTTGTTCAGCAGCGTCTGCGCGGCCTCGCGCGTCGGCGGCTCGCCCGGGCGCAGCTTGCGGTAGATGTCGAGAAGGGCGTCGTCCTCACCGGCGGTGTGGTCCTTCTCGAGGGTGAGCATCATCGACTCGTACTCGCCGAACTCCTCGCGGATGCGCTCGTTCGTCCAGCCGAGGGCCTTGAGCAGCACCGTGACGTTCTGCTTGCGCTTGCGGTCGAGGCGGACGCCGACCATGTCGCGCTTGTCGATCTCGAACTCGAGCCAGGCGCCGCGGCTCGGGATCAGCTTCGCGGTGTAGATGTCCTTGTCGGACGTCTTGTCGGCGGTGCGCTCGAAGTAGACACCCGGCGAGCGGACCAGCTGCGACACGACGACGCGCTCGGTGCCGTTGATGATGAAGGTGCCCTTGTCGGTCATGAGCGGGAAGTCGCCCATGAAGACCGTCTGGCCCTTGATCTCACCGGTGTCGTTGTTGGTGAACTCGGCCGAGACGTAGAGCGGCGCGGAGTAGGTGAAGTCCTTCTCCTTGCACTCGTCGACCGTGTACTTGGGGTCGTAGAAGACCGGGTTCTCGAACGAGAGCGACATCGTCTCGGAGAAGTCCTCGATCGGGGAGATCTCCTCGAAGATCTCCTGGAGGCCGGACTTCTCGGAGACGTCCTCGCCGGCGGCCTTGCGAGCGGTGACACGCTCGGCGTGGGCCTCGTTGCCGACCAGCCAGTCGAAGCTGTCGGTCTGGAGGGAGAGGAGCTGGGGAACCTCGAGAGGCTCAGTGATCTTTGCGAAAGAGATGCGGCGAGACTTGGAGTCAGCAGAGCTGCGCGCGGCCAAGAGGGAATCCTTCGACAGGTTTCGCTGGTTGGTGAGCGTCGTAGCCCCCCACTCGGTCAGCCACCGGGCAGGCTGAAAGGCATTTGAGGGCACGCGCAAAGCGCAACGTTACCGCAAAAATGGGGGCACCACAACCTCGGCGCCGAGATCCGGACCGGTCCCTGCCACCCTGCGCCGACGATGATGCGCCTGTCGGGGGCCGAGGTCAAGCACATCGCCCACAGCCGAGCGAATGTGACTGGCGAAGATCGCGCACGTGAACGGTCCTCGCTCGTACGCCGTCGAGCGGACCCGCGAAGATCCCACACGTGCGCGATCCTCGCTCGCCTGTGGAGAGCGCCCGACGTACCGAGGTGATCCCGGGGATCCTCACTCCATGCATGACGTCGCCGACGAGGAGCCCCAGCTCGACCCCACGCGCCCGTTCAGCCGACGCCAGGCGCTGAGGGCCGGGATCACGGACGGCGACCTTCGCTCCCGCTCCTACCGCAAGATCCACACGGGGATCTACGTGGCGGCGAGCACGCTGCTCGGCCCGCTCGACCACGCACGCGCGGCGATCCTGCCCTTCGGTGAGAGCGCGATCGCCACGCACGCCACGGCAGCACGCGTCTGGGCCCTTCCGATCCCTCCACTGCCGGACGAGCACGTCACGGTGCTGGACAAGAAGGCGCGGCGGAACCGGTCCGGCGTCCGCTGCCACTACGCGAGACGGCACCACGTGTCCACCGTCGAGGGGGTGCCGGTGTCCTCTCCCGAGCAGACCTTCGTCGACCTCGCGACGCTGCTTCCCCTCGTCGAGCTCGTCGTCGTCGGCGACCACCTCGTCCGCCGGGGCCTGGCCACGCTGACACGACTCCGGGAGTTCACCACCGCATCGACACAGCCCGGGGCGACCGCGGCTCGTGCAGCGGTCCACTTCGTACGGGCGCGGGTCGACTCCCCGATGGAGAGCCGGCTGCGGATGCTGATCGTGCTCGCCGGGCTTCCGGAGCCGCGCGTGAACCTGCTCGTCGGCGACGGAGACGGCGTCGTCAAGCGGAAGTACGACCTGTGCTGGCCCGAGATCAGGCTGATCGTGGAGTACGACGGCCGCCATCACGTCGAGCGCGTCGAGCAGTGGGAGTCCGACGTCGCGCGCCGCGAGGCCATCGACGACAGCGGCTGGCGGATCATCGTCGTCCTGGCGGCGGGCGTCTACAACACCCCCGGCGAGACGCTCGACCGGATCCACCGCCTGGCGCTGGCCAGGCGTCTGCCGGGCGTCCCGAAGCGGCTCGCCGACGGGTGGCGTGCCCACTTTCCCGGCAGACCCTGAGCAGCCAGGGCCCTCAGGTGGACATGTCGTCGATGAGCCAGCCGTCGCCGCCCTTCTCCATGGTCACCGTCACGTGGTCCTCATAGGTGATCGGCGTGGTCTGCTTCGCGTTCGTCGTCGGCCGGTCGACGAGCAGGAGCACCTCCACGCGGTCCTGCCCGGCCCGCACGATCGCCGACTCGACCACCTTGGTCGTGACGACGGCGCGCGTGCCGGGGGCGTTCGTCTTGATGGTCGCGAAGAGCGGACGGTAGTCCTTGTCGCGGTAGTGCGGCGTCAGCCACGACTCCGCCTGCTTCTGCCCCTGGTCGAGCGACCGGTAGTCGTACGACAGCACCGGCACGACCGCCCGCTCGGCCGCCGCGCGGGCTGCGTCGGCGTCGCTCTCGATGGCCTTCGGGTCAGGCCTGGTCCACGCGAAGGCGGCGGCGCAGACCAGCACGAGCGCGACGACCGCAGCGACACCCAGCACCCAGAGCGGGACGGGTCGCAGGGTGGGACCGGGCCTCGGCACGGTCTCGTCGGGCTCCCCCAGGGCCGGGGCAGGCTCGATCCCCGAGATGCCCGGCTCTGTGGCGGGCACGTCACCGACCGCTGAGGCGGCGGCTCCGGCGGGCAGGTCGGAGGTCGCGGCACGATCGCGGCGCCAGAGGCGTCCCGGACGCCGAGTCGGCACAAGCCGGTCCTCGCTTCGCTCCGGTCCGTTTCCGCCGACTCGGCTGATGCCGACTCGGCTGGCGTCATACTCCGCGCGGCGCTCGTCGTCGAGGAGCACGGCGGCGGCCTCGGAGAGGCGCTGGAAGCGGCGGTCCGTGGGGTCGAGATCGGCCACGGCCGCCTTCCAGGCCGTGCGGATCTGGTCGGTCGAGGCTGACGGCTCGACGTCGAGGACGTCGTACCAGGTGGGCGCTGAGCTCACTGGGCACCTCCTGCGGACGGCGACGCGGACGGGGCCGGGGCGGACGGCTGCTGCGCGTTCGGGTCGACGCCGACGGGGCTGAAGGCATCCACCTTCCACGTGCCGCCCTGGCGCACGAGCGTCACGTGGACCCGATAGGGCTGCGGGTCGGCGGTGACGCGCTTGGTCTTGTCCTGCGGGTCGGGGTAGGAGTTCGTGAACGCGCCGGCCACCAGGGCCGTCGCGTGGCCGCGGTCGAGGTCGAGATCGCCCACGCCGACGGCGTACACCTCGGTGGTGCGGGCGACACCGGCCTGCGCGACGGTCGCCTCGGCGTAGGGGACGTTCTTCTCGAAGTCCGCGCCGAACTTGGCGGTGACCACCGCGGCGACCCGGCTGCGGTACTTCGGCATCTTCGTGCCCTCGAGCAGGTCCGGCCCGTAGGTGTTGACCCGCAGCATGAACTGCCGCGCCTGCGACATCACGTCGTCGCGCGCCACCTGCGTGTCGTCCGTCGTCGAGAACGGGTTGCCGCCGCGGTGCGCCGCCTGGATCCCGAGGACGGCCAGCGACCCCACGATCAGCGCGCCGAGGACGGCGAGCACCCCCCAGCGCAGCACGGCCGAGGCCGGGCGGGGCGTGGGCGTGTCGGGGCCCGCCTCTACCTCGCGGTCGAGGGTTGGAGATACAGCCACTTCCAGGTGTCCTTCCCGTCTGTCTGCGACGTACCCGTGCCGGTCGTCGCTGATGCCACCCGAGGATCGCCCCACTGCAGCTGCCCGGTGGAGCTGTCGTACGCCGCCACGACCGGCGCGTCGGACGACGCGCCCGGTGCCGCGCGGCGCAGGTTCTGCGCGCCCCGAGGGTTGCTCGTGCCGATCGACTCCGAGCATCGTGCGTTGGTGTTCATCGCCTTGTTCGAGCCGTCCTGCGGCGGGCGCTTCTGCGTCCCCTCGTAGCCGTGCTTGCACAGCTTCGCCGGGGTCATCACCAGCCCGAAGTGGGCGTCGTAGTGGCCGGCCTTGTTCTTGTCGAGGACCGTGAATCCGCCCTCGACGACGTAGGGGTAGAGCACCAGGACCTGGCGCAGGCCGGGCAGGTGCTTGAGCACGATGTCGCCCGTCGTGACCGACTCGCTGAGCAGCTCGCTCAGGTTGACCTTGTTGGCCTGCAGGAACATCTGCAGCTCC
Organism: Nocardioides panacihumi; assembly: GCF_039530925.1. Classification (NCBI taxonomy): domain Bacteria; kingdom Bacillati; phylum Actinomycetota; class Actinomycetes; order Propionibacteriales; family Nocardioidaceae; genus Nocardioides; species Nocardioides panacihumi. The sequence continues at coordinate 1,647,052 of NZ_BAAAPB010000001.1, read as the reverse complement.
TGCGCGCCGGCGGCGCCGTTGACGATCAGCCGCCGCAGGTCGGCGTTGCTGCCGGCCAGGCTGCCGCTGAAGAGGGAGAGGTCGTTCGCGAACGTGCGGATCGCGCTCTCGCTCGCGACCTGGCCGCTGAGCACCGTGTTGCCGTCACGGATCAGCGCGCTGGTGACGTCGAAGTTGTCGTTGGCGGTCTTGATGAAGTCGGAGCTCGTCCGCAGGATCTGCTGCAGGTCGGCCCCGGACCCCGCGAACGCCTTGCCCAGCTCGCTGACGCTCGTGGTCAGGTCGCCGGTGCGGACCGACGAGACGGTGCCGGCGGCGTCGGCCAGGAGCTTCTCGGTGGGCAGCGGCGTGCGGGTGTCGGTCGGCGCGATCTCCGAGTGGTCCTCGAGGTACGGCGCCGCGTCGGTCTGCGGCTGGAGCTCGACGTACTGCTCGCCGACGGCCGACCGGTTGCCGACCACCGCCAGCGTGTCCGCCGGGATCTTCTTGTACTTGTTGTCGATGTCGAGGTAGACGTCGACGCCGCCGCGGGTCAGCCGCATGTCGCCGACCTGGCCGATCTTCACGCCGCGGTAGGAGACCTCGCCGCCGGTGTAGATGCCGCCGGAGGAGACGAAGTGGGCGACGACCGTGTACTGCTTGTCGAGGATCAGCCTGTCGAGACGCGCGTAGCGGGCGCCGGCGTACGAGACGCCGAGGAGCGTGATGAGCGCGAAGACCAGCAGCTGCAGCTTGGTCCGGTGGGTGATCACCTGGCCACCTCCCCGCTCGTGTCGAGCCCCGGGACGAGGAGCTTGACGAGCGTCGGGTCGTAGATCGCGCCCAGCCCCTCGTAGGTGAACCTCGTCGGCCTCGTGACGACATGACCGCCGGGCGCCGCACGTCCGAGGCCGAGGCCCCCGACCAGGTCGCCGAGCGGGTTCCCCGAGCCCGGCTGCGAACCGGCGCCGGTGCCCGGCAGGCCGATGAGCAGCTGGTTGAGGCCCTTGCACACAGCCGTGTCGCGGTTCGCCGGCTTCTTGCACTCGTTGCTGAGGTTCGCCACGCCGGCCGCCGTGCCGAGCACCCTCTTGCAGGCCGGGCTGGTGAGGCTGCCGCTCGCCAGGCACTTCAGGACGTCGCTGACGGTCTGGGTCGGGTTGATGTTGGTCGGCAGCACCGACCCGCTCGCACCGGCCTCGAGCGGACCGCCGAGGTCGACCTGCAGGTCGATGGAGAGGTTGACGTAGTCGCCCATGTGCAGGTTGCGCGCGACCTGCGGGTCGCGACCGACGACCTCGTCGACGAAGGGGTACGTCAAGGCGGTGTCGAAGGCCTTCACCAGGTTGTCGCCGGCGTCGGCGAGCTGGGTGAGCGTCGGCTGGAGGTTCTGCACCACCTGGATGGTCGCGGTCTTCGACGCGTTGATGACACGGACGCCGACGTCGCCGAGCCGGCTGAGGGCCTGGAGCATCGTGACGAGGTCCTTGCGCTGGGCGTCGATGCTCTTGAGCGCGCCCGGCAGCTCCTCGAGCGTGGCGTCGATCGTGCTCTCCTGGGCCCGCACCGACTTCGACAGCCGGTCGATCGACTCGAGCGCCTGCACGATGGATGCCTTGTTGTCGTCGAGGTTCTTCATCAGCACCTCGACCTGCGTCAGCACCGACTTCGCGGCGTCCTCGTGCCCGGCCAGTGCCTTGTTGAGCTCGGTCGAGATCGTCTTGAGCTGGGCGACGCCGCCGCCGTTGAGGATGAGGCTGAGCGCGCCCAGGACCTCCTCGATCTCCGGGTTCCGTCCGGTCCGTGCGAGCGGGATGGTGTCGCCGCTCCTGAGCAGCGTCGGGCTCGGGTCGGAGGCCGGCGCGACGAGCGAGACGAACTTCTCGCCGAGGAGGCTGGTCTGGCGGATCTCGGCGGTCGCGTTGGCGGGCAGCAACGTGTCGCGGCGTACCTCGAGGGTGACGTCGGCGTGGCCGTCGACCAGCTTGACGGACTTCACCTTGCCGACCGACACCTCGTCGACCTTGACGCCCGAGTCCGGCACCAGGTCGAGTACGTCGGCGAACTGCACGTGCAGGGTCATCGGGTGCGACCCGGTGTCGGCGCCGCCCGGCAGCGGCAGGTCGTAGACGTCGAAGCTGCAGCCGGTCAGCGTCAGGCAGACGACCGCGACGAGCGCCAGCATCCGCTTCATCGCGCGCCCCCCTTCACGAGCCCGCCGAGCGTCGAGTCGGTGTGCTTGTCGACCGACGAGCCGGTGCCGGCGCCGAAGACGCTGCCGCGCGGTGCGACGGCGTCGACGAGCTTGCACAGACCACCGCTCTTGTCGGCCTGGTCGAGGATCGTGCAGAGCGTGAGCGCCGGGTTGTTGACGACGTTGCCGACCCCGGACTGCAGGTTGGCGCTGGTGTCGAGCGTCCCGGCGCTCGGGTCGTAGGCGTAGAAGAGGTTGTTGAGCGCCAGCGGGGCGTCGTCGAGGATCTCGCTGAGCTCGGAGCGCCGCTTGACGAGCACCTTCGCCACCCGGTTGAGGCCGCCGATGTCGGAGTGCAGCACGTCCTTGTTGGTCCGCACGAACGTCGTCACGTCGCCCAGCGCTGTCGCCAGGTTGCGCAGCGCGGCGGAGAGGTCGCCGCGCTCGCCGGCGAGCATCGTCGAGACCTGGGCGAGCGAGGAGTTGAAGTCGCGGACGGTGGTGTCGTTCTTCGCCAGCGTGCTGACGAAGCTCTGCAGCTGGGCGGCCGAGCCGAACAGCGCGTCCTTGTTGTCGTCGAGGGTCTTGCTGAGCTTCCCGAAGTCACCGATCGTCTGCCGCACCTGCGTGCCCTGGCCGCCGAAGTTCTTCGCGGTCTGCGCCAGCAGGTCCGACAACGCGCCGTTCTTGTTCGCGCCCGTCGGGCCGAGGGCGACGACGAGCTTGTCGAGGCTTCCGTAGACGTCGTCGAGCTCGAGCGGTACGGCGGTCCGGCTGGTGTCGAGCACGGCTCCGTCCTTCAGCACCGGCCCCTGGGTGTACGCCGGGGTGAGCTGGACGAAGCGGTCGCCGACCACCGAGGGGGCCACGATGACCGCCTTCGCGTCCGCGGGCACCTGCACGTCGTCGGAGTAGTGCATCGTCACCTTCACGTCGGTGCCGTTCGGCGTCACCGAGTCGACCTTGCCGACCGGCACGCCGAGGACCCGCACGTCGCTGCCCTGGTAGATCGAGACCGTCCGCGGGAAGTGCGCGACCAGGGTGCGCTCGCCGCCGCCGGTGAACATGGTGATCCCCGCGGTCGCCACCAGGATCGCGATGAGACCGGGCACGAGCCACTTCAGCATGCGCGTCATCAGCCGGCCGCCGGGACAGGAGGCATGTTCTGGATGTAGGTGTCGAACCACGGTCCGTTGCCGAGGGTGCTGGCGAAGACCCGGTAGAACGGCGCCATCAGTCGCAGGCTGTTGTCGAGGTTGTCCTCGTTCTTCGTCAGCACGCCGAGCACGCTCTGCAGGCTCGTCAGGGCCGGCTTGAGGTCGGCACGGCTCTGCCGGATGAGCGCGCTGAGCTCGGTCGACAGGGTCGACGTCGAGACGAGCAGCTGGTGCACCGACTGGCGCCGCTGCACCAGCGCCCGGAAGAGCACGTCAGAGTCCTTCATCAGCCCGACGATGTCGCCGTCGCGCTGGTCGAGCACCGTCGAGACGCGCTTGAGGTTGGTCAACAGGGTCCCGATCCGCTCGTTCTTCGCGGCCACGTTCTTCGACAGCGCCGACACCCCGGCCAGGGCCGCACGGAACGAGTCCGGGGTCGACCGGGTCAGGTCGGACAGCGTCGTCAGCGCGCTGGCCAGCTGGTTGGTGTCGATGTCACCGGCGGTGTTGGCCAGGCCGGTGAACGCCTCGACGACGTCGTACGGCGACTGGGTGTGCGAGACCGGGATCTCGGCACCCTTCGCCAGCTGCCCGGACCCGGCGGGCTCGAGCGCGAGGAACATCGCACCGAGCAGCGTCTTCACCTTGATGCTCGCGTGGGTGTCGGAGCCGAACTTCGCGTCGCCCTTGATCTTGAAGGCGACCTTGACGTGGCCGTGCTCGAGGCCGACCGACGTCACCTTGCCGACGCGGACGCCGGCGATGCGGACCTCGTCGTCGGCCTTGAGGCCGCCGGCCTCGGAGAACGCGGCGTAGTAGGTGTCGCCGCCGCCGATCAGCGGCAGGTCCTGCGCCTTGAAGGCGAGGAGCATGACCAACGCCAGCACCGCCATGCTGACGGCGCCGACCTTGACTGGGTTGCGCTCGCGGAAGGGGATCATCCGAGGGAACACCTCGCTCCACCGGTCTTGTAGCTCACGGGCAGCTGCTGCCCGGCCGGCAGCTTCACCGTCCCCGTGAAGTTGCAGAGGTAGAAGTTGAAGAACGAGCCGTACGTCGCGGTGTTGCCGACCTTCTCGAGCTTGATCGGCAGCACCTGGATCGCGCGGTCGAGCTCGGCCTTGTTGGCGTCGACGTTGCCGGCCACCCGGCGCAGCTGCTTGATGTCCTGGACGAACGGCGACCGGATCCCCTGCAGCAGGCTGGCCGTCTGCACCGAGAGACCGGAGATCTGGTCCAGCGAGGACAGGATCGCCTGGCGATCACCGGTCAGCCCGTGCACGAAGGTGCGGAAGGTCGTGATCAGCGACGACAGCTGCTGGTCGCGGTCACCGAGGTGGTCGAGCACCTGGTTGAGGTTGTCGATCAGCGAGTCGATGACGGCGTCGCGGTCGGCCAGGGTCTGCGTCACCGACGCGGTGTGGGTGAGCAGGCTGTCGAGCGTGCCGCCCTCCCCCTGGAAGACCTGGACGATCTCGTAGGAGAGCTTGTTGATGTCGCTCGGCGACAGCGCCTGGAAGAGCGGCTTGAAGCCGTTGAACAGCACGGTGAGGTCGAGCGCGGGACTGGTCTGGCTCACCGGGATGGTCTGACCGGGCTTCAGCTGCGCGCCCCCGCCGATCTCGTCGCTCAGGGCGACGTAGCGCTGCCCGACGAGGTTGCGGTAGCGGATCGCCGCGTGCGTGGACTCGCCCAGCGACTGGCCGTCCTTGACCGAGAACGTGATGAGCGCACGCGTGCGGTCGGTGATCTCGACCTTGCGCACGGTGCCGACCTTCACGCCCGCGATCCGGACGTCGTCACCCTTGTTGACGCCGGTGGCGTCGGAGAAGACGGCCTTGAACTCGTGGGTGCCGCCGAAGGAGATGTTGCCGATGGTGAGCACGAGCAGCCCGGTGGCCAACGTCGTGACCACGATGAAGACGAGCAGCTTGATCAGGTCCGAGCGGGTCCGCTTGTCGAGGAGGAGGGTCATCGCGAGCCTCCCTCGGCCGGGGCCAGCCCGACGGTGGCACCCCGCGCCATCGGGCCGAGGAGCAGCCCGCCCAGGTCGGGCACGTCGCCCGGCGAGACGCCCAGGCCGGGCGCCAGGAGCTGGTCGAGCACGCCGGACTCGGCCGGGCTGCCGGCGTACCCGAACCCGTTGCGGAAGAAGTCCTCGTTGACGGGGGCGCGGCGCACGGGGCCGGAGACGCCGTCGTTCATCTGCGGCGAGACCGGGGCCGGGTTCTTCTGGTTCCACGGCGGGCTCGGCAGGTGGCCGCAGGCGGGACCGCGGTCCTCGCCGAAGTGCGGCCGGTCGGAGGGGGTGTACTTGCGCGGCTGCTGCGGGAGCGTCTCGAGCACGATGTGGAGGGTGAAGTCGCGGAACGCGTCCGCCTCGCGCTGGCCGAGGTTCTCGAGGCCGCCGAGGAGGCAGGGGTACTCGGTCGAGTAGCGCGCGGCGGTCTTCAGCAGGCCGTTGTTGATGTCGGCGAGGTGGATGAGGTTGTCCTCGTTGGTCGAGAGGAAGTCGCGTGCCGTGCCCGACACCGACGTCACGTTGGTGAGCAGGGCGTGCAGCTGGGCGCTGTTGTCCTTCAGCGTGCCGGTCGTCGTGACCGTGTCGCGCAGGATGCTGCTGAGCTCGGGGATCACGCTGTTGTAGGTGTCGGCGACCGTGGTCGTCTTCTTGAGGTCCTCGACCAGGGCCGGGATCTGCGGGTTGAGCCGCTTGAGATACGCGTCGGCGGTCTCGATCGTGGTGCCGAGCTCCGCGCCGCGCCCCTCGAGCGCCGTCGCGAGCGCGTTGAGGGTCATGTTGAGGTCGGCCGGCTGCACGGCCCGCAGCAGCGGGTAGAGGTCGGAGAGCACGCTGTCGAGCTCGGTCGCGACCGCCGTACGTGTGATGACGGCGCCCGGCCGGATCGCCGTGGCCTCCGGCTGGTCCGGCACCACCAGGGAGACGTACTTCTCGCCGAACAGCGTCTTGGGGAGGATCGAGCCGGTCACGTTCGCCGGGATGGTGCCGATCTCGCCGGGCTTGATGCCGAGGACGAGCTTCGCGCCGTCACCGGTGGCCCGCTGCGAGAGCACCTGGCCGACGATCACGCCGCGGACCTTCACGTCGGCGCGGTCGGGCAGCTGCAGGCCGACGCTGGAGGTCTCCAGGGTGACCTTGTCGAAGTGGGTGAACTTCTGCGTGAAGACGGCGTACGTCAACCACACCCCGCCCACCACGAGGGCGAGGAAGCAGACGCCGAGGGCCCGCAGGCGCAGCGTGTCGCGCATCCGCTACCCCGCCAGCCTGACCGAGGTGCCCGCGCCCCAGATCGCCATCGACAGGAAGAGGTCCAGCACGTTGATGACGACGATGCTCGTGCGCACCGCACGGCCGACCGCGACGCCGACGCCCGCAGGTCCGCCGGAGGCGTTGTAGCCGTGGTAGCAGTGGATGAGGATGACCACGACGCTGAAGACGAGCACCTTGCCGAACGACCACAGCACGTCGCCGGGCGGCAGGAACGTCGTGAAGTAGTGGTCGTAGGTGCCCGAGCTCTGGCCGAACACGACGGTCACGGTCAGCCGCGTCGCGAAGTACGACGACAGCAGCCCGATCACGTACAGCGGGACGATGGCGATGAGGCCGGCGATGATGCGCGTGGTCACCAGGAACGGCACCGACGGGACCGCCATCACCTCCAGCGCGTCGACCTCCTCCGAGATCCGCATGGCGCCGAGCTGGGCGGTGAAGCCACAGCCCACGGTCGCCGCCAGGGCGATGGCGGAGACCAGTGGGGCGATCTCGCGGGTGTTGAAGTACGCCGACACGAACCCGGAGAACGCCGAGGTGCCGAGCTGGTTGAGCGCCGCGTAGCCCTGCAGGCCGACCTCGGTGCCGGTGAAGAACGTCATCGCCGCGATCACGCCGACGGTGCCGCCGATGACGGCCATGGCGCCGGTGCCGAGGGTGACCTCGGCGAGCAGCCGCATGATCTCCTTCTTGTAGCGGCGCACCGTGCGCGGCGCCCATGCCAGCGCGCGCAGGTAGAACGACAGCTCCTCGCCGAGCTTGTCGAGGATCCGGAGGGGCCTGCCGTAGACGGCTCTGCCCTTGGTCTGGAGGTCGGTCGCCATCCCGCTCACCCTGTCTTGGCCGGCACGAGCTGGAAGTAGATCGCGCTCATCACGAAGTTGACGACGAACAGGAGCATGAACGTCACGACCACCGACTGGTTGACCGCGTCGCCCACGCCCTTCGGACCTCCGGCCGCGTTCATGCCCATGTAGGCGGCGACGATGGCGGCGATCATGCCGAAGACCAGCGCCTTCGCGAGGCCCTGCCAGACGTCGGGCAGCTGGGCCAGCGCGGTGAAGCTCGCGATGTACGAGCCCGGCGTACCGCCTTGGAGGAGGACGTTGAAGACATAGCCGCCGGCGACGCCGACGACGCTGACCAGGCCGTTGAGGAAGACCGCCACGAGCATGCACGCGAGGACGCGCGGCACGACGAGGCGCTGGATCGGGTCGATCCCCAGCACCATCATCGCGTCGAGCTCCTCGCGGATCTTGCGAGCGCCGAGGTCCGCCGCGATGGCGGAGCCGCCGGCACCGGCGATCAGGAGCGCGGTGGCGATCGGCCCCGCCTCGCGTACGACGGCCAGCACGCTCGCCGAGCCGACGAACGACTGCGCGCCGAACTGCTTGATCAGTCCGCCGACCTGCAGGGCGATCACGGCGCCGAAGGGGATGGCCACCAGGGCCGTCGGGATGATCGTCACGGACGCGATGAACCACGCCTGCTGGATGAACTCGCGGAACTGGAAGGGGCGCTTGAACAGACCCCGCGCGACGTCGAGACCGAAGGCGAAGAACCTGCCTACGGTCCCGACCGGCTTGAGTGCCTTGGAAGCGGTCAAGGAGGACAAGGTCAGGCCCGCGCTCCCCCGGCCAGCACCGAGTCAGGCCGGAACGATCCGGGCGGCGGGGTCACACCGTTCACGTGGCACCACTCACCCGGCGGACGCTGGCTCCGCCGGGGGATGCCGTTGGACGGCTCCAGCTGCATCGGGATGGGCGGCAGCGGCGGGAGGTCCATGTCCTTCTCCGCGGCGAGCTGGTCGGCGTCCTTCTCCTCGGACATGCCGATCGGGCCGACCCGCTGCGCGTTGAGGAACTGGCGCACCACCGGCTCCTCGCTCGAGAGCAGCATCTCGCGCGGGCCGAACATGGCCAGGTGCTTGTGGTAGAGCAGGCCGATGTTGTCCGGCACCGTCCGGGCGGTGTTGATGTCGTGGGTGACGATCAGGAACGTCGCGTCGATCTGCGCGTTGAGGTCGACGATGAGCTGGTTGAGGAACGCGGTGCGCACCGGGTCCAGACCGGAGTCGGGCTCGTCGAAGAGGACGATCTCCGGGTCGAGCACCAGGGCGCGGGCCAGGCCGGCGCGCTTGCGCATGCCGCCGGAGATCTCGCCGGGAAGCTTGTCCTCCGCGCCGATGAGACCGACCAGGTCCATCTTCTCCATCACGATGCTGCGGACCTCGGACTCGGACTTCCGGGTGTGCTCGCGCAGCGGGAACGCGACGTTGTCGTACAGGTTCATCGAGCCGAACATCGCGCCGTCCTGGAACAGCACCCCGAACAGCTTGCGGATCTCGTAGAGGTCCTTCTCCGAGCAGGAGCAGATGTCGGTGCCCTCGATCACCACGGAGCCGGCGTCGGGCTTGAGGAGGCCGATGAGGGTCTTGAGCAGCACGGACTTGCCGGTGCCGGACGGGCCGAGCATCACGCAGATCTCGCCGGCGGGGACCGTCAGCGTCACGTCACCCCAGATGAGCTGCTTGCCGAAGCTCTTGGTGAGGTGCTCGATCCTGATGTCCACGCCCATGCGGCTGCCATTCCCTCCGTCTTCGTCGGCCACGGGTCTCCCTGTGACCGGCGTCCCACTCACGAGTAACAACGCCGAGGTGACGGCGAAGTTACGGGCGAGTTGAGGCGCACGTCACTCCTCTCGCGCGGGGTACCCGGGCGAAGGCGCGACGAACCGCCGTGGCGCCCCCGAGGGGCTAAATGGCACCAGGGGCGGCCACGTACGTGGCCGCCCCTGGGCGAGTCGCGGGATTCACTCCCGCGGAGATCACTTGAGCGTGACGGTGGCGCCGGCGGCCTCGAGGGCCTCCTTCGCCTTGTCAGCGGTCTCCTTGTTGACCTTCTCGAGCAGCGCCTTCGGGGCGGCCTCGACCAGGTCCTTGGCCTCCTTCAGGCCGAGGTTGGTGAGAGCGCGCACCTCCTTGATGACGTTGATCTTCTTGTCACCAGCGGCCTCGAGGACGACGTCGAACTCGTCCTGAGCAGCGGCCTCCTCGGCGCCACCGGCACCGCCGGCGGCGGGGGCAGCGGCAACGGCGACCGGAGCGGCGGCGGTGACGCCGAAGGTGTCCTCGAAGGCCTTCACGAACTCGGAGAGCTCGATGAGGGTGAGCTCCTTGAACGCGTCGAGCAGCTCGTCGGTGGAGAGCTTCGCCATGATGGCTTGTCCTTTCAGTGTGGCCGGATGTCAGGGCTGACGCCCGGCCGGGTTTCAGGTGGTGGGATGAGCCTCAGCCGTCAGGCCTCGGTCGTGGTCTCCTCGACCGGGGCCTCGGCCTCGGGCTCGGTGACCTCAACCTCGGCAGCAGCCTCGGTTGCAGCCTCCTCGGCGGCGGCCGGCGTACCAGCACCACCTGCGAGGATCGTGGGGTCGTTCGCGGCCTTCTCGGCGAGGGCGGCAGCGAGCTGCGCGGCCTTCGACGGGAGAGCGTTGAACGCGTAGAGCGCCTGCGAGAGCGACGCGGTCATCGCGCCGGCCAGCTTGGCCAGGAGCACCTCGCGCGACTCGAGGTTGGCCAGCTTGGCCACCTCAGCCGCATCCAGGTGCTTGCCCTCGTAGACCCCGCCCTTGATGACAAGGTTCGGGTTCGCCTTGGCAAAGTCACGCAGACCCTTCGCGGCCTCGACGACGTCGCCCTTGATGAAGGCGATGGCGGTCGGGCCGGTGAGCAGGTCGTCGAAGCTGTCGATGCCGACGTTCTTGGCGGCGATCTTGGCCAGCGTGTTCTTGACCACGGCGTAGTCGGCGTTCGCACCGAGGGAGCGTCGGAGGTCCTTCAGCTCCTTGACGGTGAGACCGCGGTACTCGGTCAGCACGGCACCGACCGAGGCGCTGAACTCGTCAGCGATCTCGGCGACGGCGGCCTGCTTGTCTGCCCGCGCCATGGGTCTCCTCTTTTCCGTGGAATCGAGACCCCCGCACTGCGTTGAACCTCCGGGCCGTGAAAATCACGAACGCCCTGAGCGCAGGCTCAGGGCGTGATCACGACGCGAACGTCGCCTCTTGCTCTTCACCTACGCTGGCCGTCCACGCAGCTGATGGAACACTGTCGTGGCACCTTCGGTCACTCCTGGCGGAGCAACAACCGGCGGTCTCTGGTTTCAGTCGTCAAGTATGCGGACCGGGGGCCCGTTCGCCAAATCCGGGTCAGAGCACCTTGGACAGGAACGCCTTCGTCCGCTCGTGCTGCGGGTCGGCGAGGACCGCGCGCGGGTCGCCCTCCTCGACGATGACCCCGCCGTCCATGAAGACGAGCTTGTCGCCGACCTCGCGCGCGAAGCCCATCTCATGGGTGACGACCATCATCGTCATGCCCTCGGTCGCGAGGTCCTTCATCACCGCGAGGACGTCGCCGACGAGCTCAGGGTCCAGTGCCGAGGTCGGCTCGTCGAAGAGCATCATGTCGGGGTCCATCGACAGCGCCCGGGCGATCGCCACGCGCTGCTGCTGGCCGCCCGACAGGTGCGCCGGGTAGGCGTCGGCCCGCTCGGCGAGACCCACCTTGGCGAGGTTGCGCCTCGCCACCTCGACCGCCTCGGCGCGCGAGCGCCTGCGAACCTTCTCCTGCGCGATCGTGAGGTTGCGCAGCACGGTCATGTGCGGGAACAGGTTGAACTGCTGGAACACCATGCCGATCCGCGACCGCAGCGCGTCGACATCGGCATCCGGATCCGTGATCTCGGCGCCCTCGACGAAGATCTGGCCGCTGGTCGGCGTCTCGAGCAGGTTCACGCAGCGCAGCAGCGTGGACTTGCCGGAGCCGCTCGGCCCGATGACGCAGACGACCTGGCCGTCGGGCACGTCGACGTCGATGCCGCGGAGCACCTCGTTGTCGCCGAAGGACTTGTGCAGGTCGCGTACGTCGATCGCCGCGCCCGCGCGCTCGGCGCCCGGTGTCGTGCTCGTCATCAGCGTGCCCTCCCGGCCTTGGCCTCCATGCGCCGCACGACGATCGACAGCGGCACCGTGATCAGCAGGTAGCACAGGCCGATGACGACCATCGGCGTCAGGTTGGCGTAGCTGTTCATGCCCTCGCGTCCCCACTTGGTGAGCTCGTACTGGTCGATCGACAGCCCGAGGATGTAGACGAGCGAGGAGTCCTTGGTGAGCAGGATCAGCTCGTTGGTCAGCGGCGGCAGGATGATGCGGAACGCCTGCGGGATCACCACCGAGCGCATGGTGCGAGCGTGGGACATGCCCAACGACCGCGCCGCCTCGAACTGTCCCTTCGGGACGGCCTGGATGCCGGCCCTGATCGTCTCCGCCATGTAGGCGCCGCCGACGAGGCCGAGGGCGAGCGTCACCGTGCCGAGGTTGCCGCCCGGGATCTGCCGGCCCGTGAACGCGAGCGGGAAGCCGACCCCGAGGAACAGGAAGACCACCAGCGCGGGCAGTCCACGGAACAGCTCCACCACACCGGTGGCGATCCACCGGTAGGGCCCGACGCTGGAGAGGCGCATCAGCGCCAGCACGAGACCGAGCGCGAGGCCGAACGCGAACCCGCAGGCCGTGTAGATGAGCGTGTTCTTGAGCGCGACCGTGATGACCTTCGGGAACTGAGCCTTGACGATCTCCCAGTCGAAGAACGCCCGGCGCAGCTCACCCCAGTCGGCCAGGAGCACCACGGCCAGCACGACGACCACCAGGACGGCGTACTGGGCATACCGGATCCGCGCGGCGCGCCGGCGCGGGCTCAGCGTCACTGAGGCGCCTTGCCGAACCACTTCTCGTACGCCTTGGCGTACGCGGCCTTGTCGGCGATCGCCTTGTTGACGGCGTCGAGCAGGGGCTTGTTCCCGTCCTTCTTCACGGAGAAGCCGTACTCCTCACCGGTCTGGAACTCGGTGGTGACCGAGGTGTCCGGGTTCTGCTTCACGAAGTTGTAGAGCAGGCCGTTGTCGTTGACGCCCGCGGCCGCCTTGCCCGTCTTGACCGCCTGCATGGTGAGCACGGAGTCCTCGAAGGAGACGACCTTCGCACCCGCGGGGGTGTGCTGCTTGACGTAGTCCTCGCCGGTGGTGCCCTCCTGGACGGCGATCGTCTTGCCGGCCAGCTGGTCCAGGGAGGTGATGCCCGAGCCCTTCCTCGTCAGCAGCGCCTGCGTGGCCTGGAAGTAGGGGTTCGTGAAGTCCATGACCTTCTGGCGCTCCGGCTTGATCGTCATCGCGCCCGCGGCGACGTCGCACTTGCCGGTGTTGAGCGCCTCACCCGACACGATGGTGTCCCACGGGGTGTCCACGACCGTCGTCTTGACCCCCTCGTCGTCGGCGGCGATCTTGAGGACGTCGATGTCGAAGCCCACCACCTCGCCGTTCTGGGTGGACTCGAACGGCGCATAGGGCAGGTGCGTGCAGATCGTCAGGGTCCCGCTCTTGACGAGCTTCACGCCCGAACCGGTCGTGGCGGAGGTGTCGTCCTTCGCGCAACCGGCCAGGGCCAGCGCCACGGCGCTCGCAGACAAGACAACGGTGATGGTCCGAGAAAACATGTGAGCACCCTAGGTGAAACCGGGACCTCCTGGTCCGAGTGGGTGGTCCTGGGACCCCCCGCACGGGCCGCTCCGGCCTGCCCGGACTCGTCAACCTGCGCGAATTCTCCTGCCTCGTCCGGGAAACCTGCTGTCATGGCCGACGTGGACCCTGAGCTGCACTCCCTCGCCGACGTGCTCGAGCGCGTCGACGAACGGGCGCGCCTCGGTGCCGAGACCGACTACGTCTGGCCGACCGGCTTCGGGATCCTCGACGACGTGCTGGACGGCGGCCTGCGGGGTGGGAACCTCATCCTGCTCGCCGGCCCGCAGGGCCAGGGTAAGACGACGATGGCGCTGCAGATCGCCCGCAACGCCGCGGCAGCAGGTCAAGCCGTCCTCTACTTCTGCTACGAGCACGATCCCGAGGTGCTGCTCGGCCGCCTCGTCTCCCTCGAGGCCGGCCTCCTCTACCAGGGCCAGGCTCCGAACCAGGACCGCTTCCGCCATCTCTTCGAGGACCCGTCCCCGACGCCCGACGGGCTCGTCGGCCGACTGCAGACGCTGCCGACGGCGACCGAGGCGCTCCAGGCCGTCCTCGGCTACCAGGACCACTTCCACGTGCACCGGTCGACCGGCAGCGCCACCAACATCAAGGTCATCGCCGAGGCGGTCGAGCAGGTACGCCGGGCGACCGGCCAGTCCCCGCTCGTCATCGTCGACTACCTGCAGAAGGTGAAGGCGCAGTCCGCGCTGGAGTCCGAGCGGGCGACCGAGATCGTCGAGGACCTCAAGGACCTGGCGATCATGCACCAGGTCCCCGTGCTGGCGATCAGCGCCTCAGACAAGGGTGGCCTGCTGTCCGGCAAGCGGATGCGCGCGCACCACCTGCGCGGGTCGACCGCCCTCGCCTACGAGTGCGACGTGCTGCTGATCCTGAACAGCAAGTACGACATCGTCTCGCGCCAGCACCTCGTGTACGCCGCGAACGCCGAGACGTTCCGGCAGTGGGTCGTGCTCAGCATCGAGAAGAACCGCAACGGACGCGCCGGCCTCGAGCTGGAGTTCCGCAAGCACTTCGACCAGAACCGGTTCGACCCGGACGGCGGGCTCGTCCGCGAGCAGCTCATCGACGAGCGACTCGTCCTCGAGTAGACCGCGTCGCCGGTCGAGCAGCGAGCTCCGGCGAGCGCACCGCGACGTCTCGTGGGCGGTCTCGATATGCCCTCGACGGATCCGGCATGCCGGCGTACGTTTGATTACATGATTACATCCGAAGTCGAAGCCGTCCGGGGCTGGTTCTCCGGGCGCCTCCCCGAAGGGCTCTTCGAGGAGCTGGTCGAGGTCGCCGTCGACCGCGAGGAGATCACCGTCACCGGACGGATCCCCGGGCCGACGGTCGGGTCCGACGCGTCGGAGGCCGAGCGGGCCGCCGCCGTCGAGGGCAAGGTGAGCGAGTTCCGCGAACGCACGCGCAGCGACCGGATGGCCGTCGCGCGCGAGGCCGAGCATCGCTTCGAGCGCAAGGTGTCCTGGGGCGTGGAGTGCGAGGGGCACCGGTTCCTCTTCACCAACGTCTCAGCGCCGGTGATGACACGCCTGCGTCAGCCGGAGCGGCAGGTGCTCGACGTACTCATCGACGGCGGCGTCGCCCGCAGCCGCAGCGAGGCCCTCGCCTGGTGCGTGCGGCTCGTCCAGCGCAACAGCGACGACTGGCTGCGCGACCTCAAGGCGTCGCTCGCCCACGTACGCCAGGTGCGCGACCAGGGGCCCGACGTCGCCTGATCGCCGAGTCGGCGCATCCTCGCAGCCCACAAATGCCGAGTCGGCGCATCCTCGCAGACTGACTGCGAAGATGCGCCGACTCGAGCTGTGTCAGACGCGAGGATGCGCCGACTCGGTCAGGCCTCGTCCTCGCCCGCGACGTTGCGGGTGCGGTTCGGGTCGACCTGGACGCCGGGGCCCATCGTCGTGGAGACGGTGACCTTCCTGACGTAGCGGCCCTTGGAGCTGGCCGGCTTGAGACGGAGGACCTCCTCGAGCGCCGCGGCGTAGTTCTCCGCGAGCTGGACCTCGGAGAAGGAGGCCTTGCCGATGATGAAGTGGAGGTTCGCGTGACGGTCCACGCGGAACTCGATCTTGCCGCCCTTGATGTCGGTCACGGCCTTGGCCACGTCCGGCGTCACGGTCCCGGTCTTCGGGTTCGGCATGAGCGAGCGCGGGCCGAGGACACGGCCGAGACGACCGACCTTGCCCATCATGTCCGGGGTCGCCACGACGGCGTCGAAGTCGAGCCAGCCGCCGGCGACCTTGTCGATGAGCTCGTCGCCACCGACGAAGTCGGCGCCGGCCTCACGGGCGGCCTCGGCCTTGTCCGCGTTCGCGAACACGAGGACGCGGGCAGTCTTGCCGGTGCCGTGCGGGAGGTTGACGGTGCCGCGGACCATCTGGTCGGCCTTGCGCGGGTCGACACCCAGTCGCATGACGACGTCGACGGTCTCGTCGAACTTCTTCTTGGAGCTGTCCTTCGCGATCTTGATCGCGGCCAGCGGGGCGTAGAGCTCGTTCTTGTCGAACGACTCGGCCGCCGCGCGGTAGGTCTTGCTGCGCTGCATGATGTTCCTTCTTTGCTTGAGGAGATGTGGTCAGCGAGCCAGCGCGGCTCTCCCACGTTTCAGTCGGTGGTGACGCCCATCGAGCGGGCGGTGCCCTCGACGATCTTCATCGCGGCCTCGATGTCGTTGGCATTGAGGTCGGGAAGCTTGGTGGTCGCGATCTCGCGCACCTGGTCCTTGGTCAGCTTGCCGACCTTGTCCTTGTGCGGGACCGACGAGCCCTTGGCCAGGCCGGCGGCCTTCTTGATGAGCTCCGCGGCCGGCGGGGTCTTGGTGATGAAGGTGAAGGACCGGTCCTCGTAGATGGTGATCTCGACCGGGATGACGTTGCCGCGCATGGACTCGGTCTGGGCGTTGTACGCCTTGCAGAAGTCCATGATGTTGACGCCGTGCGGGCCCAGAGCGGTACCGACCGGCGGGGCCGGGGTCGCAGCACCGGCCTGGAGCTGGACCTTGACCAGCGCGGCGATCTTCTTCTTCGGAGGCATTGCTCTATCTCTTTCTTCTCGTGGTCATGACGAGGGCCCGACGGGCCTCTGCCACTTCGCTGGGTGCGCTCCGTGCGATCGGAGCAACCAGCAGAGGATCAGTGTCACCGCTGGGGCGACACGGGTCCAAATCTGGGTCAGACCTTCTGGATCTGGCTGAAGCTGAGCTCGACCGGGGTCTCGCGGCCGAAGATCTCGACGAGCGCCTTGACGCGCTGCGACTCGGCGTTGAGCTCGGTGATCGTGGCGTGCAACGTCGCGAACGGGCCGTCGACGACCATGACCGAGTCGCCCTCGCTGAAGTCGGCGACCTCGATGGGCTTCTTGGCCGGCGTCGTGGGCGAGCCCGCCTTCTGCGTGCCCGCAGCGGCGGCCTCGGCCTCAGCGGCGGCGACGACGGCGGGCGCCAGCATGTTCTCGACCTCGGCCATCGACAGCGGCACCGGCTGGTGCTGGTGACCGACGAAGCCGGTGACGCTCGGGGTGTGACGCACGGCCGACCACGACTCGTCGGTCAGGTCCATGCGGACGAGGACGTAGCCGGGCAGGACGGTGCGCTTGACGAGCTTGCGCTGGCCGTTCTTGATCTCGGCGACCTCTTCGGTCGGAACGACGATCTCGTGGATGTAGTCCTCCATGTTGAGCGCGACCTTGCGCTGCTCCAGGTTGGACTTCACCCGGTTCTCCATGCCGGAGTAGGTGTGCACGACGTACCAGTCGCCGGGCTTGGCCCACAGGTCGCGACGGAACGCCTCGAGGGGGTCGTTCTCGTCGGGCTCGTCGGCACTCTCCTCGGAGGACTCGGACGCCTCGTCCTCTGCGAGCGCCTCGTCGGCGCTCTCAGGGGTCGCCTCGTCGGCCGGGGTCTCCTCGACCTCGACGACGTCGACGGCGTCCGCCTCGAACTCCTGCTCAGACACGCTTCGCTCCAAACTCAGATGTGATCAGGGCGTCAGCCCCGGCCGCCGAAGATCACGAAGAACAGCTTGCCCAGCCCCAGATCCAGGAGCGTGACGATGGCCATCATGACCAGCACGAACGCGAGGACGACGATGAAATAGGTGGTCAGCTGCTGCTGCGTCGGCCAGACGACCTTCCGCAGCTCGGCGACCACCTGCCGGTAGAACAGGAAGGGGCCTGTGCGCTTCTCGGACCGGTCCCGCTTCTTCGGGGCCGGAGCCGTGGTGCTCTCGGACATGCCTCTCCTCGCTATTCCGTCCTGCAGGGCACGAGGGACTTGAACCCCCAACCTTCGGTTTTGGAGACCGATGCTCTGCCAGTTGAGCTAGTGCCCTCCGATGAAGTCCCGCTCGTCGCGCCCGGTTGGAGGCGCGCAACAGCATGTGGGAAATCCACCAGTCCCGGAGTCTACGGGTCGTCCCCGCCGGACACCAATCCGAGGTCCCACGTCGGCTGCTCGCCGGGCGAGGGCAGGTAGCAGCACTCGCTGCCGGTGTGGACGGATGCCTCGAGGTGGGCGCCGAGCACGGGGTCAACCGTCGTGAGCCGGTCGATCGCCGTGCTGATCGCCTTGGTCGCGGCGACCCGCGCGCGCTCCTGCGTGGATCCGCCGGCCCTGACACGGCCCGACAACCCGGTGCTCGACGACAGCTCTCGCAGCAGCGCGTCGCGCTCGGCCCGGAGCGCCTCGGTCCGGCCCAGGTCGGCCCAGGCCTCGGCCTCCTCGAGGTCGGCGTCGATCTCGGCGAGCCGGTGGCGGTACGCCGCCAGGGCCCGTCGGTCGAGCGCCTCCCCCGCCGGCGGCTGGAGGACCGTCGCATGGCCGTCGGTCACCAGGTCGAGAGCGGCGATCGGCGTGCCGGGCTGCGCGAGGAGCCGGCGCAGGTAGACCAGGCCGCGCAGGGAGCGAAGGGGGTGACCGGGACCCGCACCGACCAGCCACACGCCGCCCGGCGTCGGGTGCAGCCGGACCGCGGCACGACCGACCGGCGCCCAGTCCCGGAGACGGTCGTGCCACCAGGTCGCGCCGAGCCGGATGTAGGTGCGCAACGCCTGGGCACGCAGCCGCTCGGCCCGGTCGTGCTCGCCGAGGACGGCGGCGGCGCGGGCGAGGGTGTCGTCGGTCAGGCCGTGGAACATCACCGCCCCCGCGTTGAACACGGCCCGCCCGGCGTACGGCGTGAGCAGGCGGGCGGCCTCCTCGACGACGTCCTCGCTGCCAGTGGAGAGCGCCGTCTCCAGCACGCACTGCACCGTCAGCAACCAGTTGACGTCCTTCGGGAGGCGATCGAGGACGCCACCGCGGAAGGTCTGCAGCACGCCGGTCGCCCGGTCGGGACGGCCGGCACCGGTCCACAGCCAGGCGGCCTCCGCGGCGACCTCGATCACGCCTTCGGCGACCGCGAACGCCTCGGCCGCCGCCGCGGACTCGGCACAGGTGCCGGGGTCGCCGACGATGAGGGCGGAGTATCCCCGCATGGCCGCGATCACCATCCAGCCGTCGGGCAGGTCGGCCTCCGCCTCCGCCTCCCCGGCCGCGGCGAGCAGGTCCGCGACCGTGTCGGTGCGCCCGCGGAGCAGGTCGTACATCAGCCGACGGGTCAGGGCGTAGAAGCGGGCCCGTGCCGACTCCTCGCCGAGCCGGTCGAGGGCATGCAGATGGCGGTGGATCGCCTGCACGTCGAGCGCGTCGCAGGCCACCTGGAGCCCCCACAGGTGCGCTTGCAGGCGCACCGCCGGCTCGAGCACGTGGGCGGCGACGTCGTCGAGCCGGGCACCGAGCCGCGTACGCAGGGCGAGGTCGTCCGGGCCCCAGTGACAGGCGAGCGTGGCGTCGAGGGCGTCGGCGAGGACCGCGGGATCGTCGCACCGCTCCGCGCGCTCCAGCGCCTCCGCGGCGAAGGGCGCCCCGCGGCGGGCGTGCCCGCAGTAGGCCCAGCTACGTGCCAGCGCCGCCCCGAGGCGGGCGCGGTCGGCGTCGTCGGTGGTGCGGGCGAGGACGTCGTGCAGCTGGGCGGCCAACCTGCCGGGCTCGACACCGAAGACCAGCACCGAGGCGGCGCCGAGCACCGCTCGCGTCCACGGGCCGAGGTCGCCCGCCGCGCGACACCGATCGATCGCCTCGTCGTAGAGACGGGCGGCATCGTCTCCTCGACCGGCCGCGCGCTCGGCGTCGGCGCGGTCGAGGAGATCGGCCACGGATGTCGCGGTGCTCATCTCGCGGGCCAGCGTAGGACGCTTTGCCGTCCGCGGGGCGTGGTCGCGGCGGTGCCGCTAGGCGCGGAGAAGGGGCACCTCGTCCGCATGCCTGGCCTGGACGGCCTCGTCCCAGTCGCCGGTGCAGTAGACGGCGACCTCGGTGATCCGGCCGTCGACGACGTCGGCGCGGATCTGCTCGCGGCAGTACCACGCCTGGCCGTCCTCCCAGCGCTCCTCGAAGGCGATGACGAAGCCGCCGTCGGTGTGGTCGACCCGCTCCACCCGGACCCGTCCGGGGAAGGGGTGGGACTCCCGACGGATCCTGAACAGGTCCTCGCGCGTGTCCGCCTGTAGACGCCAGTGCGGCAGGGAGAGGTCCACGAAGCAGTCGGGGGCGAAGACGTCCTCGGGCGCCGCCCCGGTCTCGAGCCAGACGATCAGCCCCGCCACGGCGGCGCTGACATCGGCGGTCCTGACATCGGCGGTCCTGACGTCGGCGGCCCTGACGTCGGCGGTCATGACGCGGCCGCCTTCAGGTTCCGCTCGACCGCCTCCATCGTGCGGGCGAGCTCCTCCGTCGGGCTGAACTCGACGACGCTCGTCCCCGCGGTGACCAGCGGAAGGTGTCCCGGCGGTGCGTAGTAGGCGTCGCCCGCGACGTACGTCTCCATCCGGTCGGGCCAGCGGAAGGTGATCCGGCCGGCGGTGACGTAGCCCCAGTGGGGGCACTGGCACCGGTCGTCGGGGAGCCCGGCGAAGTACGGCGCGGGGTCCACGTCCCGCTTGTACGTCTCGAACGCGACGGTGTGCTCGCCGACCTCGGCGTAGCGGCCCTCGATCTCGTCGAGATCGACGGCCACCGGCGTCGACGGCTTGCTGGCACTGGGCATGGTGTCCTCCTGGTGAGTCGGAGATGGATGCTCGGACGACCTGGCGGCGTGACGTCCGGCGTCACGGTCGTGACGCCCCTCGTCACACGGGCTGCGTCACCGTGAAATGGCCGCTGGGGCCCCCGGATCCGGCCGATAGAGTGAGGCCCATGACTTCCTCGCCTCGTGACCGTCGTGTGTCCCAGCGGATCGGCGCCATCGCCGAGTCGGCGACGCTGAAGGTCGATGCGAAGGCGAAGGCGCTCAAGGCGGAGGGTCGCCCGGTGATCGGCTTCGGCGCCGGCGAGCCCGACTTCCCGACGCCGGGCTACATCGTCGACGCGGCCGTCGACGCGGCCCGTGACCCCAAGAACCACCGCTACACGCCGGCCGGTGGCCTGCCGGAGCTCAAGGCCGCGATCGTGGCCAAGACGAAGCGCGACTCCGGTCTCGAGATCACGCCGGCGCAGGTGCTGGTGACCAACGGCGGCAAGCAGGCCGTCTACCAGTCGTTCGCCGCGATGCTCGACCCGGGCGACGAGGTGCTCCTGCCGGCGCCGTACTGGACGACGTACCCGGAGTGCATCCAGCTCGCGGGCGGTGCCGCCGTCGAGGTCTTCGCCGACGAGACGCAGGGCTACAAGGTCACCGTCGACCAGCTCGAGGCGGCTCGCACCGAGCGCACCAAGGTGCTGCTCTTCGTCTCCCCGTCGAACCCGACCGGCGCCGTCTACACCGCCGACGAGATCCGCGCGATCGGCGCGTGGGTCGCCGAGCACGGCCTGTGGGTGGTGACCGACGAGATCTACGAGCACCTCCTGTACGACGGCGTGGAGACCGGCTCCATCGCGACGCTGTGCCCCGAGATCGCCGACTACACCATCGTCCTCAACGGTGTTGCGAAGACCTACGCGATGACCGGCTGGCGGGTCGGCTGGATGATCGGCCCGACCGACCTCGTCAAGGCGGCCACCAACCTGCAGTCCCACGCGACGTCCAACGTCGCCAACGTCTCGCAGCGGGCGGCGGTCGCGGCGCTCCAGGGCGACCTGTCCGCGGTCGACGAGATGCGCACCGCCTTCGACCGGCGCCGCAGGACGATCGTGGCCATGCTCAACGAGATCGACGGCGTGCTGTGCCCGACGCCGGAGGGCGCGTTCTACGCCTTCCCGTCCGTCAAGGGCCTGCTGGGCCGCGAGCATGGCGGCCGGGTCATCGACACCTCCGCCGACCTGGCGGAGTACATCCTCGACAAGGCCGAGGTCGCCGTCGTGCCCGGTGAGGCCTTCGGCGCTCCTGGCTACCTGAGACTGTCCTACGCGCTCGGCGACGACGACCTGGTCGAGGGGATCACCCGGCTGCAAAAGCTCTTTTCGTGACCCGCGACCTCCGGGCTCTTCCGAAGGCGCACCTGCACCTTCACTTCACGGGATCGATGCGGCACTCGACGCTGCTCGAGCTCGCCGAGCGCGACGGCATCCGGCTGCCCGACCAGCTCGTGAGCGAGTGGCCGCCGCAGCTGAGCGCCGCCGACGAGAAGGGCTGGTTCCGCTTCCAGCGGCTCTACGACGTCGCCCGATCGGTGCTGCGGACCGAGGACGACGTACGACGCCTGATCCGTGAGGCCGCCGAGGACGACGTGGCCGACGGCGGGCGCTGGCTCGAGATCCAGGTCGACCCGTCCGGCTACGCGGCGCGCTTCGACGGGATCACGGCGTTCACCGACCTGGTGCTCGACGCGGTCGCCGCCGCGTCGCGCGACACCGGCCTGGGGATGGCCGTGGTCGTCGCCGCGAACAGGACCCGGCACCCCCTCGACGCCCGCACGCTGGCCCGCCTCGCAGCGCAGTACGCCGGTCGCGGAGTGGTCGGCTTCGGACTCTCCAACGACGAGCGGCGCGGAACGACGTCCGACTTCGGGCCGGCGTTCGCGATCGCCGAGCGGGCGGGCCTGATGCTGCTGCCCCACGGCGGGGAGCTGCGCGGGCCCGACCACATCGCCGCCGTGATCGACTCGCTGCACCCCAGGCGGCTCGGGCACGGCGTACGGGCCAGCGAGGACCCCGCCGTCCTCGACAGGATCGTCTCGGCCGACATCGCCCTGGAGGTCTGCCCGACGTCGAACGTCTCGCTCGGCGTCTACAACTCGCTGGCCGAGGTGCCCGTTCCCTCGCTCGTGGCTGCGGGCGCCACGGTCGCGCTCGGCGCGGACGACCCGCTGCTCTTCGGCTCCCGCCTGCTCGGCCAGTACGCCGCGATGCGCGCCGCCCACGACCTCACCGACGACCAGCTCGCCGAGCTCGCGCGCATGTCGGTGCGTGCGTCGGCGGCGCCGGACCCGGTCAAGCAGGACCTGGTCGGGCAGATCGACGCCTGGCTGGCCGCGCCTGTGCAGAGTCGGACCTGAAGAAGCCGCATCTGAGGAAGGATGGGCGCATGACCGACGACAACCCCTACGGCCAGCAGCCGGAGCAGGGCGACAACGCGTCCGGACAGCAGCCGGAGGGCGAGGGTCCTCACGGCCAGCCGCCGAGCCCGTACGGGGCGCCGCCGACCCAGCCGTACGCGCAGCCGTACGGCCAGGGCACTCCCCCGCCGCCGTACGGTCAGCCCTACGGCCAGCAGCCCGGCCAGCCGTACACCCAGCCCTACACCCAGCCGTACGGTCAGCAGGGCTACCCGCCGCAGGGCTACCCCGGTTACCCCGGCTACTCCGGCTACTCCGGCTACCCGGGGTATCCCGGCTACCCCGGGCGGCGGGAGGACGGCGGGGCCCAGGCGGCGATGATCGTCGGCATCGTCGCGCTCGGGCTCGGCCTCATGGCCTGCGGCATCGGCTTCCTCGGGTCGCCGGTGGCGTGGTACCTCGGCCACCAGGCGAAGCGGCGCATCGACGCGTCCAACGGGCAGCTCGGCGGTCGCGGCAACGCCCAGGCCGGTTACGTCCTGGGCATCGTCGGCACCGTCCTGCTGATCCTCGGCATCCTGGCCGTCATCGCGTTCATCATCATCGTCGGGACGTCGGTCGACTGGAACAGCTACGACTCCGGGACCCCCGGCACCTCCGCCTGACCTTCCCGTGGACTGCTCCTACTACGACGCGCACGTCTGCCGGTCCTGCCGCTGGATCGAGATCCCGTACGGCGACCAGCTGGCCGCCAAGCAGGCGCGCGTCGCGTCGGCCCTGCCCGCGATGGTGTGGCTGGAGCCGGTCGCCAGCCCCGAGGAGGGCTTCCGCAACAAGGCGAAGATGGTCGTCGCCGGCACCGTCGACGAGCCGACGCTGGGCATCCTCGACCCGCGCGGACGTGGCGTCGACCTCCGTGGGTGCGGGCTCCACGACCCGCGCCTGCGTGCGGCGCTGCCGGTGCTGGCCGACCTCGTCCGGGTGGCCCGGCTGACGCCGTACTCCGTCCCCGAGCGGCGCGGCGAGCTCAAGCACCTCATCGTCACGGTGGCCCCGAGCGGCGATCTGATGGTGCGGTTCGTGCTGCGCTCGACCGAAGCGGTGCCGCGGCTGCGCAAGCACCTGCCCGTGCTGCTCGCATCGCTCCCCGCGGCCGTCGTCTCGGTGAACCTGCAGCCCGCGCACAAGGCGGTCCTCGAGGGCCCCGACGAGCTGATGCTGCACGGTGACACGCTCACGATGCGGGTCAACGACCTCGACCTTCACCTGCGGCCGCAGTCGTTCTTCCAGACCAACACGGCGGTCGCGGCCAGGCTCTACCGGGAGGCGGCCCAGCTCGTCTCGGCGGCGGACCCGTCATCGGTGTGGGACCTCTACTGCGGCGTCGGCGGCTTCGGGCTGCACGTCGCCGCTCCGGCCGCGCAGGACGGTCGCTCCGTCGTCGGCGTCGAGTCGAGCGAGCAGGCGATCGAGTCGGCCAGGCTGAGCGCCGCCGATCTCGGGGTCGCGGCGAGGTTCCTGGCCGGCGACGCGACGGCGTACGCGCTCGCCTCGGACGACGCCCCCGAGCTCGTCGTCGTCAACCCGCCCCGCCGCGGCATCGGCCCCGACCTCGCCGGCTGGCTCGAGGCCTCACCGGTGCGTCACGTCGTCTACTCCTCGTGCAACGCCGACACCTTGGCGCGCGACCTGGCCGCCATGCCGTCGCTGCGGCCGGTGTCGGCCCGGCTGCTGGACATGTTCCCCCACACCGACCACCACGAGGTCCTGGTGCTGCTGTCGCGGTGATGCGGCGCCGGGGCGGAGTACCCGGTTAACCGGGGACTCCGGAACTTCCGGGGTGGCATGACACCCGAGAAGTTCCGGAGTTCCCTGGGTAGCGTCCGGAGTACCCGGTTAACCGGGTACTCCGTCCGACCCGCCGATCAGAGCTCGACGCCGACCAGGACCGGCTCGTTCTCCAGCCGGATCCCGAACCTCGACTCGACGCCGTCGCGGATCTCCCGAGCCAGCACGAGCAGGTCCTTCGTCGTCGCATCGCCGCGGTTCGTGAGCGCGAGGGTGTGCTTCGTCGACAGGGTCGCCGGCCCGTGACCGGGGTGCCCCTTGCCGAAGCCGGCGCGCTCGATGAGCCAGGCGGCGGAGGTCTTCACGCGGCCGTCGGCCTGGGCGTACGCCGGTGCGCCGTCAGGCACAGCGGCGGGGTCGATCACCGGGTTGGTGAAGAACGAGCCGGCGCTCCAGGTGTCGTGGTCGGCCGGGTCGAGGACCATCCCCTTGCCGCGGCGCAGCCCGAGCACGGCCGCCCGGACGTCCGCGACGGGTGCGCGCTCCCCGATCTCGACGCCGAGGGCGCGGGCCAGCTCGGCGTAGGCGACGGGCTCCGACAGCGTCCCGACGCGCAGCTGGAAGGTCACCTCGACGACGACGTGCCGGCCGGGGTCGGACTTGAACCGCGACGTGCGGTAGCCGAACCGGCAGTCGGCGTTCGCGAAGGTCCGGTAGCCCTTCAGCACGCGGTCCCACACCCGCACCTGGGCGATCGTCTGCGAGACGTCCTGGCCGTAGGCGCCGACGTTCTGGATCGGCGTGGCGCCGACGCGACCCGGGATGCCGGCCAGGGCCTCGATGCCCGCCCAGCCTCGCTCCGCCGCGGTCGCGACCAGGTCGTCCCAGCTCTCCCCCGCCGCGACGGTGACGAGCGTGCCGCCACAGGCGGGGCCGGCGTCGTCCAGGTCGGAGCGGACGCCGGTGGTGGCGACCTCGACCACCACACCGGGGAAGCCCTCGTCGGCGATCACGAGGTTGCTGCCGCCGCCGAGCACGAGGACCTCCTCGCCCGCCTCGTCGGCGGTCGTCACGGCCCCGGTCAGCTCCTCGGGCGTCCGCGCGACGACGTACGACGCTGCGGGACCGCCGAGCCGGAGCGTCGTGTGGTCCCCCAAGAGCTCGGGCGCAGCGAGGTCAGGCACGTACGACCACCCTCGGGTTGCCCAGCACCTTCTGTCCGTCGCAGGTGACCTCGAGGGCGAGGGTGACGAGCCCGTCCTCCACCGACTTCACCGTCCCGCCGACCGTGACGGAGGTGCCCTCGTCACTGTCGGGCACGACGACCATGTTGGTGAACTTGCCGCCGAGCTCGACGACCGGCGCACCGTCGGTCCAGGTCGCGACCGCACGGCTGGCGATGGCCATCGTGAACATGCCGTGGGCGATGACGCCGGGCAGACCGACGCTCGTGGCGGTCCGGTCGGACCAGTGGATCGGGTTGAAGTCGCCCGACGCGCCGGCGTAGCGGACGAGGTCGGCCCGCGTCACCGCATAGGTCTGCGGCTCGAGGACGTCGCCGGGCGTCATGCCTCGGCCCCACGGTGGACGAGCGTCGCGGTGGCGGTGCAGACGAGCGCGCCGGAGGCGTCCGTGAACGTGGTGCTGGTGCCGATGATGTCGTTGCCGCCGATCTGTCGCAGGCTCGCGACGGTGAGCGTCGAGACGAGCTCGTCACCGGCGGCGACCGGGCGCTCGTAGGCGAAGCGCTGGTCCCCGTGGATGATCCGCGAGAGGTCGAGATCGAGCTCGTCGAGGAACGCGTTCATCGAGGCGCCGGCGAGCACGATCGGGAAGGTCGGCGGGACGCCGTCGTGCTCCCAGCCGATCGCGGTCGCGAACTCGCGAACCTTCTCGGTCGACACCAGGTAGGGGCCGACGGGCGCGAACTGCCGGCCGACGATCGAGCTGTCCACGCCCACCACCCTAGCGAGTCGGGGGTGTCGCACCCCGAGCCCGGGTGCGGCGCCGGTCCCGCGCTGACGCACAAGAGCCCTGCGTGGAATCCACGCAGGGCTCTGGTGAGAGGCGCCGAATCGGCGCTCGGGGTCAGCGGGTCTCGCGGTGCGGCTGGTGCTTGCGGCAACGCGGGCAGAACTTGGCCAGCTCGATCCGGTCGGGATCGTTGCGGCGGTTCTTCTTGGTGATGTAGTTGCGCTCCTTGCACTCGGTGCACGCCAGAGTGATCTTGGGGCGAACGTCGCTGCTCTTGGAGGCCATGAGAAGTCCTTTGTCGGTGTTGCTCGATGCGGTGATGTTGGTAGCGGGGGCGGGGATCGAACCCGCGACCTCACGATTATGAGTCGTGCGCTCTAACCGCCTGAGCTACCCCGCCACGTCGGCAAAGCAGCGCTTTGCCTCAGAGCCCCCTTACGGAATCGAACCGTAGACCTACTCCTTACCATGGAGTCGCTCTGCCGACTGAGCTAAGGGGGCAACGAGCGAGAACATTACAGAGGGTGCGCCGAGATCGCGAAATCGGGGTCAACCCCGCCTCTTCGGAGCCGCCAGGGACCCGAATCCGACCGCTTCCTCGAGCTCGTAGGCGAGCCCGAGCAACAGCCCCTCGCGCCCCAGCCCCGCGCCCAGCATCATGCCGTGGGGCAGCCCACCGGCCGTGGCCGCGACCGGCAGCGACACGGCCGGGTCGCCGCTGACGTTCTGCCATGGCGTGAAGGCCACCCAGTCGCGCAGCCGGGTCATGATCGTGTCGTAGTCCTGCGTCGGGTCGAGGTGCCCGATGAGCGGCGTCTCGTGGGCGAGCGTCGGCGTGAGGATGACGTCGTACGTCGCGTGGAAGTCCGTCGACATGGGCATCGCGCGTCGCAACCGGCGCAGCACCCCGGGCACCCGGTGCAGCCGCCGACCGGTGTGGGAGGCGAGGCCGCGGGTGAGGTTGTCGAGCTTGGCGGTGTCCCAGCTGCGGCCCGCGACGAAGCGGCCCGTGCGCGCGATCATCAGCGCGAGGAAGCCCCAGTAGAGGACGAAGTCGTCGGCGAACGCCGGCGAGATCGGGGCATCGACCTCCTCGACGGTGTGCCCGAGCGACTCGAGGAGGCCGGCGGTGCGACGGGTGAGTGCGTCGACCTCCGGCGAGGCGACCCGCCCGGCGGCCTGGGTGAAGAACGCGATCCGCAGCCGGTCCTCGGACGGCCCGGTGACGTCGCCGATCGGCATCAGGCCGGGCGCTCGGTGCCGTCGTTCCGCCTCGCGGAAGAACGCCGCGGTGTCGCGCACGGAACGGGTCAGCACGCCGTCGACGACGATCCGGAGCGGCATCTGGCGGTTCATCGGATCCAACGGGAGGCGACCCCGGGAGGGCTTGAGGCCGACCAGGCCGTTCACCGCAGCAGGGATCCGGATGGAGCCGCCGCCGTCGTTGCCGTGCGCGAGCGGGACGGCCCCGGCGGCGACCAGCGCGCCGGCGCCCGACGAGGACGCACCGGCCGTGCGGGTGGTGTCCCACGGGTTGCGGACCGGTCCGAGCCGGGGGTGCTCGGCCACCGCCGAGAAGCCGAACTCCGACAGCTGCGTCTTGCCCAGCGCCACGACGCCCATCGACTTGAGCAGCCGGGCGATGTCGCCGTCCTGCTCGGCCGGCCGGCCGACGTACGCATCGGTGCCCTGCTGGGTCGGCAGCCCCGCGACGTCGACGTTGTCCTTGATCAGCGTCGGGACGCCGTGGAAGAAGCCGGGTGCTCCCGTCGTACGCCGAGCGCGGTCGTAGTCACGGACGGCCATCGCGCCGAGGTCGCCGTCGACCTTGTCGATGCGCGCGATGGCGGCCTCGACCAGCTCGTCGGCACTGACCTCCCGCGCCGCCAGGCGTCGGGCGAGCCCGACCGCGTCGTCACGTCCCAGGGCGTCGTCGGCGAAGGCATCGACCATGAGAGGTCACGGTAGCGGCCGGGACGGCCGTCGTCGGGGTAACCGTCTGTTCAGTACGCCTCCTGACCGTTGCAAGGGTCAGGAGGCGTACTGAACAGACGGTTACCCCATCGAAAGGACGGTTACCCCAACGCGGGGCCAGCGTGCCTAGACGCCGGCGTCGGCCAGGTCGGCGAGCCGTACGTCGACGGAGGTCGGCGCGAGGACGTGGTCGATGGCGAGCGCCGCGCAGCCGACCAGCCCGGCGGAGTCGCCCTGCGCCGACGGCAGGAACTGCAGGTCCCTCGTCGCCAGCGCGGTCGAGCGGGAGTAGACCGACTCACGGACGCCGGCGGCGTACACCTCGAACGCCTGACCCATGTCGCCGCCGATGACGACCGCCTCCGGGTTGAGCAGGTTGATCGCGACGGCCAGCACCTCCCCGAGCCGGCGGCCGGAGTCGCGCAGCAGCTTGCGGGCGACCGCGTCGCCACCGAGCGCGAAACCCACCAGGTCGCGGATGTGACCGGCCTCGCGACCGGAGTCGTTGAAGGTGTTCACCAGGGCCCAGCCGCCGGCGATCGTCTCCAGGCATCCGCTGCTGCCGCAGCGGCACGGCAGGTCGCCGGCCTCGGTGCGCGTGTGCCCGATCTCGCCGGCCGCGCCGAGGTGACCGGCCAGCACCCGGCCCTCCGCCACGACGCCGAGCCCGAGGCCGGTGGAGGCCTTGACCACGAGGATGTCGCGGTAGGGGCTGCCGCCGAACAGCTCCGCGCGCGCCAGCACGTCGGCGTCGTTGGCCAGGAAGACGGGGGCCTCGGTGACCTCGCGGAAGTACGGCGCCAGCTCGACGCCGTCCCATCCGCCCATGACCGGCGAGTCCACGCTCACCAGCCGCACCGGGTCGACGACGCCGGGCAGGCTCACCCCGACGCCCAGGACCGGCGCCGGCCGCAGTCCGTCGAGCATGGTGCGCAGCCGCTCGACCATCTGCGGCATCAGCGTCGGCGCCCCCGCACCGACCTCGTGGTCGCGCGTGTCGCCGGCCAGCTCGCGGCCCTCGAGGTCGAACACGGCGAGCTGGCTGCGCGAGCGGCCGATCGCCACGGCGAGGACGACGCCGGCGTCGGCGTTGAAGAGGAGCGTGCCGGGCGGTCGTCCGCCGGTGGACGGTGAGTCGTCGCCGTACACGACCAGGCCGGCGTCGGCGAGCGCTGAGACGCGGGCCGTGACGGCGGTGCGCGAGAGCCCGGTCAGCCGCTGCAGGTCGCTGCGGGTGACGGCGCGGCCGGTGCGGATGAGCTCGAGAAGGTCGCCCGCGGAGGGCAGGCCGGAGCCGTAGGGAACGACGAGCGTCTCGGACATGGGCAGGATCCTAGGGGGTACTTTTGTCTGAGAAAAACGCAAGTCCTGCTTGTAACGATCAAAAAATCCTGTCACCGTGGAGGCATGTCCCCCGCTTCCGCCACCGGCGTGGCCACTTCCGGCATCCCTGTGATGCCCGAGCGCTGCGACTTCACCGTCTTCGGCGGCACCGGCGACCTCGCGCTCCGCAAGCTGCTCCCTGCCCTCTACCAGTCCGACGCCGAGGGCCACCTGCCCGCCGACACCCGGATCATCGGCGTCTCCCGCTCCGAGCTCGACGACGACGCCTACCGGGCCGTCGTGCACGACGCGCTCGTCGAGCACGTGGGCGACGTCGACGACGAGATCGCCGAGCGCCTGCTCGGCCGGGTGAGCCACGTGCGCCTCGACGTCGAGGAGCCCGACGACTGGCACGCCCTCCACGGTCTGCTGAAGGACCGCCCCGAGGTCGAGGCCACCGTCCGCGTCTACTACCTCGCCGTCGCCCCGTCCCTGTTCGGCCCGATCTGCCGCCGCCTCGACGAGGGCGGCATGACGGCCGCGCCGGCGCGCGTCGTGCTCGAGAAGCCGATCGGCCACGACCTGGCCTCCGCACGGGTGATCAACGCCGTCGTCGGAGAGGTCTTCGACGAGTCGCAGATCTTCCGGATCGACCACTACCTCGGCAAGGAGAGCGTGCAGAACCTGCTGGTCACGCGGTTCGCGAACACGCTCCTCGAGCCGCTGTGGAACAGCCACTGGATCGACCACGTCCAGATCACGGTCGCCGAGACGCTCGGCGTCGGCGAGCGCGCGGACTACTACGACCGGGCCGGCGCCCTGCGCGACATGGTCCAGAACCACCTGCTCCAGCTCCTCTGCCTCGTCGCGATGGAGCCGCCGATCGAGGTCGGCCGCGAGGACGTCCGGGACGAGAAGCTCAAGGTCCTGCAGGCCCTCAAGCCGATGACGGCGCCCGACATCGACCGCGACACCGTGCGCGGCCGGTACGCCGCCGGACTGATCGACGGCCGGCCCGTCTCGTCGTACGACGAGGAGCTCGGCCTCCCCGTCGGCTCGCTCGAGGCGCTGACCGAGACGTTCGTCGCCCTCAAGGTCGAGGTGCAGAACTGGCGCTGGGCCGGTGTCCCGTTCTACCTGCGCACCGGCAAGCGCATGGACCGGCGCTCCTCGGAGATCGTCATCTTCTTCAAGGAGCCCCCGCACGACGTCTTCCCCCACCGCAGCGGCGTGCGCGCACCCAACCGGCTGCACATCCAGGTCCAGCCCGACGAGGGCATGCGCCTGCACCTGACCGCGAAGGAGCCCGGCCCGGGCGGCTACCGGCTCAAGCCGGTCTCGCTCGACCTCAACTTCGCCTCGGCGTTCACCCAGCGCTCCCCTGACGCCTACGAGCGGCTGCTCATGGACGTCGTCAAGGGCAACCCCACGCTGTTCATGCGCCGCGACGAGGTCGAGGCGGCCTGGGCGTGGTGCGACCCGATCATCGAGCACTGGGCCGAGACCGCGCTGCCGCCGAAGCGGTACGCCGCCGGCTCAGCCGGCCCGACCCCGGCCATCACCCTCATCGAGCGGGACGGCCGCTCCTGGCAGGAGGACTCCCTGTGACCACGTCTGTGAACGACACTGTCGCCTCGGTGACCGCCCGTATCGCCTCCCGCAGCGCGTCGACCCGCGCGGCGTACCTCTCCCGGGTGCGCGCCGCCGCCGAGCAGGGCCCGGCCCGTGGTCGGCTCGCCTGCGCGAACCTCGCCCACGGCTTCGCGGCCGCCGATCCCGACGACAAGCGCGAGCTGCAGGTCGTCGGTCCCGCCGCGAAGCCGAACGTCGCCATCGTGACGAGCTACAACGACATGCTCTCCGCGCACGCGCCGTACGCCGACTACCCGCCGGTCCTCAAGAAGGCCGTGCTCCGCGCCGGCGGCATCGCGCAGGTCGCCGGCGGCGTGCCGGCCATGTGCGACGGCATCACGCAGGGTCGCGACGGCATGCAGCTGTCGCTGTTCAGCCGCGACGTCATCGCCATGTCGGCGGCCATCGCGCTGTCCCACGACATGTTCGACAGCGCCCTGATGCTCGGCGTCTGCGACAAGATCGTGCCCGGGCTCCTGATCGGCTCGCTCTCCTTCGGCCACCTGCCGACCGTCTTCGTGCCGGCGGGCCCGATGGCCTCGGGTCTGCCGAACGGCGAGAAGGCCCGCGTGCGCCAGCTGTACGCCGAGGGCAAGGTCGGCCGTGAGGAGCTGCTCGCGGCCGAGGCGGCGTCGTACCACTCCGTGGGCACCTGCACCTTCTACGGCACCGCGAACTCCAACCAGCTCCTCATGGAGGTGCTCGGCCTGCACCTGCCGGGCGCGTCGTTCACGCCGCCGACCGGCGAGCTGCGCGAGGCCCTGACCCGTGCCGCCGCTGCCCGCGTCACCGAGCTGGCCGGCACCGACGCCGGGATCGGCGAGATCGTCGACGAGCGTGCGATCGTCAACGCCTGCGTCGCCCTGCTCGCCAGCGGCGGCTCGACCAACCACACGCTGCACCTCGTCGCGATCGCCCGGGCGGCGGGCATCCAGCTCACCTGGGACGACCTCGCGGAGCTGTCGGCGGTGGTCCCGCTGCTGGCCCGGGTCTACCCCAACGGCCAGGCGGACGTGAACCACTTCCACGCCGCCGGTGGGATCGCCTACCTGATCCGCACGCTCCTGGCCGCCGGGCTGCTGCACGAGGACGTCCGGACGATCGTCGGCCCCGGCCTCTCGCGCTACACGCAGGAGCCGCGGCTGTCGGCGACCGGGCTGGGCTCGACGCCCGACGCGCCCGGCATCGAGTGGGTCGAGGGTCCGACCGAGCCCGGCGACCTGGACGTGCTGCGTCCGGCCACCGAGCCGTTCTCCGCCGACGGCGGCCTGCGGGTGCTGCACGGTCCGCTCGGGACCTCCGTCATCAAGACCTCGGCGGTCAAGCCCGAGAACCAGGTCGTCACCGCGCCGGCGATGGTCTTCGACGACCAGGCGCACTTCCTCGAGGCCTTCGCCGACGGACGCTTCGACCACGATCTCGTCGCCGTGATCCGCTACCAGGGGCCGGCCGCCAACGGCATGCCGGAGCTGCACAAGCTGACGCCGGCGCTGGGCGTCCTGCAGGACCGGGGCCACCGCGTCGCGATCGTCACGGACGGCCGCATGTCGGGCGCCTCGGGCAAGGTCCCCGCCGCCATCCACGTGACGCCCGAGGCCGCGCTCGGCGGACCGCTCGCACGCGTGCGCGACGGTGACGTGATCACGGTCGACGCGGTCGCGGGCACGCTCACCATCGACGTCGACCCGGTCGCCTTCGACGCCCGCGAGGCCACCGGCCGCGCACCGATCGGCGAGGAGTGGGCCGGCACCGGCCGCGAGCTCTTCGCCGCGTTCCGCGCCAGCGTCGGCTCGGCCGACACCGGGGCCTCCGTCTTCGCCCCCATCACCCCTTCCTTCGAGGAGCGCCCCGTTGTCCACGTCTGACGTTGCCCGCACCGACCTGCTCGGCCTCGCTCCGGTCGTCCCCGTCGTCGTCGTCGAGTCGGTCGACCAGGCCGTCCCGGTCGCCCGGGCGCTCGTCGCCGGCGGCCTGCCGGTCATCGAGCTCACGCTGCGCACTCCCGTCGCGCTCGACGCGATCCGCGCGATCGCGTCCGAGGTGCCGGAGATCGCGGTCGGAGCCGGCACCGTCACCACGCCCGACCTGGCCAAGGCGGCCCACGACGCGGGCGCGTCCTTCCTGGTCTCCCCCGGCGCCACCCCGCGGCTGATGGACGCGATGCTCGACACCGGGCTGCCGTTCCTCCCGGGCACGGCCACCGTGTCGGAGGTCCTCGCGGTGCTCGAGTACGGCGTCACGCAGATGAAGTTCTTCCCGGCGGAGGCGTCCGGCGGGACGGCGTACCTCTCCTCGCTGCCGACCGTCGTGCCCACCGCGCGGTTCTGCCCGACCGGCGGCATCCGGCCGGCGACGGCCGCGGACTACCTGGCGCTGCCCAACGTCGGCTGCGTCGGCGGCACCTGGATCACGCCGAAGGCCGCCCTCGACTCCGGCGACTGGGACACCGTCACCCGGCTCGCGTCCGAGGCCGCAGCACTCCGCTGAGCCGAGCCCCCGTCCGTCAGGGGTAACTCAGTGTTCGCTGAGGTGGGCGGCCGTTCCAACGGCCCTCCACCTCGGCGAACACTGAGTTACCCCGACGTCGGACGCCCCAGCACGTCGCCGAGTGCGTGGAGCACGAGCGCGACGGCGTCGGGGCTCGCGTTCGGCCCCATCAGGCCGATCCGCCACACCGACGCGGCGAACTCGCCCACGCCGGCGCCGATCTCGATGTCGTAGCGCTCCAGCAGGGTCCGGCGTACGTCGGCTGAGTCGACGCCGTCCGGCACCCTCACCGTCGTGAGCTCCGGCAACCGGTGGCCCGCGTCGGCGAACAGCTCCAGCCCCATCGCCTCGAGGCCGTCCTGCAGCGCCTGCCCGGCGGCGGCATGGCGCGCCCAGACGTTGTCGAGGCCCTCCTCCAGGATCCGGCCGAGCGCTGCGTGCAAGGAGCTGACCATCGCGACCGGGGCGGTGTGGTGGTAGGTCCTGGCACGCGGACCGGGGCCGGCGTCGCCGACGTACCCGCCGAGCAGCCCCAGGTCGAGGTACCACGACCGCGGCCGCTCGACCCGCCGGCCGAAGGCCCGCTCACTGATCGTGAACGGCGCGAGGCCGGGCGCGACGCCCAGGCACTTCTGCGTCCCGGCGTACCCGATGTCGATGCCCCACTCGTCGGCCAGGAGCTCGATGCCGGCGATCGAGGTGACGGCGTCGACGAGCAGCAGGGCGTCGCCTGCGTCGCGTACGGCGGCCCCGAGCGCCGCGATGTCCGACCGCGCCCCCGTCGAGGTCTCGGCGTGCACCGCGGCGACGATGGCGGGCGCAGGGTGCGCGGCGACCACCCGCTCGGGGTCGACCGGGGAGCCCCAGCGGTGCTGGACAGCGACGACCTCGGCCCCGCACCGGGAGGCGACCTCGCACATGCGCTGCCCGAACAGCCCGTTCACCGCGACCACGACCACGTCCCCGGGGTGGACGGTGTTGACGAACGCGGCCTCCATGCCCGCAGACCCGGTGGCCGAGAGCGGCAGCGTCCGGTTCTGCGCCGTCCCCCACACCGCGCGCAGCCACTCGCAGGTCTCGTCCATGATCGCGAGGAAGGCGGGGTCGAGGTGGCCGAGCAGGGGCCGGGCGAGCCCCTCGGTCGCCTCGGGATAGGCGTTGGTCGGGCCTGGGCCGAACAGGTGTCGGCTGACGATCGAGGTCATCGTTCCCCCTTCTTCGCGGAGAGCCTCGGAGGGAGCACGGCGCCGGGGTTGAGGATGCCGTGCGGGTCGAACGCGTCCTTGATGCGCCAGGTCAGCGCGAGTACGTCGTCGCCGAGCTGGTCGGGCAGGGCGAACCGCTTGGCGCGACCGACGCCGTGCTCACCCGTGATCGTGCCGCCCAGCGCGATCGCCGCGGCCATGACCTCGGCGAAGGCCTGGCGCGCCCGCGTGACGGCACCGTCATCGGCGCCGTCGTACACGATGATCGGGTGGGTGTTCCCGTCGCCGGCGTGGGCGACCACGGCGATCTCGACGTCTCGACGCTCGGCGATGCGACCTACCTCCTGCACGAGCTCGGGCAGCCGGGGCAGGGGCACCCCCACGTCCTCGAAGAGCACGCTCCCGCGCGCCTCGAGCGCGTGCAGGGCGTTGCGGCGTGCGGAGACGAACATCGCCGACTCGTCCGGGTCGGTCGTCGCGTAGACGTCCTCGCCACCGGCCGCCGTGCACGCGGCGGAGATGAGGTCCACCTCGGCCTGCGCGTCCCCGGATGCGTCCGACTGAGCCACCAGCAGTGCGCCCGCCGAGCGGTCCAGGCCGTGCGAGCGCCAGTCCTCGACGGCGTTGATCGTCGTGTTGTCCATGAGCTCCAGCATCGACGCCCGGACCGCGCCCCGGATTGCGACGACGGCCTCGGCGGCGGCCGCCATGCTGGGGAAGGTGCTGACCAGCGTCGCCTGTGGCGTCTGCAGCGGGATGAGCCGCAGGATCGCGCGCGTGATGATGCCGAGCGTCCCTTCGCTGCCCACGAAGAGCTTGAGCAGCGACAACCCGGCGACGTCCTTGATCTGCTTCCCACCCAGGGTGACCAGCGACCCGTCGGCGAGGACCACGTCCATGCCCAGGACGTAGTCGCTCGTGACGCCGTACTTCACGCAGCACAGGCCGCCCGCGTTGGTCGCCAGGTTGCCGCCGATCGAGCAGATCTCGTACGACGACGGGTCCGGCGGGTACCACAGGCCGTGCTCGGCCGCCGCACGCTTGACGTCGGCGTTGAGCGCTCCGGGTTCGACGACCGCGACCTGGCACTGCGGGTCGATGGCGACGGCGCGCATCCGGTCCAGGGAGATGGTGATCCCGCCGTCGACGGCCGACGAGCCACCCGAGAGCCCGGTGCCGGCGCCGCGGGCGACGACCGGGACGAGGTGGTCGGCGGCCCACCTTACGGCGGTCTGCACCTGTGCCGCCGTCTCGGGGCGCACGACCGCGATCGGCGTGCCCGCGGAGCCGTCGCGGGCGAAGTCCTCGCGGTACTTCTCCATGGCGCTCGCCTCGGTGACGACCATGCCGGGCGGCAGGGCCGCGACCAGCGCCTCGACCGTGACGGGAGGTGCTTGCGCAGTCACGCCGGGCCTACTGACGCGACCGCAGCCGGACCTCCGGCAACGGCGGGGCGGGGATCGGCGGCAGGTGGTCGCCGACCACGACGCCGTAGCGCGAGTCGGAGACCAGCTGCGAGTCGGCGACGACCGCGCCGGAGTCGTCCGTGATGGCGGCCTGCCAGGCGTCGCGGTAGGCCACGACGTCCTCGTGCGACCGACCGACGAAGTTCCACCACATGACGATCGACTCGCCGAACGGCGGCCCGCCCAGCAGGAGCAGACGCGTCCAGGACCCGCCGGCCTCGAGGGTCAGCGTGGACGCGCCCGGCGGCGTGTACGCGAGGTGGTCCTTCGCGACGAGTGTCGCGGTGCCGTCGTCGGTCGCGAGCGCGACGCCGCCGGTGTCGACCAGCACCCCGTGCTCGAAGGACGCGTCGACGGGCAGCGTCAGAG
The DNA here is from genome assembly GCF_039530925.1 of Nocardioides panacihumi. Lineage (NCBI taxonomy): Bacteria > Bacillati > Actinomycetota > Actinomycetes > Propionibacteriales > Nocardioidaceae > Nocardioides > Nocardioides panacihumi. The sequence continues at coordinate 1,610,148 of NZ_BAAAPB010000001.1, read as the reverse complement.
AGGTCGTCGGCTCGAGCAGGATCTCGGCGCCGAGCAGCGGCGTGTGGGTGTGGACCGGTGAGGTGTCGCCGAGCAGGGAGCCGAGGAGGACCCGCACCGTCCAACCCGGGCCGGCGATCGGCGCCGGGACGTGGTGGGCGAAGGCGGGATCGGTGTCGCGATGCTCCTCGGGGAGCGCCACCCAGAGCTGGGCCCCGTGCAGGACCGACGCTGCATCGGTGGACACCTCGGAGTGGCTGATCCCACGGCCGCCCGTCATCAGGTTGACCTCGCCGGGCACGACCAGCGCGTGGTTGCCGGCGGAGTCACGGTGCTCGACCTCGCCGGTGAACAGCCACGACACGGTCTGCAGCCCGGTGTGGGGGTGCGGCGCCACCTTCATGCCTCCGGTCGCGGCGACGTCGTCGGGTCCGTAGTGGTCGAGGAAGCACCACGCCCCGATCAGGGACCGTTCGCGAGACGGCAGCGTGCGTCGTACGTCCATCGCGCGCGGGCCGCCGAGCGGGACCTTCCGGGGGGCGATGATCTCCGCTCGACCGTCCGCCCGTCCCTCGCAGGTGATCTCCACGGGTCGCGTCTCCAGGTTGGTCACGGAGCCATTCTGACCCCGCGACACGTGTCGGCGACATGGCTGCAGACCTGTTCGCCGGGCCGCCGGTGGCGATACGTTGCGAGTCATCACCGCGGGCGCGGCGCTGGTGGCCCGCCTACGTCGAACGGAAGGCCACACGATGACCACACCGCCGGACGAACCGAACCAGACCCCGGGTGCGACTCCGCCGCCCTCCGGACCCGACTACGGCACTCCCCCTCCGTCAGGCCCCGACTACGGCACGACGCCACCGCCTCCGCCCGGTGGGTACGGCACGCCCCCGGCCGGTGGGTACGGCGCCCCTCCGCCCGGAGACACCTACGGCGCCCCGCCCTCAGGACCCGAGGAGTGGCGGGTCGGCGACGCGGTCAACTACGGGTTCACGAAGTTCGTCGACAACATCGGGCAGATCATCCTCGCGGCCCTGCTCCTGCTGCTGACCTGGCTCGTCGCCTCCGCGATCGGCTACCCGATCCGCATCGCCATCGACCACGGCGACTTCTTCACCAGCGATCTCGCGAGCGCCGTCGCCCTGTTCATCGACATCGCGCTGGTCGGCATCGTGCAGGCGGCACTCATCCGCGGCTGCCTCGACATCACCGAGGGACGACGCTTCCGCGTCAGCGACATCTTCACACGGCTCCCGATCGGCAGCGTCGTGCTCGCCAGCGTGCTGGTCAGCCTGATCACGGCCATCGGCATCGTCCTGTTCGTCCTGCCGGGCATCATCGCCTGGTTCTTCCTGCTGTTCACGCCGTTCTTCGTCGTTGACCGGCAGATGTCGGCCGTCGACGCCATGAAGGCCAGCTTCACGCTCACGAAGGACAACCTGAGCAGCATGCTGCTGTGGGTGGTCGTGGGCACGATCGTCTACCTCGTCGGCTTCTGCGTGCTGTGCCTCGGCTTCATCGTGACCGGGCCGATCGTCCTCATCGGCGCGGCCTACACCTACAAGAAGCTCAGCGGGCAGCCGGTCGCGGCCTGACCCAGAGGCTCGAGTCGGCGCGTCCTCGCACCCCCAGAGGCTCGAGTCGGCGCGTCCTCGCACCCCCAGAGGCTCGAGTCGGCGCGTCCTCGCACCCCCAGAGGCTCGAGTCGGCGCATCCTCGCACCCCCAGAGGCTCGAGTCGGCGCGTCCTCGCACCCCCAGACGCTCGAGTCGGCGCGTCCTCGCACTATGGCTGTCAGGATGCACCGACTCGGCCCTCTCACAGCGCGAGGATGCGCCGACTCGGCCCTCCCACAGCGCGAGGATGCGCCGACTCGGCACTGGAGGACGCCGACCCCCTACGCTCGACACGTGCAGCTCGGCCAGTACCCCGACCCGGTCCACACGGTCGCGCACCTCAGCGACACCCACCTGCTCGCGGACGGCCGACTCCAGTACGGCGTCGTCGACCCCGAGCGCGGGGTGCTGCTCGCCATCGAGCGCATCGCGCGGATGCACCCCGCGCCGGACGCGATCGTCGTCACCGGGGACCTCGCCGATGCCGGCGAGCCCGCCGCCTACGCCCGGCTCAAGGAGATCGTCGAGCCGGCGGCCGCCGCGCTCGGCGCCCAGGTCGTCTGGGTGATGGGCAACCACGACGAGCGGCTGGCCTACTCCGAGGGGCTCTTCGGAGAGGCCACCGACACCAGTCAGGACGCCGTGTACGACGTCAACGGACTGCGCATCGTCAGCCTCGACAGCACTGTCCCCGGCTATCACCACGGCGAGCTGACCCGCGCCCAGCTGGACTGGCTCGCGGACGTGCTCGCGACGCCCTCGCCGCACGGCACGCTGCTCGCGATGCACCATCCGCCGGTCCCGCTGCCGATGTCGCCGGCCGAGGCGGTCATCGAGCTCTACGCCCAGCACGAGCTGTCGGAGGTCCTCCGCGGCTCCGACGTGCGCAGCGTCCTGGCCGGGCACCTGCACTACTCGACGTACTCGACCCTCGCCGGCATCCCGGTCTCGGTCGCCGCGGCCAGCTGCTACACCCTCGACCCGGCGCCCCGCAGCGCCCTGCTGCACGCCGTCGACGGCAGCACCTCGATCACGATGACCCATCTCTACCAGGACCGCGTCGTGCACACCGTGGTGCCGCTGTCGGAGTCGCCGCAGCTCTACAGCGTGCGCGCGGAGCTCGCCGATCAGCTGTACGCGCTCACTCCGGACGACCGCCGCGAGCTGCTGTCGCGCAAGGACTCCGCGTTCGACGTCGCCGGGGACTGGTAGACCCGGGCGCGTCGAGCCGGGCGCGCGAATGGTCGCGGTCCGCGACGGGCACCGATCCGACGTGGAGACGACGCCGAAGCAGGACTACCCCGCACCCGACGCGCCTGGGAAGCCGGCCTCGCCGACCGACCTCACCAAGCGCTCCTGGCTCTACGTGGCGCGCCGGACGATGCGCGAGTTCGGCAAGGACCAGTGCACCGACCTCGCGGCGGCCCTCACCTACTACGCGGTGCTGGCGCTCTTCCCGGCGCTGGTGGCGATGCTCTCCCTCATCAGCCTCGTCGGCGACCCTAAGAAGACCGTCGACAACCTGCTGCAGGTGATGTCCGACATCGGCGCCTCGTCGGCGGCCGACACCCTGCGTCCCACGATCAGCCAGCTGGCGTCGAGCAACTCCGGCGGCATCGCGCTCATCATCGGTCTGGCCCTCGCCCTGTGGTCGGCGTCCGGGTACGTCGGCGCCTTCGGCCGCGGCATGAACCGGATCTACGAGGTCGACGAGGGGCGTCCGGCGTGGAAGCTGCGCCCCGTGATGCTCGTCCTCACCTTGCTGCTGGTCGTGATGGCCGCCCTGGTCGGCCTGGGTCTCGTGCTCACCGGCCCCGCGGCGAGGTCGGTCGGCAACCTGATCGGGCTGGGCGGGACCGCCGTCACGGTGTGGGACATCGCCAAGTGGCCCGTGATGCTGGCCGTGGTGATCGTGATCGTCGCGCTTCTCTACTACGTGACGCCCAACGTGTCGCAGCCGAAGTTCAGGTGGGTCAGCGTGGGCGCCGTCGTGGCGATCCTGACGCTCGTCGTGGCCTCCGTCGCGTTCGGCCTGTACGTCGCCAACTTCTCCAACTACAACAAGACCTACGGCTCCCTGGCCGGCGTCGTGGTCTTCCTGCTGTGGCTGTGGATCACCAACCTGGCGCTCCTCTTCGGCGCCGAGCTGGATGCCGAGCTCGAGCGCGGCCGCGAGCTCGAGGCGGGGATCGCGGCGGAGGAGAGCATCCAGCTCCCGCCGCGCGACACCCGCAAGACCGACAAGGCGGCCAAGAAGGCGCAGGAGGACGTGGCGATGGGCCGGAAGATCCGGCTCGGCCACCGGCGCTAGACCGGCTCAGAGCCAGCCGGCGCCGCTGGCGACCAGCAGCACTCCGAAGATCGCGAACAGTACGGCGGCGCCGTACTTGATCGCCTTCTCCGGCAGCCGGCGACCCATGACCGCACCGACGCCGATCGCCAGCGCGTCCGCGGCGACCATGCCCAGGGTGGAGCCGATCCAGGTGCCGAACCAGCCGTGCTGGGTGGCGAGGGTGATGGTCGCGAGCATCGTCTTGTCACCGAGCTCGGCGAGGAAGAACGCCGTGCCGACCGCGACGATCGAGAGCCCGCGGCTGCGGCGCGCCTTCTCGGCCTCGTCCTCGGTCAGCTCGTCGCCGCGCAGCGTCCAGGCCGCGAAGGCGAGGAAGGCGAGCCCGGCGATGATCTCGATCGTGCCCTGGGCGCCGCTGAAGACGTCGCCGATGAAGTAGCCGATGGCGACGGACGCCAGGTGGACGAGCGCGGTGGCGGCCGTGATGCCGATGAGGACGTCGCGGGCGCGGTATCGCGCGGCGAACGTCATCGCCATCAGCTGGCTCTTGTCGCCGAGCTCGGCGACGAAGATGACGGCGGTGCTCAACAGGAACGCGTACAACGGGCTTCCTCTCCGGCGCCGGGCCGGAGGGATGTGCGCGGACGCCCCTTCGACCAGGCACGTCTGCATACGGGTGTCTGGTCGAAAGTCTCGTCCGCCGCCGTTGCGGGCGGCCTACCGTGCCGGACCCGGAGGTCAGTATGTCGACACGGCTGTTGGGGACTACTCCCTTTCGGCACCCAGCATAGAGGCCCGCGCGGCGCCGGCCTATTCGGACCCGGTGGAGGGGACGAAAGCGGTCTCACCCTTCCCGGGTGACCCCTGTTCCGGCGCCGGAGGGGCAACGTCGGTGACCATGAGCGCTGTCGAGAGCGATGTCTCGGCGCCTGACGCCAAGATGAGCCTGCCGACACTCACCGGCATCGTGGTCGGCGGCATGGTGGGCGCCGGCGTCTTCTCCCTTCCTGCCCGCTTCGGCGTCGCGACCGGCATCCTGGGGTCTCTGATCGCCTGGGCCGTCGCCGGGGCCGGGATGCTGATGCTGGCCTTCGTCTTCCAGAACCTGGCGATCCGCAAGCCCGAGCTGGACTCCGGTGTCTTCATCTACGCGAAGGCCGGCTTCGGCGACTACGCCGGCTTCAACTCCGCCATCGGCTTCTGGGCCAGCACGGTGGCCGGCAACACGTTCTACTGGGTCTTCATCGGCGCGACGCTGGGCAACTTCTTCGACGGCTTCGGCGACGGCGCCACCGTGCTGGCCGTCGGCGTGTCGACGGTGGCGATCTGGCTCTTCCACTACCTCATCGCCCGCGGGGTGCGCGACGCCGCGGTGATCAACCGGATCGTGACGGTCTTCAAGATCATCCCGATCCTCGTCTTCATCGTGGTGCTGCTGTTCTCCTTCGACGCCGGCATCTTCGCCGACAACTGGACCGCCACGGGGTACGGCGACCTCGGCAGCCTCAACGAGCAGGTCCGCAACACCATGCTGATCACGACGTTCGTCTTCATCGGCATCGAGGGGGCGAGCGTCTACTCGCGCTACGCGAAGCGTCGCGAGGACGTCGGTCGGGCGACCGTGCTCGGCTTCCTGAGCGTGCTGTCGGTCTTCGCGCTGGTGACGCTGTCGAGCTACTCGGTGATGACGCAGCCCGACCTCGCCAAGGCCCGGCAGCCGTCGATGATCCCCGTCTTCGAGTACGTCGTCGGCGACTGGGGTCGGTGGTTCATCAGCGCCGCGGTGATCGTCTCCGTGCTCGGCGCCTACCTCGCCTGGACGCTGATGGCGGCCGAGGTGATGTACATCCCCGCCCGCAACGAGGACTTCCCCGAGTTCCTCGGCCAGGAGAACGAGCACGGCACCCCGATCACGGCCCTCGTGGTCACCTCGCTCGCCATCCAGAGCCTGCTCGTGCTGACGCTCGTGGTCGACGACGCCCTCAACTTCATGCTCGACCTGTCCACCAGCCTCGCCCTGCTCCCGTACTTCCTCGCCGCGGCCTACGCCCTCAAGCTCGGCCTGACCGGGGAGTCGTACGAGGGCGTCCATCGACGGGTGCGCAACCGGGAGACGATCGTCGCGGGCGTCGCGACCGCTTACACGGCGTTCCTCTTCGACGCCGCGGGGCTCAAGTTCGTGCTGCTGATGACGGTGATCCTGGCCCCGGCGGCACTGCTCTACATCAAGGCACGCACCGAACGCGGCCGGCGGCTGCTGTCGCCGACAGAGATCGGCCTGTTCGTCCTGATCCTGGCGGGTGGCGTGATCGGCGCCGTCGGGCTGTGGACCGGACGCATCACCATCTGACCCTGACGACGCCTCGACGAGGTGAAAGGCAACGACATGACCACCGACACGACCACCGGTGACGCACCGGTCTCCTCGACGTACGGCGTCCACTCCGAGGTCGGCAGGCTGCGCAAGGTCCTGGTGTGCGCACCGGGACTCGCCCACCGACGGCTCACGCCGAGCAACGCCGACGACCTGCTGTTCGACGACGTCATGTGGGTGGAGAACGCGCAGCGGGACCACGCCGACTTCGTCAACAAGCTCACGCAGCGCGGCGTCGACGTCGTCGAGCTGCACGACCTCCTGGCGGGGACCATGGCGCTCCCGGATGCCAGGGCGTGGCTCCTCGACCGCCTGGTCGTGCCGAACCGCGTCGGTCTGGGGCTCGTCGACGGCACCCGGTCCTACCTGGAGTCGCTCACGCCGCGCGACCTGGCCGAGCAGCTCATCGGCGGCCTGGCGACGAGCGACCTGCCCGAGGACTTCCGGTCCGGGTACGTCACGCTCGCCCGCGAGTCCACCGGGGTCCGTGAGTACCTGCTGCCCCCGTTGCCCAACACGCTCTACACGCGCGACACGACGTGCTGGCTGTACGGCGGCCTGACGATGAACCCGCTCTTCTGGCCGGCCCGCCAGGAGGAGACGCTGCTCTACAAGGCCGTCTACGAGTTCCACCCGGACTTCGTCGGCTCCACGGTCTGGTGGGGCGACCCCGAGCAGGACTGGGGCCAGGCGTCGTTCGAGGGCGGCGACATCATGCCCGTCGGCAACGGCGTCGTGCTGATGGGGATGAGCGAGCGTACGTCGCGGCACGCGATCACCCAGGTCGCCGCTGCCCTCTTCGCGCAGGGCGCGGCGGAGCAGGTGATCGTGGCCGGCATGCCGAAGCTGCGTGCCGCGATGCACCTCGACACCGTGTTCACCTTCGCGGACCGCGACATCGTCACGCTCTACCCGACGATCATGGACGCGGTGCACACCTTCACGCTGTTGCCCGGCGACGCCGCCCCCGGCGTCGACGTGGTGGACGAGGAGTCGACCCCGTTCGTCGACGTCGTCGCCCGGGCACTCGGCCTTGCGAAGCTCCGTGTGATCGAGACCGGAGGCGACGTCTACCAGTCCGAGCGCCAGCAGTGGGACAGCGGCAACAACGCCGTCGCCCTCGAGCCCGGCGTCGTCTTCACCTACGACCGCAACACCCTGACCAACACGCTGCTGCGCAAGGCCGGGGTCGAGGTCATCACGATCGTCGGCGCCGAGCTCGGCCGCGGCCGCGGCGGCGGCCACTGCATGACGTGTCCGGTCATCCGCGATCCCGTCGACTTCTGACCCGGCGCCGCCACCGGGCGCCCGGCGTCGTCACGAGGTCGGCGCGACGCCCGGCTCACGGTGGGGGACGCTGCGCTCGAGGACGCCGAACGCGATCAGCCGGTTGTCGGTGTGGAACAGCTCCGCGCAGGTGGTCAGCGTGATGAGCCGCTGCCCGGGGGCCTGAGGCGGCTGGACTCCCCCGGCGGGGTTGTGCGGGAGGGGCGTGGTCACCCAGCGCGCCGTCAGCGGGACGACCAGGTCGTCGCCGCCCGTGACCAGGCGGTAGTCGTAGGTGCGGGTCCGCGTGATGATCCTGACCAGGTCGCCGACCCGCAGCTCCGGCATGTTGCGCAACGGCTCCCCGTGCGTCACGCGGTGGGCGGCGAGGGCGTAGTTGCCCACCTGGCCCGGCCCCGCCGCACCAGGGAAGTGCCCGTAGCCGACGGCCAGGACGCCGCTGTCCGTCCCCTCGAGCACCGGCACCTGGTAGTGGCGTCCGAACCGAGGGATCTCCACGATGGCGCTGGCGCTGCCGAAACGGGTCTTCACCTGCGCGGTGTGCGTCGACCTCCAGTCGGCGTGGATCTGGCCGAGCGCCTGCTCACGGTGGCGGTCGGACACCCACGTCGTGCCCCAGAACTGCCAGGCGACGTACGCCAGCAGCGACATGCCGACCGCGATGGCGACCGTGCCGAGCCAGAAGCCCCGCCGGCGCCAGCGGCTGGTGCGCGACCGGCTGTCATCGGCGGCGACGGCCGGGGCGTCCGACCGTTCCGACGTGGCGTCGGGAGGCAGCTGCGTCGACGGCGCGCCCACGTCAGCCGCCGGCCGTCGCCGACGCAGGAGTGCGTCGCTCGCCCAGCGGGCGGGTGGCCAGCAGCACGAGCAGCGCGCCGCCCACTCCGGCGAGCGCCCACCACGGGAAGCCTGCCTGCGGCTGACCGGCCGCGACCACCGATCGGGCGTCGGCCGCGGCGCTGGTCGGCACTCGCACCCCCCGCACCAGGAGGCGGTGCGAGTTGACCCCGATCGGGGTGCACGTGACGAGCGTGAGGTAGTCCTTGCCCGGCGCGGGCGCGAGCGAGTCGGTCTCGTCGGGCAGGACGGTGCGGATGTCGTCCACGCGGTAGGTCAAGGTCTGGTCGAGGACGGTCACGGCGATCTGGTCACCGAGCCTCACCTTGTGGAGGTTGGTGAACAGGGTCGACCCGACGATGCCCGAGTGTCCGGTCAGCACGCTGTGCGTGCCAGCACCGCCGACCGGCAGGGCGGTCCCGTAGAGGTGGCCGACCCCGCGGTCGAGCGTCTCGGCAGCGGTGCCGTGGAAGATCGGGAGGCTGAGGCCGATGGACGGCACGGCGACCACGCCCAGCATGCCGTCCGGGCCGACGTCGAGCGTGCGGAGGTAGTCGTCGACCTCGGAGCCTCGCGCGGTCTGTCGGCCGGCACCCGACGCGGCGTACGGATCCTGCAGCGGGCCGCCCGGCAGGTGCCGGTTGTAGGCATGCGCCGCCCGCAGGGCCTCGTGGATCCGTTGGGGAGGGAGCGAGCGCACCGTGCCGACGTACGCGCCGACGGTCGCGGCGTGGGCGCGGTCGGAGGACCAGGTGGCCGCGGAGGGGAACAGGAGCACGCCGAGACCGGCGAGCGCGATCAGGACGACGACGCCGCGCCGGACCGTCCAGGCGGTGATGAACGCCGCCCATCGGCCGCGGCGGACGGACGCTCGACGAAGGCGCGGGGCGAGCACCTGAGCAGTCACGTGGTCCGGCTCTCTCTTCAATCGTCTGGCAGAACGGGGGAAGGCGACCGCCCTGTGCGGGGCGACAACCCTGTCGGGTCGTCGCCCCGCAGTGGGGTGTCAGCGGCTCACGCGCGTCGCGTCAGCTCTGGGCTGTCCGCTTGCGGGTGAGGCCGATGGCGAGCGCGCCCAGGAGGAGCAGGGCGCCGCCGAGGTAGATGAACACGCCGCCCGGTCCACCGGTGAAGGGCAGGGCGAAGCCGGCGTTGGCCGGCATGTTCTTGATCGTCAGGTCGACCCCGACCGCGGTCGTGGCGGCCGTGACGTCGAACTTGATCGGGTCGGCCAGCAGCTCGTAGCCCGTGGGGGCCTTGACCTCGGCCAGCCAGTAGTCGCGGTAACCCGGGTCACCGGGCGCCACGGTGACACCGTTGGCGAAGTCGCTGTAACGCAGCCCCGAGATGGTCACCTGCCCGTTGGCGCCGGCGGTGAACGTGGTCTGGCCGCCCAGCGAGATCGGGTTGGTGCCGGCCTCGGCGTCGGCCTGGGTGGCGTAGACGCTGAACACCGCGCCGGGCAGGGCGGCACCGCTGCCGTTGGTCTTCAGCAGCGTGATCGCACCCCACTTGGTCAGCACCGGAGGGCTGACCACCGGACCACCGGGCTGGCCCGGGGTCACGTTGAAGCTGGCCTGGTTGGGGTAGAGCAGGGCGGTGTTGGCGATCTCGCCGACCGCGTTCACGGTGGTGTCGACCTTGACCACGACCTGGCTGGCCGGGTGAGCGGCCAGGATCGTGCGACCGGCGGCGGTGAAGTCGACCGTCAGCGTGTTGGTCGCCGCGTCCAGGGTGGTCGTGTAGTCGGTGCCCTTGACCAGGCTGGTCCCGTCGGCCAGCACCGCGGTGGCGTTGGCGTAGGTGAGCTTGGTGTCGAGCTTGTCGGTGACCTTGTAGCCATCGATCGGGCTGACGTTCGGGATGTCGGCCTTGATCGTCCAGGTGACCGTGTCACCCAGCTTGACCGCGGCCTGGTCGGAGACGGTCTTGGCGATCGTGGTGACCGCGTTCTTGGGGTAGACGTTGACGTCGTAGAGCCAGGCGCTCTGGCTGGTGGGGTCGGTCAACGGCACCGACACCAGGAACGGAGCCGACGGTGTCGCACCGGCCGGCCAGGAGGTCTCGGTGACCAGGTACAGACCCAGCGGCAGACCCGCGAGGGCGGCGTTGCCGCTCGCGTCGGTGGTCACCGGCGAACCCGCCGCCGCGGCCAGGGTGTAGCCGGCCGCCGTGATCGAGCCCGACGCGTTGGCCGCGTTGAACGACCCGCTCAGAGCGTTCGCGTCGACCCAGCCCTGGTTCGTCGTCAGGTCGATCCCCGACACCTTCTGGATGCTGAAGGTCACTCCGGGCACCGGCTTCAGGCCGGCGGTGCTCACCGCGGTGCCGTTGTTGGGCAGACCCGTCGGCGTGTCCGGCGTCTCGAACTTGTGGATGTTGATCGAACCGGTCTTGCTCGGGTCCGGCAGCGAGGGCGAGGCCGCCGTGGCCGGCCCGGCCAGGCCGAGCAGCGCCAGCCCGATCGCAGCGATCGCCAGGACGAGCGTCTTCAAACGCCCAGGGTTCGCGTAACTCATGCGTGGTCTCTCATCTCTCAGGTGAAGGTGCGGCACTGCTGGTCGACCACGGCACACCGAGCCGGCGGGCCCAGGACGGTGGAGGAACCGGAGCTCAGCTGTCTGCGCTGTCGTCCGTCTGGGAGAGAGACAGAGAACCCGTCGAGATCTGACGCAACTTGCAAGGTAAAAACTTCTGGCGCCCGCGAGCGCCCAGCACGCCCGGCCGTACGACGAGCCAGGTCGGCGGCTCGCGTAATACGGACGCTTCTCGGGTGTCAGTACGGGTGTGAGCCTGGAAACGAGCGACTCGGAGCTGCTGACGTCCGCCCGCCGCGGCAGCGATGCGGCCTTCACCGAGCTCTTCGCGCGCCACCGCGGGACCGCCCTGCGCTATGCCCGGTCGCTCGACGATCCGGCGACAGCGGAAGACCTCGTCAGCGAGGCGTTCGCCCGCATCCTCACCCAGCTGCGGCGAGGAGGCGGCCCGGTCTCCTCCTTCACGTCGTACCTCCTGGTGACCGTCCGCAACATCCACTTCAACAGCCGGCGCCACCCCGAGCTACCGGTCGCCGACGCGCACGACATCGAGCCGGCCGCGCCGGCTGGCGACGAAGCGGACCGCATCCTGGATGGGCTGGCGGTGCTGAAGGCGTTCAAGCGGTTGCCGAAGCGCTGGCAGACCGTCCTGTGGATCACGTCGGTGGAGCAGAAGGGCCCCCAGGACGCCGCGCACGTGCTCGGTATCGGGCCGAACGCCGTCGCAGCGCTCAGCTTCCGTGCCCGCGAAGGCCTTCGGCAGGCCTTCCTCGCCGAGCACCTGGCGGACGTCGGCGATCCTCGATGTCGCGAGACCGTCGCCGCTCTGCCGGCATACCTGCGCTCGGGGCGACCGCTGGCACCCGCGCTCGTCCGCGTGGAGACACATCTGCAGACGTGCCGTCGCTGCGCGGCAGCCGCGACCGAGCTGACCGACCTCAACCGCGACCTGGCGGCCGTCCTGGCTCCGCTCGCGTTCGGAGCGTTCGGAGCGGCCGGGGCTCTGGGGGTCGCGGTCGACGCCGGCGGCACCGTCGCTCCGGCTCCAGCTTCGCCCAGCACGTCGACGCCCGGTACGCCGGTCGGCGTCGGCGGCTCCCTCGGCGGGCCCGTGATCGCGGCGGCCAAGGTGATGGCCGGCGCCCTCATCCTCACCGTCGTGCTGAGCAGCCTGCTGACCGACAGCCAGGGCCCGCCGGACGAGCGGCTCACCGACAAGGACCTGCCGGCCGGCGCCCTCGTCCTTCCCCATGGGCCCGATCGCGCCGGTGCGCTGCCGCAGCACGCAGGCCCCGTCGACCGGCACCGACGGCGCCGACATCGCGCTCGACGCGCCGCGGAAGCCGCCCCGACCGACCAGACCGTCACACGCACCGCGCCCGCACCGGTCGCCGTCGCCGGCGACGGCCCCGCACCCGCGGGCACATCGACACCCGCGCCGTCGTCCGCGCCGACACACGCGCCGACGCCCACACCGACACCGACCCCAACACCTACGGCCACACCGACACCGACCCCAACACCATCCCCGACCCCGGCACCGACCCCGACGCCCACACCGACACCGACCCCAACACCATCCCCGACCCCAACACCATCCCCGACCCCGGCACCGACCCCGACGCCCACACCGACGCCCACACCGACCCCGACGCCCACACCGACGCCCACACCGACGTCGGATGCGGGTCCGGATCCCGACCACCATGGCCACCACGGCCACCACGGCCACCACGGACGCGGCTGCAGGCCGGACGTCCCGCCCCCGTCGTCGAGCGGCCCCTTCGACCGCCGAGCACTCGAACAGCGCTTCTCAGGATCGCCGTGGATCCGAGTCACCAGGTGACTCGGATCCGCGGCACAGACCCGAAGCCGGCTGGTCGGGGCGCCCCGACCGCTCGGCGCGGGCACCGCCGTCGACGGCAGGAAAGAAGTTCTCCGACCTCGCGTCATGAACGCGCCGGCTACGGGTCCTACACATAAGGCAGTCCTTCCGGGGGTGGGAGGGGGCCGAGCTCGTGGGTGACCGGCCGAGAACACGGACACCGGCGAGCGAACGGGCGCCGCGACCGGAGGACCGGTCGCGGCGCCCAACCAATCAGCGGCTGCAGCCACCCGCCGGACGGATCAGCCTCGAGCGCGTCTGGCGCCGACCGATGCCAGTGCGAGCGCGACGCCCACACCGAGGTCGGCGACACCGACCACCGGCACGGGTGCGCCGACGACCAGCGCCGCAGCTGAGCACAGCGCGACCAGGTAGGCCGTGATCGCCAGGCTTCGCGTCATCGCCGTGTCCTCATCGTCGTCGGACGGCAGCCCGATCGCGGCCGGCCCCTGCCAGAAGGACACGTCCGGCCGCCGTGCGTGACGCGTCTTCGGCGACGAATCGGTGAGGCGGTCGCTCCACGAGTTCGGACAGGACGGGATCGCGTGGGTCGACGGAAGGGCACCGGATGGGCAGAGTTGACCCGGACCGTGCCGTACGGGCCGCAGACCGCTGAGATCGGAGATCACATGGAGCACATCGTCGTCGGGTACGTCCCGTCCCCGGAGGGCGTCGCCGCGGTCGACTACGCGATCAAGGTCGCGCGTCGGGGCGAGAGCCGACTGGTGATCGTCAACTCAGGGGTCCGCGGCAGCGACGCCCATCCCGCGTTCGCCAGCGCGAGCGAGTGGGACGCCCTCGCGGAGCAGCTCCGCGAGCTCGGGATCGAGCACGAGATGCGGCAGCCGTCCTCGGCCCAGTCGCCCGCCGACGAGATCCTCGCCGCGGCCGCGGCCGTCGACGCGGACATGATCGTGATCGGGCTGCGTCGTCGGTCCCCCGTGGGCAAGCTGTTCCTGGGGAGCAGCTCGCAGCAGGTGATCCTCGAGGCCGAGTGCCCCGTGGTCGCCGTCAAGCGACCCGAGTGAGCAGGGTGTAGGCCACGTCACATTCGGGCAACGGACTTGGCGGTGACCGCATCGCAGCATGTCGGGTTCACGTCCCTGTGGCGCTCGTTGTGGCGACGCGGCCAACCGTGACAGAGGCCGGGTGGGGAGCTCGGCCCACAACTCGGGAGGAAACACCCACATGTCACGAATCACTACCCGCGCCACGAGCGCGGTCGTAGCGCTGGTCGTCGGCCTGGCCATGAGCCTGGCGATGAGCTCGGCGAGCACGGCGAGCACCGGCTCGAAGGCCGGCTCGGCCACGACGACGACCTCGTCGCGCCTGGTCGTCCACAACGGCGTCGGCTCCTTGCGCTCGCGCATCGTCGGCACGACGTCGAAGGGCCAGCGCGTCACCGGCACCTTCGTCCCGCTGCACGTCGTCAAGCGCCATGGGCAGGTGAAGGTGCGCGGGCTGGTCCAGGGAGTCGTGCACCACGCGAACGGCAGCACCTCGAGCTTCGCCGCCATGCGTTCGATCCGGCTCCAGTCGGTCAACGGCACGCCTGCCTCGGCAGGTCGGCTCGCTGCCGCAGCCGCGCCCAGCTGCGCGATCCTGCACCTGGTCCTCGGCCCGCTCGACCTGAACCTGCTCGGGCTCACGGTGCATCTTGACCGCGTCGTCCTCAACATCGACGCGGTGCCCGGTGCCGGCAACCTGCTGGGCAACCTGCTCTGCTCTGTCGCAGGTCTCCTCGACGGCGGCCTGGGTGGCCAGCTGGGCACGCTGACCTCGCTGCTCAACCGCATCCTCGGACTGCTCAACCTCAGTCTCTGAGCACCTGAGCAGTCTCACGACGCGCGCCGGACTCCAGCCTGGAGCCCGGCGCGCGGCTGCTCAGGGAGTCACGGCCCGGAGAATCACGGCCCGGAGAGTCACGGCCCGGAGAGCAGCGTCCCGAGGGGGCCCAGATCGATGTTGAGGTCGTCCGTGGTCAGGTCGTACCTGGCCTTGAGGTCCTCCATCGCCGCCTCGAGGTGCATGAGACCGTTGCCGAGCCCCTCGATCTGCTCGTCGGTCAGGTCTCCTTGGTCGACGCGGCGCAGGGCCTGCTTCTCCATGAGCTGACGGACCAGCTCCACGATGGTGAGCACGAGCTTGAGCAGGTCGCGCTCGACGCCGGCGGCGTCGGTCTCAAGACGCTGAGGGAAGATCGCCGGCCGTCGTGCACCGGGTCCGCCGGTGGTCGACAGGTCGAACGGCAGATCGCCTTCCATCCATTCGGTCACGGTCGATCCATCTCCGCTCGTACCGAGGTGATCAGCAGGTGGAGCTTGATCTCCACGAGGTCCACGCCGGCCAGCGACACGATGACGTCGCCCGCCAGCACGACACCCGTGCCGAGCAGGCGGTCCAGCAGGTCCACCAGCGAGGTCGGGGCGAGCTCTCGCGACCCCCGCTGCCCACCGCCCGTGGTCGCATCGGGGTGGTCGCCGAGCAGCGCGCCGCCCTGGGCGATCGTCACCGCTGCTCCAGCATGGCGAAGGAGTACGGCGGCCAGGGCCCGCGGCCGTCGACGAGGAGCTCCGGGTTGCCGGCCGCGATCTCGGCGATGCGCGCGGCGAACGGCTCGGCCGCCTCGTCGGGGACCAGGTAGGCGGCGTTGAGCACCATCGTGCCGGGCCGGCCGCTCAGACGCGCGTCCTGCGCGGGCAGCTCTCGGCTCGCGACGGCTCGTCGGCTCAGGTCCTCGTGGATGGATCGGGCCAGCTCCTGCGCGGCCGACTCGCTGGCGACGCGTCCCTGCGCCGCCTCCTTCTTGCGGCGCAGGTAGTCCGCGCCGCTCAGCACCGGCTTCTCCGGGTCGGTGGACCCCTCGGACCGCGGCGAGACCACGACCTTGACGCTCCACTCGGCGCGGCCGTCGACACGGTCGAGGGCCTGCATCAGCGGCAGGTACCACTCCCGCAGGCGAGCGCCCACGGCGTCGTCGTCGAAGCAGATCGTGGCGAGACGAAGGGGCGCCGTCGGCGCCGACACCGAGATCGCCCTGACGACCTCGTCGTGCTTGGAGACCACCGGCTCCAGCCAGGCGAGATCCTCCAGGTGGCGACGCAGCGGCTGCTCACCGAACTCGGAGAGCATCACCGTGCTCACGACGGCGGTCAACTCGTCGTGCTGCACCGTCGCGAGAGGCGCACCGCCGAGCCCCTCGACACCGTCCAGGGCATGGGCGTCGAGCCCGCGGCAGACGGCGTACATGTAGCGCCCCGTGCCCGACGGCTCGTCGGTCACCGTGGCTGCTGCCGACTCGACATCCGGGTCTCGCTCGACCACGTCAGCCCCTCCATCACTTCGATGATGCACCGCGGCCCGAGGTCTGCTCGGACTTCTCGTCCGTCGCTGACGAGTCGTCGGTCCCGTCCTCGTCGCCACCACCCTCGAGTTCGGCGATCCGCTCCTTGAGGGCGCGGTTCTCCTCCTCCATGCCGCGTTCGCGAACGCTGAGCATCGGGTCGTGGCGCCACCAGTCGATCCCCATCTCCGCGGCCTTGTCGACCGAGACGATGAGCAGGCGGAGCTTGATCGTCAGCAGCTCGATGTCGAGCAGGTTCACCCGAATGTCCCCGGCGATGATGATGCCCTTGTCGAGGATGCGCTCGAGGATGTCTGCCAGCGACGCCGGCTGGTCGCGACCGCCCACCGGCGGGCCGGCGTACGGCCGCCTCGTCGGTGTCTGGCCCTGCTCCTCAGTCATCGCTGCTCGCTCGCCTGCCCACGCAGGTAGCGGTGGACCCGGCGGTAGCTGAGGAGGTCCCCGCCCCGGTCGACGCTCACCCGATAGACGGCGATCACGTCGGTCGTGCTCGGGATCCGCCGCATCTCGACGACCTCGACCTCGACGTCCCAGCCGTCGTCGCTCCGCTGCAGGCCGACGATGCCCTCGAAGGTCTTGCCGGTCAGGGCGACGAGCTGCTGGGCAGCTGCCAGAGCGAGGTCGGCGGTGTTCGTCCGCGACGACGAGGAGCCGTCGGAGCTGCGCTGGCGGCTCTCCCCGCCCTGCTGGCCCTCCCCGCGCTGCTGGCTCCCGGTGTCGTCCGTGTCGTCCGTGTCGTCGGTGTCGTTTGTCGTCGCCGCCGACGTGGCCCTGCTCGTGCGGGCCGAGGCGGCGCGCGGCGCTGACGTCCGCTTCGCGGGCGCCTTCTTCTCAGTGGCCCTCTTTCTGGGCGCCCTCTTGCTGGGCGCCTTCTTCGCGGGCGCCGTCTCGGTGGTCCGATCGGCCTCGTCGTCCGGGGTGTCAGCCACGCCCACTCCCTCCTCTGGCGATCATCATGCGCTCGATCAGCTGGTCCTCCCAGGCGGTCGCCTCGTCCTCGCTGATCTCGCCGTCGGTCCGGAGCTGGTCGACCTGCTCGAGCTCGCGGCGGATCGCTGCCGGGTCGTAGTAGGCCTCCTCGGCCTGCTGGCGGATCTGCTCGGCGATCGCGACCGTGCCACGCAACGGGGCGAGAGGCAGCGTCAGGATGCCGGTCAGGAGGCCCATCAGAACGCTCCGGCGAAGTCGTAGGGCGCCATCGGGCCGACCAGCTCGAGGCGGATGCGCTCGTGGACCGCTTCGGCGAGCCCCTCGAGCGCGTGGACGAGCTCGTCCCCCTGCGACTCGTCGACGAGCAGCGCGACGTCGAGGACCACGGACGGGTTCGACGCCGTCCGGTCGACGTGCTCGACGACACGAGGGAGGACGGTGTCGAGGAGCAGGGCAGCGTCCTCGGCGCCCCGCTGCTCGAGCCCACGGACGACGAGCTCACCCAGCCGCACACGGTCAGGGTACGACGCGTCCTCGGGCAGGTCGCGTGTCCGCTCGTGGAGATCGCGGATCTCCGGGTCGAGCGTGACGATCTCCGCCAGGACGGCGTCCTCGACGTACGTCGCCCGGAGGTTGAACTGCCGCCTCCCCTCGAGGAGCGCGAGGACCTCGGCGAGCTCGCCCTCCTGGACCTCGAGGAACTCCACGACCGCCTCGCGGTCGGCCATCACCGTGCCGAACCGCACCGGGGCGACCGGCCCGTTCCTGGCCAGGACGTCGAGGACGCCGTGGTACGCGAGCAGCTCCGCCTTGCGACCCGGCGGTCGGTCCAGGCTCATCCAGGACACGACCGCCGCGACCTCACCAGCGCGGACGACCTCGATCGGCTCGCCGTCCACGCCGACCGCGCCGGGTGGCGTGAGCCCAGCGGGCACGACGCCGTACATCCACAACCCGCGGTCCACGGCGACCGGCGCGTCAGAGCCCTCAGTGCGCACGGCCGACGACATCACCGGGATGACTCGGACCGGCGGGACGAGGCCGACTTCTTCGCCGGGCGGCTCTGGCCCTCGTCCTCGTCGTCGTCGCTGTGGCCACGCCCGAGGGCACGCTTCACACCCTGGACGGCGCCCTCGGTCTTGCCGGAGGCGCCACCCTTCTGGAGGTCACCCACCACCTCGGTGAGGTCCTTCCCGCCCTTCTCGTAGAGGTCGAGCCGGTTGGTCGCCTCGGCGAAGCGCAGGTAGGTGTCGACGCTGGCGATCACGATCCGCGCATCGATCGTCAGCAGCTCGATGCCGACGAGGGACACCCGGACGTAGGCGTCGATGACGATGCCCTTGTCGAGGATGATCTCGATGACGTCGGCCAGGCCGCTGGGCGCGGGCCGTGAGAGATAGCCGCCGCCGTCACCGCGACGTTGTGTGCTCTGGACTGTCATGGGAAACGCCTCCTAGGAAAGGTCAGCTGGCGCGCTTGCGCCGGGAGCGGGCCGGTCGCTCCTCCTCAGGCTCGGCCTCGGGCTCGTCCTCGGGCTCGGCCTCGTCGGCCTCCTCCTCGTACTCGTCTTCGGGCTCGGCTTCCTCGCCCTCGTCGGACTCCGCCTCGGGCTCCTCACCCTCGTCGGCTTCCTCGTACTCGTCCTCAGGCTCGGCCTCGGGCTCCTCGCCCTCCTCCGCCTCACCCTCGTCCTCGTACTCGTCCTCAGGCTCGCCCTCCTCGGGTTCGCCCTCCTCAGGCTCGGCCTCGTCCTCAGGCTCGGCCTCGTCCTCGTACTCGTCCTCAGGCTCGCCCTCCTCGGGCTCCTCACCCTCGTCCTCGTACTCGTCCTCAGGCTCGCCCTCCTCGGGCTCCTCACCCTCGTCCTCGTACTCGTCCTCAGGCTCGCCCTCCTCGGGCTCCTCACCCTCGTCCTCGTACTCGTACTCGTCCTCAGGCTCGCCCTCCTCAGGCTCCTCGCCCTCGTCCTCGTACTCGTCCTCGTACTCGTCCTCGGGCTGGTCCTCGGACTCCTCGCCCTCGTCCTGGTCCTGGCGCTCCTGCTCCTCGCGCTCGACGGCGTCCTCGTGGGACTCGACGACCTCGCTGTCCTCGATGGTCCCGCGCCAGCCCTCGACGGAGTCGGGGTCGAGGATCGTCCGCGTCATCACGTGCCGCTTGAAGTGCTTCAGCTCGACCCGCGCTCGGCGGCCCTGGGCGCGCCAGATGTTGCCGGTGCGCTCGAAGAGGCCCTTCGGGTAGTACTCGAGGACGACCAGGATCCGCGTGAGGTTCGGTCCGAGCTCGTGGAACGTGACGGCGCCGTCGACGTGGCCCTTGTTGCCCTTCGAGCGCCAGACGATCCGCTCCTCCGGCACCTGCTCGAGGACGGTCGCCTCCCAAGTGCGGTGCGACCAGACGATCTGCGCCTTCCACTCGAGCTTCGTGTCATCCGAGGCGTCGACGTTCTCGACCTTCTTCATGAAGGTCGGGAAGCCACCGAACTCCGTCCACAGGTTGTAGGCGACCCGGATCGGGACACCCACGTCGATCTCCTCGATGATCGTGGTGGCCTTGGTCGCCTTGGATCCGCCGCCGCTGCCGCCGGAGCCGCCGGAGTCACCTCCGAGGCCGGGGATCTTGTCCTTGATCGCCGAGCCGATGCCCTTGAAGGCACCCTTGGTCGAGCTCTCGCCGTTCGCGGCCGACTTCACCGAGCCGACCGCGGCCTTCGCGACGGGGTTGCCGCTCGCCACGCCCTCGAGCTTGTCGGTGAGCCCGGAGACGCGCTCACTGATGGACCCGATGGCCTTCTCGCCGACGAGCGACAACAGGTCGTGCCCGGCGGACTTCAGACGGTCCTGACCAACACCAGACATGGTCGTCACCGCCCGCCGCGCGAGCGGGACGACGTACGCCGCGGTGCCGACCCGGACGACGAGCTCGCCGTCTTCTTGGTGGCCGTCTTCCTCGCGGCACCGGCGGTCTTCTTGGCGGGCGCCTTCGTGGCGGCGGCCTTCTTGGCCGGTGCCTTCGTGGCCGCGCCGGTCGCCTTCTTGGCAGCACCGGTCGACTTCTTGGCCGGCGCCTTCTTGGCGGCGGCCTTCTTCACGGGCGCGCGCTTCGGCTCATCGGCCTGGTCGTCGTCGTCCTGGTCGTCGGCCTGCTCGTCCTGGTCCTCGGCCTCGTCCTCGCCCTGGTCCTCGCCCTGGTCCTCGGCCTCGTCCTGGCCCTCGTCCTGGGTCTCGTCCTGGTCGTCTGCCTCGTCGGAGTCCTCGTCACGCCCGCCCTGCAAGGACTTGGTGACCGACTCGACGCGCGAGGCGACGGCCACGAGAGCCGCCTCCCGAGCGACCTGCATCAGCTGGCCGGTGAGCTGCCCCTGCAGCTTCTTGAGCTGTGGGTTGTCCTGGACCAGCTGCGCGCCCTGGGCGAGCAGCTGCTGGCGATTCGTGGCGATCTTCTGTCCGGCAAGCAGGCCGGCCAGCGTGAAGGCCAGTCGAAGCTTCTTGGTCCGTCCGAGGAGGTAGCCACCGGCTACTCCTGCAGCGATCGTCGATTTCGCAGTCATCAGTTCTTTCAGTCGCGATGCGCCCCTCCCTGAGCGCATGTCGCGACTGCCTCCCTGCAGGCGCTGTACCCGTGGTCCGCTTCGACATGCGACCTATGTCCCAGTCCGGACCCGGACCTAGGTCCCAGTTGGCCGCGACGCGGCCCTCGGACAGCCGAACGGCCCGCCGAGAGGCTCGGCGGGCCGTCGGGTGCTCTCAGCGCGTTTACTACCCGGTCAAGGCGACCAGGCGATTGATCATCGACGTGCTCGGATACATCTCGTCGGCGATCTTCTCGCACAGGATCGCCGCGTACGCGTCGATCTCGTCGGGCTCGAGCAGCTTCTCGATCACGTCGAGCATGGTGCTCGACGGATACAGATCCTGCGCGACCTTGTCCAGCAGGACGCCCAGCAACCGCTCACGAGCGTCTTCTCCACCACCGTTCGCCATCGGGCCCTCCCAGGTTCCCTCGCACGACTCAGCTCCGGGCCGCTCGGTACCCGCGTCCACACGAGGCATGCAAGTGAAGCCCCAGTGGGTACCGCGATATCGGAGGGGTGGGCAGAGCTTGCCGTCCGCCCGGCCACATTCCGGGAGACTTGGGAGGGTCTGATGGAAATCATCGGTGTGATCATCGCGGGCATCATCATCGGCTTGCTCGGCAAGTTCGTTGCGCCGGGCGACAAGGACAACATCCCGCTCTGGCTGACCGTCCTGTGCGGCATCGGCGGGGTCATCATCGGCTGGTTCATCTACACCGCGTTCGGCGGCAACGGCAGCTCGGGCATCGACTGGACGCGCTGGATCGTGGCGATCATCTGCTCGGCGGTCCTGGTCGTCATCGCCTCCACCGTGATGGGACGCAACACAGGCCACCGCGGCGTGTTCCACCACTGATCCGACCCTGCCGGGGCCGCGCCAGGAGGCACCCATTGGTCCGCATCGGCACGTGGAACCTCGAGAACCTGTTCCGCCCGGGTGACGCCTCGGGCGCACCGGAGGACCAGGTCCACTACGACGCCAAGATCGACGAGCTCGCCGCCGTCATCACGCGGCTCGGCCCGCACGTCCTCGCGGTCCAGGAGGTCGGCGATCCTCGGGCCCTCGCCGACCTCGTCACCCGTCTGCCCGGTCGCTGGCACACGGCCCTGGCGGCTCCCGACGGCCGCGGCATCCGGGTCGGGTTCGTGTCGCGGGCGGCGCTGGCGGACCTCGAGCAGGTGACCGCCTTCCCGGCGGGGCTGGGGCCGGTCCAGGTCGACGACGACGGTACGACGATCACCGCCCTCGGCCGACCCGCGCTGCGCGCCCGCGTCCACGCGGACGCCCGCGTGATCGACGTACTCGCCGTGCACCTGAAGTCCAAGCTCCTCTCCTTCCCCGGCGGTCGCTTCACGCCGCACGACGAGGACGAGCGCGCCCGGTACGCCGTCTACGCGCTGCATCGCCGGGCCGCCGAGGCAGCCGGCGTGCGCGCCTATGTGACGCGACTGCTCACCGCCGCGAACGCCGGGCCGGACGCGCCGGCCGCCGTCGTCGCCGGCGACCTCAACGACGGACCCGAGGCGGCCACGACGCAGATCCTGTTCGGCCCGCCCGGCTCGGAGATCGGCACCCCCGGATATGGCCGACCCGATGCCGGCGACGCACAGCGGCTGTGGAGCACCGCCGCCCTGATCGACGAGGCCGAGCGCTGGACCCGCGTCTACCGCGGGCGCCACGAGCTCATCGACCACGTCCTGTGCTCGGCCGCGCTGATCGGGTCCGTCACCGAGGTCACGACCGGCGCTCTGCCCCTCGAGTCGATCACCGACCAGCCCGCACAGCGACGCAACAAGCCTGCGTCCGACCACCGGCCGGTCGTCGTCGACATCGCGCCGGCCCACTGAGGGTGTTGCCGGCGTACTCCTCTCGCAAGTGTCACGGTGATGGTTGGCGCGGCCGCCGTACACCTCACACAACTATCACCGTGAACGTTGACGCGGTCGGTGACACTTCCTAGCTGTCACCCATCGCGCCAACTATCACCGTGACAGTTCGGCGGCCCCGCCCCACGCCTCGCACCTATCACCGAGACAGTTCGCGGGCCGGATGCCGCATGGGGCGTCGTGCGTCCTCAGGCGACCGGTCCCGCGGCGACGTACGCCGTCTTGACCTGGGTGAAGAACTCACGCGCCTGCTCGCCCTGCTCGCGCGGGCCGAAGGACGACGCTCCCCGACCGCCGAACGGCACGTGGAAGTCGACGCCGGCCGTGGCGAGGTTGACCATGACCATCCCGGCCTGCGCCCGGCGCCGGAAGTCGGTCGCGGCGGCGAGCGAGGTGGTGATGATGCCGGCGGCCAGGCCGTACGGCGTGTCGTTGGCGACCGCGAGGGCGTGCTCGTAGTCGTCGACCCGGATCACGGACGCCACCGGACCGAAGACCTCCTCGCGGTTGATCGGGTCGCGGGGGTCGGTGTCGAGGACGAGCGCCGGGCGCATGAAGAAGCCGGGCGTCGCCGCGCTCTCGAGCTCACCGCCGACGACCTCGCGACCGGCCGCCGCGGCCTGGGCGACGTACCGACGGTCCTGGTCCAGCTGTCGCTGGTCGACGACGGGGCCCATGTCGACGCCGTCCGCCAGCGCGTCGCCGACGTGCCACCGGCCCATCGCCTCGGTCAGGCGCTCCACGAACAGGTCGTGGATGCCGCGCGTCACGACCAGCCGTGAGGACGCCGTGCAGCGCTGGCCCGTGGAGCCGAACGCGCCGGCGAGGGCCTGGCTGACCGCGACGTCGATGTCGGCGTCGTCGAGGACGACGAGCGGGTTCTTGCCGCCCATCTCGAGCTGGGCGCGGATGCCCGCGCCGCTGGCCCGGTCCAGCACGCGCCGCCCCGTCGTCTCCGACCCGGTGAACGTGACCGCGTCGAGGTCGGGCGAGCCGGTCAGGACGTCACCGACCTCGGCGCCCCGGCCGAGCACCAGGTTGAGCACGCCGTCCGGCAGCCCGGCGCGATGCAGGATGTCGACCAGGTGCCAGGCCGACGCCGGCACCGCCTCCGCCGGCTTGAACACCACCGTGTTGCCGTAGGCGAGGGCCGGTGCGATCTTCCACGCCGGGATGGCGATGGGGAAGTTCCACGGCGCGATCACGGAGACGACTCCGACGGGCTCGCGCGTCACCGCGACCTCGATGCCCGGTCGGATCGAGTCGAGCAGCTGCCCGCTGTTGCGGACCGCCTGGCCGGCCTGGAACTGCAGGATCTGCCCGGCCCGGCGCACCTCTCCGACGGCCTCGGGGAGCGTCTTGCCCTCCTCGCGGGCCAGGATGCGGCCGAGCTCGTCGGCGCGCCGCTCGATCTCCAGCGCCGCGGCGGCCAGGATCTCGCCGCGGCGTGCGCCGGTCGTCGCCGCCCACTGCGGGGCGGCCGCGGCCGCGGCGGCGACCGCCTGCTCGGCGAGCGCCGCGTCGGCGGCACCCCACTCGGCGACGACGTCACCGGTGTTCGACGGGCTGACGTCGTGCTGGGTCGGGCCGCACTCGATGCGCTCGCCGCCGACGATGTGGGGCAGGTGTGCCGTGGTCATCGGGGCGCTCCTCAGCGGAAGGCGGGGTAGCCGGTCATGGCCTGCCCGATCGACAGGGCGTGCATCTCGGACGTGCCCTCGTAGGTCAGCACGGACTCGAGGTTGTTCATGTGCCGGATGACGGGGTATTCGAGGCTGATCCCGTTCGCGCCCAGGATCGTGCGGGCGGTGCGGCACACCTCCAGGGCCTCGCGCACGTTGTTCAGCTTGCCCAGGCTCACCTGCGCGGGCAGGAGGCCGCCCGCGTCCTTCATCCGTCCCAGGTGCAGGGCGAGCAGGGTGCCCTTGACGACCTCGAGGGTCATGTCGGCGATCTTCTGCTGCGTCAGCTGGAAGGCGGCGATCGGCTTGCCGAACTGGGTGCGCGCGTCGGCGTACGCGAGGGCGGCCTGCAGCGAGGAGCGGGCGGCACCGATCGCGCCCCACACGATCCCGAAGCGGGCCTCGTTGAGGCAGCTGAGCGGCCCGCGGAGCCCCACGACGCCCGGGAGGACGGCGTCGGCCGGGAGCCGCACCGAGTCCAGGACGAGCTCGCTCGTCACCGAGGCGCGCAGCGAGAGCTTGTGCTTGATCAGCGGCGCGCTGAAGCCGGGCGTGTCCGTCGGCACGACGAAGCCGCGGATCCCCTCGTCGGTCTGGGCCCAGACGACCGCCACCGAGGCGACCGACCCGTTGGTGATCCACATCTTGCGCGCGTCGAGGATCCAGTCGTCGCCGTCGCGCCTCGCCCGGCTCCGCATCGAGGCGGGGTCGGAGCCGGCATCGGGCTCGGTGAGGCCGAAGCAGCCGATCGCGCGTCCGGCCGCCATCTCGGGCAGCCACCGCTGCTTCTGCTCCTCCGAGCCCCAGTGGTGGATCGCGAACATCGCGAGCGAGCCCTGGACGGAGACCAGCGAGCGCAGGCCGGAGTCGGTCGCCTCGAGCTCGAGGCAGGCCAGGCCGTACTCGGTCGCGCTCATCCCCGGGCAGCCGTAGCCGTCGAGGTGCATGCCGAGCACGCCTAGGCCGCCGAGCTCGACGGCGAGCTCGCGGATCTCCGGGATCGTGCCGTCCTCGAACCAGGTGGCGACGTAGGGCTCGACACGGTCGTCGCAGAAGCGGCGTACGGCGTCGCGCACGTCGCGCTCGTCCTGGGTGAGCATCGCGTCGATGCCCGCCGGGTCGGCCGGGTTGAACGTGGCGGTGCTGCGGGCGGTGCTCATCGGTGCTCCTGTGCGGTGAGTGAGGTGGCGAGCCACTGGCGGATCTCGTCGTTGTGCTGGCCGAGGGTGGGTGGCGGGGTCGGGCGGGCGGCCGGGAAGGCCGAGTAGTGGATCGGGTGCGCGACCTGGGGCGGGCCGCCCTCGATCGCGACGAGCGGCTCGAGCCCCAGGGACGCGGCCATCTCGATGCCGTGGGCGATGTCCTTGACCTCGCCGGCGGGGACGTCGACGGCGGTCAGCCGCGCCTGCCAGTCCGCAGCCGTACGCCGGGCCAGCTGCTCCTCGAGCAGCGCGACGAGGTCGCGGCGGTGCTGGACGCGGTCGCCGTTGGAGGTGAAGCGGGGGTCCGCGGCGAGCCGCGGGACGTCCAGCACCTCGCACAGCCGCCGGAACTGGCGGTCGTTGCCGCAGGCCACGGCGAGGAGGCCGTCGGCGCAACGGAGGGTCTCGTACGGCGCGATGGACGGGTGCCGGTTTCCCATCCGGCTCGGGGACCGGCCGGTCGCCAGGTAGGCGCTGGCCTGGTTGGCGAGCGAGCCGAGCAGGCTCTGCAGGAGGCTGACCTCGACGTGCTGACCGAGGCCGGTGCTCTCGCGGTGCCGGAGCGCGGCCAGGATCCCGATCACGGCGTCCTTGCCGGTGAGCACGTCGACCAGCGCGACGCCGACCTTCTGCGGGTCCGCGTCCGCCTCGCCGGTGATGCTCATCAGGCCGCCGAGCGCCTGCACCACGAAGTCGTAGCCCGGCAGGTGTGCGCCCGCCGCGCTTCCGAAGCCGGTGATCGAGCAGTGCACCAGCCGCGGGTTGGCCGTGCGCGTCGCGACGGGGTCCAGGCCGTACTTGTCCAGCGAGCCGGCGCGGAAGTTCTCGACGAGCACGTCGGCGCGGCGTACGAGGCTCTGGGCCAGCGCGAGGTCGTCGGTGTCGCGGAGGTCCAGCGTGACGCTCTGCTTGGTCCGGTTGGCGGCCCCGAAGTAGGACGACCCGTTCGGCGTCCACGGCGGCCCCCAGTGGCGGGTGTCGTCCCCGCCGTCGGGGTGCTCGACCTTCACCACCGTCGCGCCCAGGTCGGCCAGCGTCATGGTCGCCAGCGGGCCGGCGAGCACGCGGCTGAAGTCGGCCACCACCACGCCGTCCAGCGGGCGGCCCGCAGGTGCTGCGTCATCGAGGTGCACTGCGTCATCGAAGTGCATGGCGTCGTCGAGGTGCATGGCGTCCTTTCGTCGCCCGTAGAATCTTATAAATTCTAAGATCCGTCAACCGGGGCTCTTCTACGGATACGCTGTGCGCCGATGAACGGTCAGCCCCCGACTCCCGCGCGCCGCGCCACGGCGCAGCAGATCGCCCTGCAGCACATCCGCGAGCTGCTCGCGAGCGGACACCTGAAGCCGGACGACCGGATCCGTCAGGAGCAGCTCGCCGCCGAGCTCGGCACCAGCGTCATCCCGGTGCGGGAGGCACTCAAGACGCTCGAGGCGGAGGGGCAGCTGCGCTACGCCCCTCACCGCGGCTACCAGGTGACGAGGCTGAGCCTGGAGGAGCTGTCCGAGACCTACCTGATCCGGCGCCTGCTCGAGGACGAGATCGTCCGCATCGCGGCCCCGTTGATCGACGAGGAGCTGTACGCCGAGCTCGACCGGCTCATGGACGCCATGGAGGCGGCCAGCGCGGCCGGCGACACCCTGGCGATGATCGGGGCCAACCGCGACTTCCACTTCGCGATCTTCGGCGCGGCCCGTCATCCGCGGATGGAGGACCTCATCCGCATGCTGTGGCAGAGCACGGACGCCTACCGGTCGGTCTACTACACCGACCCGCACGCGAGGGTCCGGGTCAACCACGAGCACCGCAGCATCGTCGACGCGCTGCGGAGCGGGGACGTCGACCGGGCCGTGTTGGAGCTGGACGAGCACCGCGGACATGCCATCGCGGCCCTGACCGAGCGCCTGGACGACTGAGCCGGGCCCGGACCGCCTAGTACTCCGTCCGGCCGTCGTGCCGCAGCCACGCCTCGAACGGCGCCGTCGGGCGCGGGAGGGCCAGCGTCTCGATGCGGGTGGCCCACGTCGAGCGATCCCGGGCGAACAGCTCGTAGAACTCACGGTCGTCGAACCCGCCGTCGGCCGCGTCGTTGCGGTCCGCTGCATAGACGATCCGGTCCAGGCGTGCCCACAGCGACGACGCGAGGCACATGGGGCACGGCTCACAGGAGGTGTAGAGCGTGCACCCGGCCAGGGAGAAGTCGCCGAGCGCCTTGCCGGCCGCCCGGATCGCCTGCACCTCGGCGTGGGCGGTCGGGTCGAGGTCCGCGGTCACCCTGTTCTGGCCCGACGCGACCAGCGAGCCGTCCCGGACGATGACCGCGCCGAACGGGCCGCCGCCCTCCGCCACGTTGGCGACCGCCAGGTCGACGGCCTGCTGCAGCCAGTCCTGGTCGTTCGCTGGGAGGTCAGAGCCCGACATGGCGATTCACATCCTTGTAGAGGAGGTAACGGAAGCGTCCCGGACCGCCGGCGTAGCAGGCCTGCGGGCAGAACGCGCGCAGCCACATGAAGTCCCCCGCCTCGACCTCGATCCAGTCGCGGTTGAGCAGGTAGACGGCCTTGCCCTCCAGCACGTAGAGCCCGTGCTCCATCACGTGCGTCTCCGGGAACGGGATCGCGCCACCCGGCTCGAAGGTCACGATGTTGACGTGCATGTCGTGGCGCAGGTCCGCCGTGTCGACGAACCGCGTGGTCGACCAGACGCCGTCGGTGCCCGGCATGTCGATCGGGGTGACGTCCTGCTCGCGGGTCACGAAGGCCTCGGGCACGTCGAGCCCGTCGACCCACTGGTAGCGCTTGCGGATCCAGTGGAAGGCGCCCGTCGCCGTGCCGCGGTTGTGCAGCGTCCAGGCCGCACCGGGCGGCAGGTAGGCGTAGCCGCCGGGCGCGATCTCGTGCTCGGCGCCGTCGATCGTGAGGACGAGCGTCCCGCCGACGACGAACAGCACCGCCTCGGCGCCGGGATCCGTCTCGGGAGCGTCCGAGCCGCCGCCGGGCGACACCTCGACGACGTACTGGCTGAACGTCTCGGCGAAGCCGGACAACGGGCGGGCCAGCACCCACAGCCGGGTCTGCGTCCAGGCCGGCAGGTAGGAGGCGGTGATGTCGCTGAGCGTGCGCGCCGGGATAACGGCGTACGCCTCCGTGAACGTGGCCCGATCCGTCGTGAGGGCGGTCTGTGGCGGGAGGCCGCCCGCCGGCACGTGGTAGGCGCTCTGGTCGGTCATCGGCGACCTCTCCTCAGTAGTTGTCCGCCAGGCTCGCGGTCGGCTGTCGGGACGCCGCGGAGCCAGGTCTGCCGGACGGCCCCCCGGAGGGACCGGCCGGCGTAGGCGGAGATCGGGTTCCGATGATGCAGGGCGGAGACGTCGACCGTGAAGGTCTCCTCCGGGGCGAACCGGACCAGGTCCGCATCCGCCCCGACCGCGATCCTCCCCTTGTGCCCGAGGCCGACGCGTCGCGCCGGCGCCTCGGCCATCCAGCGCACGACGTCCACCAACGTGTGGCCGTGTGCGCGAGCGCCGGTCCAGACCGCCGGGAGTCCGAGCTGCAGGGAGGCGATCCCGCCCCACGCCTGCCCGAAGTCGCCGCCGCCGCGCCGCTTGAGGTCCGGCGTGCAGGGCGAGTGGTCCGAGACGACGAAGTCCACGTCGGATGCGGCCAGCGCGGCCCAGAGGGCCTCCCGGTTCGCCGCGCCGCGGATGGGCGGACAGCACTTGAGCTCGGTGGCGCCGTCGGGGATGTGCTCGGCGTCGAAGGTCAGGTAGTGCGGGCACGTCTCGACGCTCACGTCGACGCCGGCGGCCCGCGCCGCGCGCAGTGCGGGTACGGCGCCGGCGCTGCTCAGGTGGACGACGTGCGCCCGACCGCCGGTCTCGCGGGCCTGCGCGATGACGAGCTCGATCGCGGCACCCTCCGCCTCGGGCGGTCGCGACGCGAGGAAGCCCGCGTAGCTGGCGCCCCGCAGCGCGCCGTCGTCGAGGAGGCGGCCGTCCTCGGCGTGCACGATGAGGAGCGCGCCGAGACGGGCGGTCTCCTTCATGGCGAGTGCGAACGCCGGCGGCTCCAGGTGCCCGAACTCCTCGACCCCGGAGTCGAGCAGGAAGCACTTGAACCCGAAGACGCCGGCCCCGTGCATCGGCTCCAGGTCGGCGAGGTTGCCGGGCACGGCGCCGCCCCAGAAGCCGACGTCGACGTGGACGCGCCCACGGGCGACGTCCTGCTTCGTCCGCAGGTGGGCGACCGTGGTGGTGGGTGGGATCGAGTTGAGCGGCATGTCGAGGATCGTGGTGACGCCCCCCGACGCGGCAGCCCGGGTGGCGGTCGCGAAGCCCTCCCACTCCGTGCGACCAGGCTCGTTGACGTGGACGTGGGTGTCGACCAGGCCGGGCAGCAGCACCTCGTCGTCCTCGAGCGTCACCGTCTCTCGCGCCGGCGGAGCGTCGTCGAGCGCGGTGAGGGCGGCGATGCGCCCGTCTCGTACGCCGACCGCGGCCGGCACCTCGCGGCCGTCCACGACCGCCCGGCGGGCGCGGACGACGAGGTCGAGCTCAGCTGCCACGGTATGTCGAGTAGCCGAAGGGGCTGAGGAGCAGCGGCACGTGGTAGTGCTCGCCGGGGTCGGCGACGGTGAAGGTCACCACGACCTCGGGGTAGAAGCCGTCGACGTAGGACCCCGTGTCGAAGCGGAGCGCGTAGTCGCCTGGCTCCAGCCGATCCGGGCCGAGGCCGCCGACCCGCCCGTCCGCGTCGGTCGCCGCCTCCCCCAGCAGCCGGCCGTCGCGGGTCTCGAGGCGGACCGCCACGCCCGCGGCCGGCCGGCCCGACGCGGTGTCGAGGACGTGGGTGGAGAGCGTGCTCACAGGGCCTGCTCCAATCTGAGAAGAGCGATCTCTCGCAGGTTGTCGACGGTCTCGGCGCGCTCGGTCGCGTCGTCGTTGCGGAGACGGCGGTCCAGCTCGGCGAGGACCTGCTCGGCGTCCCGGCCAGCCGCCCGGATCAGGAAGACGCGGTCGAAGCGCTGCTCGTAGGCGGCGTTGCCGGCCGCCAGCCGGGCCGCGACGTCGCCGACGCTCGGGTCGACCCCGGACTGCTCCCGCGTCGACTGCGCTCCGCCGCGCTCGCCGATCCGGGGATGCCCCGAGAGGGCCTGGTCGAGCTCGCCGTCGGTGAGCTCCCGGGCCGCAGTGTCGGCTGCGTGGAGGAGGGCCTGACGGTCGGCGTAGGGCTGCGCGACCAGGATCTCGTCGGCCCAGCGCGGGACCGACAGGCAGGCGAGCAGCGTCTCGCGCGCCACCGTGACGCCCATCAGCAGAACCCCGGCACGGCCAGCCAGGCGTCGCCGGCGGGTGGGGCGTCGGCGCGGGTGACCTCGGCCTCGATGAGCCCGTAGGGCCGGTCCGCGGCGATGAAGACCTCGCCGTCGTTGGTCAGCCCGCCCACCCCGAACCCGCTGAAGTCGACGAGGAAGTGGTGCTTGTTGGGCGCCGAGAACCGCACCTCGGCAAGGTCGGGCCGGCTCTCGAGGAGCGCTGTCCCCATGGCGTACAGCGTCTCCTGGAGCGCCCGGGAGTAGGTGCCCGCGAACGTCCGCAGCAGGATGTCGAGCGCGTCGGCGTACGACGCATTCCAGTCGACGCCTGCCCAGTCGACGCCCTCCGCGGTGGTGTGCCGCCAGCGGGCGACCAGGGAGGTGGCGAGGATGCGGTCGTCGGCCTCGGCGAGGGTCGTGAACTCGTCCTTGAGGAAGCCCTTGAACTCGGAGTCGGTGGAGTTCAGCACGACCAGGTCGCGGACGCCGGAGATGACGTGGACGCCGGCGCGCGTCACGGTCACGACGGCGGTGTGGACTGCACCGCCGCGGCGTACGAACGAGTGGTCGCCCAGCCGGTCCCAGGCGTACTCCTCCACGCGCACCTGCGCCTGGTCGGCGGCCGGGGTCGCCTCCAGGAGTCGGCCGCCCAGCGCGATCGCGTAGTCCTCGATCGAGTCGACGCCGTGGATCTTGGCGTAGGCGAACGCGGTGTTCTTCTGCGTGTCGGTCGGGAGCACCTGGGACTGGTCGCCGGTGATGTGCGCGGCCGCGAAGTCGCCGCGCAGCGACGTCGACACGTTGAGGTCGCGGATCTCGTGACGGGCGGTGTCGCGCACGATCCGGACGACGCGGCTCTCCGCCTTGCCGTACTGGTTGGCTCCCAGGATGGGCGTCATGACGGGGTGCTCCTCACGCTGTCGTGGGCCGGTTGTAGTGGGCCAGGGCCTGCAAGGACTCCGCCCCGAGTGACGTGGCGCTGACGATCTCCGTCTCGTCGACGGCGCCGCAGTCCACGCCACGCAGGAGGTACGCCGCCAGGGCGCGCGCGGTCGCGGGCTCGTCCGCGATGCCGCCCGTCGTGTGGCGGGTGTAGTCGGCCAGCCGGGTGAGCGCCCGGGGCAGCCCCTCGCGGTAGAAGGCGTACGTCGCTGCGTAGCGGGTCGGCAGCTGCGCCGGGTGGAGGTCCCACCCCTGGTAGAAGCCCCGCTCCAGCGACCGCCGGACCAGCCGGTGGTGGTTCGACCAGGCCGCCTCGATGTCGGCGGCGTCGCCGACCGGCAGCACGTTGGTCGAGCCGTCGGAGAGGCGCACGCCCGTGCCCGCGGCGGCTGCCTGCATGACCAGCTTGGCGTGGTCGGCGACGGGGTGCTCCAGCGACTGCTGCTCGGCGGCGATCCCGCAGAAGGCCGAGTAGTCGTAGGTGCCGTAGTGCAGGCCGGTCAGCCGGTGACCGGCCGCGTGCACCATCCGCGCGACGAGCGCGGTGCCGTCCGGGCCGAGGATCGACTGCGGCGTCTCGACCTGGATCTCGAACCGCAGCGTGCCCTCCGCCAGCCCCAGCTCGCCCTCGAGCACGCCGCAGGCATGCAGCATGGCCTCGACCTGGTCGACGCTGGTGACCTTCGGCAGCGTGACCACCCAGCCGTCCAGCCCCGCGCCGTGGTCCACCAGGGTCGCGACGAACGCGGTGAGCGTCCGGATCGCACGACGCCGGGTCGCCGGCTCGAGGCACTTGATGCGGATGCCGCCGAACGGCGCGGCGCGCCCGGACAGCCGGCTCGCGGCCAGCGCGGTCGCGGCCCGGAGCACGTCGGCGTCCTCGTCGGCGTCGCCCTTGCCGACGTATCCGTCCTCGAAGTCGATCCTGAGGTCCTCGACCGGCTCGCTCGCGAGCTTGGCACGCACCCGGTCGACGATGTCGGCGTCGCCCACGACGGCGGCGAAGGCCTCGGCGTGCTCCTCGATGCTCTGCCGTGCGGCGGCGCCGTAGCGGCCGACCAGGTCCTCCTCGTAGCGGTCGGCCGGCACGTAGACCGTGTGCACGGGCTGCCTCCCGGGTCGCGCCCCCGGGTAGCCGGCGGCCAGGGCCGCGTCCGCCGCCGCCAGCCGCGCGTCCAGCTGCGCGGTCAGGCGCTCGGCGACACCGTCGACATCTGCTCGCCGCGTCACTCCTGGGCCGACTTCCGGGTGGCCTTCTTGGCGCGACGGCTGCGGTGCAGGATCGGCTCGGTGTAGCCGGACGGCTGCTCGAGACCCTGGAGGACCAGGTCGCGCGCCGCCCCGAACGCCTCGTCGTCGTACGCCGGAGCCATCGGCGCGTAGCCGAAGCCCGCGTTCTGCCGGTCGACGACCTCGGCCATCCGCTCGAAGGCGGCCTCGACCTCCTCGGCGGTGACGACGCCGTGGTGCAGCCAGTTGGCCACGTGCTGGGACGAGATGCGGCAGGTGGCGCGGTCCTCCATCAGGGCGGTGCCGTGGATGTCGGGGACCTTCGAGCAGCCGATGCCGTCGTCGATCCAGCGCTTCACGTAGCCGAGGATGCCCTGGAGGTTGTTCTCGACCTCGGCGGTGCGCTCCTCGTCCGTCCAGTCGGTGCTCGCGGCCAGCGGGACGGTGAGCAGCTGTTCGAGACTCGTCCGGCGTCCCCCGGACAGCTCGCGCTGGCGGGCGGCGACGTCGACCCGGTGGTAGTGGAGCGCGTGCAGCGTGGCCGCCGTCGGCGACGGCACCCAGGCAC
Source organism: Nocardioides panacihumi (assembly GCF_039530925.1). Taxonomy (NCBI): domain Bacteria; kingdom Bacillati; phylum Actinomycetota; class Actinomycetes; order Propionibacteriales; family Nocardioidaceae; genus Nocardioides; species Nocardioides panacihumi. The sequence goes on along the minus strand of NZ_BAAAPB010000001.1, from coordinate 1,576,645 downwards.
ACGAGGCTCCGGCGAGCGGGTGGTTGACCTTCTGCTCGAGCATGGCGGCCATCTCGTCGGGCATGGCCCACATGCCCTTGCCGATCTGCGCCCTGCCCTGGAAGCCGCACTCGAGCCCGATGTCGACGTTCTGGGCCTCGTACGCGCTGATCCATGCGGTCGACTTCATCTCGCCCTTGCGGATCATCGCGCCACCCAGCATGGAGGTGTGGAGCTCGTCGCCGGTTCGGTCGAGGAAGCCGGTGTTGATGAACGCGACCCGGTCACGGGCAGCGTGGATGCACGCCTTGAGGTTCGCCGACGTGCGGCGCTCCTCGTCCATGATCCCCAGCTTGATGGTGAAGCGGTCGAGGCCGAGGAGGTCCTCGACCCGGGCGAAGAGCTCGTCGGTGAACGCCACCTCGAGGGGTCCGTGCATCTTCGGCTTCACGGCATACATGGAGCCGGCCCGGGAGTTGGTCAGGTCGCCGCGTCGCTGCAGGTCCACCAGGCTGCCCAGCGCGGTCAGCACGGCGTCGAGGATGCCTTCCGGGATCTCCTGCCCGCCCTTGTCCAGCACGGCGTCGGTGGTCATCAGGAGGCCGACCTGCCGGACGAACAGCAGCGCGCGCCCGGGCAGGACGACCTGACCAGCCGGGCCGTCGTAGACCCGGTCCGGCTCGAGCCGGCGCGTGAAGGTCCGGCCGTCCTTCGCCACCGTCGCGGTGAGGCTGCCCTGCATGAGGCGCAGCCAGTTGCGGTAGCCGTCGACCTTGTCGTAGGCGTCGACGGCGGCGACCGAGTCCTCGAGATCCATGATCGTGGAGACCGCGGCCTCGACCAGCAGGTCCTTCACCCCGGCCGGGTCGTCCTTGCCGATCGGGTCGGCGCGGTCGACCTGGATCTCGACGTGCAGGCCGTGGTGGACGAGCAGCACCGCGTCCGGTCGGGCCGGGTCACCGCGGTGCCCGACGTACTGCTGCGGGTCGACGAGCCCGGTGGTGGTGTCCTCGAGCTCGACAACCACGGCGCCGCCTGAGACCGCGTAGCTCCGGGCGTCGGCATGGCTTCCGCTCGCCAGTGGGAAGTGGGCGTCGAGGAGGGCGCGAGCACGCGCGATGACCTCGGCCCCGCGGATCGGGTTGTAGGAGGCGCCCTTCTCCGCGCCGCCCGTCTCCGGCACGACGTCGGTCCCGTAGAGCGCGTCGTAGAGCGAGCCCCAGCGCGCGTTGGCGGCGTTGGCGGCGAACCTCGCGTTGAGCAGCGGTACGACGAGCTGGGGTCCGGCCTGGACGGCGACCTCAGGGTCGACGTTCGACGTCCGGATCTGGAAGTCGCCGGGCTCGTCGGTCAGGTAGCCGAGGTCGCGCAGCAGCTGCTCGTACGCCGCATGGTCGGCGATCGGCCCCGGGTGGGCGGTGTGCCAGTCGTCGAGCTGACGTTGCAGCTCGTCGCGGCGCGCCAGGAGGTCCCGGTTGCGCGGCGCGAAGTCGTCGACGATCGCCTCGAAGCCGGCCCAGAACTCGCGCTCGTCGATCCCCGATCCGGGCAGCGCCTCGTCGCGGACGAAGTCGTGGAGCACCCTGGCCACCGCCAGGCCGCCGACGGCGACGCGGCTCGCGTCCGTTGCTGGCATCTCAGTCCTCTTCTGCCGGGGCGAGCCCGACCGATGTCGGGGCCTCAACAGAGGTGAGCCAAGCAGCCGCCACCGACAGGGCGATGGCGGCCGGCTCCTTGCTGGTCGTGAGCCCGGGGAGCCCGATCGGGGTCACGACGCGGTCGAGCTCCTCGGCGGTGAAGCCGGCGGCGGCGAGCTTCGAGCGGAAGCGCGTCCACTTGGCCGAGGACCCGATCAGTCCGATCGACCCGAGGTGGCGACAGCGCAGCGCGGCGTCGACGATCGCGAGGTCCTCGGCGTGGTCGTGGGTGAGCACGAGGACGCTCGTGCCCCGCGGCAGCTCGGAGAGCACCAGCTCGGGGATCACGGGCACGTGGTGCGCGTGCACGGTGGCGACCGCGTCGTCCAGCGGCCCGAGCAGGTCAGAGCTCAGCTGCGCCTCCCGGGAGTCGACCAGGTGCAGCTCGACGTCGTGGCGGGCCAGGATCCGGGCGAGCTCGAGGCCGACGTGGCCCAGACCGAAGACCGCGATCGACGGGACCACGGGGAGCGGCTCGAGCAGCACGGTGACCTCGCCGCCACAGCACTGCACGCCGTGCTGGATCGGCGCCTTGTCCGAGAGCGACGCCGTGAACGTCGTCGGCGCCGTCGACTCGGACTCCAGCAGCGCGCGGGCGCGCCGGATCGCCTCCTCCTCGACGTTGCCGCCGCCGATGCTCGCCCAGGTCCGGGCCGCGGAGACGACCATCTTCGCGCCGGCCTCGCGCGGCGCGTGGCCGCGCACCTCGGTCACGGTGACGAGTACGCCGGGCTCGCGGGCCGCTCGCAGGGCCCGCACCGCCTCGATCCAGGTGCTCACGGCGTCGCCCCCGCCCCATCACGAGGCGCCGCACGGAGGGCGTCACGTGCCGCGGACAACGCCCAGTAGACCGCCTCCGGGGTCGCGGGCGCCGCGAGCTCGACCGGTCGGCCGCGCGGCCCGAAGGCCCCGCACGCGTCGCGGAGCGCCTCACGGACGCTGAACGCCAGCATCAGCGGCGGCTCGCCGACGGCCTTGGAGCCGTAGACGACGCCGTCCTCGTGCGCCCGCTCGAGCAGGGCGACGTTGAGCTCGGTCGGCATCTCCGAGAAGGACGGCAGCTTGTAGGTCGAGGCCGAGTCGGTCGTGAGCCGGCCGCGCCCCGGGCCGTCGGACTCGTCCCACCGCAGGTCCTCCAGCGTCAGCCAGCCGACGCCCTGCACGAAGCCGCCCTCGATCTGCCCGATGTCGATCAGCGGCGACAGCGAGTCGCCGACGTCGTGGACGATGTCGACCCGGCGGGTCGCGTAGGCACCGGTGAAGCCGTCCACCTCGACCTCGGCGGCGGCGACGCCGTACGCGAAGTACTTGAACGGCGTCCCGCGCACCGCCGCGGGGTCCCAGCTCAGCCCCGGCGTCGCGAAGTAGCCGGCCGCCCACAGCTGGACACGCGCGAAGTACGCGGCCGAGACGACCTCCTCCCAGGACGCGTCCGGCTTCCCGTCGGCCAGGAGGGCGGCGCGGACGGGCGCGAGCCGCTCGATGATCTGGTCGCAGGCGTTCTTGACCGCGCCGCCGTTGAGGTCGGACGCGGAGGACGCGGCGGTGGCGGAGGTGTTCGGGACCTTGTCGGTGCGGGTCGGGGCGAGGCGGACCTTCGACATCGGCACGCCGAGGGCCGTCGCCGCCACCTGGAGCATCTTGGTGTGCAGCCCCTGGCCCATCTCGGTGCCACCGTGGTTGATCAGCACCGAGCCGTCCTTGTAGACGTGCACCAGCGCGCCCGCCTGGTTGAACGCCGTGAAGTTGAACGAGATGCCGAACTTCACCGGCGTGATCGCGAGCCCGCGCTTGCGGTGCGGGTGGGCCGCGTTCCACTCGTCGACCTGCGCCCGGCGGGCGTCCAGCGAGGCCGTCTCGGTGACCTGGTCCCACGCGTCGGCCAGCCGGTGCGGGTGGCGGACCACCTGGCCGTACGGCGTGGCCTGTCCCTCGACGTAGAAGTTGCGCCTGCGCAGCTCCGCCGGCGCGATCCCGAGGACGGGCGCGCACCGGCCGATGATGTCCTCGATCACCAGCATCCCCTGGGGGCCGCCGAAGCCCCGGAACGCGGTCTGGGAGGTCTTGTTGGTCTTCGCGATGCGACCGTGGACAGTGATGTCGGGGATCCAGTAGGCGTTCTCGACGTGGCACAGCGCCCGCGAGAGCACCGGCTCCGAGAGGTCCAGGCTCCAGCCTCCGTCGGAGGTCAGCGTCGCCTCGAGGCCGGTGAGGAGCCCGTCGTCGTCGAAGCCGACCCGCCACGTCGCGTGGAAGCCGTGTCGCTTGCCCGTCATCGTCATGTCCTGCGCGCGGCTGAGCCGCAGCCGGACTGGTCGGCCGGTGAGGGTGGCGCCGAGCGCGGCGACGGCCGCCAGCCCGTGCGGCTGCATCTCCTTGCCGCCGAAGCCGCCGCCCATCCGCAGGCACTGGACGGTGACGTGGTGGCTGGACAGGCCCAGCACGTGGGCGACGATCTCCTGGGTCTCGGTCGGGTGCTGGGTGCTGGACTGGACGAAGATCTGGCCGTTCTCGTCGACGTACGCCAGCGAGCTGTGCGTCTCCAGGTAGAAGTGCTCCTGCCCGGCGCAGGTCGTCACGCCCTCGAAGACGTGCGTCGCGCGGGCGAGCCCCGCCGCCGAATCCCCGCGCGCCAGCGTGGGCTGTGCACCCTGGAAGCTGCCCGCCTCGATCGCCTCCTCGACGGTGACAAGTGATGGCAGCTCGCTGTGCTCGACGACCACCGCCGCGGCACCGCGGCGGGCGGCCTCGAGCGTCTCGCCGAGCACCCAGCAGACGGCGTGGCCGTGATACATGACCTCGGTCGGGAAGAGCGGCTCGTCGTGCTTGACCCCGGCATCGTTGACGCCGGGCACGTCGGCCGCGGTCAGCACGCGTACGACGCCCGGGACGTCGTACGCCGGGGAGACGTCGAGCCTCGTCACGAGCGCGTGCGCCGCTCGCACCTGGACGGGGTGCGCGTGCAGCACGTCGCCCGTCCGGCCGACGAGGTCGTCGGTGTAGAGCGCCTGGCCGGTGACGTGCAGGGCCGCGGCCTCGTGGTGCAGCGACTCCCCGACAACCGCGTCGTCGGGCCGGCGCGACAGCGGGCTGGTCGTGATCGGCTCGGTGGTGGTGGTCATGCCGTCACCTCGTCGAAGAGCTTGCGCAGCGACTGGCCGAGCATCGCCCTGCGGTAGTCGGCGCTGGCGCGCTGGTCGGAGATCGGCGTGCCCTCCCCCGCCATGACGGCGGCGGCCTCCTCGACGGTCTCCGCGGTCCAGGGCCGGCCCTCGAGAGCCGCCTCCGTGGCGAGCGCTCGCAGGGGCGTCGCGGCGACGCCGCCGAGCCCGATGCGAGCCTTGCGGACGACGCCCCCGGCGACGTCGATGGCGAACGCGACCGCCACGGACGAGATGTCGTCGAAGCGTCGCTTGGCGATCTTGTGGAACCCGGTGACGGCGCTCGCCGGCAGTGGCACCACGACCTCGGCGATCAGCTCGCCGGGCTCGCGCACCGACTCGCGGTAGCCGGTGAAGTAGTCCGCGAGGGGCACGGTCCGCTCCCTCGCCGAGGAGATCAGGACGAGGGAGGCGTCGAGGGCGAGCAGCACCGGCGGGGCGTCGCCGATCGGCGACCCGGTGCCGAGGTTGCCGCCGAGGGTCGCGCTGTTGCGGATCAGTGGGGAGCCGAACTGGGGCAGCAGCGCGCTGACCAGCGGCAGTCGCCCGTCCAGCCGGCGCCCGATCTCGGTCAGGGTCAGGGCGGCGCCGATGCGTACCTCCTCGGCTCCGACCGAGAAGCGGCGTAGCTCCGGGAGCCGGTCGACGGCCACGACCAGCGGCACACGACGTCCCCGCAGGTTGACCTCGACGCCCCAGTCGGTGCTGCCCGCGACGACGACGGCGTCGTTGTGCTCGAGCAGGAGCTGGAGTGCGTCGGCGAGGCTGGCCGGCCTCAGGTACGCCGACTCGTGGTCGCTCAGCCGGGTCCGCGCCGGTGCGGGTGGGGCGGCCGCGCGCCGGAGGGCGAGGGGGTCGTCGGCGCCCGGGAACCCGAGCGCGTACGCGGCGTCCCTGATCGGTCGATAACCCGTGCACCGGCACAGGTTGCCGCTCACCGAGTGCAGGTCGAAGCCGTTCTCACCCTGGTCGTCGTGGGGCCCCGTCCCGTTGGTCGCCGCCCGGCCCGAGCGGTAGAACTCCGCCGCCATCGAGCAGACGAACCCAGGCGTGCAGTAGCCGCACTGGGAGCCGCCACGCACCGCCATCTCGTGCTGCACCGGGTGCAGGGCGTCGGGGGCGCCGAGCCCCTCCGCGGTCACGACCTCCTGACCGTCGAGAGCGGCGGCGGGGACGAGGCAGGAGTTGACCGCGGTCCACTCGGTGGCGTCCGACCCGTCCGGCGCCGGCCGGGCGACCATGACCGAGCAGGCGCCGCACTCGCCCTCGGCGCAGCCCTCCTTGGCGCCCGTCAGGCCGCAGCCGCGCAGGAAGTCCAGCGCGCTGGTGGACGGCGGCACCCCGTCGAGGCCCCGCGGCTCACCGTTGACCACGATCTGGGCCATGGCTACCTCCTCGGAGTGTCATAACCCTTTCCGGAGGCGTCCGCAAGCACCCACGCAACGGCGCGGGTCTCGGGCTCAGACGGGGCCGACGACGGCGGCGATCAGCATGCCGTTGAGGCCGATCACGGCGGCCGCGCAGACCGCGCCAGCGACGGTCGTGAGCCGGTGGTTGACGAGCGCGCCCATCACGTCGCGACGGGCGGTCAGCCACACCAGCGGCACGATCGCGAACGGGATGCCGAAGGACAGCACCACCTGCGAGACCAGCAGCGCGCGGGTCGGGTCGACGCCGACGGCGAGGACGAGGAGAGCCGGCGCGAGGGTCGCCGAGCGGCGTACGACGTCCGGGATCCGGCGACGCAGGAAGCCCTCCATCACCAGCTGGCCCGAGAGCGTGCCGACGCTCGAGGAGGCGAGCCCCGAGGCCAGCAGCGCCACGGCGAACAGCGCAGCCGCGACGGAGCCCAGGGTCGACCCGAGCCCGGCGTACGCCCCCTCGATGGTGTCGATGCCGCGCCCCGAGAGCGCCGCCGCCGCCACGACGAGCAGCAGGAGGTTCATCAGCCCGGCCACGGTCATCGCCGCCACGACGTCGACTCGCTGCGCTCGCAGCAGCGTGCGGGGGTCGGCGCCGGCTCGCGACCGCGCGCTGGTCAGTCCGCCGTGCAGGTAGATGGCGTGCGGCATCACGGTCGCACCGAGCATGCCGACGGCCAGCAGCACGCTGTCGGTGCCGGCCAGGCGCGGGACCGCCCCGGCCAGCACCGCAGGCGGGCGTACGCCGGCCAGGACCGCGTCGACGGCGAAGCCGACCAGGATGACCGCGAGCGCGCCGCCGATCGCGACCTCGAACGGCCGGTGCCCGCGCCGGCACAGCGCGAGGAGGGCGAAGGCGACGCCGCCGGTGACCAGCCCGCCGGCCAGCAGCGGCAGCCCGAAGAGGATCCGCAGCGCGATCGCTCCCCCGACCACCTCGGCCAGGTCGGTCGCGACCGCGACGATCTCCGCCTGCACCCACAGGGCGCCGGCGACCGGGCGCGGGCAGCGGTCGCGGCACAGGGCGGCGAGGCTCCTGCCGGTGGCGATGCCGGCCTTGGCGGAGAGGTACTGGACGAGCATCGCGATCGCGTTGCTGGCCAGGACGACCCAGACGAGCAGGTAGCCGTAGGTCGATCCGGCGGTCACGTTGGTGGCGAAGTTGCCCGGGTCGACGTACGCGACCGCGGTGACGAAGGCAGGGCCGAGCATCGGCAGCAGTCGCGTCTGACGACGACCGCTGCCGATGCTGGGGGCCCCGGTGAGCACGTCGCTCATGAGGGGTCCTCCCACTCAGCCCTGACGGGCGTTGACCTCGTAGGAGGTGTTGATCGACTCGAAGAAGTTGACCAGCTGGAGGGTGTCGTTCGCCGCCGCCATCCACTTCGCCGGGTTGGCGACCCCGTAGTGCGGGCCGAAGCCGAGCTCGTCGAGGCGCCGGTCGGCGAGGTACTTGACGTAGGTGTTGATGTAGTCGGCGTTGAGCCCGAGGATCCCGCTCGGCAGCAGGTCGCGGTTGTAGGCCTCCTCCATCTCGACGGCGTCGAGGATCATCTGCTTGATCTCGGCGGCGAACTCCTCCGTCGAGATCTCCGGGTTCTCCTCCAGCACGGTCAGCACGAGGTTGATGCCGAACTTCAGGTGCAGCGACTCGTCGCGGACGATCCAGTCGATGAGCGACCCGAAGTTACGCAGCAGGTTCCGCTGCCGGAAGCTGAGCGCGACCATGAAGCCCGAGTAGAACCAGATCCCCTCGAGGATGACGTTGTAGGCGATCAGGTTGCGGACGAAGTCCTGCTTGCCCTCGATGGTCGTGATGTCGAGCGTCTGCTCGGTCATCCGCCTGATGAAGCGGACCTCGAACTCCTCCTTCGCGGCCATCGACGGCACGGTGACGTGGGAGGCGTACGCCGCCTCGCGGTCGATCGGGAACGTCTCGAGGACGTACTCGAAGCTCATGCAATGGTTGGCCTCCTCCCACATCTGCTTGGCGAGGTAGAGGTGGCACTCGGCCGCGTTGACGTAGGGGTACACGCCGAACGCCAGCGCCTTGTTGACGAGCAGCTCGTTGGGGTTGAAGTAGCTCATCAGGAACGTCAGGGCCTGCCGCTCGTCGGCGCTCATCCGCTCGAAGTCGGCGAGGTCCTCACCCAGCTGCACCTCGTTGGGAAACCACGTGTTCGCGACGGCCTGGTCGTAGAGGTCCATCGCCCACTGGTAGGTGACCGGCTTGAGCAGGAGGCCCTCCTCGATGCCGGTGCCGAGGATGCCGCGACTCACGGGGGCACTCATGGGGGCGCTCACTGGCACGACTCGCACTGGAGACGCTCCTGGGGGTCGACGGGGCACAGGGCCTCGTCGGGAGCCGCGTCGACGACCTCCAGCACCTGCACGTCAGCGGGCACGACGGGCACCACCGGCAACACGGGCGGCGGTGGTGCCACCGCCGCACCGAACCCCCGGCGTACGCCGGCTCCGGCGCCGGCGGACTGGGCCTGCTCCGCCTTGTTGACCTTGACGGTGCTCTGCTCGGCGGTGTGCCGCGGCATCATGTGCAGGTAGTAGGTCGTCTTGACGCCCATCCGCCACGCGTCGGCGTAGAGGTCCGTCATGTTCGACACGCTGCGGTCAGCGAGGTAGATGTTGCGGCTGATCGCCTGGTCGATCCACTTCTGCGCGCGGGCGGCGACCTCGAGGTAGGCGCGGCCCGAGAGCTGGAACGACGTCTGGTAGATCTCGACCAGCTCCGCCGGGACCGCCTCGTGCTCGGCCGCGACCTTGGACAGGTCGCCCTGGTGGCGCAGCAGCGCGTCGCGGACCTGCTCCCACAGCCCGGCCGCGCGCAGGTCCTCGACGAGGTTGCGGTTGACCTCCAGGAACTTCCCGGAGCTGGTGGTGCGGCTGAAGATCTGGCTGAACTGCGGGTCGAGGCCGGGCGTGGTGCCGGCGACCAGGCCGATCGAGGCCGTCGGCGCAATCGCCATCAGGGTGGAGTTGCGGATGCCGCCGGCGACCTTCGCGCGCAGGGCGTCCCAGTCGAGCCGCTCGCTCCGGTCGACCGCGACCGGGACGCCACGGTCCTTCTCGAGCAGGTTGATCGTGTCGACCGGGACGAGTCCCTTGCTCCACTTCGAGCCCTCGAAGTTCGGGTAGGCGCCGCGCTCGCGGGCGAGGTCCGCCGAGGCGTCGATCGCGTGCCAGGAGACGAACTCCATGAGGCGGTCGATCAGGTCGTACGCCGCACTCGACTCATAGGAGAAGCCGAACCGCTCGACGACGTCGGTGAAGCCCATCACCCCCAGCCCGAGCGCCCGGTTGAGCTCGTTGGAGCGCTCGGACTCGGACACCGAGGAGATCGTGATGTCGATGAGGTTGTCGAGCTGGCGGACCGCGAGGCGGGTCGACTCGGCCAGCCGGTCCCAGTCGATCGTGGCGTGCTGACGCCGGCCGGTCACGTGGCGCGAGAGGTTGATCGAGGCCAGGTTGCAGACCGAGACGTTGTCGCGGTCCTGCGGCAGCGTGATCTCGGTGCACAGGTTGGAGAGGTGGATCGTGCCCGTGTTGTCGTTGAGGGCACGGGTGTTGATGGTGTCCTTCCAGGTCAGCCACGGGTGCGAGGTGGACTGCAGCGAGGTCAGGATCGCCCGGAACTGCTCGCGGGCGCCGAGCTTCTTGTGCCGCAGCTGGCCGGCATCGGCCAGGGCGACGTACTCGCGGTAGCGCTCCGAGAACGCGCGGCCGGTGAGCTCGACCAGGTCGGGCACCTCGGCGGGGTCGAAGAGATACCAGGGCTGGTCGGCGTCGACCCGCTTCATGAACTCGTCGCTGATCCACACGGCCGTGTTGGCGGTGCGGGTGCGCCGGTAGGGGTCGCCCGAGTTCTGCCGCAGGTCGAGGAACTGGGCGAAGTCGAGATGCCAGTTCTCGATGTAGAAGCACAGCGCGCCGAACTTCTTGCCGCCGCGGCTGACCGCGCGCAGCGTCGAGTCGATCGTGTGCATGAACGGGATCGGCCCGGTGGAGACCGTGTTGTTGGACCTGATCGGCGAGCCCTCGGAGCGCAGCTTGGTGACCGAGAGCCCGATGCCGCCGGTGCCCTTGGTCAGCCACATGACGTCGCGCACCGACTTGGCGATGTGCTCGATCTCGTCCTCCATCTGCATGACGAAGCAGTTGGAGAGCTGGGCGTACGACGTCCCGGCGTTGACGAGCGTCGAGCCGGCGGCGAGGTACTCCAGCCGCGACATCTTGTCGTAGAACCGGATCGCCGCGGCGTCCCTGTCCTCCTCGTTGAGCGCCAGGCCCATCGCTACGCGCATCCAGAAGAACTGCGGCATCTCCAGCTGCCGGCCGTCCGGCGCCGAGATCATGTAGCGGGTGCGCATCGTCTGCAGGCCGATGTAGCGCAGCAGGTCGTCGCGGTCCGGGTCGAGCGCGGCGCCGAGGCGCTGCACGTCGAAGTCGCGCAACCGGCTGTCGAGCAGGCCGAGCTCGACACCGCGCTCGACGAAGCCGACGAAGGCCTCGCCGTGGAAGGCGTGCACCTCGTCGCGGGTCACGCCCTCGCCGAAGATCGCCTTGTAGAGGCTCTTCACCAGCAGCCGGGAGGCGATGGTGTCGTACGCCGGGTCGTCCTTGACGTTCTGCAGGGCCACCTGGATGACCGCCTCGTCCAGCTGCTCGCTGGTGATCCCGTCGAAGAGCGTGATCTCCAGCTCCGAGCGCAGCTGGGTTGCCCGTGCCACCTCGTCGTCGAGCCCGGCCGCGGCCTCCTCGATCGACCTCGCGATCTCGTAGCCGTCGTACGCCACGCGGGAGCCGTCCCGCTTGAGGACCGTGATCGCGGTCTGCTCGTGGTCCGTCTGGTCTTTCTGGTCGTGCGTCGTGCTCATCAGCGCATCCACCCCTCGTGAAGCAACCTGTCTGTGGTGCTTCCACGACCTGCGCGGTGGAGGGGACGGACGACCTCACGGGGCGTCGCTGATGATCCCCTGACCCTCCCTCGAGGTCGCGGACCTCCGCCGATGGGCGGCGGAGAGCTGGCAGGTCTTCGGACTCGTGGGCAGTTGCTTGGCCTACTGTCCGTCGCTTCCCGGATCGGCTGATCCAGTGCTTGATGACGGAGGTCGTTCCCACTCACCGCTGCGGGGCAGTCCCGGACTCACACCGGGGTTCCCTCTTGCGACGACGTCTCTGGCGGAGGCGCCGAACCAGCTGCGTTGACCACCATACCTGGGAATCCCGTCGTTGTAACTACCTAGATGTAGTGGTCGGGCTCGGCGTCGGCGCGTCCCGCGGTGCGGGCCGTTCATCCCTTTCGGGTGAGCCCCGCGTACGGCGACCGAGGCAACGTGCTTGCCATGGTCGTGGCCATCACCACCCCCGGGGTCTACCTCATCGTGGCGCTCGTGATCCTGCTGATCGTGTGCGTCGGGGTCTTCCTGGCCTATCGGATGAGCTCGCGCTCCGATCAGTCCGGGGCTCGCCGTGCGACGCGCCCGCGGAGCGACGACCCCGGCACGTGATCAGGGATCGTGCCCGCCTGCTGGTGGGTACCGTGGAGGGACCGGGCTTACCGGTGCTGAGCCGGGGCGGGGCCACGATGACAACGATGAGCGGGATCGCGACGCAGGCCACGCCCGCGCCCGCACACCCGCACCCACACCCGAAAGCCGTCCTGGCACGCGTCGGCGTCACCCTCGGCACCGCGGTGTTCATCCCCGCGGTCCTGTTGTGGACGACGATGCGCACGTTCAACATCGCCGTCGCCGTGATCGTCGGGCTCGCCTGGATGGTAGGCGTGATGTGTTGGCGGCATGCCACCGGTCGACCGGTGTCGGGGCTCGTACTGCTGAGCCTGGGGATCCTCACGGTGAAGACGGCCTTCACCCTCGCCACCGGGAACACCTTCGTCTACTTCGTTCAGCCGGTCTTCGCCGACGCCGCGGTGGCGACCATCTTCCTGGGCTCGCTGTGCACGGCCCGCCCGGTGATCGCACGTCTCGCTCCGGAGTTCTACCCGGTGAGCGCGGAGGTCGCCGCGCGGCCTCAGATCCGTGCGCTGTTCTGGAGACTGACCCTCATGTGGGGCCTGGTCATCCTGGTCAAGGCGGTCATCACCCTGTGGCTGCTGCAGACGCTCTCGCTGTCGAACTTCATGCTGATCAAGGGCGGCGCGATCATCACCCTGACCACGACCGCCGCCGTCGTGACGATCGGGTGGTCCTTCGCGGTCGCTCGCCGGCAAGGCCTCCTCCACAGGGCCTGATGCCGAGTCGGCGCAACCTCGCACCCCAGGACTGCCGAGTCGGCGCATCCTCGCACCCCAGGACTGCCGAGTCGGCGCATCCTCGCACCCCAGGAAGTGCCGAGTCGGCGCAACCTCGCACCCCAGGACTGCCGAGTCGGCGCATCCTCGCACCGCCGCTGCGAGGATGCGCCGACTCGAGCCTCTGAGAGTGTGAAGTTGCGCCGACTCGAGCCTCTGAGGAGTGTCAGGATGCGCCGACTCGAGCCCCTGAGAGTGCGAAGTTGCGCCGACTCGGCCTCAGGCTTCGGGGATCTCGCGGCCGAAGGCCTCCAGCGTGACGTCGGTCGGCTCGGGGCCGCCGCGCTGGTCGGTGTCGAGCGCGGCGCTCTTCTCGAACCCGTGCAGCGTCTCGTCGTACCCGTAGTCGCTGATCCAGATCTTGGTCTCCACGAAGACCTCGTCCCGGGGCAGGCCGGAGGCGCGGATGGCTTGGCCGACCTCACGCTCGTTGCCGTACGCCGCGGCGGTGTCGATGTGTCGGTAGCCCGTGCTCAGCGCCGCCTCGACGGCCGCTCGGGTCTCGTCCGGCGGGGTCTGGAACACCCCGAGCCCGAGGGCCGGCATCTTCACGTGGTTGTTCAGTGTCAGGCTCATCATCGGATGTACTCCTCGTCGGTGACGTGCTCGAGCCAGGTCGTGCCGGTCGCCGGGTCGTCGCCCAGCTCGAGCATCGCGAGGTGCTCCATGAAGGTGTCGGGCGAGGCACCGTGCCAGTGCTCCTCGCCCGGCGGGCAGTAGAGCGTCTGACCGGGGTGGGCCTCGACCTTGTCGCCGCCGCGGGACTGCACCCAGGCGACGCCCTGGGTCACGTGCAGGGTCTGCCCGAGGACGTGGGAGTGCCAGGCCGTCCGTGCGCCTGGCGCGAAGCGCACGCGCGCCACGACCATGTGCTGTCCGGGCTCGCGCGGCGAGGCGATCGGGTCGAGCCAGACGTCGCCGGTGAACTGCTCGGGCGGGTTCTTCCTGGTGGGCTGTCGGGGGTCGATCTGCATGTCCTTCTCCTGTCGTCGGGGTCGCGGTGCTGGGGGTTGAGCCCGGTCAGGCCTTGACCATGACCTTGAGTGCCTGCCGGCTGTCCATGGCCGCGTAGCCCTCGGGGACCTCGTCGAGCGAGATCGTGCGGTCGAAGACCCGGCCCGGGTCGACGGTGCCGTCGAGGACGCCGGGCAGGAGCCGCTCGATGTAGGCGCGTACGGGCGCTGGGCCGCCGGTGAGCGTGGCGTTCTTGCCGAAGAAGGGCCAGCCGATCGGGCCGTCGGCGTACTGCGGCACCCCGACCCGGGAGATGACGCCGCCGGGGCGGACGATCCCGACGGCCTGCTCGTACGCCGGCAGGTGGCCGACAGCCTCGAGCACCCGGGTGGCACCGCCGCCGGTCAGCTCGAGCACCTGGCCGATGCCGTCCTCGCCGCGCTCGGCGACGACGTCGGTGGCGCCGAACTCCCGGCCCAGGTCGGTGCGGACCTGGTGGCGGCCCATCAGCACGATCCGCTCGGCACCGAGCTGCTTGGCGGAGAGCACCGCCAGGAGGCCGACGGCGCCGTCGCCGATGACCGCGACGGTGTCCCCGGCCGTGACGCCGGCCCGGACCGCGGCGTGCCAGCCGGTGCCGTAGACGTCGGAGAGGGTCAGCAGCGAGGCCAGCAGGCCCTCGTCGGCGGTGGCCGGGTCGACACCGGGGACCTTCACGAGGGTGCCGTCGGCGTACGGGACGCGGACCGCCTCGGCCTGAGCACCGGCGGTGCCGAGCTGGGCGTCGTTCCAGAAGCCTCCGCGCACGCAGGAGGTCTGCAGGCCGGCGCGGCAGAACTCGCACGTGCCGCACGAGATCGCGAACGGCGCGATGACGAAGTCGCCCGGCGCCAGGGTGGTGACGTCGGCGCCGACCTCGGTCACGACGCCGATGAGCTCGTGGCCCATCGAGGTGCCGGCCGGGGTCGTCGGCAGCGAGTGGTAGGGGTGCAGGTCGGAGCCGCAGATGCAGGAGCGGGTGACCTCCACCAGGGCGTCGGTGGTCTCGACGACCTTCGGGTCGGGGGCGGTGACGACGCGGACGTCGCCGGCGGCGTACATGTAGGTGGCTCGCATGACTCCAGTCAACGTCGGCACCCGGCCATGTGGGAGTGCCTGTCGTTCGGGGTAATGCCAGTACCCCTCAGGCGGCCTCGCGACCGACTGCCGAGGCCGTCTACCGACCCGGCGCGACCTCAGCCGTGGCCTCCTGCGTGGCGGCCCAGGAGGCCAGCAGGCGCAGGTTGTCGAAGGTCGGGGTGTTCGGGTCGGCGGTGTAGACGTTGAGCTGCAGGCCCGGCTCGGACGGGAGCTGCATGCCCTCGAAGTTCATGTCGAGCTCGCCGACCACGGGGTGGCGCAGACGCTTGCGACCGGACTGGTGGAGCTTCACGTCCTGCGAGGCCCAGCGCTGGCGGAAGAGCTCGCTCTGCGTGGAGAGCTCACCGACCAGGGCGATCAGGTCCTTGTCGTGCGGGTTGCGCCCTGCCTCGAGGCGCAGCATCGCGGCGGCGTCGTTGGCGATCACGTCGTAGTCCATGAAGAAGTCGCGTGCCGCTGGGTCGAGGTAGACGAACCGGGTCGTGTTGGCCGGCCGGCGGTCGGTGGCACCCGCGACCGGGGAGGACAGCACCGGGGCGTAGAGCGCGCGAGCGAGCGGGTTCATCGCCACGATGTCGTGGCGCCCGTTGCGCACCCAGGCGGGAGCGTCGGTGATCGCGTCGAGGACCTGCTGGATGACGGGGCGGACCGTCTTCGCCGTGGGGCGACGTCGCGTCCTGGTCGGCCCGGCCTCGCGGGCGAGTGCGAAGAGGTGGTCGCGCTCGGCCTCGTCGAGCCGAAGCGCCTGGGCCAGCGAGTCGAGCACGCCCTCGGAGGCACCGCCGAGGTCGCCGCGCTCCATCCGGACGTAGTAGTCCACCGACACGCCGGCCAGCATCGCGACCTCCTCGCGGCGCAGCCCCTTCACCCGCCGGTTGCCGCCGTACGCCGGCAGCCCGGCCTGCTCCGGTGTGATCCGGGCTCGGCGGCTGCTGAGGAACTCACGCACCTCGGCGCGCAGGTCGATCTTGTCCATCCCCCCACGGTAGGCCGCGTTCCCCGCACGAAGGAGGCACTGGCAGTACCCGGAACGAGCGCGACTCCCAGGGCCGAGTCGGCGCAACATCGCACGCCAGCAAGGCCGAGTCGGCGCAACTTCGCACGCGACTCGGCCCCTGTGAGCTGCGAGGTTGCGCCGACTCGGCCCCGGCGAGCTGCGAGGTTGCGCCGACTCGGCCCCTGTGAGCTGCGAGGTTGCGCCGACTCGGCGGGCGCTCAGACTTCGTCGGTGGTGAACGGCAGCACGAGCCGCGAGGGGTGCTCGGCGTCGCGGTAGATCGTGTGCTGGACCGGGCGGCCGACGGGCACGTGGAACGCGTCCGGCGGCAGCAGTGAGTTGTGGGCGTCGACCATCGGCTCGTTGCAGGAGAGCTCGACCACGATCCGGTGACCCGTCAGGATCGTCGCGGCCATCGGATAGACCCGCAGCACGTACTCCTCGATGGCGCCCGGCGTCACCGGCACCTTGCGGGTGAGCGGGTGCACCGGGCTGCCGACGGTCGACGCCTCGGGGTCGAGCTCGCGCATCGACGCCTTCAGGTACGCCGTGGTGAGGAGCTGCCGCTGGCCGCCGGGGCCCTCGTCCCACATCCGCATGATCCAGTTGGTGTCGTCCTGGTCGATCGAGGCGAACAGGTGGAAGGCACCCGTGCCCATCAGGGTCGCCGGCTCCTCGAACGCCGCGGTGGACCACGACAGGATCTCGACCCGGTCGGTCACGGTCAGCGGCGCCTGGAAGAACCCGTCGGGGGCCGCGAACTCCGGTCCCATGGTCTCCGGCTCGAAGGAGAGCGAGCGGCGCGGACGCAAGAAGAGCTCGCGGTGCTCGACCGGCTTCGGCGGGAAGGCGTCGCCGACGACGTACTCCCGGGTGCCCTCGACGAAGACCGAGACCGCCGGCTCGTCGTCGACGCCGTTGTCGATGCCCTTGAGCCACTTGTCATACCAGCGGAACATCTTGTCGTGCTCCTCGATCAAGGGGCGCGACTGCATCGGCGGGTAGGGGCCGATCGTGAGCTTCTTGTGCGCGGCGGGGATGCGGTCGAAGCACTCGATGGTGCCGTCGAGCGTCCAGCCGCGACCCTGGTCGATCTGCAGCCAGACCGGGATGTCGATGTTCTCGGCGAGGTTGACCGGGTTGCGCTCCTCGTACCACTCGCCGTCGACGTCGTTCATCACGATGTCGAACCAGGCCTCGTGGTTCGTCGGGTAGTGCAGCGTGTGGAAGAGGTTCGGCCACGCCTGTACGTCGGGGTCGGCGAGCCGCTCCGCGACCCTCACCTCGATCTCCTCGGCGCTGTAGGTCTCGAGCATCCGAGACCTCACCCCGTCGGTGAACGCCCACCCGGAGTCGCCGCCGCGGCCCTCGCGCGCGGCGCGCGGCATGAGCCACATGACGCCGCCGTGGTAGGTCGTCTCGTAGAAGTCGTAGTGGCCCCCGGACACGAAGATGGCCTTGAGCGACGGCGGCCGCTCGGCCGCCGCGAGGACCTGCATGGACCCGAAGTACGAGATGCCGATCATGCCGACGTTGCCGTCGCACCACGGCTGCGCGGCGACCCACTCGATGAAGTCGTAGGCGTCCTGGCCGAGCGGCACGCCGCCGGCGTTGTAGTTGCCGATGTGCTCGCCCTCCGAGTAGCCCGAGCCGCGCAGGTCGCCGATCACGTGGACGTAGCCCTCGGCGACGACGCGCGCGATGTCGCCGGCCTCGATGCAGCCGTCCCACATCGGGGAGGGGCGACGCTGCGGCGGCATCGTGAGGGCGAGCGCCTGCAGCTCCTTGCCGTACGGCGAGAGGGCGACCAGCGCCGGACGCGGCGCGTCCAGGTCCTCGGTGTAGGCGTCGGCGGCCAGCACCACGCCGTCGCGCGTCGGGACGCCCAGGTCCTTGAGCACGGTGATCTTGCGCCCACCGGCGTCGATGGTGCGTTGCGTCGTCTCGCGCGCGGTCATGGGAGCTCCTTGCCGGGTGCCTTGCCGGATGACTGGGTGTAGCCGTGCAGCGTGGTGAAGAACGGCGACGGCTCGAGGGTCGGGTCTCCGCTGTAGCCGAGCTCGCGGGCGACCTTCTCGAACGGCGAGTACGGCGACTCCGACCCGCTCGCGACGTGGCCCTCCATCGCCGCCCGGACCTGGGCCTCCCTCTCGAGGCTGGCCGTGAGCGCCTCGCGGGCGCCGTCCCTGTCGAGGGCGACCGGGAAGGGGGTCCCGTCCTGCCGGCGGTAGGGATGGCCGAGGTAGAGGTGCGCCGGGTCGAGGGCGAGGACCCTCTCCAGCGAGGCACGGTAGGCGTCAGGGTCCTCGTAGCCGGGGAAGCCGCTCGCCGCGCCGTAGCACTGGGCGGCGTCGCCCACGAAGACGTGACCGTCGAGGGCCGGGTCGCCGACGACGTACGCGACCGCGCCCGGGGTGTGGCCCGGGGTGGCGACGACCCGCACGGCCACACCGCCGAGGTCCAGCACGTCGCCGTCGCTCACGGTCAGGGTCGGCTCCATCTCCCCGGAGATGGCGTCGAGCGTCTCCGCGGTCTTCCTCGCCTCGAGCGCGACCGCGTCGACGAACTCTCCTCGCAGCGTGAGCGCCTCCTCGACGTGCGCGCGACGCGAGCGGAGGAAGTGCGCGTCGGTCTCGGAGATGACGACCCGCGCGGTGCGGCCGGTCGCCTCCCACAGCGCATGGGCGCCGCCGACGTGGTCGATGTGGCCGTGCGTGAGCAGGATCCACCTCACGTCCTCGATGCGCCGGCCGAGCCGCTCGAGCTCGCCGGGCACCCCCGCCGCCGACGCCGTGACGCCGGTGTCGACGAGGGCGAGGTCGCCGCCCACGGCGGAGCCGTCGATGAGGAAGCTGTAGAGGGCGAAGCGCCCCCACGGCGCCGCGATCGGGTGGACGTCGACGGTCATCTGCGCCCTCCTGCCAGGAACTGAGCGGTCTCGGTGAAGGCCCGGTGGTAGTCGGGGATCCAGGAGAAGTGCTGGACGAACCCGTGGCCGGCACCTTCGTAGCGGCTGACGACGGCGTCGACGCCGGCCTCCTTGAGCCGCGCCCCGTAGCGCTCGCCCTCGTCGCGCAGCGGGTCGAGCTCGCCGGTGATGATGAGCGCCTGCGGCAGCCCCGACAGGTCGGCGCGCTTGATCGGCGAGACCCGGGGGTCGTCCGGGTCAGCGCCGGAGTCGAGGTAGAAGGCGTTGAACGGCCTCAGGCCGGCGGTCTCGAGGCCGTAGCCGACCGCGTTCTCGACCAGCGACGGATAGCGGCACTCGTCGAAGTCGAGGTCGAGCGACGGGTAGAAGAGCACCTGGTGGGTGATCGAGTCGAGGCCCTCGTCCCTCGCCATCGCGGCCACGGCGGCCACGAACGTCCCACCGGAGCTGTCGCCGGCGATCGCCAGGGTCTCGCCGTCCCACGCCAGGGCGGCCGGGTGCTCGGCGATCCAGCGGACGACGGCGTGGCAGTCCTCCAGACCGGCGGGGTACTCCGCCTCCGGGGCCCGGCGGTAGCCGACCGCGACGACCTGGAGCCCGGTCTCGTGGGCCAGCGCCCGGGCGACGTGGTCGTGGGTCTCGAGGCTGCCGAGGAAGAACGCGCCGCCGTGGAAGTAGACCAGCACGCCGTACGCGTCGGCCTCGACGGGTGTGTAGATCCGCACCGGGACCTCGCCCGCGTACGTCGCCAGGGTGTCGTCCTCGACGGCGGCGAGCGGCAGCCGCTGCTCGACGGGTGGCACCAGCGCCTCCTCGGCGGCACGCATCGCGACCGGGTCCAGCGGCAGCTCCGGGTGCGGCAGGTGGGCGATGATCCTGGCGATCTCCGGGTGGAGCCGCCCCTCGGTCGACATCGTGCTCAGACCGTCGCCGTCGTCGCGGCGATCTGGCCGGGCTTCTGGCCGGGGAAGACGTCGTCGAGCTCGTCGTCGGTCCAGCCGTTGCGCGAGATCCGTTGGAGCTCGTCGGTGACCGGCTTGCGGACCGCCGTGAACGTCGCCAGCGCCTCCCGGACGGAGTCGGCCCCGGCCAGCGCGTCGGCGATCGCGCCGGCGTCGAGGATGGCCGAGTTGGCGCCCTGGCCCTGGTGGTGGCACATCGCGTGTGCGGCGTCGCCGATCAGCACGACCGAGTCGGTGTGCCACTCCTCCACCGGGTCGATGTCGTAGACCGCGCGGACGTTGACCGCCGACATGTCCAGGCCCTCGGTGATCCTCACCAGGCGCTCGTCGAACCCCTCGACGGTCGCGAGCACGTCGGCCAGGGTGACCTCGGGCGCCCACGTGCTGTCGGGGCTGAGCGCGGTGATGTCGAACGACACCTGGTGGCGGTGCTTGAGCGGCAGCAGGTAGATCTTCGTGCCGCGGCCGATGTACATCCGCAGGTTGCCGTCGTCGACCATCCCGAAGGTCTTGTCGATGTCGATCACGACGCGGTAGGCGTGCTCCCCGGCGAAGACCGGCGCCGCCGTGCTGAAGAGCTCGTTGCGGACCACCGAGTTGATCCCGTCGGCTCCGATCACCAGGTCGGCGGTGACGCTCTCGCCGTTGGTGAAGGTCAGCGTGGCGCGGGCGCCGTCGTCGACGATCGACTCCAGCTTGTGGCCGAGCCTCACCATGCCGGCCGGGAGGGTGCCGACGAGCGCCTCGATGAAGTCGCCGCGGTGGATGAAGTTCGTGGTCTCGCCGTACGCCTCCTTCTCCGGCCACTCCTCCTGCGCGATGCGGTGGGCGTCGGCGGTCAGGATCTCGAAGGCGTCGCTCGGCGAGGTGACGGCCTTGATCGCGTCGCCGATCCCCCACCGGTCGAACTGGTGCATCGAGGACGGGCGCAGGCCGATGCCGGCCCCGACCTCGCGGATCTGCGAGGCCTGCTCGTAGACCGTCACGCTCGCGCCGAGGTTGCTGAGCGCCTTGGCCGCTGCGGCACCGGCGTAGCCGGCACCCACGATGGCGATGTTGAGGTTCGTGATGTCCATGGGGATCTCTTTCGGTGGTCGAGGAGTTGCGACGCGCGACTCGAGGCTCAGTTCTGCGGCTGGAGGGTCAGGAAGGCGGCCGGGAGCTCCACGAAGATCCGGTCGATCGTGGCGTCGTCCACGCCGTGCTGGCGCAGCGCCGGGAAGAGGGTGTCGAACAGGTAGTTGACGGTGTGGCCCTTGACGCCCGGCCAGCCGAGCGGGCTGCAGTTGGCGTCGGCCGAGGCGAGGACGCTGTCGACCAGGCCGTCGCGCAGGTAGCCGAGGAAGTGCTCCAGCCGCTCCTGCCGCGGACGGCCCCAGAACGGCGGGTCGGGCAGCTCGAGGTCGTAGCCGAAGGTGTCGAAGCCGATCCGACCGCCCTGCTCGGCGATCCACCGGTCGCGGACCTTGCCCTGGCTGACGCCGTCGTCGGCGTGACCGAACAGGACGCGGTCGAGCGGGAGCCCCTCCTCGGCGAAGATCTCGACGGCCGGCTCGGCGTCGACCGCGAGGTGGGTGAAGATCGGGACACCCGTCTCCAGCGCGGCTCGGGCGGCCGCGCGGTAGATCCGGAGGTCGAGCTCCTTCATCCTGAAGCCGCGGCTGACGCCGACCTTGATGATCCCGGCCTTGCCGCCGGTGCGCCCGACGCCCACGGTGATCTCGTGCACGAACTGGCGGTAGAGGTAGTCCACGTCGGCGCGCTCGAAGAACGGCAGGGCGGTGTCGCCTCCCACGAAGCCGGTCGAGGCGACGATGTGGACGCCGGTCTTCTCCGAGAGCGACTGGTAGTAGCTGACGTCCCGCCCGTTGCAGATGCCGGTGGCGTCCACGAAGGTCGCGCCGCCCCATCGCAGGGTGTTCTGGTGGAACATGCGCAGCTTCGGGACGGTCTCCTCGTAGCGCTGCTCGGGGGTCTTCCACCACTGAGGGTCGAGCTCCGAGCCCGGCATGCCGTAGCCGATGTGCTCGTGGATGGCGACGAAGCCGGCCTCCTCCGGAGCGATCGGACCGAGGACGGTGTTGATGCGGGGAGCGATCCGGGGGCTGACGTAGGGCATGATCACGCCTCCTTCACGGCGAGCAGGGCGGCGGGGTTGGTGACGAGCAGCTGCTGACGCAGCTCGGCCGGCACACCGCGGACGAGCTCGTCGTACGCCGCCGGGGGGACGTCGTGACCGAACGCGACGGCCGCGCCGCCGGTGGCGACGAGCGTCCTCTCGGCGTCGCCGGCCTGCGCGAAGGCGACGGCGCGCGCGAGGTCGGTGAAGACGACGAAGGCACCGGCGGCGGCGACCTTCTCGGCCTGCTCCCCCGCGTCGGCGACGGCGATGCGCTCGGCCGCGAGACCCTCCTCGAGGGCGACGGCGAGCTCGGCGAGCGGGTCGCTGCCGGCGCGGAACGTCAGCGCGACACCGGTCTCCTTCGCGGCGCGGGCGCACCCCCGCAGCTGGCTCTCGTCGGTCGGCGTCATCGAGTCGGCGGTGACGGCCGTCGAGATCATGCCGGCGGCGCCACGGCGCTCGACGCGCGGCACGACCATGCCCTCGGTGACCTCGGCGGCATAGAGCGCTGCGAACCTCTCGGCCGGCCACGGCGTCGGAGGGTCGGTCTGCGGGGTGAGGAAGTAGCCGCCGAGCATGCCGGTCTCCATCTGGCCCGAGGAGGCGACGATGTGGACGCCCGTGGCACGCGAGAGCGCCTCGTAGAGCGGGACGTCGCGGCCGGCGTACATGCCGCCGGCGTCCACGACCGTGCCGCCCCCGGCGGACTTGAACGCCGTCAGCCTGTCGGCCACCTCCCGGAAGACGGCAGCGCGGTCGAGCTCGATGTCGTAGGCGAACTGGGCGCCGGGCAGCACCGAGAGGAGCGCCTCGTGGACGGCGACGACGCCGAGGTCGGCTGCCGGAACGGGACCCAGCACGGTGTTGACGCTGGTGGTGGCGGTCATGGGGGCCTCGCGGTTCGGTGGGGTAGTGCAGCGCACCCTGTGGCGCCTATCACGGTAATCGTTCGATTTACACG
The DNA here is from genome assembly GCF_039530925.1 of Nocardioides panacihumi. Taxonomy (NCBI): domain Bacteria; kingdom Bacillati; phylum Actinomycetota; class Actinomycetes; order Propionibacteriales; family Nocardioidaceae; genus Nocardioides; species Nocardioides panacihumi. The sequence goes on along the minus strand of NZ_BAAAPB010000001.1, from coordinate 1,553,994 downwards.
ATGTCAAGTGTGTAAACATCTTGAAAACGAAGAAGCCGTACGCCGCGGTGAGCGGCGCACGGCTCCCTTCGGGGGTCACGCCGGCTGGACGTCCTCCGCCACGCCGGCCACCTGGTGGACGACGTCGGTGCCGAGATCGATGGCCTGCCGGGACGCGCTCTTGGCCCCCGCCAGGCCGATGACGGCCAGGAGCGCCGAGGCCAGCGCACAGACGCCGGCGACCATGAAGGTCACGTTGAACGCGTGCGACAGCGAGGTGAAGGCGAGGTCGTGCAGTGCGGCCGGCATGTCGACGAAGGGCTTGCCCGTCGCCGGGTCCGACAGCACCGGCACGGAGTTGACGGCGAGCGCGCCGCCGTCCTGGGCGATGCCGTGGAACGCGCCCATCACCGCGTCGGTCGGCACGTGCGGGTCGAGTGGCTGGCCGAGCACGGTGAAGCCCTGCTGGGCCGCCTCACCGAGCGCCGCGTCCAGGCCGTCGTCCAGCCTGCTGTTGGCGATGGAGTTGTAGATCGCGCCGCCGAGGACCGGACCCATCGCGAAGCCGAAGTCGCGCAGCAGGTTGGTGGTCGCGGAGGCCATGCCCGCCAGCCGGAGCGGGACCGCGTTGATCGCGACCGCGGTGATCGAGCCGACCGTCAGGGCGAAGCCGATGCCGTTGAGGATCATCGGCGGGACGAACCTGACGAAGTCGGCGTCGTGCGGCGCGCCGTTGGCGTCAAGGAAGGAGTGCGCGTCGAACTGCGACGCCCAGAGCCCCGCGGCGCCGATGCAGACGAAGCCGCACGTCAGCACCCACTGGGGGCTGACCGAGTGGATCAGGCGTGCGACGAGGGGCACCAGGAGCAGTGCCGGGATCTGGATGACCAGGAACAGGATGCCGATGTAGACGGCGCCGATGTGGATCACCGCGCCCAGGAACATCGTCATCGAGAAGCAGATCGCCAGGTAGGCGAACATGCCCACGATCGCGACGATGCCGGTGACGGCGAACGCCCGGTTGGCGAAGAGGTCGAGGTGCACCAGCGGGGAGGGGCTCCGGACCTCGATCACCACGAAGGCGACGAGGAAGACCGCGGCGATCACGAACCCGGCCAGGATGCCGGTCTGGCCGTACCCGTCCTCGGAGCCCTGGGTCAGCGCCCAGACCAGGGCGAGGAGCCCGATGATGAGCGTGAGCTGGCCCGGGACGTCGAGCCTGCGCCCCTCGGGCGCCGAGGAGTTCTTCGCAGCGAACGCCGCGACCAGGGCGACGGCCGCGAGGGCGATCGGGATCCAGAACGACGACTTCCAGTGGCCGTTCTCGGCGAGCGTGCCCGCAGCGATGGGCGAGACCGCGGCGCCGATCGAGAGGAACCCGGCCCACAGGGCGATGGAGCGCGCCCGCACGACGGAGCTCGGTGCGAGCGCCGCGATCATCGTCAGCGAGATCGGGTAGAGCGCCCCGGCGCCGATGCCGGCGATCGCCTGGCCGATCCAGAGGGCGTGGACGTTGCCGGCGCCGGCTAGCGAGACGAACTCGCCGACGACCAGCACGCCGAGTCCGCCGACGAGCAGCTGCTTGCGGCCGAAGATGTCACCGAAGACGCCGAAGGTGAGCTCGAAGATCACCATCGCCGTGGCGAACGACGCGCTCACCCACGTGAGCTGGGCACCCGAGATGCCGAGATCCTGCTGGATCGTTCCCAAGACCGACGCCGGCAGCGAGTACGCCACCTGCGCCACGAACACGCCGAGACATCCGGCGATCAGAGTCGGGACGTAGCCCCGGACCTGAGTGTCACTCATCGAGCGCTCCTTGCTTGTGGGTCCGGCCGCCTCACGCCTGCCCCGGGATCGGGTACGGCGGAGGCCGGCCGTCACGTGACGGGCATCACGCGATCTGGCGTGAACCGTGACACGATGGTTTACGCCATGTCAAGCAAAGATTCGTTGTGTATTATGAAGCGTCGGAGTGCCCGATTCCCGTACACACGTGGACTAGGGTGCGGCCATGGCAACCCTGCGCGAGGCCCAGAAGCAGATGACCCGTCGCCTCCTCCTCGAGTCGGGCCTGGAGCTCTTCAAGTCCAAGGGGTACGCCGCCACCACGGTCGACGACATCGCGAAGGCGGCCGGCACCACCCGCGTGACGTTCTACGCGTACTTCCCCTCGCGCAGCGACCTCATGAAGGCGCTCATCGACGAGCGGCTCAACGAGCTGCTCGAGCGGTCACGCTCCCCCGAGCACGGGTCGACCGCGCAGGACCTGGTCGCGACCGTCGCCGACGGCTCCCGCGACGCGATCGAGGCGTGGCTGCGCCGAGCGGCCGACAGCTGGCCGGTCATCCACCCGATCATCCGCATCGGGCGCGACGCCGCGACCGTGGAGCCCGATCTCGCCAACCTCGTCGAGCGCTGGCTCGAGGAGCCGATCAGCGACATCGAGGACGGGCTGAGGCAGGCGGGTCGCTTCGCGCCGTACCAGCGTCACTTCCGCGGCGTGCTGGCGATGGCGCAGCTCGACTACGTCGCCCAGAACTGGGAGGCCTCGGACTGGAAGCTCGACCGCGAGCAGATGCTCGACGAGCTGGCGAGCGCCTGGACCCGACTGCTCACCTGACGGGTGGATGACGGGGGCCGTGGCGGCGAAGCGGCGCACCTATGACGTGCGTGCAGATGGCGGCCGTCCCGGACAGTCGTGGCGACGCCGCGCGCAGCGGGCCTAGCACCATGACGCTAGCCGCCCACGGCGTACGCGGTCTCGTTCGGCGCGGCGTACTCGACGTCCGCGTGCTGCTCGAGCCGGTTCACCAGCTGCCGCACCTCGGCTGCGGACAGCGATCGGTCGGCGGCCAGCAGCGTCGCACCGGTCCCGAGCGTGCGCTGCTCCTGGAAGCTGACTCCGAGCGGTCCACCCGCTTGATCGAGCACGCACTCGCGGCTCTTCCTCGATGCTCCAGCGACCGAGCCGGGGCGGAACTTGACGATCACCTGGGCACCCTCAGGCAGCCGCCCGGCGGTTGCGCCATCCGTCCCGGTCTTCGCGGGGATCGCTCCGCACCCCGACGACGTCGCGCCGACGTGAGCTGCGCGCACCAGGAGGAGGATTCCAGCGAGAAGGCCGCACACGAGTACGACGACAGTCAGGCGGTGCACACGGGCTTTCATGCCACTGGGACGCCGGCGCTCCTCGGGAGGTTCCCGAGCCCGGCGGCAGGTCTAGACATCTGACGCGGCGCGAGCAAGCGGGATAGACGCAACGGGAGCGGACAGACGCACCTCAAAGGTGCAGGCAGCGGCGGATCCGGTGGCCGTCGATCCGTCGCGGTGCGGGGCGCCCCCTACGGCGTACGCGAAGCCATCCAAAAGCTCGCCCGACAGCGATCTGCGAGCGAGCCTCAGCCGCCCGCCTCCTGCGCATCCCACAGAGCCTGGTTGCGGTCGCCCTCGGGGGGCTGGACGGGGCGCTCGTCGGCGCTGGTCACCGTCTGGTCGAGCCGCACCTGTTCTGGCAACTTCGTGAAGTCGCGATCCTCCGTCATGCCTCCCATGGTGCCACTGGGCCATCCGGGGCGCGACAGTCCGGGCGAGCGTGACCGCTCTCAACGCGGCGGACAGACGCATCACGGAAGTGCCGATCCGTGCCAAGGCGCGTGGGGCACGGCTTCAGCCAGCGGGCAGTCCGCGATCGTTGCGGTAAGCACGCACGCCCGTGATCACGCCGTCCGCAACCGAGAAGATGTGACACACCATGCTGACGTGCGGGCCGTCGCTATCGACGATCGTCGACAATTGTTCGACGAGGACGTCGTCACCAGCCTGCTGGACGTTCACGTTCTCGGTGGTCAGCGACGTAGCCGAGTTGATCGGTGCCTGAAATCTCTCGATGACAGCGTCCGCCCCGCGCTGGCTGACTCTCCAGGGTTCCTCCGTCCATGGGCTCGCCAACTTCATGACCACGTCGGCTGCAAGAAACCCACGTACGGCGGCAAGGTCTTCCGCGCTTCGGGACGCCCGTGCCCGTTGGGCAGCTTGGATGTAGCTCCGGACAAGTCTCATCGAGGGACTGTCACCAGCCATAGGTCACCTCCGGTCCGGAAACGATGGCACTCGTGGGACGCAGGCCGCAATGGCAAGGCGTGGCGCAGATGCGCACGCCGGAGCGCCTGCCCATCGGACCAGATCCGTGGCCGGATGACGGCGGAATGATGCAGGTCGACGCGCGCCGACTACCGGCGGAGTGACGTACATCGGGCGGACGCCCATGAGGGGTTCGGCCGGACGGGACGCATCGGCGACAGTTCGGGGGTGGAGGACCACCTCTCAGCGGGTGCAACCGCGCGGGGACATGCTGCAATCGGAGCATGAAGCTGCGTCACCTCGGCCTCCCGGTAGTGGACAAAGCCCGAAGCTTGCAGTTCTACGCGAGATACTTCGAGTTCGACCCCGGCACAGCCGCCGACTACCCGGACGGGACAACCATCGTCCGCAACGCCGACGGTTTCGACCTTGCCCTCCATCCGGTAGCCCAACGCGCGTCCGACGCCGGCTTTCTCCACTTCGGGTTCCGGGTCTCCGACGCCGAGCATGTCCGTGCGCTACTCGAACGCCTGAGAGTCGACGGCGTGACGATCGTCGAGCGTGACGAGGAGCCGGACCTGGTCTCCTTCAAATGTCTTGACCCAGACGGCTGGCGCATCGAGGTGTACTGGGAACAACGGTGAACTGCATGCCACGCGAAGCGGCGTGACAATTCCGCCTCTGCGCTACCGATTCGCGGCGGATAGACGCACCGCGTCGAGCCGAACAGATCGCAGCTGTCCATACACGTCTGCGATCAGTGTTCGTGTTGATGGCAGGCATGGTCACACGCGTGTTCCGCCGACCTCTTCGGTGGGCCTAGCGTCTCGGCGTGGCCATGTGCGAGGAGCGTCGATGAGCAGCCGCCTGAATGAGATCCGGATGCGCGACCCGTTCGTCCTGGAGGTTCCCTCGGGTGGGTTCGTGCTGTTCGGGACCACCGACACGAACCTGTGGGGTGGACCGGCGACCGGTTTCGACTGCTTCACGAGCGAGGACCTCGTCACCTGGGAGGGCCCGCTGCAGGCGTTCCGGCCTCCGGCGGGGTTCTGGGCGGATACGCAGTTCTGGGGGCCCGAGGTGCATGGCTACGACGGTCGGTTCTTCATGCTCGCAACCTTCGCCAGCTCCAACCCGGAGAGCGGGCCACGTGGTGTGCAGGTGTTGGTTGCGGACGAGCCGACTGGGCCGTACGTGCCGTGGAGTGACGGCCCGCTCACGCCACGCGATCGTCCCTGCCTCGACGGAACGCTCTTCATCGACGACGAGGGAGGACCGTGGCTGGTCTTTAGCCGAGGGGCCGAAGGTGTTCCTGGCGGCGCGGCCGGACCGGCTGACGGTGAGATGTACGCGCGACCGCTCTCACGCGACCTCAAGGAGGCAGCCGGTCCGGCCGTCCTGTTGTTCACGGCATCGGCCGCTCCCTGGAGCAAACCGCTGTGGTTCCCGGACGGAGTCGAACCGCCCGAGGAGCTGAACCTGGCGAAGGATCCATTGTTCACCGACGGACCGTTCCTCATCCGATCCGAAGGCGGCCGCCTGCACATGCTCTGGTCGAGCTTCGGCGAGGAGGGCTACGCCATGGGCGTCGCAACCTCGGCCGGTGGGCTGATCACCGGCCCGTGGGTTCAGCGCGAGCAGCCTCTCTGGGCGCGCAACGGCGGCCACGGCATGATCTTCAGCGACCCTCAGGGTGTCCGTCGGCTCGTCTTCCACTGGCCCAACGAGACGCCCGATGAGCGGGTGAAGCTGATCAGCGTCGATGTTTCGGATCGCGGCATCCAGCTTCGGACGTAGCGGACGCGGCGCAGGAACCGTCCACCGCCAGATCCCGTCCACCCCTGGGACCGATCGCGCCTCCGCGGAGCCATGTGTCCCGCTCGCGGCGGATAGGAGCAGGTGCTCTCACCGAGCGCGCTGTCAGCCACATGGACGGCTGGTGAGGAGGGGTGGCCGCCGCATCGGGAACGCCGGCGCTCCGCCGATACGTCAGCGCACGACGGGCAGGGAGACCCTCGCGTTCCGAATGACCACGGCTCCCGGCGTGCGGCTGCCGAACCCGCCGTACATGTCGTTGGTCGCCACGGCGACCACGAACAGCGCCTGTCCGCGGGGGACGTCCACGGCCACCGACGGCAGCTCGATCCTCGCAGGCACGCCGCGGGCCGGGGCTTCCGAGCTCCAGGGAGCCATGTTGCCCTGAACCACCTTCGCATCGACAGGGTTGGTGCCGACCGCGAGCGCGTAGAACGCCCGGTTGTTCACGCCCAAGGCGGTGACCGACCCGCTGAGGTACGACGTGCCGGCGATCCGGATCGGCCCGTCGGCGATCTTGGTGGCCAGCGCCGGACCGGCCGCCTCGGGTGTCAGCACGGTTCCCGCCGGCACGGTGGTGTTCGGTGCCACGGAACGGACGGTGGTGCAGGTCCCGCCGGCGGTGGCCAGGTGGAACCGGTTGCGGCCCGGCAGCCGGACGCTGCGGTGCTTGAGGTACCGGTCGAAGAACCTCACCGTCAACGCGGCGAAGTCCTTGCCGCCGGTCAGGCGGGCGCTGCACGGGTCACCGGCGGGCTGCACAGTGAAGGGGTACGCGTTGGGCAGCACGTGACCGCCGTTGTAGCCGATGAAGATGCTGCGCTTGCGAGCGCGCGGGGTGAGCGCGCTCGCCCAGTTCTTCAGGCCCTGATCGAGCGGGAACAGCTCGTCGGTGATGCCCTGACCGAACAGCACCGGCACGTTGATGTGGCGGCCCTGCGAGACCTGCCACTTCGGCCCGTTCCTGCGGAAGAAGGCATCGAGGTCCACCGTGCCGGGCACGCGGCCGTTCGACCACGTCCCGGTGGCCGCGGACTCGGTCAGGCCCTCGATCACCTGCGGCGGGAGGGCGTTCGCGCCGGCCGCGGTCAGCGCGAGGTCCCACTCGGACTTCGGCACGCTCTGCGGCGCCAGCGACTGCTTGAGGTCGAACCAGGTGATCTGCGGCGTGAGGGCGTCGAAGACCTGCTTGTGCCGGTCCGCGATCTCGCGGAACGCGCCCACGAACTGGTATCCCCCACCGTAGGAGCCGCCGATCGCGCCGATGCGGGGGTCGCCCGGGCCGTCCTGGAGCACCCACTTCAGGCGGCTGACGACCTTCACGAGCCTCTCGACGTCACGGCCCTCGAGGTCCGGGTTCTCGACGTAGGCCTTACCTCCGTTGCTCTGGCCGAAGCCCCGCTGGTCGAACGAGAGCACCCCGTAGCCGGCATCGAGGTAGGGCTTCACCTCCGGTGAGGTCGGGTCGGTCGTGCGGGACCCGCCCCACCCGTGGCTGTGCAGGATCATCGGCACCCGGTGGGCCTTCGTGGCCCGTGCTGGGCGGAACAGGCTGAAGCAGATCTCGACCGGCGCTTTGGTGGCCGGGTCGGGCACGCTCGCCACGCACCTGTTCGTCGTGGTCACCCCGGTGGCCGCCTGTACGGCGGGTGGCGCCGTGATCGCGACCGTGGTCACGACGGTGGCGGCGAGGACTCCGCCGAGAACTCCGGCGATGGCTGGGCGTGCGAACATGGGTGCTCCCGTTCGAGAGCCCTGGGTGAGGGCCGTTACAGCCCTAACGAGGCAACCCCAGGGAGGTTCCGCCTCGGCTCAGGGCCGTCGAGTCGGCTCGTCTTCGCACGCCCAAGAGGCCCGCCCGCCAGAACGGAGCCCCCCGCAACCCCCGGCGGGACTGCGCGCAGGCTTGCAGCATCTCGGGAGGGCCCCGACGACGGTCGCCGGGGAAGACCCGATGTCGCCGCTCGCAAGCCAGCACGGTTGCTCCCGACGGAGCGCATGCTTCGGCGTCCTTGCTGACGAGACGAAACCGGGCGCCTACTCCGTCCCCAGCCGCGGGACGACCGGTCGCACCTCAACCGGAGCGCCGGGCCCGCCGCCTGTCCGTGAGGTGTAGTCCCCGACGCCCACGCAGGTGAACAGCAACGTCACCAGGTCGTCCGGTTCGCCGAGGAGCGCCGGCACCTCCGAGTCGAGGAAGGTCATGCCCGAGGCGGTCGCCCCCAGGGCGTAGGCGGCAAGATGCAGTCGACCCTCGACGAGTCCGGCGGAGAGTTGGGCGTCGCGATAGGTCCGGTCGTTCAGTTCCACGCCTGACGTCGCCGCGATCACGACATACGCCGCGTCCGCCGCCAACGACTGGTCCAGGCAGACCCGCAGCAGCTCGTCGCGGAGCACGCCGGCGCGCAGCGGTCTCATGAGGTCGGGCCAGCGGTAGATGCCCGGCGTGACGTCGTCGACGCCGTGGACCACCACCCAGTGCGGCACGTCGATACCCCGCAGGGCCGCGCCCATCGGCCACTCCAGCAGCTGCCGCGGGAGTGTGGCCGTACGATCCATCCGTCGTTGGGAGCCTCGTCGCAGGACGACCGCGTTCACCTCCGGGGCATCGGGACGCTCCGCAAGCGCGGGACCCTCCGGCCAGGGCTCACCCAGCTCTTCGCTCTCTCCGGCAACCTGCGCCTGCGTGCACAGCGGAAGCTCCACGGGAGGCAGCGAGCCCTGGGTCGCCGGGGCCGACGCGGCAATCGCCGGTTCTGCATCACCCAGCGACAGCAGGGCCAGCGGATACTCGTGCACACCGTCCGCGCCCACCAGCTCTCGTATCGCCCGGTCGGGAAACAGTGTGCGGAGCCGGGGGTGCAACCCCGCGCTTGCCGCGGCCACCCACAGCTGTGAGGTCAGGGTTCCCGCATCCCAGTACAGATGGCGCCACCCTCGCTCCGCATAACGCCACCCGGTGCGCCACGGCACACCGGTCACCACAATGGTCGTCGCCTCACCGCGCGCCGGGGGCGCGATCTGGACCAGGGCATGCTCCACGGGGTCGTACCAGTGCACTCCGTCCGGGACTCCGGCGACCCCGCGCGTGCTGGCGTAGAGCTCCGAGGGGAACCGCGCTCCGGCCGATCCGGCCGCGCGGAACAAGAAGCGTCGCCCGTTCCGCGTCGCCGTGCGCACCACCCCGGCGCCCAGGAACAGCACGCGTCCGAGCTCAGCGGCGTCGAGAGGGCGTGCCGCCACGTCCTCTCCTGCGAGGACGACGGTGACACTGGGACTTGGACTGTTGAGGTCACGCGGCAGCGAGATGCGCGGCAGGTCGTCGGGGTACTCCTTGACCGGTGGCGGCATCGTCTCGGGATCATTCGGCACGAGGTCGTGCCTGACCCGCGGATCGTCGATCGGCACGTCCCATTCGCGGTCGGGGGTGTACGACGTCAGCCGGTGCAGGAGTCCGGCGCCGTGCTGGCGGTCCATGACTCTCACAGTGTCAGCGCCCCAGCGGCGGCGTCGACCCCTGAGCTGGCCGTGAGGGCGTCCGGGTCAAGCCGCGCCGCCATTCTTTTCGTCGCCGACGGCCAGTCGACAGGCGCGACTTTCGTAGTTCGTTGTCGGCGTCATCCGACCGCGTGCAAGATCCCGGTCAAGTGCGGGTCGTAGTCCGCCTTGTACTCGAGTCTCCCGTCGTTGCGCGCCTGAAAGAGCTCGCCGCCACCCGGCGAACAGTCGGTCCCGGAGTCCGGTGTGAACTGGTCGACGTAGAACTCGTACACACCCGCATCCACACCGATCAGGGTGATGCGACCGGTGCACGGGACCGACTTCACCGTGATCGTCCCGCACGGTTGGTTCAGCCGGCACGGCGACTCGATGAGGACGCTGATGAAGTCGGTCGCGTCGCCGTTCGGGCTCGCGACCCGCCCGCGCCACTTGCCGGCGATTGGATCCCCCTCGCCGTCCGTGCTGACAGGAGTCGCCACATCAGACGTATGGGGCGACAACGGCGCGACCGAGGAGTCCTCGCCACTCCCAGGCCCGTCGTGACCCCCGATGAGGCCGGCCTGCGCCAAACCCACGACGAGACCAGTGACGGCGGTGAGAAGCCCGGCCACGGCCGTGAGGACTCCGGGAAGCGTGGTCCAGAAGCTCGCCGCCTTGCCCTCGGCCGTCACAGCGATACCCCGAGGTGCCGTGAGGACATGCGGGAGCGACAGACCCGTCGGAACCCGTCAGGCAGTGCTGTGAGCCTCGGCTGATGGGTCCACGGCAGATCATCGAGCACCAGGGGCAGCCGCTCCTCGCGCGCTAACCGGATGTATCGGTCCGTGATCACAGGCTCCATCCCGAGACGGGTCTTCCAGCATCCTCGCGAGGCGCGTCGATGTCACCCCTGTCCATCGAGGGTGGCGCGTCATCGGCAGAGCCGGTAAGCCGGGAAACGCGGCGATGAGACGTACGCAAACGAGCGGATCGCGGCTGGGCGGCTGCCTGTGGCTGAGTACCGAGGTGGGATGCGTCGCCGTTGTCGAGGTTGAGCACAAGGGGAGCGAGCATCAGCGCGACGGACGCCTCAGGGCTCCAACACGACCTTTCCGGTGCTACGGCGAGCCTCGATGTGCTCGTGGGCCCGGCCCGCGTCGGCCAGGGGGTACGACGAGTCGACATGCGGACGCACCCAACCGGACTCGACGCCCTCGAGCACCTGCTCCATCCAGCCGCGCAGTCTGTCGACCTCGCCCCACATGTGCCCCAGGTTGACCCCGAAGGCTCCCTGGTTGGCGTTCATGAGCGACACGGGGTGGAACAGAGGCATCAGCGCCGCGGTCCTCGCCAGCTGCAGCTTGCCGCGCAGGCCCTGGTTGTTGGAGGCAGCGGAGACGCCGTACATCCCGAGCCGACCGGTGGGGCGCAGCACAGTGCGGGACCGGCGGAAGCTCTCTCCGCCGAGCGGGTCGATCACCAGCTCTACGCCCCGGTTGTCAGTGAGGGCGCGGACCTCGCGGGTCCAGTCACCGCTGCGGTAGTCGACGGCGTGGTCTAGGCCCCGAGCCGTGAGGAAGTCGTGCTTGACCGCGCTGGCCGTGCCGATGCTGCGCGCCCCCACGTGGCGGGCGATGTCGAGAGCAGCGAGTCCGACCCCGGAGCCAGCGTTGTGAATGAGCACGGTGTCGCCTTCGCGGAGGCCGCCCTGCACCACGAGGAGCTGCCAGGCGGTGAGGTAGGAGACCGGGATCGACGCCGCCTCCGCGTGGCTCAGCACCCGCGGCTTGGCGAAGACCTGGGGCACTGGAACGTTCAGCGCGCTGCTGTAGCCGCCGAAACGAGTCAGCGCGAAGACTTCCTGCCCGACCAGTGACTCCTCGACCCCCGTTCCCACGGCACGCACCGTGCCGGAGACCTCATAGCCGGCCACAAGCGGCAGCGGTGGCGCGTCGGGGTAGAGCCCCTGCCGGGCGAGGATGTCGGCGAAGTTGATCCCGGCGGCGATGACCTCGACCTGCACCTCACCAGGGGCAGGTGGGTCCAGCCAAGACATCTGAAGCTTCAGCCGTTCCGGGGCGCCTGCGCGGGTGATGACGACTTGTCGGATGTCCATCCGTGAATTCTCGCCCCGTCTCGAGCCCCTCGGCGCGGGACTCCTCGTAGACCCCGGGCTGCCCGTGCTCTTCCATCGGACCAGCCTCTTCCTGCCGGAGCTGACTTTCATGGACGGGGCTGACCGCTCATCGGATCCGGCAGACGCCGGGTGCCTGGCGGTCGGCGAGGAATGCCCTGCACTTGGCTTGTGGTCCACTCGCGGAGCCTCCCCGATCGCCGGGCGTCGCTTTGTCGAACCAGACGACCGATACTGGCCGGGTGGGTGAGTGCTGCGACCCGGACAGCTACCGGACGACGTTCAGTGACAGGTTCGCGCGTCGGATGGCCCGGCGGTATCGGCAGCACGGCCTGAACAGCACCCAGGAGCTACTCGTCGGGTATCTGACCGAGCACGGCATCGAGGGCGCCAGCATCCTGGAGATCGGCGGCGGTGTCGGCGAGATCCAGATCGAACTGCTTCGCCGCGGGGCGTCATCCGTGACCAACCTGGAGATCTCGACCAGCTATGAGAAGGAGGCCGGCGAACTGCTGGAAGGCTCGGGGATGAGCGGACGCGTCGAACGTCGGATCCTCGACATCGCCACCGACCCCGACCAGGTCGGCGAGGCCGATGTGGTCGTGATGCACCGCGTGGTCTGCTGCTATCCGGACTACGAGCGACTGCTCGCATCCGCTGGCGGGCACGCACGGCGACTCCTCGTCTACTCCCACCCGCCGGCCAACCCGCTCACCCGGCTCGTGATCGGCTGGGACAACTTGCTTCGCCGCCTCCGCCGTAACGACTTCCGTGCCTTCGTGCACCCCCCAGACGCGATGATCGAGATCGCGCAGCAGCAAGGACTGTCACTTCGATATCGGCATCGCGGTTGGTCCTGGGACGTGGTTGGGCTCGAGCGCTGAGGCGGCGCGCCTCGATCAACCTGCGCAGGCTGAAGTAGCCGCGGCCCGCGTCCTCACGGAACGTCAGGGCTTGTCGGCTACTTGACCTCGGAGCGGCGCAAGGAGAGCAGCCCGACGGCGAGGGGAATGACGATCCAGATCATCGTGGTCGAGCCGAGCATCGCCCACTCCTTGACAGTGTTCGTGGCGCCATCGAGGAGCGCCACCTGCGTGTAGTGCCAGTCGATCCACGGCTGCAGGTCCTCGAACCACGAACGCACCTGAGCCAGGAGCGCGAGAATGCCGGGCATGACGAGTGAAGCGACGAAGTAGCCCACGATCGCGGCCGCGGAGTTGCGCAGCACGACACCGAGCGCGAAGCCGAAGGCCATGCCCACCAGGTTGTAGAGCACCATCTGGAGTGCCATGGACAACGAGATGTCCCACGCGGTGTCGACGCCTGCGAGTGCTGAACCGGCCACGTTGCCGAGGGCGCCAACCGCAAAGGCGACGGAGACGGCGCCGAGGCCCACCAGGAGGGTCGCGATCGCCTTGGCGCCGATCACGCGTTCGCGGCTCGGCACCAGCGTGAACGTGGTGAGCCCACTTCGCTGGCTCCACTCACCCGTGACGGCCAGGATCGCGATGATCGGCAAGATCACTGACATCGGGAACCCGCTCGCCCTCACGAAGTTCTGGTAGGTGACGTCGCTGTCGAGGCCGAGGACGAGGAGCGACCCGGCCGAGATGGGCGACAGGGCGCCGATGCTGATGAGCATCCAGAACCCCGAGCGGGTGTTGAACATCTTGCGCAGCTCGACCTTGACGAGTCGGATGGCCGGGATGGGGCGGGCGGTCCGTCGGGGCGGCGCGGCCTCGATGGTGTCGGGAGAGATCGTCGTGGCGGTCATGCTGCAACTCCTTCGCGTTGGGTGTCGGCAGTCAGCGACAAGAACATGTCTTCGAGGCCGGCGCTCTCGGCGGACCGGAGCTCGGTGAGGGCGACGCCGGCGGTCAGGGCCACGGCCCCGACCCGAGCGGGGTCGGCATCGGTGCGGACCGAGCCGTCGCTGGCGAGCGTGCTGGGGATCCCTGCCTGTTCGAGGGCGTGAGCGAGGTCGCGCGGTGACGTCGAGCGGGCGAGCGTCCCGGCCGCGGCCAGCAGCTCTTCCTTGGTGCCGGCCGCGACGATCTTGCCGTTGCCGATCACGACCAGGTCGTCGGCGATGACCTCGATCTCGTGCAGCAGGTGCGACGACAACAGGACGGTGCCGCCCTGGCTGGCGAAGCCCGTCAGCAGGTCGCGCATCCACCGGATCCCGGCGGGGTCGAGCCCGTTGGCCGGTTCGTCGAGGATCAGCACCCGCGGGTCGCCAAGGAGTGCGGTGCCGATGCCGAGGCGCTGACGCATGCCGAGGGAGTAGTTGCGCACGCGGCGCTTCGCCTCGGTGGGGTTCAGGCTCACCAGCTCGAGCATCTCGTCGACGCGGCGGCGGGGCAGACCCATGGTGTCGGCGGCGATCGTCAGGATCTCGCGTCCGGTGCGGCCGGCGTGCTGGGCCGAGGCGTCGAGCAGCACGCCCACCTCGAGGCCGGGGTTGGGGAGGTCGGCGAACCGGACGCCGTCGATGGTGGCCGAGCCGGACGTCGGCGCGGTCAGACCAACCATGACGCGCATCGTGGTGGACTTGCCGGCGCCGTTCGGGCCGAGGAAGCCGGTGACGCGGCCGGGCAGGGCGGTGAAGGAGACGTTGTCGACGGCGGTGAAGCCGGCGTACCTCCGGGTCAGTGACTCAACAGCGATCATGTGACAACCCTTGCCGCGTCGCGGCGTGCGCACATCGGCGTCGAGGCCGGACCCGCCTCGGCCGGTGGGAGGAGCGGCGTCTCGTTCTTTCGGTCGGTCCCCGACGCCTGGGCGGTCCCTAGGCTGGGTGTGTGATCACCAACGCCCTGCGCTCGCTGTGGGCCGAGCCCCGCGCAGCCGACGCTCCCGCACGCGGATGGCGCGACTGGGTGCTGGTCGGGGTGTTGATGGTGACGGCGCTGCTCGAGGGAGTCCTCCGGGACGACGTCGCCTGGCGGCCGTTCGCGACGATCGTGGCAGTCGGACTCGCGCCGGTGCTGCTGTGGCGGCGTACCCACCCGTTGGCCTGCGTCGTGGTCGCCTGGGGTACGGCGATGGTGTTGGGGCTGGCGAGCCTGGCGGGCGGAGCCCCGAACGTCGGGCTCGACGCGATGATCTACATCCTGGTGCTCGTCTACGCGCTGGTCCGCTGGGGCTCGGGGCGCGAGATCGTGATCGGGCTGGCGGTGGTGCTGGTCGCTGCGGTCATCGGGATGGTCGCCGACGCCACCGGGCCTGCCGACGTCATCGGTGGGTTCGCCGTCCTGGTGGCCGCGGCGGCGGGCGGAGCGGCGTTCCGGTACCGCGCCGAGAGCTGGCGCCGGGCGGTGGACCAGATCCGCAGCCAGGAGCGGGTCGGCCTCGCGCGCGAACTCCACGACATGGTCGCCCACCACGTCTCGGCGATCGCTGTGCAGGCGCAGGCGGGCCGGACGCTGGCCGGGCAGCGACCTGAGACGGCGCTCGAGGCGCTGGCGGTCATCGAAGGGGAAGCATCGCGGACGCTGGCGGAGATGCGGGCAATGGTTCGTGTGCTGCGCGACGGAGCGCCAGCGGAGTACACCCCCCAGCCCGGCGTTGCCGACCTCCCCTCGCTCGCCCGCCGCAACCCGGTGCCGGTCGTCGACGTGGAGGTGCCAGATGACCTGGACGGACTCCCGCTCCAGGTGGACGCGGCGGTCTACCGGCTGGTGCAAGAGGCGCTGACAAACGCCCTGCGGCACGCCCGCAACGCCTCACGCGTGGAGATCCGAGTCGTCCAGAATGGAGGAAGGCTGCGGCTACGCGTGATCGACGACGGACGGATCGACCCGGTGCGGCCGGCGAGCCACGGCTTCGGGCTGCTGGGGATGACCGAGCGCGTGGAGCTGCTCGGCGGCACGTTGCGTGCCGGGCCGGCGCCCGAAGGCGGGTGGGCGGTCGACGCCGAGCTGCCGACGGAGGTAGGCAGATGACGGTGCGAGTGCTGGTGGCCGACGACCAGGACCTGGTGCGGGCTGGTCTGTCCATGATCCTTGACGCTCAGCCCGACATCGAGATCGTTGGCCAGGCCGCCGACGGCCACGCCGCGGTCGAGCTCGCTCGTCGACTCCACCCCGACGTGTGCCTGGTCGACATCCGAATGCCCGGGCTCGACGGGATCGAGGTCACCGAGCTCCTCGCCGGGCGGGGCGTCCCGGACCCGATCGCGGTGGTGGTGATCACGACCTTCGACCTCGACGAGTACGTCCACGGCGCGCTCCGGGCCGGCGCCCGAGGCTTCCTGCTCAAGGACGCCGGGCCGGAGCTGCTCGTCCAGGCCGTCCATGCGGCCGCCGCCGGCGATGCCCTGATCGCACCGAACATCACCCGGCGGCTGCTGTCCACCTTGGCCGCCAGGGAACCGTCGAACCGACGTACCCAACCGATCGAGCCGCTCACCGACCGCGAGGAGGAGGTGCTGGGGCTGGTCGCCCGCGGCCGCACGAACGCCGAGATCGCCGCCGACCTCTTTATCGGCCTGACGACCGCCAAGACCCACGTCGCGAGCCTGCTGAGCAAGATCGGCGCCCGCAACAGGGTCGAGATCGCCATGTGGGCCTACAGCACCGGCCGGGTGAGGGACTGAAGCCGCGGTCCCGACCGAGCGGCGTCCACCGGCTGTTCCCACACGAGCGACGCACCGCCGGGAGCTCGACCCGAGTCTCGATGTGCTTCATGACTACCGCTCAGAAGGCGGTGCGCCAGGCGCGCCAATGATTGCCGAGCTCTTATCGCCTTCCCCTCAGGGCACAGGCGGCGAAGGGACGCGCTGCCTTGCCCGCCTCGCATCATGCCCGCTCGCGCCAAAGTGCGCTGAACACCGGACCCGGGCGCCTCGAGCGTGGCAGTCCCACGACGTGACTCTGTGCACGAAGGCCTACTACGCCGATCAGGCACACGCCCGCCTCGCGCTTGCCGCTATCAGCGAGAAGGCTCAGCGCAAGGGCCGGATTGGAAGGCTTCCGGTCAGGGTCTACCCGTGCGACGTCTGCGATGGCTGGCACCTGACAGCGAAAGCCGCCAGTGGCCGAAGTGACGCGCCCTCACGACGGGCGCCGAGAGCTGCAGACACCCCCGCGAGGGCTGTCGCCGACTTGCTCAGCCCAATCGAGGCCCCGGCGTCTCTCCGTTCGCACACTCCTCGATCCAGTCGACGGCTTCGTCTGAGAGATAGAAGCCAGTCGGTTCGATCTGACCGACCCACCAGGCATCAGCCACGATGACACCGCCCGCGCGCGTGATCTCCTCCGCGATTGAGTCAGGCACTGCATCGCCATTGTTGGCGATGAGCCAGCCTCTGGTTGCGTCCGACAGTCGGGGCCACCAGTCTTCAAGAGATGCGGACATGTCGTCACGGTATTCCCTGACATCAGGGACGACTCGCTCATCGGCCGCATCCGCCATCGCCGCTCCTCCAGGCGTCCACGAGCGCGGTCGGGCTTGGCAGCGCCGTTGGTCGGGTACAGCGTGACGTGCAACGGTTCCCGTTCAGGTTCTCCCGGTCATACCGCATGCTCGCGCTCCCTTTCGGAGTGACGCCGGTGACCGCCTGGGTCGAGGTCGACGAGTACGAGCTGCGGGCGCGTTTTGGGCCGTGGTCGCTGCGAACGCCGCGTGAGAACGTTGCCTCGACCCAGGAGACCGGCGGCTTCGGCTTTGTGAAGACGGCCGGCCCGGCACACCTCTCGCTGGCCGACCGCGGCGTCACGTTCGCCACCAATCCGGACCGTGGCGTGTGTGTGCTCTTCCACGAGTCCGTCCGGGCCATCGATCCCACCGGCCGGATCCGCCACCCTGGCGCCACCTTCACGGTCGCCGACCCGACTGCCCTGATCGCTGCCTTGGAGGAACGTTGAGCGGCGCCAAGCAGACGGATCTCGGCAGACCCCGGTCACGTGGCCGCGCTGTCTCGCGGCGGAAAGATGCACCGTGGGCGAGCCCTGCTGCCCGTAACTCGACGAAGGGTCGGCGTGGGCGGCACCACCACGAATCACACACGAGCACGCGGCTGGACTATGACCGCGATGGGGAAGCTGCCGCTACGACTGTCCGTCTCGTGTATCTGCCCAGGTGCGAAGAGCAGCGATGGCGCACGCGTTGTGATCCCGGACTGTCGGGAGCGTTCCCGGCGTGGTCATGAAGGCGACGACGGGCGTCCAGCGCTTCAGGCCTCCTGCGTCGACAGGTTTGCATGGGGGACCGAGCGTTCCCCGCAGAACCGAAGATCGAACAGTGGCGGAGGAGGCGCTCTGTCTGGCGCCGAGTTGCGGCGGTCAGACGCACCTTCCGAAACGCTCGGGTCGCGGCTGCTAGAGCCGGATGCCTGGCTGGAGGAGGTCGCGGCACCGGGTTGATGCCGCGTTTGGCCAGTCAACGTCGCTGCCAAATGACCTACGCGGGTCAGGTGGGGGCGATCGACCAGGTCTAGCGTCATGGACACCGAGGCGGGAGGCACCCGTGATCGGCCATGCCAGCTTGATCGGTCCCGCGGTTGCGTTCGCCGCGGGGCTCTCCCTGAGACGATGCCCAGCTAGCGGGCGCTTCGCTCCCGCCGACTCGTCGCCGTCAGCCGGAGCGCATCCAGGGGTCGAGGATGAGCGGGGTGGGTGCGATCCCCAGGTCGTCGTCCCGTTCGAAGGTCAGCGTGTCGTCCTCGATGTTCCAGCGCATCACGAAATGCTCGGTGTTGTCGAGGTTCAGGTCGACGGTATCGCCACTGACCGTGAATGTCCCGGCACTCTCGTAGCTGTCCTTCGCGTTCTGTTGCGTGTAGGTGAACTGACCCTTGTCGAAGGTGAAAGTGAAATCACCCCAGTTCTGATCGTTCACCTCGTCGGGCTCGTAGAGGAGCGGCGAGCTCGCAAGCTCGTCCTCGGTGACCGACGTCGTCCAGACGCCGTCGAGAGCCGTGGCGACGCTGGCGGGGGGCTTGGTGGTGACCGGGCTCTCATCGCGGAACGAGACGCTGGCGAGCATGTCCTCGAAGGCCGCGAACTCCCCCGTTGCATCTCCGTCGTCCTCGGTGCCGGAATGGCGTAGCCAGGCGAGGACGGTCGAGTCGCCCGCGTCGATGACGGCCATCCGGACGGTCACGTCGGGTTGTAGGCCGTAGCACTCATCGGCCGCGACGTCCTCGGCCGGGCAGCCGACCGAGCCATCCAGTCGGTCCTCGACAGTGGCTGTCACCAGTGTGGCTGGCAATCCGCCGACCTTAGTTTGGGATTGATCGGAGAAGGTCGCCCCGTCCTCACTCTGGCCGAGCAGGTAGGTCAGATAGTCATCAGGCGGCGGCGACGCCTCCGTGTCGCCGGGAACGTAGACATCCACGGGCAGGAGGAACCGCACGGCGGGAGCCCCCTGGGTTCCGGTCTCCCAAGTAACGAAGTTCGCCGTGTCCGTGGTCGCCTCCGTCGGGAGCAGATCCGGCACCATCACATCGAACGGCATGATGAACGCCTGGGTGCTATAGGAGCCACCCTGCGGGGCGGTCGTCGAATTCGCATCGACCGCCTCCGCGTCTCTGGAATCTTCGCCGCACGCTCCAAGCGCCAGCGCAACGCTGGTCACGAGGACGACGGTGATCCGTCGGCACCCCGATGAGCGGTTGTGTCCCACACCGTGGGCGCTGATCGTGTTCATCTGAGGTTCCTCGATCCCCACGGTTCAGGCGTCAGACAGGCGGACCGTGGCGGCGACCACGACGGTCCAGATGGCGAACAGGACGAACGGTGCGAAGGCGAGCGGCCCGAGTGGTGACATCGCGCCGAGGACGATCGATGCCCAGCAGAGCCAGGTCGGCAGTGCCTGCTCACGCATGGCGGTGACACCGACCCCGATCATCGCGCAGCACATGGACAGCATCGCCAGCGGGAAGTTCGTGGTGTCGATGACGTTGATCGCCCTGACGACGCCGGTGTCCCCGATGTCAACGGCGTGATACAGGGCGAGGGCGCTGGTCGCCCAGGTGACGAGCGTCAAGGCCATCAACACGAAGCCGAGGAGCGCGACCTCCGCGGTCCAGCGGCGGGTGCGCAGGGTCAGCGCGGACCGGAGCGCTGCGCCGAGGAAGACGAGGACGGCTCCCGCGACGACGGTCGAGTAGGTGACCATCTCGATGACTGTTGCGTTGATGTCGTAGTCGGCGATCAGCTTGGCAGGGTCGGCGTCCGGCTCGCGGTCGGCGCCGCTGGCCATGAGAAACGCGAAGAACCCGAGGTAGATGACGGCGAGCGTCACCATGGTTCGGCGACCCGCCAGCGGGCCGTCGAGTGAGGTCGAACGAGGGGGCGTGCTGGTGATTGCCATGCATCCAGCCTCGTCAGATCTGCTGCTGAGCACATCGGAGGGCGCTCGGAACTGTCGCGGCGTGCCGACCCTGATGGGGGGTTCCGTGCAATCACGGATACGCAAGCCTGGTGTTGGTGTCAGCATTCGAGGGTGGATGCGGGCCGGGCACGGTGGATCGCAGCCTCGGTCGTCGCGACCGAGGCCGTCGTCGTGCTCGGGGGGTTGGTCTCGGACCGGCTGCTGGTAGGTGCCGGCCATGCCGACCTGGTCAGTCTCCGCGGCGGGACCTGGGTGCTGCTCCTGGGGGTCGTCTCGGCCGCTGTGGTCGGCTTGGCGATCGTCCGCTCAGAGCCGCGCCACCCCGTCGGCTGGCTCTTCCTGGCACTGAGCGCCACAATCCTGTTCTCCGACCCGCTCGGGGCATGGATCACGTGGGGTCGACTGGCGCGGCCGGGGTCGCTGCCCGCGACCGGAGCTGTCGCGGCGGTCAACGACGCCACCTGGATCCCGTGGTTCGTCCTGGTGACGTTGATCCTGCTCCTGACACCCACAGGAAGGTATCTCTCCCCACGTTGGCGCGCGCTCGGCCGGGTCATCGTCGGTGCCGGCGCGGTGGCGTTCCTGCTGAGCCTTCTGAAGACCGACCCGTTCGAATCGCCGTTCCAAGACATCGAGAACCCGTGGGCCGTGCCGGCGATCCAGCCGGCGTCCGCCTGGGTCGAGTACAGCCTGGTGCTTCTCGTGGCCGCCGGTCTGGTCGCTTCCGGTGTCTCGCTCCTGCTGCGCTGGCGTCGCGCCCGTGGCGACGACCGTCGTCAGCTGCTGTGGCTCGCCCTCGTCGTGGTGCCGCTGCCCGCCTTCGTCGTCGCGGCATTCGTCGCCTCGAAGGCCGGGAGCTCGGTCGGCACGGTGGTGGCGACGGGCGGGTTCGTCGTGCTCATCCCGATCGCGGCCGGACTGTCGATCACCCGCTACCACCTCTACGACGTCGAGCGGGTCCTGGCCCGGACCACCACCTATGTCGTCCTTACGATGCTCCTGATCGGGACCTACGCCCTGATCGTGTGGTTCGGCGCACGCGGGGTCCAGCGCTGGTCGACCTCTCCGGCGATCGCTGCCACGGTGGGCGCCCTGGCGGTCGCGGCGATCGCGGCGCCGGCTCGGCGTGCGATCCAGGACCTCATCGACCGGCGCTTCAACCGACGGCGGTACGACGCCGTTCGGCTGATTGGCGCCGAGCTCGCGGACCAGCGGGCCGGCCGCGATCTCGCGGCGTTGTTCCGCCGCGCCTTCGACGATCCGTCGGTCGCCGTGGCCTATCCGGGTGCCCGACCGGAAACCTGGGTCACCGACACCGGATTGGAACCGCCCGAAATGGCCGACCGGGTCGACGTCGTGCGGGACGGCCGCGTTGTGGCCAGGATCGGCTACGACCCGGTACGCACGGACGCGGAGGTGGTCAGTGCGGGCGCCCAGGTCGCCGCCGCCGAGCTGGACAACGCCGGCCTCCGCGCGGAGCTCGCCCGCCGACTCGGCGACGTCGAGAGCTCGCGTCGCCGACTCGCCGAAGCCCAGCGCACCGAGCGCCGCCGGATCGAGCGCGACCTCCACGACGGCGCACAGCAGCGCCTCCTCGCGCTGGCGATGGACCTCAGGTCTGCCCACCTCGGTGGGAACGACCAACGCATGCGCCAGGCCCTCTCCGAAGGCGCCACCGCAGCGCAGTCGGCGGTCCGCGAGCTCCGCGACTTGGCCAACGGCCTGCACCCGGCGGCGTTGGCCGACGGCGGCCTCCCGGCGGCGCTCGACGACCTCGCCCGCCACTCGCCGGTCGACCTGCAGCTCGACGTGGATGTTCCGCGTCTTGACCCGGCTCTGGAGTTCACCGCGTGGCTCGTCATCGGCGAGTCAGTGGTCAACACCCAAAAGCACGCCCATGCCACGAAGCTCAAGGTCGCGGTGCACCAACACGACTGCCAGCTACGCATCCGGATCCACGACGACGGAGGCGGTGCGGCCAATCCCGACGGGCCCGGACTTCGAGGCATGCGCGACCGGGTCGAAGCCGCCGGCGGCACGCTGCTGATCGACTCCCCGGCCGGTGCCGGAACGACCATCCAGGTGGTGCTCCCGTGCGCGTTGTGATCGCCGATGACTCCGGGCTCCTCCGGGACGGACTCACTCGACTGCTGGCGGAGACTGGCACAGACGTGGTCGCGGCGGTCGGAGACGCCATAGATCTGATCGCCACCGTCGACCAACACCGGCCCGACCTCGCTGTGATCGACATCAGGATGCCGCCCACATACACCCACGAAGGCGCACGCGCCGCGCTTGAGCTTCGCGAGCGGCACCCCCAGCTCGGCATCCTGCTGCTGTCTCAGTCCCTGGAGAGCCGGTATGTCGTGGACCTGGTTCGTGCCCACCCGCAACGGTTCGGCTACCTGCTAAAGGACCGGGTCGTCGATGTCGACGTACTGGTCCAGGCAATGCACACCATCCTTGCCGGCGGCACTGTGCTCGACCCGGCAGTGGTCGCGCACCTGATGGGTAACACCGGTCTCGCCGGCCAGCTCGACAGGCTCAGCGCACGCGAGCGAGAGGTCCTGGACCTGATGGCCCAGGGCCGTTCCAACGCCGCGATTGCCAGCGACCTGCTCATCGACCTGCGCACCGTCGAGAGCCACATCGCCCGGATCATGACCAAGCTGGACCTCCATCCCAGCGCCGATGAACACCGGCGGGTCCTCGCCGTACTGGCCTGGCTGCGTAGCTGACGCGACGATGGTGGCTGAGGCCAAGTGCGGGAGGAGACAGAGATCGTGGCCGCGCTGCGGGACTTCGCGGCGGTGTGACGCATCCTCGATGGCGAGCGGCCCGTGGCTCGAGTGGAGTGTGGCGCATTCGGCGCGACCACATGCCTCCGGCGAAAGACTCCAGTCGCGAACATGGGTGGCCCGACCGATCACCGGTGGACGGACGTCTTCACACTCGGGCGTCCGGTCTTCGGCGAAGGGGTGACCGCGACGCCTTCGTCAGCGCTGCGGACGGGAGACATCTGCCCAAGCGCTGGGCGGATGTCCTAGGGGTCTGCGTCAGCTATCTGTACAGCAGCCCGGCCATCGGCCGTCGTCCGGTGAGCCTTGATCACGAAGAATCCCGATATCATCGTGGGTCCAAAGCTGTCGTGGGAGGCGTCCGGCTGAGGAGGTTGCGATGGTCCTCCGGACACCGCGCCGCACTCCGCGGACCTGGCTGCGTGCGCAGGTCAATACTTCGCATCGCGTCATCGATGGATGGAACGATCTCACCGACCGCATGCAGCCTCCGGCTGGAAGCCTGCAGAGTTTCGTACGACTGCATACCGAAGTCCGAGGCGAACACCTCGCGTCGCTGTGGGAAGCCTTCCTGCAATGGGTTCGTGTGTACGGACGCTTCGAGCAAGCACGGTATTCGGAGCTGCGTACGCCAATGCCTTGGCCTTCTTCAAGACTGTGTCAGCCATCCGTTGCCGTCGACGACCTGTGGCAGCTGCTCGCTGACGACGCGGACATGTGGCGTCAGCTTCCCGAGCACGTGCAGGTCATGGCGCGTGTGCCTGTGCGCGATCCTCATAGTCGGTTCAACCTTGACAAGACTTACCTCAATGCGTACCTCGACGAGTACGGCTCGCTGCGACTCCCGTTGCTGTTCCGCATCGACGAGATCCTAGGCATCTACGAGGGGCGGCTGTACCGCGGGGAATGCCTGTCTGAGTACTGTCGTGAAAAGTCGGACGCGGGGCTTGATCCTGAGCCAGGTAGGACATGCCTGCATCAGATCCCATGGTTTCCGAGTGGCCAGGTCACTGGTGGGGGCGGCGGCTGAGGGGCGGGCGGTCGATGAGCCCGGTTCACCGGGAGACGCCGAAGAATGGGCGACGGCCTGGCCGGACAGGCGGCGGAGTGACGCAGGCCGAAACGCGGCGTCACCCAGCGGTATGACGCGGGAGGGTCGAAACGTCGTCAGTGGCAAATGCCTTCGTCGACGCAACTAGCGTTCCCCAATGTCGACCACCTCGCCGTCGACGTCGACATCACCGGGCTCGAGAGCGCTGAGCTCTTGCTCCAGTCGCGCGCCGCCACGCGCTATCTCGCGCATGCGCTGATGATCGCGTTTCGCCTGTTCTGCCTTAGCCCAGCCTGAGTGCCACTCTTCAACGAGGCTAGGTAGGAAAGCGGCCAGCTTGCGGGGATTCTTGAGGCAGTAGGCCATCAGCCCGAAGCCGAGCGACGCGAGCCCCGAGTGGCCGACAATCTGCCCACCCAGTTCGACCCACAACGGGGATCCCTTCCGAATTGCCAAATGTTCAGGCTTCGGAACCTTGGCTAATTCAGTTGTATCCCAGGCACCGGGAATTGCAGACGCCTCGTCGAGGCGGACGCCGCGAAGGAGCGCAGGATCATCGCCTGCACGATCGCGGGCACGCGTGAGCAGGGTCCACGCGTCGGGAGCCGCAACATTTGGGGAGTCAGCACTGAGCTGAACCCAGAACAGGCCGGCGCCGCGGACCAGTCGGTCTTCGGTGTCGGGCGTCGCGGACCAGCCGAGTGACCGCGCGACGTCCGCTAAGAAGGACAGCGTTCGATCTGAATCCGCAGAGGCGGTGACGAGCAAGCGGGAGGCAAGGTAGGCGGTCGCTCTTTCAGCCGTGCGTCGACTAGCCGCCTCCGGCTCGTAGTACCACTCCGCAAGCAGGTAGCAGGTGTTCCACAGCGAATCCAGCGCCGTTAACGCTGAGGCGACTGCTTCGAGCGTTCCGAGACTCCGGCCGTTGAAAGTCACGGACACGGTCGGGGCCTGCGCTTTGGTCATCGTGGCGGGCATGCGCTCACGCTAACGGCCGGAGTGTCGATGGCGTAGGCCCCTCGATCCCGCCCGCGCAGAAGTCTCGTGCAGTGGCGGCGGTTTGACGCACGTCTGCGTCCCCGGCTGCCGGGGTGGGGCCTAATCTGCAATTGTGAGCCATCCGCTCGAGGACGAAGTCTTGATCGAACTGGGCAAGCTCACGTGGGCGGCGGTGGAACTCGAGGATCGCGTGGACGCCGTGTGCCACTGCATCCGTCACACCAATCCGCGCGAGGATCGACGTGCCATCGGCCAGAAGATCCGGGATGCCCGTTCCGACCTGCGCACATGGTCAGAAGGCAGCGCGGTGCGCGAGGTCGACGGTTGGCTCGCGGCTGCCGCGTCGGCGTTGGAGAGCCGCAACGCGTTCCTGCACGCTACGCCGCTGGCCGTATTCGACGGCAACCAGCAACCTGTCGGTGTGGCCCTGGCTGAGATGCCGCGAACCGGACGGAACTACAACGAGCGTCCAATGACGGTCAAAGGCGTTAGGGAGGTCATCATCGAACTGGAAGCTGCGAAGGCGGAGTGGGTCGGAGCTATTCGCAGTGCCAGTCAGAATCGCCCCAGACTCTAGGGCCGACCCGAGCCGAAGGATGCCCTGGCGAGGTCGTTCGCTGGTCCGCACGCGGCGGAGTGACGCAGGTTCACGTAGCTAATGGGCCGCACACGCATAGCCGCTGTAGGCAGTGATCCCGACGGGTCCCGAGATCGTCGAAGCAAGAGGGTCGTATCGGTTTTCGACTCGGGTCACGACCTTCAATGGTCTACAGCCGTGAGTGGAGTGAGTTTCAATCTCGACGGCGCTGATGCGCTGGGCCAACTCGTTGTAGGCCGTCGCCCAGTTCGTGGTGCCAGTGTCGGGAGGTGGTACGGGCTCAGGCCGACGGGGCCGACGGGGCCGACAGGTCCGCGAGCCCCCGGTGGCCCCACATCACCCTTAGGGCCAGCGGGCCCTTGGGTACCTGCCGTACCGCGAAGGTGATCTCCGAGGGCGAAGGCGCCGAGGGCGGCCCCAGCGAAACCGCAGATGGCGCTCGTCGCGGCGATGGCGATCCAGAATCGCAGCTTGCTCACGCTTCGAGAGTGGACCGCAATTTGATTCTTCGAATCCACAATCAAGGTGAACCCGGCTCGCCAGGCGCACCAAGGGCCAGCCTTCCCGGCGGAAAGACGCGCCGGGCCGAGCCGAAGAGCGGAGCCACGTTCTCGGCCCCAGAATGATGAGACGGCCGCAGAGCGCCGGTGACCGCCGCCGCGTCTGCAAGAGCCGAGCAATCGTCAAAGCACCCGCCGGGAACGGCGGGGTTCGCTAGCATTCCTGCCCGGCTTAGTGTGGAAGGAATGGTGGCGTGGAGGCCCGCAGCACGTTAACGCACATTCACCTGGGCGCTCTGCTGCGCTTCCTCGTCAGCCAGTCGAAAGGCTGGGAGGTCTTCGGTGACGACCGTCTCGTCGGAAACATCCGGAGCCTCGTCCGGAGGCTTGATCAAGTCGGATTTCCGGTGTCCGCGCGATTGTCGAAATCAATCGAAGAGATCGCGGACCGATTCGATGCCGAAGCGAAGGCATGGCAGAAGGCCAACCGTGGTGCTGACCTCGCTGCCTGGAAGGCGCGACGCGTTCTAACGGCCGCAGAAGCAAGGGAAGTTAGCCGACTCGCTTCGAACCTTGAGGATGCGGTGTGGGCGGAGGCAGAGGTCCAGGTCGCCTTCATCACGCGCGAGAAGCGCTACGACGTCAACCGACTGTTGAGCAACGTAGGCAGCCTGATGGCCAGTGGGGTCTACGACGGCCTGCCGGTGATATCTCAGGGAGATTTCGCGGCGGCAGGACGTTGCATCGCCTTCGAGCTACCGACAGCCGCCGCGTTCCACCTGATGAGGGGCACGGAGGACGCACTGCGCGACTTCTACCGGCGCATCGTGAAGCGGGAGCGGGTCGACCCTCCTCTCTGGTACCAGATGACCGAGCACCTTCGGAAGCGCCGTGACACGCCGCCCGAGGCGCTGATGAACAACCTGGACAACATCCGTCGCTCGTTCCGGAATCCCACGCAGCACCCTGAGAAGGTCTACGACATCGACGAGGCGCAGGACCTGATGTCACTGAGCATCGATGTCGTCACCCGGATGCAGCGCCACCTCGAGTCGGTCGGTAGGTAGGCGGCGGGGATCGGCCCGAAGGGCCGAGGCCCGCACTTCACCTAAATTCGCAACACAACTGGCGACGGCCTCAGCCACCGGGACGGCGGCTCTCGGGTCCGCAGGGCCCCGCATGGCAGAGGAGGAGCCGGACGTCATGGGGCGACTCAAAGGCATCTTGGGAAACGACGATGGTGCTACCTCGGCCAGCGGTTGCCTAGCGCGGCGGGACACGCCCATTCTGGGCGGGCTGACCCGGCGAAGCGTCGCAGACCTACCCGGCGTCTACCCGCCGGCACGAGTCCGCAGGACTCGTGCGATCGGTCGTCGCCACCCCGGCATGAGCGACTTGTTCCCAGCGGGCAGTCGGCAGAGAAAATGAACGGGTTCTACCCTGAGGCTGAGGCCGACTTGGGTGAGCTGGCGGCGGACGATTCGGAGGCGATCTCGCTCTTGCGACTGCACGGGTTGGCGCGGACTGCCGACGATCTTGCCGCTGGACTCCGTGAGGGCGAATGGCTGACCGGAGCGCGCGTCGACGGGCGGCTTGTTGGTCTCATCTGGGCTCGACTGACGCTGTGCAGCGATCCCAATGGACCGGTCGTTCTAATCCAACAGGTGCTCGTCAAGAAGTCTGCACGTCGCCACGGGATCGGTCGTCGACTTGTGAATTCGGTTCTCGATGGAGGACGGAGTAGAGGAGCACGACTTGCGACGCTGCGGATGCACCCTCAAAGTCAGCGCGCGCAGCATCTTGCCTTCTATGGATCGATAGGCTTCGTCGCCGGCCCGGAAGACGACGTCCTTGACATAGCCTTGTAGGTCGGGCCGAACTCAGCCGCGTGGTTTCGCGGGGTTGTGACGCAGGGTCACAGCTCCGACTACAGCGCCTCATACCCTCGAAGATGACAGCCGTGCCCCGTGACGCTGGCGGCGCACCGCGACCGACCTTGCCGCCTTAGGCGGAAGGGCCGCGGTCTGCCGGTTCCGTTAAGAACGCCTTTGTTTCGACCACGTATATCGAGACGTAGTCGAGAACTATTTCATTAGACCCACGATTAGACACCTCGCATTCGATGCGATGCTCGCCGTACTCGGTAACCGACAATACGAACTCGCCCGGGACATCTAATGAAGCCGGCAGGGTCGGGAGGCGTCGGTCCCCGAGTTGGAGATCGCTCTCTTGAGCAACGAGCGTTCGACCACTCGGCGCGACTACGGCGTAACGAAAATGCAGTTGCTGATGTTCGTCTAGATCAGCGAGGCGCGTTACTACCGCGCGCTTGGTATGCGCAGGGAAGGTATCTGTTGCGAATACGTTCTGGTTCAGCCCCACCGCGGTCCAAGCACCCCGGGCATCCTGCGTTAGACCTTCGGCAAGCAGTACCCATTCAATCCGCATGCGGGTCACTTCCCTGAGTTGATGACGACCTTGCGTAGCCCGCGCCCGCGGCACGTGCCATCGGGAACGAGGCATGACGAAGAAGCGCGTGAGCTTCGGGATTGCTCACGTCGAATGATCCGTAGGTTGAAAATATTGCCTGCACGGACGTGGAGAATGATGCGCCATCTTCGGCGTCTCCGGTAATAGCGACACCTTTCCTGCGTAGCGTGCCAGTGAATTCGAAGTCGAGGAGATCAAGGATCTCGGCAAGTCGGGCCAGGCCTGCGTTCTCGTAGCCACGAGCCTCATCCTTCTGCACCTGCTGTTCGGAAACGCCTGACTGTTCCGCAAGCTGCCGGTGCGTCCATCCCCTAGCAATACGCGCCTTGATGAGGGCGTCGCCGAGCGCGTCGAGGTCCCGAAGGGCGAAATTTCGAAGACGCCCTTCTTTGAGCTCCTCATACTCGGTGATGTCGGCAGACAGGTCATCGATGAGATCGGTGTATGCCTGCCATTCGGTCTTTCCTCCGGTGGCGTCTCGTGCAAGCTCCAGGCTCGCTCGCTTCGCGGTGGCCACTCGCAGTTGTCGCTCATTCTTGATCATCTGGAGCACCTTCTTCGGTGATATTTACGTGCAGGAGGCCGCGGGGGTTGCCGTCTCCGTCTGTTTCGAAAAACTCTTTGATCGTGATTAGCTTTCCGCCCGCGACAGAATGTTTCGGGGGTTGGGGCGACGGATATCGCCACAGGTCTACTCGGTGGTATTGCTTCATGTGCTTTCGGCGTGACGGCCCGACATCCGCCCAGTCGTCGGCATCGCCGTCTGCCGGAATCATGTAGACCACGTCAGCGTCGTCTGGGCGCTGCTTATTGGTGACGAAGGAACCGTCGACCCAGATCTCTTGAATGCCGTGGCGCCGCAGCTGTTCGGCGACGTGCTGCAACCCCGTGAGGATCTCTCGACGGCGGAAGTTGTACGCGAACTTCGCCTCGATCTCGCCCCATGTCGCCTCCCAATCACCCGGCGGAAGCCGCCCGTCTACGAGTTCCGGTATCGCCAAGAGTATCGACCCAACCTGAGAGTTGTGTAAGGGGTTTGTGGAAACATACCCCGACCAGCTCTGGCTGCCAAGAGGCCGCACTAGGCCACTCGATCGGTCGGTCCAGTGAACCCGCTGGCAGCGCGCTGTGCGTGAACGCGAGGACGCCGCCCCACGCCTACCGGGCGACGTGGCGCTGCTATCTGGGCGGAAAGACGGGGTACCCGGCATCGGACATTCCCCAGATGCGGTCACGCGGCTACACGGTGCAGAACCCACGGACACACCCCGGTCAGAGCGCTCCGGCCGCCTCGAAGAGCAGACCCCGCAGCCACTCGAGGAAGAACTGGTCGGAGAGGTGCGGGTTCCACACCATGTCGATCCCGACGCCGTGAAGCGGGAAGGGGAACTCCTCGATCCTCAGGTCGGTCACGGCCTTCATCGCGGACGCCACCCGGAGTCGCTGGAGCGCTACGACGCCGCTCGAGCGGGCCACGAGGTGCGCGACCATCAGGTTGTCGGAGACGAGCTGGCCGACGCGATACCTGACGCGGTGCTCGTCGAGCACCGAGTAGGGCACCACCCGGCGCTCCGCGTCGAACACGACGTGGGGCAGCGAGGTGATCAGCTCGAGGGCGTCCGCCTCGCGCGGCGCGTCCGGCGAGGCGATGACGGTCCACCGGTCGTCGTACAACCGCTCGCGGGGGTACGGCGAGGCGAGCGCGTCGGACATCAGCACGACGTCGACGCCCTCCTCGGTGAAAGCGGCGTCGGTCGGCATGGTGATCGTGCGGATCCGCAGTGTCGCCTGCGGAGCCCGCTGCGCGACGAGCCGGGCCAGGGGCGCACCGATCACGAAGGCGGTCGGCGTCATCATCGCCACTGTGACGACCCGGTGGTCGCGCGCCGGGTCGAAGCCGGGGAAGTTCACGACCTGGGCGGTCTGCTGCAGAGCCTCGCGCAACGGTCCGATCAGCTCGAGGGCCCGGGGCGTGAGCCTGACGCCGGCGCCCTGCCGGACGACGATGTCGTCACCGAGCAGGCGGCGCATCCGGCCCAGCGCGTGGCTCATCGCCGGCTGCGAGAGCCCGACCCGCTCGGCGGCCCGGGTGACGGAGCGCTCCTCGAGCAGCGCGAGGAGGGGCACGAGCAGGTTGAGGTTGACCGACGAGAGTCGGTCCAGGCCCGACCTGCCGGTGCCCTGCTCCTCGTCGCTCATCGCAGGCACCCTACGCCGCGAGCACCCGCCGCAACCGTGGGATCGGAATGCGGTAGTTGAGCGCGACCGCCGCTCCCGGCCAGCGCAGCAGGGCGGGGCCGCCGGGCCCGCCCTCGACGTACTCCGGCTCGCCGGAGGCGGGGAGGACGCCGACGGCCTTGAGGCTGAGCCCGAACTGCTCGGTCCAGAAGTAGGACTGGAAGCTCAGCGTCGGCGCTTCCTCACCACGCACCAGCGCGACCGCCGCGACCTTGCTCTGCTCGATCGCGCTCGTCCACAGCGGGACCCGGCGGCGCCCACCCGGCGTCGGGAAGGCGGCGAGGTCGCCCACGGCCGCGATGTCGGGGCGCGCCAGCCCGCGCCCGTCGACGGGGACGACGCCGGCGTCGGTCAGCCCCGCACCATCCAGCCACTCCGTGTTGGGCACGTCGCCCACAGCCGTCACGACGAGCTCGGCCTCGAGGACCGCGCCGTCGTCGAGCACGACACGTGTCGTGCCGTCCCGGCGATCCAGGGTGGCACCCGGGGTCTCCACCACCGTGAGGCCGCACTCCAGGGCCGCGGCCGTGAAGACGCCGGCGAGATGCTCGCCGAGCTGGAGGACGAGGGGCCGTCCCTGCGAGACGAGCGTGACCCGGCAGCCGGCGGCGAGGCAGCCGGACGCGATCTCCATGCCGAGCGGGCCGCCACCGACGACGACGACCGACGGCCGCGACGCCAGCCGCCCACGCAGCGCGAGCGCGTCGTCGAGTCCGCGCAGGGTGAGCTCGTCGGGCAGGTTGGAGAGCCGTCGGGCCCTCGAGCCGGTCGCGATGACGAGCCTGTCGTAGGCGAGCTCCTCGCCGATGCTGAGGCGGACCCGCCCACGGTCCAGGTCGAGCCCTGTCGCCCGGACCCCGAGCAGCTCGGTCGCGCCGTGCGTCGGCGTGGGTAGGTGGTGGGAGGACAGGTCGGCCTCGTCGAGCAGCAGTGTCTTGGAGAGCGCGGGACGGCTGTACGCCGGGTGCCGCTCGTCGCCCACGATGGTCAGCTCGCCGTCGAAGCCCGCCTCACGGAGCGTGTGGGCGGCCGTCAGGCCGGCGATGCCGTTGCCGACGACGACGATGCGACGCGGATCCGTGCTCATTCGATGCGCAGCGCCGCGACGGGGCAGACGCGGACGGCGGCGCCCGCCGGTCCGGCCTCGGCGTCGGTGATCTCCTCGCGGTCGATCACCAGCTCGCCGTCGTCGTCGAGGTGCATCAGGGTCGGTGCGGCCTCCTCGCAGAGGCCGTGCCCCTCGCAGCGGGGTCGGTCGAGGACGATCCTCATGCCGGCACCACTTCCAGGACGGGGAGCGAGTCGATGCTCCGCGTGACGTTGTGCGGGATCCGGACCTCCGGGCCCACGACGAGTCGCTCGACGCGACGTGCCAGCGAGTCGATCACCGCGTGGGCCTCGAGCCGGGCGAGTCCCTGACCGGCACAGCCGTGGACGCCGTACCCGAGCGCGAGGTGGTCGACCGGGTTGCGCTCGACCTTGAACTCGTCGGGGTTGTCGTAGTGGCGCGGGTCGCGGTTGCCGGAGCCGAGGAGCACGGCGACGCGCGCGCGGGCCGGGATCACGACGCCGTCGATGTCGACGTCCTTCGTCGTCTCACGGCCCCAGGCGTTGATCGGGGACCAGAAGCGGAGCACCTCGTTGAAGGCCGCGGGTGCGAGCGTCGGGTCCTTGCGGACGAGCGCCAGCTGCTCGGGGTGGGCGGCGAACAGGGCGATGATGTTGCCGATCGCGCTGACGGTGTTCTCGACGCCGGCGGCGAGATACTGGTGGATGATCGGGCCGGCCGAGCCGGGCGGGATCGCGCCCCGCTCCTCGGCCTCGAAGATGCCCCGGCCGATCGAGCCCTCGGCGAGGTCGCCCTTGGTCACCGTCGAGCACCAGCCGTAGAGCTGGCCTGCGATCGGGAAGCTCTCCGCGGTGCGCTGGTTGAGCGGCCCGATCACCTGGTTGGCGGCCTTGCCCCAGGCGAGCATGTGGCCGCGGACCTCCCCGGTGAAGCCGACCAGGTCCGCGACGATCTCCAGCGGCAGCGCCCGGGCGATCGAGTCGATCGCCTCGAACGAGCCGGACTCGACGAGCGTGGCGACGAGGGCGTCCGCCTTGGCGTCGATCTGGCCCTTGAGCCCGCGCAGTGCCCGCGGGGAGAGGTTCTCGGTCAGGGCGGCGCGCAGCGCCGTGTGGTCGGGCGGGTCCGAGGCGAGCGACGTGCCCGCCAGCGCCTCGTTGACCATCGGGTTGAAGCCGACGCCGTGGGCCGAGGAGAAGGACTCCCAGTCCCCCAGCGCGGTGCGGACGGTGTCGTAGCGGGTGAGCGCGTAGACGTCGTTCGCCGGCAGGTGGACGACGGGCCCGAGCTCACGCAGGGCCGCATAGGTCGGGTAGGGGTCGATGAGGACGTCGTCGGCGAAGAGGTCGACGTCGGAGGTCGGTGGAGTGGTCACGTCAACCAGTGAAGGTGACGGCCGCCACATCCGTCCAACTCATAGATCGCATGCCTGATCATGCATTGGATTCATGTCGCGGTTCAGCCGCGGGCGAGCTCGGTCCCGATCCCGCCGGCTGCCATCTGCAGGGTGGCCACCAGCGACGGCAGGCGCTCGCGGTCGTAGCGCACCGACGGCATCGAGACCGACACGCAGGCCACCGCCGTGCCGTCGCTCGCGCGGACCGGGACGCCGACGGCGACCACACCCTTCTCCGAGCGCCCCTGGTTGACCGCGAAGCCCTGCTTGCGGATGCGGGCCAGGTCGCCGCGCAACCGGGCCAGGTCCGGCGGGCCGGCCTCGCCCTCCTCGGCGGCACGGTCGCGGCCCACGGCGTACAGGGTGGCGAGCTCGTCGGCAGGGAGCTCAGCGAGGAGCAGCAGGCCGCCCGAGGTCCGGTGGGCCGGGAAGACCATGCCCTCGCGGGACGTCACGCGCAGCGCCTGGGCGGACTCGACCGACGCGATGAAGCGGGCCTCGGTCCCCGTCCTGATGGTCAGGTTGACCGACTCGCCCACGGCGTCGACCAGGCGGTGCAGGTGCGGGAGCGCGGCCTCCCGCAGCCGAGCGGTGCGGGAGCGCGAGTGCTCGGCCAGCTGGAGGACCGGGCCGGCGTGGTAGACGCGGCTCTCGTCCTGGAGGGCGAAGTCGCGGTAGACGAGCATCTGCAACAGCCGGTGGGCCGTCGAGCGCGCGACCCCGACCCGCTCCGCGGCCTCGGCCACGGTCAGCGAACCCTCCAGCTGCAGCATCGTCGCCAGGCGAAGCGCGTGGTCGACGCTGGCGACGGCGTACGTCGGCGCGGTCTTCATCCCGACTCTCTCCCGTTCTGCACAACAGAATCGCATGTTCTGTCCCGTGAACTCGGCTCACGCTAGCGCACATGACCTCGCTCGACATCACGTCGCCGGAGAGCCCGGTGCGGCTCACGGCGGTCGCAGCGCCCGACCAGCCCGACGTCACCCCCGCGCTCGAGGAGCTCTACCGCGGCTTCGAGCAGGAGCTGCTCGTCCCGTTGTGGACCGAGATCGGCGACCTCATGCCTGCCCATCCCCGCTCGCGGGCCGTCCCGCACCTGTGGAAGTGGGACAACCTGGTCGCCCTCGCCGACCGGGCCGGACACATCGTCCCCGTGGGCCGCGGCGGGGAGCGCCGCGCCATCGCGTTGGCGAACCCGAGCCTGGGCGGTCGCCCCTTCGCCACCCCGACCCTGTGGGCGGCGATCCAGTACCTCATGCCCGGCGAGGACGCGCCCGAGCACCGCCACACCCAGCACGCCTTCCGGTTCGTCGTGGAGGGCTCGGGGGTCTGGACGGTCGTGGGCGGAGACGCCGTGCCGATGAACCGGGGCGACTTCCTGCCGCAGGCGGGCTGGAACTGGCACGCGCACCACAACGCCTCCGACCGGCCGATGGCGTGGATCGACGGCCTCGACATCCCGTTCCAGTACGTCACCGAGGCGCAGTTCTTCGAGTTCGGGCGCGACGAGATCTCCGAGGAGGAGCGCGTCACGCCGACCCACTCACGCTCCGAGCGGCTGTGGGCGCACCCCGGCCTGCGGCCGCTCGGTATCCAGCACGCCACGCCCGGCTCCCCGCTGCTCGCCTACAAGTGGGAGCACACCGACCGGGCCCTCGCCGACCAGCTGGAGCTCGAGAAGCAGGGGTACGCCGGCACCGTCGAGCCCGGTCATGCCGCGGTCCGCTACTCCGATCCCACCGACGGGTCGGACGTGCTGCCGACGATCCGCGCCGAGCTCCACCGGGTCACCCGCGGTGCCGAGACGGCGCCGGTCCGCGAGACCGGCTCCAGCGTCTACCAGGTCTTCGACGGCTCGGGCACCGTCACCGTCGGCGACACGACCTGGTCGGTGACCCGCGGCGACCTGTTCGTCGTCCCGTCCTGGGAGCCCTTCAGCTGCCGCTCCGAGGCGGGCGCCTCCGACTCCGACTCGGGCGCCCTCGACCTCTTCCGCTTCTCCGACGCGCCCGTCTTCGAGGCGCTCCGGCTCGACCGCACCAGCAAGGACCCCCGATGACCAAGCTCGCCACCCTCCGCATCGACGGCACCACCCGCGCCGTCCGTCTCGACGGGGACACCCACGTCGACCTCGGGTACGCCGACCTCGGCGCCTATCTCGCCGCCGGCTCCCCCGAGCCTGCCGCCGACGCGGCCCGCTACCCGGTCGAGGGCGCCGACTTCGCCCCGGTCGTCCCGGACCCGTCGAAGGTGCTGTGCGTCGGGCACAACTACCGCAACCACATCCAGGAGATGGGCAGGGAGCTGCCGTCGTACCCGACGGTGTTCCCGAAGTTCGCCGACACCCTGCTCGGCGCGAACGACGACATCGTCAAGCCGGCCGAGACCGACGCCCTCGACTGGGAGGTCGAGCTGGTCGTCGTCATCGGCACGCAGGTGCGTCGCGCGACCGAGGAGCAGGCGGTCGCGGCCATCGCCGGCTTCACCGTCATGAACGACGTCTCGGTGCGCGACTGGCAGTTCCGCACGATCGAGTGGACCCAGGGGAAGATCTGGGACTCCTCCACGCCGGTCGGCCCGTACGTCGTCACGCCGGACGAGGTCGGCGGCGTACGCCCCTCCCTGCAGGTCACCACGACCGTGGACGGCCGGGTCATGCAGCAGGACGACACCGCCACGCTCCTGTTCGACCCGGTCTTCCTCGTCCGCTACCTCTCCACCATCGTCACGCTGCGGCCCGGCGACCTGATCGCGACCGGCACCCCGGCCGGCGTCGGTCACGCCCGCGACCCGAAGGTCTACCTGGTCGGCGGCGAGACCGTCGTCACCGAGATCGCCGGCCTGGGCGCGTGCACCAACCGGGTCGTCAAGGACGCCTGATGGGCCGCTCGTTCGCCGACGCGCGCCGGTGGATGACCGTCGGCACCGAGCTGCTGCTCGACGCGGTCTCCGGGCTCGGCGAGGACGGCTTCGCCGAGCCGACCCTCCTGCCCGGGTGGACGCGCAAGCACCTCGTGGCCCACGTGGCGGCCAACGCCGACGCCGTCGGCAACCTGGTGCGCTGGGCGGCGACGGGCGTCGAGACCCCCATGTACCGATCGCCCGACGAGCGCGCCGCTGGGATCGCGAAGGGCCCGACCATGTCGGCCTGTGCGCTCGACTCGTGGCTGCACACGTCCGCGGAGCACCTGGCCGACGCGATGGGCCGGCTCGGCGCGGAGCAGTGGCGGCACGAGGTCGTCACCGCCCAGGGCCGCACCGTGCCGGCGAGCGAGACCCCGTGGATGCGTGCCCGCGAGGTGTGCGTGCACGCCGTCGACCTCGACCGCGGCGTCGGCTTCGGCGACCTCCCCGACGACTTCAACGAGGCGCTGGGCGAGGACATCCTCGGCCTGCGCCAGGCCCGCACCGGTGGCCCGGCCGAGCTGCCCGCCGTCGTGGCCGCCGCGCCACTGGCCGAGGTCACGGCCTGGCTCGCCGGCCGCCCCCACTCGATCGCCGACGCGCCCGCGCTCGGCCCCTGGCTCTGAGGAGACATCACATGAGCAACCCGGACACGCCCGACGTCATCGTCGTCGGCGGCGGCATCGGCGGACTCGGCGCGGCGTACTCGCTGTCGCGCAAGGGCCTCAGGGTCCGCGTCCTGGAGCAGGCCCCGGCCTTCGGCGAGGTCGGCGCGGGCATCCAGCTCGCCCCGAACTGCACCCGCATCCTCGACACCTACGGCCTGCTCGACGAGGCCACGAGCCTCGGCGTCGTCCCCGAGGCCATGGTGATGCGCGACGCGGTCGACGGCGTCGAGCTGACCCGGCTCGACCTCCGCGACCTGGAGGCGCGCTACGGCTACCCCTACCTGGTCATCCACCGCAGCGACCTGCACGGCCTGCTGCTGCGCGCCTGCGAGCGCGCCGGCGTCGAGCTGGTCACCGACGCGCGGATCTCGTCGTACGAGAACACCGACGCCGGCGCCCGCGTCACCCTCGCCTCCGGGGAGACCGAGGAGGCGGCCGTCGTGATCGCCGCCGACGGCCTGCACTCGGTCGCACGCCAGCTGTTCGCCGACGACGAGCCGGTCTCCTCGGCCTACGTCGCCTACCGCGGCACCGTGCCAGCGGAGCACCCGCGCGTGGGAGGCGTCGACCTCAGCGAGGTCGTCGTGTACGTCGGGCCGGCGTGCCACTTCGTCCACTACGGGCTGCGCGGCGGCGAGCTGCTCAACCAGGTCGCCGTGTTCGAGTCGCCGAAGGCGCTCGCCGGCGAGGAGGACTGGGGCACGCCCGACGAGCTCGACGAGGCGTTCGCGGCCACGTGCGACTTCGTGCAGGGGGGCCTGCCGCACATGTGGCGGGACAAGTGGTGGCGGATGTTCGACCGCGAGCCGCTGATGACCTGGGTGCACGACCGGATCGCGCTGCTCGGCGACTCCGCGCACGCGCCGCTGCAGTACATCGCCCAGGGCGCGATCATGGCGCTCGAGGACGGCTGGGTGCTCGGCGAGCACGTCGCGCGACGTCGTACCGCCGACGGTGTCGTGGACTGGGACGCCGCGCTGGCCGACTACCAGGCCGTCCGGCCCGAGCACTGCCGCCGCGTCGTCACCACCTCCCGTCAGTGGGGTGAGCTCTGGCACCTGGTGGGCGTCGCGCGCGAGCAGCGCAACGCTCTGCTGCGGGCCCGCGACACCTACGACTACGCGTTCGTCGACTGGCTCTACGGCCCGACCGCACTGTTCCCGACCGACGAGCCGGCGATGTTCGAGCCGATCCCGCTCGACGCCGCCCAGGTGGTAGCCGTCTGACCTCGGGCCGAGTCGGCGCAACCTCGCACGCCAGCAACGCCGAGTCGGCGCAACATCGCACGCCAGCAACGCCGAGTCGGCGCAACATCGCACGCCAGCAACGCCGAGTCGGCGCAACATCGCACGTGAGCAAGGCCGAGTCGGCGCAACTTCGCACGCGAGCAAGGCCGAGTCGGCGCGACTTCGCACGTGAGCAAGGCCGAGTCGGCGCAACTTCGCACGTGAGCAAGGCCGAGTCGGCGCAACTTCGCACGCGAGCACATGCGAGCTGCGAGGTTGCGCCGACTCGGCCTCCTGAGCTCCCGTCCGCGTCCGAACGAGCCGACCTCGTCGGTCAGGCGGCCGTCGTCACGTGGTGAGCTCCGCCGGCGAGCCGGAGTCGTCCGCCATGCCCCTGATCTCGATCTTGCGCGGCTTGGCCCTCTCCGCGACCGGCACGACGAGGCGCAGGACGCCGTCGGCGTACCCCGCCTCGATGTGGTCGAGGTCGAGGTTGTCGCCGAGCACGAGCTGGCGGCTGAACACGCCCTTGGGCCGTTCAGAGGCGAGCGCCTCCCAGTCGCCGTTGCGCGCGACGCGCTCCGCCCGGACGGTCAGCACGTTGCGCTCGACGTCGAGGTCGATGCTCTCCTTCGCCGCGCCCGGAAGGTCGAACTCGATGACGAACCGGTCGCCCTCACGCCACGCGTCCATCGGCATCACCGCGGGACGGTTGGTGGTGCCGAGCAGCTGCTGGGCGAGGCGGTCGAAGTCACGGAACGGATCGGTGTTTCGAAGCAACATCACTGTCCTCCTGGTTCTTCACCAGCGGGTTCTGCAACCCGCGATCTGTACTGAAGGATATAGGTTTCTTATACTCGCTCCGTGAGGTCTGATCAAGTGGTCATCAAAGGGCGGCGATGACGAGGCGGAGCGAGGGTGTCTTCGCCATCTCGGTCGCCGCGGAGAT
Source organism: Nocardioides panacihumi (assembly GCF_039530925.1). NCBI lineage: Bacteria > Bacillati > Actinomycetota > Actinomycetes > Propionibacteriales > Nocardioidaceae > Nocardioides > Nocardioides panacihumi. The sequence continues at coordinate 1,515,280 of NZ_BAAAPB010000001.1, read as the reverse complement.
GGTCTCCATGGAGATCCAGAACCTGCGCGTCTACGAGCGGCACGGGCTCCTCCGGCCCGACCGCACCAGCGGGGGCACGCGTCTCTACAGCCCTGACGACATCGACACCCTCCACCGCATCCGCGACCTCTTGGCCGAGGGCCTCAACCTCGCCGGCATCGCCCGGGTGCT
>NZ_BAAAPB010000001.1:1514416-1515043 GCF_039530925.1 Nocardioides panacihumi | reverse complement strand
TTGCTCGCCACGTCGTTGCCACATGCCCCGACGGCGTACGCGGCGTACGGGTTCTTGGCTCGTCAGGCCACCTCGCCTACTCTGTCCGTGAGGACTTGAGGAAGTCGGGTCCGTTGCGCTTATCGGCTGTCTCTGGTGGCAATCATGGCGACAACGTTCCGAACACGTCTCCGCGGAGACACCGCCTTCTTGGTCATCGACGGCGACCTCGACATCGCCGCGCGCGAAACCCTGGCCGCGACGCTCAGGGATCTCGAGCAGTACGCGCCCGAGACGCTCGTCGTGGACGTGACGGCGGTGCCCTTCGCGGACTGCAGCGGCCTCCGCGAGCTCGACCGCTCGCGACGTCGGGTCGAGGCGACCGGTCGGCGCTTCCGGATCCGCGACGCGGATCCGGCGCTGGTCCGGGTGGCACGCCTGGCGCAGTACGTCGAGCTGGCGGAGACCATGACCTCGGGTGCGCCGAGTCGGCGCAACATCGCCCACGTACGGGCCCGAGTCGGCGCAACCTCGCACTCCAGCAAGGCCGAGTCGGCGCAACGTCGCACCTGAGCAGCGCCGAGTCGGCGCAACTTCGCACGCGTACGCCGCCCGAATCGGCACAACCTCGCAGGCGAGCGCCTGCAA
>NZ_BAAAPB010000001.1:1344285-1514370 GCF_039530925.1 Nocardioides panacihumi | reverse complement strand
ACTCGACCCCTGCCAGCTGCCAGGTTGCGCCGACTCGACCCCTCTCAGCTGCCAGCTTGCGCCGACTCGACCCCTATCAGCTGCCAGGTTGCGCCGACTCGGCCCCTGTGAGCTGCCAGGTTGCGCCGACTCGGCGATGCCATCAGCGAAGACGGAACCCGGCGCTCAGCCGCGACCCGTCCTGGGTGGTGACACTGACCTGGTAGCAGCCGCCCGGGTCCTTGGGCGTCTTCCAGTTGGCGACGAACGTGCCGGCCGAGGCGTCGTACCGCACCCCCGTGTCACCCGTGGTCGTGAGCTCGATCTCGTCCGCCGGGGCCGAGGTGTCGCAGCTCGTCCTCGTCGCCGTGAGGGCCTTGATCGCGGACGTGTCGGTCAGCTCGGTCGAGCCGGCGAACACCTCGAACTTCAGCGGGACCGTCGACCCGCCCTTGACCGTGTTGACGACGCCGTTCATGTCGACCGGGCTGGTGAACCCGACCAGCCGCCAGGCCTGCACCTGGTAGTCGCGCGTCGCCACGGTCGTGTTGCCGGCCACGTCGCGCCCGGTCGCGGTCAGCGTGTGCGCGCCAACCTCCGCGGAGTAGCCCGTCACGGCGCAGCCCGCGGGTCCCGAGCCTGCGTCGGTGACCGCACAGGTCGGCGCCGACGGCACGCTCCCGTAGACGTAGGAGTCGCCATCCCGGATGGCGCCGCTCCAGGTCAGGTCCGGCCCGGTCGAGTCCCGCTTCACGGTGAGGCTGCCGACCGCGGACACGTGCCCGACGTTGTCCACGGCGCGGAACCGGTACGTCGTGACGCCCTCCGGGACGGCGACGTCGTCGGAGTACGGCTGCCACTCGCCGGCGTCGCCGGTGCTGAGCTCGATCGCACTGACGCCGGATGCGGAATCGGTCGCGGCCAGGTGCAGGGTCGGCTGCCCGGCGTACCAGCCGTCGTCCCCGTCGGGCGCGGACGGGTCGAGCGCTCCGGTGACCTCGGGCGCGGTGACGTCGCGCCGCACGGTGACCGAGCCGGTGCCCGAGACGTTGCCCTCGTGGTCTGTCGCGCGGAACAGGTAGGTGTGCTCGCCCTCGGCGGCGGCGATCGGGCCGGTGACGGGCGTCCAGTCACCACCCTCGGTCATGTACTCGACCGAGGCGACACCCGACCGGGCGTCGGTGGCGGTGGCCGTGACGGTGACGTCGCCGACGTACCAGCCGCCGGGCCCGCTCGGCTCGGCCGGGTCGACCGAGACCGCGACGACGGGCGCGGTCAGGTCGGGCTCGGTGCCGGGCGGGCAGACCGAGGTGAGCCGGCCGTCCTCGCTGGCGGTCGCCCCGGCGGTCAGGCTGAGCACGTGGCAGCCGGCGGCGACGTGCTCGACCTGCAGATAGCCGCGGTCGTACGTCGCCGGGGTCGCCTTGCCGTCGACGTAGACCGTGTCGTCGGTGCTGGCGCCGCTCGCGTCCGGCACGGAGATCCGCGCCGCGGTGTTGCCGGGCACGTAGACGCCGACGTCGGTGCGACCGTCGATGGTGTCGTAGGCGGCGCCGATCCGACCCTTGAGCGTCGGGACCGTGACGTGCGCCCAGGCGACGTCGGCCGGCTGGGGCCGCACGTCGAAGGTCGCGTAGCCCGGCGTCGTCGGCTGGATGCCGAACATGCCCTGGGGCACGTTGAACGCCGGGGAGGCGGCCCACGGGTGGGAGTACGTGAGGTTGCTCTTCAGCGAGACGTCCCACGCCTCCATGGTCGCGCCGGCGCCGACCTTGATCATGTTCATCCAGCTGCGCAGCCCCGTGCCGGTGAGCATCGCGTGGGCGACGTCCGCCCGGTCGCCGTTGTAGAGCGAGCGCACCAGGAACGCGGCGCAGTAGACGCTGCACACCATCCCCCGCGTGCGCAGGTACTCGCTCGCCTGCGCCGCGCGGTCGGAGTCGGCGATGCCGAAGGCGGCCGCGAACACGCTCGCCTGCACCGCGTAGTGCGCGACCGGCGTCCCGTCCGCGTTGAGCCCGTCGCGGTAGGCGCCCTTGGCGGGGTCGAACATGCGGGCGTTGACGGCGTCGCGCATCCGGGTCGCGATCGCGGTGAAGGAGGCGGCGTCGTCGGGCTTGCCCAGCGCCGTGGCGATGTCGGCCATGTCGACGTAGCTGCGGTAGCCGATCGCGTTGATCACGGTGTTGTAGGGCCGGAAGACGTAGCCGTCCCGCTCGCTCGTGGGCCAGTCGACGATGTCGCAGTCGTTGCAGCTGCTCGCGCCGTTCGACCCGGTGTCCTTGCGGATCAGCCCGGTGCTCGCCTCGAGCCACTGGGCGGGCAGCTTGGCCTTGAGCGCCGCGTAGTTGCGGGCGAGCGCGGCCATGTCGCCGGTCTGCTGGTAGCTGTCGTGGAAGGCCAGGATCATGTACATCGGCCACTCGGTCGGCCAGGTCCGGCCGGTGAGCAGGTACTCCAGCGAGTAGTTGCCCAGCGTCGGGTCGTCGGAGACGAAGAAGTTGGACATCATCTGCAGGTAGGAGTCGGCCTCGTACGCGCCGCGCTCACGCGTCCAGGAGTCGACGTACAGGTTGTGGTTGGTGGCGTCGACCGTGTTGCGCGAGAGCGCCCAGACCTGGTTGAGGTTGCTGTCGGCGGAGTCGAACGACGCGCCGTCCGGGTCGTAGGGGTAGAGCTGGGCCAGGGCCGGGAAGTCCTTCGCCGTCAGCCCCGAAGGCGCTCCGAGGACCTCGGCGTAGCGGAAGACCCGCATGCCCCACGTCTCCAGGTGCTGCGGGCCGGCGCGCAGCGTCCACTTGTCCTGGTAGCTGTTGCCGGTCGCCATGGCGTACTGGACCGTCTGCGGCGCCGACAGCGCCTCGCCGAACCGTACGTCGAGCACCTGACCCGCCGTGCCGACGACGTCGAGGCTCAGGCCGCCGACCCAGGTGCGGCCGTAGTCGATGAAGTAGTTGCCCGGCGACTTCTCCACGACCGACACCGGCGTCTTGAGCTGCTGCTGGACCTTGGCCGTCGGGGTGGCCTCGAGCGAGCTGAAGGCGTCCTTGGTGCTCGCCGGAAGCCAGGAGGAGTCGTCGAACCCGGGCTGGTCGAAGCCGGTCGGGTACGCCGACGACTGGATGTTCTCCTTGGGCGCGACGTAGTAGCTCGTGCCGATGCTGCCGGCGGCCGGGTAGACCGCGGCGCCGTTGTAGGTCTTCCACGACGGGCCGGTGCCGAACGTCTGACGGGTGCCGTCGGCGTACTCGACGACCATGTAGGCCTGGAAGCGCTTGTCCGAGGTCGTGTAGGCGATGGCGCCGAGGGCGTTCGCCTGGCCGCGGTGGAGCAGCGCGGTCACGTCGTAGCCGTCGTAGCGGGTCTCCGTGGCGATGGGCCGGGTCGGGCCGAGCCCGACGAACGTGCCGTTGAGCCACAGCTTGTAGACGAACTGGCGCGCGGGTGTCGTGGAGGCGCCCGTCGCGAAGACGTTGGCCCAGGCGATCGGCTTGTCCTGCAGCGTGACCTCGCCCCGGAGGAAGGCCCAGTCGGTCGCGGCGGCGCCGTAGACGCAGTTGGCGTTCACCGGCACCAGGAGGCGCCCGTTCGACACCGTGGCGCACGGGAAGTCGGTGCTCGGCTGGTTGAAGGAGTTGAGGTAGAGCACCTCGCCGGAGGCGCTGGTGACCTTGAGGTCGTCCCACGAGCTGGTCTCGGTGGAGCCGGTGCGGAAGCCGATCGAGCCCGTCGCGAACGAGGAGTTGGTCGTGGTGTCGACCAGCGTGCCGTCGAGGTAGGTCCGGATCGTCGAGCCGACCGCCTCGATCTTGAAGGCGTAGTCGGTGTTGGTGACCAGGGCCTTGGGCAGCGCGACGGACTTGAGCTGGGTGAACGTGCCGTTGATCCGCGTGTGCGGGGCGAGGGTGTTCACGCCGTTGCCGCGGAACTGCCACATGAGGTAGTTGTTCGCGTCCTTGGCGCGGAACACGATGCTGGCGTTGACAGCGGTGATCCGGAAGACGCCCGTCAGCGTGTAGTCGCTCCAGCTGGAGCTCGCCGCCGCGCCACCGAGCCAGATCGGCTGGGAGTCTCCCCAGGTCGCGCCGGCGGCGGTCCCGAAGCGGCTCGGCGCCGACCACGGGCTGGCGACGTCGGCGCCGTCCCAGGTGCGCACGCGCCAGACGTAGCTCTCGGCGGCGGCGAGCTTCGGGCCGGCGTACGCCACGTTGGTGCTCGCGCTCGACACCACCTTGCCCGAGTCCCACACGTCCGGGGAGCCCAGCGCGTCCGCGGACGACGCGACCTGCACCTGGTAGCCGGTCTGCGTGGCCGTCGGCACCTCCCAGCCGAGCAGCGGCGCGGTCAGGTCATCGACGTCGGAGGGCGCCGGCAGCTGGCCGACGGTGAGGCCGACGGGCCGGTCCTCCGAGCTGACGGGAGCGGCCTGCGCCGCCGGCATCGCTTGCGCGAGGAAGGCGCAGACGACGAGTTGGAGTCCGACGAGGACGGAGAGGAACGAACGGCGCACCGAGGGCCTGCTTTCGTATTGAAACGAATCAACGGCCCCGACCGTAGGGTGTGATCGCCATCACGTCAAGACGTTTGGCTGACTGACGTCACAATGTTGAACCGATTCAGGACGAGGGGGTCGAGACGGCGGTCTCCGTAACTACCCCGCGTGTACTGTGGAAGCAACTGACCTGCCACGCGAGCGCTCTCCGAGCCTCCAAGACAGGACCGAGAGGCGGACGTCATGACGACGTCTTCGACTGTCCTTTCCACCGCGACCCGGAGTCCCGAGCAGTTGCGGCTGCGCCTTCCCGACACCGAGTCGTCCGGCCAGGCCGACGGCGCCTGGTGGCCCCGGTCGCGCGACCTCCAGCTCGAGGCCGCGGACCTGGTCGATCACTACCCGTCGGAGGGTGGCCGGATCAGCCGCCTGCTCTACTCCCGGCCGGACTGGGACGGCCCGCCGGCCGGCACGGAAGGCATCCACAAGATCCGGGCCGCACGCGGCTGGGTGAAGGCGGGCTCCTTCCCCAGCGACGACACCCACCTCATGGTCCTCACCATGTCGAGCGGACGCCGGCTCAAGCTGCTGGTGATCCCCCACGACACGCCCGCCGCCGAAGGTCAGAAGCGCCTGACGGCGGCGGGTCAGGGGGCCGCAGGGGACGGCGGGGCGGTCGACGTCGCTCGATGGGACAACGAGAGCCCCGGAGACTGACGACAGTCCCCCTGGAGGTCCTCAGTGGCATATCTGATGTTGTACGGCGTGGGCTGGGCCCAGCGCTGGCAGGTGGCGGATGACGCTCGAGACGCGATCGAGCGCGAGATCGGCCGCGTCGGCCAGGACGAGACCGGGCACCTGGCCGTGCTCGACCCGGGCAGCGGCGAGGCGACGACCCTGGTCGTGGCGTGGAAGCACGTGGCCGCTGCGATCGTGCTCGGCTCCGAGGACGCCGGCACGCACGACATCAGCGCCACCGGCCCTTACCGCTGACATGATCCCGACGACGCCCGACCGCGATCTCGAAGCGTTGCTGCACACGGTGCTGCCCTGCGCCGGTCACGTGCTCGGGCGGGCGGAGGGGTTCCCGCCGTTCGCGACGACACTGTCGATCGACGGTGTCGTGGTGCTCCTCGCCGCGACAGGCGCGTCGAACGGCTCGTCCCCGGGGGTCGACCCGCTCGACGTCCTGTACGACGAAGCGCGTGGGGACAAGGAGGCGCTGCGAGCCGTCGCGATCGCGGCGGTCATCCACACGCGCAGCGGGGACTACGTACGCGTCGAGGTGGAGCGCTCCGACGCCGAGCCGTTGATCGTGCTCGTGCCCTACCGACGTGCGTGGTTGTCGAAGCGGGTCACCTTCGGGACCCACGTGCACTTCAACGGCACGTCGCGGATCTGGCTGGGCGGGGCGAAGCCCACGACCGCGGCCTGAGGCACCGGGGTCGCGGGCCCGACGCGCTCACGGCCGCCGGAAGTCGTCCACGGTCAGGACGCGATCGATCACGCTCTGGGCGACGATCTTGAGGGAGCGGTTGTGGCGCCTGCTGTAGTCGCGCATCAGCTGGAAGCCCTGGTCGACCGGGACGCCCGCGCTCGCGAGCAGCACGCCCTTGGCCTGCTCGACCATGATGCGACTGGTGAGGGCGGTCTGGAGCTGCTCGGCGATCAGCCCGGACTGGCGGACCGCGCGCTCCTGGAGGAGGCCGATCGTGGCGATGTCGGCCAGGGCCTGCCCGAGGGCGATGTCGGCGTCGCTGAGGCGGACGTCGTCGCGGCAGAACAGGTTCATCGCCCCGACCACCGAGTCGCGCAGGCGCAGCGGGAGCGCGTGCGCTGACCGATAGCCGACCTCGGCCGCCGCCACGCTGAAGCGCGGCCACCGCTCACGGGCCTCGTCGATACCGACGTTCACGACGGGGCGGCCGCCCTTGAAGCAGTCCAGGCACGGCCCCTCGTCGTTCTGCAGCTCGAAGAGCTCCAGCAGCTGGGCGGCGTCGCTGGTCGAGGCGACGACGTGCAGGTTGCCGCGCAGGTCGTTGAGGATCACGCCGGCCGCGTCCGCGTTCAGGAGCTCGACGCTCCGCTCGGTCAGCGTGGCGAGGAAGTCCAGTGCGTCGAACTCGTCGACGAGGGTGTCGGCGAGCTCCACGAACACCTGGGACAACCGTTGTTCAGTGGTCATGACGGTGGCCTCTTTGCGGTCTGCCACGGGTCGCGGCGGGGGTCTCAACCATCTTCGCCTTCTTGCAGTGGAATGCGTAGTCGTCCGGACAGCACGTCACGGGCGACATCGAGAAGTGGGCGATCGGCCGCGAAGGCGTGGGCACGCAGCAGGAGCAGCGCCTCGGTGATGCCGACCGACGCCTGCACCGACACGAAGCCGGTCGCCTGGTGCACCTCGGCCCGGAGCCGCAGCATGTCGCCCAGGTCGGAGTGGAGGGAGGAGCCGGGCGCCACCTCGGCGTGGAGACGCAGGAGCACCTCGGTCGCGGCGTCGGCGTACGCCAGGGCCGTGGCCGTCCCCTCGACGCCCAGGCTGCCCGGGGCCGACCGGTAGAGGCAGAGGCTGCCGAGCCGGACCGCGCCGACCTGGAGTGGCAGCGCGAAGACGGCGCTCACACCGGCTGCCACGGCCACGGGGCCGAACACCGGCCACGTCGCCGACCCACGGGCACCCAGGTCGGAGCGCAGGATCGGCGCGTTGTCGCGGGAGGCGTCCAGGCCCGGTCCCTCGCCGAGCTCGAACTGGAGCTCCTCCAGGCGGGCCGTCAGCGCGTCGGAGGCACCGACCACGCCCTGGTGGCCGGTGTCGTTCATGAGGGCGATCCCTGCCCCGACGAGGCCGAGGTGCGTGGCGCAGTCGTCGCACAGCAGCTCGGGCAGCGAGCGCGCCGACCCTGCGACGGCGTCGACCGCCGCGAGGATCTGCGCCGTGGTCCGCACTGTCACTCCTCAGGATGCGAGGTAGTCTCGAAGGAGAGCCACCTCAGACCCCGGCGGCGCCGTCAAGCGATCAGCCGGGAGTGCTCATGTCGACCACCGATCCGGTGCATCCGCCCCTCTCGAGCGGATACAGCGAGCTCGTTCGGGAGATCCGAGGCCAGGGACTCCTCCACCCTAGACCCCGCTACTACCTGGCCGTGGGCGCGATCGACCTCGCCGCCCTCATCGCGGTCGTGGCCGGGCTGGTGCTGCTGCGCGACTCGTGGTGGACGCTGGCGCTCGCCCCGGTGCTGGCGGTCGTGTCCACGCAGATCGCCTTCCTCTCGCACGACACCGCCCACAGCCAGGTGTGCCGCGGCCGGACCAGGACGGTGCTCTGCCTGGTCCAGGGCAACCTGCTCAGCGGCCTGAGCTACGGGTGGTGGGTGGACAAGCACAACGCCCACCACGCCCACCCGAACGACCTGGAGTCCGATCCCGACGTCGCCGTCGGAGCGCTGGTCTTCGACGCCGGACAGGCCGGAGCCCGTACGGGGTTGGCCGCCTGGATGACGCGGCACCAGGCGGGCCTGTTCTTCCCGATGCTCACCTTCGAGGCCTGGAACCTGCACGTCTCGAGCGTCCGCGCGGTCCTTCGCCCCGGGCTGCGCCACCGGCGCACCGAGGCGCTCCTGCTGCTGGGATATGCGGTCCTCTACGTCGCGCTGCTGGGCACGACCATGACCTGGCCTCAGGCGCTGGTGTTCCTCGTGATCCACCAGGGCCTGGTCGGCGTCTACCTCGGCTGCTCGTTCGCTCCGTCGCACAAGGGGATGCCGACGCTCACGCCCGCCGAGGACGCGGACCCGCTGCTGCGCCAGGTGCTGTCGTCGCGCAACATCCTCGGCGGGCGGTTCGTCGACGTCGCACTCGGCGGCCTCAACCTGCAGATCGAGCACCACCTCTTCCCGAGCATGCCCCGACCCAACCTCCGGCGCGCGCAGCCCATCGTCGAGCGGCACTGCCGGGCGCACGGCATCCCGTACGCGGAGTCGACCCTGCTCGGGTCGTACGGCCTGGCGCTGCGCCACCTGCACCGGGTCGGCGCGCCGCTGCGCGCGCACGTCGAGGATCGCTGAGGCAGGAGTCAGGCGTTCGGGCTGTCCCCCAGCGCCGCTGCGCGGTCCCGCACGCAGGCCACGACCGCCCGCAGGTCCAGGCCGTACGCCGGCTCGCTGTCGACCCCGTACTCCTCGACTCGGGACGCGCCCCGCTCGAGCAGCCTGGCGGCGCCGACGCGGTTGCCGCGCGCGGCGTGGGTCAGCCCGACGCAGATCTGCGCGAGCCCTTGCCACAGGCTGCGCTCCTCATCGGGGCCTGCCTTCCAGCGCGCCTCCAGCACCTCGTTCGCGGCGAACGGCCGACCGTCCCGCACCAGCTCGCGGGCCCTGTCCAGCGTCTCGGCGGGCGGCAGCGCCTCCTCCGGGACGGGCTCGACGCCGGTGGCGCCGTACGGCAACGGACGACCCAGGGCATCGCGCGGGCGTGCCTGGCGCGGACGGCCGGCGTCGTCCCGGTCACGAGCCTCGCTGCTGGTCACGCCCGCAACCCTAGGCGAGCGCCTCGTCGAGAGACCCGTAGACCTCGAGCGGAAGGTTCAGGGCGGTGAACTCGAGCAGTCGCCGTGCCTGCGGGGAGGGCCGCGCGACCCGGACGGTGCAGTGCCCGTGGGCCTGGTGGTTGACGATCTGAGCGAGGAAGTCCAGGAAGCTCGCGTCGACGAACGTCACCCGGCCCAGGTCGAACACGACCCGCGCGGCGTGCCGCTTGAGGGAACGGCGCAGGAGGGGAACGGTCGTGATGTCGAGCTCGCCTTCAGGCTCGATGACGAGCCAGCTCCCCTGCTTGTGGCGCCGGACGATCCCCGGGGTGTCGTCGGGCCGGTCCTCGGCGCGCGCCAGCTCATCACCCGGAACCGAGATCGAGTCGCCGAGGCTCATCCTTCACCGCCTCACTCGCACGTACGACGGGGTGGCGGGGTCCTGGCCAGCTGACATTCCACTGTGGCACCGCGGGTGTCGGTTGTACAGGCCATCGAGCCTGTGGCTGGCCGTGCCTCTGCATCTCTACTTCTTCCCGCCCGTCTCCGACGGCGTGGACTTCGCATCACTGCTCTTGCTGATGGTGGAGATCGTGTCGTGGAGCTGCTTCGAGCCGGCACCGACGATCAGGCCGGTCACGGCCATCATCACCAGCCTCGCCACGAGTCCGGGACTCGTGTCGTTCCCGGGCGTGAAGTCGACGCCGACCGAGGAGAGGAAGTCCGCACCCAGGTAGCCGCACAGCAGCATCCCGAGGGCACCGGTCGCGCCGAACGTGATCAGGGTCCTGTCGGTGCGGGCCTGGTCGACGTCCGCCTGCGTTGCCGCGGCATTCGCAGCGTGCTCTCCAGCGTCGGAGGCCGAGGTCTCGACGGCCATGACCGCGTCGACGACGGCCGCGTCACGCGCCTGAACGCGTTCGCCCTTGGGCTTCCCGCTCGCCTTCGCGACCGCCTTCTCGGACAGCGGCATCGTCATCTCGACGAACCGCTCGGCGGCCTGGGCGACGACGTAGAAGAGGGCGAAGGCGCCGATCCCCTGCGCGGCGACGTACGACGGTCCTCCGTCGTCACCGAGCAGGATCGCGGCGATCAGCAGTGCGGGCACGAAGTAGGCGAGTGCGAGGGTTGCAGCGTTCGAGGATGGGCGCGGGGCGCTGGAACCGCTCGCCACGGCGACCGTCGTGGATCCTCCGGCCGCCTGACCGCCTGCCCCGGCAGGAGGTCCGGTGCCGCCCGCCGTCTGAAGCGAGTCGAGACCGCCGGGCGGGCGCGTGAGGACGGGCCCCGTGCTCCGAGTCGCTCTGAAGATCGCCATCGCCGTACCTCCCGAGATTGCGTTGGTGTTGTCAGGGCACCGCGACCGTCGGGTCGCCCAGGATCACGAGGCTCTGCCGGTCCAGAGCCGTGAGGCGCTCGGTGAGGGCCTTCGGCAGCTCGGCGTCGTCGCCCCCGTTGATCCGGTCCCGGTCGGTCGCCCAGTCCGACCACAACCCCCCGACCGGCTCGTAGTGCCGGCTCAGGGCGTAGCCGATCGGCTCGCTCTGCGGCTGGTAGAGCCCGTTGTAGAGCGTCTTCACGAGGCTCGAGGTGAGCAGCTGGCCGTTCACGGGATCGCGCAGCGTCCAGTTGAACGTCGGCTCCACGTGCCCGACGAAGGCACGCAGCGGGCTGACGCAGCCGAGCAGCTGCCGGGGCAGCGGAGCCGTACGCGCTCCGGCCTTCGCCGCGACGCCCTGCAGCACGCGGTCCACCTCCGAGCCGGGTGCCGCGACCCTGTCGTAGACGGTCGTCGCGTCGGCGCCGGCCGAGCAGCAGGCGTGGGCGTACCAGATCGCGCCCTGGGGCTCCCATCGATCGATCATCTCGGCGCCGAGCACGTCGCCCGACTGGTCCACCGGCCGCCCGAGTGCCGCCCGCACCTGCTCCGGCGGTGAGTCGACGGGCGTGGCGCCGTGACTGGTCGTCACGATCACGCCCGGCTGTCGCCCCAGCGCGGCCAGCAGCTTGTCGAGCGTGGCGTCGTCCTGCGCCAGGTGGATGGCGTTGGTGACGTCGACGTCCTCGCGATACTTGGCGGCGAGCTTCTCGGCGAGGCCGTGCCGCATCAGCCAGGTGATGTCGGCCTCGCCCCAGTCCACCGACCAGGTGATGGCGGTCCGCCGGGACGCCGTGGACCCGGGCCACCCGTCGATGAGCGCGGACACGTAGTGGCGCAGGCCGACGTCGTCGAGGTCGAGACGGCCCACGAAGTGGGTCGCGTTCAGCACGTACTGGATCCGCCACGGGATCTGCTCGGGCGAGGCGACGATCAGCAGGTAGTGCGGCAGCTGACGGGCATCGGGTCCGAGCTCGCCGCCGGCGGTCTTGACCTTGCGCGCCTCCTGGCCCCGCTCGCACAGCATGAAGTACGCCGACCCCAGCTCCGGTCGGTAGCGCAGCACCGGCGCCCCGTCCCGATGGTCGAGGAGGTCGCGTACGGCGGCCGGCGCGTCCGTCGCCTCGGCACGCTGCCGGTCGTCGAGATCGTCGTCGTCGGGAAGGACGACGCCCCAGCCCGCCTGCCTCCAGTCCTTGAGGTCGGGCTCCTCCTTCGCGTACAGGACCTCGTGCGGAGGCAGCGTGCCGCGCTCGCGGATCGTCCAGTCGTCGAGGTGGGGCGACGGAGCCCCGCGTGCCGCCCGGAGGGTGCCGGGCAGCCACGCGTTGATCTGGAGCTCCGGTGCGCCGTTCACACGCCGTCGCCGTCGCCTTCGCCGCCGCCTTCGCCGTCGCCTTCGCCGTCGCCTTCGCCGGGCTCGTCGCCGGTCCCCCGCCGCAGGTCGGGGCCGAGGAGCTGCCGGATCGCCTCGGCGAGCTCGCGGTTCGCCTGCATCGCCTCGCGCAGCACCTGGTCGGTGACCGTGTCGGTGATCGCCTTCGCGTCGGCATTGCTGACCTCGGTCCTCCCGAGGTCGTCCGAGTCGTCGGGCCGGGCCGCCGCGACGATCACCGAGAGCGGCTCCTGCGCGACGTACAGCACCGGCAGAGCCCACGTCAGCAGGTCGCGGTGCTTGTCGTGCAGCGCGGCGCGCAGGGTGCTCCCCAGCGTCGCCAGCTCGATCGGCACCGTGTCCTCCGGCCGTGCGCCGTTGAGCCGGTCGCGCAGCTCCCGGAAGAACGCCGCGTACACCGACTGGCACAGGACGTGCGCGCTCTCGGGAGCGATCGCGGTACGCCAGCCCAGGGCCGCTCCGGCGCCGGCGTCGACCGTCTCCTTCGCCAGTGACTGGATGGGCCCCGAGGATGCGGCCCCCACGCAGCAGTTGAGCGTCACCAGCCACGGCTTGCGACCGTTGACGAGCCGGCCCAGCCGCGCGAGGTCCACCGTCACGGACGCGGTCGCCAGGTTCGGGTCGTCCTCGGCCCGGTCGCTGCGCGTCGCGAGGGACAGCGTCCCCCCGCCGTACTCGAGGCGACCGTGGCAGAAGAAGTGCACGATGTGGGGCTCGCCCGCGAGGTGCTCCTCGACCGTCTCCTGGCTGTCCAGGCTCACGACCTTGAGCCAGCTCTCTCCCTCGGCCTCGCGCGCGGCGCGGTAGTCGTTGAGCTCCTTGACCAGCTGCGGCTCGGCGGCGATCACCGTCAGGTGGATCGGCAGCTTGTCGCCCTCGCCACGGCCCGGGCGGGGCCGCCGGGCCGCCTCGACCGCCCGCCGGATGCCCTCCCAGTCGCCGCGGGCGGAGACACCGAGCGCTGACATGACCGCCAGCATGCGCACCGGCGCGTGGTAGACCCGAGCGGTCGTCCCACTGTCGACCAGGCGCGCGATCGGCCACTGCGGCTGGAGCGCGAGGAACTCCTTCCCCCGGACCCAGAGCACCTCCCACATCCAGGCGTCGATGAGGCTGGGCTCGCCCTCGATCTTGAAGCAGAGCGGGCGTACGTCGTCCACGGGGGCGCGCAGGGCGTCGCGCATGGCGGCCTTGAGTTTGCGATCGGCGCACAGCTTCGCGTGCAGGGCGGCCCCGTAGGCCTGTGCCGTCGCCTCGGTCGCCTGCTCCGGGTCGAGCTCGAGGTCGAACGGCGAGAGGAGCATGCTGCTCCCGGACCGGCCGGACGGTGCCCGGTTGAGCCGCACGCGCAGCTTCCCGCCCTCAGCGTCCTCGATCACGATGGTCGTCCGCTGGTTGTCAGCCATCCTGACCTCCGCTGTGTCGGGTCCGCTCCTCGAGCACGTCCTGGATCACCGTGAGTGCTCGCTTCACGCCGCGGGCGATCGCCGCGGCCTCGGGGCTCAGGCCGTCCGGTCCGCTGTCGCGCTCGAACTGCGCCAGCTCGACCTGCCGCTGCTCCACGAAGCGCTGCGCCGCCGCGAGCCACATGGGGGTCTCACCGCCGGCGATGAGCTCGGCGACGGCGCCGCGCGGCTGCTCGTCCTGCGGCGTCTCGATCACGGAGCTCACGGCGACCGCCTCCGGCACCGCCGCCGCGACCCGGGGAGGCTCGCAGCAGACCAGACCGGACCGCAGGCGCGGCGGCGCACCGGGGTCCTTCGTGAACAGGAAGCGGTATCCGGCCTCCACCTCCAGGAAGTCGGGGTCCCGGGCCGCGTCGGTCATCAGGATCGGCCCGGGACGGAGCTCGGCGAGCCGACTCGCGACGTGCCGCAGCTGGGGCGCCACGTCGTTGTACGCCGGCGCCGTCATGCAGACCGCCCAGGCGCCGATCTCGTCCAGGGTGGCCATCAGGGTGCGCAGGGACACGTAGCGCGAGGCCACGTTGGTGCTGGTCTTCAGCGGATCCGCGACGACGAGTCGGGTCGCCGCATCGTTGACGCTGGCGTCGCAGACGAGGTGCACCACGTCCGCCTGCTCACCGTGCAGTGCGGCCTCCAGCGTGCGCAACCACGGTGTCTGGGCCAGGCTGCCCCGCTCGGCAGATCGCTGCACCTCCTCCCGGAGGATGTAGGCGTCGTGCAGGCGGACCGGCCAGGTCTCGGGGTCCCGCTTGCGCCAGCGCGCCTTGAGGTCGGTGTGCAGCCAGGGCGTGGCGACGACGTTGACGGTCGTGCGAGCGTGAGGCAGCCCTCGCAGGATGGCCCCCAGCAGACGGTCGACGTCGCCGGCCGTGAAGGCCCGGCTCGTCGGGCGTGACGCCTTCACCCGCTTGTGCGGCTCGCTGCTCGGGGTGAGACCGAGCCGTGAGGTCGTCGCGACCCGCGCCCCGTGCAGGCTGGTGCGCAGGTCGCTGGACCGCTCGGGGTTGGGCACCGCGATGAGGAGCACCACCTGGAGGCTGTCGCTGCGCCGGCGGGTGAGCGTGAGCACGGGGAGCCGCACGACGCCGATGCCGAACCGGTCGACGAGCAGCCTCTCCCACGGCACCAGCCCGAGGTAGCCGAAGGGCGCGACGAGCTGCAGCCAGAGCGAGTCCGGTCGATCATCGGTCTCGATCACGGAGGCCAGCAGCCGGTCCAGCTCTCGCGGGATCCGGAACGCGGTGTCGTCGATCGGCTGGCCGGTCAGGCTCACCGGGATGCCGAACTCCGCCGGGTCCAGCGTGATCCGACGGTCGTCGGACGGGTCGCTGTCGCTGGGCAGGGACGCCTCGACGACCGTGATGGGGCCGGGAGCGGCGACCAGGGTCAGGCGCAGGATCGGCGTACTCATGGCAGTGTCCGGCGGGGTGCGGCCACCAGGTTGTCCAAGGCCCAGTGGGTGGAGTCGTTGTCGATGGACCCGTGGCCGTCGATCGTCGAGGTCGCATCGATGCCGTAGACGCCCGGAGCGTCCTTGCCGAGGTCGTAGGTGTTGGTCGCGGACGACGGCAGCAGGACGTCGATGAGCTGCGCGCCGTCACCGAGCCCGTGCGGGCCGACCCCGCCGAGCGCCGCGAAGCGACTCGGCGCGCCGGCGGCGATACGGGCCTCGTCGCGATCGACCTTGCGGCGCGCGGCGTACGGGAAGAAGCGACCCAAGGGGATGTCGTGGTCGCTGAAGGTGCTGAGGATCGGCAGGTCGACACGGTTGACCGGTGCGTCCGCGTATCCGCCCCTGCCCTCGCCGTCGTCGGCGAAGCAGCGGTGGGAGACGGCCGGCTGCAGCAGCAACAGGGAGTCCACCGGCCGCGGCAGCTCGGCGGGGTAGCAGATCGCGGAGAGGCACACCTTGGCGCCGTACGAGTGTCCGACCATGTGCACGCGCGGTTTCGTGGCGTCGCTCGCCGCGAGCAGGTCGACGAGGAACGAGCCCAGTCCACGCGCACCGACCCGGCCCGCTCGATCCTTCATCGTCTGGACCGTGGCGAGTCTGACGATCTGGCGGGGGTCGAGCCTCCCCAGACCGGCGCCGGTGAGGGAGTCCGACGGGCCGCTCCGGCCGAAGTCGTCGAGGCGCGCGGCCACCGACTCGACGTCGGCGCCGGCTCCTGCCACTGATCCGTCCACGGGCGGCATGGACTCCCACAGGTCGACCATCGAGATGTCGTCGTCCTCGGCGGAGGCCGGCGTCTCGTCGTCCGGGCGGTCGAGGACCGGCGCGAGGATATGCGCCAGCTCCTCGCCCTCCGACCTGGAGAGCGCGTCCTTCTCCACGAGTGCGTAGAGGCGCTCGATCTTGTCGCCGTCGATCTCGTCGGCCAGCGCACTCAGCTCGGCCCCGAACTCCTCGACGTCGGCCGCCTTGACGGCGTCGGTGGGCTGGCCCGCGGCGATCTCGATGCCGCGCTCCGACCCGAAGACGAGGGCCGTGCTGGGCCAGAAGACGCCGACGAGCAACGGCCGGATCGGTCGATCGGCCGGCATCCCGCCGTCGCGCCGAAGGGCCAGGTATCCGTCGATGAAGCTCCGGTAGCGACGTGTCGCGACGTTCCAGTCGTTGTTCCAGCCGTGCGAGAAGACGAACACATCCGTGATCGCGGGATCGGCGGCTCGGTCCACCAGGTGGGCGCGGGTCTGTGGCCCCATGCACCGCCCCTGCTTGTCGAACGGCAGCATGAACCAGTCGAAGCCGCCACCGGCGCTGCGGAATCTTTGGAATGGCTCGACGTCGGGCATCGGCAACACCCCCCGCGGGTTCACCCGAGTGTTTCCCTACCTCCTCTATAGGCCTGTCTCCCCCAGATGGGAACCGTCACAACGGGCTATTGACGCGTATGCGTCCTGCACACTCACGCAGCACGTCGAGGGGTCAGTGGACGTCGTCTGCCTTCTGGAGCGATGAGTCGGTCTCGGGCGCGCGCGACCGACGCGCGCGCTGGTAGGCAGGTTCGCGCAGCCGCTCGACGGCGGGGTACTGCCGCAGGCCGGGGAGCTGGTGTCGGACCGGGTCGAACGAGATCGCCGCGTCGCCGCCGCGGGGCGCCTCGAGCCGGAGCGTGGCGAACGCGTGCCACCGGCCGGCAGGACGCGCCCAGGAGAGCTCGTAGGTCTCCGTCCCCACGCCGACCGCACTGAGCAGCACAGCGCCCGAGTCGGTCTCGTAGGGCAGCAAGGTCGTCAGCGGCCAGCCTTGGGGATGTCTGCTGGCCGTCAGCGTGAAGCGACTGAGCCGGCCGCGGCCGGTGGTGGCGAACAGGAGATCTCCGCCGGCCTGGCCCTGCACCCGCACCGCGAGCCCGTGGATGTCGGGCAGGCGGCGAGGCAGGCCGATGGCGCGTGAGAGACGTACGGCGACGTCGTCCTCGCCGGGCTCGTCGAGCCAGGCCACGCCTGTCTTCTCGTCGGCGCCCCGTCGCAACAGGGTCCCGTCACGGACGTCTCCGTCGGGGTGCAGCGGCTTTCGCGCGGGGCGCAGCGCCGCCAGCGCTTGCGTGCCGGCGGCCAGAAGAGCGCCGCCGACCGATGCGGCCGCCCGAGGGACCGTCGATCGGCGAGTCACGTGCGCCCCGCCCTCGCTCTTGTCCACGTCGTCTCCTCGCCTCGCAGATGCGGTACCCGCGTCGCCGGCACGAAACCTCACCCGCCGGGGGCGCCCCTCCCACCCCGACCGGACCGCCGCGGGCGCGGGGTAGCCTGTGAGGACGACCGCGGATTCCGGACACGTAGCTCCGGTGACGCGGCAATCGTGAGGCGGCGGTCCTGATGGACACGCTCGACAACGCACGACTGACGCTGAACGTGTCAGCAGATCGACGTACGCTCGACGGGGCGTGGTGGCCACAGAGCCGCGCGCTGAGCGAGGAGCTCGTTCGCCTCTTCGCGGCCTGGCCGGCCAGCGCCGGCTACATCTCCCGGGTCATCGTCTCGCCGCGCGACTGGGACGACACGCCGGTCAAGGTGGAGATCCCCGACCGCCGAGGCCAGGTCAAGACCAGCCTTCTTCCCACTGACACCGTGCATCAGCTGGTCCTCATCATGCTCGACGGGCAGCGTCGGACACTCGTCGTCATCCCGCCGCACGCCACGGAGAAGACAGCCACGAAGTTCCTGGGCGCCTTCGACGTGCGACGTCACGCCGCGCCCGAGGGGTCGACCCCGAGCCTGGCCGAGAGCTGACCCCCAGGATCGCAGGGACCGGACCCCGTTCGCTGCGTCGCACGCACACCTGGCCGCTCCGCCGTCCACCCGTGCCGTCCCGGCCACGGTGCGGTGAGGCACGCCACCGAGCACCATCAACCAGAAGGCGACCCCTCATGAGCAACTGCACGCACACCATCTCCTCGAGCCGCGCCAGGTGCTCCGGATGAGGATCGGTCTGATCGCTCCCCCGTGGACGCCGGTCCCGCCGGTCGGTTACGGGGGCACCGAGGTCGTCGTCGACAACCTCGCCCGCGGGCTGCAGTCCCTCGGCCACGAGGTCCGGCTCTTCAGTGTCGGGGAGTCCGCGTGCCCCGTGCCGACGTCCTACCTCTACGAGACCGCACCGCGCCCGATCGGCACGACGGTCGAGGAGGCCGCGCACGTCCTGGCGGCGTACGACGCGATGGCCGATGTCGACGTCATCCACGACCACACCGTCCTCGGCCCGCTGCTGGCGCCGCAGCGTCAACGCGGCATGCCGCCCGTGCTGAGCACCCACCACGGCGCCTTCACCGGCGAGAACCGTCGGATCTTCCGACAGACCGCACGGCGCGCGGCCGTCATCGCCATCTCCCACGACCAGGCGTCCAGGGCGCCCGAGATCCCGGTCGCCGCCGTCATCCACCACGGCATCGACCTGGCGACGTACCGGGCCGGCCCGGGGGACGGCGGCTACCTGTTGTTCCTGGGCCGGATGTCTCCCGAGAAGGGCGCCGCCACCGCCCTCCGGGTGGCACGTCGCAGCGGGCACCGTCTGGTGCTGGCGACGAAGATGCGGGAGGCGGCGGAGATCGACTACTTCAAGACCGTCGTCGAACCGCTGCTCACCGATGACGACCAGGTGCTCGTCGAACCCTCCCTCGGGGTGCGGCTCGAGCTCCTGCGGCACGCCCAGGCGCTGGTCAACCCGATCGCGTGGCCCGAGCCCTTCGGCCTGGCGATGGCCGAGGCCCTGGCCAGCGGCACGCCGGTGGTCGGCCACGGGACCGGGGCCGCGCCCGAGATCGTCGATCACGGCGTCACGGGGTTCCTGTGTCGCGACGAGGACGAGCTGGCCGACGCCGCCGGCCGCATCGCCACCCTCGACCGTGCGGCGTGCCGGGCGGCCGCGGAGGAGCGCTTCTCGCTGCCCCGGATGGTCCGCGACCACGTCGAGCTCTACGAACGCGTGCTGGCGAACCCGGCTTCCACGCGCGAGCTGCACCTCGGCGACCCGTTGCCGGACGCGGTCGTCGCATGAGCGGGCGGTCCGGATGACAACACCCTGGACGTCCGACGCAGAGCCGCCCAGCGACCTCGGTGCGGCGAACACCGTCACCCTGCTGGACGGCACCACCTTCTGCATCAGCGAGACGGGTGGGGACATCCGGCCCTCCGGGGCCCAGGGCCTCTTCGTCAGGGACACACGCGTGCTGTCACAGTGGGCGCTGACCTTCGACGGGGTCGCCCCCACGCTGCTCGACATGCAGCGCGGAGAGCCCTCTCACGCGACGTACCTCAGCCGGATCCCCCCGGTCGACGGCCAGGGTGACAGCACCATGCTGGTGGTCCGGAGCCGTCACATCGGCGAGGGCATGACGGAGCGGATCACCCTGCGCAACCTGGCCACGACCGACGCCCGGGGCGTGCTCAGGCTCTGCGTCGACGCGGACTTCGCGGATCTGTTCGAGGTCAAGGACGGCCGTACGTCTTCTCCCGATCACCTCGCGCGGGCCGTGGACGACGAGGGCATCGGCATCTCGCGGACCCGCGGCACCCAGCATCCAGGGGTCCACGTACGGGCCGACGGCGACCCCGATCTCGAGCCGCAGGCGTTGAGCTGGCGCGTGACCATCCCGGCCCGCAGCGAGTACGCCGTCACCGTGCACGTGGAGCCCGTCGTCGACGGCGTCCGTCTCACCGGCCGCCGGGAGCCGGGCGATCCGAGCGCATACGCGAAGCCGGCCAGCAGGTTCTACGAGTGGCGCCACGGCATCCCCGAGCTGACCACCGGAGATCCCGGACTGTCCGCCGTCCTGGAGCGGAGCATCGAGGACCTCGGCGCGCTCCGCATCTTCGACGACAAGCACCCCGACCGCGCCGTGGTCGCGGCCGGAGCACCCTGGTTCATGGCGCTCTTCGGGCGCGACTCGATCCTGACCTCGTGGATGCTGCTGCCCCTCGACAGCAGCATGACCGTCGGCACCCTCCAGACGCTCGCCGACCACCAGGGCACCGAGACCGACGCCGTGACCGAGGAGCAACCCGGACGGATCCTCCACGAGATCCGGTTCGGTCACACGGCGGTCGACCTCACGCTCGGCGGAAGCCGCGTCTACTACGGCACCGCCGACGCGACTCCGCTGTTCGTCATGCTCATCGGCGAGCTGGCCCGATGGGGTGGTGACCCCGCGGTCATCAAGGGGCTCCTCCCGCACGCGGACCGGGCCCTGGACTGGATCGAGGACGCCGGCGATCGCGACGGTGACGGCTTCGTGGAGTATCAGCGCGGCACGGACCAAGGCCTGGTCAACCAGGGCTGGAAGGACTCGTGGGACGGCATCAGCTTCGCCGACGGCCGCCTTCCCACCGGCCCGATCGCCCTGGCCGAGGTGCAGGCCTACACCTACGCCGCCTTCCTCGCGCGCGCCGACCTCGCCCGGGCCGCGGGCGACGACGACGGCCATCACTCCTGGAGCACCAAGGCGGCCGACCTCAAGCGGCGGTTCAATGAGGCGTTCTGGATCCCCGACCGCGGGTGGTACGCCGTCGGGCTGGACGGCGACAAGCAGCAGATCGACAGCCTGACCTCCAACATGGGGCACTGCCTATGGACCGGGATCGTCGACGACGACAAGGCCGCGGCCGTCGCGGACCACCTGCTCTCCCCCGAGCTGTTCAGCGGATGGGGCATCCGCACGCTGGCGACGAGCATGGAGCGCTTCAACCCGATGGGCTACCACAACGGCTCCGTGTGGCCCCACGACAACGCCCTGTGCGCCGCGGGCCTGATGCGCTACGGGTTCGTGGACCACACCCAGCGCGTCGTCACCGCCCTCCTCGACGCCGCCGGTCACTTCGGCCACCGGCTGCCCGAGCTGTTCAGCGGCTTCGACCGCGACGACTTCCCCTCCCCGGTCCCCTACCCGACCTCGTGCTCGCCCCAGGCGTGGGCCGCCGCGACCCCGCTCTCGTTCCTGCGGACACTGCTGCGCTTCGATCCCGACGCCCGACGCGAGCAGATCGTGTGCGCGCCGTCCGTCCCCGACCAGTACCTCCCGCTCGGCGTGCACGGGCTCCGGATCGACGGGCTCCGACTCACGATCGACGTCACGGCCGGGGGCTGGCTCATGGACGGTGTCGGCGACGCCGGCTTCAGCGTGATGTCGCCGAGCGACCATCGCCGGTGAGGTCCGGGCCGCACGGCGTCGCGCTCGCGGCTCGGCGGCCCGCGCCCGGTCCAGCGGCAAAGTCGAGTGCGCACGACGCCTTCTGGTGACACGCTTCGTCGCGTGCAGGACGAGTCGTGGGTCGAGCAGTACGCCGAGTTCTCCGTGAACGCCCGTTCCTTCGACGGAGACTTCGACCCCGAACTCATCACGCAGACGCTCGGTCTCGAGCCCAGCGACACGAGCCGCCGGGGCGAGACCGTCGACGACGAGCCGGTGAATGCGTCGACCTGGAGCTGGGTCGGGCCGCGACGGATCGAGTTCCGCTGCGAGGCGGTGCTGGACGACGTACTCGAGACGTTCGGGCCGGTGGCCGACCTCCTCGCACTGGCGAGGGATCGCTACGACGTCGAGTACACCGTCCGACTGGTCATCGACATGCACGGCTTCGTCGAGACGAGCAGCCTGGGCGAGCCCGACTTCCTCGTCGCCACGCCGGCGCCGATCTTCAACCCTGCGACGCTCTCGCGGCTGGTCGCGTTGGGTTGCCGGTTCGTCCTCGAGCAGACCGTCCACGCCGACGCGCACGAGTACCGCCAGCCAGAGTGACCCGGGGACCTACCCGCCCACCTGCCTGGCGACGACGACGACGTAGCGCCTGTAGTGGAAGTGTCCGTTGGGGAAGACGACGCGGTCCGTGCAGCTGACGAGGATCAGGCGGTGCGGACCGGTGGTGGCGAAGTACCGGCGCGGCAACCGGTGGGTGCGGTCGAACACGGACGTGCCGACCACCCTGAATCGGAGTCGGTCCGCACCGTGGCGGATGCTGATCCGTTGACCGCGGTGGGCACGGCTCAGGTGGAACATCGCACCGGGGTGGTCGCTCCGGTCGGAGACGTGTCCGCCGACGACCGCCGTGCCGATCATGTCGCCGAAGCCGGCGGACTTCCGCAGCCAGCCCACCTCGCCGACGTCGCCCGGAAGAGTCATCTGCCCACGGACCACGCCCTCGGTGCGGACCGTGGCGTGCAGGCCGATCGCCGGCATCCGGATCGTCACCGGCAGGCGCCTGTCGAGACGCGAGGGGTCGATGGTGCCTGAGAACCCACCGCTGATGATCGGCGAGACGTACCCGCGCTTGGCGACCGTGGTCGTCTCGGCCAGCTGGCCGCAGGGGTGGGACACCGCCCGGTTGGCGGTGTTCGCGAGGACGGTGACCCTCCACGTGTAGATGCCCGACGCGCTGACCCGGACGCTCCGGGTCCGGTTCCAGCCGTTGGTGACGTGCACCGTGTCCGTCCAGGCAAGGGCCGACGCGTCACAGCTCGCCGCCTCGCGGGACCGGAACGGCCCGTACAGCTGGGCGACGGCGGTCGCACCCTGCGCACCCGCGAGTCCGCTCACCTGGATCCGGTCGTAGAACGGCCTGCCGGGCGTCACGCGGCGGTGAGAGGTGACCGTGCTGAGGAGTGGTGTGCTGCTCGGGGTCGGTGGCCGCCGGACGGAGTTGGTGACCACGCACGAGGTCGAGCCGGGAGTGGCACCGACGGTGAAGGCGACCGAGGTGAGGCCGGAGATTCCGTTGTCGCAGACCAGCTCGGAGGTGTAGCTGCCGGTGTTGCCCGTCCCCAGCACCTCGGCGACGGTCACGGTCTGACCGGAGAAGACCTCGGCGACCGCCGCGTTGCCGGTGTCGTCGAAGGACGGTGGCGCCTGGCTCGGCACGGTCGAGGTGCTCTCCCCCGTGCCGCCCTCGCCGGAGACGGTCAGGTGCGCGGTGTCACCCGCAACCCCGCCCTCCCAGATCTTGTGCACGGTCACCGAGCCGGAGGTGCGGGCGTTGGTGAAGGTGCAGAGAACCACGCTGCCTGCCAGAGCCCCGGTCACGATGAACGACCCGTCCGCCTCCGGCACGACGCCGTTGTCACAGCTCGGCGGGCTGACGTCGTAGCTGCCGGTGTTGTCGTTCTGCAGGCCCTCTCTCAGGTCGACCCGGTTGCCGGTGAGCACGGGAGTCCGTGCCTGGTTCACCTCGTCGGTGAACGTCGGTCCCGTCGCCTCGGTCACCGTCGAGGTGGTGATGAGTCGGTTCTGCCTGCCGCTGAACGCGAACAGGTTCGCGGAGTCACCGACGGCGCCGTTGACCCACCGCTTCTGCAGCACCACCGTGGCCTGCTGCCGGGTGTTCGTGTACACGCAGTTCACCGGGTCGGAGGACGGTACGACGAACTGAGCGGTCGCTCCGCCGCCCGTCGGCTCGAACGCGACCGGCTGGCCGTTGCAGACCAGCGCCGTCGCCGTGTAGGTGCCGGTGTTCGTCCTGTTGGGGGCGGGCAGTGCCTCGGACAACGTCACGGTCTGGCCCGCGACGATGGGCAGGCTGGCCACGCTGGTCGAGCGCCCGGACAGGCCCGCCGGGACGACGGCCACGGCGGAGTCCGCGTCGGTCGGGCTGGTGATCGTGAGCTCGGTGCTGTCGCCGGGGGCTCCCCTCACCCAGTCCTTCGCCAAGCTCAACCGGGCGGGGATCGCGGTGTTCGTGATCGTGCAGGCGATGTCGGTCGGTGCGTCCGGGACGGTGAAGGAGCCGCCGTGGTTCCCCGGCTCGAAGTCCTCGGTGTTGGTGCAGGCGGTCGTCGCGTCGTACGACGAAGCGTTCGCAGCGCCGAACGTCTCGACCACGGTCACCTGCTCCCCCGAGAAGACCGGCGCGCTGATCGTCGTGCTGGTTGGCGCGGTCGAGGTGGTCGGGCCGGTCGTCGGGTGTTCCGAGGCACCGATGCTGATGTCAGCCGTGTCGCCGGGTGTCGAGCTCGCCCAGACCTTGGTGAGGCTGAGGGTCGCCTGGGCGCGCGTGTTGGTGAACGTGCAGGTGATGGCGATACCGGCGTCCGCGTCAGCCGGCATGGTGAACGAGCCGGCGCGGCCCGGCGAAGGTGGAGCGAGGAAGCCGTTGTCACAGCCGATGGTGCTGCCGTAGGTGCCGGTGTTCGCGGCGGCCAGGACCTCGGCGAGGTCGACCACGGAGCCCGGCTCGACCGGAACGATCGCCTGGTTCGCCAGGTCGGTGAAGGTGGGGCCGGTGTCGAGGGTCACCGTCGAGGTCGCGGACGTCGGAGTCGTGGTGCCCCCGATGATCGACAAGGCGGCGGCGTCGTTCGTGGACCCGTTCACCCAGCGCTTGCGGAGTACGACGGTGGGGCACGTGCTGGGGACGCTGAGGTCGACCGGGCGCACCCAGTCGATGAGGCCCGAGGTCAGCGTCGTCGACGCGCTCGTGCGCACGTTCAACGTGCCGAACTGGCCACTGCAGTTGGCCGGCCCGAACAGGGTCGTGAGGTTGACGGCCACCTCACCGAAGCGACCTGCGGTCAGTGTCCTGTTGTCCAGGCTCGTGACCGTGGCGCTGTTGGCACGGCCCGCCGCGACCAGGGTGAGATCGACCAGCTCGATCCAGGCCCTGCCGCTCCAGGTCCAGGCGCGAGCGAGCGTGATCGGGGCGCTGCCACTCTTCTCGAACGCCAGCAGCAGGTCTCCGACCGTCCGACACGGGCTGGGGACGCCGCGGTTGGCACGTGGACAGGACGGGTCGGCGTTCGGCTTCTGGTTCAGCTCCACGTGGAGACTGGCTGTTCCGGTGCCGCCCTCCAGCTCGAAGCCGAAGTAGGCGAACACATCCGCGCCGGCGACCCGGGTGGACGCGTAGATGTTCCCGACGTCGCTTCGTCCCTGCCCGGACGGGATGCCACTCGAGTTGGTGGTCTGGGTCTGGGTCCAGTTCGGCCCGTTCGACTCGTCTGCGCCGCCGGTGAACGCCGAGTGGTCGGCGCTGGCCACGGGATCGGTGGCGACGGGCTGGCCGCCGACGGTGTCCCACTCGAGGTCGCCGGTCGTGCCGTTCGTGTTAGTGCACAGGTTGCCGTCGATCTCGAACCCGCCCCACAGCGCCGGGTTCGCCGGGAGGTTCTGCGCCTCCGTGCAGGCGGCGGCGAGAGCCGGAGCGATCGGCAGCACCAGACCCGCGATCACCACCGACAGCGCAATGGCGATCCGGCGCGCGGCCCTGTGGCGCGAGGGCGCAGGGCCGCGCGGCAGGAGCGGTCGGCGTGGCGGCCTGGTCGACCTGGGTCGTCGTACGAGCACGAGGCCTCCTCACGGATCCGCGCTCGTGCGGAGGGCGTGGCTGGGTCGATCTGCTTCCGCCGGAGCACGCACGATCAGGGTAAAGCGCTTCCACGGTGGTGGCCATAGGTCGGGCTGGAGGCCGGCATCGGACGTGCGGCGGTTGTCTCGGACAGCTCGCGACGCCCACTGACGTCGACGCGCGCTGATCCCGGCCGACCGCTGCGAGGCGATCGGCCACAGCTCAGCGCCACAACTCGGAGGTCGCCCCTCTGTCGGTCGCCTCGGGCGGCACGTCTCCCCCGCCGTAGAACTGGGCGACCATCTCGGCGCGGCTGCACACGCCGAGCTTCGAGAAGATGCGGCGCATGTGGGTCGACACGGTCCAGAGGCTGATGTCGAGCGAGCTGGCGATGGCCCGGTTGGTGGCGCCGCTCGCGACGAGCCGGGCGATCTGCATCTCCCGAGGGCTGAGCGAGTGTCGCCGCATCGGGGGCGAGACCACGAGTACGCACCGGACGTTGTCGTGCTCGAGCATGAGTGCCACGCCGTTCTCGGTGGCGGTCAGGTCGAGATCGTTCTCGGCAACCTCATCGATCATGGCGTTCAGCGCTGCGACGACGTGCCCGCGCACCCGCTCCTCGTCGTGGGGGAGCCAGGCGCGGAGCGGATGTTCTCGGTCGGGCTCGTCGCGCGGGTTGTCGGCTTCAGTTGACAGGCCAACGCTGTTCAAGGTCACCACACCTCCCCGGGAGGGTGCGTCGAGGACGCACCCGATGGACAGACCTGAAGATTTCAGTCTCCTGCTTGCCGCCTTCGACGGCCACACCATGCCCGCGATTTAGCCCTGCCAGACCAGGCATCAGCGCGAGCGACGTCTCGACGCTTGCGGCCCATCCCCCGAGGTCCATCGACTCGTCGGGCCCATGGGCGTTGCCGCCCGGGGAGCCGAAGCCGAGCAGGACAGGGTCGATGCCGAAAGCGCGCGCCAGCATCCCTGCGGCGGGGATGGATCCGCCGGATCTCACGTACACCGGGCCCTGCCCGAAGCCGGCCTCGCAGGCGGCCTCCACAGCGCTTCGGAGCGGCGGCGCCGGCATCGTCTCCAGACCACGAGTGGCCGCGATGAGCCGCAGGCGGACGGTCGTCCCGGCGGGGGCGAGCTGCTCGACGAGCCGCCGGGCCCGATCGACCACCACGGTCGGGCTCGCGCGCGGAGGCAGCCGTATGTCGACACGCGCCGCACTCTCAGCCGGCAGCGCTCCGCCTCGGCCTCCCCCGACGAGCCGGGTCACCCCCAAGGTGGCCCGCCGGGTGATCCGCTCGTCGAGATCGGGACCTGTCGTGGACCTGCCCCCCGCCGCGCGGACGACGGCGCTGTCGGGTCGCACCTGCACCGGGACGTCCGGGCGACCTGGGGTCTCGCCGTCGAGCATCTCGAGCAGCTCCGCGCGCAGCGCCAGCAGGATCTCGGCGAGGACCAGGCCGGCGTCCACGACCGCGCCGCCGAGTCGACCGGGGTGCACGTCCGGACCGCCCGTGTCCACCTCGACGCCCGCGACGACGTGGCCGCGCTGGCTCAGCGTCACCGTGGGCGCGCCGTCAGCAGCGCGCTCGGTGTCGGAGATGACGACCGCCGTCGGTCGATGCCGGCGCGCCAGTCGCCCTGCCACCACGTCGAACCCGGGACTGCCGACCTCCTCGGCGCCGTCGGCGATGGAGAGCACACGGACAGGCAGGACGCCCGCCCGGCGCCAGGCCGCCAGCGCGCACAGGTGGGCGAAGAACTGGCCCTTGTCGTCCCCGGCGCCTCGCGCCACGATGCGGCCGTCGCGTACGAGCGGGCGGAACGGCGGCGACGACCATCCTGGCCCGGGCGGCTGCACGTCGTAGTGACCGTAGAGCACGACGAGCGGCGCGCCCGGCGGGCCGGCCCAGTGCCCGAGGACGACGGCCGACCCGTGCGCCGTCCGCCTCACCTCGACGGTGGCTCCGTGGGCACGCTGCCAGGACACCAACCACCTCGCCGCGCGCGCGACGTCGTCAGCCCGCGCCGGGTCTGCGCTGACGGAGGGGATGGCGAGCCATGCGCAGAGCTCGCCGAGTCGCTCGGCCTGCGCGGTCCGAGCGGCGGTGAGCACGGCGCGTGGCACCACCGGTCACCCACGAGGCCTGACGGGCACGCCGCTGCGACCGCCACCGTAGGTGCCCAGTCCGTCGCGTCTCGGGTATGTCGGACCGGCGCGGCGTACGCCGGGCGGCATCTGCGAGGGGGACCTCTCGGCGTACCTCGCCGCGATCCCGGCCTGACCCAGCTGCTCCCAGGGCATGACCCGATCGGTCCCGGTCCGCTTCGCCAGGCTCATCGCCTGCGCGGAGGTGAGCCACTCCTCGGCGGGCTCGGCGATCTCCATGAGCAGCGCCTCGAACTGGCCACGACCGGTCTCCATCACGTGGTCGCCGGCGAGCCAGCGCAGCACCTCGCGCCCGTTGACCGCCATCCGCTGCCGCGGGCTGCTCTGCAGCCTCACGTCGAAGTAGCGGATCAGCACCTCGTCGACGACGTCCCACGCGTTGGCGGCGCCGAACAGGTCCTTGACGTCGTCCGCGCCGAGGATGCGGAAGCACTCCTCCAGCAGCTGCATGACCTCGACGCGCAGCACGTTCAGGTGGCCGTAGGAGGTGAACTTCAGGTTGTTGCGCAGGTCCAGGCCTGCTCGGCGGACCACGGCGATCGATCCGAAGCTCGGGTCGAGCGCACGCTCCCTGATCACGTCGCTGATCCGCTTGTCACGCCAGAAGAGGGTGACCTGGTTGACGAAGTGCGTGAACAGCATGTGGAAGTCGGTGTTCGGCCGGCTCTGTCCCGCCCCGAGCCCACGCCCGTAGCCGAGCACCCGGCGGTACGCCGCGATCCGGTCGTTCTTCGTGTAGCGCAGCACGTCGCGCCGGTCGAACTGGTAGAGCTTGTAGGCGCCCTCGCCGCCGGACAGCCGGATGGCCCCGCCCTCGAAGAGCTCCTTCAGCTTCTGCACCACGCGGAAGACGCCGATGCGCTCGTGCTGGTAGATGTAGTAGAGGTCGCCGACCGCGACGACGCGCTCGGAGTTGACGTTCTCGTCGTACTCCGCGACGCCCTGCGGGATCTTGACGTCGCCGAACCGCTGCGCAGCGTCGGGACCGACGCCGACCAGTTCGGCGAGGCCTCGGTCGGGCGGCACCGGTCCGGTGGCGTCGGCGTTGCGAGTCGCCTGCAGGAGGCCCTCGAGCTGGCGGTTGATCTCCTCCGCCAGCGCCGGGTTCGAGACGAGGCTGCCCGAAAGTCGGTCGGCGACCTGGCCGCGCAGCGCCTGCATGCGGTCGAGCAGTTCCTGGTACTCCTTCTCGGAAAGCATGTCACTTCTCCTGCCCGTCCGTGTTGTCCGTCTCCTGCGGCGTGGGCGCAGCCGCGTCCTCCGGCGGAGGTGCAGCCGGTTCGTCCGGCGGAGGTGCAGCCGGTTCGTCCGGCGGGGGTGCAGCCGGTTCGTCCGGCGGGGGTGCAGCCGGTTCGTCCGGCGGGGGTGCAGCCGCCTCCTCCGGAGGAGGGACTTCCCCGGGCTCGATGTCCGGCAGCACGGGCTCCTGCGGCTCCTGCTCGAGGGCGCTGAGGAGGAACTGCCCAGCGGCCCGAGTCATCTGGAGGCTGCGGATCCGTCTCGCGAGCGACAGTGACTCGTCCTGCGCCTCGAAGACCCGGCGAACCTCCGCCAGGCTCTCCTGCCACTCCTCCGGGGGCGGCGTGGCGGCCGGCTCCTCTGCCGGCTTGTCGATCGGCTCGAGGTCCTCTCCTCCGATGACGGCGGGCTCCGGCACGGGCCCGACGTCCACCACGGGCTCCGGCACGGGCCCGACGTCCACCACGGGCTCCGGCACGGGCCCGACGTCCACCACGGGCTCCGGCACGGGCCCGACGTCCACCACAGGCTCCGGCGCGGGCTCCGGCACGGGCTCGACGTCCACCACAGGCTCCACCACGGGCTCCGGCACGGGCCCGACGTCCACCACGGGCTCCGGCACGGGCCCGACGTCCACCACGGGCTCCGGCACGGGCCCGACGTCCACCACAGGCTCCGGCGCGGGCGCCGGCACGGGCTCGACGTCCACCACGGGCTCCGGCACAGGCTCGACGTCCACCACAGGCTCCGGGACGGGCTCAACCACAGGCTTCACCACGGGCTCGTCCACGGCGGTCAGCCGCGCCTCGAGGCGGTCCCGCGCGATCCGTGCGCGCCTGGCACGGTCCTCGGCTCGGGCGACCTCCTCCTCCGCAACTTCGGCAGAGGTGTCGGCCTGTTGTCTGGCCACCGCGATCCGCTCCTCCGTCGCGCGGTGCTCGGCGACGCGCCGATCGGCGCCGACGACCGCCTCCACCAGCTTCGCCAGGGGCTCGCCGGTGAGGAACCTGAAGGCGTCACCGGGCCCGCCCTCCGACGCCTTGGCGAGGTGCTCGTTGGCCACCTTCGCCGCGTCCGTGACCTGGCTGTCGAGCATGACCTCGCGAACGCGCTTGAAGACACCGTGCAGGGTGCCGAGGGAGTGACACCCGCAGCCGCAGTCCTCACAGTCGTCGTCGCAGTCCTCGAGGCAGTCGTCCTGCACGACCGGATCGACCGGGTCGATCGGGGACTGGGGGACGAACCGCTGGTTCGACGGGATGGTCCCCCACGTGCCGGGCCCGTCGAGGCCGGTCACGACGCCCGCAGGCTGCAGCCTCGGCCAGGTCGTCACTGCAGGCCCCTGGACCAGGCGGCCGAGCTCGCCGTCGACGATCGCGAGCGGAACGTCGCTCGCCGCCATGAGCACGGCCTGGCCGCCTGCGACGAGGGTCCGGAGCACCAGAGGAAGGGCGGACGTCTCGAAGATCCCGGCCATGCTGTCGGAGTCCGCGCTCGCGCTCCCCTGCAGCGGAAGGACCAGAGACGAGAAGTCGTTCGGGTCGCCGACGTCGGTGACGAACGCAGGCAGGTACGTCGGCCGCAGGTGCAGGCCGCGCACTTCGACCCGCACGTAGTCGGAAGAGCTGCCGCCGTCCTCGTCGAAAGGCACGACCGACACGTCGAGCAGGACCGCGCCCGCATACCGGCCGATGCGGATCGACTTCGCCGTCAGCCGCTCGACCAGTCCGCAGAGGGACGACACGGCGATCTTCACCCGGCCGGCGTAAAGCCCTGGCGGCAGCGGACTGCAGCAGCCGAGCGGGATGCAGGAGACCATGCCGCGCGAGCCGCACTGGCAACCGTTCGCGCACGACGCCCCGCAGCACGGCACGAGCCGGCGCACCAGCTTGTCCCGCAGGGTGAGCAGCAGCGCGACGGCCGTCGGGGTGAAGGACGAGACGAGCCCGTCGCGACCGGTGTCCCGGATGATGTTGGGACCGTCCTGCGTGACGAAGACGCGCAGCCACTGCACCAGGTCGTCGAGCGTGAGCCCTGTCGGCGGGTCGAGCACGACGGTCTGTCGCTCGGCACCGGAGACGAGCACGGAGTCGAGCACCGCCTCGAGCTCGTCGACCTGCTCGGAGGTCGCGGCCAGGAGCCGGCTGATCTGCACGAGGTCAGTGCCGAGGAAGCCGTTGCCGGCGGCGAGGGTGAAGTCGAGCCGGCGGGTGTCCCACGACCGCTGCAGGTCGGTGATCAGCTCGACGAGCGTCCAGAAGCTCGTCCGCTGCTTCTCCTCGTCGACCGTGTTCACGTGGTCGTCGTCCAGGCCGAACCTGTCGCGGAGCGTCCCGAGCTGTCCCGGCACAGTGTCCGGATCGATCTCCGCGACGGCTGGGGGCACCGGCGACACCGTCGCCTTCCCGATCGGCGCCCCGGCGCTCGGACCGGACATGAAGCGCCTGAGCGCGCCCCCGCGCAAGATCGAGCCGCCTCCGGTGGACGGCGGACCGGCCGCCGAGGTCGTCGGCTGGTAGCCGGTGAGCACCGAGAACGCGGAGTCGACGAGCGGGACCCTCGGGCCGCCCTCGCGGCCGAGCTCCGCGACGATCCGCCGGACCGAGTCCCGCACGAGTCCGCGGTAGGCCTCGCAGTCCTGCGGGTCGGCATCGGTACGCAGTGGCCGCAGGCTCTCCAACATCCGGGTGATCTGCTCGTGCCCGGCCTGTGCGCGCAGGTACAGCGAGGCCTGCCCGCCGGTCACGCCCCCGAGGTCGGCCTGCACGGCGACGCCGCGGGGCACGTACCTCGCGACCACGTGATCCTCGACCGTGGACAGCTGGAAGGAGGCGGTCAGGGCGGACGTGAACGCCTGCGGGTCCTCGACGCGGGGGCGCCAACCGAGCACGTCCCGGATCGCCGCGGTGACCGTTGGTCCTTGGTCGGCACCGGCGCCGGCCGTCCGGGCCGGGCTCGAGACCCCGTCCGTCGTCATCAGGGGGAAGGCCTGGTCGACCTCGACGACCGACAGCCCTGCCTGCTTCTTGTCGTTGGTCACGGCGACCTCCTGGGGTCTCATCCTGGTCGTTTCGGAAGTGCTCACGGTCGCGGCGGCATGCTGGTGACGAGCTCACGCCAGGCCGCGCCGACGGCTTGGCCGGCGGCGACCAGCGGCTCCTCGCAGCGCTGGAGGCTCTGCTCGACGCCGGTCCACCACGAAGGCCAGGCGCCGCCGCGCCGCTGGGTCGAGCTGCGCAGCTGCGAGACCGGTCCGTGAGCCCGCAGGTCCCGCCAGTAGATGAGGCCCGCCTCGCGCAGCAGCCGCTCGACCTCGCAGAGCTCGAGGGAGGCCTGCCGCGCGTCGACCGGCGACGCGCCGTCCACTCCGGCGACCGCCTGCGCGAGCCGGGCCTGGACCTCGACCGCGAGCTCGGCGACGTGCTCGGCGGAGGCGAGGTCGCTCTGGACCGGCTGGTCGTCATTGGCGTTGAGCACGAGCTCGGCGACGGCCAGCCAGAGGTTGCGGACCGCCAGTCGCAGGGCCTCGCGGCTCTCCTGCAGCGTCACGTCCATCACCGCCTCGCCAGCTGCACGTAGAAGTTGCGCATCAGGCGATCGGGCTCGGCGAGGCGCCGGTCCAACGCCGAGCGCACGGCTCCGATCATGAACCGCTCGGGCACCACCCCGGGGTCGATGCCCTTGGCCAGCCGACGTCCTGCCTCCTCGATCATCGCCTGATGGCGGGGCTCGAAGAAGATGACGTCCCGCAGGGCCTTGCCGCCCAGGCTGGGGAAGGGCGTGTAGCAGACGGCGTCCACGACAGCCGGGATCGCACGGTCGGCGGTGGCGAGCAGCTGGGGAGGCATGCTGGACCCTCGCGGCGACGGGTAGAGCTGCGTCCAGGCGCGCCGGAGCTCCCTGGCACGCTCCTCGAAGCCCATCCGACGCAACAGCTCGCACGACAGGAACAGCCGGAGGTACGGCGTCGGGTGCACGCCGTGCGGTGAGTAGCCGAGGCTCTGCGCCGGCGATCGGCCGATCACGTCCATCAGCGAGGAGATGAACGCCTCGCCGCCGAGCATGCACCCGACCATGTCTCCGAAGATCTCGCGGTTCCACCTCACCCAGATCGCCGTCACCGGCGCGGGCACGCCCGCCGCGCGCACGTGCCGGCCGATCGACGAGGGCACCGCCTGCTCGAGCTGCAGCTCGTTCTGCAGGTTGTGGCTGACCTCGTGCAGGATCGCGCCC
Organism: Nocardioides panacihumi; assembly: GCF_039530925.1. Lineage (NCBI taxonomy): Bacteria > Bacillati > Actinomycetota > Actinomycetes > Propionibacteriales > Nocardioidaceae > Nocardioides > Nocardioides panacihumi. The sequence goes on along the minus strand of NZ_BAAAPB010000001.1, from coordinate 1,481,717 downwards.
ATGGTCCAGGGGTTGACCATCCGGTGGTAGGGCAGCTGCACGAGCGGGAAGGGGTTCAGCTGTCGCCCGAGACGACGGAGCGGGATGCCCCGCCGGAACGTCGCCGGCGAGAACCCGGTGCGCATGTAGCAGAAGGGGGGCGGCGCAGGGATGCTCCGCTCGACACCGAGGTGCATGAAGACGTGCTGGTAGCAGTCGAGCGTGATCCGGTCGCAGGCGTCCAGCCACTCGCCGAACGCACTCTGCCGCTGACCGAACAGCTCGAAGTAGAAGTCCCACACGCGCTCGGTCGCCCGCACGAGGTCGTGGGCCTGGGTCTTCATGCTCATCGCCCGGCTGAGCCTGACCTCGGTCGGCCGGGTCTGGGCGGCGTCCGCGGCGCGCTCGAGTCTCTCGACGGCGGTGATCAACGGACGTCGCAGCTTGGCCAGGAGCGCATTCACGGCCTGGACGTGACCCTCGCTGGGGCGAGCGGGCTGCGAGCCGAACTCGTCGCGGCGGAAGTCGCGGAGCGAGTCGAGGTGGCGGCGTACGTTCAGGGCCTGCCCGGACAGGTAGAGAGGCAGCACATCCTGCCCCGCGCGCCGGTCGCCTCGACGAGCGACGGGCGTGGCGCCTCCGGTGCCTTCGGTCTCCCCTTCGAACCACGGGAGCGACGGCACCCACGACCACCAGGACGCTGATCCGGGCGTCGAGGCCGGTGACGGAACGGGCGGCGGGGTCGGGACAGTGGTTTGGACGGGTGCGGGGGCCGGCGCGCCGCCGAGCGCGCTGACGCGGAGGCGGAACGCCGTCATGTCGAAGTTCGGGTCGATCTTGCGGCCCGGTGGATCGGCGACCTCCTTGTGCCCGAGCACCGCCGAGACGCTCAGGCCATAGTGGTCGGCGAGGACCCGGCACAGCTGCGCGTACGCCGCCATCTGGATCTCCGGCCAGGTGGAGTCCGTGCCCGTCGCCTCGGCCTCGATGCCGATCGAGTGGCTGTTCCCCCAGGACGGGTTCTGGACCGTGCCGGCGTGGTTGCAGCGCCCTGCGGCGACGACGTAGACCTTGCCGGAGCGTGAGAGCCCGAAGTGGGAGAGCGGACCGGCCAGGTCCGAGCGGCCGTTGATCAGCGTGGGCAGCGACGGCATGTCGTCCGTCCGGTTGAGGGTCGCCGTGTGGTGGCAGACGACGGCGCGTACGTCGCTCATCTCGCCCCGGCCGCGCGTCTCCCAGCCCGGCACCTCGATCACGTCGAGGCTCGTCTTCCTGGCGACGGCTGCGAGGTCGGTCAGGTACGGCATCGTCCCTCCCCTCCAGGACCGGTCGGTCCGCCGGGTCAGCGCCGGGCGCGTCGCCTGGCGACGCGACGAGGCGGAGCCGTCCGCTGGGTGCGGCGGCGCGCCGCAGGCAGGGGGCGCCGGCTGCGCCGGCGGTATCGGCGGTCGAAGGTGTTCACGGCACGCACGGCCCTGTTGCGGTCCGCGGGCGCCCGCAGCACCTTGTCGGCGATCCGCGCGAGTGTCGCGATCGCGGTGTCGGCGGTGACGGCACGCCCGGACCCGGCCTGGTCGGCCAGGCTCTGAGCGGTGCGCTGCAGGATCACGGGCATCGCGACGACGTACTTGCGTGTCGACGGGTTCTGGCGCAGTCGCCGTCCCAGTGCAGAGGTGCCGCGGATCAGTGCCGGGGCGTTGCGCGTCAACACACCGGCCGCGCGTGGGACGAGCCTGGAGGCCATCGAGGTCATCGCGCCGAAGAACGCCTCGGCCTCCGCGTCGCTCGGGGCCTGGGCCGCCTTGGCGGACAGGTGTGCCATCAGCTCGGCGTCGGGGTAGATCCGATGGACGGGATTGACGAACGCCTCGTCCTCGTACTCGTCCTCCGCCTCCTCCTCGGTCTCAGCCTCGACCTCGAAGTCGAACTCGACCTCGTCCTCGGCCTCGCCCTGACCGAGGATGCCGCTGAGGGCCTGGCCGAGGCCGCCCATCGCGCCGAGGAAGTCCTCGTCCTCGTCCTCCGCCTCGAACTCGTCCTCGAAGTCACGCTCGTCCTCGAGCTCGTCCTCCAGCTCGAGCAGCTCGGACTCGTCCTCGAGCTCGCCCTGGATCGCCGGGTAGTTCCGGTTCAGTGCGGACGCCATGTCGTCCCTCCGCTCGGTCGATGTCAGTGGTTGGGCAGTGCTGGTTGGTATGGCGCCTACCGGCGGCGGCTGGAAGCACTCGTGGGCCGCCCGGCGGGCACCGCGCCTCGCGGCACGCGCACGTCGCTCACGACCCGCACGACGCGGGCGGGGCGGCCGGCCTTCGGCGGGACGCGCACGGGCGTGGTGATCCGGACGTAGCCGGGCCTCGGACGGCCGACCGCTCCGGTGCCGACGCGGGTGCGGACCGGCTGGCGCCGCACGGTCGCGGCTCGACCCGTGGCGTAGCGGCGGCCCGACCGCCCCAGCCCCGAGTAGGCCTGCCCACCCGTACGGCGCCCGTAGTAGCCGCCTCGCCATCCACGCCCGTAGCCACGCCCGTAGTAGCGCCGGCGCGCACCGGTGAGCCCGCGCGCGTGGCGGCGGAGCACGGCCTGCCTGGCGATCCCGGGCGAGAGCGCCTGGGCCGTGGCCGCGCCCATCACCTGGCCGACCTCGACCGGGCCGACGGGCTCGCCGGCAGCGATGCGACGCGCCACACTCCGGGTGGCGCTGTCGGTGATGCCGGGCACCAGGCGGACGGCTGGCCTCGTCGCGCGGTTGCCGTGCAGCATCCGGGTGATCGTGGCCGCACCGCGGAGCAGGTGAGGCAGCAGCCGCTCGAGCTCGCGCCGGTCGGCCGGGTGGATGGCCGAGTACGCCGCGGCTCCGCCGAGCGCCTCCGCCTCTGCCTCCGACTCGGTGGCGGCCGCCTGCGCGGCGAGGTACTCCGCGAAGCTCTGCGAGGGGGCCAGCGGGGCGGCGGCCATCTCCTCGAACTCGGCCTCCAGCTCGCCTTCGATCTCGCCCTCGAGCTGCGAGGTCACCGCACGGGCGACGGCCCCGGCCGCCGGCCCGCCGATGGCGGTGGCGACGAGGGGTCCGGCGGTCTTGGCCAGGGTCCGGAGGAAGGGCGCGGCCTTGCGGAAGGCGCCCTTGAGCTGCTTGAAGAACTCCTCGGCCTCCTCCTCCGCCTCGGCCTCGTCCTCCCACTCGGACTCACCGTCGCCTCCGCCGCCACTCAGGAGCCCGCCCGCGATCTTCGCGATCGGCCCGAGGAGACCGAGGAACGCCTCGTCCTCCATCTCGCCCTCGATCTCGAGCTCGTCCTCCTCCTCGCCGAGCATGCCGCCGATCGCGTTCACGACGCCTCCGATGCCCGGGAAGAAGTCCTCGTCCTCCCACTCGGACTCGACCTCGAGCTCGTCCTCGTCCTCGCCCTCCCACTCGGACTCGACTTCCAACTCGTCCTCCAACTCGACCTCGAGCTCGTCCTCGAGGTCTGCGGCCTGACGTGCCATGGTGGGCCCTCCTCAACTCGGCCGGGGACAACGCTTGTCCGACCATCTGACTGCGCGCCGCTCGGGACGGTCAGTCGCCACTGGAGGTGACACCCGTCGGGGGTCGACTGACCGTGCGACCACGAAAGGGCTAGCGGGTTGGCCCATCCGGGCTAGTCATTTCGTGCGGGTGGCACCAGACAGCGCTGAGTGTCACGGTGGTTGGTGCCACGCTCTTGAAGATCCACTGGAGACCGGAATGTCTTCTGCAGACGACACCGGCGCGGCGACCCCGAACGCCGCCCTCGACTACCTGCGCAACTGTTACGCCGCCGCGCTCGACTGGTACAAGGTGGCGGACTCGAAGGCGCAGCTGATCGTGACGCTGAACGGCCTGATCGTCACCGTCGTGACCGGGACCGCCTTCGCGAGCCCGGACGAGCTGCACCGTCGTCTGGACGGCGCCAGCCATCTCGCCCTGAGCGCGCTGGTCGTCGCTGCCGCATGCGTGGTCGCCGCCCTCGTCTGCGCGGTCCTCTGCCTCTTCTCACGACTCGACGACCGATCCCTGCGGCGCCTCCACGGCTTCGATGCAGACGGCCGACCCAACCCGCTGACCCCGCAGGTCGCCTGGTGGTTCGGCATGATCGCGACACTGTCGACGGGCCGCGCCGCGGAGGGCGCCGAACGCGCCAAGGTCATGTCCGACTACCTGATGACTGCCGACGACGAGTTCGAGGTGGAGGCCCTTGCCTCGCAGATCGTCGTCCTGTCCCAGAACACCCTCGGCAAGCATCGCTGGGTCGACCGGGGCTGGTTGGCGACCGTCGCCGGCCTGATAGCGATCGTGCTGTTCGGCGTCTTCTACACGGTCGGCGTCCTGGACTGATGTCGGCGGGCGGCGACGTCCGGCTTCCATCGCAACCTCCCTGGTGGTCGACAGCTCACGCCTGCGCTGGCGCGCAGCGATCAAGGCCCTCGCTGTGGCGCACCGCCCGAATCTGCGGGACGATGAGCCCGAACTGATGGGGCTCGGCCTTGACGTTTTCGGCTTCAGCGGATGGCCGTCCTCAGGCACTGGATCGGAGGGTGCCCGTGATGAGCCATTGGCTGAGGCGCCACCGGGTCGTCATTCCGATCGGTCTCTTTGTCGTTGTCATCGGCACCGCAGCCTTCTCCCTCAACCTGGCATACGGAGGGCCGCAGAGCGATCAAGCGTCCTTGCGACACGAGGTGATGGCTACCAGCGTTGAGGTGCTGGGCATCGTGACGTTGGGGGCCTTGGTCACGGTTGCCACGACGCAGTTCCAGCAGATGGCTGAGGCGCGTCGACGTCTCGACGTGAGGGTCGCAGAGTTCCTCAATGAGCTCTTGTCGGCCTACAACGGCGTGAAGAGCGTTCGCCGACACCTGGAGGCCCGGACCCGATCTGCACCAGGGCGCCCGCCTGCGATCGACCGTGCCACGTACATGGACCTGATGACCGACCTCATGAGATGGCAGCTCACCTTCGAGGAACTCAGCGATCGAGCGGTCTACCTGCAGGGGCGGGTCAAACCAGACGAGATCACCGTCGGCTGCCTCGACGACCCGGAAGCACCCCGTGTCCCAGCCGCGTGGGACCCCCACCGCAAAGTGCTCCGCGTGGTGGCCAATGCATCTGGACATCTCAAGATCGTCGAAGAGCACCTCAACGTTCTTTGCGAGGAGTACCAGAAGAATCTCTACCGGGTTCGAAAGCGCGGAACCCTTCCCCTCGATCATCTGACCGGCGCCGGAAAGTGGAACAACGGCCCCCAGCTCCCTGTGTTCATCGACAGCACTGAGTGTTTTGACGCGTGCATCCGCCGGCACGTGCGGGCGGTACAGAGGTGGCTGGAGGTGTACCTACTTCGCCAGTGAGCTTTGCGTTCATCGCCGACACCGACGGAGTCGCCGGAACGTCGATCAGCCGGCCGGAACGCCGAGCGCGTTCACGAGCTCCTCCCAGAACGCGTCAGCGGGCTGGACCCACTCCGAGGTGGTCAGGATGCGCCGCAGCGCGTCCTCGTCGGCCAGGCCCCCGGCGTGCGACGCCCAGACGAGGGCGCCTGCGACGGCCGTGTCCGGTGGCGCGAAGCTCGGGACGACCTCGTCGTACTCCTCCTCCAGGCCCTCCTCCCGATACTCCTCGGCGGCGTCGCGGTAGACCACCCCGTTCCAGGTCGCGCCGTCGGGAGACACGCCGACCACTCCGAGGAAGTCGCTGTCCAGACAGAGGCCGACCAGAGCGGGGCTCTGCGTCTCCTCCACCAACCGGCGCAGCGTCCGGTCACGGTCCCAGAAGGCGTCCTCGCCGTCGTACGACGCCGAGGTCCACGAGTCCGCGTACGTCGTGGCCGTCAGTGGCTCGCCCACCCAGCCGATCCCGCCCGGCGCCGACCGCGCGAGCACGAACGATCCTGAGAAGCCCATGCTCAGCGCTGCGTCGGCGCGTGGTCGGCCATCCAGGCGCGCAGGAAGCCGACGTACGCGGGCATGTCGAAACCGGGCCGCTCGTCCGGGTCCTCCTGCTCGAGCGTGGAGAGCAACGCCTCCAGCTCCTCGGAGGGCCCCTGGGTGCAGAGCAGCGCTGCCACGGTCGCGCTCGGCCGACCCGTCGCCGCGTTCTTCGCCCTCACCAGGGGCAGCAGGTTGTCGGCGTCGAGTAGGCGCACCAGCGCCGGGAGCGCCGCAGCGACCGCCTCGGACAGCACGCGGCCGGAGGCCTCGTCCGCCAGGTCGAACGACCAGAGGTCCGACATCCCCCCGGCGCGCTGACCAGGCGGCCGCAGCCGGTCCGACCAGATCCCGGCATGGGTGTCGCCGCCGTCCTGCGTCAGGTAGTCGCGCCAGATCCGCGGCTGGACGTGCACGTCGAGGAAGAACTCCGCGTCGTGCTGCCCCAGCCGGTGCTGCCTCGCCTCGAGGACGGCCCGGTCACCGCGTTCGTCCTCCCGGATGAACAGCCGTCCCTTCTTCGTGTAACCGGCATCCTTCGCCACCGGTGCGATGCGGTCGCGGACCACCTGGTCGAACGGTTTCGCCATGTCGTTCCCTTCTCAGCCTGCGGCGAGGGCGCCGCCGCCGATGATGACAGGTGCACCGATCTCGCAGAGGACACCGGTCGCGCAGGCCAGGCCACCGCCGACGATGAGCGCGCCACCGGCGACGGGGGCGAGCCAGCCGGGCGGATCCCACCAGTGGCCGCCGTCGTCACCGCCTGCGGGCGCGCTGGGCGGCTCCACGGGCGTCGGCTGTGGGACCCGGATCGGGACCCGGTCGGGCGCCGGGACGGGGACCGGACGCGGCACCCTCTTGGGCATCGGCTTCTCCGGCCCGTTGTTGTAGACGATCGCGCCAGGTCCGGTGCCGGTGACGTCGTCACCGTTCGCGGGGTTCTGGTGCGGTCCGCCGATCGACCAGCCGAGCTCCACCGAGCGGTCCGGGTTGGCGATCCGGAGCTTGCTGGCGTACCAGGTGGCCTCGGGGGTCGCCTTCGCGGCCTGGCCGGCGCTCTTGACCTCCCAGACGAAGATGGTCTGACCGTCGTCGTAGGTGATGTCCGCGTAGCCGTTGTTGCCGTTCCCCTTCTTGCTGCCACCCGGCACCATGGTGCTGGGCCGCAGGCCCGACAGGTCCCCACCGACAGCCTCGATCTGGGCGCTGATGATGACCATGGCCCAGGCGACCGCCTCGTTGTGCCGCGTCGTGTAGTCCTTGCTCGGCGTGGACCCACCGGCCGAGGGCGAGCTCGGCGTCGAGGCTGACGAGGAGCCGCCGGTCGAGCTCGACGAGGAGCTCGGCCCGAAGTCCGGCGGGAACATCATGCCGGTCGGGTCGGTGTTGTTGACCGGGTTGTTGCCCGCGTAGTTGTAGCCGTTGAGCTGGGGCGGGCTGGAGATCTCCAGCATCGGGTCGACCGAGATGAACCGACCCAGGGACGCGTCGTACTTCCGTGCGCCGACGTCCGTCAGGCTCGTCAGGGAGCTGCGCGGCTTGTCGAGGAAGCCGTGCTGGTCCTGCCACGTCCCGCCGGTCACCGTGCCGAGTGCGTTGCCGTAGGGGTCGAGGTAGCGACGGGTCACGGCCCAGGTGCTCGGGTTCACCGACACCTGCTTGGATCCGTGGAGGTCCGACATGAGATAGGTCGGGTTGTTCCGGTTGACGCGGAGGGCCACCACGGTGCCGTTGTGCGTGTAGTACTTGACGACGTTGGTGACGTTGGTGGCCGCCGTGTACGTGATCTCCTGGTTGGGCAGGAACAGGGTCGTCGTGCCGCCGTCGCGCCGTAGGACCTGGTTGCCGTCCGCGTCGTAGACGTAGGAGGAGGTGCTGGTCCCGACGGTCACCGAGCTGACCTGCTGCTCCGCGTCGTAGGCGATCGCCTGTCCGGCGCGCGCGGTCATGTTGCCGTTCGCGTCGTACCCGTAGGCGGCGGTCGTCGGGGTCGCGGTGCCGACCTTGGTACTGATGCCGCTCAGCGCGTGAAGGTGGCCGGCCGACGCCATCGTGTAGGTAGCCGTCACATCAGGCGTGGTGGACCCGGGGACGGCGTGCTGCACCTGCTTGGTCCGGTTGCCGGCCCCGTCCACGGTCCAGGTGGTCCAGAACTTCTGCGGACCCCCCACCTTCGTGTTGTTGCCGAGCGTGGTCGGGTTGGTCGCGCAGCTGTCCGTCGAGGACCACGCCTGGGTGAGCACCGCGACCGCGTCGTAGCTGAAGCACTGCGTCTCGACCGCCGCGCCGGAGGCACCCTGGGTGTCCACGGTGCGGGTGACGTTGCCGTAGAGGTCGTAGGTGTAGGCGACGTTCTCCAGCTGCGAGGGCGCCGTCTGCCCGGACAGGTTCACCCCGGTGATGCGCCGGGTCTGGGCGTCCCGGGTGTACGTCAGCCAGCCGGTGAGCGTGTTGACGCCGAGGGTGTACTGGTTGGACTCGCCGTACGGGCTGTAGCTGCTGGCCGAGACGTAGGCGTTGATGCCGGTCGTGCTGGCCGGGTTGCCGGCGGCGTCATAGGCGTACCTGATGGTCTCCGCCGCGACGCCCCCGCCGCTCGTGACGGTGCTGGGCAGCGTCTGGCTGGTCATCAGGTGCGTGGAGGACCACGTGTAGCTCGTGGTGTAGCTGCCGAGGAAGCCGGGCTCCGACAGACTCGTCGTGGTGCCCTTCTGGTTGCCCGCGCTGTCGAAGCCGCTGCTGGCGATCGTGACGTTCCCGCTCGCCGCGTACCTGGTCGACTTGGTGAGCTTGCCGGCCATCAAGGTGTCGAACTCCCACGAGGCGAGCAGCGTGCCGCTGGCCGTGCCGCTGTGGGTCTCGATCTTGCGTCCGAGCGGGTCGTAGACGAAGGCCAGCGTCTGCTGCTTGGCGTCGGTCGTCGAGGTGACGTCGCCGGCGTCGTCGTAAGTCGTGGAGGACGCTCCGGCATCGGGATCGGTCTTGCTGACCACCCGGCCGGCCATGTCGAAGGTGCTCGTCCACGTGGTCGCCAACGTGGTGCCGGTGGCGTTGGTGACCGAGTCCTGTCGACCCTTCGCGTCGTAGTGGTAGGTCGTCCGCTGCGCCGTGCCGCCGCTGACGACGCTGCCGGTGATCGTCGGAGCGACGGTCCAGCGATCCATCTCGATGGTCTGGCCGCGGGGGTCGGAGATCTTCGTGGTGGTCACACCACCGGCGGGCGGGACGATGGTCACGCGGTCGCCGCCGTAGATCGTCTTGGTGACCGCACCGGCGGTGGTGCCCTTGTACTCGGTGCTCTGCACCTGACGACCGGCACCGTCGTAGGTCACCAGGGTGCGCGAGTCGATACCGCCATCGGCGGTGGTGATCAGTGTCGTGCTGGGCGCGCCCGTGGTGTACCAGCGGTTGTTGGTGCGGATGGCCCAGCCATGGGAGTCGGTGTAGCTGTCGGTGAGGACGCGTCCGCCGTTGGCGGCGTCGGTCTGGGTCTGGCGCAGGTTGGCGAAGCCGTCGTACAGGCTGACCGAGGTGCGGTACGCCGCGGCGACCCCGTTGTCGACCAGCGTCTTCGTCGTGACGGCCAGCGGAGCGGTCGGGTCGACCTGGTAGGCGTAGGTGATGCTGGCGGGGTCTGTGGCCTTGGCCTGGCCGGGGTACCACACCGCGGTGAGCCGGCCGAGCGCGTCGTACGCGGCATCGGTGACCAGACCGCCGACGTCGACGTTGTGCAGCGGGACGCCGCGGGCCGGGTCGACGACGCTGCGGCTGGTCTGGTTGAGCGCGTTGACCGTGTCGATCTCCGTCACGGGACCACCGACCGCCGGCGTGTAGACGGTCCGGGTGGTGCGCCCGGTGGTGTCGGCGGCGGAGGTGTAGACCGTGCTGGCCGTGACCCGCCCGAGGACGTCGAAGGCTTGGGTCACCTTGGCGAAGTGGCCGGAGTCGGTCGCGGTGAGCACCGTGGTCGGGTTGCCGGCACCGGTGAGCTCCCCGAGGGTCGAGGAGCCGTCGTAGTAGCGACGGGCGTCGGAGAGCACCCCGGACAGCGCGGTCCCGAGCGCGGGGCAGGCCTGTGCGGAGACCTGCGTCTGGCTCGGCCTGGTCATCGTCCAGCTCGACGTGTCCTGGGCATAGCTGGTCCGCGTGCACTTCGCGGCCAGCCCGGTGCCGGTCTCCGACTCCTGCGCGAGCCGGCCGTACTTGTCGAAGGTGCTCGCGGTGGTGACGGTGGTGGTGCCGCCGGCCGCGAGGTTCACGATCTTGCGGGTGGTGGTGGCCCGCACGACGGTCGCCTGCTGGTCCTCCATGCCGGTGCGGGCGCGCGTCGCGGTGGTGGCGACGACCTCGCGATCGGTGATCGTCGAGTCGACCTGGGTGGCGGTGTCGCCCAGGAAGGTGCGCACCTCGAGCGCTGTGTCGGACAGCGGGTTGTCGTCCGGGTAGCTGGTGCCCAGCGAGTCGGTGACCGTGACCGACCGCTTGCCGCCGCCGGGCAGCCGGTCCCCGTTCATGCCGCGCAGGTACGTCGCCTTGCTGAGCGTCCACTTGTCCGCGACCCCGTTGGAGGTCGAGTTCGGGTTGCCGGTCCGCGTCTCGACCGTGCCGTAGCCGCGGAACTGCCCGTAGGTGCGGTTCTTGGGCTTCACGACCTCGTTGTCGTCGAAGTGCCAGGCCGGGTTGCCGACGTAGGTGTACGTCGTCATCCGCGTCGGCGAGATTGCGTTCCGGTCGACCACATCGATCTCGGTGACGACGTACTTGTGGAAGTAGTCGAGGATCGGGTCCTGCGAGCCCGGGGACGTCCAGTAGACGGGGAAGCACTCGGAGGTGTCCTGCGACGGGTCGCTCGGCACGGTGGACGCCGTGCACAGCGGCTTGGCGCGACCCACCTGGTCGTCGTCGCCGCTGTAGTGGACCGTGATGATCTGGCCGGTCTCGGTGTTCACCTGCGTCAGGCGCCAGTGCAGCATCTCGGGCTGGCCGTTGTAGCCGTAGACCCTGTTGGCCTTGAGCTGGCTCAGGAAGGTGATCGGGGGCAGCGTCACCTTGCTGCCGTCGGCGGCCGTTCCCGTGCGGGTGATCGAGTCGAGGCCGAGCTCGGGGTCACCTTCGGTCGGGAAGGACTGACCGAGCTTGATGGTGTCGACGTCGTCGTAGCCGGCACCCGAGCTCACCTGGGTGCGGATCGTCGTGATCCGCTTCCGCGACCAGAACGTCGGGCTGTGGGTGTCGCAGGCCCCGGTCGCGTCGCAGTCCTGGTCCTGCGGGGTGTCCGGCCAGTGTGAGGCGTTGGTGGCGTTGAACTTGCTGGCGTCGCAGTCGAAGGTGTCGGTCGGCTCGCACCGCTCGGCGGCGTCGAAGACGACGCGCTCGGGGGCCGCGGAGCCGTAGATCGAGCCGCCGGCGTTCCGGAGCCCGTAGTCGATCCGGCTGAGGTAGGACGCCCGCGTGTACTTCACCGGGTCGGTGCCCTTGTCGGCGCCGTAGTAGTTGGTCTCGGTGTTGTAGTAGTACGCCGCCGCGTTGTTGTGGGTGTCCTCGACGTAGTCGAGGTTCCAGCGCCACGCCTGCAGGCATCGGGACGCGCCGAACCCGCTCGAGTCGTAGCACGGGTCACCGGCGTGGGCGCCGTACACCGGCACGGTCGAGACCGAGTCGGTGGCGTCGGCCGCCGTGCCGCCGGGGAGCACGTCCCGCCCGAAGAAGTACTGCGTGCCGTCGGCGGTGGTGATCTTCCAGTACTCGCCGTTGCGGGCCCCGTTGTCGGCGCCGCTGAGCTTCTCCACCCGCTCGCCGTCGTCCTGGGCCGGGTGCCAGTCACCGGTGCTGTCGTCGCGCACGAGCGCGGTCGACTTGCCGTTGAGCACGAGCGTGATGACATCGTCCTCCCAGCACAGGTCGCCGGTCTGCTGGGCGTCGGGCAGGGAGGTGTCGTCCGAGCAGGAGCGATAGGTGCGCTCGACGTAGCCCGGCTGGTAGTCCCAGCCCTCGCCGTACGCCGAGGACTGGTTGTTCGTGGCCGAGTTGAGACCGTCGATCGAGCCCGAGTTGTAGGCGATCTCCACCTTCGGTTCGGCGGGCCCGCCGCCGGGGCTCGCCGGCACCGGCACCGGGTACTGCCAGGCGTAGCTGCCCGAGGAGCCCGACACGGCCCAGGTGCCGCTGGCTGCCAGCGAGCTGGCCGCGAATGTGCCGTTCGAGCCGGAGGGGGCCGCGACCGCGGCGAACGTCGTCGTGCTCGCCGGAGCGACGGCGGTCAGCGACTGCTGCTGCCCGTCGTTGACGGTGCGGAGCGGTCGCTGGGTCTGGCAGGCGGGCACCTCGGGGGTCGTCAGCGCACAGTCCGGCAGGGCCACCAACGTGAGCCGGTTGCCGAAGTCGGCGCCTGCCGCATGCGCGAACGACGAGTAGTCGATCCCGACGGTCCGGCTCTCCCCGGCCGAGTCGGCCGAGTCGGCCGAGTCGACACTGAACATCACGCCGGTCAGCCCGGCGCGGACCGCCTGCTGGTGCGAGGCCACGCTGGCCCGGTAGGCCCGGCCAGCGCCTCCACGGTCCGCGCCCACCAGGACGGGCGTCGCGCCCACCCGCATCGGCTGGGCACGTCGCGCCGCCGTCGATCCCTTCGCCGTCGATCCCTGCGCCGCCGGCGCGACGTCGACGGACCCCGTCGCCGCCTGCGGCCAGACGGTGTCCGTGCGTGGGTGTCGCGCGGGCCGGCCCGCCGGCGACAGCACCCCGGTCTGAACGGCCGTGTGCGGCAGCGGGTCCTCACGCTGGACCGCCGGGGCCTTGACCTTCACTGCCGCCTCCGCCGGCGGGGCGAGGCTCAGGTTGGTGGCCACCAGGGCGATGGTGGTGGCGACGGTCGTGAGCGTGGAAGCGAGGAGAACGGACGGACGGCGCACGGCGACCTCCAATGAGCCAATCGGCGACGACGGTCGCCCCCGAGGCGATGGCGAGCGGGAATCTAGCCGTTGACGGCCGGACCCGACATCCTCCGAACGGGTCTTGTGGGGCGAAAACCTGCGGCCCTAGAGTGCGCCGGGCCGCCACCCATCGGGGCGTGGGGGTCGAGGAGGTCTCGGGATGTCAACGTCGTCCTGGTGGGCTGGGTCCCGCCGCCGGTCCAGCTGGTTGACGGCGGGAGCGCTCTTGCTCGGGTCGTGCGCGGTCCTCCCGTCCGTCGCCGCCACCGCCGCCCCGCCCTCCGCGTCCGCCACCGGGCAGCCGGTGGGCGAACCGCTGGGCGAGTACGGCGACGCGGCGCGCGAGGCTGAGGCCACCGGGACACCGGTGGAGGTGGCCTCCCAGACGACCGAGACCACGCAGGTGCTGGCTCAGCCGGACGGCACCTTCACCCTGGACTCCCACACCGCCGCCGTACGGGTGAAGCGGAACGGGTCGTGGCACGCCATCGACACGACCCTGCACCGCAACGCCGACGGCTCGGTCTCACCGTCGTCGACCGCCATGGACGTCAGCTTCTCCGGTGGCGGCGACCAGGCCCTGCTCACCCTCGCGCACGGTGCCGACTCGGTGGAGCTGCACTGGCCCTCGACCCTTCCGGCGCCGACGGTCTCCGGCGACACCGCGACGTACGCCGACGTCCTCCCCGGGGTCGACCTGCGGCTCATCGCCTACCCCGAGGGTTACCGGGAGGTGCTCGTGGTGCGCAACGCGGAGGCGGCCGCCAACCCGGCGCTGCGGACCCTGCGGCTCGACACGGTCGCCCGCGGCCTGTCGCTGCAGAGCGACGCTGACGGCGGCATCGCCGCCGTCGGGGCCGACGGAGCGCCCGTCTTCTCCGGACCCGCCCCGGTGATGTGGGACTCCGCCCCCGAGCGACTCCAAGGAGGGCGGGGCAGCGCGCGTTCCGCGAACGGCCACGTGAACCGCCTCCCGCTCGCGGTCACCGCCGCCGACGGCCGGCACGGCACCGGACGCGGGCACCTCACGTTGACACCGGCGGACGCCGCACTGACGGGTCCTGACGTGCAGTACCCGGTCTTCATCGACCCGTCGATGTCGAACTCGCGCAACGACGGACTCTCCGGTGACCACTACCTCACCGTGCACAGCGGTGGCTGGGACTACTTCGACGACTCCACCGAGGTGATGCGGGTCGGGTACTGCGGCTGGTCCGGCTGCACGAGCGTCCAGGGCAAGTCCCGGTCGTACTTCGGGCTCAACGTCGCCGCACTGACCGGGAAGCCGACGGCGGCCCACGTCTACAGCGCGACCGTGTACGCCCTGCAGAAGCACCAGGCCGCGAACTGCAGCACTCCGGAGCCCACCGACCTTTGGTCCGCCGGCTCGTTCTCCTCCTCCACGAACTGGGGAGGCCCGCGTACGGCGAAGCTCGACAGCGACTCCAAGGCCTACAGCGAGGACTGCGGCACCGGGAACCTGATCTTCAACAACGCCAACGTCGTCGACTACGTGCAGAGCGCCGCCAGCTCCGACACCAAGGTCCTCAACTTCAACCTCTCCGCGCCGGACGAGTCGAACGCCTACCAGTGGAAGAAGTTCGGCAACGACCCCTCGATCACGGTCTCGTTCGACTTCCCGCCGTCGGTGCCCGCGAACCTCGACCTGGCCGCCAGCGTCGACTGCAGCGGCAAGCCGCGCTACACCCGCGACCAGACGCCGACGGTCTACGCCTCTGCCATCGACTACAACCCCAACCCCGGCAACGTGGGCCTGCTCTACCAGATCTACACCAACCCTGCCGGCTCCTCCGCGGTGCGCTACAACCCCACCGCGGTCTCGGCGCCGAGCAACACCAAGACGGCCTGGACCACGAACAGCAGCAACACCAACAGCACCGCGGCGATGGCCGACGACGCCTACGCACTGCGGGTGAAGGCGGTCAGCCTCTCCCCCGACACCGCCGACCAGAGCTCGGGCTACACCGGCTGGTACTACTTCACCATCGACCACGTCGCACCCGCGGCCCCGACGATCTCGAGCTTCGACTACCCGCAAGGGTCGTGGGGAGCACCGCAGGGCACGCCCGGCCAGATCACATTCGCCGGCGCGAGCGACGTCGCGGCCTTCACCTACTCCTTCGACACCAGCGGTGGCGAGCCGCTGCCGACCGACACGACGTGCGCCTACACCACCACGCCCACCAAGACCGGCGGCATGGTGACCGCCACGTCCGGCAAGGGCAGCGTCACGTTGCCGACGACGCTGACGCCCGGCTACCACACCGTCTACGCCAAGGCCTTCGACGGCGCCCACAACACGTCCGGGCAGTCCGCCGCGTACGTCTTCTACGTCGCCCCGACCTTCCCCGGCGAGGGCGCCACCCAGCACGAGGCCGAGGCGATCACCCCGACGCAGCCCGAGGGCCAGGGTGACCCGGCCTTCAACTTCGGCGCCGGCTACCCCGTCTACAGCGAGGGGACCAGCGCGATCTGGTCGGCCGGTGCGCAGTCACACCTCGTCGCCACCGCGGGCACCCCGGAGACGCCGGCACGCTTCACGTACGGGTTCGACGTGCCGCTGTCGGCGTACTACGGGCTCGGTGTCCAGGTCACCCTGGCGAACCACTACGGCATCCTGACCTTCGAGCTGGACGGGCGGCCCGTCTCGCTCAACGGCCAGGAGGTCAGCGTCGACACCTACAGCGCGACGACCGCGACGAAGTACGTCGACCTCGGTGGCGCCATGCTCCTGCCCGGTCCGCACAAGCTGACCGTCAAGGTGGTGGGCGCCAACGCGAGCAGCGGCGACTACGTCTACAACGGCACCTACGGCGGCGTCGCGATCAGCAGTCTGCACGACCACGGTCGCTCCGCGGGCATCGACTTCTTCAACGTCGTGCCGGTCAACAACGTCACCTTCGGATCGTTCGCGGCATCGTTCAACAACAACGGGATCACCAGCGACGGAACGGCCGGCGACTTCGGCCCCAGCAGCAGCGACTCGGCGCTATCGCTCCAGGCGATGACGCAAGCCGGCTTCGGGCCTGGAGCCCGGCCGGTGGTCGACGGCGTCACCTTCACGATGCCCGCGCAGAACGCCGACGGCACGGACAACACCATGGCGGGCGGCCAGACGCTCCCCCTGCCGACAGATGCGAACGGCAACTACCCCGTTGCCTCAGCGGTCGATCTGCTCGTCGCCAGCACCTGCGGTACCACCCCGACCGGCGCGAGCATCCAGCTCTCGATGAACCACATCGACCCGGCCAACCCCGACGGCGACCTGATGATCACGGACACGCCGATCCACGCCGTCCCCGATTGGCTCAACGGGACCACGCCCGTCGGTGACACCCAGGTGACCCTCGCGGTGCGGCTCCCCTACTACGACACCGGTACGACGACCAGCACGGCGAAGCAGCCTGCCCTCTACCACCTCCGGGTGCCGGTGAAGCCCGGCTACGAGGACAAGCCGATCAAGTCGATCACCCTGCCCAGCCTGGGCAGCAACTTCACCCAAGCCTGCACCACGCCAACGCTGCACGTCTTCGCGATCACCACGAGCTGAGGGGTGCCCGGACGGCGTCGGGCCCTGCGGTGCGCGGCCCGACGTCGTCCGAGCTCACGGCTGCGTTCCTGCGCTCAGGACCTCGGTGCCGGCGCGTGGTCGGCCATCCAAGCGCGCAGGAAGCCGACGTACGCCGGCATGTCGAAACCGGGCCGCTCGTCCGGGTCCTCCTGCTCGAGCGTCGAGAGCAACGTCTCCAGCTCCTCGGAGGGCCCCTGGGTGCAGAGCAGCGCTGCCACGGTCGCGCTCGGCCGACCCGTCCCCGCGTTCTTCGCCCTCACCAGGGGCAGCAGGTTGTCGGCGTCGAGTAGGCGCACCAGCGCCGGGAGCGCCGCAGCGACCGCCTCGGACAGCACGCGGCCGGAGGCCTCGTCCGCCAGGTCGAACGACCAGAGGTCCGACATCCCCCCGGCGCGCTGGCCAGGCGGCCGCAGCCGGTCCGACCAGATCCCGGCATGGGTGTCGCCGCCGTCCTGCGTCAGGTAGTCGCGCCAGATCCGCGGCTGGACGTGCACGTCGAGGAAGAACTCCGCGTCGTGCCGCCCCAGCCGGTGCTGCCTCGCCTCGAGGACGGCCCGGTCACCGCGTTCGTCCTCCCGGATGAACAGCCGTCCCTTCAGGGCCGCCGCCGCCGACAAACGGCCTCGTCGCCGCGGGAGAGACGACCTCCCCCGCGGCGACGAGACGGACCGATGGACGGACGGTTACCGCCGCTTCACGACCTTGACGACGACAGACGTCGTGACACCGTCGGTCAAGGCATCACCCCGGTAGGTCACGGTGCCGCGGACGGTGCCGGGCTTCGCGAACCGCGGCAGCCGGATGAGCGCCTGGCCGTTCACCAGCGTGCCGGTGACGGTCTTGCTGCCGAGCTTCACCGTCACCGCGCCGGTCGGAGTGATCCCTGGCGCCCGCACGACGATCTGCACGGTCGCCTTGGTCTTCTTCGCGACGATCCGGCGCGGCAGGACCCGCGCGGTCAGCGTCGAGGCGGCCTTCCTCACCGTCACGCTCGTCGATGCGGTGCTCGGCTCCACGATGTCGCTCCCGACGTACCTGGCGGTGATCGACTTCGTGCCGGTGCTGGCGAAGGCGGGGAGGGTGGTGTGGGCGGTTCCGTCGACGAGCGCGACGGTCGCCGTCTTCACGCCGCCGACCGAGATCTCGACGTTGCCGGTCACCGGGGTGCCACCCGCGTCGACAGCGACCGTGACCGAGGGGCGACCGTTCTTGACGACGACCGCGGCCGGCGCGGCCTTCACCGTGGTGGTCGAGGCCACCGTGGCGGCGGGCAGCATCTGGATGGACTTGAACCGGACGGCGCCCGTGCTGCTGTTCTCCAGGCCGATGTAGCCGTCGACGGCGAGCGGCGAGTCAGACGCCAGGGTGTTGACCAGGGTGCCGTTGAGGAACACGCGAAGCGCGGAGGGCGTGACCTGGATCAGGTACGTGTTCCACTCGTGCTCATACGGCCCCGACCGGCGTACTCGCTGGTCGGGGTCGATCGAGCGCACCGACGGTCACCTTCCCCGCACCCGGGTCGACCGACCTTGCGGCGACGAGGCGGCGTTTGCCCGCCATCGCCGTTGCGGTCCAACCAGGACTCGGCCCCGTCTTGGGCACAGACACCCGCCCAGACCGGATCTCGCCGGGAACCTCCGGACAGAGCACGCGAGGCTCTCACCGGCGCTTCCGTTGGTCAGAGGCTCAATTCCCAGTGATGGCGGGTGAAGGATCCTTCGCAGCTTTCGCGACGGATCTACAGACCGGGGCCCAGCCGCTCCGCCCACCGACGGTGGACGGAGCGAACGACAGACGGGGAGTGCTCTCAACGTGCGATCGCGGGACCCCAATCAGGGAAGCTGTCGTAGAGCTCGGTGCGAGTGACGAGACGTTCGCCGGTGCCGTTGGCACGCATGACCACGACGTCGGCTGTGTTCAGCTCCGGACCGCCAGTGGAGGGGCGCTTGCCGACGACGATCGACTTCCCGTCCGGTGAGAACGACGAGCCGAGGTAGCGGGTGATGCCGTCGCCGACGAAGGTGAGCTGCTTGAGATGGGAGCCGTCCGGACGAACGGTGTAGAGGTTCGCGTTGCCCTGGGGCGTGTCGTTGTTGTCGTGGAACAGGATGTTCTTGCCGTCCGGTGACCAGTCCGGGGTGTCGCCGGCTTGGAGGTCGTAGGGGGTGATGCGCCGCTCCGCTCCCGTGCGCAGGTCGAGGACCCACAGTGCGAGGGCACCTTCGGGCGTCGCCGTGCGCACGTTGCGCCGCTGGAAGAGCAGCCGGGTGCCATCGGGCGAGAACTGAGGTGCGGAGTCCTGCCCCGTGTCGCCGGTCGCCGGCGAATGGAGCTGGGTGACCTGCCGGACGTGCGTGCCGTCGGGACGCATGACGAACAACGCCTGCGTCTCGACGACGTCGTCCACGACCGGACCGAACGCCCGGTTGAACACGATCCAGCGCCCGTCAGGCGACCAAGCAGGCGTGCCGTTGCACTCCCCGCCGTCGGGAAGGCAGTTGCCTTCAGGGAAGGCGGTGCTGGTCAGCTGACGCAGCCCGGTGCCGTCGCTGTTCACCACGAAGACGTCGTCCATAGTCTCGCCCCCGCGCTGGAAGACGATCCGGCGACCGTCGGGCGACACGTCGGGGTCCTGGTCCACGACGCCGGTGCCGGGGTGTGTCACTTGGAACTCGTGGGTCCCGTCCGATCGCACGGTGAAGATGGCACCGGAGGACCGGTCGAGACCGAGGAAGCGCCGGAAGGCGATCCGACCGTTGTCTCCCTCGAACGTCGCGTTCGCGGGCGCGGACAGGGCCAGGCAGGTGAGGGCGAGTAGTCCGGTCAGGCCGAACCGGGTCGTCGCGGTACGTCGCATGGTTCTCTCCTTCGAATGTCGCGGCCGGTCGGACCTGACGGGCGACTCTTCGGGCCGTGCGTTCGACGCTAGGAACGGCGACGGCCGGCGCCATCGCGGCCAGCACGGGAGCTGCGGTGGACGCGACCCGGGCTAGCACGGATGTGCATCCCGGCGAGGGTCAGAACAAGCTCTCCCACCACGTCGTCGTCAGCTGGGCGTGGCGGGCGGCGAGCATCGTCTCGATCGTCCAGGTGCCGTCGTCCCAGACCGGCCCCTGCGGGGCGCTGCCGGAGACGCTGGGGCTGGATTGAGGCGGCGTCGGACCGTCGGGGTCCGGCGGCCTGGCACCGGCAGCGCCGCAGACGGCGGGGACGGTGAGCACGGTGAGCGCGGTGAGCGCGGCGGCCGTCGCGAGGGCGCGACGGAACGTGGGTGTGGCCATGAGGGTTCCTTCTCTCGAGCGCCGAAAGGGGCGCGATACCTGGATCTGGAGAGATCTCCAGCGGCCGATCGGCCGTGTCTTCGACGCTAGGAGCCGTGGCGGGCGGCGACACCGGGGCCAGCACGGGACCCTGCTGGGGCGCGATGCGGGGTGGCACGGGTCCTCCCCCCGTACTGGCCACAGCCGTTGGACCTCTCGTGCCAGCCCCAGTGTGCGCAGCGACGAATCGGACGATGATCGCCCCATGGCGTGGTCGCTGCTGATCGTCGACGACCATCCCGACTTCCGGAGAGCAGCGCGGGAGCTGCTGTCGTCGCGGGAGTTCGTGGTGGTGGGCGAAGCCACGGGTGCGACCGACGCCATCCGGCTCGCGGCGACCCTCGAGCCCGAGCTGGTCCTGCTCGACATCCGGCTGCCGGACGGCGACGGCTTCGCCGTGGCGGAGTCCCTGGCCGGCATGCCCGTCCGCCCTGCCGTCGTCCTGACCTCGAGCCACGACACGACGGTCTTCCGTGATCGTCTTGCTGCAGCGCCGGTGCGGGGCTTCCTGCCGAAGGACGACCTGTCGGTCGGCCGACTCCTGGCGCTGATCGGCGGGCCCTGATGGGTCAGGCCGTATACGCCGCAACGGACCTGGCCGTCGGCATCGCGTTCGTCCTCGGCGGACTCGTCGCGTGGCGCGATGGCCGGGCACGCCGGCCTGCCGCCTTGATGGCGCTGGCCGGCGGCCTGTGGTTCGTCGGCAACCTCGGCGGCTTGCCCGGCGCGGTCGGCAGCGTGGCCGCGAGCGCGGCGTACCTCCACCGAGGCCCGCTGCTCCACCTCGACCTCACGCTCCCCACCGGTCGACCGCGCTCGCGGGTCGTGCTGTCCGCAGTCGTGGTCGGGTACGCCGTCTCCGCAGTCCCCGCCCTGGCCCGCAGCGCGGCCGTGAGCCTGGCCGTGGCCGGAGGCCTGCTCGCCGTCACCGCGCTCCGGCAGCGGCTGTCGATCGACGCGCTGCCCGTCGCCGCGCTCGCCGCCGCGCTGGCAGGCCCGGCGCTCGTACGCCTCATGCTCCCGGCGTCGACCTCGGGAGCGGCGATGCTCTTGTACGACGGGTGCCTCCTGGTCCTCGCCGCGGCCCTGACCGAACGCCTCCTCCGAGCGCGGAGCGTCGACGTGGCCGACCTGGTGGTCGGGCTGAGCGTGGCGCCCTCCCAGACACTGCGCGACGCCCTCGCGCGCACCGTCGGAGACCACACCCTGCAGGTCGCGTACGTCGAGGGTGACGGTCTGGTCGACACCCTCGGAGCACCGTGGCGTCCTGACCCGGACGACGGTCGCACCCTCACTCCTCTCGAGCGGGACGGGCAGATCATCGGGTTCATCTCGCATGACCCGGCAGTGCTCGCCGACCCCGTCCTGGTCGAGGCGGTGGCGACAGCAGCCGCTCTGACCTCGACGAACGCCCGCCTGCAGGCCGACGTCGACCGGCAGTCGGCCGAGGTGTACGCCTCCCGACGGCGGCTCGTCTCGGCCGGCATCGAGGAGCGTCGCAGGCTGGAGGCGGAGCTGAGCCTCGGCCCGGGCGCACGACTTCGGCGGGTGGTGGCCCTGCTGCAAGCCGTACCGGCCACCGCCACGCGGGACGGCGTCGTCGACGTGGCCCGCGACCAGGCCGCACGGGTCGGCTCGGACCTGCGTGATCTCGCCCGCGGCTTGCGTCCGATGGCCCTACGCGCGTCGGGTCTCGCGGGCGCGATCAACGAGCTGGCCCCGTCCGCTCGCTTTCCCGTCCTGGTCGAGACGGACGTCTCCGAACCGTCGGAGGGTGTGGCCGAGACGGTGTACTACGTGTGTGCGGAGGGGCTCACCAACGTCGCGCGGCACGCGCAGGCACAGTCTGCGTCGATCCGAGTGACCCTCGAAGGTGACCAGGTCCGCGTGGTCGTGACCGACGACGGCCGGGGCGGCGCCGACCCGACGGGGTCGGGGCTACGTGGACTCGCCGATCGCGTCCAGGCCCTCGGCGGGACGCTGAGCGTGACGTCTGACTCCGCCGGCACGCAGCTGCAGGCCGTGGTTCCCATCGACGCGTGATCGAGCATCGCGGAGCTTTCAGCGCAGGCGCACCCACTCGTGCAGGCCCCAGATGGCGCGGTCGGCCGCGTAGCCCGACTGGACGTCCTGGAACCGGACTCCGTCGTCGGTGAGCTTCCAGTGGGCCGTCCAGTCGCCGGAGCACTTCACCGTGGGATCGAAGTGGAAGGAGACCATCATCCGCGACACCTCGTAGGTCCCGGTGCAGTCGTCCTCCAACGCGGAGTAGTGCCCTCCGGCGAGGGTGATGGTCCAGGGGGCGCCGGCGTTGGAGCGAATGCTCTGCTCGTCCATGCCGGCCTCACGCAGCTCCTGCTCCGTGAACGTCGTGCGGTACGTCCCGTCCAGGACCGCCGGGTCGATCGGCGTGCCGATGTCAGCCGCCGGAGCCTCACTCCGGCACTCCTTCGTCGTCGTGGAGGGCGTCGGTACGTCGGCCTTGAGGGCCTCGATCTTGCGGATGGTCGGACCGACCTCCGGGTCGGCGAGCATGCTGGCGCGCACGGGTTCGGCCGACCGCTCGAGCTCGGCGACCACCGCTGGGCCGGCCAGGGTCACCCCCTTGCCCTCGACGCAGGCGGTGCCGAGCAGTTGCGCTTCGCGGGGGCGCGCCTTCACCAGCCAGTCGCGGGTCGCGATCGCCGCCGAGGCGAGCGCCTTCCGGGCGCTTCCCGGAAGGCGGTCCCAGGCGCGGTCGTTGACCACGAGGGTGTCGATCTTGGCGTACATCGTGACGTCCGCGGTGATGATCGCCGGTGGCCCGAACGACCTGTCCGCTCCGGACTCCGCCCCGGCGAGGGTGCCCGCGGCGTACCCGGCGTTGAGGTCGGCGCCATCGAGCCAGACCGGTTCGCTCCCGAGCGCCTGGATCGTCGCGTGGACGTCACGTGAGTACGGCACCTGGAGCTGCACCCCTTGGAAGTCGGCCGGGGTGAGGATCGGCTTGCCGAACCCGATCGGGTGACGGAGCGTCTCGGGCCAGAGCGCGAGGCCACGGACACCGGTGCTGTCGAGCCCGGCGAGCAGCAGCTGAGCCAGCTCTCCGCCGACGACGCGATCGACGAGATCGTCGCTGTCCACGAGGAAGGGCGTCTGCAGCGCCCTCAGCCCCTCGACCTCGAGGTCGTCCCAGCTCCGGGCCGGCACGTTGCCGAGGTCGAAGGTCCCGTCCTGGACGAGACGGGCCACGTGCTGGTCGAACTTGCCCCCTTCAGCGCCGGCCTCGTAGCTGGTCCGGACCCGCACACGGCCGTCCGACTGGTCGGCGACCGCCGCGACGAAGTGCTTGATCGCGGGGTCCTGGGCAGCGCCGCGAGAGTCGGACGTGCCGAGGCTCAGCGTGATGACCGGTCCTGATCCACCGGACTTGTCCGTCCCCACCAGGGTGCACCCGGCGAGCAAGAGCCCGAAGGCAACAGCTGCGAACGCGGCACGCATGCTTGATGATGCACCTCCACCGACATCCTGGGGATCCGTGCCAGCCACAGTGGCCGCGCCTCCGGGGCGGTGCCACGATGTGGCATGGCCCCCGTGGCACGGCCCGTCCTCTGGTCGGTGGTGGTCGGCAGCGCCGTCATGCTGACGCTGCTGCCCCGCGGCCACGCGTGGCTGCCGACGTACTCCACCGTCTCGCCCCGGCTCGCCGCGGCCGAGGTGGTCGCCGCCCTGGCCCTGCTGACGGCGACGGTGGTCGGGCTGCTGCTCGACCCGACCAGGCCGGGACTCGTTGCGCTCGCCCTGGCCGCGCCCGTGTGGACGGTCCAGGACTGGGCGGGTTGGTACGACGGTCCCGGGTTCGCGCCCACCGCCGCGATCGTGCTCGCTCCCCTGCTTGTTCCGCTGCCCGTGCACGCCGTGCTCGCTGCCGCACATCCCCACCGGCGGGTGCCGCTGTCCTTGGTCGCGCTGTACGTCGTCGCCGGCGTCGTCGCCCTCGTCCACGCGCTGTTCGACGACCCGTTCCTCGATCGGGACTGCTGGAGCACGTGCCTGACCACAAACGTCCTGCTCGTCAGCGCACGGCCCGACGTCGTGCACGGCGTCGCGCTCGTCTGGCTGCTCGTGACAGCGACCGTGGGTCTCGCGCTCGTGGGGCTGGCCGTCCGGTGGGCCTGGGTCGCGACCCGAGCCGGGCTCCGGATGCGCGGCCCCGCGATCGTGGCCGGGTTCGCCCTCGGCGGTGTGTTGCTGGCCCAGTCGGTGGCCCGGTGGCGACGCCCTCGTGTGGACCCCGGGACATCGCTCGACGCGGGGCTCTACCTCGCCCTGGCCGCGGCGCTGGTGCTCGTCTCAGCAGGCTGGGCAGCAGGCCCGCTCCTCGACCGCTGGACGCGCCGAGGAGTCGCTCAGCTGGTCACGGGGCTGGGCGACGCCGCGGCAGCCGGCACGGTCGCTCGGGTCATCGCCGCGGCGACGGGTGACCCGAGCGTACGAGTGGTCTACCGGTTGCCGGCCGGCGGGTACGCCGACGCGGCGGGACGTTTCGTCGACGCACCTCGGCCCGGACCCGGCGCCTTGCCGGTGCTCCGCGACGGCCACGAGCTGGCCCTCGTCCTGCACGACCCGGACGCCACCGGCCCCGACGGCATCCGGGCAGCGCTCGGGACGGCGTTGACGCTTGCGCTGGACAACGAACGGCTGCGGGTGGAGGGGCTTGCTCAGCTCGCCGAACTCGAGGCGTCCCGGGCCCGGGTGGTGGAGACCGGCGACGCCGAGCGTCGCCAGCTCGAGCGCAACCTGCACGACGGCGCCCAGCAGCAGATGCTGGCCCTCGCCTTCGACCTACGGCGCGCGGTCGCGAACGCCCACACCCCCGATGCGTGCGCGGTCCTGACCTCCGCCGAGGCCGAGGCACGGGCAGCCCTCACGGAGCTGCGCGAGCTGGCCCACGGCATCCACCCGGCCGTACTCGAGGAGGCTGGGCTCGTGCCCGCGCTCGCCACTCTCGCCGACGGTGCTCCGGTGTCGGTCAAGGTTCAGGAGACGCTGGGGGGCCGACTCCCTCCAGGCGTCGAGCGGACGGCGTACGTCGTGGTGCGCGATGCCGTCGCCGCTGCGGCCGCGACCGGCTCGCCGGGCGTGGACGTCACGCTGACCGAGGCCGACGGTGACCTGGTGGTCGAGGTGCGGGGTGCCGGGCCCGGCCCGTTCGGGTCGGTCGAGGACCGGGTCGCGGGCGCGCGGGGTCACGTCGCGTTGGAGCCGGACCGGCTGCGGGCGGTGATCCCGTGCGTGTCGTAGTTGCGGACGACGTGCTGCTCACCCGGGCCGGTGTGGCCGGGTTGCTGGCCGAGGCGGGGTGCGAGGTCGTCGGTGAGGCGCACGACCTCGACTCCGCGCTGCGCGAGGCCGCGCTGAGCCGACCCGACGTCGTCGTGCTCGACATCCGGATGCCGCCGACCCACACCGACGAAGGGCTCGTGGCGGCGGCCCGGATCCGGCAGGACCTCCCGGGCACCGGTGTGCTGGTGTTGTCGAGCTACGTCGAGCCGACTTACGCCATGCGGCTGATCGAGGACCACCTCGAGGGCGCCGGCTATCTGCTGAAGGAGAGGGTGTCGGACCCCGCGGTCCTCGTCGACGCGCTGCGCAGGATCGCGGACGGCGAGTGCGTGGTCGACCCCACGATCGTCGCCCTGCTCGTCGGCCGACGTCGGCGTACCGATCCGCTTCACGGCCTGACCGACCGCGAGCGCGAGGTCCTCAGCCTGCTGGCCGAGGGCCTGTCCAACAGCGCGGTGGCCGACCGGATCACGGTCACTGAGCGAACGGTCGAGGCTCACACGAAGCTGATCTTCCAGAAGCTGGGGCTCGAGGCCGACCCCTCGTCCAACCGCAGAGTGCAAGCGGTACTGACCTACCTACGATCAGCGTCGTGAAGCCGGCAACACGTGCAGGTTTCCGAGCGCCTGAAGCGTGTGCGCAGGAGCGTTCGGATCACAAACGCCCCCGCGCAGCCTGCACTCGGTGGTCTATGAAGCCGGCCTGTCGGAGAAGGTGACCTGGTCGACGGCGACGTGACCCCAGGAGCCGGTGTTGTTGTCGACGACTTGAAGCTGTGCGGTCTGGCCTTCGAGGTCTCGGACGTCCCAGGAGGTCCACGAGAGGTGCTCGGCATCCTGTCCGGCCGTCGTGCGGACGACCTTGCCGTCGACCACGAGGTTGAGCGTCGTCTGGTTGTCCGGCTCTCCGAGTACGGCGCTCGGGACACTGCTGAACAGGACCTGGTCGACCATGAGGTGACCCCAAGCGCCGGTGGCGTGGTCGACGATCTCGAGGTGTGCGGTCCGGCCGACGAGGTCGTGGACGTCCCAGCTGACAGGAGCCATGGTGCTCGAGTCGTTGCCCGTTGCCGTGCGGACGACCGCGTTGTCGACGACGAGGTTCACGGCGGTGGCACCAGGGCCGAAGTATGGGTGCTTGCCGCCTGCGACGAGGAAGTCGAGGTAGTCGCGGGTGATGGTGAACTCGGGTGAGCGCACGGCACCCGTCGCGGTGTCGGCGCCGGCGTAGGTGTCGAGCACCTTCGAGCCGACCTGGTTCGGAAGGGAGTCAGCGCTCGGTCCGCGGCCTGCGAGGTCGCCGGAGGCGGTCCATCCCGGGCCCCAGCCGCTGCCCTCGAAGCCGGCGAACAGGTCGGATGGTCGCGGATGGTCGCCGCCTCCCACCAGCGCGTTGATGTAGTCCTTGCCGATCGTGAACGACGGAGAGGTGAGGGTGCCGGTTGCGGTGTCGCCGCCGTTGAAGCTCGTCGCCAGCTTGGAGCCCTCGTAGCCGCTGACCGGCTGCTGGCCAGCGAGCGTTCCGGAGGCGGGCCCCGACCCGAAGGCGGTGCCGGTGGTGGTCCAGCTCCCGTAGCCCGAACCCTCGAAGTCCTGGA
This sequence comes from Nocardioides panacihumi, assembly GCF_039530925.1. NCBI lineage: Bacteria > Bacillati > Actinomycetota > Actinomycetes > Propionibacteriales > Nocardioidaceae > Nocardioides > Nocardioides panacihumi. The sequence continues at coordinate 1,455,029 of NZ_BAAAPB010000001.1, read as the reverse complement.
ACGGACTGTTGGGGTTGGCGGCCGTCTTGATGTCCTCGAACTCACGGATGGTCGTGTTGGCGAATGATGCGCTGCCGCCGGCGCTGTAGAGCATGACGCCGGTGTCGTTCGGGTCGAACATGACCTGGTTGGACAGCACGGTGCGGCCGTCGTCGGCGAAGACCTCGACGCTGGAACGGTCGACAAGGATCCGGAGGTGCATCGAGGTCCTGCCGGTCCCGATCGGGGCCTGTGATTGCTTGAGGCTTCCGAAGGCGTGGGCGGTGAAGTCTGACGCGGTGCGGTCGACGTAGAGGTTGCCCTGGTAGTAGCCGATGTTGGTCTTGTGGTCGAGGTCGGCCGAGAGGCCGACGGCGACGCCGACGTTGTTGGCCGTCGCCCAGCTGACGTCGGTGTCAAGCTCGTAGGCCGCGCCGTGGTACGGCAGCACGAGCTGCCCGTCCACGCTCTGCGTCGGCACACTCCAGGTGTGGCTGGTGATGCCGTCGAGGCCGACGCTCGGCTGCGACAGCAGGGAGTAGTTGCCACTCCCCTCAGCCTTGAGCGTCAGATCGCGTACGACAGACATCTGTCCGTTGTAGGTATCGGAGACGTCGGTCTTGATCGGGTGTGGTGCGTAGTTCCAGTTGTTCATCCAACCGATGGCGTGACGCACGGTGTCGGGGTTGGCCGTGTCGGGCCAGGTCACCGCCGCGTACCAGTCCCATCCCCAGTCGAGCCACTGTGGGTCCGTCTGGTCCGCGGTGTACGAGGCGCCGTTCCACGACCCGGGCCAGTACGCGTAGGTGTCGGGCTTGCCCGTGTAGTCACCCTGCATGCTGGCGCCGAGCACCCAGTGCCAGCTGCCGTCGTCGGCCTTCATCCGGAAGAGGTCGGGGCACTCGAAACCGCCGATGTTGGGATTGGTGTAGGCGAAGGTGGACCTGTAGGTCCAGTGCTTGAGATCGGTCGACGTGTAGAAGACGGCCTTCTGCTGCTTGCCGATGACGGCGACCCAGGTTGAGTGGTCGGCGTCCCAGACGATCTTGGGGTCCCGAAACCAGTTGGTGCTCTCGTCGTTGGTGATGACGGGCGGTCCGTACGGCGTGAAGGTGTTGCCGCCGTCGGTCGAGTACCAGAGGTACTGCTCCTGCTGGAAGGCGTCACCGTCGGTGGGCTGGGTGGCCAGCGCGACGACGGCCCCCGCGCCGAAGCCGGCGGTGTTGTTCGTGTCGACGACAGACGAGCCGGTCCACACCGGGAAGCGGGTGGAGAGCGGGATCGCCGCCCCGCCTCCTCGAAGACGACGTTGTCGTCGGTGGTCACGTGGCGCCAGCCGCCAGGTCCGTTGTCGAGGTCGCTGGCGAGGTAGTAGAGGTTGGTCGTTCCACCGGCCTGGATCGGACGTTGGGGGTCGCTCAGCCAGCCCGCGGACGGGGTGAGGTGGTAGACCGCACGCTGCGACCCGGTGAGCGCTGTCGTCTGGGTCGAGAGCCGGGCACCGGCCAGGTCGCCCGACCTCTGGCCGAGATCGTTGCCGGCGAACGCGGCGGCGAGGGCCACGGTCGCTCCGATGCCGATCAGGCGCCGCCAGCGGACACCCCGTTCTGTCAGCTTCACGCGCACTCCTTTGTCGCTTCGAATGAGTCTGATCAAACGCTTGACCAATGTGGCGCCCGTCACTGTATGCTCTGATCAAACGTTCGAGCAAGGAGTTGGCGTGAACGAGGCGGACGAGGCTCTCGTCGTGGGCGAGGCTCTCGTCGACGTCATTCGCGACGGCCGCGGCGCCGTCAGCGAACACGCCGGAGGGAGCCCCGCCAACGTCGCGGTCGGTCTTGCCCGGCTGGGTCGACCGACGACGCTCCTGACGAGGCTCGGCGAGGATCGGCACGGGCGTCTCGTCGCCGAGCACCTGCATCGCGAGGGCGTCGCACTGCCCCTGGGGAGACAGGCGGCGGCGACGTCGTACGCCGAGGCGCTGATCGGGCCGGACGGCAGCGCCGACTATCGGTTCAGCCTCGAGTGGACCCTCCCCGAGCTGCCTGACCTCGCTGAGGTCGCTGAGCTCCCCCGGCCGATCGTCGTCCACACCGGCTCGCTGGGTGCGGTCGTCCCACCCGGTGCCGACACCGTGATCGACCTCCTCAGCGCGCGCAGGGGCGAGGCGACGGTCACCTACGACCTCAACATCCGCCCCGCTGTCATGGGAGAGGGCGCCGACCTGTGGGCACGCGTCGCCCGGGTCGTCGCGCTCGCCGACGTGGTCAAGGCCTCCGACGAGGACCTCGCCCACCTGGTGCCGGGCGCGACGGCGTCGGACGCGGCGCGCCGGCTCCTCGACCTGGGGCCCGTCGCCGTCGTCGTGACCGGCGGCGGCGAGGGCGCTGTCTGCCTGACCCGCCACGGCTCGACGTCGACGCCTGCACCAGAGGTCGTGGTCGCCGACACGGTCGGCGCCGGCGACTCCTTCTGCTCGGCGATGATCGACCGGTTGTGGGAGTGGGGCGCACTCGGCGGCTCGGCGCGCCCGACCCTTCGCTCCCTGGACCTGGCCGCCTGGTCCGACGTGCTGGACCATGCCGCCGCCGCGGCCGCGATCACCGTCAGCCGGCCGGGCGCGAACCCGCCGACCCGGGCCGACCTGGAGAGTGCCCCGGGCCGGCGGCCCGGGGCACTCGGATCGGACCGGGTTACGGCATCAACTCGCGGTTAGCGGGCAGGTCCGCGTAGCCCCCGAGCCCGTCGTGCCCGTAGGAGCGGTCGACCTTGGTGGTGTCGCCGTCGATCTGGAGGCGGACGGTCGGGGCGAGGGTCCCGCCGCGACGCAGGTCGTTCGGACCGCCGATCGCGTCGATGAACGACTCGACCAGACCGTTGGGCATGACGTAGTGGGAGTACGCCTGGAACTCGTTGGCGGTCTGGTTCGGGTCAGGCGCGAACGGGGTGCCCGCCGGGTAGTTGAGGTTGGTCGGGTTGCCCAGCGCCAGGCCGGAGCCCCGGTTGACGGGCTGGAAGTCGCTGCGGATGCCGTTGCCGACGAAGCCGTAGACACCTTCCGGTCCGTCGATGCCGGACGCGAAGGTCGAGCGGTGGCTGATCGTGAACAGGTAGTACTTGCCGTCCTTCATGTAGATCTGAGGCCGCTCGGTCTGGTCGGTGACGCAGTTGGCCGAGAGGATGGGCGGCAGGAAGTGCCACCTGGTCAGGCTCTGGTTGTCGGCGACGGCGAGCCCGATGTTGGCCATCTGGTACATGGCTCCGTTGTCCATGACGGTCTTCAGGTTCTCGGCCCGCGGATCACCGGGCCGGTAGCCGAGGTCGTCGTCGGTGCAGTCACGGCCGCCGCGCTGCACGGCGCTGTTGCCCTCGAAGACCATGTAGGTCTTGCCCGGGTGAGCGGGGTCCTCGAAGGTGAACGGGTCGCGGAAGTTGAAGAACTCGTTCTGGTCGCCGTTCTGGTACCACTTCCCGTCGGCCTTCAGCAGCGGGTCGACCTTGTTGAAGCCGGTGAAGCTGACACCCTTCTTGTCGGCGTGGATGTGGCCGACGCTGAGCGCGATCTCCGGGTCGTACGGCTTGCGGTCACTGCCGTCCGGATTGCGGTAGAAGGCCACGTCGGTGAAGAAGAGCTTGATCTTGCCGCCGGGGTAGACGCGGGCTGACCCCGACCACTGCGTCTGATGGCTGTAGGACTGGTCCGGAAAGATCTTGCCGGTCACGCCGTCGGGGAAGACGAGCCCGCCGTACGTCCAGCCGCCGTTGGCGGGGCGCTGGTCAGCCGGGATGCCGGCCTTGCGGTAGAAGAAGCCGATCTTCGCGTAGACGTGGCGGGCGTCGAAGCCGAGGCTGCGGTCGGCGACCAGGGAGAAGGCAACCTCCCAGCCGTTGACGCTGTACTGGTTGGCCTGGGCGTCCGTGAGCGGCCAGGTGTCCCACGCCCAGACCTTGCCGTTGCTCATGTCCGGGAAGTCGTGCGAGACCGCCGGCATCGTGTAGTCGGTCGGCATCGAGTTCTGGCCGGGCCCTGCCGTCGGGTCGGACATCGCCTTGAGCTGGCGCGCGTCGGCGCGGGTCCAGCGGGAGGTGAAGTCCGAGTCGGGGTCGTGGGCCTGCTGGGTGTGGATCGTGGGCTCGGGGAACCCGGGGTCGGCGGCCCTGGCGGGGCCGGTGTTCGTCAGCAATGCGGTCGAGAGGAGACCCGAGAACGCGATCGCCGAGAAGGTGCGGGAGAGCTTGCTTGTCACCATCGTCGCTTCCATTTCGTAGGGGATGGATGTCGACGTGGTGCACGTTCCAAGCACGACCGTAACTGGCTCACAGCGCTGGCACAGGGTGTGATCCCACGGTACGGACGAGTAATGATCATACTTTTGCAAATCGTTTTGTGCATCCGTAATGTCCAGGGAGTCGGCGTGGTGCACGTTCCCCTCACACCCCCCGACCTCGACCCCGACGGAGCCTCGTGACCCACGGCCACCGCTCATCGACCGTCCGCCTCCGGATCGTTCTCGTCCTCGTCCTCGCCGCGCTGGCGGCACTCGTCATCGCGATCGCGTCCGGCGCGATCGAGACCCGGCCGGACACCCGTCCGGACGCACGGCCGGACCGGCCGGGCTGGCGACCGCGACTTCACCTCACGCCCGCCCACGGCTGGATGAACGACGTGCAGCGTCCGCTCCTCGTCGACGGCCGCTGGCGCCTCTACAACCTGGTGAACCCCGACTACCCCGGGGCAAACGGGACCTCCTGGCAGGCAGCCGAGTCGACCGACCTGGTGCACTGGAAGGTCGCCGGCACCGCCATCGAGAAGTACCGCAACGGTCTGGGCGACGTCGAGACCGGCAGTGCCGTCGTCGACACGCACGACACCTCCGGCTTCGGCCCCGGCGCTGTCGTCGTGATCGCCACCCAGCAGCTCGACGGGGTCCAGCGGCAGTCCCTCTTCTACAGCCGCGACGGCGGTCGCACCTTCGGTTCCTACCGAGGCAACCCGGTGCTGGACAACCCGGGTGCCGCCGACTTCCGCGATCCCAAGGTCGTCTGGGACGGCCGCCGCCACCAGTGGCTGATGGTTCTCGCCGAAGGACAGCGGATCGGCTTCTACACCTCCCCCGACCTGAAGCACTGGACCTACGTCTCCGACTACGCACGAGGGGACCTCGGCACCCTGGAGTGTCCGGACCTGTTCCGGATGAGCGTCGTCGGCGACCCCTCGCGGACGACGTGGGTGCTCGGCACCAGCGCGAACGGCGCCTCGTCGGGAGGCACGGCCGGCTACGCCTACTGGACCGGCCGGTGGGACGGGCGTCGGTTCACGGCGGACCGCCCGGACCCGCTGTGGCTGGACCACGGGTCGGACTTCTACGCCGGCGTCACTTGGTCGGACCCGCGAAGGTCCGTGTCCGGTCAGCTCGCCGAACGGTACGCGATCGGGTGGATGAACAACTGGTCCTACGCCCGCGACGTCCCCGGCCTTCCCTCGACCGGTGGCCCCAACACCCTCGTACGCCGCCTCCGGCTCGCGGACGTGGCCGGCCGACCGACCCTCGTCTCGTCGCCGATCGGCCTGGGCGCTGCCGTCGAAGCAGAGGTTCGGGGCCACACCGGCTCGGTGAGCAGCACGGCCACCATCGGTCGCACCGATCGGCGTACCTTCCGTCTGCACGTCCGACTGCGTCGGCACGGCGCTCAGGAGTCACGGATCGTCGTCGGCGCAGAGGACGGCTCGCAGCTGACCATCGGTTACGACTGGGGCCGACGCCAGGCGTTCGTCGTCCGCGACGCCGACGCGATCGCCAGGCGGATGCCCAAGACCTACCGACAGGTGCGGACCGCCACCACCGACCCGCTCGCCGACGGGTCGGTCGATCTCGACCTGGTCGTCGATGGCGCAGCAACCGAGGTCTTCGTCAACCACGGTGTCGCCAGCCTCAGCGATCTCGTCTTCCTCGGGCCGGGCCCACGCACGATCAACGCCGAGTCGGTCGGAGGGTCGACCGACGTCGACGCCGCCGACCTGTCGGTCCTCGGCGGGTGATCAGCGAGCCGGCGGGGTGACCGAGTCTCGCTCGACCAGGCGGCACTCGACGAGGGCCCGCTCCACCGGGTGGTCCGGGTCGGAGATCTGCGCGAGCAGCTGCCCGGCCGCCCACCGCCCCATCTGCTCGTGAGGCAGCGCGATGGTCGTCAGTCCGGGGAGGAGCGCGTCGGCGACCAGTGGCAGGTCGTCAACGCCGATGACCGAGACGTCCTCGGGCACGCTCAGCCCGAGACCGGCCGCCGCCTGGTAGACACCCATCGCGATCTGGTCGTTGAAGCAGAACACCGCCGTCGGACGGTCGGCGCGATCGAGCAGCACGGCTCCGCTGGCGCGACCGCCCGCGGCGGTCGAGGCCGACCGCGCGAGCAGTGGCTCACCGGCGATCCCGGCGGCCTCCAGCGCGCGACGGAAGCCGTGCTCGCGCCCCGTCGAGGCGGGTACGCCGTCGACGGTCTGGGCGAAGGCGATGCGCCGGTGGCCCCGGGCGAGCAGGTACTCCGCCGCCACTGTGCCGACGGCCTCCTCGTCCGGTGCGACGACCGGGACGTCGGAGGACTCGGTGGCGGCGTTCACGACGGCGAGCGGGATCCCGGGCAGCATTGGCGGGGTCACGAACTGGTGCCACATCCGCGCATAGAGAACGCCTTCGACGTTCCGCTGGCGCAGCATCGCGAGCAGCCGGAGCTCTCGGTCCGGGTCGCCGAGCGAGTCGACGGCCACGAGTGCCAGCCCCTGCTCCTCGAGGGCGTCGGCGGCGCCCAGCACCAGCCTCCCGGCGTACGGCGTCGTCACGACATGATCGCCAAGAAGGCCGATCAGACCGGTGCGCCGGAGGCGGAGCCCTCGGGCGCTGGGATCGGGGACGTACCCGAGCGCGGTCGCGGCGGCGACGATCCTCGACCGGGTCTCCTCGTGGACGGGGCGCGACCCGTTGAACGCCTGCGAGACGGTGGCCGGGGAGACCCCGGCCGCGGCGGCGACGTCGCGGATGCCCACCCGCCGCTGCACGTCCCGTTCGCCGGCCACCGGGACACCCTAGCCGCGGGGCTCCTCGACCGGATCGGCGCAAGGAACGAGCTCCCAGGCCTCGACAGCGTAGGCGGCCTGCCCGGTCCCGGACGTCGTGACCTCCAGTCGCCACGGCCCGGCCCCGACCGGGTAGAAGCGCGCGGTCACTGCCTCACCGGTGGCCAGGAAGACCTCCACGACCGAGTGGTCGAGGACGGCCCGCACCTCCACGCTCTCCCCCGGACCGATGCCGGTGGCCAGCCGCCACTCGCCGCGCTTGGCACGCAGGTCGAGCGACGCGGACTCCCGGCTGACGACGAGCTCGCCGGTGGTGCCGTCCAGGACGATGTCGAGGTGCTCGCGTCCGTCCGCCGAGGTGACGAGTCGCCACCCGGACGTCGCCCGCCCGCTGCCGGCCCAGGCCAGGCGCCCGACGACGTCGAGGCAGCGCGGGACCTCGCCCAGGACGACGGTGCCGGCCGCCGTGCCCGACGCCTCGACGACCATCTCCCCACGCAGGGCGTCCACCTCGCGGGCGGGGCGCTGGGCGACGCCGGTGCTCGTCAGGGTGAGCTCCCTCGGCAGCGAGAGCATCCCGGCCCAGCCGACCTCGTCCGTCCAGGAGCTGACCGCGCCGACGCGCGGCTCGTCCCGGGCCTCCCAGACCCAGCCCCAGACGAGCCAGCGACCGTCGGGGGCGTGCAACAGCGCGGGCGCGTAGAAGTCGGGCCCGTGGTCGAACCGCTGAGGCGCGGTCGCCTCGAACGCGTCGCCCCGGTCCCGGCCGACGTAGACGGCCGTCTGGCCAGCACCCTCCTCCGGGTCCCAGGCGCTGAGGACCAGTGCGCCGCGCTGGACCCCGAAGTCGGCGTACTGCACGCACTCCCAGCCCTCCTCGGTGTCTCCTCCGCCCGGCAGCGGCGTGGGAGGCTCTGCGAGGAAGGGGCCGCCGAGCTCCCAGCGGCAGAGGTCCTCGGAGAAGTACTGCATCGCCGCGCCCCGGCCGTCGGCCAGGGCGGCGCCGACGAGCATGCGCCAGCGGCCGCCGTCGCGCCACACATACGGGTCGCGGAACATGACCGTCTCCGGAGGGGGCTCCTCGATGAGGAGACCGGGCCGCTTGGAGAACGTCACCCCGTCGACCGACGTCGCGGCCGCCACCGGCTGCCACCACCGGTCGTCCCGCTTGGCGGAGTAGAACGCGACCATCCCCTCGTCGGTGCTGACCGCGTTGCCGGACCACACCCCGTCGGCGTCGTCGCCGGCGGGGGTGGGCGCGAGGGCGACGGGCAGCTGCTCCCAGGAGACGAGGTCACGGCTCCGGACGTGGCCCCAGTGCATGTTCGCGTGCCGTGCGCTGTCGGGGTTGTACTGGAAGAAGACGTGATACCAGCCGTCGTGGAAGACCAGCCCGTTCGGGTCGTTGACCCAGTGCCGGGGCGGACGCAGGTGGACGGCGGGCAGGTGTCGGTCGACCGCCACCGTCATCCGGGGTCGCCGGCGGGTACGACGGCGGGCCGGGCGATGGAGGCCCGCTCGACCGGGGGGCAGCCGACCAGGACGCGCCCGTCGGAGGCGGGCGCGTCCAGGCCGAGCAGGACCCGGACGCCGGCGACACCGAGCTCGTAGTGCGGCAGCGCCACCGTCGAGAGCGGCGGGCGCAGGTGGGCCGCGATGACCTCCTGGTTGTCGAAGCCGACGACGGAGATGTCGCCGGGGACCTTGAGGCCGCGGTCGCGGAGCCCGTCGTAGAGGCCCATCGCGACCCGGTCGTTGTGGCAGAAGATGCCCGTCACCCCTTGGTCGAGGAGCAGTGCAGCAGCGTCGTACCCGCCCTCCTGCTCGGGCCGGGCTTCGACGACCAGGGCGGGGTCGAGGTCGATGCCGGCTGCGGCCAGCGCCTCGCGGTAGCCCCGGAGGCGGCCGTCATGGGCCGGTGAGGGGGTCGTGGTGTTGATGAACCCGATCCGCCGGTGGCCCTGATCGATCAGGAGCTGCGTCGCGTCGCGTCCACCGGCGATCTCGTCCGGGACGACGGCGGGGAGGTCGGCCGCCGCGTAGCAGTTCACCAGGACGCAGTCGCTCTCGTCGAGCCCCTCGGGCACCTCGACCTCACGGTGGTACCAGGTGGAGTAGAGGACGCCGCGGACCTTGTGCTCGAGCAGCATCGCGATGGCCTCGTGCTCGGCGTCCTGGTTGCCCTCGGTGTTGGCGACCAGGAGGACGAAGCCGTGCTTCCAGGCCTCGTCCTGCGCCCCGTGGATGATCTGGCCCGCGAAGGGGGTCGACGCGATGGCATCGGCGACGAGGCCGATGAACCTCGACTGGCCGGTGACCAGGTCCTTGGCCATCGCGTTGGGTCGGTAGCCGAGCCGCGCGATGGCGTCGTGGATCCGCACCCGGGCGTCAGCGCCGATGCGGGCACCCTCTTTCTTGTTGAGGACCACGGACACGGCCGAGACCGACACCCCGGCCGCCTGCGCGACGTCGCGCATCGTCACCGCCCGTTGGGACTCCCCGTCAGCTCGTCTCATCCCTTGTTCGCACCGCTCTCGAGTCCGTAGATCATCGCCTTGTTGAGCACCAGGAACACAAGAAGTAGAGGCGTGACCGTGACGCATACCGCCGCGAAGGTGGCGGTCCAGTCGGTCTTGCCCATCGCTCCGATGTAGTTCTGAAGGCCTAGCGGGATCGTCTTCAGGTTCTCCGAAAGGACGAAGGTGTTGGCGAAGATGAAGTCGTTCCAGATGAAGATGCTATTCACCATCACCACGGTGACGATGGTGTTGACCGACAACGGGAGCGTGATCTTCGAAAAGATCCGGTACGGGCCCGCTCCGTCGAGCGACGCCGCCTCGTAGGTCTCGCGCGAGATGTAGGAGAAGAACGAGGAGAACAGGTAGATCGACATCGGCAGGGAGAACCCGGCGAGCGGGATGATCATCGACTGGTAGGTGTCGAGCAGACCGACCTTGGAGTAGTCGATGAAGAGTGGCACGAGCGCGACCTGGACGGGGACGATGATGCCCAACAGGAACGCGGCTCGCACGACCTTGCTGCCGCGGAAGCCGAGTACCTCGATCGCGTAGGCGCCCATCATCCCGCACACGACGATGAGGAGATCAGCGCCGGCGGTCACGATGATGCTGTTGAGGACGTAGCGGCCGAGGTCACCCTGCTCGAAGGCTCGGCGGAAGTTGTCGAGTGTGAACGAGTGGGGCATGCCGAAGGCGTTGTTGGCGGCGAAGTCGTGGGCGTCGCGCAGGCTCGTCGTGAACAGCCACACCAGCGGGTAGACCTGGATGACGACGAGCAGGGCCACCAGGACCCGCGATGCCAGGCGATGGAGGTCGAGACGGCCCGGCCGTGCGGGCGCGGATGGGGACGACGGGCTCTCCGCGCGGCGGGACTCCATCAGCTGGGTGGTCATGACTCGGCCTTCCGCTGCAGGAGCAGCACGATCAGTCCGACCGCGACCAGGCACTCGACGACGATGAACACCGAGAGGGTGCTGGCGTAGCCGTAGTTGGTGCTGGTGAACGCGGTCTTGTACATGTAGGTGGTCACAAGCTCCGAGGACTGCCCGGGGCCGCCGTTGGTGAGCAGGTAGGGGATGTCGAAGCCGCGCAGGGCGTAGGTGGTGGCCATGATCGTCGTGGTCAGCCACACCGGCCGGATGTAGGGGAACCGGATGTGCGCGAACAGCTGCCACCGATTGGCTCCGTCGAGCCGTGCGGCCTCCTCCAGCTCCTTCGGAACCGCGATGAGGGCGGCGTAGATGATGACCATGTAGATGCCGATGAAGCGCCAGCCCTCGGGTGTGGAGACGGCAGCCAGGACGGTGTGGACGTCGGAGAGCCATGGCCGCGCGAGCCCACCGAGCCCGACCGCGTGGAGGATCGAGTTGATGAGTCCGTCGGTGGCGTAGATGCGCTGGAACAGGAAGGCGATCGCGACGGTCGAGATCACGGCGGGCATCAGGTAGAGGACCTTGATGACCTCGCGGCCGCGGGTCAACGACGCCAGCAGAGTGGCCACGACCAGGCCGCCACCGAGCTGAAGGACGAGGCAGATCGCGACGTAGACCAGCTGGTTGCCGAAGGTGGTCCAGAAGCTCGGGTCGTGCCGCAGCATGTGGGTGTAGTTCGAAAGTCCGACGAACTCCATGTCGGTGATGCCGTCCCAGGAGAAGAAGCTGAGGAAGAGCGACTGGAGAATCGGCAGGAGCACCGCGGCGCCGTAGAGCAGCAGGGGCGGCAGCAGGAAGACCAGGACGGAGAGCCTGGAGCGGTGCGGAAGCACGGGTGGTCCCTTCTTCGAGGGGAGCCGGCCGGGCGGCCGGCTCCCCTCGTGTCACTTGACGGTCACTTGAAGTACTTCGGTGCGTTCTCGTCGAGCGCCTTGTCCATGGTGGAAACGAACTCCTCGGGTGTCACCTGGCCTTGCACCAGCAGGGTCAGCTGCTGCTGCAGCGTCGTGTTGGTTGTCGGGTCCAGCTGGGTGTCCCACGGCATGGCCAAGCGCTTGCCGACCTTGTCAGCATCCGCGACCGCCTTGCTGTAGATCGGGGTGGCGTTGCTCGGGATGGTCGGCGCCGGGGTCGTGGTGGGGCCGAGCGCTCCGGTGGCGGCGTACGCGGCGGCGTACTTGCTGAGCGCGAACTTCAGGAAGTCGCGCACGAGCGGATCGAACGTCTTGGCGTTGACGGCCATCCCGATGCCCGAGGGTGCGACGTACTCGTTGGGGTCGGTAACCGAACCGGAGACTGTCGGGAGGGTGAAGTAGTCGACATCGTTACGAACCGCTGGGTCGAGTGCGTCCGTCGCGAGGCTGCCGAGCTCCCAGGACCCGATGCCGTAGACGGCTGCCTTGCCGGAGGTGAACAGTGCCTGGGCGTCCGCGTAGCCGACGGAGGAGAACCCATCCTCGAAGCACTTGGACTCGCCGAGGTCGCTGAGCCAGGATGCGGCCTTCTGACCGGCGGGGTCGCTGAAGCTGGCCTTTCCGGTCTTGAGGCTCTTGATGTAGTCAGGGCCGGCGACGCGGAACGGCTGATAGGCCATGTACCGCTCGAGGGGCCACTGATCCTGACCGTCCAGCGCGATCGGGGTGACGCCCGACTTGCGCAATGCGGTGCACATGGCGGGGAAGTCGTCGAGGGACGTCGGCACCTTGACGCCGGCCTTCTCGAGGAGCGCCTTGTTGTACCAGAACACCTCGATGCCGTACTCGAACGGAACCATGTAGAGGGAGCCGTCGTCGAAGCGCTGGTAGTCGAGCGCGGAGGGACGGTAGTTGTCGTAGACGCCCAGGCTCCTGAGGAGCTTGTCGGCGTCGATCATGCGGCCCTGCTTGGCGAGCTTCTCGGCGAACGGCGTGGCGTCGGTGTCGAAGAGCTCGGGCAGCTTGTTCGCCGCCGCCAGCGTCTCGTACTTCTGGATGTAGGACGGCCGGTCGGGCGTCGTGATCAGGTTGAGCTTGAAGCCGGGGTGGTCCTTGGCGTACTCGCCGGCGAGGCTCTCCATTGTCTTGATGACGGCGCCGTCGGCAGGCCGCGACAGCAGCCAGGAGATCGCATGCGGCTTGATCTGGCCCTTCGGGTTCACGTCCGTCGGACTGGTGCCGGTGTTGCCGCTGCCTCCGCAGGCGGTGGCGGTGAGGGCGACCGCGAGCGCAGCGGCGGCCGACCACAGTGTCTTCTTCATGGGTACCTCTCCTTTGAGATGAATGGTCGCGCCCGAACGCGGTTCAGGTGGTGGATCGCCGGCGAACGGTGAGGTTCTGGAACTTCACCGCGCCCTCGCCTGCGAAGATTCCGAGGCGGTCGTGGGAGTCGTCGTAGAGCCGGGTGCTCAGGCAGACCTCGCGGTTGAGCACGATGACCGCAAGGTCCCCGTCGAGTACGACCTCGATCACGTGCGACGTGGCCGCCAGGTCGGCGGGCCGCTCGAGCTCGATGACGTGCGGGACGTCACCTGAGACCTGCCACTGGGCCGGCCCGGTGCGGTGTCGGGGCCAACGGTCGAAGACCATCCGGTCACGCCGGGGCTCCAGCCGTATCACGTACCCCTGATCGCCGTCCTCGCTCGCACGCAGCAGCAGGCCGCACTCGGTCGTCCCGGGCTCGAACTCGATCTCGGCCCGGATGTAGCACTGGGCCGGCAACGGCTCGGTGCCGACGACAGCGTTGTAGCCGTCCGGGGCCTCCAGAGCTGTCGGCACGAGGCCCAGCTCGACGCTCTCGTCGAACGTGGCGATGATCTCCTCAGGGACCGAGAACGCCAGGGAACCGTCCCACCCGGCGCGCGCCTCGAGCAGCGACATCGTGCCCGCCCACTGCCAGGCGCCGTCATCGGTGTCGCCCTCGCGACTCGCGATCCAGCCGACGAGGATCCGGCGACCATCGAGCTCGGCAGACTTGGCGGCGTAGAAGGCGCGGCCGTCGATCGTGTCGCGGTCGGGCACCATCCACGGGCCGTCCGGGCTGTGGGCGATGCGGTAGCGGGTGGTGAACGACTCGGAGAACTCGGAGTAGACCAGGTACCACCACTTGCCGATCGAGAAGACCTCGGGGCACTCGTGGGTGATGTAGCGGCGCGGGTCCCAGAACGGCTCGACCGGCTCCCAGGTGACCAGGTCGCGCGAGGTCATCTGGGCGATGACCCCGCGTCGACGGTCCGGACCGTCCTGGTGCCGGGCGGCCAGGAGCATCCGCCACACGCCGGTCGAGGGGTCCTGGAAGACGAAGGGGTCGCGCCAGTCGGCGGACTCGTAGCCGGATGGCGCCCCGAAGGTGTGCTCGGGGTGCTTGTCCCAGGTGGACATGCCGTCGGTGCTCGAGGCGTGGGCGACGAGCTGGAGCGGCAGTCCGTCCGCTCCGACGCGGTCGGGGTTCTGGGCGGTGTAGAAGAGGTGGTGGGTGCCGTCGGCGCCCTCGACGATGCTGCCCGTGTAGGCGTTGAAGTCGGCGTCCCCTCGGGTGCCGTGAGGCAGTGCGATGCCTCGGTCCTCGAAGGTGACGAGGTCGCGCGTCGTCACCAGCGCCCAGGGGGTCCCGGGCTTGGGCGACTCGCGGAGCTCCAGCAGGTAGAAGAGCATCAGCTCGCCGTCCCGGCTGAACGGGATGACGTCGCCGACCCACCCCTGCGGCGGCTGGAAGAACACACGATCCGGCACTTGCGACTCCTTGATCAAACGATTGAGCACGACCATAGTGGCGCCGGTCACATCTGGTCAAGCGTTTGATCACGGAAAGCGACGCGACTCCGACGGCGCCTCTCGTCTGCGATGTGCGTGCACAGACGCGCTGAGCACGCCAGACGTCGACGTGCGCGCCCGCGGCCCGTCGACGAAGGGCCCGCTAGGCGAGCTGGCCCCGGTTCACGGTCACCAGCTCAGCCAGCCACGGCGGATCGGCCCCGGGCCGGCCGACAGTGATGGCTGCGACCTTCGCCGCGCTCCGCCCGAGCAGATCCAGCTCTTCCGGCCGGAGGGGCTCACCCGACCGCACCGCGTCCGTCAGGTCGCTGAGGATCACCTGGTGGATCAAGGCGCCCATGAAGGAGTCGCCGGCGCCGATCGTGTCGACGACGGTGGTCCGGGCCGCCGGGACCTCGACGAGGAAACCGCCCGAGGCCATCGTGCAGCCATGTCCGCCGCGGGTGATCGCGACCAGGGCCGGACCGGCGGCCAGCAGGCGGGCTGAGACCTCCCGATCCGTCATCCCGGGGTACAGCCACGCCGCGTCCTCGTCGCTGAGCTTCACGATCCGCGCGAGCGGCAGCAGCCGCTCGAACGCCGCCCTGGCCAGGTCGAGGTCAGGGAGCATCGTCGGGCGGATGTTGGGGTCAAGGGTGACGAAGGATGTGCACGCGGCGTCCTCGAGCCGACGGCGTACGAGATCGGCGCCCGGCTCCAGAAACAACCCGATGGAACCGGCGTGGGTGAAGGTCGCGGTTGGCGGCTGGACCGGCGTCGGGTCCCATTCCAGGTCGAACTCGTAGTGAGCCGAGCCGTCAGGCTGCAACGAAGCCGTGGCGGTGGAGGTTCGTATGAGCCGGCGCGCCCCCGGGAGGAGCTCGACTCCGGACTCCTCGAGGTGGGTCTGGATGAGGTCGGCTCGCTGGTCGTCCCCCAGGCCGGTGAGCAGCTGGGTACGCACGCCGAGTCGAGCCAGGGTCACAGCGACGTTGAGCGGGGAGCCGCCCGCCGTCTCGGCGACGACGCCATGGGGGTCGCGGACGACGTCGACCAGCGCCTCGCCGATGACGAGAGCCTGCGGAGGGGAGTCCACGGTCAGCCCTTCACCGCCCCGGCCGTCAGGCCGGCGATCACGTGGCGCTGGAAGAGCGCGTAGATGGCGAGCTGCGGAAGGAGGACGAGCGTTGCCGCAGCCATCATTCCCCCGTAGTTGACCGTGTACTGCCCCTGGAAGCGCGAAACGGCCAGCGAGACCGTCGCCAGGTTCGGGTCATTGATGAGGATGGAGACGAACGGGAACTCGTTGAACACGTAGACCACATTGAAGATGAGGACCGTCGCGATCACCGGCCGCATCGTCGGCAGCACGACCGACCAGCAGACGCGGAACAGGCCAGCGCCGTCCATGATCGCGGCTTCCTCGAGCTCTGCCGGGAACTCACGGAGGAAGCCCGTGAGGAGCAACGTGTTGAACGGGATCGACACGGCGATGTAGGGCAGGATCAGCGCCGCGTAGGTGCCGAAGATGCCGAGTGCGAGGTCGATCCGGTAGATCGGGAACAGCAGCACGTAGACCGGCACGGCGAGGCCGGCGAGGAAGTAGAACCGCACAGAGAACTGGGCCGCTCGCCGGCGAAACACCATGCGGGTGAGCGCGAACGACGCCATGAACGAGACGACCGCGCCGATCGTCACCGAGGCGACCGCAACGATGATCGTGTTCTTGTACATCTGCACCAGCGGCAGGGATGCGACCACATCCCGGTAGTTGTCGAAGGTGAGGCTGCGCAGCGAGAAGGGGTCGGACAGGATCGTCCTGCTGGGCTCCAGCGAGAGCAACGCGATCCAGAGGATCGGCAAGATGATGAGGAACGTGATCAGGTAGGCGGCGGCACCCCCCGCGTACAGGCCGACGCGCCGCCTCCTCATCGAGCGGAGGTCGTTCGGCGCACGGCGGGTGGGAGTCACCGGAGTCCTCGAGAGTTCGGGGTTGGGCGTCATCGGCGTCGTCGTCTGGGTCATGCGATGCTCCGACGTCGAGCAGCGGCCAGGTACGCGAGCGACGTGAGCGCGCCCAGCACGAAGATCACCACGGCGATCGCCATGCCGGAGCCGTAGCGCTGGTTGGTGAACGTGACGAAGTACATGTAGCTGACCAGGGTCTCCGATCGATGGACGGGACCTCCGCCGGTCAGCATGTAGACGAGCTCGAAGATCTTGAAGACGTTCGTGATCAGGAGGATGGTCACGATCGCGAAGGTCTCCTGCATCATCGGGATGGTGACGTACCTGAGTCGCTGCCACGTGGTGGCCCCGTCCAGGGTGGCGGCTTCCATGACGTCGGCGGGGAGCAGTTGGAGCCCGGCGTAGAAGATCGTCATCGCGAAGCCCACACTGCTCCAGATGAAGACGACCGAGACGGCGTACGGCGTCAGGGTGTTGCCGCCGATCCATTGGACCGGCCCCATGCCGAACACGTCGAGCACGCGGTTGAGCAGACCGACGCGGGGGTCGAGGATGAACACCCAGATGAGGCCGACGAGGATGGGCGCGATGATCGCCGGCCCGAACACGAGGGCCCGGAGTGCGCCGGCCCCCTTGCGCTGACGAAGCAGCAACGCCAGCGCGAACGATGACGGGACCAGCACGAACAGGCTCACGACCAGGATCACGACGGTGTTCCGGAGCGACTGCCAGAAGAACGGATCGTCGAGGAGCGCCGTGTAGTTGTGGAGCCCGACGAACCTGGCCGCGCCGAAGCCGGCGGAGTTCGTGAGGCTGTAGACGATCGCGTACCCGACGGGGTAGACGAAGAAGCCGGTGAACAGGATGAGAGCCGGTGCGAGCATCAGCGCGATCTTCCAGCGGGAGCTGATCCAGACCATGCGTGTCGTCCTCTGGGGTCGAGAGCCGCGGGATGCGGTTCGGTCGGTCGGGGTGCGCCCGGGAGACCCGGGCGCACCCCAGCTTCCAGTGAGCTTCGGGACGCCTACTTCTCAGCGTCGAGGGCCTTCTGGACCAGCGCGACCGCCTTCTCCGGCGTGAGCTGATCCTCGATGACGCCATAGATGCTGTCGTACATCGCGCTCGACACAGCGGTCGAGACGAGCAGATCGGGCTGCGACTTCGGGCTGCCCAGGCTCGGGTTCGTCGCCACATCCAGGGCCGACTTGAGGACGCTCTGCTTGGTGGCGTCGATCTGGGGCTGGTAGTCGGTGACGGGGGGCTGTCCGTTGTCGACGAGGAGCTGCTGCGCCTGGTCGCTGTAGTAGAAGTCCAGGAACTTCTTGACCGCGGCGAGCTTCGCCTTGTCCCCGGAGACCTTGTGGTCGACGACCAGGGGTGCAGAGGCGACGTTCATGACGATGTTCTGGTTGCCGACGCCGTCGTCGAAAGTGGCGCCGTTCCAGAAGGTGGTGTCGGCCGCGACGGAGGAGTCCTGGATCGCGCTGGAGGCCCAGACCCCGGCGTCGAGCATCGCTGCCTTGCCGTTCAAGTACTGGTCGACGGCCTGCTGGTAGGTCTGCGTGGAGACGTTGGTGGCGAAGGCGCCTGCATCACGCAGGTCGGCGATGTGCTGGTACATCCGAACGAAGTCGGCGTTGTCGTACTTCTGCGACCCATCGAGGATCCCGTCGATCTTGTCCTCGAAGCCGAACCGGTCGAGCCAGACCAGGAAGGACCAGACGCTGAAGGAGGACTGGTTGGCGCCATCGGAGATCGTGACGATGCCCTTGCTCTTGAGCTTCTTGGCGATGGCGACCAGGTCGTCGAAGGTGGCCGGCTCCTGGAGGCCGTTGTCGGAGAGGATCTTCTTGTTCACCCACAGACCGGTGAGCAGGCCCTGGTAGGGCACGCCATACACCTTGTCGCCGGCGGTGAAGTTGCTGACGGTGCTCTGCGGCAGGTGCTGGGTGATGCCGAGGTCATCGAGGGTCGGCTTGAGGTCCATCAGCTTGCCGGCCTTGAGCATGTCCTCGGCCGTGGCCTTGTAGACCCAGAAGACGTCGGGGAGCGTGTCACTCTGCGCCGCGATCGAGAGGCTCTGCAGGTGCTCTGCGACCGCCTGCCCACTGACCTTGACGTGGATGTCGGGGTTGGCCTTCTCGAAGGCCTGGACGATCGCCCACGTGGCCGGGTCAGCGGTCTTCACATCGGGGTTCTGCATCGAGAGGGTGATCGTGGTCTTGCCGTCGGCGCTGCCGCCGTCGCTCGCACTGCTGCAGGCAGCCATTGCGAAGACGGACATGACGGCGAGAGCGACGCCGGCGATCCCGCGTGGGCGTCGGCTCACGAGCTTGCGACCAAACATGGGCTGTTGTTCCTTACTGGAGGCGGGCGAAGGGGCGGTCGGCACCGAGATCATCGAAACGTTTGCGCGAATCGTTTCGCCGAAAATACGTGGCAGGCGTCACACCTGTCAAGCAGCCCTACGAACTCCGACTCCCGGTGTCGGCCGTCGCCGCGAACAGGTAGTCCTCGCTCGAGGAGCGCAGTTCCAGTCGCTGCTGGAGGCGGGTGATCCGCGGGCTCTTGCCAGGCGTCGCAAGACGCGCGAGCAGGAGGCCGACCGCTGCAGCGCCCATCTCGAAAGCAGGCTGGCGAACCGTCGTCACCGACGGTCGGAACAGGTCGGAGTGGTTGAACCCGTCGAACGTGGCGAAGGCGATGTCGCCAGGCACGGAGACGCCTGAGTCACGAAGCGACTCCAAGGCCGTGACAGCCAGAGGGCTACTCGCCGAGATGACACAGGTGTGGCCGCCTCGACCGAGCGCCGCGGTCATCCCGGCCCGGATCGACGCGAAGTCCGGGCCCTCCAGCAGCTCGGAGGAGGCTGGATCCGTGCCCGCGCTGCGGATCGCGTCCTGGAATCCGGCGAGACGTTCTCGCAGGGTGGGAACCCGCGTGTCACCCGCAACGACGAGGAAACGGCGGTGCCCGGCGCCCAGCAGGTGCTCCGTGAGCCGACGCATGCTCTCGCGGTTGTCGGCCCCGACCTGGTCGCACGGAGCGCCGTCGAAGACACGGTCGAGCAGGACGACCGGCGGATTCTCGGCAGCGAGGTAGGCGTCCACGTCGGAGGAGGACTCCGCACAGCGCGCCAGGACCAGACCGTCGACACGGCGCTCCAGGAGCGTCTGCACAGCGCGCTTCTCCCGCTCGGGATCCTCGGCGGAGTTGGCGAGGATCAGCGTCAGACCCTCCGCAGCGGCCGCGTGCTCGACGCCGTGCACCATCTCCGCAAACGCCGGCTCGCCGGCGTCTGAGACCACCAGGCCGATGCTGTCGGTCCGCGCTCGGCGCAGGGCACGCGCAAGGGCGTCCTGCCGGTAGCCGGTCTGCCCGATCGCGTCGAGAACCCTCTGACGCGTGCTGGGCTCGACATTGCGCGTGCCGTTGAGCACGTGCGAGACGGTCGAGGTCGACACCCCCGCTAGTCGCGCGACCTCCACGATCGTTGCCATCGAATCTCCGTTCAAACGTTTGCTACCGCTAGCGAATGGCCCGCGCGCACTCGTGTTTGCGCAGAACATACCCGCCTTTCGCTTCCGATTGCGTGACGAGACTCACCTTGCTTACGATGCGACCACGGAAGCAAACGTTTCGATGGCTTCGGGACCTCCCTACGAAAGGAAGATCATGACTTCAGACTCCCCAACCGGCGGACTCCTGGGAGACCTGACCAGGGCCCGCCCGGGGCGGTCGGCCCGCGCATCCAGCTTCGACCAGACTGGACGCAACCGCGACAACTGGATCGTCATGCCGGGCGAGGAGCGCACCCTCGCCGACCTCGAGGGCCCCGGCTTCATCACCCACATCTGGATGACACAGTCCTGCCGAATCCAGCCTGGCCCCGGGCAGATCGACCCAGCCGTCGTCGGCGTGCCGATGCTCGAGATCCACAACGCCCTCGGAGTCAGCTGGGAGGTCGTGGACCCGGACTACTACCGCAAGATCCTGCTGAAGATCTATTGGGACGACCAGGAGACTCCCAGCGTCATTGCGCCCCTCGGCGACTTCTTCGGGCTGATGAACTCTCTGTCCGGAAGCTTCGACTCCCTCCCACTGTCGGTGTCGGCCAAGGAGCCCGAGCTTCACACGTTCGGCGGCAGCGCCGCCTTCAACAGCTACTTCCGTATGCCGTTCGGGTCGAGGGCACGCGTCGTCGTCGAGAACCAGAACGACATCCCCTATCTGCAGTACTTCTACATCGACTACGAGCTGTCGCCGACGCCCCTGCCCGAGGACACCGTCTACTTCCACGCGCACTGGCGTCGGGCCCTGCCGAACGTCGGCTGGGGTCCGGACCTGCAGGCCAACAGCATCGAGACCACCGTCGCCAACCTCGACGGCGCCGACAACTACGTCGCCCTGGAGACCGAAGGTCGCGGCCACTACGTCGGTTGCACGCTCGCCGTACGCCATTTCCAGGGCTCCTGGTGGGGCGAGGGCGACGACATGATCTTCATCGACGACGACACGTGGCCACCGAGCCTGCACGGCACCGGCATGGAGGACTACTTCGGCCACGCCTGGGGCATGCAGCACAACGCCTACCAGTTCAACGGAACCATGGTGCACGAGGAAGACGTGCCGGGCTTCCACCACAGCTACCGGTTCCACATGGTCGACCCGATCCGCTTCGAGAAGAGGATCAAGGTGACCTTCGAGCACGGCCATGGCAACCACCTCTCGGATGACTGGTCGTCGACGGCGTACTGGTACCAAACCCTCCCCTCGCCCGTGCTGGACGTACCGGACGTCGAGCAGCGCCTCCCGCTCCGCCCCGTCGACCGCGTCATCGAAGCACCGCTTCCCGCGCTGACCGACGAACAGCGAGTCGCCCGTGAACGCGCCGAGGACCGCATGCGCCAGTTCGTCGCCGCCCGCGATGCCCTGCGACTGGAGCGTCGCGAACAGGTCGACGAGTGGGAGCGCGGCAACATCGAGCAGGCTCGCGCCATCCGTCGTTCCTACGACAACGGACGGAAGTGACCAGATGCGACCGCGCCTCCACTTCACCGCGGACCGGGGCTGGATCAACGACCCGCACGGGGTCACCTTCCACGCCGGCGAGTACCACCTCTTCCACCAGTACGTGCCGGAAAGCACGGTCTGGGCACCGAACTGCCACTGGGGCCACGCCGTCAGCCCCGACCTCCTGAGCTGGACCCATCGCGACATCGCCATCGCTCCCGGCGACGGAGACGAGGGCATCTGGACCGGCAGCCTCGTCGACGACGGCGGCAGTACGCGGATCTTCTACACGTCGGTCGCCCAGCCGGACCTGGGCCTCGGTCGCGTCAGGATCGCGACGCCGACGGACCCCACGTGGAACACGTGGACCAAGGGCGACATCGTGGTCCGACCGCCCTCAGAATTGGACCTCATCGCGTTCCGCGATCCGTTCATCATGCGCGAGGACACCAACTGGCGGATGTTCGTCGGGGCGGCGACTCGCGACGGGGTCGCGCTCGCCCTCACCTACACCTCCGACGACCTGGAGTCCTGGACGTACGACGGGGTCGCCCTGTCCAGGTCCAGCGATCAGGTCGATCCGGTCTGGATGGGCGCACTCTGGGAATGCCCGCAGATCTTCGACGTCGACGGCCACTGGGCCATGGTCAGCTCGGTCTGGGACAACGACGTCCTCCACTACGCCGGCTATGCGGTCGGCGATCGCGACTCCTACGGCGCCGGTCGCTTCTCGCCGACGGAATGGGGTCAGCTCAGCTTCGGCGGCTCCTACTACGCGCCATCGTTCTTCCGGGATGAAGACGGTCGGCCATGCCTGATGTTCTGGATGCGCGGCGTCGTCGACGCCGGGGCCGGGTGGGCCAGCTGCCTCAGCGTGCCCCACACGTTGGCGGTGCAGGGCGGGCGACTCGTCGCCTCACCTCATCCCGAGCTCGAGGTGCGTCGGCAGACACCTCTCGGCTCGGGAGAGCACGCGGCCGCGTTCGACCTCGTTTGGAATGTGGCATCTCCGGACGAGGAACTGCTCCTCGAAGGGCCCTCCGGCAAGACTGCTCGCTTGACTGTGTCGAACGGAGTGGTCGCGCTCGAGCGCCCGGGTCAGGAGACGTGGACGATGCCTTGGAGCGGTGAGCGTCTCCGAATGCTCGTCGACGGCTCCGTCGTCGAGGTCTCCTCCCATCGCGGGATCCTGGGTGGGCCCATCGACCCGACGACCGCTTGGAGGTCGCCGAACGGCGACGTCGAAGCCTGGCTTCTCGTGCCCAGGCGCTGACCTCAGCTCAGCCTCACCCGCTGAGGACGCGCCGACGCTAGCCGGATCGTACCGATGCTCAGCCGCATCACGGACGCGCAACCAGGCCGTGCCACGACCTACGAGCGTGTGCGTGGCAATCGGTCGATCGTGAAGTCGTCGTGCTGAGTTGCGCTCCTCGCGGGCCGACCGGTTTCGGGGCTGGCAAGTCTGTTTTTCGAACTACCGGCGGTCTCGAGGCCGGGTCAGTCTTGGCACCGGGAGGTGCCGAGATGGCCGGATACGACGTCGCGATCGTGGGTGCCGGGAGCGCAGGGTGCGTGCTGGCCTCGCGGCTGACCGAGGACCCCGGATGCCGGGTGGTTCTCATCGAGGCAGGGCCGGACTATCGGGCCGCACACCTTCCGGCTGACCTCGCAGACGGTCTGCATGGGACGAGTACGGCGACACACGACTGGGGATTGACGGGCGTGGGTGTGTCGGGGGCGCCGCCGCTCGCGCTGCCGCGGGGGCGAGTCACCGGGGGCTCCTCGGCAGTGAACGCTACGTTCGCGCTGCGCGGGCATCCCGCGGACTACGACGGCTGGGGGTTGCCGGGCTGGAGCTGGGACGACGTGCTGCCCGCGTTCGTGCGTCTCGAGCGGGATCTCGACTTCGCTGCGGCCGACCATCACGGCGGTGAGGGCCCGGTGCCGATCCGCCGGTACTTGGGCGGTGAACGCTCCAGGCTGACCGCCGCCGTCGAGGAGGCGTGCGTCTTGGCGGGCATTCCCCGGATCGAGGACCACAACAGCCCGGGTGCGGTCGGCGTGGCCGCCCTGCCGGTCAATTGTGTCGACGGTCGGCGGATCTCTGCCGCGCTGGCCTATCTGGAGCCTGCCCGTGACCGACCGAACCTCACCATCCGAGCCGACTGCCTGGTCCGAGAAGTCACCCTCCACGGCGGGCGCGCGGTCGGCCTCAGCACCTCCGACGGGGACAGGATCTGGGCCGAAGAGGTCGTCCTGGCCGCGGGGGCGTACGCGTCCCCGGGTCTGCTGCTGCGCTCTGGAATCGGGCCCGCCGACGACCTGACCGCGCTGGGCCGCGGCGTGGCTGTCGACCTGCCGGGCGTGGGCGCCAACCTGGGCGACCACCCCTGGGTCTCGATCGATCTGCCGTGTCCGGCACCCGACGGTGACCCGGCAGTCTTCCAGTTGGTGGCGACGGCACGCAGCAGCATGGCCGCACTCGACGCGCCGCCCGATCTCCAGCTCATGGTCTGCGGCCCCTACCCGCTCGGCGACGGGTTCGGGTTCTCGGTTGCGGCCGCGCTGGTCAAGCCGGCGTCCCGAGGACGGCTCCGGCTGGTCACTCTCGACCCCGCCGCGGCGCCCCACATCGACCTCGGCTTCTTCCGAGACGGCGCCGACCTGCCCCGGCTGCTCGAGGGCCTGCGGCTGGCCGACGTCGTGACGCAGAGCGGCCCGTTGCCGCAGCTCACGCACGGAACCCGGCACGGCCCGCCGCACGAGCTGATCCGGGGCGATGCCGAGGCGACGGCATGGATCCGGTCGGCGACCAACACCTACCACCACCCCGTCGGCACCTGCGCCATGGGACTCGACCCGTCCGCCGGCGCCGTCGTCGATCCGGATGGGCGCGTGTACGGGGTTCCGGGTTTGTCCGTGGTGGACGCCTCCGTGATTCCAGAGCTGCCGTCAGCGAACACCAACATCCCGACGATCATGCTGGCCGAGAAGATCGCTGCGCGCCGTACCGGAGCGGGCGCCGAGGTGCGCAGAGCTGCCGTGGTGGGCCGGGGATGATGTCCACCCTGGAAGCCTGTTGCCCGTGTGCCGGGCGTGCTCAGCTTCGGACCGTGGCGGCCGCCCGTCGGCGCTCGGCGCCGCGCACAGCGGGTGCGAACGTCGACCACGCGAACCAGCCGGGAGCCTGCTGAAGCGCCGCGGCGTCGCCAGTCAGCTCCAACCGGCCCGCGTGCTGGGCCGCACCGATCGAGAGGTCCCCGAGGTAGACGCGGTACAGCGTCTCCGCATCGCAGCAGAAGGCAACGTCGGTCGGAAAGCCGGGGTCGTGCCGGCAGATCGAGACCTCCTCGGTGTCGATGACCAGCCAATACCATCTGGTCGTCGACCGTCCGAGCACCTCGAAGGCCACGACCACCCGCCGGGCGGGCAGCCGGTCCCGAGCGAGATGGCGGCTGATCCAGCGCACCACCAAGTCCGGGTCGAGCTCGTCGGGATCGGGATCACCGAACGCCCAGGTGACCGCCCAGTCCCCCAGCGCCTGCATGACCGGGCGAAGATCGCGTCCGGCTGCCGTCAAGCGGTACTCCACGAGGCCGTGTGTCTCGCCGGAGACCCTTTCCACCAGGCCCAACTTCTGCAGGTGGCGCAGCCGTTGAGACAGCACCGACCGGGAGATGCCGGGCAGGCACCGCTCCAGCTCGTTGAACCGGCAGACGCCGTGCAGCATCTCTCGGGCGATCAGCAGCGTCCACCGGTCGCCGAGCAACTCCGCGCCGCGCGCAATCGGGCAGTACTGGCCGTAGCCGCGCACCCGTGCAGTCTAGTCTCGCCTCTCCTGACTCGGTCGCATCCCTCAGCGGCATCGACAGCGGTCGGGCGACCGCGTCGAAGCTCATCCACGCCGCCGACCCCTTGGCCGAGCACGTCGCGTTCACGCGATTCGATGCCTGAAGCACAGGAATCGTCGCGGCTGAGCGCCGGTCTATCGCAGGGGATCCTCAGTCCGCCGCGCACGCCTCGGCCTGGGCAGGGCACGCGAGCCGACGAGCGCGTTGAGCGCGACCGGATGGCGAGCGCCGGCTGAAGTGAGATCGACAGTTCACGCGTCAACTACATGGGAACATCAGCGCGTGAGCCTCACCGTCGAATCGCTGATCAGCGACCCTCTGCTGCGCACGCGGCTTGCCGCCGGAAAGTCCGGACTGGATCGCACGGTGTCCTGGGCGCACACCTGCGAGGTGAGCGATCCGTGGAACTGGCTCGGCAGCGGCGAGCTGCTCATGACGGACGGGTACAGCTTCCCGGCGGAACCGTCCGGACAGGTGCGCTTCATCGAGCATCTGTTCGCCGCCAACATCGCGGGGCTCGCACTCGGTGAAGGATTCGAGGCTCCACCTCTCACGAGGGAAGCGATCCAGCGGGCGGACGAGCTGGGCTTTCCCGTCCTCACGACCGCTCGCCACGTGCCGTTCGTCACGATCGCTCGCGTGGTGGCTGACGGCAACAGCGAGAGGGGAGGTACGCGGGCGGCCCGCGTACTTCGCCTCTATGACATTCTGCGCCGTTCGCACGGCCGCACCACGACCGACGGTCTGTTGACCGAGCTCGGTCGAGAGCTCAATGCCGATCTGCACGTCATCGAGCTGTCGCACGGACGCGAGCTCCTGTTGGCGCCGAAGCCCCTTTCAGACGACCTCCGAGCGGCCGCAATCGAACGGGCGCGGGCGCAAGCCGGCCAGCTGTCCGGTTTCAACCGCTTGATGACCGACGCCGGTCCGGTACTGCTCGTGCCGGTAGGAACACAGAACACGGCCGCGCTGCTCGTCGCTGTCCAAGAACTACAGGAGACGCCGGACCTTCTGCTGGCTCAGCATGCGGCGATGATCGTTGAGGTAGAGGTCGAGCGGCGCGCCGCCCGCGCGTCCCGGACGCGGGACCGTGGGGCGGTGCTCGCGCGCCGAATGCTCGATGGCAGCGTCGAACCGGAAGCCGCCGCTGCTCAGCTCCGTGCTCTCCGACTGGGCGACGGGCCATGGCGAGTCACGGCCTGGCAGGAGATCGATGTCGGGGCTCCCTCGACGGGCGCCGGCGCCGGACCGCTCGCGGACGCGCTCGCCTTTGTGCCGTGGCCCCACCTTTACGCCTACATTCGACAGACGCATCTCGTGACGGTCGACGAGTCGCAGTTCGCCGACGGGCTTGGATTGGACCACATCGGCGCCCGGGTGGGCGTCAGTCAGCCGTTGACGTCGCCTTCTCGCTTCGCCGACGCCTTTCGCGAGGCCCGCTGGGCGCTGGAGAGTGCGAAGGCGACGGGGGCCGCGGTGGTCGTCTACGGATCCCACGGCTCGTACTTCATGCCGAACACCGTCGCGGAGGGAGAGGTGGCGGTCCGGCGACTTCTAGGACCGATCCTCGACTACGACAAAGCCAACAACACGAATCTCGTGCAGTCCCTGCAGGTCTACTTCGAGGTCAACCGTTCCTGGCAGGAGGGTGCGCGTCGCCTCGATATCCACAAGCAGACGCTGGTGTATCGCATGAAGAAGATCGAGGAGCTGACCGACGCTGACCTGAAGGACTTCGGGGTGCAGGCGGAGTTGTACCTAGCCCTGCGTACGTGGCACCTCCTGAACGCGGGCTGACCGTCCGGTCTCGTCAGGCGGCGTGCTGAGTCCCGGCCGGCGATCAGCCGCTCCCCCCTGGCCTCGAGGCGCGGATGCCACTTGCTTGCCGGCATCTCGAGGGTCGGGGCGGCACACCGTTGCGAGTCATCGGAAGACGACGGTCTTGGTGCCGTTCAGGAGCACTCGGTGCTCGGCGTGAGCGGTGACGGCCCGCGCAAGAGCGAGCGCCTCGAGGTCTCGGCCGAGCTCGGTCAGGTCTCTCGCCGACATCTGGTGATCCACCCGGCTGAAGTCCTGCTCGATGATCGGACCTTCGTCGAGGTCTCCAGTGACGTAGTGAGCCGTCGCCCCGACGACCTTCACCCCGCGCGCATGCGCCTGGTAGTAGGGGCGAGCACCCTTGAAGCTGGGCAGCAGGCTGTGATGGATGTTGATCGCTCGCCCTGCCAGCTCACGACAGAGGCGGTCGGAGAGGATCTGCATGTAACGGGCGAGGATGACCGAGTCGGCGTCGTAGGCGGCGACGAGTTTGCGCAGTTCCTCCTCAGCGCTCTCCTTGGTCTCTGGCGTGACGGGCACGTGGTGGAACGGAATCCCGTGCCACTCGACCAGCTCGCGGAAGTCATGGTGGTTGGAGACGACTGCGACGACCTCGGCGGGCATGGTCCCCGTGCGCGCCCGGTGCAACAGGTCATTGAGGCAGTGCCCCTGACGCGAGACCATCACCAGGATGCGGTCGCGGCGCCGGGGGTCGTGGATCGACCAGCTGGCTCCCAGCACGTCGCCGACTCTTGCGCCGAACTCGGCACGCACGGTGTCGAAGTCGAACTCGGAGTCCGAGGCAGCGTGAATTCGCAGGAAGAACTGACCGGTGTCCTCGTCGCCGAACTGCTGGCTGTCTCGGATCGTGAAGCCGCGGTCTGCGAGGAAGCCGGCGACGAGCGCGACGATGCCCGGCCGATCGTGGCACGAGAGGGTGAGTACGAGCTCCTGCATCAGGACTTGGGCCTTTCGGACTTCGAGTCGTAGAGCGGGCGAAGGGACGCCGTGGCCCTGACCCGACGGCCGCCGGTCTCGATGGAGAAGTCCTCCCCCTCGTACCAGCCGCGCGGCAGTACCTCCGGGGCCACGACCCAGCCGAGGCCGACGGCGCCGCCGAGGTGGTGGCCGTACATGGCCGAAGCGACGCGTCCGACGAGTTCGCCGTCGCGGTAGATGGGCTCGTCATGGAACAGCAGCGGCTCGGGGTCGTCGAGGAGGAACTGCACGAGGCGACGGCGCACGCCGGTCTCCTTCACCGCCGCCAGGGCGTCGCGACCCACGAAGCCGCCTGGCTTGTCCCACCTCACCGTGAAGGAGAGACCTGCCTCGATCGGGTTGTCCCCAGCGGAGATGTCGTGACCCCAGCTGCGGTAGGCCTTCTCCATGCGAAGCGAGTTCATGGCGTGGTAGCCGACCGGGCGCAGGCCGAAGTCGCTGCCGGCCTCGGTGATGACGTCCCACACGTGCCTGGCCATTTCGCTGGGGACCAGCAGCTCCCAGCCGAGCTCGCCGACGTACGTGACGCGGGTCGCGCGCACGAAGCCGAAGCCGAGGTCGATCTCCCGCGAGGCCCCGAACTCGAACGCCCCGGCGCTCAGGTCCGCGTCGGTCAAGGGCTGGAGGAGGCGGCGTGCGTCCGGCCCCATGACCGCCAGCATCGCCATGGTGCCGGTGACATCCGCCACGGTGCAGAACTCCTCACCGCCGATGTGGCGGCGGAGGTGGGCCAGATCATGGTTGACGGTCGCCGGGCCGGAGAGGACCAGGAACTGATCATCGGACAGGCGGGTGATCGTCACATCGGCCTCGATGCCTGCGTGACCGTTGAGCCACTGCGTGTACGTGATCCGTCCGACTTCACCGTCGATGTCGTTGGTCGACACCCTGTTCAGCACCTGCACGGCGTCCCGACCCTGAACGAGCAGCTTGCCGAACGAGGAGGTGTCGATCATCCCCACACCGTTGCGGATCGCCTCGTGCTCGGCGGCGGAGTGCTCGAACCAGTTCGGCCGCTGGAACGAGTACTCGTACTTCCGCTTCACCCCACTCGGCGCATACCAGTTCGCTCGTTCCCAGCCCGCGAGCTCTCCGAAGACCGCGCCGGCCGACTCGGTCCGCTCATACAGAGGACTCACCCGGAGCGGACGGGCGCTGCTGCGCTGCTGGAACGGCCAGTGGATCTCATACGACAGGTCCAGCGACTCCACCACGCGTTGCTCGAGGAAGCGCCGGTTGGTCTCATGCCGCTGTGTCCGGCCCAGGTCGGTCTCGGGAAGATCGATAGGACTACGGCCGTCGACGATCCAATCGGCGAGCACCGACCCAGCACCTGGCCCAGAGAGGAACCCGACGGAGTTGAATCCGGCGGCGACGAAGTAGTTGCGGAGGTAGGGCGCCTCGCCGAGGTGGTACTGCCCGTCGGGAGTGAAGCTCTCCGGACCGCAGAAGTGCAGGCGGATCCCGGCATCGGCCAGGATGGGGACCCGCTCCATCATGCGCTCGTAGAAGGGGCCGAGATGGTCCCAGTCCTCAGGTAGCTGCACGAAGCCCTGGTTGTCGGGGATTCCCCGGGAGCCCCAGGCGTAGCTGCCCGGCTCGAAGAAGCCGACCATGAGGGCGCCGGCCTCGTCCTTGACGTAGGAGTACTCGTCGCCGCTCTTGACCGTCGGAAGGTTCCGTGGCAGGCCCTCGATGGCTTCCGTGACGACGTAGTAGTGCGCGAGGGCCTGAAGCGGGACGTCCACACCTGCCTTGGCACCGAACTCACGGCCCCACATACCGGTGGCGTTGACGACGTACTCGGCCTCGATGTCGCCCTCGGCGGTGCGCACGCCCGTGACGCGGCCGTTGCTGGTGAGGACGTCCTCGACCCCGACACCCTCGATGATGCGTACGCCGCGCGAGGTGGCCCCGCGGGCCAAGGACATCGTCGTGTCGGTCGAGCTGCCGCGCCCGTCCTTCGGAAAGTAGAGGCTTCCGTGAAGCCCGTCGGCGCTCAGCAGTGGATGCAGCTCGAGCGTCCGGTCGACGCTGCACAGCTCCGCCTCGATGCCGTTGGCGCGAACCGAATCTGCGAGGTGCCGCATCTCTTCGAGCCGCTCGGGCGAGGTGGCCAGGTTCATCGTGCCGGTTTGTACGAAGCCGGTCGAGAAACCGGTGTCGCTCTCGAGGTTGTGGAAGACCTCGAGGCTGCGCTGCACGACCTCTCGAGTCCCCCACGTTCCGCGCGCCTGGGTGACCAGACCGGCCGCGTGCCAGGTGGTGCCTGACGTGAGCGTGTTCCGCTCCAGCAGTACGACATCCGTCCAGCCCCGACAGGCCAGATGATAGGCGGTGCTGGTACCGATGATGCCGCCTCCGACGATGACGACCCTGGCCCGAGCCGGCAGCTCGCGTGCTCCCATGTGATTCACCTTTCTGCTTGCCGTGACAAGCCTCTTGACGGCGGCCTGCTCGCTCCATGCGCCGATCGCCACAAACGTGAGCGGGACACTGTCCGATCGGTCAATGGGCCGGCCCGCTCGGCTCAGGCTGACCGTGTGAGCTCGGCTTGAGCGACCGATTGATCAGCGGTCGTCTGCCTGTTCGATCGACCAGTGGCTCGAAGAAGGCGCGTTGAGCGAAGGTGTGGCGGACCGAGCCCGCACGTCGAGGCGTGCCGTCTGCCGCCACACGTTCCGGGCGGGTCGGTCGTCAGGTACGTCGAATCGTGGAGCCACTGACGGTGGCCCGGGAGAGGTATGTGGTGGTGGAGACACGAGCAGCAGTCATCGACGGAAAGGCAGCCGCCCAACGCGTCAAGGAGTCACTGCGTCCGCGCATCGAGAGCCTGACCGCTCTGGGCCGCAAACCCGGTCTCGGCACGATCCTAGTGGGAGACGATCCCGGCTCGCACTCCTACGTGAGGGGGAAGCACCGCGACTGTGCCGAGGTCGGCATCGACTCGATCCGCATCGAACTGCCCTCTGACGTCACGGAGGCGGACGTGCTGCGGGCGGTGGATCGCCTCAACGCGGACCCCCGGTGCAGCGGGTTCATCGTTCAGCTCCCGCTCCCGTCCCATGTCGACATGCACGCCGTCCTCAACGCTGTCGATCCCGACAAGGATGCGGACGGCTTGCATCCGGTGAACCTCGGGCGTCTGGTGCTCAACCAACCCGGCACCCTGCCCTGCACCCCGCACGGGATCCTGGAGCTGCTGCGTGAGCACGACGTCGCAATCACCGGATCCCAGTTCTGCGTCATCGGCTGCGGCACCACGGTCGGACGTCCACTCGGACTCATGCTCACCCGTCCGAGCGAACATGCCACCGTGACGATGTGCAACGAGGCGACCGTGGACGTCGCGGCGCACACCCGGGTCGCCGATGTCGTGATCGCCGCGGCCGGCGTCGCGCATCTGGTAAAGCCGTTCTGGATCAAGCCTGGAGCAACCGTGCTGTCCGTTGGCATCACACGGACGGTGGAGGGCATCTTGGGCGATGTCCACCCCGCCGTCGAGGGCGTCGCGGGCAAGTGGACCCGGGCCACCGGCGGCGTTGGACCCATGACCCGCGCCATGTTGCTCAAGAACGTCGTCGAGCTCGCCGAGCGCGCCGCCGGGCTCGAGATGCCTGTCTCGACCAAGTACGCATCTTGGTACGTCTGATCCGAAGACGGTGGAACGACGGTCCTGGCACGCCGATCAGGACAGGACCCGAGCAAGGGGACGTTGTCTCATCGCACAGGCCGCAGCCCGGCGATTGGGCGAAAGCGCAGTGGCCGACGATGCCGCGCAGAGCATGGAATGCGGACCCAACGAGAGTGCGCGGAAGTGTGCGGACCGCGAAGGCGACAGACCTCCCCCGCCACGCGCTCGCGTCCTTGCACAGCCACTGCGATTCACCGAGGAGCCCCGATCCCATGAGTGTTGATTCCTTGTCCACCACGCGGCACGCACCGTCTGCACCGGCTGCAGCCGCGTTGGCCCGGGTCTCCGACCACCTTCTGGGACCGACCGGCCTCGTCGCAGCAGGAGGGACGCGACGCCAAGAGGTGCACGACCCGGGGACGCAGCGAAGGCTCGGTAGCTTCACCGACCCCACCGCCGCGCAGATCGACGAGGTGGTCCGGGCTGCGAACGCCGCACAGAGTCGCTGGAACGACTGCACTCCCCTCGTGCGAGCCGAAGTGCTGCATGAGGTGGCGGCGAGCATCCGAGAGCGGCGGCGCCTGATCGCCGAGCTTCTCACGCTGGAGACCGGGAAGCCGTTCAAGGAGTCGGCGGACGAGCTGACTTGGTCTGCCTCGGCGCTCGACTACTACGCCGAGATCGGTCGCCACTCGATCGGCACCATCCATGGAACGGCTGCCGCCGGGCAGACGCAGTTCACCATCAAGGAGCCGATGGGGACGGTCGTCATCGTCCTTCCGGCGAACTTCCCTCTTCTTCTCATGATGTGGTCGGCGGCCGCCGCGCTCGCGGCCGGCAACTCGGTGGTCGTGAAGCCGTCGGAGAACGCGAGCCTGACCACCCTCGTATTTGCCGAGGTGTTTGCGGGCCTTGGTGACGGACTGGTCCAGGTCGTGCCTGGTGGCGCGGACGCGGCGAAGCAGTTGGTGGGCCACCGCGACACTCACATGGTGGCGTTCACGGGCAGCGTGCCGACGGGACGCGCCGTGGCCCAGGTCTGCTCTGAGACCTTCAAGCCGCATCTGATCGAGGCGTCCGGCAGCGACGCGTTCATCGTCATGCCGTCGGCTCCCATCGAGGTGGCGGCGCGAGCGGCGACCTTCGCCGCGTTCCTCAATGCCGGTCAGGTTTGCACCTCGGCAGAGAAGATCCTGGTGCACGAAGATGTGTATGACGAGTTCGTCGCAGCCATCGTGCGCAACACCGAGGCTTTGCGGATCGGGCACGGGCTGGATCGAGTCGACATCGGCGCGATGGAGAACGAGCGAGAGCTCCTCCGCGTCGAGCGCCTGCTGGCCCGCGCCGTCGAGCAAGGTGCACGTGTTCTCACCGGCGGGTCACGACCGGAGCTCGACGGCGAGCTTGCGAACGGGTTCTTCTTCACTCCCACCGTCATCGACGGCCTGACGGCCGAGTTCGACCTCTACGGCGAGGAGGTCTTCGGGCCGATCGCCCCGATCTACAAGGTGTCGAGCTTCGATGAGGCCCTGGAGCTGACCAATGCTTCGCCCTACGGGCTCGGCTCGACCCTGTACTCGACCGACATTCGCGAGATCGACCGAGCGCAACGCGAGATCGTCGCCGGCATGGTGTGGGTCAATGCGCCGCTGCTCGACAACGACGCCGGCCCCTTCGGAGGTCGCAAACTCTCCGGCATCGGCCGGCAGCTCGGAGCAGAGGGCCTCGACACCTTCCGCCACTCCAAGCTCGTCATGATCGACCCCGCCTGCTCCGAGCAGGACTTCTGGTGGTTCCCGTACCAGGACGACGAGGCCTGGTGACCGGCCCGCAGTTCCGCGTCTGAGGTCCCATCGCTCGGGCACCCGCCTGAGACCCATCACTCATTGCAAGGACAGGAGAAGTAACGATGGCGTCAGTTGACGTGATTGTCGTCGGAGCCGGGTTCGCCGGCGTCACCGCCGCACGAGAGGCTGCGCAGGCCGGCAAGAGCGTGCTCATCCTGGAAGGGCGCGACCGTTCCGGGGGTCGCACCTGGTACCGCTCGTTCAAGGGTCGGGAGAAGCAGCTCGAGTTCGGCGGCACGTGGATCGCGCCCGACCAGCAGCCGTACGTCAAGGCGGAGATCGAGCGCTACGGGCTCGATCTCTTCCAGAGCCCGTCCTACGAGAAGTTCGGCTGGGGCATCGGGGGCGAGGTCGACACGACGCCGTTCCCGTTCCGCCCTGACGAGTGGGCTGCTCTCGAGCGGATCATCGCGCGCATCGACAGCGACTCCGACCGGATCAACCTCTTCAACGAGCCCCTGGGCCAGCCGGGTCTGGACGACCTCGACGTCCCGTTCACCGACTATGTCGACCGGACTCCCCTGCCGGACCGGGTTCGCGACTTCATCCTCGCCTGGCCGGCCTTCTACTTCGGCGCCTATCCCGAGAAGCTGTCGGCGCTGCACGTGCTCTCGTGGAACACCGGCTTCGGCAGCACAGCCGGGTGGTACCTGCTGCTCGTCGACAAGTTCGTCGGCGGCACGTGCACGCTGATCGAGCGCATCCTCAACGACCAGCCGGTCGAGGTCGAGTACAACGCCGACGTCGCGTCGATCGTGGACGACGGCGCGTCCGTGTCGGTGACGACCCGCGCCGGCGCCTCTCACCAGGCGAAGGCGGTGATCGTGACGGTTCCCGTCAACACGTGGGACCGCATCGAGTTCGACCCGCCGCTTCCTCCCTCCCACCAGGCGATGGCGGTGGAGAAGCAGGCCGGGGAGTCGGTGAAGGTCTGGGCCCGGGTGCCGCGACAGGAGGGGGCCTTCTTCGGCGTCGGCATGCACACCGTGTTCAAGTGGCTCGCGGCCGAGTACACCACCGACGAGGAGACCTACCTCGTCGGCTTCGCCAGCGCGGAGGCCGACCTCGATGGCAACGACCTCGGCGCCATCGAGCGCGCCGTGCAGGAGTTCCTGCCGGGTGTTCCCGTCCTCGACGCCGACTTCCACGACTGGAACAAGGACGAGTTCTCGAAGGGAACGTGGATGGCCTACCGCCCCGGACAGGTCATGGCCCACTCCGCGGCGCTCCAACAGCCGCACGGGCGGATCCTCTTCGGCAACTCTGATCTGGCCTCCGGGTGGGCCGGCTGGATCGATGGCGCCATCGAGTCCGGCATCCGCGCTGCCGCGCAGGCGACGGCGCTCCTCTCACTCGCGTAACGAGACCCTGGAGAACTCAGATGAGCTTTCACGACACGACCGCGGACACCCACCAATACCCCAAGACGCTGCGATGGTGGGACGGCTGGGTGATCAGCCTGTCGATCCCGGCGATCCTCTTCGTCCTGATCGGTTCGGCAGTGGGATCGCTCGGCGCCTGGACGGCGGCTGCCCTGCTGGGCATCGTGGCCGTCGCCGGTTGCCTTCAGAACTACATCTACTCCGAGCTGGCCGGCATGTTCAAGGACAAGGTCGGGGGCATCTCGATGTACGCCCACCAGGGCTGGCGCACCCGTCTGAGTGTGGTCGGCCCCCTGGCCACGTACGGCTACTGGTTCGCCTGGTCGAGCGCCCTCTCCGTGTACGGCATTCAGATCGGCGCGCTCGTCAAGGCTCAGTGGTTCGAGGGGCAGACCTGGACCGTCCACATCGGCTGGGTCGACTTCGGGTTCGAGCATGCGGTGGCTCTCGGCGTCCTCCTCATCACCTGGGGTGCGAACGTGCTTGGCATGCGGCTCGCCATGTGGGTCATGTACGTCGCCGGCGCGCTGACCCTGATCCCGGTCATGATCTTCGCGCTTGCGCCCCTGCTGTCATCGGACTGGTCGCTGTCGAACCTGACGTGGAACCTCAGCGCGAGCGGATTCCCGGAGTGGAAGACGGCGCTCGCATGGATGTTCGTGCTCGCCTGGTCCGTGTACGGCATCGAGGCTGTCGCGTCGTTCGTTCCCGAGTTCCGCGACACCGCACGAGACACCAGGATCGCGCTGCGCATGGCGGGCCTGTTCGTCGTCGCTGTCTACCTCCTCGTGCCGTTCGGGATCGGTGGACTCGTCACGCAGAAGGAGGCGGCGACCGACCCCGTCACGATCTATGTCGGAGCGTTCGAGCGGATCGTTCCGGGCGGATCCTGGATGGTCAGCGTCTGCGTCATCGCCGGTCTGTTCATGATCATGCTGGCGACCACGGCGGACGGTGGCCGGGCGCTGCACGGAAGCGCCATCTCCGGGTTGTCTGTCAAGCAGATGACGAAGCTCAACCGCTTCGGGGCGCCGGGAGTCGCGATGTCGCTCGACATGGTCGTGAACGCGTTGCTCATCGTGTTCGTCGGCAGCTCGCTCGCCGTGATCGTCGCCGGCGTGACCGGGTATCTGCTCGCTCATATCCTGGCGCTCACCGGCTTCCTGCTGCTTCGGCGTGACTTCCCGGACGTGACACGACCCATCAAGCTGGGGCGGAAGTGGACGTGGATCGCGGTGGTGTTGGCGACGTTCGACATCGCGCTCCTCGTCGTCGGCACGGTCAGCACCGGTATCACCGGATACGGGTCGATCGTCGACGCGCTGATCGGCTTCGCGATCCTGGGGACGTCCCTGGTGCTCTTCTACTTCAGGCGCGTCCACCAGGACAAGCAGAAGTGGGTGTGGCGTGTGCCGCGCAGCGCCGTGCTGGCCGAGCTCGCCTACTCACCTGTCCTGCAGGACACGGCGAACCCGGCCGGTACACCGGAGCCCGCGGCCAGCTAGCGCTGGCCGGCACTTCCCGACACACCTCTCGAAGCGTCGCCTGACGCCGGTTACCAGGCTCTGTGGAGTCGGCCGAGGTAATCGGCGGCAGGCGATGCTCGTCTGATGTCGCGCAGAACTTGTGCGGTCCATCCCTCGACTCGTCGTCGCGACAGCTAGTCGAGGGCTCGCAGACCCCCGCAGCCGGGTGCCTCCGCGTCGCACCGGCGAAGGTCGCGGATCCGCCGGCGATGTGCCCGACGGACCCCCAACCCGCCGCACGTAGGTCGACCCCCGCCTGGGCTGGACATCACCAGCCTTTCGTGGGCTGAGCAACGAAACAAGGAGGAGACGATGGCTGAGCTGGAGTGGCGCACGGTGGCGGACCGCTTCGAGAAGGCGCGCAACTGGTGGGTGCACACCACGGGACCCGCGGGGCCGCACGCGGTGCCGGTCTGGGGTGTGGTCCTCGCCGAGACGCTGACTTTCTACGGCGACCCGGAGACGGTCCGCTCCCGCAATCTGGCGTCGGATCCGCGGCTCGTGGTGACACTGGAGGACGGCGAGCGCCCACTGATCGTCCACGGCATCGCGCACCGCACCGGGAGGGCCAGCGAACGCCCGGACATGGTGAAGGCGTACCAGGAGAAGTACCGATGGAAGCACGACGCCGACTACCTCCTGGACACCGACTACGCCGCCCAGGCCCAGACCTACGAGGTCGAGCCGGGCAAGGCGCTGGCGTGGGAGGTCACCGCGCTGGACCGATGGGAGATCAGCCGCTGGCGTGCGAAGGCTCAACGCTGAGTCGTCGGAGAGGGGACGTCACCGTCGAACAGGGAGCTCGGCCGATCGGGCCAAGGCGAACCGGATCATGCCTTCGCGTTGGCAACGACGGCTGAGACTGGATCTCTTCGCGTCGGCTCGAAGCGACCCGTCGCTGGGAGGATGGGCTCTGTGAGTGACGATCTTCCGCTGCTCGGGTTCGGCCTGCCGGTGTCGGGAGCGTGGGCCACACCCGCCACGATGATTCGTGTCGCGCAGCGCGCCGAGGAGCTGGGCTACGCGTCGTTGTGGACGTTCCAGCGGGTGCTCTCCCCGGTCGCGGACGGCCCTGACACGGAACACGGCCCCGGGGCGCGCGCGGCCGCGGACCCGTCGTACCGCCGTGTCCACGATCCTGTCGTGCCGCTCGCGTACGTCGCCGGGCACACCGACCGGATCGGCCTGGGGACAGCCACCGTCTGCGCGCCGTTCACCCCGCCCGCCCTGCTCGCGAAGACCATGCTGTCGCTGGATCAGGTGACCGGCGGCCGGCTGAGCGTCGGCCTCGGGATCGGCTGGATGCCGCAGGAGTACGCCGCCGCCGGCATCCCGTTCGCTCGACGCGGCGAGCGGATGGAGGAGTATCTCCGCTGCCTGAAGGTGCTCTGGACAGAGGACCCGGTCGAGTTCGCCGGCGACTTCTACCAGGTGCCCCGCTCGCACGTCGGCCTCGAGCCCGTGCAGCGGCCACACCCTCCGGTGCTGCTGGGCGGCGCGGCACCGGCGGCGCTGCGGCGCGCGGGACGGCTCGCCGAAGGCTGGATCGGGAGCGGCGGTCAGCCCCTGAGCCGGATCGAGCGCTCGGTCGAGCTGGTGCGGGAAGGGGCCGCGGAGGCCGGTCGGGATCCGGACCTCCTCCGGATCCTGGTGCGGGCCGTGGTCCACCTGACCGACGAGGACCCTGGGCCCGGCCGAGCGCCGTTCCACGGCACGCGTGCCCAGGTGCTCGACGACCTCGCCCGTCTCCGTGGCCGCGGAGTGACGGAGGCGTTCATCGACCTGAACCTGTCCCCGAAGGTCGGCTCCCCCGCGGTCGACGCGGACACCGCGCGTGCCCACGCCGACGCGGTCCTGGAGGCGTTCGCGCCGGTCAGGCTGCCTCCACCTTCGGCATGATGTCGTTTTTGAGGCGCTTGAGGTCGTCGAGCGTCTTGGAGACCGGCACGTCGGCGAAGGGCGGCCACAGGAGCGGCATCGTCATCCCCGCCTCCTGGTAGCGCTTCAGCATGTCGGTGATCTGCCGCTCGCTCCCGACGAGGATGTTGGACGCCTTGCCGTTGTCGGTCTGGTCGACGTCCTCGTCGGTGATCGTGAACCAGATCATGCTGCACATGTCGAGGTCGTCGATCGACTTGCCGAGTGCCTCCAGCTCCCCTGCGATGGCGGTGCGCCACTCGGTGAACTCGCGCGGCGTGTCCTGGATGCCGATCCAGCCCGCGAGGCCGTACTTCGCGACGCGCTGGGCGGAGCGCTTGGGGTCACGCAGCCCGCTGAAGTAGATGGGCGGGCCCGGCTTCTGCACGGGCTGGTGCCCGAAGCCGCACGGATCGAAGTCGGCGAACTCACCGTGGTACTCGAAGGTCTCGTTGCCCCAGATGCCCTGGCAGATCTCGATCGTCTCGCGCACGTGGGCGTGCCGCCGCGGGAAGATGTGCGTCGCGCTCGCAGCAGCGAACTCCTCGGGCATCCAGCCGGCGCCGACGCCCACGTTGAGCCGGCCGCCGGACAGGTGGTCGATGGTCGCGCACTCCGCCGCGAACACCCCCGGCGAGCGGTACGGCGTGTCGGTGATGCTCATCCCGATCCGGACCTTCTGGGTCCGAGCCGCCAGCCACGGGAGGAGCGGCCAGCCTTGGAACCACTTCCCGTTCGACTGGACGGGGAGCTGGGTCGGGAACTCCTTCATCATCCCGAACGAGTACTGGAGCTCGCCGCGGTCGGATGCCTCGGGCACGACCACCCGGTCGAGCGTCCAGACGGAGTCGAGCTCGAGCTCCTCGGCGAGATCGGTCAGGTCGGCGAGCTCCTGGACCGTCACGTGGTTGCGGAAGTTGGGCAGGTAGAGAGCGAGCTTCATCGCGGCAAGACCTCCATGTGAGGGTGCGTCGCCTGTGACGCTGTTCAACAACCAACTACCTGGGACGAGCGGCCCGCAAGGGTGCGGAGATCATGGTTTGCTCAACGCATCGAGGGGCCGTCCTCAGCCCGCAGCCGCTCGCGCAGCTCCCGCTTGAGGACCTTTCCGTAGTTGTTGGTGGGGAGGGCGTCGACGAAGTGGTACTCCTTCGGGCGCTTGTAGCGGGCGATGCGGTCCGTGCAGGCCCGGTCCAGCTCGTCGGTCGTCGGCCGAGCGCCGTCACCGGCTACGACGAAGGCCACCACCGACTCGCCCCATTCCGGATCCGGTCGGCCGACGACGGCGACGGCATCGACCTGGGGATGGTGCAGCAGTGCCTCCTCCACCTCGCGGGGGTAGATGTTCATCCCGCCGCTGATGATCAGGTCCTTGGACCGGTCGCGCAGGGTCAGGAAGCCGTCCTCGTCGAAGCTGCCGATGTCCCCGGTGTGAAGCCAGCCGCCGCGCAGTGCCTGCGCGGTCGCCTCCGGCTGGTTCCAGTAGCCGGCCATCACCACGTCGCCTCGGACCACCACCTCGCCCGCCTCGCCCGCCGGCAGCTCGACGTCGTCGTCGTCGACGACCCGCACCTGGACGTCGGTGCGCGGGAACCCGACGCTCTCCATGCGGGCCCGCCAGCGGGGGTGGCTCCTGTCCGCGTGGTCGGCCTTCGACAGGCCGGTGATGGTCATCGGCGTCTCGCCCTGCCCGTAGATCTGGGCCAGGCGCGGTCCGAAGACGTCCAGAGCGAGCTCGAGGTCGGAGAGGTACATCGGAGCTCCGCCGTAGATGATCGTTCTCAGCCCCGGCAGGTCCGCGCCGGCGAGGGCGGGGTCGGTGGCGAGTCGCTTGACCATGACGGGCGCTGCGAAGAACGACATCCCCGGCCACCGCTCGGTGAGCGCGGCGAGCTCGGCACCGTCGAGCGCACCTGACGTCGGCGTCACGCCGACCGCCCCGCGGGCCACGTGCGGGAGCCCGTAGAGCCCGGCGCCGTGCGAGAGCGGCGCGGCGTACAG
Organism: Nocardioides panacihumi; assembly: GCF_039530925.1. Taxonomy (NCBI): domain Bacteria; kingdom Bacillati; phylum Actinomycetota; class Actinomycetes; order Propionibacteriales; family Nocardioidaceae; genus Nocardioides; species Nocardioides panacihumi. The sequence goes on along the minus strand of NZ_BAAAPB010000001.1, from coordinate 1,414,846 downwards.
CACGCTGTGGTTCTGCTGCACCGGATCGATGTCGGCGAAGTAGCTCAGGGACGCCATCAGCAGGTTGCGGTGCGTGAGGGTCGCGCCCTTGGGCTGGCCGGTCGTGCCGCTAGTGTAGAAGAGCCACGCCGGGTCGTCGGCCGCGACGTCGACCAGCCGCGCCGGAGTGGCCGCGGTCAGCCTGTCCCATTGCGGCCCGGGCGCCAGGATGATCGTGCGCACGGACTCGACCGCCTCCCTCAGAGGCTCGACGTCCTGGGCGTGCTCCTCGTCGGTGACGACCACCTTGGTCCCGCTGTGCTCGAGGATGTAGGCGATCTCCTCACGGTGCAGCCGCGCGTTGACCGGTACGGCGACGAGGCCGGCGTGCCAGGCGGCGTACGTCGCCTCCAGGTACTCCGGCCGGTTGCGCATCACGACGGCGACCCGGTCCCCGGGCCGGAGCCCGAGGTCGTCGCGGAACGCCCCGGCCACGGCGGCGACCCGGGCGGCGAAGTCGGCCCACGTGGCGTGAAGCCGGTCGCCCTCGGCCAGCGCCGGCCGGTCCCGCAGCCGGCGTCCGTGGCGCTCGACCCACGACGCGACGTTCATGGGGTCAACCTTCCCAGTCACGCTCGACCGGTCAAGGCGGTGGCGGACCCGTTGAGGAACCCGTGAGGAACCCGGGCAGCGCTCCTAGCATGGGGGGATGCGACTGGACGAGGACGAGGCCCGCGCCCGCCTGGTCGCCGGTACGCATGGCGTGCTGTGCACCCTCCACCCGGACCGCGGCCCCGACCCGCAGCCGGTCGTGTTCGCGGTGAGCGACGACGGACACGTCGGGGTGCCGATCGACCGCGTCAAGCCCAAGACGTCGTCCCGGCTGCAACGCGAGAGGAACCTGGCCGCCGACCCACGCGCCTCCCTGCTCGTCGAGTGGTGGGACGACACGGACTGGTCGCAGCTCTGGTGGGTGCGTGCGGAGCTCCGCCATGTCCCGGATCCGCCGCCGGCCCTGGTCGACGACCTGACCGAGCGGTTGGCGCGCACCGTCCCGCAGTACGCCGACAAGCCGTTCCACCGAGTGCTCGTCTGCCGCATCGTCGGCGTCACCGGCTGGTCCGCCGCCGAGTCCTGACGCCCGGCTCCTCCGCGAAGGTCGGGGAGGGGCTGGCGGGGAGACCCGTCACGACGTCGGGGGCACGAGGGATCCGAAGCACCATGGAGGTGCCGGTGGTCCCGTTGCGCCCGACGGACAGGCTGCCGCCCATGGCGGCCATCAGTCCGTGAGCGAGGCCGAGGCCCAAGCCGACGCTCTCCTCCTCGGCGGACGCGGGAAGTCCGTCCGGCTGGCCCTCTCGACTCGTCGGCACGGCCCGGACGAAGGAGGTGAAGATCCTGGGGAGCAGGTCGTCGGGGATGCCTGGCCCGTCGTCGCCGACCGTGACGACCAGGTCCGCCCCGGCCATGCCCGCGTCGGCGCGGACCTCCACCTGCCCGCCGACCCGGCCGTGCCGGATCGAGTTGCCGACGAGGTTGAGCAGCACTTGGCGGAACCGCCTCCGATCGGCACGGACGACCTCGTCCGTGAGGGTGTGCGACAGCGCGAACTGCCGTTGCTCGGCCTTCGACGAGAGCAGTCCGAACACCTCGAGCACCACGTCGCGGACGCACACCGGCTCCAGCGCGAGCGGGAGGGCACCGGCATCGACGCGGCTGAGGTCGAGCACGTCGGTGAGCAGGTCCATGACGTGCCCCGCAGCCGCACCGATGTGGTCGAGCGCCTCGCGCCGTCGGGCCTCGTCGAGGTCGATGGTGCTCAGCAGCTCGGCGAACCCGACGATGCTCTGGATCGGGGTGCGGGCCTCGTGACCCACCGCCGCCAACAGCTCCGACCTGGCGTGGGACAGCTCTTCGGCGGTCCTACGCGCGGTCTCGGCCTCCAGCCGCGCACGCCGCTCCTGCTCGGACGCGCGGCGTTCGGTCAGGTCGAACAGGTTGACGACGTACTGTGCCGGTCTCCCGTCCCGGTCTCGCAGCAGTGAGACGGTGACCTCGACCGCGATGTCACACCCTCCGTCAGGGTGCCCGTCGTCGTGCAGCACGGCCTCGAAGGTGATCGGGGCGGCTCCATCGAGCTCGAGCTCGTCGAGCCCCGACCAGGGCGAGCAGCCGGCCGGGGTCAGGATGTCCTCGAGCGCGCGGCCGGTCAGGTCCGGGTGGCCGGTCAGCGCGCTGACCGCCGTGTTGCTGGTGACGATGGTGCGGTCGAGACCGAGGATCGCCATCCCCATCGGGTTGTCGTCGAAGGACCTGCGGAAGCGCTCCTCGCTCTCCACCAGGTCACCGAGGAGACCCGCGTGGGCGATGGCCACCGAGGCCAGGTGCGTGAACCGGTCGACCAGGAGCTGGTCGCGCCGGCTCGGGCGGTACGGCCGCGAGTGGTAGACCGCGAAGGTTCCCACCGGCAGCCCGTCATGCCCGTCGATCGGTGTGGACCAGCAGCTGCGCAGCCCGGCGGCTCCCGCGAGGTCGCGAAACTCGTCCCAGCGGGGGTCGATGCGCACGTCGGAGGCCACGATCGCCGTGTTGAGGGCCGCCGCCGCACCGCACGAGCCGGCTGTGTCGCCGATCGACATGCCGTCGATCGAGGCGACGTACGGTGCGGGCAGGCTCGGTGCGGCGCTGTGGTGCAGGGTGCGGTGCTCGCGGTCCAGGAGCAGGACCGAGCAGCGGGCGCCCGGCATCAGCTGCTCGAGCGAGGTGAGGATCTGCGCCAGCACGTCGCGCAGCGGCGCGGCGCCGGCGATCAGCTCGAGCACCTCGGTCTGCCGGTCCAGGACCGTCCGGGCGTCCTCGGGTCCGAGCCGCTCCTGCAGCTCGGACGGCTCGGCCGCGCTCATGGGTCGTCCGCCAGCTGGTAGCCGACGCCGCGCACCGTCCGAAGCAACCGTGGACGCGCCGGGTCGTGCTCCAGCTTGAGCCTGAGCCGGTGCACGTGCTCGGTGACCGTCGCTTCGCCGAGCCAGTCCGAGGAGGAGTTCCACACCCGTTCGAGCAGCTGGGCGCGCGAGAAGGCGTGGCGCGGATGCGCCGCCAGGAAGAGCAGCAGGTCGAACTCCTTGGGCGTCAGCTCGACGTCTTCGCCGGACAGGAGCACCCGCCGGCTGGCCGGCTCGATCCGGAGGGAGCCGATCACGACGGCCTCGTCCGACGGCTCGGGGGCGCTGCGCCGCAGCACCGACCGCACGCGCGCGGCGAGCTCGCCCGGCGAGAACGGCTTGACCAGATAGTCGTCGGCTCCGAGGTCGAGCCCGACGATCCTGTCGGTCTCACCACTGCGCCCGGACAGCACGATGATCGGGAGGTCCGACCCGCCGGTGCGCCCGTCGCGCACGGACCGAAGCACGTCCAGGCCGCCGACCCCAGGCAGCGACAGGTCGAGAACCACGAGGCTCGGACGGTCGTCCCGGATCCGGCGCAGTGCCGCGCGTCCGTCATCAGCCTCCACCACCCGGAAACCGGCGTCGTCCAACTGCCAGCGGACGACGGTTCGCACGGCCGCGTCGTCGTCCACGACAAGGACCACGGGGGCGACCCTGTCGGTGGTCCCGCCGGTCACCGTGTGACTCATAGGTGATCCGTACCACAAACGCGGTCCGCGGTCACCGGGCCGCATGCGTGGCCGCGGTTGGGCTCCCCCCGCGGCGGCGTTTCGGCCGGAGGAGCTGACGCCAAGCCTGGGTCGCACACCGTGCTCGGCGTCGCGTCGAGCGAACTGGCTGACCGCTCATAATCAACCGGACCGCGAATCAGAGCAGCGCAACGCGCTGCGCGGCCCAGGTTTACAGTCTGGGTAAAGGGATCTTGCGGCCTGGGCGATCAAGCGAACACACGTGCGCTCGGACACGGGTTGGACATGAGACGGCCGTCTCACCCTTCGAATCTCGAAGGCCGTCTCGCTCCGTGGACCCCGGTCGGTAAACAAGGCTTCCAGGAGCCCGGCGAGCGACGTCGGCGCCACCCAGTTCTCTGAATCTAGCCTACGTCGACTCGTGCCTACGTCGACTCGTGCGGGTCGATGCCTGGGGAGGCTGTCCCGGAGCAGTTGGCGAGCAGGCCGGAGCTCGTAGTACGTGGGCTAGCCGAGCTCGGTATCTTCGTCCTCGGCGTAGCGGTCGACATAGACGACGGTAATCGCCTCCCCCGCGACGGCCTCTAGGGTCCAGAGTCGGCGGTCAGGAGCCCGCGCGGCCGTCGCTGCGTGCGCGCTCCCAATGCGGGGTGAGCGCCAGCAGCTGCGCGTCCCGCCAGCGCACCCGTTCCTCCCACTCCTTCAGTGGCAGGAGGGACCTGCGCTGATCGGCCACGGTCGCGACCAGCTCGGGCGTCCAGGGATCGTGCTGGCCGCGCTCGGCGCCCATCCGCTCGTACGCCGGCCCCATCTTCTCGGCGTGCGAGGCGACCCCGCCCCGGGTGTTCAAGTCGACGGTCTCGAACGGCCCGAGGAGGCTCCACCGGCGTCCGAGGCCGCTGCGCACCACCTCGTCGACCTCCTCCACGGTGGCCACGCCGTCGCGCACCAGGCAGTAGGCCTCGCGGAGCACGGCGCCCTGGAGGCGGTTGAACACGAAGCCCTCCGGCTCGTGGCGGACGACAACCGGTCGCATCCCGGCCGCCGCGTAGAGCGAGCGGGCCCGATCGAGCACCTCGGCGTTCGTGCGCGGGGACGGCACCAGCTCGATGACGGGCAGCAGGTGCGGCGGGTTCGCAGGGTGCGCTACCAGCAGGCGGGCGGCGATGTCGTCCGACAGGTCGGAGGCGAGCGTGCTGGGCGGGATGGCCGAGCTCGCACTGGCCAGCACCGCGTCCGCGGGCAGCGCCGCCGCCGCCCGCTGGAACAGGTCGCGCTTGAGGTCGAGACGCTCGGGGGCGCACTCCTGGAGCAGTACGCCCCCCACGCAGGCCTCCTCGAGGACGTCGGAGACCTCCACCCGGCTCCAGACGTCAGCGGCCGGCGCGTCGATCAGGCCGTGCTCGGCGAGGAGCTCCAGCCGCTCTCGGAGCTCCTCGCGTGCCCGGATCCGCGCGTCGGCGACCGGGTCCCACAGGCGCACACGCCAGCCGGCGCCGGCGAAGCGGGCGGCGAACCCGACCCCGATGGAGCCGCCGCCCGCGATCACCACGCGAGCCGACTCGTCCTCGCTCGGCAGCCCCGGGGACGGCGACGGGTCGCTCACTCGGTCCACCACGACCGGTCGTTCGCATACCCGTGCTCGAGGATCGACACGACCGCCGCGTGCGTCAGCTCGCGGGGGTTGTTGTCGGTCAGCCGGGTGGCGAGCATCGCCTGCGAGGCCACGAAGTCGAACTGGTCCGGGGTGAGCCCGAGCGACTTCAGGTCCAGCGGGCAGCCCACGGTGTCGAGCAGCTGCTCGACCCGCTCGATGCCCGCCTTCGCAGCGTCGAGCTCGGACCCGGTGCCGTCCGCGACGCCCAGGATGCGGCCGATCTCGGCGAACTCCGGCGTCCGGGTGGGTAGGTTGAAACGCATCACGTAGGGCAACAACGCCCCGACGCCGAACCCGTGGGCGGTGTGGGTCAGCGCGCCGATCGGCGACTGGATGGCGTGCGCCGCGGCGGTGCCGGCGGTGTTGATCGCCATGCCGGCGTTGTAGGCCGCAAGCATGGTGGCGGAGCGCGCCTCGAGATCGCCAGGCTGCGCCACGACCGCCTCGAGCGAGGTGCTGAGGAGAGCGAGCCCGCTGCGGCAGAAGGTGTCGGTCAGGGGGTTCTTGCCGACATACAGCTTGCTGGCCAGGTCCTCCGGGGTCCGCTCCTTGACGCGGTCGGTGAACGTCTCGACCAGGTGGGTCATCGCGTCCGCGGCGGTCGCGGCGGTCAGGCCGGGTGGGCAGGTGAGGGTCAGCTCGGGGTCGATGACGGCGGCATGCGCCTCGAGGTGCGGGTCGGCGACGCCCACCTTCATCCCCCGCTCCGCGTCGTAGACGACCGAGACGCAGGTGACCTCCGCTCCGGTCCCGGCCGTGGTGGGCACGGTGAAGACCGGCAGCCCGGGGCCGGGCACCAGGAACTCGCCGTAGTAGTCGCGGACGTCGCCGCCGTTGGTGAGCACCACGGAGACGACCTTGGCCAGGTCCATGCAGCTGCCGCCGCCGATGCCCAGGACGGCGTCCACGCCGACGTCACCGAACCGCTCGACGACGGCCAGGATGTCCTCGCGGGGCAGGTCGGGCCTGGCCTCGGCGAAGACGGAGGTGCGTACGCCGGCCTGCTCGACCGCGGCGACGACCTCCTGGAACTCCGGGGTCGTGGCCATCCGCTCGTCGGTGATCACCAGCAGGTGCCGGGCGATGTCGCGCACGAGGTGGGGCAGCTGGCGGCGCTGCCCGGGTCCGAAGAGGACGATCTTGGGCTGGCGGGTGATCCCGACCCGCGCCACCGACGTCGAGGCGGCGCTCATGCGAGCACGTCCTCGTCGACGGTGATGGCCAGATACTTCGGCTCGAGGAACTCATAGATCGCCCCGTGTCCGCCCTCACGGCCCAGCCCCGACGCCTTGATGCCGCCGAAGGGCGCGGCCGGGTCGGCCATGATGCCGCGGTTGACGCCGACCATGCCGAAGTCGAGCTGCTCCGCCACGGCCAGAGCGCGGGAGAGGTCCTTGGTGAAGACGTATGCGGCCAGGCCGTAGCTGGTGTCGTTCGCCACCTCGACCGCCTCGGCCGTGCTGCCGACGGTATAGATCGTGGCCACCGGGGCGAACAGCTCCTGCCGGCACAGATCGTTGTCCCGGTCGTGCACCTTGAAGACGGTGGGCTCGAAGAAGTAGCCCTCGCCCGGCAACGCGCGACCGCCCGTAAGAAGCTCGGCGTCGGCGTCGGCGAAGCCAGCCACCAGGTCGACGACCCGGTCGCGCTGCTTCGCCGAGATGATCGGCCCGATCTCGGTGCCGGGGTCGAAGCCATCCCCCACGCGCAGGGCCTCGGTCAGCGCGACGAACCGCTCGGTGAACGCCTCGGCGATGCTCTCCTGCACGATGATTCGGTTCGCGGCAACGCAGGCCTGGCCGGCGTTGCGGAACTTGCAGACGATCGCCTGCTCGGCGGCGAGGTCGAGGTCGGCGTCCTCCAGCACGACGAAGGGGCCGTCGCCTCCCAGCTCCATCGAGGCATTGGTGATGTGGGCAGCGGCTTGCGTGAGCAGGGTGCTGCCGACGCCGGTGGAGCCGGTGAAGCTGACCTTGCGCAGCCGGGGGTCGGCCATCAGCTCCGCCGACAACGCGGAAGAGCCGGTCGTGTGGACCAGGTTCACGACACCGGTGGGGAACCCGGCGTCGGCCAGCACCTCCACGAACAGCGCGCAGGTCAGCGGGGTCTCCTGCGCGGACTTCACCACGACGGTGCAGCCGGCCGCCAGCGCGGCGCCGGCCTTGCGGGCGATCATCAGCAGGGGGAAGTTCCAGGGGGTGATCAGCAGGCAGGGGCCGACCGGCTGGTGCGTAGTGACCACGCGGTAGGCGCCGCGCGAGCCGTGCGCGTAGCTACCGTGCAGGTGCGCGATCTGCTCGGCGTACCAGAGGAAGAAGTCGGCGGAGAGCTGGAACTCGCCGTCGGACTCGGCCAGCGGCTTCCCGCTCTCGAGCGTCATCATCTCCACGATGTGCTGCCGGCGCTCCAGCAGCAGCCGGTGGGCGCGGTGGAAGAGGTCCGCGCGGTCGCGGGGCAGCACGTCCCGCCACCCCTTCTGGGCACCGACCGCTGCGTCGAGGGCGTCGCGGGCCTCCGCTGGGGTGCCGTCGGCCACCTCGGCCACGACCGCACCGGTCGCCGGGTTGAGGACGGCGAAGGTGCGCGCCGCCTGCCGCCAGGCTCCGTCGATGAAGAGTCCGACGGGGACGTCTCGGTCACGGACGCTGGCGGTTCCGGGAGGAGCGGTGAGAGTGGTCATCGGCGTACTTCCTTCATCGGGGGCGGCGCCGTTGTTGCGCCGAAGGGCGATTCGCGTATTACGCTAAGACGGTCGACGGCCCGGAGCACGGGCCTGATTCGAATTGAGACACCTGGCTCCCGCTAAGGGGGCCCCAGCCCGCGGAGGACCCATGCCGACCGGTCGCGTCACACGTCATCCGGCGCCGTTGCGGCACCAGGTCGCCCGACTGCTGCGCGAGGACATCCTCGACGGCGTCTACGCGCCCGGCGAGCGCCTGCTGGAGACCCGGATGTGCGAGTCTTACGGCGTCTCGCGGACCGTCGTGCGCGAGGCGCTGCGCCAGCTCGAGACGGAGCGCCTGGTCACGGTGCTCGCCCACCGCGGGCCCATCGTCACGGTGCTCAGCGCCGCGGACATCAAGGCGGTCTACGACGTTCGCCGGGCACTCGAGGGACTCGCCGGCGAGCTGTTCGCGCGGGATGCCACGCCCGAGCAGGCCGACGCGCTCCTCGCTCACCTGGCGGACATGGAGGTCAGCTACGTGCGCGGGACGGTCAAGACCCGGGAGCAGGCCAAGGAGCGGTTCTACGAGCTCCTCCTGGCCGGCACCGGCAACGACGTCCTCGCCGCGGACCTCAGCACTGTGCACGCGCGCATTGCGCTGTTCCGCCGCTACGCCCTCGTGGACGACGAGCGCGTGCACCTCTCCTTCGAGGAGCTGCGCGAGATCGTCACGGCGGCCGCGGTCACCCGCGACCCCGAGGACGCTCGGCGGCGCTGCGAGCACCACATCGCCATCGCCGGACGACTCGCGGTCGAGGAGTACGAGCGCCGGCTCGACGCGGAGCCAGCACACGCCAGCGCCACCTGATAGCCGAATCCCGTATTACGAGACTCTGGCATGAGACGCCCGTCACGTGATACACATCCCCCTGGGACGCCGCGGCGGGCGCGCTCGGGCCCACGAGCTCAGAGTTGGAGAAGTGGCGATGGTGTCTTCCGACCGGGATGGCCTCGGGTCAGAGCGAAGCAAGGAGCGCTGGCTGGCTGCCGGCGAGGTCGGCACCTCCGAAGGGCTCGGCGCCGTGTCGAGCGACCTGATCAGGTCCTGGGAGCGCTCGCGCGCGGCGGTCGGCCTGCCGACGAACGTGCACGACGTGCCCTACGTCGCCGAGGACGTGCTCGACGCCCACGTGCTCGACATGTTCCAGGCGCCGCTGACCCGGTTCGCCGACGAGCTCGACGGCACCGGGCTGGGCATGCTGCTCGCCGACGCGCAGGGACGGATCCTGCAGCGCTGGGCGACCGACGGCACCGCCGCGCGGCACCTCGACAGCGTAGGCACCAACCGGGGCGCCGTGCTCGCCGAGGACCTCGTCGGCACCAACGGCGTGGGCACGGTCGCCGCCACCGGCCGCAGCGTGCAGATCGTCGGCACGGAGCACTACGCCGACCTGTATCGCAACGCGGTGTGCACCGGGACGCCGATCGTCCACCCGATGACCGGCAAGCTGGTCGCGGTCCTCACCCTCTCTTGCGGCATCACCGACAGCGTCGCGCTCGTTCGGCCGCTGGTGAAGTCGATCGCAGGCCAGCTCGAGCGGCACGTCCTCGACGCCCAGCAGCCGGAGGCGCGGATGATGCTCGCTGCATTCCTGTCCGCGGCGCGGACCGAGCCCGGGCCGGTCGTCGGCTTCGGACCCCAGGGCCTGGTCATGCAGAGCCAGAAGGCGGCCCGGCTGACCAGCGCCGACGTGTCATCGCTGGCCGAGTTCTGCGGCGGCGTACGCCGCGACGGCCGCTACTTCCTCGAGCTCTCCCACGGCACCTCGGAGCTGCGGGTCACCACCCTGGACGACGGCGCCGGCGCCATCGTCTCGCTGCAGCGCGAGCGCTCCGCGCCCGCGGCAGCGCTCGGGCCGACCCGAGCCCAGCTGGTCGGACGCGCGCCGGACTGGCTGGCTGTGCTGCAGACAGTGGCGCGCCACCGCGAGTCCCGCAAGCCGCTCGTGATCGCCGGCGAGCCCGGCACCGGCAAAGCGTCCGTCGCGCTCGGCCTCCCCTTCAAGCCCAACAGCGCACCGGCCAAGGCGCTCACCGTCGACGCGGCCGAGCGCCACCTCTCGGGCAGCCGCAAGTGGCTGCAGCGACTTGCGGACCGGCTCGACGCCGCCTCCCCGGTGATCGTGCGCGGCCTGGAGACGCTGGACGCCTCGACGCTGGACGGGCTGTCCTCGCTGGTCGAGACGCACGGCGGCAGCGCACCGGTGATGTTCACCGTCTCCGCGTCGACGACGGAGGAGGCCGCCGAGGTCGCCGGCCGTCTCAACCTGCCCCAGGTGTGGGTGCCCTCGCTCCGGGAGCGGTCGGGCGACGTCGGGGCGCTGTGGCGCTTCTTCACCGACCAGATCTGCCCCGGCGCCGGCCTGGAGCTGCGCGCCGAGACGCTCGCCATCCTCGAAGGCCACGACTGGCGTCGCAACCTCAAGGAGCTGCGCGGGATCATCGAGGACCTCACGCTGGTCGGCAAGCGGGGGCCGGTGCTGCCGCCCGACCTGCCGGCCCAGCTGCAGGGGGCACGCCAGCTGACCATGATCGAGCGGGCCGAGCTGGAGGCGATCCGCCGCGCGCTCAAGGAGGCCGACGGCAACCGGTCGCGCGCGGCGGAGATCCTCGGCCTGTCCCGGGCCACGATCTACCGGAAGATGAAGGCCTACCGCCTGACCGCGTAGACGCGCTCCGCTCGGCCCGAATACGACGAGGGGCCCGCTCCCGATGGAGCGGGCCCCTCTTCGTCCCTCAGGCCGGGACCGACCGGACCGGGCTCTCCCGCCATCGGCGCACCCGGTGGGCGAGGACGGGGACCGCCTCCCGCAGCAGGACCACGGCGACGAGCACCACGGCCTGGGCGATGAGCTGCTGGGAGTCCTGCCAGCCCAGCGAGCGGAGCAGCTGCCCGAGCTGGGTGAGGAAGAGCGCCGCGATCCCGCTGGAGACGAGGCTGGCGAGGCCGCCGGTGAGCGCCGTGCCGCCGAGCACGACCGCGGCGACCGACGGCAGCAGGTAGCTGTCGCCGAGGAACAGCGGCGGCGTCTTGGTGTAGCCGGCGAGCAGCACGCCCCCGCCGCCGTACGCCAGGCCGGCGAAGCCGTAGGCGAGCACCTGGTACAGGGTCACCCGAACGCCGTTGACCGCGGCCGCCGGCGCGGACAGCCCGGTGTAGGTGAGCCGGTGGCCGGCGATCGAGCGGCGGGTGACCAGCCCGGCCACCCCGACCACCACGACCGCGATGATCAGCGTGTTCGGGATGCCCAGTGACCGATCGAGGGCGAACCGGTTGAGTGCCGTCGGTGCGCCGGCCGGCGTACCGTTCGCGAGCTTGAAGACGGTGCCGAGCAGCACCGCGTTCATGCCGAGCGTGACGACCAGCGGCATCACGCCGCCGACCGCCACGATCAACCCGTTGACGAGGCCGACCACGCCGGGCGCCGCGACGGCGCAGATGACGGCGAGCCAGAGCGGCCAGCCGTGGTTCTGCGGCATCACCGTCACCACCGCCGCGGCCAGCGCGATCATGCCCGGCACCGAGAGGTCGAGCCCGCGCTGTTGCACGACGAGGGTCTGGCCTGCTGCGACCAGCGCCAGGACGGAGGCGAACGGCAGCATGCTCAGCAGCGGTGCCGAGCCGAGGCTGCCCGGTGCCAGCACCGGGCTCAGCGCGAAGAGCACCAGCGTGGCGAGCAGGATCGTCGCGCCTCCGCCCGAGAGCTGACGGCGCCACCACTCGGCGGCGGGAGATCCGCTGTCGGCACGCTCAGGCGTTCGGGGTGCGGAGCGGAGGGTGGGGGTGGTCATGACGCGCTCCTCAGCGGCGATCGACCCTGCCGTAGCCGGGCGTAGAGGATGGCCGCACCGAGGGTGATCAACCCCGGCAGCCAGTAGGACCAGGCCTGCGAGAGGCCCAGGAACGGGGAGACGTTGACGACCTGCTGGACCAGGAACGCGGCGGCGATGACGCCGAGGAAGGAGCCTCGACCACCGAAGATGCTCGCGCCGGCCAGGACCACCACCGTCACCGAGCTCAGCGTGTAGGACAGGCTCGGACGGCCGTCGCCGATGCCGATCTGGCTCATCATGATGAAGCCGGCCGGCAGGACCAGCAGGGAGCAGAGCACGTAGGAGCCGGCCCGGACGAGCCGGACCCGGATGCCGAGCCGCTCGGCGGCGTCCTGCCGCGATCCGACCGCGCGCAGGCTGACGCCCCAGCGGGTCCGCCGCAGCGCCACCTCGAGACCGAGCCCGACGACGACCGCGACGATCGTGACCACGGGGACGAACCCGACTGTCGACTGCAGCTTCGTGGCGATGGCGGGGAAGATGACGCCGCCGGGCGTGGAGCGCAGGCTCAGGTAGAGGCCCTGCAGTGCCATGTAGGTGGCGAGCGTGGCCACGACCGGGTTCACCCGCCACCACGTGACGAGCAACGCGTTGACCGCCCCCACCCCGAGCGCGGCGAGCACCATGAGGAGCATGCCGGCATACAGGTTGCCGCCCTCCACGATCCAGAACGACGCGATGACCACCAGGAACCCCATCAACGGACCGACGGAGAGGTCGAAGCCGGCACCGAGGACGACGACCTGCTGCGCGAGCCCGACGAAGAGCAGCGGTGCCGTCATGAACAGCAGGCTGTTGAGGTTGAACTGGCTCAGGTAGGTCGAGCTGTGCAGGCTGACGACGACGCCGAGGGCCACGAACAGCAGGGCGAGCACGGCCGAGGGCGAGTGGTCGCCGGTGAGCCAACGGGACAAGCCGCCGCTGCTCCTGCCGCGGTCCCGGCGCTCGGCCCGGGCCCGCACCGTGGTCGAGGTGAGCGCCGCGCGGGCGATCGCCTCCTCGGTCACCTCCTCGCCGCGCAGCTCCTGCACGATCGAGCCCCGCGACATGATGAGCACGCGGTCGCACAGGCCCTCGAGCTCGACGCCGTCGGAGGAGAGCACGACGACCGCGGCGCCATCGTCAGCGGCGCGGCGCAGGATGGCGTAGATGTCCACGCGCGCTCCGGCGTCCACGCCCTGGGTGGGCTCCTCGGCGAGCAGCACGCGCGGCTGCGCGAGCAGCGTCCGGGCCATCACGGCCTTCTGCTGGTTGCCGCCGGAGAGCGAGGAGATCGGGGTACGGGGCGAGGGCGTCTTGATGCCCAGCCGGCCGATCTGCTCCCGGGCGACGGCCTCGGTGCGGTGCTCGGAGACGAGACCGCCCGTGGACACCTCGTCGAGCACCCGGGAGACGATGTTCTCGCTCACGGGCAGCGGCAGGAACACGCCCTGACCGTGCCGGTCGGCCGGCACGTAGACGATCCCGGCGCCGCTGGCGCGGGCGCTGCCCGACCCCACGCGGCGACCGGAGACCGTCACCTCGCCCGTGGCGGGACGGATGCCCGCGATCGCCTGCAGGAGCGCGGCCTGCCCGTTGCCCTGTACGCCGGCGAGCCCGACGATCTCGCCGGCGCGGACCGTCAGCGAGACGTCGGAGAACTCCCCCGAGCTGAGGCCGGAGACGACCAGCTGCTCGGCGGCGTGCTCGGGAAGCGTCGGCCGGTCGGGGAAGACCGCGTCCAGCGAGCGCCCGATGACCCGCTCCACGATCTGCTGCTCGTCGACGTCGTCGGCGTCGAACGTGCCGCGGACCTGCCCGTCGCGCAGCACCGTGATCCGGTCGGCGATCTGCTTCACCTCCGGGATCCGGTGGGAGATGTAGACGATCCCCGTGCCGTGCTCGGCGAGCTCGCGGACCCGCCCGAACAGCCGCTGGACCTCGTCGAGGTTGAGGTGCTCGGTGGGCTCGTCGAGGACCAGGACGCGTGGCTGGAGGGCCAGCGCCTTGACGATCTCGACGACGAACCGCTGCTCCATGGACAGGTCCTCGACCCGGTCCCGAGGGTCGATCCGCATGCCCCAGGGCTCGAGCTGGGCGGCCGCCCAGCGGCCGGCGCGCCGCAGCCCGCCGACCCGCCGGTAGCCCACCCCGACCGCCATGTTCTCCGCCACCGTCAGGTGCGGCAGCAGGGCGGGGTCCTGGCGCACGATGCCCAGCCCGAGGTCCCGGGCGAGGTGCGGGGAGGCGACGGCGAGGGGCTCGCCGCCGATCCGCACCTCGCCCTCGTCCGGGGCCAACGCCCCGGACGCGACGGCCATCAGCGTCGACTTGCCGGCGCCGTTCTCGCCGACGAGGGCGTGCACCTCCCCCGCCCGGACGCGGAAGCTGACGTCGTGCAGCGCCCGCACGCCCGGGAACGACTTCCCGATGCCGGTGAGCTCGAGGACGGTGCCGTCGCCGCGGTCGCCGGGAGGCGGGGAGGGGTCGGCCGCGGCGACGGGCGTCGCGACCAGGTCCTGCTCGTCGAGGTGGGACACGACGATCTCCTTCAATGAGGTGGGTGGACTACTGGGCGAGGTAGCCGCCGTCGATGACGAGCTCTGAGCCCGTCATGAAGCTGGACTCGTCGGAGGCGAGGAAGACGGCACCGGCCGCGATCTCCTCGGGCCTGCCGGGGCGTCCCAGCGGGGTCTGCGAGACGACGAAGTCGTTGACCTCGGGGGCCTGCGCTTCGGTCAGCGGCGTCCAGATGAAGCCTGGGTGCAGCGAGTTCACCCGGACGCGCTCCTTGGCGTAGGTGATCGCGGCACTCTTGGACATGTTGCGGACCGCGCCCTTGGTGGCGTGGTAGGCGTGCGCGCCGGCGACGGCGGCGTTGCCCCAGATCGAGGAGATGTTGATGATCGATCCGCCGCCCTGGGCGATCATGTGCGGGACGACCTCGCGCATGCCGAGCCACGTGCCGGTCTGGTTGACCGCGATGACGGTCTCCCACTCCTTCATGGTGAGCTCGTGGAGGGTGTCATAGGCGATGATGCCGGCGTTGTTCACGAGGACGTCGACCTTGCCGTGCCGCTCCACCGCCCCGGCCACGACCTCGCGCCACGCGTTCTCGCTGGCGACGTCGAGCTCGCGGAACTCCACGCCGTCGGGCAGGGACTCGCTGTTGGCGGCCCGGCTGGTCGCCACGACCGTGGCGCCGGCGGCCGCGAAGGCGCTGACAATGGCGGCGCCGATGCCGCGCGAGGCGCCGGTGACGATGGCGACCTTGCCCGCCAGCCGGCCCGCGCCGTGGGTGACCGCGGCGCTCATCGGAACAGGCCCTTGAGCTGGTCGACCGTCAGGCCGGAGGAGAGGATGGCGTCCGGCGGCAGCGACTTGTCGCACTTGGGCTGCTTGTTCGGGTCGGTGGAGTCCTCGATGATCTGCAGGTTGTAGGTCGAGGGCTCGTTGTTGGCCAGGCCGTTGTAGGCGGCCAGGCCCTTGTGCAGGGCCGCGATGACCACCCAGTTGCGCGAGGACTCCGTCGCAACCTCGTAGCTCGGCTGGGAGGCGTGGTACTGACCCCACAGGCAGGCGAACTCGTTGGAGTCGTTGGCCGACCACACCGGCAGCGGCTTGTTGGCGGCGAGGAAGGCGCGGATGCCGCCGACCGAGCCGCCGCCGTAGTCGGCGACGACGCCGTTGATGTTCCCGTAGCGGGTGATCAGGCCGGCGACGACCTGCTGGGTCTTGCCGGGCTCCCAGTCGGTCGAGACCGGGCCCTCGGGGTCGAGCAGCTTGACGCCGGGGTGGGCCTTGGCCGCCTCGGTCACGCCTTCGAAGACGGTCTGGGAGTAGGAGTTGCCGGCGATGCCGCCGAGCATGACGAGGTTGCCCTTGCCGCCCATCTTGTCGATGGTCCACTCGGCCAGGTTCTTGCCGTAGGTCTTGACGTCCTCGGAGACGAAGTCGACGTAGTCCTTGCCGGGCGTGCCGCCGGGCGAGCCGACAAACGGCACCACGGCCACCCCGGCCGCGGTCGCCTTCTGGATCGTGGGCAGGAGCGCCTCGCCACCGTCGACGAACGTGACGATCACGTTCACGCCCTGGGAGACCATCGAGTTGATGTCAGAGATCGCGCGCTGGGTGTCGCCCTGGGCGTCCGTGTAGATGACCTTGGTGACGTTGGGGCACTTCTTGGCCTCGGCCTCCAGCAGGGCGCGGGTGATCTTGCGCCAGGAGTTGCCGCCGAAGCCGTCGGCGAGCCCGACCTTGATCGGCTTGTCGCCGCAGAACTTCGAGATGTCCTGGATCTGGTCCTGGGTGCCGGTCGTCCCGGTGGTGACCTTCGACCACTTCGCCGCGCCGCTGCCGTCCGCGCCGGCGTCGGCAGCGGTCTTGTCGGAGGACAGGCCGCCGCCTCCGCACGCCGTCATGCTGAGCGCGGAGGCGAGGGCCACGGCGGCTGCGCCGAGTGCTCGCTTGTTGTTTCGCATCAGAGTTGTCTCCTGTTCGTGGGCTGTGTCGCCGGCCCCGGTGGGGCACCTGGACAACCGTCGTGAGGCGGTCACGGCCACCGCGGAGGACGCGGTTCCGGCGGCGTTGCCACGAGTCTGTGACCACACACGGGCGGTGATGCGAGTCACAGTGAGACGGCACTGACTCAAATTGCTACACCCCCCTCCTCTCCCCATTCCTGCGTGGTCGTCTGGGTCTCGCCGCCCCTTCCGGGCCGCCCCGGCGCCTTGCTCACGCACCGCCGGGCCCACCGATCGCGAACGAGGAGGACGCATGTCCCAGCCCCGCCCGACCGACCCGCTCGGCCAGATGTACGCAGACTGGACCGTCGAGTTCGAGGCCCATCCGCAGATGTCCGTCCAGCTGATGCGATGGGTCTTCGAGGACTGGCACCGCGCTACCGCCGAGCCCGAGGGCGTCACCTACGCGTCGACCACCCGCGGCGGCATACCGGGCATCCTGGCCACGCCGGTCGACGGTGAGCAGGACCGGCTGATGGTCCTCATGCACGGCGGCGGGTTCGCCCTCGGCTCCTCGGCAAGCCACCGCAAGCTCGGCGGCCACCTCGCCGCCGCCTGCGGTACGCCCGTCTTCGTCGTCGACTTCCGGCTGGCCCCGGAGGCGCCGTACCCGGCGCAGGTCGAGGACGGGCTCGCGGTCTACGACGACGCGCTGCAGCGCGGGATCGCTCCGGGCGACGTCACCTTCGTCGGCGACAGCGCCGGCGGCAACCTGGCCATCTCGATGGTGCTCACGCTGCGCGAGCAGGGCAAGCCGCTGCCCGGGGCCGTCATCACCATGTCGCCCTGGTTGAACATGGAGAACACCGGCAAGACGATCGAGACCAACAACGACACCGACTTCCTCATCACCCGCGAGGGGCTGCAGGGCAACATCGACCGCTACCTCTCCGGTGGCGCCAGCCCGACCGACCCGCTGGTGAACCCCCTCTACGCGACGTACGACGGCTTCCCGCGCCTCTACGTGTGCGCCGCCGACACGGAGTCCCTGTTCGAGGACTCCGAGCGGCTCGTCGAGCTGGCCGAGCGCGCCGGCGTCGACGTCACCTTCTCCGTGGGTCACGGGCAGCAGCACGTGTACCCGCTCCAGGCCGGTCGCCTCGAGCGCGCCGACCAGGAGATCTCCCTCATCGCCGACTGGTACCGCGCCGGCCGCTGACCCGCCTCGAAAGGAACCCCCATGACTGACCAGAGCTACGACGCCATCGTGATCGGTGCCGGCTTCTCCGGCCTCGCGGTCCTCCACCACCTCCGCGAGATCGGGCTCGACACGCTCGTGCTCGACGCCGCCGACGGGATCGGCGGGACCTGGTGGACGAACCGCTACCCGGGCGTGCGCACCGACAGCGAGTACAGCTACTACTCCTTCTCCTTCTCCAAGGAGGTGCGCGAGGAGTGGGTGTGGACCGAGCGCTACCCCGCGGGCGCCGAGGTGCTGCGGTACCTGAACTTCGTGGCCGACCGGCTGGACCTGCGCAAGGACATCCAGCTCGGGGCGCGCGTCGAGCGGGCGGCGTACGACGAGGACACCAACCGCTGGACGCTCACCCTCGCCGACGGGCGCACGTTCACCACCAAGTACCTCGTGTCCGGGATGGGCGTGCTCTCCCAGGCCGTGTTCCCCGACATCGCGGGCATCGCGGACTTCGCCGGGCAGAAGTACCACTCCTCGATGTGGCCGCACGAGGGTGTCGACCTGACCGGCAAGCGGGTCGGGCTGATCGGCCTTGGCGCCTCCGGCATCCAGATCGTGCCGGAGGTGGCGAAGCAGGCGGGCGAGTTCTTCGTCTTCCAGCGCACCCCCAACTACATCGTGGAGACGACCAACGACCCGGTCACCGCCGACGACATGCAGCACCTGCGGGACCACTACGACGAGATCTACGCCGCAGCCGCGGCACACCCGTTCGGCGTCTACATGGAGCCGGCCGAGCACAGCGCGCTCGAGGTCTCCCCCGAGGAGCGACGCCGGATCTTCGAGTCGAAGTGGAACGAGGGCGGCTTCCACTTCGCCAACGAGTGCTTCAACGACCTGGCCACCAACCACGAGTCCAGCGAGCTCGCCGCGGAGTTCATCCGCTCCAAGATCCGCGAGACCGTGACCGACCAGCGCACCGCGGAGCTGCTGTGCCCGAAGACCTACTCGTTCAACGGCAAGCGGGTGCCGACGGGCCACAACTACTACGGCACGTTCAACCTGCCCACCGTGCACCTCATCGACACCGCGTCCGAGCCGATCAGCCGGATCACCGAGAAGGGCATCGTGGTCGGCGACGTCGAGTACGAGCTGGACGTGATCATCTTCGCCACCGGCTTCGACGCGATGACCGGCACGCTGACCGCGATCGACATCGTCGGCCGTGATGGCACCACGCTGCGGGACAAGTGGCGCGAGGGCGGCCTGAAGTCGAACCTGGGCATCTCGGTGCACGGGTTCCCGAACTTCTTCATGTCGCTGGGCCCGCAGACGCCGTACTCGAACCTGCCGGTGCCGATCCAGCTCGGGGCGCAGTGGCTCCAGCGCGCGATCGACTGGGCGGAGAGGAACGGGGTGCCGTTCCTCGAGGCGACGCCGGAGTCGGAGGACTGGTGGGCCCAGGAGACCGAGCGCGCCGGCCGGTCGACCGTCATGTACTCCGAGGGCAAGAAGGCCAAGGCATGGTTCCTCGGCGAGAACATCCCCGGCAAGCCGGAGGAGTTCCAGGTCTACATGGGCGGCGGCCAGGTCTACCAGGAGTTCTGCCGCCAGGCGGAGTCCGACGGGTACGCCTCGTTCCTGGCCAACCAGCCCGCCCGGGCCGAGGTCGGGGCCTGAGGCGCGCCGCGGGTCGACTGTAGGCAAGGTCGCGCTCATCACCGGCGCCGGCCTGGGCATGGGGCGGACCAGCGCCGAGCTCTTCGCTCGCGAGGCGCGGCGGTGGCCGTCACCGACGTCAACGAGGCCGCCGCGAAGGACACGACCGACGCCATCAGGGCGGCGGCCGGCCGCGCGGAGTTCTGGGCGCTGGATGTCTCGAGGGAGAACCGGCGCGGCGGCGCAGCATCGTCAACTTCTCCTCGATCTACGGCCTGGTCGGCAGTGACGAGTTCACCGCGTACCACGTGGCCAAGGGCGCAGTGACGGTGCAGACGCGGCAGGATGCGGCGACGTACGGCAAGGACAACATCCGGGTGAACTCGGTGCACGCGAGCACCGTGCTGACTCCGCTGGTCGAGGGGCATTGCCCGCGACTTCGACGGCGGGCTGCGGCGTACGAGGAGTTCATGACGTCGCACCAGTCGCTGCGCCGGCTGGGTCGCCCTATCGACGTCGCGTACGGCGTCCTCTACCTGGCCGCGGACGAGGCCCGTGGGTCACCGGGGTGATGCTGCCGATCGACGGTGGGTACACCGCTCGCTGATCCGGTGTCTGCGGCGTCGAGCCGGTCCCGTCGTGCTGACGGGACCAGCTCGGCGTCGATTGTGGGCGGAGTGGAACCGGAGCACCGCGTAGCCACGGCCGTGCCACGGGGCTCTTGCGGAGCGGACTCTCAGTCCGCTGCAGAAAGAGGGCTGGCCGCCACGTAGAGCCACTCCGCTCCGAGGGCCCTCTGGGGCAGGCCGGAAGTACACGGCAAGCCCGGGGCGCTCCCCTTGGACTAGCTCCTTCAAGTCGAGACGCTGGGCATGCTCGACGCACCCGGCGTCCCGACGAGGGAGCAGAACGCGAACGAGCCGGCTTCCTGACCCCCCGAGGTCAACTCCGTCTCCCATAGCCGCGCCTGTGACCGCCACAGTTGGGACTCATGAGAAACCTGGCGTAGGCCTGACGCACCGAGCTCTTCCGCCGAAGGGACCGTCTTCACCCGCGCCGGTTGACCGGAGCAAACCAGGAGCGCTTGCCGAGCCGCTTACGAAGGATTCTGCGCGCACGGATGTGCCCACCTGGGACAGCGGTTCGCGTAACCGCGTCACCAGGCCCGCGAAGAGCGGCGGTATGCGTGTGGCAACCTGGAGAACCTTGTCCCGTGCGAACGCCGGCGCAGGCGCTCTCGATCCGGGGAGAGCTGTCGGGCCTTCCTCTTTCCGCTACTCTGCTAGCCAGCACGACCGGGGCCGCGACGGAGCGAAGTCGCAGCCACACTGAACCAAGTCCCGGCGGCAGTTCGATTCACCAAACTGCTGCGGGGCACCCTTCCCGCGGCACCGCCCGGAAGGAAAGAGGTTCAGATGAGCAAGGTCCCCGAGCGCCCCTCACGAGGGAAGCACCGCACGAGGGTCCCGCACGTGAGTGAAGGCCGCTGGCGCCCCGCCCGACCCGGTCAGAGCATCGCCGACCGCATGCCGGAGTACGCCAAGGACTGGGATTACGACGAGAACGGCGACGCGACTCCCGAGACCGTCGCCTGGCGCTCCAACCACCGGGCGAACTGGAAGTGCCACGTATGCGGGAAGAAGTCGGTACGTGTGGTCGGCGGCAAGGCATACACCTACGAGAAGGAAGGACCCACCGGAGGCTGCCGGGGCCGGCTCTGCCCCCGGCGACCACGATCTGTCCTGGCACCGGAGAGGTCACTGCGCCGGCACGGCGCAAACCTGGTGGCGAGCTTCTGCCTCGAGGAGAACCAACCCGACACGCCTGACACGGTTAGCTACAGCGCCAAGCGAGTCTTCATGTGGCGCTGCCTCAAGAACTCCACTCACGCGGACTACCGGCTCTCCCTGCCATCTCAGCGAAAGACCGGGTGCCCCCTGTGCGCCAGTCTTGCATGCACGCACCCCGACGTCGCCGCCGAATGGCACCCCACCAAGAACGGCGATCTGACGCCCTTCGACGTCACGCACGGTGCCAAGACCGAGGTCTGGTGGCGATGCTCCCGAGATCACGAGTGGCCGGCGACGGTGGCGAACCGTGCACATGCCTCACATCGGACTCGTTGCCCGGAGTGCCAACGCGGACAGACCTCAGTCATCGAGATTGAGCTATTCGCCGAACTCGCGTCCGTCCTCTCACCGACCCTCGGCTCCGGCTCGGTGCTCAACCAGCGGCGCATCCCTGGCTTGACGAAGAGCTTCGGGCACGGCGACATCATCGTCCGCCTTGGTCGAGGAGACACCGAGCAGCTCGTGGTCGTCGAGTACGACAGCGCTTTCTTTCACGCCGGCCGGGAGCCGAAGGATCAAGCCAAGAGCGACGCCGTCCTTGCTGCCGGACACCGCCTCGTTCGGGTGCGCGAGCAACCGCTGCGTGCGCTGCACCCCGACGACATCGAGTGCGCGACGCCGACGCCCTTTCGTATGGCTGCAGTTGTCCTGCACCGCATGCTCGACCGGGGCTGGCTCGACCCCGTCACCGCCGCAGCTGCGCGCACCTACATCGCCCGCGGTAAGAGGCGCGGTACTGCGCTCGCTGACAGCATCCTCAACGATATCGAGTACCCCGACTACGGCGAGGAGTCCTTTGCGCACAGTCACGCGAAGCTGGCAGGCGAGCTCGATCAGCACGCCAACGGTCGCGTGACGGCTCGGAACCTCCGCGCCGACCAAGCCAAGAAGGTGTGGTGGCGGTGCCGCCTCGAGGACCTTTATGAGTCTGCACCGAGGGACCGCGCGCGCGGTCGCGGCTGCCCCTATTGCGCTGGCAAGAAGGTCAACCTAAGGACCTGCCTGGCCACCGTCGCACCGCACATCGCTGCCGAGCTCCCCGCCGACATCGCCCCTTACACCATTCACTCGGGCTCAATGAACTCCGTCAACTGGACGTGCAGTAAACCGTCCTGCGGCCATTCATGGCCGACGACGGTCAAAGCCCGCACCAAGCCGGGTGGCAGCGGCTGCCCGGCGTGTGCAGGAAAGGTCGCTACCCCGTGGCGGAACCTAACGACCGAACGTCCTGACGTCGCCGCGATCTGGCACCCGACCGAGAACTTGCCGCTTCGGCCGGAAAACGTACTGCCCGGTGCAAGGACCCCTTGCAGGTGGCTGTGCCCGTGCGGGGAGGCGTTCCCGAACACGGTGGCGGACCGCAGCTCAGCCAAGCACCAGCTGTGCCCTGGCTGCTCCCGGAAGCAGGGCTGGGCTTCACGTCGTCGGAAGACAAGCGCGTGAGCGGCCCTCTTCTTCGACACGAATCCTCCGGCCGACACACGCCCCACGATCGGGTTGGCGGGCTGCGGCCATCGGGTGGCGATTGCAGGGTCGGCGCAGTGCCGTCGACGTTAGCGTGCTCGGCGCGGGCATCGTGGTCATGCGGGTGTGCCCCTCGTGCTGAGCCGCCACAGCGTCGTGGACGATCGCGCTGATGCCCGACAGACATCGGCTAACGCGGCGGGACCTTCCGGGCCAGTCCGGGGGTGAAGTCCCGGAAACAGAGTCACTTCTATGCATTGAGGGGTATCCGATCGCTCCGCGTTGGGCGTGCCTTCACGACGCGGACGCTGCCTTCGCATGGCAGGCTTGCTACCTACGCCGTCGCCGGCCCGCGCGATGTGCCGAGCGTCGAATGTCGACCAACACGATCTGGTCTGCGGCCGCGGTCAACGCTGCGGCAACCATCTCCCTTTGCCACGCTGGCAGGACCACGAGTGCTGGCTTCAGCCGAGCGAACATAGCGTCGGCGGAGACGACGATCACTTTAGTGCGAGGGTTTGCGGCGACGGCTTCGCCGGCCAGCGCGACGAGTGCTCGGTCGGCGGCGTTCGGCCTGCGGCTGCAGCGCATCAACTCGATGCCTAGGTCGCGGCAGAGGTCGGCGAACTTGGCGCATGTCTGGGCATTGCCGGCCGCAACTACCCGCAACTCTCGACCGTTGCACCGCGACCGAGCCGTCCCAATGAGGGCGCGGAGCTGCCGCCGGCTGGGTGGTATCTGCACGTTATCCAGGTCGATCAGCACCAAGGCATCACGCTTGGTCTTCGTGCCCACGGCCAAGATTTCGCTCAAGTCAGCTGCGTCCGACCTCATCCGGTTCACCGCCTTGTACGCTCCCGAGCCTTGTCGGCGTTCGGAGAATCTAGCAGCGGTTGGCAGCAGGCTTGCCCACTTCGGCTCGGTGCTCGCTGCGCTCCATGGCACCGGACCGGCAATTCGTCCTTCGACAGCGCCCGGTCGACCCTGACCGCGATCCGTCGAGCTCTGGGACACCGATCGGACGCCGGCAAGGCAAACCGCCTAACCCTGCGTAACGGCGCCAGATTGCAGCCCGTCGGCGCTGAGCTGGCCACGGACGGCAACCATCATGCGAGAACGATGCTGGGTTTCAAGACGGTCGAACGCCGCCTCCCGTCGGCTCGATCCGGCGGAGCATGTTGATGGTGTGTCGGGCCCCATTCGAGCTGCGTTAGCGGCAGAATGCGAGCGTGACCGCCCCAGACCTCGACGGCGCGATCGCGACTCAACTCAGGTCCTTGGTGGACCGCGGGGACATATCGATCCTGCTGGGCGCCGGAGCGTCAATGGCTGTCGGTCTGCCCGATTGGGAGACTCTCGCCGTCGACATCCTGCGAGGCAGCGGAGTGATCGATTCGCCAGACGTGGCGTTGGCTTTCCTGCGTGGCCAGGACCCAATGCTGGCTGTCGAAGCAGCGCGCGGAGTCCTCTCCAACGAGGAATGGCACGACCTGCTGGCTGCAGCTCTCTATTCAGGTTCTGACGCCCCCTTTCCCTCCGCGCTTCACTTCGCTGTCGCCCAGTTAGCGGCTCAGCGAGATGCCGGAACGACGCGGCTCTTCACCCTCAACTTCGACACCCTGCTCGAAGAGGCAGTCCGGTTGGCGTTTGACGAGATCGGTCGGCCACAACATCTCTTCACCCGAGCATCCGCGACGCCTCGGGGAAGCGCTGATTCACTCGAGGTGCACCACCTTCACGGCGTCATCAGCCCTATCGCCGGTTCGGGCCACTCCGACGTCATCCTTGGCCTGTCGGACTTCGTCGGGCTGGCCGAGCGAAGTTGGCAGTACGGCGAACTCCAGCAAGCGGTACAACGAGGACCGTTAATCCTGGCCGGTACGTCCTACCGCGACCCGGACATGCGAGACTGGATCTACGATCTGACGCGGTCGAACCGCGATGCCCATGTCGCCACGCTGTTGGCGCGCGCGTCGATGGGGCTGTCCCGCGCGCAATTCCAGCACGTTCGCGACGCGCTCGTAGCTCAATGGCGCGCGGTCGGAGTCGAACCAATCCTCCTCCAAGACCACGCGGATGCAGCGCAAGTGATCCGCGAACTCACGTTCGTGAACATGCCGGGTTACGCGCCGCCCCGCGAACGCGCGGCGCGCGTATGGCAGTCACTGTGCTCGCGCTTCGAAGCTCTTCAAGCCGAGCACGCGCTGGCGTTGGAGGAGGACCGCCAGGAGCTCAAGCGGATACTTGGCTCCGACACCAACGTCACGCTTTGGGTCGCCGACGGGGAAGGGACGCTTGTTCGCTGGGCTGCGCCCGACCGAATCTACCGCGAGGCCACCCTCCTGAAGCGGATCCCGGCGAATCACGACAGCCCTTGGATAGCGGGACAGTGCCTCGCAATTGACGATGTCATCGCGAAGGAACCCGTCGAGGATCCGGGTGAGACGAGGCGCTGGCGATCGGTTGTCGCAGTTCCCATCGCGGTGACGATCCCGGGCGGTCCCCAGTTCACGACGGCGGTGATCTCCACGGCGACGACCAGCCCACTGAAGGACCATGACCTGGACGCCTGGTACGAGCTGCTTGGAGTCCGAGCAAATCTCTGGAGTCAACGGTTGGAGTCGCTGCCGCCGGCGTGATCCGCCGGTGTAGCGTGGCGGCAAGTAAGGGGGCACAACGATGAAGTCGACGGCGAAGACCTCAGTCCAGCGGCTGAGCAATGGCACGTACCGCGTGGGCTCAGCCCGAGGGCGAAGCGCCATCACTGGTCGCTTCATCACCAAGGCTGCTGAGAAGCCGGCGAGGGTAACTGCCGAGGCACCGAAGCAGAAGTAGCCGCCCGAGCACGCTGCTCGCTGGGAAGGGAGACCGGCCGAGGCAGAGAAGCGCACACCGTCGGCCAGGCTTACGTAGCCCTGGGGATCGATCGCAGGCCGGTCGGCCCGCGAGTCACGCCTACTGTCCAGTGCTCAGGTCTCCGCTACTCCCTCTGCCCAGTTCCGACTCAGACTCTCCGCTTGCAAGCGGATTCTCAGTCCGACGCCTGTTTGCTGGTGACCTGCCGCGAGCGACTCTCCGACCCGTGACTGGACCAAGATTGAACAGGTCTCCGATCTAGGCACATACCTGCCGCACACCGCCCAGACCTGAGCGCCGGCCGCGATTGCGCGGCTCCGGAGCCAGAAGGGCGCGAGAGCCAAGCGAGCGTCAATGATTGACCACAAGCGTTCTGCCCGAGGTCGACCTCGGCGACGACATAGGCGAGGCTATCGACGTGACGAGATCCTCCCAGCGGGACCGCGACCGAGAATGGTCGGAAGCCGTAGCGGCCCAGTACGAACTGGACGAGCTCGAAGCCATGTGCAATTGGCTCGACGTCAACCTGGATCTCAACCAGCAGCGCCTCGAGTCTGTCACGACGCGGCTCGGCAGTGTGGTCGCGTTTGGAGCGGCCGTTCTCGCGCTGATGGCGGCGACAGTCAAACAAGACGCTTGGCCTCTCACAGGTCTGGCAACTGTCGTGAGCTCGGTCGCCATCTGCGTTGCTGTCGTCGGCCAGAGGACTGTCTACCGGCCCGATCGCGATCCGACTTCGACATGGGACACGATGTGGGGGCCGCGGAAAGCTGGTGAGTTGCAGGTTATCCTCTACCGTCGCCGCTCTGCGCTCTTCGAGGATCAGCGGAAGGTGATCGATGAACGGACCGGGGCTCTCAAGGCATCGTCATGGATCCTGGCTTTCGGATCTTTCCTAGCGGTCACTGCGATACTCGTTTCTCGACTTTAAGGACGGGCCTATGCCAGGAGAAAGTGAATCCAGGGGCAACGACGATCCGAAGCCCCAGAAGCCAGCGGGAGACGACCCGCGCAGCGGAGTCGAAACCCGCAGCCTCATACATTCGGACATGCCCAAGCGCAAGAATGGGATAGCGAAGGCCAAGCACTGAGGGACCCGGTGAGGCGAGCACCTCGCAGAGTCACCTACGACCGCTCTTCGCCCACAACGGCCATCTCGCCCCACACCATCGACGTGCGGTCGTCAGACGTTGGTAACAGTGCAGGAGGACTCGGCATGGCCGGTCAGGACGACGCTCGCGGCAATAGCGATCCCAAGCCGCCTAAGCCGGCAGGTGACGATCCGCGCAGCGGGACCGAGATCAGGAGTCTTCTCGGCTCCGGTCATCCGAAGCCAAAGACCGGGGCGCGCAAGCCGAAAAGCTGACGCCCGTCCTACTGATGGCGTCAGCACCGAACTCACTGCCCGCACTGCCCCCAAACGTGAGGCCCAAGCGCGCTGGGCGATAACCGAGCGCGCCCAAGCGACGCGACCGACCGGGGCGCATATGTCCGACGTGAGCGGATTGGCAGTCCGAGCTACGGGGCGTCCCGTTCTTCCTAGTCATGCGAGCGGGACCGCGTTTGGACCCGTACCGGACACACCATCCCCTCCGACTGGACACGCCGGACCGTCGCAGCACGACGCCTGAGGTTCCGAGGACCTAGGCCGCCTTGATGTGGTCCAGGTCGAGGTCGTCGCCGAGCACGAGCTGGCGGTCGAACGCGCCCTTGGCCTCTCCGAGGCGCATCACTCCCATTCCCCGCTGCGAGCGACGCGCTCGGCGTGGACGGTTGTCAGCACGTTGCGCTCGACGTCGAGGTCGATGCTCTCCTTCGCCACGCCGGGAAGTTCGAACTCGATGACGAACCGGCGACACTTCGGAGGCGGGTCTGGTTGCGGCACGCCGATCGCGCTCTGCTCTGCGGGGAGGCTGCGTAGATGGCCTCGGCTTCGTGTCGCGAAGTGGCCAGTGCCAGTCGGCCTCACGGTGGAGGGTGAGTTCCCAGCCGTCGTCGGCCATGGCGCCGTAGGTGACCATGTGAGTCTCGTCGGGTTGGGCGAGCGCGGGTGCGGTTGGCAGTGGTTGTCAGCGCGGTGGATCGGGGCCGGCGATAGCGTCGGTCGGGTGGACGTGTTCGACATCAAGCGGCCTGACCATCTCGACGATGAGGCTTGGGCCGCTGTCAGCGTTGCTCGAGATCGGTTGAGCTGGGCGTGGCAGTTGGATGACGGGTCGGATGTCATCGGTCGGGCGAAGGACCTGATCGAGACGGTCGCGAAGGTTGTGTTGATGGCGGTGGACGGCACCGCGGACGACAAGATGGACTTGCAGCCCCTGTTGAAGAAGGCGCAGGCGGCGTTGAAGTTCCAGCCTGGTCCAGGCCTGTCGCACGATGAGGGTGTGCGTGCGGTGGCTCAGGCTGTTCAGACGATGGCGACGCAGTTGGGTCCGATCCGGAACAGCTACGGGACCGGGCACGGTCGAGCGACGAACCCGGACGTTGGGGAGGAGTTGCCGGCTCTGACGCTCGAGGCCGGGTTGATGTGGACCAGGTGGGCATTGCGGCGGCTCGGGCACGTCCTCGCGGACTACCCGAACGACCTGATCGAGGCGGTCGGGACGGGCACGTCGCTGGTGAAGCTGCGTAAGAAGTTCGCGGACGCGGTGCTGTCGCAGCAGCCAGTTGAGGTTCAGCACCGTATCGGTGTCGCGTTCGGGCGTCAGGCCGCGGGCGGGTTCGGCAACGCCGTCAGCGTGGGTGTCGCCCCGGTCGTCGACGCCGGCTTCGACGAGTACCCGGTTGGCTACCGCTGCGGGGTTCTCGAAGGGATGCTGCTGCATTCCGACGGCGAGATCGGCCTGACCAACGCCCACGCGCCGCTCTTCGTGTCCGTGTTCGGTTCCCTTCCGGAGGGCGCCGCTCGGGAGCTTGCTGCCGGACTTCGCACCCGGGTCGTGGACGCGGCGTGGATCGATACGTGGCGTGGCAGCCCGCTGGTGAATGCTCCCACTGATGTCACCGCGACCCTCAGGGCCGAAGGCGCCCAGCTCGACGGTTCGCACGTCGAGGCGTTCGGTGAGCTGCTCGCCTCGCTGGACGACTCCGCCATGCGGGCGACCGCGGACGAGGTCTGACCGCCCGTAGGGCGCGACGTGGTCTGGGGCTCTGAGGTCCCGGGACACGCCGCCTGGTCGTGAAGGCGATACACGCTCTGACCTGTTGTGTCAGGCGGAGGCGGGAACCAGGCCGACGGGGAGGCCTGTCGGGTTGACGTACTGGTAGCTCTGCGGGGGGCGCCCTATGCCGAGGTCCCCTTGTAGGCAAAGCGGCTCGTCTAGCACGGTGACGTCGCCGACCGTGATGCCGGTGGCACTGTCGCGACCTTCGAAATAGGCGTCGAAGCCGTCTCGGCTGATACCAGCGACCTTCTTGAAGCGGCGCCACAGAGAGGTCGGGGTGGTCGTGGTCTGCCCGGACACCTCGAAGACACCCACGACAGCGCTGACCGGCGCGGTTGCGTAGACGATGACATGGGTGACGTCGTCGGCGATGCGGCGCTTTCGGAACTCGACCTTCTTGGTCCCGGCCATGATGGCTTGGGCGTACTGCGGGTGGATCGACATGAGCGCTACTCGTCCGAGGTTTGACTCCGTTGTCGCAGCCACGCCACTCCTTCCGGGGAGACTTCGGTGATGCTTTGAGGGGTGCCGTTCAGGACGCCGGCCGAGACCAGGTCTGAGATAAGTATCGGGTGCGGCAGGGGCCCGTCGTGACGGAAGAGCACTGCCAAGACGGGGTGTGTCGCGCACTGTGCCTCGATGCTTGCCCGGCTGTAGACGGTCCTGGTCCCGACGAACGCGATGATGTCATCAGGCTCCGACGATCTCCGGGTCGCTTCGACGACCCCCACAGCGCAGACGTTCGACGGTCCGGCCCCGGTACGCATGAACAGGAGTGCGTCTCCGGGCGCGAGCTTGTTCGTCGGCGCGTGACACAGGTAGGCCTTCCGGATGGCGTTCCCGCAGCCCTCGGTACCTGTGAACAGGTCGCCGCCGGTGACGTCGGGCATCAGCTGGTTCAGCCAGTGGTCCACGATCGGGACGACGTGGGCACGCTCGAGCAGGAGACTGCCAGGTCCGTAGGCGATGTGGTGCGCGAGGGGCGACAGCGGATCGGCAGGGGAGACGTCTGCCTGCGTGTCGGCTGGTGGGTGAAGGTGCTTGACGAGGACGTGCTCGCCACGGACGGTGGCCGCCCCGGGCAGGACTGTGAAGCCGAACGCGGCGAGCCAGGCGAGCAGTTCCTGCTTGTCGGGGAGTACTTCGAGGTAGCAGCCGTCTAAGCGATGTTGGCGTGCGTGGTCGAGGCAAGCTCGCAGGAGAAGCTCTCCTCGCTTGTCGCCTTGAACGCGCTCGGCGACCTTGAACGTGCAGATCTTGAGCAGGTCGCCGGTTAGGCCGTACGGGGCGGTCTCGGCCTTCAGGACGCCGACCCCTTGAGGGTCTTCGGTATCGCCGAGGACGATGACGGGCCGGTTGGACACCTTGTCTCGCCACCAGTCGTCGAAGCCCTCGTAGTCGGCTCGCAGCGAGTCGAAGATGCTGGCGCCGAGTTGAACTTGGTAGCCCTCGACCTCGTACACGGCGGGACCGTGGACGGTCGCCGGGGACTTCAAGCTGTGCAGAAAGTCGAGCGCCTCAGTTAGCGACAAGACGCCGTCCAAGCCAGCGCGGATGGCGCGACCGCGCATCTGTGCGTCTTCGGTAACCAGCCAGCGTGCCCGACCGGTGGCGAACGTGTTGAGTACTTCGATGTCGGCGGAGTTGTTCGACGTCAGCACGGCGGGAAACTGCTCGCGAACCGACTGGTTGACGGGTGCGGCGGCCAGCACCGTGTACTTGGCCAACTGCCGATGTCGGCGTTCGCGAACTGCCGGTGGGGCTTGCAGGATGTCGCTGCGCGTGCCCTGGCTGAGGAGGAGTTGGAAGCCGACCTCCGGCACAAGACGCACCAATTCGGCGGCCTCGGCGCCGTACACATGGCCTTCGGGGTTGTCCTCTGCGGCGATGAAGAGGTTGGAGTCGATGAGGACCGCTGGCCGCAGCGTTGGCTGCGGCGTCAAACGCGACTCGCTCATCTCTCTCACCGTTCGTTGGGGTTCAGCGCTCCGCAACGTAGGCGAAAACGTGTCACCCCGTGAGTAAAACCGCCACGTCATCCCACTAGCTTCTAAGAGCTCAAGCTGCGAAGCTCCGGCGCGTGGAGGGCTATAAGAGACACGTAAAGGCGCATTTGCCGGCCGGCCAACGGCACGAGATGGACGCGGTTGACGAGCTGGCCGAACGCCTCCACCGTCACATCGAGGCCACCAAACTGGAGATCGCAGTCCTGCACGTGCACGGCGCGCAGAGCAAAGCGATCCAAGACCACTTCGCGAAGCTGCTGCGCCTGGAGCTGGGGTTCGCAGAAGAGGTCGTTCTGACGCCGCAGAGCGGATTGGTGACGCACGCTCGACCTGACTTCTTCTTCCAACTTTCCGAGGGGCGCGGCGTGATCGCCGAGGTCGAGCGGGGCGGCACGATAACGAACAACCACGACTTGAAGGACCTTTGGAAGGCACACGTGGCGCCGGATGCCCACCACCTCTTCCTGATTGTTCCAACGAACAACTGGAAGAAGGATGGTTCGCCGCGGGAGCGCCCGTTCCTCACCGTGTCGCGGCGGATGGGAGCGTTCTTCGGCGATCCTCGCCGGGAGATCGACGTAACGAGCGTGCACGTATTCGCGTACTGATCCTGCCCCCTTCGTGAACCGCGGCTTCAAAGCCGGCGAGGCGACCCAGCCGGCTCGCCCCGCAATGGGTGGATTCAACGGCGGACCCGATCCACGGCCGGGCCGATCGATTGTCACTAGGGGACGGATTCACAGGCCGCCGCGGGAAGCGCCCCTATTAGCGCTGTCGGAGCGATTTGACTCGTCAGGGCAACCATCGGACGAGGACCCAGCTGCGCGTGGGTCAGGACGACCTGCCGGCCCATCTAGCGGCCCATCTAGCGGCCCAGATCTACTCGGACCCGCCTACCGAGCCACTCAGCAGACGTTCAGGGGCTAATTCCAAAGAGCTGTGCCGGCTCGACCATGCGCAGCTGCCAGAGGAGCCGAGGAGGCCGAGTAGTAGCTTGAACGACCCGAACTCGACCCCTCGGAACACTAGAATTCCAGGTGTGTTCGCATTGGGAGTAGCCGAGAACCTCGCCGCCGAGATGTCGCGCTGTACGTCATCGCGTCAGGGGTGGTCGTCAACACTTCTCACACAGAGCTCGGTTCGGCTTATCGAAGAGCTCCTGGTCGCCGGGGCGGCGGTCAGCAACAGCGTCCTCGGCGGAGCAAGTTTCGATGACCTCAAGGGCCAGGTGCGGGAGCGGCTCCTGATCGATCCGGGATTTGGAAATCAGCCGAAGCGGGGCGCGTTGGCAAATTCGCTCCCGAAGAAGGCGGAAGAGTTCGCACCACGTACCCATCGTCACGTCGGAGTGCGGCAACTCGTTCCGCAATTGCGTGCAGACTACCTACCGAACTGGGCAGCTAGCGTCACCGATCCTCAAGCGATGATCAACACTGATCCGAGCTCTGCGGCG
Organism: Nocardioides panacihumi; assembly: GCF_039530925.1. NCBI lineage: Bacteria > Bacillati > Actinomycetota > Actinomycetes > Propionibacteriales > Nocardioidaceae > Nocardioides > Nocardioides panacihumi. Next base: position 1,382,928 of record NZ_BAAAPB010000001.1, on the reverse strand, counting down.
ACCCTGTTGACCGCGTTCCTGCTAGGCGAGGGCGTCCACCCGGCGTATCTGTCGCGCTGGCTCGACTACCGCCGTAAACACGAGCCACGGACGATGACTCTCGGTGACTTGATCCACGACCTAATAGATTTGATCGGACATGGCGAGGGAACTGCCGAAGCGCTCGTAATGCTGGCCCAGACCGTCAAGCCTGAGGTCAGGTCCGGGCCGGGGTGGATCACGCGCCGACAGGTCAACGAATGGCTCGACGAGAATGGACTGGGCGGCAACGGACTGGTTCCGCGAACCATGCACGGGGGGATAATTCTTCGGGGATCGGGGCGCGATATTGACGGGATCCTCGAAAGCGCAAGCGAAGCTGTGCACCGGGTGACCCACGCAGCGCTACTCAAGACCGGAGTCATGCCCAAGTTTCATCGACTGGTTTGGATCAAGGGCTTGAAAGCCCCGCGAACGCTTCCCTCCAGGACAAGGCTAGAACACCTCCTCCCCAACTACGACATTCCGGAGCCCATCATGGGCCGATCAGCTTCTGATGATCGACTCGAAGTTGCGGTCGAATCGATCCAGGCGTCGGTACTCGCAGGAGGAGCGGCCGCCGCCGGCATGCTATGGGCGACCGTCGAAGGACTATTCGGTAGTGCGGGAGATCAAAGCAAGTTGGTGTCGGGCGAGCGCGCCGCCGACGTTGCGACGATCGCATGGATCCGCTTCGCCTTGACCAACACCATGGGCGCCCTTATTGGCAAGCAGGGCGATCCGATTTTTTCATCATCTCTTGCGGGCTTGTCTCGGGAAGCCAGCATGCTGGCGCTCGTGGCATTCCTGCAGGGGAGCGACTTTTCTGGAATTCAGTCCACAAGAGTTGTTTCTCAGGCCCGCCACACTGCGGATTTTCTGCGCCCGCAGGAAGTACGACGGCTTCGCGCCGAGATCCTTACGACCTTCAAGGGCCTGTATCGCCAACGCAACCTGATCTTGCATGGCGGCGTCACAGATGCCCCCCTCCTTGCTGGCATCCTCCGGTCTTCGACTCCGCTTGTTACAGCGGCGGTGAACCGCTTTGCGGCAAACAGAGCGGGCGCTCAAGGCGACCCTATGGCGTTCGCTTTCGCGGAGAGTCTTCGCTTGGACACTCATCTGGCTGATCCTACGGGCGATCTCCTCACGCTTGCGGGGTACTAATGCGCGACAGAACTTGAATCGCTCAGGAACTTTGCGACACGTGGATCACCGGTCCGGTAGGCCCGCGCCATGCAGCCGGTCGGTGGTACCAAGAGGTCCGGCTAGAAGCATCGTCACCGCAACTTCTACTGACCTCCCGCGGCTCCGTGGACCTTCGTCTTGCCGCCGCAATGGGGCTCGCGCTTGTTCGCCGAGCGGGGCGGACCCGCAGTCCGACTCGCGAGGATCGGCGAGGTGCGCGCTCACGCCTTCGGCGCTCCCGTCGGACGCGTATCGGGACATCGACGAGTGGTTTCACACAAGCAATCAGACCGGATGCAGGATCTGGTCGCTCGGCTCTCGGCAGTCGCCGCTGCGGGCGAGTGAAAGAAGTGCCCCATCGTCCGGCGCTAGCTAGACGCTCGTCAAATTCGGTAGGAATCGCCAGCCGGTGGGGTCATGACGTGGCACCCTCCCTACTGAGGCAAATCGGAGAGGGGGCTCGCAGATGAGCGAGGTGGAATCCCTCGTTGAGGGCCTGCTGGCCGAGCTCGAACGGAGGTACCCCCTCACCGACAAGCAGTTGACGGCAACGGCGAAGAGCCTCGGTTTTGCTGTTGGCCCCGCCGACGTGCGCAGAGTCCTGGAAAGCGATCCCCGATTCTCGCTCGCTGGCAATCAGCCTCGGTGCTGGCGGCGTGCGCGGCCACAGGACGCCGGAACCGACGTCTGCGCGGCATGTGACACCGAGAAGTCCTGCAGCTACTTCCGTACGACGGCCGTGAGCGAACCCATCTGCTTTGACTGCGAGGCTAACGGGCGCACAGCACGCCCTCGCACCCCGCCGAGCGAGCCACACGACCCGTTCTTCCACTTCGACGGCACCTACATACAACCTTCCAATCGGACCTCACGACGTGGGGCCGCCGGCTACGGCTACGTCGACCCCCATGAACGACTCGCCTACGTCACGAAGGGTGGGAGCGCTTACCACTTTCGCGAGGATTGCGAAGCGCTTCGAAGCGGGCAGGCCGAAGCCGTCAACATGGGCCAGCGTCTCCACGCCGTGCGGCTAGTTCAACTCTCGACCGTCAGCGCGACTCGCCATCCGTGTGCGCGGTGCGCTTCCTAGGCCCGTGCCCTTCGAGGTCGTGCCGGAAGTCGCGTCGGCTTTGCTGCTCAGCGTCTGCGCTGCCTCATTGCAGACAATGCGTCGTCAACTTGATCCGGGCGGATCCTGGCCGCGAGAGCGAGGAACTGTGACTCGCTGATCGAATCAACGAGCTTCACCGCATCGACCCCTACCACTCTGACTACATCACCGTCGGAGGTCACCTCGGAGCCCGCGGGTACCTTCACGACGGTCGTGACAGGCCATCCCAGTTTTCGAGCGACCCGAAGACGAGCGGCCGCCTTGGACCTGGAGCCGAGTTCGGAATAGGCGGCCGCAACCACGACCGCACCTTCCCCGGACTCGGTGCCGTACGTGGGTTCAACCTCCGGCGCCGCACCTCCTGCGATCGATACCTGCGGTCCGTCCCAGACAAAATCGATCCTCGGGGCTGCAACCCCGGGATGCGCTGCGACCTGGACAGCCCACGATGCCGTGGCGTCATCGAAGCTGAGCGACCGAAGGGCCACATCCTCCCTCCCCGAGCCCCGCAGCCTTCCGGCGAAGATCGCCGCGACGAGTTGCGTGGCCCCATCGGCCCCGGTCTCGCTGTCCGGCCACGCCAGAAGATCCGCAAGATTCGGGCGTAGCAGCACCAGGATGAGTGCCTTCGCAGACAACAGTGCGCTGGTTGTGCTTCGGAAAGGCTCGAACTCCACCTCCGCGTCCACGAGCTGCCTGACTCGCTGCAGGTTCCGCATGACAAGGCCCAAGTCGTCGTCCGTGAGCGATGCCGCCTCCACGCGCTCCACCACGGCAGACAGCACAGTGCCCGGACTCCACGAGTCGGCGATGTCGGATTCTGCAAGAACGTCGTACACCGCCGAGAACGTCACAGCATCCGGCGACGCCGTGCCGCCCTCACTTTCGCCGTGAACGAGGTCGTCCAGCGCAGCCCAGTTCAACCACGGCGGCAGCTCGATGCCGGGGTCGTCGACCGTCCCTCCGAGCAGCGACGCGGCAAGAGCAAGCCGTCCAGAGGTCGTCGCGTAACCGACGGCCGCACTCGCTGCGCCTCTGATCCGATCGATACGACGCCAGTCCGGCGACGGCGTCTCACGGGGAGATGCGATCGCCAACTCGACCCCGTCACCCGAGAACAGCTCAGGGGTGACACGGAGCAGATCATCGTGGGGGTGCACGTTGCCGTAGACGCGAGCCCGATGCTCCCGTAGCGATCGCTCGTCCGGGAAGTGGATCGCTCTGGCGTCGGCGATCTTGGCGGCATGCAGGTACACGACACCGTCAGCCGGAAGACTCCCCTCGCGGTTGCCGACATCCCCGGAGAGCTCCACGACTACAGCCGAGCCGGAGCCTCGCTCGGCGGTGACAATGTCGAGCTGCGCCTTTGCCGGCGGGGTCGTCAGGAGCGGCACCCAGCGGGGCGTCAGGTCGAGCAGGTCGGCGTAGTACTTCTGGTAGGCCTCACGCGGGGCGATGAGCCGTGACCCCAAGATCGTGTTGAGGTTCATCCGATTGGTCAGGAAGAACAGCGGCCGATCGCGACTCGGGTCGTCGGTCATCTCAAGAAGTCCGAGCTGACCTTCGTCCCTCACCGCGCGCTCACCGACTCTCCCAGATGCGCCACGATGGGCGGAACGTCACTCGCACCGCTCCACGACAGGTGGAGCTCGTCCCGGGCCCGGGACATCACGACATAGAACATCATGCGGAGGGACGCACTCGTGGCATCGACGGGTGCGCGCTGTAGCTCCGGCACGAACAGCGTGTCGAACTCGAGACCCTTGAGCGACCGGTAGTGAACCAGCGTGATCGCCGGCTTCTCGAAGTCGAGCACCTTCCGCGACCGGTCGCTTGAGATGTAGGCCTGCACCGGGATCGACAGCTTCTTGCCCTCCAGAAGCCTCAGCAGGCGCTTCTGCATTGCAGCATCCGGACAGGCAATGCCGATGTTCAGATTTGTCCGACCCGAGGCGTAACGGGCGACGAAGTCCACGAAGTCCTCGGTCTGCTCATAGCGCCGGAGTGTCGGTTTGTCCCCGTGACGGGTCGGCGGATCCGGTACACCGGTCGGGGTGCCCTCGTAGTAGGCACGCGCCACCTCCGCGATCTCGGCCGAGTTCCGATAGTTGCGCTTGAGGTCAAGGCACTCGTCGGCCGCGATCGCCGTCGCGATCTCCTTGAGCGTCGTGTTCTGCTCGAAGAGCTGCTGGTTCTCGTCGGCGAAGACGGTGATGTTCTTCGCCAGGAACCGAGTCATCCGATAGAAGCCGAGCGGCAGGTCCTGGCCCTCGTCCACAAGGAGGTCATGCAGCGTGCCTATGTCGGGCATCTTCTTCAGGAACTGCTGCGGCACCTCGTCCCAGTCGTACGAGTACGAATCGCCCACATGGGTCGGTGGCTTCTTGCCGTAGTGATTCTGCCAGAAGGCGTTGAACCAGCTGTGAAAGGTGGACACCCGCCCCTCTATGCCGACCTCGGCCGCTGCGCTCGCCGTGTACTGCCGGAGCACGTTGGAGTACATCAGCACGTCAGGCTCGCGGTCGTCGAACGTGAGCACCTGTGCGCGGTACAGCGCCATGACCGACTTCCCGGTCCCTGGCGGGCCACTCACCAGGTAGTTGCCGTCGAGCTCCAGGTTGTAGATGAGATCCTGTTCCTTAGACAGATCCTCGAACGCTGGCAGCCGCACGTCAGAGTCCCCGCACGCCTTCGCCCGCGGCGTCCATGGCGGCCTTGAGCACCGGTTGGAAGAAGCCTTCCAACTGCTCGTGCTCGTTCCCGATCACGAGCGCCCGGTCGAGCAGGTAGTTGCCACTCTCGCAGCTTGTCTCCGCGACCAGCGTGCACGCGTGACAGGCGGCCAAATTCAGGCTGTCGAATGTGGATGCCAGGTTCTCACTACACAGTGGATCCGACGAACACCACATCGCGTCCTGCAGGGTCTCGAGGATTGTGCTCTGGAGCGCTGGCGGCTCGCCCTGTCGGACGAGGCCGCCGAGGGTGCCCTCCGCGTCGCCAGCGGCCGTGTAGATCAAGACACCCGCCTGCTTCACGGCACCCGCCTCGTCGCTGCTCCGTGCGTAGATGCGCTCGCGCAGGCTCGTGGCCGCATAGCCGGACTCGAACGCCAGACGTCGGATCAACAGGTGGGCGAAGGTGTGCAGCAGCACGTACCGGGGCTCGAGGATCGGACCGGTGCGCTCGCGAAGTCGCTGCACCATGAAGGACCGTTCGAGCCGCTTGTCGAGCTCTGCGACACGCTTGCGCACCGCCTCCTTCTGCTCCCACACCGCAAGTCGGCCCTCGTCGAGCGACAGGAAGATCCCCTCGCCTCGCACTTCGATCGCGGGCAGCCACTTCATGTTGTGGTGCAGGCCGGCCTTGACCAACGTGTTCTTCCCGCCCGGCGTGACGCGGTGGAAGCCCTCCAGCGCCCGGACTTCGCGGAGCCGGTCGGCGAGCACGACCTTGTCGATCCGGTCATCGAGTTGCGCGTCGGCGTCGCTCGCCACCTTGCCCAGGTCGACATGGCGTGTACGGAAGTTGCGGTCGTCGCTGTTCTGCATCTCGGTGAGGAACGCCGCCCACTCCTCACTGAGCAGGTCGCCCGGGGTGGCCTCCACGGTCGTCGCTCGGCCCTGTGCCCGCTGACGCTCGTCGCGCGCCAGCCCCTTGATGTAGTCCTTACTCACGCCGCAGGTCTGCGCGAGGATGTCCACGGTCATGTCGACCTGTGGCGCCCCGTCCTCGAGGGTGAGGAGGGCACGGAACCAGGCATCGTTCTTGATCTCAAGCGCCTTCTCGTCGTTGGTGTCCGTCCGGGAGGTGTTCGGAATCTCGATCGACGAGTGCACTAGCGGGAAGTAGACGTTGGACGCACCGCGCTGCACCGCCAGCGGGATCTCTAGGCAGTCTTGACGGTCCTTCCAGCCCTGCCACGGCTGGCGCCCGCTGCAGCTGACGCCGATCGACTTCATCGACCCCTTCGACGTGATCCCCATAAGGTCACGGCGGCTCCCACACGCCTTGCAGTGCACCTGGAGTGTGTCGAGGCCCCCACCGCCCTTGCCCTTCACCGTCTCGAAAAAGAGCTGGTCGGACTGACACTGTCGAGCCTCATGGCTCGGGTTACGAGAATGCGCCCAACGCCGCCACTCGATGTCGTCCATGTGGCCGTGCGGGCAGATCTGGATCCAGCGCATCGGCACGAGCTGCCGCTTTCCCGGACAGCTCGAACACGTCGGGACCTTCCCCTCCTGCTCCAGCGACCGGCGCCAGCGGGTCATCCGCCGGCAGTTCTGGCAGAACAGCCAGGACGGGAATCGGGAGTATGGCACGCCCCAGGTCGCGGCATTGCCCCACCGGTTGCTCTCCGACACCGGGGCCGAGCGGAACTCGGTCACGCCGAGCACTCTGGCGAGCCGCTCACTGACGACGGTCTCTCCCTTCGCGCCCCAGCGGAAGGTGTCACAGCCGACGAGCGACTCACCTTGGAAGTCGAATATCGCACCGACACCGAACGGCACGATCGTCTGCGACTGGCGGATCTTCCGTTGCCCCATCTCAGGCCTCTCCGCTCGCGCTGCGCAACACTTCGACGAGGGACTCACGGTCGACGTTCCGCATGGAACCGAGGGTCGACCATGCGTCGCCGCGCGCGTTGAAGTCCTTCAAGAGGTTCATCTGGCCCTTGCCGTTGGACTTGTAATACAGATTCTTGGAGTCGGCCTCCGCCGCCTTCGATCGATCGACCCAGTCCTCGATGAAGCGTTCGAGGTAGGCGAGGGCCCCGGAGCGCTCCCTGGGCTCGACTCGACCGACGACCTCGACCAGACGCTCGGCGAGGTCGCGGACTTCGGTCAGATGGTCGAGGACCCTGCCTGCAGTCGCGTCAGCGGCGAGCCCGATGCGGTGTCGGACCAGGATGACGAGCGCTGCGTGCAGCGCCCGGTCGCGCGACGGTGGTGAGTACGGCGTGACGCTGGTCGGTTCGACGTGGCGGTATAGCGCAGAGTGGTAGGAGCGGAAGTTCTCGTAGTGCGAGCGGTCCCGAGGTTTGGTTGCGCGGAACAAGCCGAAAACCAGGCCGGGCGTGGACGAGCGGCCGACGCGGCTCGTCGCCTGGATGTACTCGGCTGTGGCTTTCGGCTGCCCGTTCATGAGCATCAGCCCGAGACGCGGGACGTCGACGCCGACAGACAGCATGTTGGTCGTCGCCAGGAAGTCGATGACGCCCTTGTCCGTGTACGGCAGCGACAGGCGTTCGAGCAGCCGAGGCTGCTGCGACCGTGGCACCGTCGACGAAAGCTCCTCGACGTCGTACTCGCGGCGCTCACGACCGACGATGAGGCTAGCCAGCCGGGCCTGGATGTCGTCGCGCGCGATGGTCAGCGTGCGACCGAGCTCACGGAGCGAACTGTGGTAGGCGACGACCGTCCAGTAGGCGTCCTTGGCTTCCTGGTCGAGCTGCAGGTCGACCGGCGCCTGCAGCAGCGCGGCGCCGGTCTGCACGACGGCGGTGTCGGAGGTGTGGCCCTGGGCCATCATGCCGACGTACAGGCGGCCCGGAGCACCTTCCTCGATCCGTGCGAAGTACGAGTTGTCGGCGTCGATGCCTGACGGCGGGAACAGGTCGACGCGGCGACCGAAGAGTCCCATGATCTGCGAACCGGCCCGACGGATGGTGGCCGTCGATGCAATGACCTTGGGAGTGCGGCCGCCTGACTCGCACAGGAGGTTAATCGCCGCCTCGTACAAGCCAACGGTGGTACCGAGCGGCCCGGTGAGCAGATGGAGCTCATCCTGGATGATCAGCGAGGGCGGCTGCTTGGCCCCGGGACGGCCGAACAGTTTGCCGGAGTCGGGGACCCATGCCAGCTGGGCGAACTTGTCGACGGTGCCGAGGAGGAACGACGGCGGGTTCTCGTAGAGGTCGTCGTCGATGACGTGAACCGGGAGCACGTCGCGGAAATCGCATTTCGACGACGTGCAGTGGAATCTGAAGCTCCGGTCAGTCGCAACGATCCCGTAGAAGGCATCGTCCTCGTGGTGCTCCCTGGGCACGATCTCGGTACCGCACCACGGACAGCGCTCCAGCAGGAAGCGCTCGTCAGTCTCCTGTGCCTCTCGCAGCATCTCGAACTGCTCGCGGGCTTCCTTGTACGAGTTCGGAGTGGTCGCCAGGCCGACCCAGAGCCCGACGGAGATCGGCTCATCGCCGAGCTTCGTCGCCTCAGCTCGCCGGAGGTACTCGCAGGCGGCGATCGTCGACGCCGTCCGCTGGAACTGCTGGGCGGTCAGGAGTGACAGGGTGTACCGACTGATGACCGCGGTGCCGCCTCCAACCTCCCCGTTCACCAGGCGGCGACGGAAGATCTCGAACGCCGCCACGAGCAGGTACGCCTCAGTCTTTCCACCACCGGTCGGGAACCAGATGAGGTCGACGATCTCGCGGTCCGCGTGATCCGGGTCGACCAGTCCGCGGAGCGTCGTCAGGAAGAAGCCCAGCTGGAACGGGCGCCAGGAGGCGCGCCGCTCGCCCGCGGCGAACTCGTACGTCGTGGGCAGATCCGGCGCGTCGGCCCGTCGATGCCTCGTACCGACCAGGTCCTTGCGGCTGTGGCGCATCTGGATCAGCATCGCTCTGTTGGCGAGGTGGAACGCCTCGAGCAGCCGCGCGCGGTCCGGGTGGTCCGCGAAGACACGAATACCGTCGCGCATTCGATCCCGCGCCGTCGTCAACCGGTCGAGGATCGCTTCGACAGCGGTCTGATAGCGGGTATCGAGGGACCGACCTCGGGCGGCAACCACGTCGATCCACTGCGCATACGGGTCTACGAACGCGTCGAGCTCACGTACAAGATCGTCGACGCTCGTCGCGTCGTCGGCGAGCCAGGCCACGTCGAGCGCCTGGAACGGCTTCTCTCCCTCGGCACTGACGCGCGGCACTACATACGACGGCATGACCTCGGAGCGCACCGACCGAACGGCACCCTCGATCACGGCCCACTCCGGGGAGCAGCCATGACCGATCGCGAACACCCTCGCATCGCGATGGATCAGGCGCAGCTCCTCCTCCTCGGGATCGTGGGAAGCCATCGACACGGTGGGGTACTCCAGGATCTCTCCGTCATCTGCGACGGTGACATCAAATTCGGTCTGCATGAGCAGCGAGTCCCAGTTGCGGTCGGCACCCTCCCCGTCGGCGGTCCGGCCGTTAACCAGCGTGACCGTCACTAGCGATCCATGCGTGTACGTGCGCCACCGGACGTGGACCTCGGCCTTGCCGTTCCAGATCACGTGCTTCGGCGGCTCCGTTGCCCCGATCGTCGCAGTCGCCTCCGGGAGCGGAACTCGGCGCCAAACCTTTCGCGAACCGCGAGCATGGGTCTTCGGATCATCGTCCGGCTCCTCGGTCGGACCGGCGTCGGCGATCTGAGCGCCAGCCACCGCCTCCTCCGCGGTCTTGCCGCTCAGGGTCTCGTACTCGGCGGCGCGAGCTCGTACTGTCAGCCTCTGCGCCGTGGTGAAGAACGAGAAGCCCTCGGATGCCGGGAGGAAGTCGTTGGCCGCCGACACGGGGTCGTCGGCGAACTGACTTTCCTCACCCCCGGCCTCGGTCGCACCTTCGTCCTCCTCCTCACCCTCTTCGGCGACGTAGCCGGCGAAGGCCACCGCCTTCGGGAACAGGATGCCCATGAGGTAGCGGCGGTTCGGCGGGTCGAAGATGACTTCGGTCGGGCCGCCGAACGGACCCACGAGCTGGCGGCGCACGTAGGCGACGAACTCGTCGCGGGTGGCAGTCAGGTCGGTCATCGGGCGGCTCCCTTGAGTGCTTGCATCGCGGCGGGCGCGTGTTCCTTGAAGAGTTCGGCTATGCGGGCCGCGACCGTCGGCCTGGCCGCCATCCAGAGGCCGGCGCGCGGGCGGCTGAGGGCGACGTACAACAGGTCGATGTCCTCGTCCGTCTCCAGCTCATCGATGTCTATTACGCAGACGAAGCGGTTCTCCAGGCCCTTGATATCCACCGCCGATGCCCAGGTCATCGAGTCGCCAGGGAACTCGGCGGCATTGGTGGCGTCGAGGCGCTTGAGCTGACCTTTGCGCACCTCGCGCAGGCTCCGTGCAGCCGACGTCGCCCAATCGCCACGAAGCGACACGATCGTGATCTGCTCCGGCCGGACTTCGTGTTCACGCAGCTGGCGAAGGTGTTCCTGGAGCCGCGCGGACTCCTCTGCCTCGTCCGCAACGGGCAGGGTCTGGACCTCGGGTCCTGCCCCGGCGGAGGCCACGCCCATGTCCGCCCCAGTGATCGCGCGGGTGTTGAACGCCACGTTCTGGGTGTTGCGGCAGTTGTGCCTGAGCCGGGCGGGCGCCGGCGAGAACGACCGCATGTAGTCGAGCACCTCGGCGTCGTAGTCGCCGTAGAGGTGCGCCTGGCGGTTCTGGTCTATGAACAGGATCCAGTTGCCGTCCTTCCACCCTCCGCGGACCAGCTGCTCCAGCCGATCGACGCTCTCCAGATTCATGAGGTCCTGGGCCTCATCGACGACGAGGACGTCGAAGCGAACGTCGTCAGGCAGGTCCGACGAAACTCGCACTTCGACGCCCGCGCCCCTGAGGAGCCGCTTCACATACGCAGCAAGCACCTCACTCCGGCAGGTGTAGATCACCGACCTTCCGAGGGCTCGTTGCCGCCGGGCGAACTCCATCGCCAGGAACGTCTTCCCCGTTCCGGCACCACCGCCGCAGATCACCCTGGGCGCGTCGCTGAACACGTCGAGGCGGTCGAACTGCTCGTCCGTGAGACGCACGTAGGCCAGCTCAAGGACATCGGCTCGGGCGTCGAGGAGCGGTGACCGATCGAAGTCGGGGCGCAGCTCGTGGATGAGCTTCGCATGCACGTCCCGGCTGATCGGGAACTTGTCCGGCTGCCGACTCCGCCAATAGGCGGCGGTACGGGCCAGGACCTTGTCGAAGTCGCGCGTGAACGCCCCGCGGCCGCAATAGGTCTCCACGGCCCACTCGGCGGTACTGCTCGGGATGTCCACGTCCGTGGTTACTACCAGGAAGCCGAACGCCAGATCGTGGCCTATGACACCGAGCCGCTGCTTGAGTCGATCCCGCAGGGCGTACATGCCGCTCTCCACCTGGAGGAACGGCCCCTCGCGCGACGTGCGGTGATGGCCGGCGCGGTCGCTGTACGTCCACACGCCGGCTCGGCGGGACACCTGACCGCCCTTGACCTCGACGACGAGGATCAGTTCGTCGAGGATGACCACGAAGTCCAGTTCGCCGGTCAGCTTGTATTGGTGTTCAGGCAGGTTCAGGGAGTGCAGAGCTGTACCGGCGAGTGCGCTCCTGCGCAATGCATCGAACACTCGCTGCTCCGACGACGTCACCGACTCCGGCCCGAGCTCGGCCGGCAGCATCTTCATCGATCTTGCTCCCCGCTCCCTTTACCTCGTGACATCCTGCCGGAAACTGTCGGACCTCGTCCCTAGATTCGGAGACACCGGCAACACCGGTCGATCGAGGGAGGCTTCAAGACGTGGACCTGGAATACGTCGGGCACGTGCTTGCGCGGTTGCGGCCGCTCATTCGCGACGGCGAACTCCGGCGCTCCCGCCTCGAGCGAGTCTTGGCTGCCGGTGCCGAACCCGCTGGGTCGGTCCGTTCGGACGTGCAACGGATGCTCGCGAAGGTCGGCGTCACGATCGTCGACGACCTTCCTGTGACCTCCGCCGGGCCCGAGCCCGCGGCGACACGTCAGGAAGTCTCATCGCGGGCCACGGCGGAGGTGACGCCGAACGCCGATTCGGCCGAGGTCACCAAGGTCGCCGGCGCCGAAGATGACACCGTTGACGGAGTAGGCCCCGCGACTATGCCGCGAAGTGAAGCGGTCCTAACGGCGAGCCGCGCCGACCACCGAGCGGCAGCCGTCTTCGCGGCACGTCGGCTCCTTTCGGCTGACGCGGTCGTCCCTGAACGCCATCTCCAGAAGCGACTCCTCACCGCCGAGCACGAGGTCGGGCTCGCTCTACTCATGCGTGGTGGCCCGGATGCTTGTGCCGGCGATGTCACGTTCGGTGGGCTATCAGGGGAGGCCCGCCAAGCGGCGGAGGCACTCTTCATGCACAACCAGCGACTGGTGCACAAGCTTTCGCAGAAGTATCCCGCGACCGGTATGGCCTACGAAGATCTGGTGCAGTTCGGATTCCTCGGGCTGATCCGCGCCGTGGAGAAGTTTGACCCCACGGCCGGATTCAAGTTCTCGACCTATGCGACGTGGTGGATTCGGCAATCGATCACGCGTGGAATCGCCGACCACGCCCGCCTCATTCGGTTCCCGGTCTACATCGTTGAGCGACTCCAGAAGGTCTGGCGCTCGCGGGACCAGTTGACCATTGACGGTCAGCCTCCATCTGTCCACGCACTCGCGCTCACGACCGGGTTTACCGATGACCAGGTTCGGGAGGCCATCCGGCTTGGTCGCTTCGAGCCGCTCTCACTTGACCTGCCGGTAGGCACAAACGGCGAGACAACGCTTGGCGACCTCCTCGACCTCGCCGACGATGGCTTCGATCCGTCCCACGAGGTCGAGTTCATGCTGTTGCAGGAACAACTCCAAGCCGTGCTAGACACGCTGAGCGAGCGTGAAGCCGGCGTGATCGCGATGCGCTTCGGCCTAGCCGACGCTGAACCGAAGACCCTGGACGAGATTGGCAAGGTCTATGGAGTGACCCGCGAGCGTATTCGTCAGATCCAGGAGAAAACGATGCGGAAGCTGGAGCATCCGTCTAGGAGTCAGGTCCTCAAGGACTATCGGGGAAGCTACATCGCGGGGCAGGTACTCACCTGTGAGCCCGGCGAGTACGCGCCTCGTCACACTGTGCGGTATCAGTGCCAGCAGTATCACGCGTTCGATCTCACGCTGTACGTTGCGGCCACCGTTCCGGATCTTTGGACATGTCCGCGGTGTGGCAGGGACGCTCGACGGCTCGACCCCGCCGAGCGCGAGTACGAGCTGGACCAGGCCGGGGCCGCCCCACCGCAGCCCAATCGCCGTGCGGAGCATTCTCCGTCGGCACCCAGGATGGGTTTCGATGGCAGGAGAGTGCTTCAGGACATCCCCCACTGGTTGTTCGATGACCTGTAGTCCGCCAACGTCAATTATCCGGACCTGCTCGTCACGCGCACCCGGATGCATCTGCCGCCTCGGCACCTTCAATGCTTCGTCAATATCTGCTGCCGATATTGGGGATGCTCGGGCCGTCCGGCCGATAGGTTTCCACGGTGCCTCGCGAACAGCAGCCACTTGCCCAACCCGGTGACGAGTGCATCTCGGATCGCGCGGGTATCGCGCATCAGATCATGCACCCGGACGACGACGTCGAAGTGCAGCAGGTCCTCGCATGGCTGAGAAGCACCGCCGTCGAGCAACTAATGAGGGGCGCTGTTGTCGAAGCCATCGAGTACGTCCTCGACGGCGCCCGGACGTTTCGCTTCGATCTCGACTCCCCCGAGGTCGACTCAGACGAGCGGCGGACCGTGGGCGTAAAGCTCCAGTACCGGATCCTCGAAGCCTTCGGGCTGCCCAAGGAGCGGCCGCTCGACACGACGATCGCAGGCATCCCCGTCGAGTTGAAGGCAACCATCGGGGGCAACTGGGCCATCCCGCGTGAGGGCCAGTGCGAGATCTGTCTCCTGACCCAGGTCGATTCGAGGAGAGATCGCTTCAGGGTGTTCCTGATGCGTACCCACAGGCGATGGCTCAACGAGGGCCAGAACCAGGATTCGAAGCGCACGATTCGCGCTGACGCACGCGACGAGTACGGCATCCCCGTTCTGGACTGGACACCGCTCCCCCGGAACCCGCTGAAGGACCTGAGTCCCGAGCAGCTCGACGTCGTATTCGCTGCGCGAGTAGGCATCAAGCGCAGGATGACGTCACTCTTCGGCTACTTACCGGAGGTGGTCATCCCACGAGTAGCGATCGAAACCGTCGCCGCAATGGCCAAGGACCCCCTGCGACGCGCGCGACAGGCAAAGCCAGACGTCTTCTTCAACCATGAACTCGTCGTGCTGATGGGGACCTGGACTCCTCAGCGCGACCTTGCACAGAAGCATGGGTTCGACCTGTCAGGTGACGCCTGGGTCGCGCTCCGTCCGGAGACGCTGGGCGAAGACTACGAAGCCGCCAAAGCCATGATGGAGCGGACCGGCGGCTGACGCCGCAACGACGGGTCAGGCGACGCAGGGCTTGATGTGTCGAGCGATCGCCCGAGCCAGGCCCGAGGGAACGGCGTTACCGATCTGCTTGGCGATCGCGATCTTCGACCCGACCCACTGGTAGTCCTCCGGGAAGTCCTGGATCAGTGATGCCTCGTAGTGGGTGACGACGCGGTTCACCGACTTGCGCGGGTTGCCCCGCACGTAGAGGCGCTCCTCACGAGGGTCCTGGACGCCCGGCTCCCACTGCGGGTGCAGGTAAGAACCCTTCTCGGGCTTGAAGAACTCCGTGCGGATGGTGTGAGACGGGAAGTCCCAGCGCATCCGTCCCATGACATCGGTGGTGCCAGTGGCCTTCTCGCGCCAGCAACGCGGCAACAATTCCGGCGGTACGTCGAAGCGGCCGCCGCCCGGAGGAACGTACGAGTACCGGTCGAGCGACAGCTGCCGCGGGTCTCGACGGAAATGGATGTCGAGGCCCTTGAACACCCCAGGCATCGGCTCACCGAAGAAGGAAGTCACCGACTGCGGCAGCTCCGTGGTGTCCGGGCGCGCGGGAAGCCCCTCGATCCGATCACGAACGGTGCGCCACTGCTTCAGACCGGAGGCCGCCTCACGAGCATGCGTCGGCTCCGGGAGCTCGATCTTGCCGATTCGCGAGCCGATGATGATCGTGCGGCGCCGGCGCTGCGAGACCCCATAGTCAGCAGCATTGAGCACGCCGTAGGAGATCTCGTAGTTCTTGAGCACGCCGTGATCAATCTCCGCCTGGAGCATCGCGAACTCGGGCGACTTGGCAAACCTGTCGACGTTCTCGACTACGAAAACCTGCGGCTTCGCGGTCCTGATGAAGCGCATGTACTCACGCCAAAGCTGGTTGCGCGGGTCGTCGAGACGCTTCAGGCCGAGGTTTGAGAAGCCCTGGCACGGCGGGCCGCCGATAATGACGTCGGCCAGCGGGATCTGGCTCTTCGCGACCTCGGCGATGTCGCCGGGGATGACGTGGTCCTCGCCCCAGTTGGCGGCGTAAGTCGCGGCCGCGTAGCGGTCCCACTCGACAGCCAGGACCGGCTGAAACCCCTCGTCAGCGAAGCCGACGGTCATCCCACCACAGCCAGCAAACAGGTCGATCGTGGTCGGCTTAGCAGCGGTCATGACTCGATCGTAAGTTCGAGCGCCGACATTTCCTGCAGCAACGCCGAGCTGTGAACGAGGTGACGAACGAAACCAGTCTCCTAAGGGTTCAGGTTCAAGGCGTGCCAGCCGTGTACGCCAAGGACCTTTGCGCTACCGCGATCACTGCCAACCGACCAGCGGCCACGTTGTAGCTCCGGCGGACGGCCCTCGCCGAGATCGGCGCCGGACCGGAGCCCGATGTCACCATGGCACCGACCCACCCGCCCGCCTTCGGGACCTGGAGATCGATCGCTCCCTTGAGTGCTCCCTGCGGACAGACGGCGCAGGACGGCCGGGGTCGGCGCTTGGGCGTGGGCGCATGCCGCACTTCGCGGCAGTGACGATGAGCCCAAGCCATACCTCGGCGGCGGCTCCGGCGAGGTCGACTGCATTTCACCATGCATCTGCCAGCACCCGAAGGCCGCCAGTGATGAGGTCCGCGGCACAAGACGGACCAGACGTCGCAACGCATCGTGGCGGGAACCCGACGCCCGGTCGAGCATTGGCGAGTACGAGGTGACGACGAACTGGTTGCGTATGCCGAGATACTTTGAGCATGTCCAGTTGGGCTTCATCGCCGGGCGTCCGACGCGGGATGCAGCGCAACCGCAGCCGCGACACGAAACCTGAGCTCGCCGTCCGGAGCGCCGCGCACGCCGCGGGCCTGCGGTATCGCGTCGACTTCCGCCCCATCCCCACGCTGAACCGGCGGGCGGACCTCGTGTTCACGCGAGCTAAAGTTGCCGTATTCGTAGACGGATGCTTCTGGCACGGCTGCCCCGAGCACCACACCGTCGCGAAAACGAACGCATCGTTCTGGTCTGACAAAGTCCGGCGCAACCGCGCGCGAGACGCTGGCACCGACCAAATGCTCCTTGAGGCCGGATGGACGGTGATCCGCGTCTGGGAGCACGACCCGCCCGACCTCGTTGTCGCTCAGATCCGTGCGGCGCTTCGGCATGATCAGATCGACGACGACCCGGAACGAGGTCCGCGCCGCAAGTAGGCCCAACTGATCGGGTCCCAAGCCCCGAGAACAGGGTCACGTGACCAACGGGGAAGGGGACCAGCCCGGTCCCACCTGGCAGGGTGCAAGAGGTGTGACCGCCTCCAAGTACGTCCTTCGCGCACGATGCCGCCATTCAGCTACTCGTCGGCTGGAACTGCGACGATCTGCCTGCGTCGATCATGCACTCGCCTGGACCGACTAGGTTGACCAAGGGTTCGCAGGGATGCTGGGCAACGCCACGCAACACCCGCCGCTAACCCGGAAATGGCGGAGGCACGGACCCGACGAGAAGGCAGGCGTAACCAATCGGGCCAGACCGGCAGTCCGATCTCGCTGAGCCGGTGACCGTCGAGAGTGGCCCGCGACGAGCCGAGTCGGACGCCTATTGGACCCGTGAGCCGGTCTGCCTCGTCGGGATGCGCCGAACGGTCGGTAGTCGCCCGCGGCCGCTGCTGCGTGACGCTGCCTCGCGCGTGCCTATAGAGACGGGACCGTCGGAACCTGGGTTGCAGCGGCAGACCCGACCCTCCGCGATGCTGCGGCGATGGCCGCTGCTTCGCGCGTGGCGTGGAGGGCGTGCTGCCGATCGGCGCGTTGGGCTTCGGTCGTTGGTCCGCCACCGAGTGGCAGGTTGCTGGTGATCTCGTAGCGGTCGCGGTAAGCGGCGACCGTCGCGAGGGCGGCGATCCACCGCTCCCGGTCACGCCCTGCGACTCCAAACGGGTCCAGTCTCCGGAGCCAGGGCGCAGAGGTCTCGATGGCTTGCTCGGCCAAGGCGCAGGCGCGCTCTTCGATGAGTCGCTTGCGTTGGTCGATGGCTTGACGGTCCTCGTCGGCCATGGGTCCGAGCGGTTCGGGGATGAGACCAGCGATGAGTCTTGGTTTCCGGCCGCGTGCTGGTCGGGGCGGCGGGGACGCGGCCTTGTCGATCCGGTAGCGGAGGACTGCGGCGATGTCGCCGGCGTCTTCGAGGCTGTGTTGGGCCACGACGTGTTGGGTGAGTCGCTCGAGGTCGTGGTGGTAGGCCTCGGCTCGGCGCAGAGCGGCGGTCAGCGGTCCGAACGCCGGCGAGCTGATCAGCTCCTGGTGCTGTTTCGGGGTGAGTCCTGAGCGTCGGAACAGGTCGGCGAATCGATCGTGCTGAGCGGTCGCTGCGATGGACTCGAGCTCGGCAGCCTGCTGAGCGATCGAGGCGTGGACCTCGAACTCGGTCTGGATCGTTTGGTGCGCGGAGCGGTCGTCGCCGGCATGGCGTAGGACGCCGTACAGGACGGTGCGGGCGGTGACATCAGCGTGCTCGGGGGTGGTGTGGCTGTCGTCGGGCTGGTCGAGGGCGACGTAGGCGATGTTGGCGTCGCGTCCGCGGGACATGGAGACGTAAAGGTTCTGCCTCGTCGTTGCGGCGGTGACGACGACGTGGGCGGTGTCGACGGTGACGCCTTGGGCTCGGTGGGCTGTGACGGCGTAGCCCAGGTCGAGATGCTCTTGTACGTAGCCGGGGTCGAGCACGGCGCTCCCCCGGCGGCTGGGATCGAGGCGGCGCACGCCGACCGAGCCGTCACCGCGGATGTCGGTGACGCGCCAGCGGTCGCCGTTCTTGACCCAGCCGCCATGGGTCGTCCGGAGGGTGCGGTCGTTGCGTCGGGTGATGACGAGGTCACCAACCGATGCCCGGACGTCCTCGGCAAGGGTCACCTCGCGTCCGTCAGCGGCGCCGTCGGTCAGTAGATGTTCGGCGCGGGCTCGTTCGTTGAGAGCGCGTACGGCGTGGGCGGACTCGGTGACCAGGATGCTCGCCTTCCCGGCCTGTTGGTCTGCTCGCCAGGCTCGGTAGGCGGTGTCGAGCATCTGGTCGGTGTCGCCCTCGCGGATGCGGTCGTGTCGGGCGTAGGTCGAGATGACCTCTAAGTCACCTGTCCGCAGTGCCAGAGAGGCTTCCTTCTCCCAGGCGTGGGTGAACCGGTGAATCTCGGTGAGCGCGGGGGCGTCTGGGCGGCGGTCGATGAGGAGAGCGAACGCTCCCCCGGCGTCGACGGACTGCAGCTGGTAGGGATCGCCGACAAGCAGGACCTTCGCCCCGGCGTCGGCAGCGACGGTGGTGATGCGGTCGAGTGCCGCGGTGCTGGCCAGGGTGGCCTCGTCGAGGATGACCAGCTGGCCGGGACGAAACGCCGTGTTGCCGCGGTTGTATTCGTGCAGCCACTTCGCGGTGTTGTCGCAGGCGATGCCGAGATCGTGCTGGAGTGCTTGAGCGGCCGCGGCAGATGGCGCGAGTCCGACGACGCTGGCTGGCCCGTGCTCGGCTGTCCAGGCCGCGCGGAGGGCGCGCATCGTGGTGGTCTTTCCTGCGCCAGCCGGCCCGACCAGGAGGTCGACCTGCCGTCCGGAAGCCGCGATGCTCTCCAATGCTGCGGCTTGCTCGCGGCTCAGTCGGACTCGGATGTCGCCGGTACCGCGGTCGACGACTCGGCGGATAGTGCGTGCGCTGACGCGTGGACCCGTGCTGTCGTCGGAGCGGCTGAGAAGATGTGCCTCGGCGTCGAGGACTGCGGCTGAGGAGTACTTCGCGGCACGACGTTGGCGGAAGACCGAGGTGCCGTCAGGGCGGCGGAAGGCGGCTGGGCTGAAGGCGAGCTCGGGAGGTGTCAGCCGGACTGACTCGCTTTCGGCAGCGTCAACAATCATGCCGACGATGGCCTCTCGGTCGGCGGGGCTGGCGAATCGGACGCCCATGATCTGACGCGAGACCTCGGCCATCAGGTTCCAGTGGGTCCAGGTAGCCCGTTTGGTGCTGACCTGGGCGAGCACGCTGGCTGCCGTGGCGTGAATACCGGCGAGCGCGACGTCGTCCACCGTCAGCGACGCAGTGCCACTTCGGGCTAGGACGCTGCGGGCCCATCCAGTGGGGTCGACGCCGAGCTTCTGGCCTGCGCGGTGCCTCCACTGGGCGGTGAGGTCTGCGAGTGAGCGGATCTCCTTCGGCGGCCGGGTGGCCAACGTCGCCTGCGCTCGGAGCTCGATGATCTTCGTCGCCGAGGGGCGCCGACCGTGCCTGGCGAGGTAGGCGCTGATGAGTCGGTCCTTCTCGAGGTCGATCTCGCGGGAGCGGCTGGAGAACTCTTTGATCAGCTCGTCGCTGATCCCGGTGATCTCCCACTGCGGGTTACGATCCGCCGCCCGCTCCCGAAGCTCCCAGACGACGCCGAGGTCGCTGGTCAGTCGATCGGCGAGCAGCCCGTTGTAGAGGGCTGACAATGCGGTGAGCGAGGCGTAGACCGGTCGCCCATCGAGGCTTCGCCACCGCCCATCCAGCACAGCCTTCACCTTGTTCGCCACGACAACGTGCGTGTGCAGCTGCGGGTCCCCGGCACGAGAGTCGTAGTGGTCATAGGCGACCGCCGCCACGCCCGCGATCTCAACCTGGGCAACCGCGCCATCGCCCGCAGCGACACCCGCCCGGGTCGCCGCGACCTCGCGCTCGAAGAAGTCCAAGACGTCGGCCACCGCGGCGTGGTGCGCAGCCACGATCCGTTCCTGGGTCGCCCCGTCGGCAAGGCCCCACAACACCGATACCGACTTCGGGACGCTGAACGTGAGGTCGTAGCCCGCCACCGCGTGGCGGATGCCCGACCTGCTCTCTTCCGCCTGGATCCGGGAGCTCTCCGCCGCACGGTCCCCGGCAGACAGGTCCGTGTCGAGGCCATCGACGCGTTCCTTGATCCGGGCGTTGAGTGACTTGTACTCCGCGTACGCCCGCCCCAGTTGATCTCCGGTGACCGGGTCGCGACCCATCCCGATCAGCAGCGCAAGCTGTTCCTCGGTGACTGGCATACCGGCCTTGAGCTGGCCGGCGCTGAACGCGTGGACACCGGACCCCATCCAGCGCCCCGGCGGTGTACCCGCCTCGGCGTAATACCGGGTCAGCGGCGTCGAAAGCGCGCGATCGCCGTCGCCCACGGCGACGCTGCGCAGCAGGTACCGATAGCCGGTCCCCGCCGACATCCGCCGCAACGAGACCGTCACGCCCGAACCACCCCCACAGACGTACAGGTGCGCCGTCCTCTCCACAGGCCACGACCACGTCCTCGACCGCGCACGGCGGAGCCGGTCAACGTTGAGTCGCCCGCCTGCCCTCGATCTGCAATCCGTGTGAAGACGAGGAAGAGGAGGGTGCGGAACGGAGCAGACGTGGCGGGGCGAGCTGGGTGAGGAGCCGGTCCGATGAGGGCGACGGGGGCGGAGATGCGGTGCCGTAGGGAACCGGGCCGTGGAGAGTCGGATCACGCGGAGTGGCGGCACCGGGCGCGGACCTCCGCCGCCGGCCGCGGCGCCGAGCCCGAACCGAGCGCTGAATCAGAACGACGAGCAGGTGCTCGAGACGAGCGCCCTCTCCCACGTCGCCCCTGGGCTCGAGCAGGCGGCCAGATCCGTGGCAGGGCACTGATCGAGAAGACAGGGGCCCTGGTCGGCAAACCCTCGCGATTCCCAGGACTCGCCGGCCCGGGCTACTTCAACGGTGCCGGAGGGCCTCCGGCACCGCTCACTCCCACGGTGCCGTGGGGCCCACGGAACCGTGGAACGCGGTGGTGCGGGGCCCGCACCACCGCTGAGTCTCACGGTGCCGAGGGGCCCTCGGCACCGTCCACTCCCGCGGTGCCGCCGGACCAGCGGCACCGCAAAGGCCGCCAGAAATCCCGAGCGCCGGGGTGGTCACAAGCATGGACACCCCTCCACGGTCCGCGTCGAACACCGGTTCGTCAAGAGGCCACTTTTCGGTGTCGTGGACAGCCGCGGACAGTCGTGGACAGCCGTTGACAGTCGCCACAAAACTGACTGCCCGCGCTCCGATCCGTCGACTCATCCGAACGAGTCTGCTGCTGGCCCTGTCCCGGTTGACCGTGCACAGGGAGTCCGGCTCCAGCACGTCGGCCTTTGCGAGGTCGGTCCTGCGATCGGGCTCGATGGCGCCGCCTTCGGTCAGTCGGAGTTGGCGACCTTCGCACACCTACCTATCGACGACCGTCGGACAACTCGAATGGAAGGTCCTTTGCCTGCAGGTTGAGCTCCTCGGCCGTCGACCACTTCCAACCATTAGGGGCTGCGGCCCCATAGAAGAAGGCGGAATGCGAGATGAGGACATCGGTACGTAGCCATCTGACGGTCGTGGACCTGTGCGATGAGCTGGGCATCGCGAGGTCGACGTTCTACGACTGGCGCGCAGCGCACAAGGCGCCGCGGTGCATCAAGCTGCCGAACGGCGGCATCCGAATCCGACGCGTCGACCTCGAGCGTTGGCTCGATGAGCACCAGGACGAGTGGTGAGCGAGTCGGGGACGTCGTACGACGTCCGGATATTTGGGGTCGAAGCCCGAAGGGGCAGTAGAGCCACGGCCTATCGGGTCCGTTGGATGGTTGGCGGGAAGCGGTTCGGGAGTTCCTTCGCGAATGCCAAGCTCGCCGATTCCTTCCGCTCGGTGCTGATGCAGGCGTCAAGCAGGGGCGAGGCGTTCGACCTGGCGACCGGCCGGCCGATGAGCGAGATCACGGCGGCGCGGGCAGACCGGCTATGGGTGCAGCTCGCGCGTGAGTTCATCGATGAGCGATGGGACGACTTCGCGGCACGGCACCGCCAGAGCACCGTGGACGGTCTGGTGACGTTGACGTGCGGACTGCTCCGTGAGGGCCGGCAACCGCCCGACCTCAAGATGCTGCGCGAGGCGCTCACGCACTGGGAGTTCAACACCGCGGCCCGGCGGCGGTCGGCGGAGCCGCCGGTCGAGTACCGCGAGGCCTTGCGCTGGATCGCTGCGAGCTCTCTGCCGCTGGACGTGATCGCGCAGCCGGACGGCATCCGGGCCGGGATGAAGGCGATCTCCACGACGCTCGACGGCTCTCGCGCGTCGGCGTCGACGGTCGCCCGGAAGCGGGCAGCGCTGTCGGGGCCCCTCCGCTTCGCGGTCGAGAAGGGATATCTCTCACACAACCCGATGCGAGACGTCCGGGTGAAGCGGCAGCAGACGGTCGAGGCGATCGATCCGAGGGTGGTGGTGAACCCGCGGCAGGCGAAGGCGCTGCTCGATGCGGTCCGCGAGATCGAGCCGACGGTGCACGGCTTCTTCGCGCTGCTCTACTACGCGGCGCTGCGACCGGCCGAGGCACGGGCGATCCGCAAGGACGACCTCACGCTGCCGGAGTCCGGCTGGGGCCAGATCGTCCTGCACAGCAGCTACCAGGAGTCCGGCTCCGCGTGGACCGACGCCGGCACCCACGGCGAGGAGCGGCACCTCAAACACCGGTCCGACCGCGACACGCGCGTCATCCCTGCGCATCCCGAGCTCGTGAAGGCGCTTCGCGCCCACCTGGCGACGTACGAACTGGGCGTCAGCGGCAGGCTCTTCGTCACGCGCACGGGCCGCGGAGGTCACCCGATCCCGGCGCCGTGGCAGAACCCGGTGAGCATGAGCACGATCTACAGGGTCTGGGCGCGGGCACGCGAGCAGGCGCTCACGCCCGAAGAAGCCGCCTCTCCACTCGCGCGCCGGCCCTACGACCTCCGTCATGCCGCCGTCTCCACCTGGCTCAGCGCCGGTGTCGACTCGACACAGGTCGCGGCCTGGGCCGGCCACAGCGTTGCGGTGCTGATGCGGGTCTACGCCTCCAGCCTGCACGGCCACCAGGTCCAGGCGATGAGACAGATCGAGGCTCTCATCGAGAGCTCGGAGGGCACTGATGGCTGAAACTCGGGCACGTATTGGACACAGATCCCCGCCCAGAACCGGATCGGACCGAACACGCCCGGACAAAGCAAACAAGGCCCTGACCGGCGTTTCCGCTGGTCAGAGCCTCATTTTCCCAGTTGGTGGCGGGTGAAGGATTCGAACCTTCGAAGCTTTCGCGACGGATTTACAGTCCGCTCCCATTGGCCGCTCGGGCAACCCGCCTGGGACGTGCCCCCGGTCTTGGACCGTGGACAACAGGACGGAACAATAGCGCAGGCAGTCCGACTCAGAAAAAACGCGGAAGAGGGGCGTCACATGGCCGACAGCTCGTTCGACATCGTCAGCAAGATCGACCGCCAGGAGGTCGACAACGCGCTCAGCCAGACGGCGCGCGAGGTCAGCCAGCGCTTCGACTTCAAGGGCACCGGCGCGACCATCGAGTGGAAGGGCGAGGAGGCCATCGAGATCTCGGCCTCCGCCGACGACCGCGCCAACGCGGTGCTCAGCGTGTTCCAGGACAAGCTGATCAAGCGCCAGCAGTCGCTGAAGATCCTCGACTCCTCCGAGCCGCGCCAGTCCGGGCAGCAGTCGAAGATCTCGATCACGCTCAAGGAGGGCATCTCCTCGGAGAACGCCAAGAAGATCACCAAGCTGATCCGCGACGAGGGCCCGAAGAGCGTCAAGGCGCAGATCCAGGGCGACGAGCTGCGGGTCTCCTCCAAGAACCGCGACGACCTGCAGGCGGTGCAGCGGCTCGTCAAGGAGCAGGACTACGACTTCGCGGTGCAGTTCGTCAACTACCGCTGAGACGGCGTCGCACGAGTCAGCGTCAGGGTGCGATGCTCGCCCTGACGCTGATGCTCGTGACCCCGAGGAGGCCCGATGAACGACCAGGTGATGTTCACGCTCGACGAGGCTGAGCAGGTCACGCACTGGTACAACCTGACCGCCGACCTCCCGACGCCACCGCCCCCGCCGCTGCACCCGGGCACCCGCGAGCCGGTCGGGCCCGACGACCTCGCGCCGCTCTTCCCGCCCGAGCTGATCGCCCAGGAGGTCACCTCCGAGCGGTACGTCGAGATCCCCGAGCCCGTCCTGGCCGTCTACCGGCAGTACCGGCCGAGCCCGCTCTACCGCGCCCGACGCTGGGAGCAGCGGCTCGGCACGCCGGCGCGGATCTACTACAAGTACGAGGGCGTCTCCCCCGCCGGCTCGCACAAGACCAACACGGCGATCCCGCAGGTCTACTACAACAAGCTCAACGGCATCTCCCGGCTCACGACCGAGACCGGGGCCGGACAGTGGGGCACGGCGCTCTCGTACGCCTCAGCGCTGTTCGGCGTCGAGTGCGAGGTGTGGCAGGTCGGGGCGTCGTACGACACCAAGCCCCAGCGCCGCACGCTCATCGAGGTCTTCGGCGGCACCGTGCACCGCTCCCCGAGCCGGCTGACCGAGTCGGGCAAGGCCTTCCCCGAGGACCACCCGGGCTCGCTCGGCATCGCGATCTCCGAGGCCGTCGAGGTGGCCGCGCAGGACCCGGCGGCGAAGTACGCCCTCGGCTCCGTGCTCAACCACGTCCTACTCCACCAGACCGTCATCGGCGAGGAGGCGCTGCGCCAGCTGGCCAAGGCCGGTGAGTCCAGCGCCGACCTCGTCATCGGCTGCGCGGGCGGCGGCTCCAACTTCGCCGGCCTGTCCTTCCCGTTCCTGCGGGAGAAGCTGGCGGGCAACTCCTCGCCCCGCATCCTCGCGGTCGAGCCGACCTCGTGCCCGACACTGACCCGCGGCGAGTACCGCTACGACTTCGGCGACACCGCCGGCCTGACGCCGCTGATGAAGATGTACACGCTCGGCCACGACTTCGTCCCCTCCGCGATCCACGCGGGCGGCCTGCGCTATCACGGCATGGCGCCGCTGGTCTCGCACGCCGTGCACGAGGGACTGATCGAGGCGACCGCGCTGCACCAGACCGAGTGCTTCGAGGTGGCGCTGGAGTTCGCGCGCACCCAGGGCATCGTCGCGGCGCCCGAGTCCTCCCACGCGCTCGCCCAGGCCCGGCGCGAGGCACTCGCCGCGAAGGAGTCCGGCGAGGAGAAGGTCATCGTCATCGGCCTGTCGGGCCACGGGCTGCTCGAGCTCGGCGCGTACGAGTCGTTCCTCGCCGGCCGACTCGAGGACGACCCGCTCTCGGAGGAGGCGCTGACCGCCGCGCTCGACGGCGTGCCGGTCGTGGCCTGAGGACAAGGAGCGCGGCACTTCTCGCGTGAGTCGAGCATCTCAGTCGACTCATCTGAGACACTGTGCTCCGTGCGAGTCTCCGCGAAGTCCGACTATGCCCTGCGGGCGCTCATCGAGATGTCCGCCCGCGAGGACGGCCGCGCCGTCAGCGCTGAGGAGCTCGGTCGCCTCCAGGACATCCCCCACGGCTTCCTGCAGGCGATCCTCGCCGACCTGCGCAAGGCCGGGATCGTCATCTCGCAGCGCGGCCAGTCGGGCGGCTGGCGCCTGGCTCGTACGCCGGACACCGTCTCCGTCGCGGACGTGATCCGCGCCGTCGACGGCCCGCTGGTGTCGGTCTACGGACTGCGGCCCGAGGCGGTCACCTACAACGAGCGCGCCGAGGTGCTCCAGCACGTCTGGATCGCCGCCCGCGACTCGCTGCGTGAGGTCTTCGAACAGGTCTCGATCGCCGCTCTGGCCTCGCGCGAGCTGCCGGAGACCGTCACCCGGCGGACCGCCAGCGAAGACGCCTGGCAGCCCCACTGATTCATCGAGGTCGAGATCCGGGTTGTGGTCCGCCGACGTCCGGGTTGTGGTCCCGATGTCGGGGCCACAACCCGGACATCGACGGACCACAACCCGGGTCTCGGCGTCAGACCGTCGTCGCCCCCGGAGCTGCGTTCAGCCAGACCGTGACGCCCTCCTCGAGGCCGAGCGAGCGGGCGTGGGTGCGGGTCATCTCGACCGCCACCTCCTCGCCGGCGTCGGTCAGCACCGTGAGCCGCACCTCGAAGCCGACCCGCAGCACCCGCGAGATCGTGCCCTCGACCGACTCGGCCGACACCGGCGAGGTCCGCACCTCGACGTCGTGCGGCCGCACCAGCACCCCACCCAGCCGGGTGACGTCGCCGAGGAAGCTCATCACGAAGTCGTTGGCCGGGGCGTCGTACAACGTGTCGGGCGCGCCGATCTGCTCGACCCGCCCCTGGTTGATGACGACGATCTCATCGGCGACCTCGAGGGCCTCCTCCTGGTCGTGCGTGACGAACACGGTCGTCACGTGCACCTCGTCGTGCAGCCGGCGCAGCCAGTCGCGCAGCTCCTTGCGGACCTTCGCGTCCAGGGCGCCGAACGGCTCGTCGAGCAGCAGCACCTTCGGCTCCACCGCGAGCGCCCGTGCGAGCGCCATCCGCTGGCGCTGACCGCCGGAGAGCTGCGACGGCATCCGGTGCGCGAACTGCGAGAGGTGCACCAGCTCGAGCAGCTCCCCCACCCGCTGCTTGATCTCCGCCTTCGGACGGTGCCGGATCTCCAGGCCGAAGGCCACGTTCTTCGCGACCGACATGTGCTTGAAGACGGCGTAGTGCTGGAAGACGAAGCCGACGTTGCGCTTCTGCGGAGGCAGCTTCGTGGCGTCGGTGCCCTCGATGGTGACCGCGCCGGTGTCGGCGGAGTCGAGGCCGGCGATGACGCGCAGGAGCGTCGACTTGCCGCCGCCGGAGGGTCCGAGCAGGGCGGTCAGCTGACCGGTGGGGATCTTCACGGAGACGTCGTCGAGGGCGACGAAGTCGCCGTACTTCTTGGTGACGTTGTTGACTTCGATGCTCATGAGCTCACTTCTTCGCAGACGAGGGTCGGAGGAAGGCCACGACGACCAGGCAGGCGATCGAGACCAGGACGAGCAGGAACGCGATCGCGTACGCCGTCGGCTGGTCGAAGCCCTGATACTTGGCCTCGACGGCAAGGGTGGCCGTCTGGGTCTGGCCGGACAGGTTGCCTGACACGACCTTGACCGCGCCGAACTCGCCCACGGACCGGGCGAGGGAGAGGACGACGCCGTAGACGACCGCCCACTTGATGCTCGGCAGGGTGATCCGCCAGAACGTCTGCGGCCCGTTGGCACCCAGCGACCGGGCCGCCTGCTCCTGGTCGTCGCCGATCTCCTCGAGCGTCGGGACGACCTCGCGGATCACCAGCGGCAGCGCGACGAAGCAGGTCGCCATGACGAGCGCCGGGGTGGCGAACATGACGGTGAATCCGCCCGACTCCAGCGTCGGGCCGAACCAGCCGGTGCGGCCGTTGTAGACCAGCAGCAGCGCCAGGCCGACGACGACCGGGGAGACCGCCAGCGGCAGGTCGACCAGCGCCGACAGCGCCCGCTTGCCCGGGAACTCATAGCGCACCAGCAGCAGCGAGATCGTCACCCCGAAGACCAGGTTGATGATCACCGCGACGACCGCGACCCGGGCGGTCAGCTGCAAGGCGTTGACGACGTCGGAGTCCGTCAGCGCGTCGGTCAGCGTCGTCAGGCCGTCCGCGAACGTGCGCTTGGTGAGCATGCCGAGCGGCCACGCAACGAGGAGCCCGACGTAGCCGACCGCGATGACCCGCAGCATCCACTTGAGAGGGGTGGGGAGCTCAACCACGGCCGGCCACCCCCCGCTGCACGAGGTCGAGCCCGACGATGACGACGAGCGCGACGAACAGCATCAGGGACGCGACGGCCGCGGCGGACGCGGTCGACCCGTTCTCGATGAAGCTCAGCACGCGCACCGACACGACCTCGGTCTCGTACGGCTTGTTGCCGGAGAGCAGCACGAGAGCGCCGTACTCCGAGATCGCCCGCGCGAAGGACAGCGCCGCGCCCGCGGCGATCGCCGGGACGAGCGAGGGCAGCAGGATCCGCCGCAGGATGGTGAGCCGCGCGGCCCCGAGGGAGGCGGCCGCCTCCTCGACGTCGGCGTCGAGCTCCTCGAGCACCGGCTGCACCGTCCGCACCACGAACGGCAGCGTCACGAACGCGAACGCGAGGAACACGGCGTTCGGCGTGAACGCCCAGTGCACCCCGACCGGGCTCTTCGGGCCGTAGAGCGAGAGCAGCACGAGTCCGGCGACGATCGTCGGCAGCGCGAACGGCACGTCGATGATGACGTCGAGCAGCGCCTTGCCGGGGAAGTGGTCACGCACCAGCACCCACGCGATCACGGTGCCGACGACGACGTTGAGCACGGTCACGAGCGCCGCCTGGGAGACGGTCAGGGTGACGGCCGCCCAGGTCTGGTCGTCCTGGATGACGTGCAGGTAGTTCGACCAGCCGCCCTCGGCCGCCTTCGCCACGATCGCGGCGAGTGGCAGGAGGACGAGCAGGCTGAACCAGATCATGGCGATGCCGAGGCTCAGCCCGGCACCACGGGTCAGTGTGGAGCGCGGCGTCTGCCGGACGCGCCGTAGCCGGCGCCCCGTGGGGGGCACCGGCTCGGTCGTCAGGTCATCCGCCGTCTCCAGTCGGGACGGGGCCTGAGTCATTACTGGTCGACACCCTTGCCCGTCGCCTGCTGGATCGCGGTGATGAGGCCGAGCGGCTTGCCCTCGGTGCCGTCACCGAAGTACTTGTCCGCCGCCACGCCCCAGCCACCGAACGTGTCCTGGATCGTGAAGAGCTTGGCGGGGGCCGGGAACGGGTTCGACGGGTCGTTCGCACCCTCGACGTCGCCGACGTCGACACCGTCGACGACCGGGCGGAAGCCGGACTTGGCGTACGCCGCCTGGCCTTCCTTGCTCACCTGGTAGGCGAGGAAGTCCTTGGCCGCCTTGGGGGCGTTCTTGGTGACGGCGCCCGGGTTCTCGATCTTCAGGGTGTCGTCGGGGACGATGTAGTCGACGTCGGCACCGCTCTGCTTGGCGAGGATGGCCTCGTTCTCGTAGGAGAGCAGCACGTCGCCGGAGCCGTCGGTGAAGGCGGTGGTCGCCTCACGACCCGAGCCGGGCAGCGCGATGGTGTTGCCGAAGAGCTTCGTCACGAAGTCCTTCGCCTGGGCCTCGGTGCCGCCGTTGCCGGTGATGTGGGCCCACGCGGCGAGGATGTTCCAGCGCGCGGAGCCCGACGAGCCCGGGTTGGGCGTGATGACCTGGACGCCCGGCTTCACCAGGTCGTCCCACGTCTTGATGTTCTTGGGGTTGCCCTTGCGGACGACGAAGACGACGACGCTCGAGGTCAGGACGCCGTTGGTCGGCGTCGCGGACTTCCAGTTCTGGTCGACGAGGTTGGCCTTGACCAGGCGCGTCACGTCGCTCTCGAGCGAGTAGTGGACGAGGTCGGCCTTGTTGCCGGACTCCACGCCGCGGGACTGGTCGCCGGAGGCGCCGTACGACGTCTGGAAGGTGACGCCCTTGCCGGCGTCGGTCTTCTTGAAGTCGTCGAACACCGTCTTGTTGGCCTGCTCGAGGATCGAGAAGCCGTTCACGCGCACGGTGGACGCGGCCGAGGCCGAGCCCCCGTCGTTCGAGCCGCACGCGGTCAGCGCGAGAGCACCCGCGACAAGGACCGTAGCGATCTTGATGAGCTTCATGGTGTGCACCCTTTGGTCTGCTTCCGGCACCTGGATCGGTGTCGTTATGTCGAGCAGATTACTGCAATTACCCAAGTCGGCTGAAAATGTCCGCATCGTGGGCGCGTCCGCGTGCCGGGCGAGTGCCAGCACTTCGCATCGGTGCGGGTCTAGGCTGGCGGGACACCGAACACCGGCTGTCCGGAGGAGTGCCAGGGTGCCCCAACAGGTCACGCGGCTCGACCGCGTCGTCATCCGTTTCGCAGGTGACTCCGGCGACGGGATGCAGCTCACCGGCGATCGCTTCACCCAGGAGTCGGCCGTCTTCGGCAACGACCTGATGACGCTGCCGAACTTCCCCGCCGAGATCCGTGCGCCGCAAGGCACGATCCCGGGCGTCTCGTCGTTCCAGGTGCACTTCGCCGACCACGACATCCTCACCGCCGGCGACGCCCCCGACGTGCTGGTCGCGATGAACCCTGCCGCGCTCAAGGCCAACCTCGGCGACCTGCCGAAGGGCGCGACGATCATCGTCGACACCCACGACTTCACCAGCCGCAACCTGGCCAAGGCCGGCTACGACGCCGATCCCCTGACCAACGGGGAGCTCGACGCCTTCCAGCTGCACCGGATCGACCTCACCGGACTCACCGTCGAGGCCGTCAAGGAGTTCGGCCTGTCCCGCAAGGACGCAGCGCGTGCGAAGAACATGTTCGCCCTCGGGCTGCTCTCCTGGCTCTACGGCCGGCCGACCGAGACGACTGTCGGCTTCCTCGAGCGACGCTTCGCCCGGGCGCCCCAGATCCGCGACGCCAACATCAAGGCGTTCACGACCGGCTGGAACTTCGGCGAGACCACCGAGGTGTTCGCCGTCCGCTACGAGGTCGCCCCCGCACCGCAGGCGCCGGGGACCTACCGCAACATCACCGGCAACCTGGCGCTGGCCCACGGCCTCGTCGCCGCGTCGGTGCGCTCGGGGTTGCCGCTCTTCCTCGGCTCCTACCCGATCACGCCGGCCTCGGACATCCTCCACGAGCTCTCGAAGCACAAGGGCCTGGGCGTCACGACCTTCCAGGCGGAGGACGAGATCGCCGGCATCGGCGCGGCGCTCGGGGCGGCGTACGCCGGCTCGCTGGGCGTGACCACCACCTCCGGCCCCGGCATCGCGCTGAAGTCGGAGTCGATCGGGCTCGCGGTAGCGCTCGAGCTGCCGCTGATCGTGGTCAACGTGCAGCGCGGCGGCCCGTCGACCGGCCTGCCGACCAAGACCGAGCAGGCCGACCTGCTGCAGGCGATGTTCGGCCGCAACGGCGAGGCGCCGGTGCCGATCGTGGCGCCGTCGACGCCGTCGGACTGCTTCTCAGCCGCGCTCGAGGCGGCCAGGATCGCAATCACCTACCGCACGCCGGTGATGCTGCTCTCCGACGGCTACCTGGCCAACGGGTCGGAGCCGTGGCGCATCCCCGACGTCGCCGACCTGCCGGCGATCGACCCCGGCTTCGCGACCGAGCCGAACCACGGCGAGACGTTCTGGCCCTACCTGCGCGACGAGTCGACCCTGGCCCGGCCATGGGCGATCCCGGGCACGCCCGGCCTCGAGCACCGCATCGGCGGCCTGGAGAAGGGCGACGGGCACGGCAACATCTCCTACGACCCGGCCAACCACGAGCTGATGGTCCACACGCGGGCGGCCAAGGTGGAGCGGATCGCCGACTCGCTCGCCCCGCTGGACGTCGACGACCCGAGCGGCGAGGCCCACGTGCTCGTCGTGGGCTGGGGCTCGACTTACGGGCCGATCGCGGCCGGCATCCGGAGCGTCCGCGAGGCCGGCCACGAGGTGGCACAGCTGCACCTGCGCCACCTCAACCCGCTCCCACGCGACCTGGGCGACATCCTGAAGCGCTACCAGCGGGTGCTGGTCCCCGAGATGAACCTCGGCCAGCTCTCCCTGCTGCTGCGGGCCAGCTACCTGGTCGACGCGGTCGGACTCAACGTCGTACGCGGCCTGCCGCTGACGTCCGCCGCGGTGGCTGACGCGATCGAGGAGTTGATGGAGTGAGCACTCGTTTCGGGGCCGGGCTGGAGCTCGTGCCGTCGTCGTCCGAGCCGCAGACCGGCAAGGACTACACCAGCGACCAGGAGGTGCGCTGGTGCCCGGGCTGCGGCGACTATGCCGTGCTGAAGGCGGTCCAGTCGTTCCTCCCGGACCTCGAGCTGCGGCGGGAGAACATCGTCTTCGTCTCCGGCATCGGGTGCTCGTCGCGGTTCCCCTACTACCTCGACACGTTCGGGATGCACTCGATCCACGGCCGCGCGCCGGCGATCGCGACCGGCATCGCGACGGCCCGGCCGGACCTGTCGGTGTGGGTCGTGACCGGCGACGGCGACGCGCTCTCGATCGGCGGCAACCACCTGATCCACGTGCTGCGCCGCAACGTCAACATGACGATCCTGCTGTTCAACAACCGGATCTACGGGCTGACCAAGGGGCAGTACTCCCCCACCTCCGAGCCCGGCAAGGTCACCAAGTCGACGCCCGTCGGCTCGATCGACCACCCGTTCAACCCGGTCTCGCTCGCGCTCGGGGCCGAGGCGACGTTCGTCGCGCGCACGATCGACTCCGACCGGCGCCACCTCACGTCCGTGCTGTCCGCCGCCGCCGCGCACCGCGGGACGGCGCTCGTCGAGATCTACCAGAACTGCCCGATCTTCAACGACGGCGCGTTCGACGACGTCAAGGGCGCCGAGGGCGGCGACCACCTGCTCCGGCTCGAGCCCGGCGTGGAGGTCACGGCCGGCGGCCGCACCTGGCAGCACGACCCGCACGCGGTCGACCCGTCGGACCAGTTCGCGGTCTCGCGGATCGAGGACCGGGTGCCGGTGGGCATCTTCCGCCAGGTCCAGCGGGCGACGTACGACGACCAGGCGCGCGAGCAGGTCTCGGTCGCCGTGGCCACGTCGACCTCCTCACGCGAGGACCGGCTGGCCGCCCTCCTCAACACCGGCGACACCTGGGCGGTCGTCTGACCCGTCCCCTATTTGGGGGATGGATTCGACGGATGACACGCCCGGGCGCTTACCCTCTGGGCGGCCCGATCCCCCGATCCGAAGGTGACCCCCGTGCCTCGTCGCCCGCTCGTCGCCGTCCTCGTGGCGGTCCTCCTCGCAGTCCCGCTGCTCTCCTCGATCCCCGCCCCCGCGTCGGCCGCGGGCTCTGCCCCGAACGTCGCCGTCCCGGCCGAGGGCCGGGCCGTGAAGGCTCGTGCGACGCGCTTCGTCGGCCACGGCACGGCCCGCAGCTGCACGTCGCGCGCCGTAGTGGCCGCGGTCGCGAAGGGCGGCGTGATCAAGTTCCGCTGTGGCGCGCGCCCGGTCACGATCAAGATGGGCGCGACCGCGAAGGTGGTCAACAGCCGCAAGCGGGTCGTGATCGACGGTGGCGGCAAGGTCACCCTCGACGGCCTCGGCAGGCACCGCATCCTCTACATGAACACGTGCGACGCGAAGCAGGGGTGGACGACCTCGCACTGCGACGACCAGCAGTATCCCCAGCTCGTCGTCCAGAACATCACGCTCAAGGGCGGCTACGACGGCGACGACAGCTACGAGCACGGCGGCGGCGGCGCGATCTTCGACCGCGGCGGCCAGCTGCGGATCGTGAACACGCACTTCGTCAGGAACCGCTGCCGCCCGACCGGTCCTGACGTGGGCGGCGGCGCCGTACGCGCCCTCGAGCAGTGGCGCGACCGGCCGGTCTACGTCGTCGGCAGCGTGTTCCGCGGCGGCCGCTGCAGCAACGGCGCTGGGCTCAGCAGCATCGGCGTCTCCTGGCGCGTGCTCAACAGCGTCTTCCGCAACAACGCCGCGATCGGCCACGGCGCCAACCCGGCCGACGCGGGCACGCCCGGCGGCGGCAGCGGCGGGGCGATCTACCTCGACGGCAACCGCTTCACCCTCGAGCTGGCCGGCACCACGATCACGCGCAACGTCGCCAACGAGGGCGGCGGCGCGGTGTTCTTCGTCAGCAACGACCGCACCGGCTCGATGTCGGTCCGGTCGTCGTCGCTGACCGCCAACACCAGCCGGGGCTTCGAGAACTACCCGGGCATCTTCTTCCTCGGCAGCGGGCGGCCGACGTTCTCGCGCAGCGTCGTCAGGTGAGCGCGTCGGCGCCGGCGCCGGCCGGCGCCCGCAGCGTCGCCCGGCGGAAGCGGATCGTCTCGTAGGTGAAGACGGCGAGGGCGACCCAGACCAGCCCGAAGCCGATCCAGCGGCCCGCCGGCATGTCCTCGTGGAAGTAGAGGACGCCCAGGGAGAACTGCAGCACCGGAGCGAGGTACTGCAGCAGCCCGAGCACGACCAGCGGCACCCGGACGGCGGCCGCCCCGAAGCAGATCAGCGGGACGGCGGTCACCAGGCCGGCCGAGATGAACAGTGCCGTGTGGCCGGCGCCCTCGGAGGTGAAGTGGCCGTGGCCGGACACGCCGAGCCAGACGACGTACACCAGGGCGATCGGCGCGACCACGGCCGTCTCGAGGGACAGGCTCTCGATCGCGCCGGCGTTGGCCTTCTTCTTGAGCAGGCCGTAGGTGCCGAACGAGAACGCGAGCAGCAGGGCGATCCACGGCGGGCGGCCGTAGTCGAACGCGAGGACGAGCACGGCGGCCAGGCCGATGCCGACCGCCACCCACTGCAGCGGCCGCATCCGCTCGCGGAGCAGCAGGACGCCCATCAGCACGGTGACGAGCGGGTTGATGAAGTAGCCGAGGCTGGTCTCCACGACGTACCCGTGGTTGACGCCCCAGATGTAGCCCGTCCAGTTGATGCTCACCGTGACGCCGGCGAGGGCGAGCAGGCCCAGGGTGCGGGGAGTCGTGGCGAGCCGGTGGAGCTGGGTCGTCCGGCGCATCACGACGACCAGCACGGCCATGACGACCATCGACCAGATGAGCCGGTGCGCGAGGATCTCGAACGCACCCGCCGGCTCCAGGAGCGGCCAGTAGAGCGGGAACGCGCCCCACATGACGTACGCCGCCACGCCGAACGCGACGCCCTGGCGATGCTCGGCCGGGTCAGACACCTGTGATCACTGGCTGAGGCTACCTGTCCGCCGAGACGTCAATCCAAACGGCCCGAGACGTCAATCCGTGGGGGTCGAGACGTCAATCGGTCGCGGGGTCTGGGCGGGCTCGGAGGCGGGCGGCGGGGCTGGGGTAACCGTCAGTTCGATACGGCACCTGACCGTTGCAAGGGTCATCTGGCGTATCGAACAGACGGTTACCTCACCGAACAGACGGTTACTCCGGGCGGGCGAGCGGGGTTGCGGGATACACAATCTGTTGGGTTAACATCCGAGCATGCGGATCTTTGAACGCCCACCTGGCCCCGCGGATCGAACGGCGGCCGCGTGACGAGGACGCTCCTGCTCGATGCACTGATCGCCGCGGCGGTCGGAGCCATCGGGCTTGTTGTCAGCAACGGCGACTTCGCCTGGAAGATGGCAATAGCGACGCTTCTCAGCTTGCTCGCTGCAGACGCGACCAGGCGGCTTGCGGTGTCGCGCCCGCGTCCCGATCGATCATGAGCGGAGGTCTCGGCACGCGTTTCAGTGGAGCGGCTCAGCACGGCCAGGTGCTAATGCACAACATATTTGGCTATCGTTCTTCGAGGTGATCTCGCTGGGAGCACTCCTGGCGCTCGGAGGAAGGAATCGCATTGACCCGTCTCTCGATCAGACAGAACGTGGCTGCCCGCCCGGAAGCCCGTGACAAGCGGCGGGCGGTTCCCGTCATCGCCCTCCTCGCGATCGGGATGGTCATCGCGATCGTGGGCACCGTCGCAGTCTTCGTTGACAGCCCGACCGCCACTGCTGCGCCGGTGTGCCCGACCGGCGTCTGGTCCTACCACCAGGCGAGGAGCGGAGGGTGCGGCTACGGCATCGTCACCGGAGGCGCCTCGCCGGCCACGCGGACCGTCACGTTCTCACTCAGGGGTTCGGTGGGCGACAACCTGGCCGACGGGTCGTGCGCACGCGTCGAGGTGTTGATCCATGCCAAGCGGGTCACCGACACGACCCGGACGTACAAGGCGTGCGGGAAGTCGACGGCCACAACGATCGCCTTCTCCGACACCGCGCCGGCCGCGGGCGCCGGTTCGATCCCGGCGTACTCGGTGCGGCTCTGCGTCGGCAGCAGCTGCACGGCGTACGTCGACTTCCACCCCGCGTGACAGCGGGATCGACGCCTCGGACCGTAGGGATTGACGCCTCGGACCGTGGGGATCGACGCCTCGGACCGTGGGGATTGACGCCTCGGACCGTGGGGATTGACGTCTCGGCGCTAGAGGTCCAGCGCCGACGCGATCGGCACACCCGGGCGGTAGGCCAGGTGCAGGTGACTCGGCGCGTCGAGGATCGCAAGGTCAGCACGAGCACCGACCCGGACGACGCCGATGTCGTCGCGGCGCAGAGCGCGGGCGCCGCCGGCGGTCGCGGCCCACAGCGCCTCGGTCGGCGTCAGCCCCATCTCGCGCACGGCGAGGGCGATGACGAACGGCATCGACGAGGTGTACGCCGTCCCCGGGTTGCAGTCGGTCGCGAGCGCGACAGTGACGCCGGCGTCGAGGAGTCGCCGAGCGGAGGGGTACGGCGAGCGCGTCGAGAACTCCACGGCCGGCAGCAGCGTCGCCACGGTCTCGCCGTCGGCCAGTGCCGCGACGTCCTCATCCGCGAGGTAGGTGCAGTGGTCGACGCTGGCCGCGCCGAGCTCGACGGCGAGCCGCACGCCCGGCCCGTGCCCGAGCTGGTTGCCGTGCACCCGCGGGATGAGCCCGGCCGCCATCCCGGCGAGCAGGACCTCGCGGGACTCCTCGCCGTCGAACGCGTGCGGGCTGGCCGGCTCGCAGAAGACGTCGACCCAGCGCGCCAGCGGGGCGCAGGCGTCGAGTATCGGGCCGGTGACGAGGTCGACGTACGCACGCCGGTCGACGCCGCGCGGCACCACGTGGGCGCCGAGGAAGGTGGTCTCATCCGTGACCTCGCCGGCCAGGCGCAGCGCCCGGGCCTCGTCCTCGACGGTCAGCCCGTAGCCCGACTTGATCTCCACGGTCGTCGTGCCCTGGCCGCGCAGCTCGGCGACACGGCCAGCGAGCAGGGCGCGGAGCTCGTCGTCCGAGGCGGCCCGGGTCGCGGAGACGGTGGACGCGATCCCGCCACCGTCGTACGACTCCCCGGCCATCCGGGCGGCGAACTCCCCCGCCCGGTCACCCGCGAAGACCAGGTGGGCGTGCGAGTCGACGAAGCCGGGCACCACGGCGCGGCCGGCGGCGTCGATCCGCCGGTCGGCGGCGGGCGCCTGCCCGGCCGGCCCGACCCAGGCGATCCGGCCCGCTTCGACGACGACCGCCGCGTCGAGCAGCATGCCCAGCTCGGGGTCGTGAGTGACCAGCTCCGCGATGTTGTCGACGATGACGCTCACGACTGCAGCCCTTCGATCGCGGACGCCAGCTCGCGCCCGATCGTCTCCTCGTCGCCGCGCCGGAAGACCGTGCGCCCGTCGACGACCACCTGGACGACGTCGGCAGCGGTCGCCGCGAACACGGCAGTCTCCTCGGCCCCGCCGGTCCCGGCCGTCCGCACGCTGCCGGTGTCGATCGTGACGAGGTCCGCGCGGCGGCCGACCTCGATCGCACCGGCGTCGGAGAAGCCGAGCGCGCGGTGGTCCGAGCCGGCGTCGAGCAGCTCGCGCGCCGTCCAGTGGCCGCGCGCCTCGGTGGCCAGCCGCTCGTCGAGCTCGACGGCGCGCAGCTCCTCGAACGGGTCGATGACCGACTGGCTGTCGCTGCCGACGGTGACCGGGCAACCGGCATGGTGCAGCCGCCGGGCCGGCCCGATCCCGTCGCCCAGGTCGCGCTCGGTGGTCGGGCACATGCTCACGGTCGCCCCGGACGCACCGAGGAGCGCGATGTCCTCGTCGGTCAGGTGGGTCGCGTGGACCACGGTCGTCAGCGGCCCGAGAGCGCCGGCGTCGGCGAGCAGGCGTGTCGGGGTGACGGCGTACGCCGAACGGCAGCCGTCGTTCTCGGCGCGCTGCTCGGAGAGGTGGACGTGCAGCAGGCGCCCGGCCGCGGCCAGCACCTCGATCTGATCAGGCGCGACGGCGCGGACCGAGTGGGCGGCCACGCCGATCCGCGTGTGGTCGTTGTCCTTGAGGCCGTCGACGAGCGCCAGCAGCTCGTCGGCGCGCTCGTGGACGAACCGGCGCTGGTAGGGCAGGGGCGGCTCCCCGAAGCCGCTGCTGGAGTAGAGCGTCGGCAGCAACGTGAGCCGGATCCCGGCCTCGGCCGCGGCGGCGATCAGCGCGCGCGACATGGCCGCCGGGTCGTCGTACGGCCTGCCGTCGGGCTGGTGGTGCACGTAGTGGAACTCTGCGACGGCGGTGTAGCCGGCCGACAGCATCTCGCGGTACGTCGCCCGGGCGAGCGCGAAGCAGGTGTCGGGGTCGAGGCGGCCGGCGACGGCGTACATCTGGTCGCGCCAGGTCCAGAAGCTCCCCCGACCCTGCTGCGTACGGCCGCGCAGGGCCCGGTGGAAGGCGTGGCTGTGGGTGTTCGCCAGGCCGGGGAGGGTGAGGCCGGGGACCCGGGCGGAGTCCCCGGTTAACC
>NZ_BAAAPB010000001.1:1268436-1344194 GCF_039530925.1 Nocardioides panacihumi | reverse complement strand
ACGGCCACGGTCGGAGTACCCGGTTAACCGGGTACTCCGG
Source organism: Nocardioides panacihumi (assembly GCF_039530925.1). Lineage (NCBI taxonomy): Bacteria > Bacillati > Actinomycetota > Actinomycetes > Propionibacteriales > Nocardioidaceae > Nocardioides > Nocardioides panacihumi. The sequence goes on along the minus strand of NZ_BAAAPB010000001.1, from coordinate 1,344,154 downwards.
AACTTCTCGGGTGTCATGACACCCCGGGAGTTCCGGAGTTCCCTGGGTACGACGGCCGTGAACCGCCCGTCCTCGATCTCGACGACCACGTCGTCGGCGACCCCGCCCGGCAGCAGGGCCCGCTCGAGGTGGAGCCTCATCGGCCGGCGCTGGGTCGTTCGCTCATGGGCACGCTCACCCCACCCGCGGCGTGCTCGGCGAGCGGGCCGACCTCGTTGGAGAACCCGGGGGCGTCGCCGGAGTCGATGTGCCGGATGACGCCCATGCCCGGGTCGTTCGTCAGCACGCGCTCGATCTTCTGCGCGGCCAGCGGCGTCCCGTCGGCGACCGTCACCTGACCGGAGTGGATCGACCGGCCGATCCCGACGCCGCCGCCGTGGTGGATCGACACCCACGACGCGCCGGACGCGGTGTTGACCAGCGCGTTGAGCAGCGGCCAGTCGGCGATCGCGTCGGAGCCGTCGGCCATGGACTCGGTCTCGCGGTACGGCGAGGCGACCGACCCGCAGTCGAGGTGGTCGCGGCCGATGACGATCGGCGCGCTGACCTCGCCGGACGCCACCAGCTCGTTGAAGGCGAGGCCGGCCTTGTCGCGCTCGCCGTAGCCCAGCCAGCAGATCCGCGCCGGCAGCCCCTGGAAGGCGACGCGGTCCTGCGCGGCGCGGATCCAGCGGTGCAGGTGGTCGTTGTCCGGGAACAGGTCGAGCACGGCCTTGTCGGTGCGCCGGATGTCGGCGGGGTCACCGGAGAGCGCGGCCCAGCGGAACGGGCCCTTCCCCTCCGTGAACAGGGGACGGATGTACGCCGGCACGAAGCCCGGGAAGTCGAAGGCTCGCGTGAAGCCGCCCAGCCTCGCCTCGTCGCGGATCGAGTTGCCGTAGTCGAAGACCTCGGCGCCGGCGTCCATGAAGCCGACCATCGCCTCGACGTGCTTGGCCATCGACGCGCGGGCGCGGTCGGTGAACTCCTCAGGCTTGGCAGCCGCGAGGTCGGCCCAGTCCTCGAGCGCGACCCCCTCCGGCAGGTAGGAGAGCGGGTCGTGCGCGGACGTCTGGTCGGTGACGACGTCGATCGCGACACCGCGCCGGAGCAGCTCGGGGAGGACCGTCGCACAGTTGCCGACCAGGCCCACCGAGAGCGCGCGACGCTCGGCCTTGGCCGCCAGGCAGCGCTCGATCGCGTCGTCCATGTCGGTGGCGACCTCGTCGAGGTAGCGCGTGTCCACCCGCCGGGCGAGGCGCCCGGGGTCGACGTCGACCACGAGGCAGACACCACCGTTGAGGGTGACGGCGAGCGGCTGGGCGCCGCCCATGCCGCCGCAGCCGCCGGTGACGGTGAGCGTCCCGGCCAGCGTCCCGTCGAACCGCTTGGCGGCGACGGCCGCGAAGGTCTCGTACGTCCCCTGCAGGATCCCCTGCGTGCCGATGTAGATCCACGACCCGGCGGTCATCTGGCCGTACATCGTCAGGCCCGCCTGCTCGAGCCGCCGGAACTCCGGCCAGTTCGCCCAGTCACCGACCAGGTTGGAGTTGGCGATCAGCACGCGCGGCGCCCACTCGTGGGTGCGCATGACACCGACGGGCTTGCCGGACTGGACGAGCATCGTCTCGTCCTCGCGCAGGTCGGTGAGGGTCCTGACCATCGCGTCGAAGGCCGGCCAGCTGCGCGCGGCGCGGCCGGTGCCGCCGTACACGACCAGGTCGTCGGGCCGCTCGGCCACGTCCGGGTCGAGGTTGTTCATCAGCATCCGCAGCGGGGCCTCGGTCTGCCACGAGCGGGCGGTGAGGGTGGTGCCGCGGGCTGCGCGGACGGGGCGAGCGCCTTCCATGTCTCTTCTCCTCGGTCTTCGGGTCAGCTCAGCGGGCCGGTGACGGACTCGGCGGCGGCGATGACGCCACCGCTCGCGACGAGCTCGACCGCGAGCTCGATCTCGGGGGCCAGATAGCGGTCGGTGCCAGGGCCGGCGACACCCGCCTCACGCAGGGCGCGTACGACGGCGCCGGTCGCCGGGGCCGGCTGCAGCGGTGCGCGCAGGTCGATCGCACGGGCGGCGGTCAGCACCTCGATCGCGAGCACGCGGGTCAGGCCGTCGATGGCGCGACGCAGCTTGCGGGCGGCCGACCAGCCCATCGAGACGTGGTCCTCCTGCATCGCGCTGCTCGGGATCGAGTCGACGCTCGCCGGCGCGGCCAGCCGCTTGAGCTCGGACACGATCGCCGCCTGGGTGTACTGCGCGATCATGTGCCCGCTGTCCACGCCCGGGTCGTCGGCGAGGAACGGCGGCAGGCCGTGGCTGCGGCTGGAGTCGAGGAAGCGGTCCGTACGCCGCTCGCTGATGCTGGCCAGGTCCGCGACCGCGATGGCGAGGAAGTCGAGCACGTAGCCGACCGGCGCGCCGTGGAAGTTGCCGTTGGACTCCACCCGGCCGTCACGCGTGACGACGGGGTTGTCGACGGCGCTCATGAGCTCGCGCCCGGCGACCGTCTCGGCGTGGGCGAGGGTGTCGCGGACGGCGCCGTGCACCTGCGGGGCGCAGCGCATCGAGTAGGCGTCCTGCACACGCGTGCACGAGCCGTCGCGGTGGCTCTCCATGATGAGCGAGTCGACCAGCACGGCCTTGAGGTTCGCGGCACTGCTGGCCTGGCCCGGGTGCGGGCGCAGGGCCTGCAGGTCGGCGGCGAAGACCGCGTCGGAGCCGAGCAGGGCCTCGACGCTCATCGCGGCGGAGATGTCGGCGGTGGTGAGCAGCAGGCGCAGGTCGGCGGCGGCCAGGACGAGCATGCCCAGCATGCCGTCGGTGCCGTTGATGAGCGCGAGGCCCTCCTTCTCGCGGAGCTCGACCTTGGTCAGGCCGGCCGCCTCGAGCGCCTGCGCCGCGGGCATCACGGTGCCGTCCGCGTCACGGACCTCGCCCTCACCCATCAGCGCCAGCGCGCAGTGCGCGAGCGGGGCGAGGTCGCCGGAGCAGCCGAGGGAGCCGTACTCCCGCACCACCGGCGTGATGCCGGCCGAGATCATCGCGGCGTACGCACGTGCCGTCTCGAGGCGGACCCCGGTGCGGCCGGTCGCCAGCGTGGAGAGGCGCAGCAGCATGAGGGCCCGGACGACCTCGCGCTCGACCTCGGGGCCGCTGCCGGCGGCGTGCGACCGCACCAGGCTGCTCTGAAGCTGGGCCCGCAGCTCGGGGGCGATGTGGCGGGTGGCGAGCGCGCCGAAGCCGGTCGAGACGCCGTAGTGCGGCTCGACGTCGTCAGCCAGCGCCTCGATGAGCTTGCGGCTCTCCTGGATCCCCGCCTCGGCCTCCTCGGAGAGGCGGACGGGGGCGCCGTGCCGCGCGACGGCGACGACGTCCTCTGGTGAGACGGGACCGGTGCCGACGGTGATGACCTGCATAGGTCCATTTGAGACCCAGATCCGCCGATCGCCCAGAGCCGGCGGACATCGGCTGTCTCGAATACGAGACAATGCCTATCCTGACTCCATGTCCCAGGTGCCCGCGGCCACACGTGCGCTGCGCGTGCTGCGGTTCCTGGCCGCCCAGCCCGGCCCGGTGCCGCTGGACCGGATCGCGCGGGCGCTCGAGCTCCCTCGCAGCTCGGCGTACCACCTCGTCGGGGCAATGGTGGCCGAGGGGTTCGTGGCCCACTTCGACGACGAGCGCACGTACGGCCTCGGTGTCGCGGCACACGAGATCGGCAGCGGCTACGCCCGGCAGGAGCCGCTGCAGCGGATCGCGCGCCGGCCGCTCGCCGAGCTCGTCGACCGGACCGGGCAGACCAGCCACCTCGCGGTCATCCACGGTCGCGACGTGCTGTACGTCGTCGAGGAGCGCGCCCCCGGCCGGCCGCCGCTTGTCACCGATGTCGGCGTACGGCTGCCGGCGCACCTGACCGCCAGCGGCCGCGCGATCCTGGCGGCGCTGCCGCCCAACCAGGTGCGGGCGCTCTATCCCGACCGGACCGCGTTCGTCGACCGGCACGGCCAGGGGCCCTCGTCGCTGACCGCGCTGCGTGGCGTGCTGTCGGAGACGCGGCGGCGCGGCTACGCCGTCGAGGACGGCGAGGTGAGCCCGGGCTTCGCGTCCGTCGCTGCCCCGGTCGTCGACCACAACGGCCACCCCGCGGCCGGTCTGGCAGTGACCTTCACGGGCGCGGTCGACCTGCCGGCGATCGTCGCGGAAGTACGCCGGACCGCCGCCGTCGTCTCAGCCCGCCTGGGCGCCCGGTCCCGCCGCTGACCGCCGAGTCGGCGCAACTTCGCACGCGCGGGAGGCCGAGTCGGCGCAACTTCGCACGCGAGAGAGGCCGAGTCGGCGCAACTTCGCACACCAGGGGGGTCGAGTCGGCGCAACCTCGCGCGGCGAATAGGGCCGACACGTCAATCCATGCGGCCTGACGCGTCAGCGACGGACGACGAGCTTGGCGGCGCGGCTGTACGCGGTTCCGACCGAGTTCCTGAACACAGCTCGGTAGAACGTCGTCGTTGTCGGCCGTCCGGCCCTGACCCGCAAGGTGGTGGAGCGTGCGCCCGCGACGTTCCGCCAGATGCGACCGCCGTTGGCACTGACCTGCCATTGGATGGTCGGCGCAGGGCGCCCACTCGCTGTGGCGTGGAAACGCACGACGCGCGCTCGTCGCGTCCTCATGCCGACGGGCTGGGATGTGACGATCGGTCGGCTGGCCGCCGGTGTCGGACGTGATGTGACCGGCGTGGGCGGCACAGGACCGTCCCACTGCGTGACGGCAGTGCGACTCAGCAGGAAGCACCGGGTCACGGTCGGGCAGCTCGCGTCCACCGAGTCGTCGATGAACTCGCCATCGGTCCTGATGTCGCTGATATCTGCGACGGCCTTCGCTGAATGAGCGATGTACCAGCCGCCGTCCGTCGTGATCGCGCACATATCGGTCCTAGGACAGTCCATCACCGCAGCTGGCCCGGGGACCCAGCCCACATCCTCCGCGACCGGCGTCGGTGCAGACCATCGTGCGCCGTCGAAGTGGGCGATCGCGACCCGGTCGTTCAACCCCGCGCCCGCACCGGCCCACGCTGTTCCCTGGCACGATGTCGGGCTGATGCACGACACCTGGAGGTAGTCCCACGGTGCCACGTCGCGAGTGTTTGTCTTGTGCCAATTCGTTCCGTCGAAGACGGCTCCTCCGGCCATGCAGAACGTCGGCGACGCGCATGACACGGCCCACCCTGCGGGGTTGCCGTCCTGCGCCGGTGGAGTCGCCACGGCCGACCAGCCGTGCCCGTCCCATCTCCAGAACCCGCTAGCGAAAGTGCTGGCAAGGCAGAACGTCGTTGACACGCACGACACGTGGATGAGCTCGTGCGGAACGACGGACTGAGTCCAAGCGGAACCGCTCACCACGGTAGCGACTCCCGGACCGTTGACGTTCGTGTCGTCGCCGTATCTCCCGACCACCATGCAGAAGTCGGCCGTCGGACAAGACACGTCGAAGAACCCAGCACTCGGGTCTGTCATCGTCGGCGCGGTCCAGCCGGCGCCGTCGAAGCGAACGAGGTTGCCGCTACTGTCGACGGCAGTGCAGGCAGACGCCGTCGGGCAGTCGACTGCGGTCAGCTCGCCCTTGCTCGGATCGACCAGCTCGGGGGTCGACCACGCGTTACCGTCGAACACGGACGCGCGGCCGCGCGCGTCGACGGCAATGCACAAGGTCGGCGACGAACAGTCGACGGTCCTCAACCAGTGCATGCCGGGATCGGTCGGCGCGCCCCAGGTGCCGTTCTGCAAAGCAATGGCCTTCCCGTCGCCCGCGATCGCAACACACCGACCGGCGGACGGGCACGAGAGCCCGGCAACGTCATGCACACCCGCGGGGAGTTGCGACAGCGGTGACCAAGCCGATCCGTCGAAGACCGCGTACCCGGCTGAGCTCAGAAGCACGCAGTAGGCCTTCGAGCTGCAGTCCGAGACGGTCCCGCCGGCGTTCGACGGGCTCACAGCCGTGCGGGCCGACCAGTGTGCGCCGTCGAACGTCTCCGTCCCACCATAGGAGTCGGAGGCGAGGCAGAAGTCGGCTGAGACGCACGTCAGCGAGGTCAAGATGGGCCAGATGTCGTCAGGTACGTCACCCGGGTCACTCCAGGTGCCTCCGTCGTCGATCCACTCGCGGCTGGCGGCGATCACGAGGCACTGGCCGACTGCCCAGCACGACATGAGGGGCCTGACGTTGCCCCAGGACGGACCGCCTCCGTTCGGAAACCACGTCGTGCCGTCGTACACGAACGACGCTCCGCTTTGGTCGGCAGCCAGGCAGAAGTCACGCGAGGCGCACGAGACTCCAGTGACGTAGGACCGTCCCTCATGGCTGCTGACGACAGCCGAAGACGCTTCGTCGAACTGCCGCGGCGCTCCCCACACGCCGTCGACGAAGGCGACGTAGTGACCCGTCCGGTCCACCAGGAGACAGCTGCCGTCCGAGGCGCATGAGAGCGCTTGCGGCTCGCCGCTCAGGGGATCGATCGGCGTCTGCACGATGGTGCCAGCGCCATCCAGCCGCGGCGCCACTTCAAGGGCGGAGGCAGCCGATGCCGGTGCCGCGAATGCTGCTCCCATGATGATCACGACAGCGCTGGCTACCAGGCCTCTGATGGTCACGTGACGTCTTTCAGAACGACTCGAGGGCGTGCGACGGCAGCGTAAGGGTGCGGCGGCCCGAGCCGGGGCGAAATAGCAATGCTCATCAATGCAGTTCGCCGGGATCTGCCCCTGACCCGCCGAGTCGGCGCAACATCGCACGCGAGGGAGGCCGAGTCGGCGGATCCTCGCACGGCGAGCGCCAGCGAGCTGCGAGGATGCGCCAACTCGACCTCCCCACGCTGCGAAGATGCGCCGACTCGGCGATCAGGTGGTGCGCGTCGCCACGACGTCGGCGAAGGCCTCCAGGGCGTCGCGCACCGGCCCGGCGGGCACGGGGGCGAGGCAGGCCTTGGCGCGGCGAGCCTCCTCCAGGACGTATGCGCGGGCCTCGTCCATCGCCGGGTGCGCGCGCAGCAGGGCCAGCGCCTCGGCCAGGTCCTCGTCCGAGGCGGCGAGGTCGGAGTCGAGCAGCTCGATGAGCCGCGCGTCGGCCGGCCTCGCGGCACGCCGGGCCATCAGCACGGGCAGCGTCGGCACGCCCTCACGCAGGTCGGTGCCGGGTGTCTTGCCGGACACGTCGCCGTCCGATGCGATGTCGAGGATGTCGTCGGAGATCTGGAAGGCCGCGCCGACGATGTCGCCGTACGCCGTCAGGGCCTCCTCGACCTCCTTCGGCGCGCCGCCGAACAGCGCGCCGTAGCGCGCCGACGTCGCGATCAGGATGCCGGTCTTGCCCGCGATCACGTCGAGGTGGTGGGAGACCGGGTCCTCGCCGGACAGCGGCGCCTGGGTCTCCATGATCTGGCCCTCGACGAGCCTGGCGAAGGTCTGCGCCTGGATGTGGACGGCCTCCGGCCCGAGCTCGGCGGTGAGCTCGGAGGACCGCGCGAACAGGAAGTCCCCCGTGAGGATCGCGATGTGGTTGTCCCAGCGCGCGTTCGCGGAGTCGGCGCTGCGGCGCACGAGCGCCTCGTCCATCACGTCGTCGTGGTAGAGCGAGGCGAGGTGCGTCAGCTCGACCACGCACGCGGCGGTCAGCACGTCGTCGCTGTCCGCGCGGTCACCGCACTCGGCGGCGAGCAGCACCAGCAGCGGCCGGAACCGCTTGCCGCCAGCCTCGAGCAGGTGCCCGGCCGCCTCGGTGACGAACGGCGCGCGGGACTGCACGTGGCCGGCCAGCGCCTTCTCCACGAGCGTCAGACGGCTCTTCAGCCGCTGCTCGAGGTCGGGGTCCGAGACCGGGAGTGCCAGGCCAGGAGCAGAGTCGGAGGTGCTCACCTGATGAATGATCCCGCATGCTGCACGAGATCGAGAACCGGACCCGGCACGACGCCCAGCACGAGGGTCGCCACGGCGGTCACCGCGATGACGCCGGTGGTGAGCGGAGAGGCCGCCGTGACGGCGGCTGCGCCCTGCGGCTCGGCATCGGTGAAGAACATCAGCAGGATGAACCGGACGTAGAAGAACACCGCGACGATGCTGGACGCGATGGCGACCACGACCACCGGCCACGCGCCCGCCGAGAGCGCGACGGAGAAGACCGCCCACTTCCCGATGAAGCCCGCGGTCAGCGGGATGCCGGCCATCGAGAGCAGGAAGAAGGCGAACACACCGGCGGTCAGCGGCGCACGGCGGCCGAGCCCGGCCCAGGCCCCGAACCGCCCGGTCTCGCCGCCCGAGTCGCGGACGAGGCTGACGACGGCGAAGGCGCCGACGATCGCGAGACCGTACGTCGTCAGGTAGAAGAGCACGGCCTCGAGGCTGCTGATCTCGCCCTTGCCCAGGTCGCCCGCGGACTGGACGCCGAGCATGCCGGTCAGCAGGAAGCCGGTGTGCGCGATCGAGGAGTAGGCGAGCATCCGCTTCACGTCGGTCTGGACGACGGCCAGGACTGCGCCGACGACCATCGTGAGGATGGCGACGGCCCACATCATCGGCAGCCAGCTCCAGCGGTCCGCGCCGAACGCGACGTAGAAGAGCCGCAGGAACGCGCCGAAGGCGGCGATCTTCGTCGCCGCCGACATGAACGCGGTCACGGCCGTCGGGGCGCCCTGGTAGACGTCCGGCGTCCAGGCGTGGAACGGCACCGCGCCGACCTTGAAGAACAGCCCCACGCTCATCATGCCGACGCCGATGAGGAGCAGGGAGTGGTTCGACGCGCCGCCCTGGACGGCCGCGGCGATGCCGGCGAACTCCATCGTGCCGGCGTATCCGTAGACGAGCGCGAGCCCGTAGAGGAAGAAGGCCGAGGAGAAGGCGCCGAGCAGGAAGTACTTGAGAGCGGCCTCCTGCGAGAGCAGCCGGCGCCGCCGGGCCAGGCCACAGAGCAGGTAGAGCGGCAGCGAGAGGACCTCGAGCGCGACGAACAGCATGATCAGGTCGTTGGCGGCGGGGAAGAGCATCATGCCGCCGACGGCGAAGAGCACCAGCGGGTAGACCTCGGTGTGCTCCAGTCCGCGGGTGGACGCTTCACGCTCGGCGGTGGTGCCCGGCAGGGCGGCCGCCTGACCGGCGAAGACGGTGACCCCGCCCTCGACGCGTCGCTCGGCGAAGAGCAGCACGCCGCCGATCGCGCAGATCAGCACGAGCCCCCACAGGTAGACGCTGGGGCCGTCGACCGCGAGCGCACCCTCGGCGCCGATGAGGCCGCGGGCGCCGCCCTTCAGGGCGTCGAGGTGTACGCCGACCCCGATCGTCCCGCCGAGCGCGACGACCAGGCCGAGGACCGCGAGGCCCACCTGGGTGACGTAGCGCCGCTCGCGCGGCAGGAACGCCTCGACGAGGACCCCGATGCACGCGACGCCGAAGACGACGAGCACCGGCCAGAGCTGGGCGTACTCGATGTGGGGCTTGGTGAACTCCACGGTCACTTCCCTCCTGCCACGACGGGAGCGTTGTCCGAGACCCCGGCGTGCTTCATCAGGCTGCTGATCGTCGGGTTGGCCAGGTCGAGCAGCGGGCCCGGCACGAAGCCGAACAGCAGCAGCCCGACGACCAGCGGCGCCAGCACGCCGATCTCACGCCGGTCGAGGTCGCGAACGGCCGGGATCTCACCGGGGGCGATCGACGCGTCACCACCGGGCCCGGTGAAGACGCGCTGGTAGGCCCACAGGACGTAGACGGCGGCCAGCACGATGCCGGTGACCGCAACCGCCCCGACCCACCAGTGGTAGTCGAACGCGCTGATCAGCACGAGGATCTCGGAGACGAACTGCGAGAGACCCGGCAGGCCGAGCGTCGCGAGGCCGGCCACGAGGAAGATCCCGGCCAGCACGGGCGTCGCCCGCTCCTGCCCGCGCAGCTCGCTGATCAGCACCGTGCCGTGGCGGCGCAGCAGGAAGCCGACGGCCAGGAACAGCCCGGCGGTCGCCACACCGTGGTTGACCATGTAGAGGATCGCGCCGGACCCGCCCTGCGTGGTGAAGGCGAAGATGCCGAGGGTGATGAACCCGAAGTGGGACAGCGACGTCAGGCCGACCAGGCGGAGCAGGTCGTCCTGACCGATGGCTAGGAACGCGCCGTACACGATCGAGATCAGCGCGAGCGTGATGACCACCGGCGTCGCCCACTGCGAGGCGTCGGGGAAGAGGCCGAGGCAGAAGCGCAGCATCCCGAAGGTGCCGATCTTGTCGAGGATGCAGACCAGCAGGACGCTCGTCCCCGGGCTCGCCATCTCGGTCGTGTCGGCCAGCCACGTGTGCAGCGGGAAGAGCGGCGCCTTCACCATGAACGCCACGAAGAACGCCACGAAGATCCAGCGCTCCACGTCGGTGGAGAGGTCGAGCTTCTGCAGGTCCGTGATCAGGTACGACGGCCCGCTGCTCGACTTCGCCGACTCGACGTACAGCGCGATCACGCCGGCGAGCAGCACGAGGCCGCCGCCGAGCTGGTACATGAGGAACTTCAGCGCCGCCCAGGAGCGGCCCGCCGAGCCGCCCCGGATGCTGCCGTGCGCGCCGATGAGGAAGTACGCCGGGATGAGCGTGGCCTCGAAGACGACGTAGAAGAGCAGCACGTCGGTGGCCGTGAACACGACCAGCGCGAAGCCCTCCAGGGCCAGTGCCCACGCGAAGAACGACGACCGGTTGGTGTCGCGCCACGCGGCGACGAGCACGATCGGCACGAGCGCGACCGTGAGCAGCACCATGAGGAGGCCGAGGCCGTCGACACCCAGCGCGTAGTGGGCGCCGAACGCCTTGATCCAGGTCACGTCCTCGGTGAGCTGGAAGCCGCTGTCGCCGGTGTTGAACCGGATCGCGACGATGATCCCCTCGACCAGGGTGAGCAGCGCGAAGGCGAGAGCGATCTGCTTCGGCCGACCGCCGCCGACCGGTGTCAGAGCGGTGACGAGCGCGCCGACGAGCGGCAGGGCGCACAGGATGGTGAGAGTCATCGGGGTCCCCGATCAATCGTTCGCGGGGGAGCGAAGCGGAGGGGCGAAGAATTGATGGGGCTGATCATGCGAGGTTCACCGCCAGCAGGGCCAGGACGACGACGAGGGCGCCGCCGAGCACGGAGAGGGCATAGGTGCGGACGTAGCCGTTCTGGGCGCGCCGGAGCAGGCCCGCGACCGCGCCGACCGCCACCGGGCCGCCGGTGAGCAGACCGTCGACGACGTACCGGTCGGTGTCGACGAGCGTGCTGGTGACGTGCCGGCTCGGGTTGACCACGAGGGTGTCGTTGATCGCGTCCCCGTAGAGGTCGTGGCGCGCGACCGTGACCGGCCACGAGACCTGGACGGGCGCGACGACCGGGACCGGCCGGCGTCCGACGAGGAACCACGCGACCCCGACGCCGACCGCGGTCACGGCGACCGTGATGACGGAGACCGCCCAGCCCGGGATGCCCCCGGACTCGTGGACGGGGGTGCCGACGACAGGGTCGAGGTAGTCGACGATCCAGTCGTTGATCAGCATCACCCCGCCGAGCACGGACAGCGCCGCCAGCACGATCAGCGGGATCGTCATCACGCGAGGCGACTCGTGCGGGTGGATCCCCTTCAGCCACCTCTTGTCGGTGAAGAAGGTCATCAGCATCAGCCGGGTCATGTAGAAGCCGGTGATGCCGGCGCCCAGCACGGCGAAGACGCCGACCACCCAGTTCTGGTGGAGCGCGGTCTCGATGATCTTGTCCTTGCTCCAGAAGCCGGAGAAGCCGGGGAAGCCGATGATGGCGAGGTAGCCCATCGCGAACGTCAGGAACGTGACCGGCATGGCCTTGGACAGGACGCCGTAGTGCCGCATGTCGACGTCGTCGTCCATCCCGTGCATGACCGATCCGGCGCCGAGGAACATGTTGGCCTTGAAGAAGCCGTGCGTGAGCAGGTGGAAGATCGCGAAGGCGTAGCCCGCGACGCCGAGTCCGGCGCCCAGCATCATGTAGCCGATCTGGCTCATCGTGGAGCCGGCCAGCACCTTCTTGATGTCGTCCTTGGCGGTACCGATGATCGCTCCCCACAGGAGCGTCACGACCGCGACGACGACCACCACGGTCTGCGCGGCCGGCGCGTGCTCGAAGACGAAGTTGGACCTGACGACCAGGTAGACGCCTGCGGTGACCATGGTCGCCGCGTGGATCAGCGCGGAGACCGGCGTCGGGCCCTCCATCGCGTCGAGCAGCCACGCCTGGAGCGGGACCTGGGCCGACTTGCCGCACGCGCCGAGCAGGAGCAGCAGGCCGAGGATGTTCATCCGCGTCTGGCTCGCGTCTCCGGTCGCCTGGCTGATCACCGAGAAGCTGGTCGACCCGAAGGTCACGAAGACGAGCATGATCGCCAGGCTCATGCCCATGTCGCCGACGCGGTTCATCACGAAGGCCTTCTTCGCGGCCGCGGCCGCCGACGGCTTGTGCTGCCAGAAGCCGATCAGCAGGTACGACGCCAGGCCGACGCCCTCCCAGCCGAGGAACAGCGCGATGTAGTTCTCCGCGAGCACCAGGGTGAGCATCGCCGCGACGAACAGGTTGAGGTAGCCGAAGAACCGCCGCTTGCGCGCGTCGTGCTCCATGTAGCCCAGCGAGTAGACGTGGATGAGGCTGCCGACGCCGGTGATGAGCAGCAGGAACAGGCTGCTCAGCGGGTCGTACAGCAAGTCCATGCCGACGTTGAGGTGGCCGGTCTGCATCCACGTGTAGAGGTGCTGCATCACCTGCCGGTCGCCCGAGTCGCGGCCCAGCGTCACGATGAACATGACCAGGCTGAGCACGAAGCTGCCGATCGGCAGGATCGTCGCCACGAGCGGCCCCCAGCGGTCGGTCCAGCGCCCGCCGATCAGGAGCACCGCAGCGCCGAGCGCCGGCAGCGCGATGATCAGCCAGAGCAGCGAGAAGACTCCGTGGGCGTCGGCAGGATCGACGATCGGGATGTTCTGCACGTCAGAGAGTGGCATCTACGGCCTCAGAACTTCAGCAGGCTGGCGTCGTCGACCGAGGCCGAGCGACGGGTCCGGAAGATGGTCATGATGATGGCGAGCCCGACGACGACCTCCGCGGCGGCGACCACCATCACGAAGAACGCCGCGATCTGCCCGTCGAGGTTGCCGTGCTGGTAGGCGAACGCGACGAGCGCGAGGTTGGCGGCGTTGAGCATGAGCTCGACGCACATGAACACCACGATCGCGTTGCGCCGGGTGAGCACGCCGACGCCGCCGATGGTGAACAGGATCGAGCTGAGGACGATGTACGGCGTCACGTCGGTCATTCGCCGTCCTCCTCGGTCGCGGGGGTCTCGACACGGGTCTCGATTCGCTCGCTGGCGCTCGAGGGCGTGTCGTGATCGGGCATCAGACCCGGCTCACGCGGGATCGCCCGCGCGAGGCCGCGGGCGGCCAGCACCCGGTTGACCGACCCGTCGGCCGTCGACCCGTCGGGGAGCAGGGCGGGGGTGTCGACGGCGTTGTGCCGCGCGAACGTGCCGGGCGGGGGCAGCGGCCCGGGATGGAGGCCGTGGTCGCTGAAGTCGCGCACGCGCTGCGCGGCCAGGCTCGCCTGGGTCGCCTTGGGGTCGAGCCGCTCGCGGTGGGCGAGCACCATCGCGCCGATCGCCGCGGTGATGAGCAGCGCGCTCGTCACCTCGAAGGCGAACACGTAGCGCGAGAAGATCAGGTTCGCGAGCGCCTGGATGTTGCCGTTGGCGTTGGCCACGTCGAGCCCGGCCATCGGGCCGAGGCTGACCTGGGCGATGCCGAACACCAGCGTCAAACCGAGCAGCAGTCCCCCGCCGATCGCGAGGAGTCGCTGCCCGCGGATCGTCTCGACGACCGAGTCCGAGGCGTCGACGCCGACCAGCATGACGACGAACAGGAACAGCATCAGGATCGCGCCCGTGTAGACCACGATCTGCACCGCGAACAGGAAGGTCGCATCCAGGGCGGCGTACTGCACCGCGAGGCTCATCATCACGACCGCGAGCAGCAGCGCGGCGTGCACCGCCTTGCGGACGAACAGCAACCCCAGCGCGGCGATCACCATGACCGGCGCGAGGGTCCAGAAGGCGGCGCTCACTCGCCCGCCTCCGCCCCGTCGTCGGTCCCGCGGGCACGCTGCCGCTCCAGGGACGCGGCCGCGAGGGCCGGGTTGGCGTAGGTGCCCCGGTAGTAGTCGCCCTCGTCGTCGGAGAGCCGCATCGGGTGCGGCGGCTGCTCCATGCCCGGCAGGAGCGGGGCGAGGAGGTCCTGCTTCTCGTAGATGAGGTCGGCGCGGTTGTCGTCGGCCAGCTCGTACTCGTTCGTCATCGTGAGCGCACGGGTCGGGCAGGCCTCGATGCACAGCCCGCACAGGATGCAGCGCAGGTAGTTGATCTGGTAGACGCGGCCGTACCGCTCCCCCGGGCTGAACCGCTCGTCCTCGGAGTTGGACGCACCCTCGACGTAGATCGCGTCGGCCGGGCAGGCCCAGGCGCACAGCTCGCAGCCGACGCACTTCTCGAGGCCGTCGGGCCAGCGGTTGAGCTGGTGCCGGCCGTGGAAGCGCGGGGCCGTCGGCAGCTTCTCGAAGGGATACTGCTCGGTGACGACCTTCCTGAACATCGTCCGGAAGGTCACGCCGAACCCGGCGACCGGGTCCCACAGGCTCTCCTTGAGAGTCATCAGGCCTCCTCTCGGACGACGTTGGCGCTGCGGCCCTGGGAGAACACGAGCGGCTGGGCGGCGCCGCGGGTGGCACCACCGGCGGGCATGGGCGGGGTCGGGAACGTACGACGGGCACCACTCGGGGCCTGGACGCGCTCCCCGGCGGCCGGGGCCCGATCGTCGGGAGCCTCGGTCGTCTTGCGCGACGGCCAGAGCAGGAGGCCGAGCAGGGCGACGAGCAGCACGCCGAGAGCGACCAGCAGCACGGGCCGGTCGAGGCCGCCGTTGAGCTGGATCGCCTTGACGGTCGCGACGGCGAGCAGCCAGACGAGGCTGATCGGGATGAGCACCTTCCACCCGAGCGCCATGAACTGGTCGTAGCGCAGCCGCGGCAGCGAGCCACGCAGCCAGATGAAGATGAAGATGAAGAAGAACATCTTGCCGAAGAACCACAGCAGCGGCCAGTAGCCCTCGTTGGCGCCCGGCCAGATGTGGTCGATCCAGAACGGCGCGTGCCAGCCGCCGAGGAAGAGCGTCGTCGCGAGCGCGGAGACGGTCGCCATGTTGATGTACTCGGCGAGGAAGAACAGCGCGAACTTGAGGCTCGAGTACTCGGTGTGGAAGCCACCGACGAGCTCGCCCTCGGCCTCGGGGAGGTCGAAGGGAGCACGGTTCGTCTCGCCGACCATCGAGATGCAGTAGATGACGAAGCTCGGCGCGAGGACGAGGCCGTACCACCAGTCCTGCTGGGCGGCGACGATCTCGCTGGTCGACAGGCTTCCGGCGTACAGGAAGACCGCGACGAGCGAGAGGCCCATCGCGACCTCGTAGGAGATCATCTGGGCGCTGGAGCGCAGCCCGCCGAGCAGGGAGTACGTCGACCCGGAGGCCCAGCCGCCGAGGACGATGCCGTAGATGCCGATGCTCGCGATCGCCATGACGAAGAGCACCGCGACGGGCATGTCGGTCAGCTGCAGCGGTGTCTCGTGGCCGAAGAAGTTCACCACCGGGCCGAACGGGATGACGGAGAACGTCACGAACGCCGGGACGACCACGATGATCGGCGCCAGGATGTAGACGGCCTTGTCGGCCGCCTTGGGGATGATGTCCTCCTTCAGCGCGAGCTTCACGCCGTCGGCCAGCGACTGCAGCAGGCCGAAGGGGCCGTTGACGTTGGGGCCGATGCGGTGCTGCATCCGGGCGACGACCCGGCGCTCCCACCAGATGTTGAAGAGCGTCAGCAGGACCAGGACGACGAAGACCAGGATCGCCTTGAGGCCGATGACCCACCAGGGGTCGTGGCCGAATTCGCTCAGCATCTCACTGGGCACCTGTGACCTCCACTCCGGCGCCGGGGCTCGCCACGTCGGCGAGCAGGCCTCGGCCTGTCGAGCTTGCGGGCAGCCAGACGACGTCGTCGGCGATGTCGGCGACCTCCGCGGGCACCGTGACCGAGCCCCGGTCGCCGGTGATCGTGACGGTCGACCCGAAGCGCTCGACGTTGGCGGCGCTCAGCCGCGCGACCGGCGGCCGGGCGGTCGCTGCGAGGGCCTTGTCGCCCTGCTGCAGCACGCCGTTGTCGAGCAGCAGCTTCCACGTCGCCAGCCTGAACCCGCGGGTCGGCCCGGAGGCGTGCACAGCTGCACCCTCGTGGGACGCCGACGAGGCGCTCGCGTGCTGGGCGGCGCGCAGGAGCCGGCGCAGTTGTGCCGACTCGGTGGGCTCAGCGGGTGCAGAAGCGCCGACTCGCGCGAGCTCCTCGGTGATCCCCCTCAGGACGCGGGCGTCGGTGAGGGCCTTCGGGTTCTCGAAGACCTGCGGGAAGGAGCGCTCACGGCCCTCCCAGCTCACGAACGTGCCGGCCTTGTCGATGACGGCCGCGACCGGGAGCACCACGTCGGCCACCCGGGTCACGTCCGTCTCACGCAGCTCGAGGCTGACCACGAAGTCCGCGGCGTCCAGTGCGGCGCGGAAGGCCGCTGGGTCGCTCGTGTCGTCAGGGTCGACGCCGCCGACGACGAGCCCGCCGAGCTCGCCGGCGAGCACCGCGCGGACGATCGCGTCCGCGTCACGGCCCCCCTCGCTCGGGAGCAGGCCGGCCTCGACCGCGCCACGATCCCCGGCGCGGCGAGGCACCCAGGCCAGCCGGGCGCCCGACTTCGCGGCCAGGTCGGCCGCCGCGGCGAGCGCGCCGGGCGACGTCGCCAACCGCTCGCCGACGAGGATGACCGAACGGGCGTCGAGTCCGTGGTCGGCGTGCCCGAGCAACGACGACAGCGTGGCCGCCTCGTCGCCGGGCGCCGTCGCGACGACGGTCGCTGAGAGCTTGCCGAGACCCCGGGTGGTGAACGGCGAGAGGGCGATGACGCGCGTGCGACCGGCCCGGACCGACTTGCGCAGACGCAGGAAGATCGTGCCCGCCTCGTCCTCGGGCTCGAGGCCGGCGAGCACGACGACGGGCGCGGTCTCGAGGTCGGCGTACGTGACGCCGAGGCCGGTGCCCTTCACGTGGTCGTTCAGGAACGACGTCTCCTCGGACGACAGCGGCCGTGCGCGGAAGTCGACGTCCGCGGTGCCGAGGGCCTCGCGGGCGAACGCGGCGTACGCCGTCGCGTCCTCGAGCGTGAGCCGGCCACCGGGCAGCACTCCGACGCCGCCGGCGGACGCGAGACCGCGTGCCGCGACCTCGAACGCCTCCAGCCACGAGGCCGGGCGCAGCGCGCCGTCCTCGCGCACCATCGGGTAGGTGATCCGGTCGGCGCCGTACAAGTAGGCGAACCCGAACCGGTCCTTGTCGGTGATCCACTCCTCGTTGACGTCCGGGTCGTCACCCGCGAGCCGGCGCACCACCTTGCCGCGGCGGTGGTCGACGCGGATCGCCGCACCGCTGGAGTCGTGCTCGGTGACGCCGGGCGTGGAGACCAGGTCGAACGGGCGGGCGCGGAAGCGGTACTCCGCGCTCGTCAGGGCGCCGACCGGGCAGATCTGGATCGTGTTCCCGGAGAAGTACGACGAGAACGGCGCGTTCTCCGCGATGCCGATCTGCTGCTGCGCACCCCGCTCGACCAGCGCGATGAACGGGTCCCCCGCGATCTCGTCGGAGAACCTGGTGCAGCGCTGGCAGACGATGCAGCGCTCGCGGTCGAGCAGCACGTTCGGCGAGAGGTTGATCGGCTTCGGGAAGGTCCGCTTGATGCCGCCGGACGCCGCGAACCGCGACTCGCCGCGGCCGTTCGACATCGCCTGGTTCTGCAGCGGGCACTCGCCGCCCTTGTCGCAGACCGGGCAGTCGAGCGGGTGGTTGACCAGCAGGAACTCCATGATGCCGGTCTGGGCCTTCGTCGCCGTCTCGTTGACGGTCGAGACGACCATGCCCTCGGCGACCGGGATCGTGCACGAGGCCTGCGGCTTCGGGAAGCCACGCCCGTTGCCGGCGTCGGGGATGTCGACGAGGCACTGGCGGCAGGCGCCCACGGGCGCGAGCAGCGGGTGGTCGCAGAACCGCGGGATCTGGATCCCCGCCTCCTCGGCCGCGCGGATGACCAGCGTGCCCGCGGGCACGTTGACCTCGACCCCGTCGATGGTGAGGGTGACGAGGTCCGCCTTCTGCGGAACGTTCGTCATGCCATGGCCTCCTCGAAGAGGGTCGACCTCGCCGGGTCGAACGGGCAGCCGCCCTGCTCGAGGTGGGCGAGGTATTCGTCCCGGAAGTACTTGATGGAGCTCGTGATCGGGCTGGTCGCGCCGTCGCCGAGGGCGCAGAACGACCGACCGAGGATGTTGTCGCACTGGTCGAGCAGCAGGTCGAGGTCCTCGGGCGAGCCCTGACCCTTCTCGAGGCGGGTCAGCACCTGGACGAGCCACCAGGTGCCCTCGCGGCACGGCGTGCACTTGCCGCACGACTCGTGCTTGTAGAACTCGGTCCAGCGCAGCACGGCCCGGACGACGCAGACCGTCTCGTCGAAGATCTGCAGCGCTCGGGTGCCGAGCATCGACCCGGCGGCGCCGACGGACTCGAAGTCGAGCGGTACGTCGAGGTGCTCGGCCGTGAAGAGCGGGGTCGACGACCCGCCCGGCGTCCAGAACTTGAGCTCCCTGGCCTGACCGGTGGGCGCGACGCGTACGCCGCCGGCCAGCTCGAGCAGCTGGCGCAGCGTGATGCCGAGCGGCGCCTCGTACTGCCCCGGGCGGTTGACGTGGCCGGAGAGCGAGAAGATGCCGAACCCGTTGGACTTCTCGGTGCCCATCCCGGCGAACCACTCGGCGCCGTTGGCGACGATGCTCGGCACCGACGCGATCGACTCGGCGTTGTTGATGACGGTCGGGCTCGCGTAGAGCCCGGCGACGGCGGGGAACGGCGGACGCAGCCGGGGCTGGCCGCGGCGACCCTCCAGCGAGTCGAGCAGGGCCGTCTCCTCGCCGCAGATGTAGGCCCCCGCGCCGGCGTGGATGACCAGGTCGAGGTCGTAGCCGGACCCGTGGATGTCGGTGCCGAGGTGACCGGCGGCATACGCCTCGGCGACCGCGGCCTGGAGGCGGCGGACGACGTGCAGCACCTCGCCGCGCACGTAGATGAACGCGCGGTTGGCCCGGATCGCGTACGAGCTGATGATGACGCCCTCGACCAGCGTGTGCGGCGAGGCCATCATCAACGGGATGTCCTTGCAGGTGCCCGGCTCCGACTCGTCGGCGTTGACGACGAGGTACTTCGGGTTCGGGTTGTCCTGCGGGATGAAGGACCACTTCATGCCGGTCGGGAAGCCCGCGCCTCCACGGCCGCGCAGGCCGGAGTCCTTGACCATCGTGATGACCTCGTCGGGCGACATGCCCAGCGCCTTGTCGAGCGCGTCGTAGCCACCCCGGGCGGCGTACGACGACAGGGTCCACGAGCGGTCGTCGGCCCAGTTCGCGGTGAGGACCGGGGTCAGGGTGCCCTGCGTTTCAGTCACCGGACGGCGCCTTCCAGTCGTTCTCGTGCGCGATCGAGAGGCCCACGAGCGATGCGGGGCCGGCGGACGGGCCCTCGTCGGCGAGGCCGTCCGGGAAGCCGGCCAGCACCCGCTCGGCCTCGCGCCAGGTGCACAGCCGCGGGCCCCGGGTGGAGTGCCGCTCGACGCCGTTGCGCAGGTCGTCGACGAGCTCCACCGCGCTCTGCGGCGTCTGGTTGTCGACGAACTCCCAGTTGACCATCACGACGGGCGCGTAGTCGCAGGCTGCGTTGCACTCGACGTGCTCGAGCGTGATGCTGCCGTCCGCCGTCGTCTCGTCGTTGCCGACCTCGAGATGCTCCTTGAGCCGGTCGAAGATCGCGTCGCCGCCCATCACCGCGCAGAGCGTGTTGGTGCAGACGCCGACGAGGTAGTCGCCGACGGGCCGGCGCTTGTACATCGTGTAGAAGGTCGCGACGCCGCTGACCTCCGCCTCGGTGAGGCCGAGGATGTCGGCGCACGCCTGGATCCCCTCGGGCGTCACGCGGCCCTCGACCGACTGCACCAGGTGCAGCATCGGCAGCAGGCCGCTGCGGGCCTGCGGGTAGCGGGCCGCGATCTCGCGCAGCTCCGCGCGGGTCGCATCGGTGATCCCGTGCTGGTCGTTCGCTGCGCTCACCGGTCGACTCCTCCCATCACGGGGTCGATGGAGGCGATCGCGACAATGACGTCGGCCACCATGCCGCCCTCGCTCATCACACTGGTCGCCTGCAGGTTCGTGAAGGACGGGTCGCGGAAGTGCACCCGGAACGGCCGCGTGCCGCCATCGGAGACGACGTGCGCACCGAGCTCGCCGCGCGGCCCCTCGATCGGGACGTACGCCTGGCCGGGCGGCACCCGGAAGCCCTCGGTCACCAGCTTGAAATGGTGGATCAGCGCCTCCATCGACTCACCCATGATGTGGCGGATGTGGTCGAGCGAGTTGCCCATGCCGTCGGAGCCGATGGAGAGCTGCGAGGGCCACGCGATCTTCTTGTCGGAGACCATGATCGGTGCGTCCTCGAGCTTGGCGAGCCTGTCGGCGGCCTGCTCGACGATGCGCAGCGACTCCCACATCTCGTTGAGCCGGATCCGGAAGCGGCCGTACGCGTCGGCGGTGTCCCAGGTCTGCACGTCGAACTCGTAGTCCTCGTAGCCGCAGTAGGGCTGCGTCTTGCGCAGATCCCACGGGTAGCCGGTGCTGCGCAGGACCGGGCCGGACATGCCCAGGGCGAGGCAGCCCTCGAGGTCGAGCACGCCGACGTTGTCCAGCCGAGCCCTGAAGATCGGGTTGGCGTTGCAGAGGTCGGCGTACTCCGGGAGGCGCTTCTTCATCAGCTCGACGAAGCCTCGGATCTCCTCCAGGGCGCCCGGCGGCAGGTCCTGCGCGACACCACCGGGCCGGATGAACGCGTGGTTCATCCGCAGGCCGGTGATGAGCTCGAACAGGTCGAGCACGAGCTCGCGCTCGCGGAAGCCGATCGTCATGACGGTCAGCGCGCCGATCTCCATGCCGCCGGTCGCGATGGCGACCAGGTGGGAGGAGATCCGGTTGAGCTCCATGAGCAGGACCCGCATGACCTGGGCCTTCTCAGGCACGTCGTCCTCGATGCCGAGGAGCCGCTCCGTGGAGAGGACGTACGCCGTCTCGTTGAACAGCGGCGCGAGGTAGTCCATCCGCGTGCAGAACGTGACGCCCTGCACCCAGGTGCGGAACTCCATGTTCTTCTCGATGCCGGTGTGCAGGTAGCCGATCCCGCACCGGGCCTCGGTCACCGTCTCGCCCTCGAGCTCGAGGATGAGCCGGAGCACGCCGTGCGTCGACGGGTGCTGCGGACCCATGTTGACGACGATGCGCTCGTCGGCGACCTCACCGAGCTGGTCGGTGAGGGCGTCCCAGTCCTGTCCGGAGACGGTGAAGACGCGTCCCTCGGAGGTGTCGGTGAAGCTGTCGTTGTAGGTGGACATCAGTTGTAGGACCTCCGCGTGTCCGGCGGCGGGATCGTCGCGCCCTTGTACTCCACCGGGATGCCACCCAGTGGATAGTCCTTGCGCTGCGGGTGGCCCGGCCAGTCGTCGGGCATCAGGATCCGGGTCAGCGCAGGGTGTCCCTCGAAGACCAGCCCGAACATGTCGTAGGTCTCCCGCTCGTGCCAGTCCAGGGTCGGGTAGACCGGCACCAGGCTGGGCAGCCGCGGGTCCGCGTCGGGCGCGGTGGTCTCGACCCGGATCCGGCGGTTGTGGGTCATCGAGAGCAGGTGGTAGACGGCGTGCAGCTCCTTGCCCGCGTCATCGGGGTAGTGCACCCCGCTCACGCCGGAGCAGAACTCGAACCGGAGCTTGTCGCGCAGGATCCGCGCGACCGCGACGAGGTCGTCGCGGCGCACGTGGAACGTGATCTCGCCACGGTCGATGACGACGGTGGGCTCCGCCTCGGCGAGCGCGCCCGCGACCTCGTCGTACCAGCCGCCGTACGGCGCCGTGGCGGGCGCCGGGAACAGCACCGGCCGCACCAGACCGCCGAAGCCGGACGTGTCGCCGGTGCCGGAGGTGCCGAACATGCCGCTGCGGGTGCCGATCTGCTCCTGCTCGACGGCGGCCGGGCTCGTCGTCTCGTCCGGGACGTTGTCGGGGACGTTCCCCTCGGTCATCGGAGCAGGCCCTTCATGTTCGACGTCGGGAGCGCCTTGAGGGCGTCGTCCTCGCGCTGCACGATCTGGCGCTCGCGGTTGACGCCCAGCTTGGCGTGCTGCACCTGGTCGTGCAGCTTGAGGATCGCGTCGATCAGCATCTCCGGGCGCGGAGGGCAGCCAGGGAGGTACATGTCGACGGGGACGACGTGGTCGACGCCCTGCACGATCGCGTAGTTGTTGAACATCCCGCCCGAGCTCGCGCACACGCCCATCGCCAGGACCCACTTGGGCTCGGGCATCTGGTCGTAGATCTGGCGAAGGACGGGGGCCATCTTCTGGCTCACCCGGCCGGCGACGATCATCAGGTCGGCCTGGCGAGGCGACGCGCGGAAGACCTCCATGCCGAAGCGGGCCAAGTCGTACTTCGGGCCGCCGCTCGTCATCATCTCGATCGCGCAGCACGCGAGGCCGAACGTGGCGGGCCAGAAGCTCGCCTTGCGCATGTAGCCGGCGACGCCCTCGACCGTGGTGAGCAGGACGCCGGACGGCAGCTTCTCTTCAATCCCCATGTCAGATGTCTCCCTCAGAGGGTCGTGAGGCGCGTGCCGAGCCGAGGCGGAGGAGCGAGGGCGGCCTTCGTACGGAGCGCAGCGGCGCGGCCGTCGACCGACGGCGACGCTGGCGGGGTGCGTGGATCACGAGCCTCAGTCCCAGTCGAGTCCGCCGCGGCGCCATACGTAGGCGTAGGCCATGAAGACCGTGGCGATGAAGAGCGCCATCTCGACGAGTCCGTAGAAGCGGAGCGAGTCGAAGAAGACCGCGAACGGGTAGAGGAAGATGATCTCGACGTCGAAGACGATGAATAGCATCGCGATGATGTAGTACTTCACCGGGAAGCGGCCACCGCCCACGGGGTGCGGCGTCGGCTCGATGCCGCACTCGTAGGAGTCGAGCTTCGCGCGGTTGTAGCGCTTCGGGCCGACCAGGCTCGACATCACCACGGAGCCGACGGCGAACAGCGTCGCGAGCGCCATCAGCACCAACACCGGTGTGTAGAGGTGCACCAGCACGTCCTCCCTGAGCCCACGAGTTCCGACCGGGCTTTGTGATCTTGTGAACTGGATCACAAACCCGCTCAGATGTTTCTATCACTCGTGAGGCATGGCGTCACGCATTACCCGGGTCACAACCCCGTCACAACCGCCAGGGGCCGCGGGAGAGCCGGCCCGAGGGTCAGGCGGTGGCGCGATGGAGGGCGACGATGCCGCCCGAGAGGTTGCGCCACTGGGGGTGGTTCCAGCCCGCCTCGCGGATCATCAGGGCCAGGCCCTGCTGGTCGGGCCAGGCGCGGATCGACTCGGCCAGGTAGACGTAGGCATCGGGTGAGGACGAGACCGCACGGGCGACCTTGGGCAGCGTCTTCATGAGGTACTCCATGTAGACGGTGCGGAAGGCGCGGTTCGCCGGGTGGCTGAACTCGCAGACGACCAGACGGCCGCCCGGCTTCGTCACGCGGCGCAGCTCGGCCAGGCCAGCGGCCGGGTCGACGATGTTGCGCAGCCCGAAGGAGATCGTCACGGCGTCGAACGTCGCGTCGGCGAAGGGCAGCCTCGTGCCGTCTCCAGCCGTGAACGGAAGCTCCGGCTTCGCGGCCTTCCCGACCTGGAGCATGCCGAGGGAGAAGTCGCACGGCACCACCACGGCGCCGGCGTCGGCGAACGGCTGCGACGACGTGCCGGTGCCGGCCGCGAGGTCGAGGACCCGCTCGCCCGGCTGCGGGTCGACCGCGTCGTACACGTCACGGCGCCAGCGGCGGTCCTGGCCGAGCGAGAGGACGTCGTTGGTCAGGTCGTAGCGGCGCGCGACGGCGTCGAACATGCGACGGACGTCGACCGGCTGCTTGTCGAGCTCGGCCCGTGCCATGGGACTACTTCACCTCGTCGAAGACGTCGTCGACGACCGCGACGGCCTTCGTGAGGGCGAGAGGGCTGGTCACCTGGACGGTGAGGTCACCGTCGGACTTCTGGCACTCGACGTACGACGCCTGCACGTTGCCCTGGCCGTCGGCCTGGCCGGTCTGGATGCAGACCACGTCGCCCTTGCGGACCAGGCTCTCGACCTGCTGGCCGGCCTGGGCCGTCTTCGGGTCGGAGAACTGGAACGGCGCGAACGCGCCGCCGGGAGCGCGGAAGACCTGCACGATGAGCGGGGTCGAGAGGTCCTTGCTGACGTAGCTGCGCGTCGCGGACTTCACGCCGGAGGCCTGCAGCGCCTTGTCGCCGTACGTCCGGGCCGAGCGCTCGGTGGTCGAGGCCTGCTTGACCTTGGCGTCGGTGGCGCCCTGGGCGCCCTTGTAGGCCGCCTCGAGGTCGGTGGCCGTGTAGCCGCCGGGCAGCTTGTCGGGCAGGGCGATGTCACTCGTGTCGCCGTTGACCTTCGGCAGGACGACCGCGAAGACGGCTGCCAGCGCGAGGACGATGATGCCGAGGATGACTCCGGGCAGGACGACGCGTCGGTTGCTCACGGGCCACGACGGTACCGCCTGCGCAAGGCGTGCCCCTCATCGGCGTCAGCCTGGGAGGCAACCTCTAGAGTGGGCGGGTGCAGTCCGCTCTCGTCGCCCGCACGGTCGCCGTGCCGGCAGAGGTCGCGGCCGACCTGATCGCGCTGCTTCCCGCCGACGCCCCGGTGTCCTGGGTGCGCCGCGGTGAGGGTCTGGTCGGCTGGGGCGTGTCCGCGACGCTGCGAACCACCGGCCCGACGCGCTTCACCGACGCCGCCAAGTGGTGGGCCGAGCTCGTCGCCCGCTCGACGGTCACCGACGAGGTCGGCGAGCCGGGCACCGGCCTGGTCGCTTTCGGGTCGTTCGCCTTCGCCGACGACGCGAGCGTCGACTCGGTCCTCACCGTCCCGGCCGTCGTCGTCGGCCGTCGCGGCGCCGTCGCCTGGGTCACCACGATCGGCGACGTCCTGCCACGGGAGTGGCTGCCCGAGCGGGCGCTGCCCGCCGTGGCACCCCAGGGAGTGACGTACGCCGACGGCGCGCTCGACAGCGAGCAGTGGATGAGCGCCGTCGCCGAGGCCGTCGCCCGGATCGAGGCCGGCGCGCTCGAGAAGGTCGTGCTCGCGCGCGACCTGGTCGCGACCGCCGAGTCGCCCATCGACGTGCGCTGGCCGCTGGCGCAGCTCGCCTCGGCGTACCCGATGTGCTGGACGTTCCACGTCGACGGCCTCTTCGGCGCCACCCCCGAGCTGCTGGTGCGCCGCGAGCGCGGCCTGGTCACCTCCCGGGTGCTCGCCGGCACCATCCGTCGCACCGGTGACGAGACGCGCGACGACGAGCTCGCCGGCGCACTGTCACGGTCGTCGAAGGACCTCGAGGAGCACGAGTACGCCGTCCGCTCGGTCGCCGACGCGCTCGAGCCGCACTGCTCCTCGATGAACGTCCCGGAGGCGCCGTTCGTGCTGCACCTCCCCAACGTCATGCACCTGGCGACGGACGTGACAGGAGTCGTCCACGACGGGATCACGTCCCTCGAGCTGGCCGCCGCACTGCACCCGTCCGCAGCCGTCGGGGGCACCCCGCGCGACCGGGCGGTCGCGCTGATCGACGAGCTCGAGCAGATGTCACGCGACCGCTACGCCGCGCCGGTGGGCTGGATGGACGCGGCCGGCGACGGCGAGTGGGGCATCGCGTTGCGCTCCGCGCTGCTGAGCGGGGATACGGTGCGGCTCTTCGCCGGCTGCGGCGTCGTCGGCTCCTCGGACCCGGCCGCCGAGCTCGCCGAGTCGCAGGCCAAGCTCGTCCCGGTGCGGGACGCGCTCGGCGGCTGACGCGTCCGGGGGCGGGCGGAGTACCCGGTTAACCGGGGACTCCGTACGCGACCCAGGGAAGAGCGGAACTCCCGGGGTGTCGTGCACCCCCGGAAGTTCCGGAGTACCCGGTTAACCGGGGACTCCGTACGCAACCCAGGGAAGAGCGGAACTTCCGGGGTGTCGTGCACCCCCGGAAGTTCCGGAGTACCCGGTTAACCGGGTACTCCGCCGCCCACCCTCAGAGGTCCACCGAGTCGCGCCAGGGGCCCAGGACGGGGTTCCAGCCGACTACGGACCGCTCCGTGATCAGGTCGGCGGTCCAGAACGGGTCGTCATCGAGGACCTCCTCGACCTCGGCGACCGACTTCGCCTCCCAGATCAGCAGGGCGCCGTTGTCGTCGGTCGGCCCCGAGAGGAGCAGTCCGTCCGTCGCTGCGAGGAAGGCACGATGCTCGGACCGGAGTCGGTCGAGTGCGTCGGTGTCGGTCGAGTAGACGTAGGTCACCGCATAGATGGCCATCAGAGATCCTGTCCGTCCTGGAGCCGGGTGTACTCCTGCCCGGCCTTGGGCAGGAAGAGGTTGATCTGGTTGTCGAAGATCGCCGAGCCCGCCGCGGAGTAGACGCGGTCGTGGATGGCGACGTTGCGGGGAGCCTTGACCGCACGCGCGAAGTCGATGAGGTCGCGGCTCGCCGCCCACGGGGCGGAGACCGGCAGGAAGAGGACGTCGACCTGCTCGCCAGGTCCGGTGAGCGCGTCGCCGGGGTGGAAGAGCCGCTGGCCGCCCATCTCGATGCGGTAGCCACTGTTGAAGAAGCGCGGCAGCTCCTCGTGGATGACCGCGTGGAGCTCGCCGACCGCGGTGACCGCGACGCCGGCAGCCGAGAACGACTCCCCCGGGGAGACGACCGTGGTGCGCTCCGCGACGTCGGGCGCGTCCTCGCGGATCTTCGCGGCGACCGCGTCGATCGTGAAGACGGGCGCATCGGACCTGCCGAGCAGGTCGGGCAGGTAGTGGTCGGGGTGCTCGTGGGTGATCAGGACGGCGTCGGCGCCGTCGATCGCCTCGGGGTCGGTGAACATCCCGGGGTCCAGCACCAGCGTGGTGCCGTCGTGCTCCAGCCGGACGCACGCGTGACCGAACTTGGTGATCCGCATGGCGTCAGCCTAGTGGCCGACGTGATCAACCTGTCGGTTGACCACAGGGTCGGGCAAGGCTATCGTCGTACTCAACCGATGAGTTGAGGATGGCATGGACGACGACAGGCTCTCGCTGGTGTTCGCGGCACTCGCGGACCCGATCCGGCGGGACATGGTCGCCCGCCTCACCGACGGCGACGCGGGCGTGAGCGAGCTCGCCGCGCCGTACGACGTGACGCTGCAGGCCGTCTCGAAGCACCTCAAGGTGCTCGAGGATGCGGGCCTCGTCTCGCGCCGGCGCGAGGCGCAGCGGCGTCCCGTCCATCTCGAGGCGGAGGTGTTCGACCTGATGACGAAGTGGATCGAGCGCTACCGCGAGCGCGCCGAGGAGCGGTTCCAACGCCTGGACGCCGTCCTCGACCGGCTGCAGGACAAGGAGCAGGAACCGACCAAGGAAGAGGACGCATCATGACCACCACCACCCGGCGCGAGACCGAGATCGAGGCGGCGAAGGACGTCCCGACGATCACGATCACCCGCGAGTTCGATGCTCCCCGCGAGCTCGTGTTCCGCGCGTGGACCGACCCCGAGCTCGTCGTGCAGTGGCTCGGCCCCAAGGCCTCCCGGATGCGGGTCACCCACTGGGACTGCCGCACCGGCGGGTCGTGGGCCTACGTCGACGGGCGCGACGGCGATCCCGAGTACGCCGCCTTCTACGGCAGCTTCCACGAGGTCCGCGAGCCCGCACGACTGGTGCAGACGTTCACGTGGGCCGGCGCCCCCGACGGCGTCTCGCTCGAGACCCTGACCCTCGAGGAGCTGCCCGGTGGTCGCACCCGGTCGGTGGCCGTGAGCGTCGTGGAGACCTTCGAGATCCGCGACATGATCCTGTCCAGTGGGATGTCCACCGGGGTCATCGAGGGCTACGAGAAGCTCGACGAGCTGCTGGGTACCGAGCGGTCATGACTCCCTCAGAGCAGCATGCGTACGACGCGGAGCGGTTCGCCGCGCTCACCGAAGGTGCCTCGGCCGGTGACTGGTCGCGGGCATCGCCGGTCGCGGCCTGGACCGCGCGAGACGTGGTCGGCCACCTCGTCGAGTGGCTGCCGCCCTTCGTGTCGCGGGCCGGCGTGACGTTGAGCGACGTACCGGTCGAGGACGACCCCGTGGCCGCCTGGCACACCCGCGCCGACGAGGTCCAGCAGGTGCTCGACCAGCGGGGCGACGACGTCTTCGCGAGCCCGATGTTCGGCGAGATGCCGCTCTCCAGGGCGATCGACCAGTTCTACACGAACGACGTGTGGATGCACTCCTGGGACCTCGCCCGGGCGCTCGGCGTCGACTTCGACCTCGGCGAGGAGCGCTGCGCGCGGGCGCTGGCCGGGATGGAGCCGATGGACGAGGTGCTGCGCAGCAGCGGGCAGTTCGGCCCGCAGGTGCCGGTGCCGTCCGACGCGTCCGTCCAGGACCGGTTCATCGGCTTCATCGGTCGGGACCCGTACTGGCGGCCCTGAGGGGTAACCGTCTGTTCGGTACAGCACCCGAGGGGTAACCGTCTGTTCGATACGGCACCTGACGGTTGCAAGGGTCAGGTGGCGTACCGAACAGACGGTTACCCCTGTATCGAACAGACGGTTACCCCTCCGCGAGGCCCCGGATCCGGGCGTCCAGCGCCCGGCGGTCCGTGCGGCTGACGACCGCCTCGACGACCTCGATGCCGCCGTTCGGCATGGCGAGCGCCTGCTCGAGTGCGGGAAGCGAGTCGACCCGGGTGTACGCCGTCCGGCTGGCCGCGCACAGCGACTCGATCGAGACGCCGTGCGGGGTGCCGAAGAGTCGCTCGAAGCGATCGGCATACGCGGCCGCACCCTGCTCGAGCGTCGCGAAGATCGACCCGCCGTCGTCGTTCGAGACCACGATCGTCAGGTCGGGCCGCGGCTCGTCCGGGCCGAGCACCAGCCCGTTGGAGTCGTGCAGGAAGGTCACGTCGCCCATCAGCGCCAGGTCGCGGGTCGAGGATCGGCCGAGCGCAGCACCGATCGCCGTGGAGACGACCCCGTCGATGCCCGCCAGCCCCCGGTTGGACAGCACCTTGCGCCGAGCGCCGACCTCGTAGCGCGGCACCATCAGGTCGAGGTCGCGGATCGGGTTCGAGGCACCGACGACGAGCTGCCCGCCGGGCGGCAGGGCGCGGGCGACGGCACCGGCGACGGCGTACGGCGTCAGAGCGGGCTGCCCGGCCAGCAACGCGTCGAGCCGACGGCCGACGGCCCTGTCCGCGTCCCGCCACGCCGTCAGCCAGGCCGGGTCGTCCGAGCCCTCGACGTGGAGCCGGGTGACGAAGCTGCGATCGACCGGGAACGGCCGCTCCCACCACGCGCCCGGGACCGGGCCGGCGACGACCTCGACGTCCTCGCGCGCGAGCAGCCGGCTGACCGGCCGGGAGAGCGTCGGGTGGCCGCAGACGACGACGCGCTGGATCTCTTCGGCGAGCGGCGAGCCCAGCAGCAGGCGGTAGGTGCGCAGGGCGTTCTCGCCCGTGCGTGAGCCGCTGGACGGCTCGGCGAACAGAGGCCAGCCGGCGGTCTCGGCGAGCACCCGTGCGGGCGGGCCGGCGTCGTCGCCGGCGACCACGACCGTGCGGGCACCCAGCTCGATCGACTCGTAGATGCGCGGCTCGGGCCGCTGGATCCGCGGGCGCGCCTCGATCTCGGGCACGGACCACGGTGCATCGGGCAGGAGCGGCTCGTCGAGGTGGACGTTCCAGTGCAGGGGGCCGGGCGCCGCCCAGAGCTCGTCGACGTCGACGTCGCCGAGCGCGGAGAGGCTGCGCCACGGGACGAGCGGGCCGAGGATCGCGCGCTGGTCGGTGGTCTGGTTGGCCCCCGTGCCGTAGAGCCGCTCGGGCCGGTCGGCGCTCACGACGACGAGCGGCACCCCGGAGTGGGCCGCCTCCAGCGCGGCCGGGTGCAGGTTGGCGACAGCCGTGCCGCTCGTGCACATCACCGCCGCGCGGGACCCGGTCTTGGTGAGCCCCAGCGCCAGGAAGGCGGCGCTGCGCTCGTCGACACGGGTGTGCAGGCGGACACGCCCGGCCGCGGCGGCGTCGTAGGCGGCGAACGAGAGCGGCGCGTTGCGGCTCCCCGGCGCGATCACGACCTCCCGGACGCCCGCCTCGACCAGCGCGGACACGACGGCGCGGGCGAGGTCGGTGCTGCCGGTCGGCGCGAGGGTCACGAGCGGAACTCTCTCACCGCCGCGAGCCGGGCGTCCCAGTGGGCGCGCCGCTCCTCGGTCGCCGCGAGGGCGGCGAGCCTGTCGGCGTCGACCGACGGCTCGGTCACCGGCAGCTCGCCGTCGACGGGCAGCAGCGGTCGGGTCACGACGTCGTCGGTCAACAGCTGCACGGTCGCGAGTCCGCAGGCGTACGGCAGCTCCGGCAGCGCGGCCGCCAGCGCGACCCCGGCCGCGATCCCGACACTCGTCTCCAGTGCGCTCGAGACGACGACCGGCAGACCGATCTCCTCGGCGATCCGCAGGCAGGCGCGTACGCCGCCCAGCGGCTGCACCTTGAGCACGGCGATGTCGGCCGCCTCGAGATCACGGACGCGGTAGGGGTCGGCGGCCCGCCGGATCGACTCGTCGGCCGCGATCGGGACGTCCACCCGCCGCCTGACCCGGGCCAGGTCCTCGACGTCGGCGACCGGCTGCTCGACGTACTCCAGGCCGACCGCGCGATCCAGCGCACCGATGCTCGCCACGGCGGTGTCCACGTCCCACAGGCCGTTGACGTCGACCCGGATCCTGCCGTCCCGCCCGAGGGCGTCGCGGACGGCCTCGACCCGGGCCAGGTCGTCGCTCAGCGTCTGGCCGGGCTCGCCGACCTTCACCTTGGCGGTGCGGCAGCCGCTGCGACCGACGATGTCGTGAGCCTGCTCGGGCCCGACGGCGGGCACGGTGACGTTCACGGGGATGCTCGTGCGCACCGGTCGCGGCCAGTCCCCCGCCGCAGCCTCCTCGGCCGCCCGCAGCCACGGCTCGACCACGGCCACGTCGGTGTAGTCGAGGAACGGGCTCCACTCCCCCCACCCCGAGCCGGTGCGGATCAGCATCCCCTCACGGACGGTGATGCCCCGGAAGCGGGTGCGCATGGGGATCGACCAGACGTGGGTCTCCATCACGCTCGACCTCCTCGGTCGGGGCGACCGGGGCGACCGGGGTAACTCAGTGTCCGCCGAGGTACGAGGCCGTTGGAACGGGCTTGTGCCCCACCGAACACTGAGTTACCCCCGCAGAGCCGCGTCACGCCAGCCCCCGCAGCAGCACCCGGTCGGGCTTGCCGTTGGGCAGCATCGGGATCTCGGGCAGGCTGACGAGCTGGCGCGGGGCCCAGGAGCGCGGACGCTCCTGCGCGACCCAGTTGCGCAGCTCGTCGAGGGTCGCCGTGCCGACGACGAAGGCCACGAGCCGGTTGCCCCACTCCTCGTCGGGTACGCCGAGCACCTCCGCGGCGTCCACCAGCGGATGCGCCCGCAGCCGGGCCGCGACGGCCGGGGCGGGCACGTTGACGCCGCCGGTGACGACCATGTCGTCGATGCGGCCGAGCAGCTGCAGCCGCCCGTCCTCGTCGAGCCGTCCCGCGTCGGAGGTGAGGAACCAGCCGTCGACCAGGACCTCGGCGGTCAGCTCCGGGTCGCCGCGGTAGCCCTCGAACAGCACCGGCCCGCCGATCCTCACCCGGCCGTCGGCGCCGAGCGCCAGCGCGACGCCGTCGAGCGGGAGGCCGTCGTACACGCAACCGCCGCAGGTCTCCGCCGAGCCGTACGTCGCGACGACCCGCACCCCCGCCTCGGCCGCCCGCGCCCGTAGTGCCGGGTCGATCGGGCCGCCGCCCAGCAGCACGGTGTGGAACTCGGCCAGGGCGGAGGCGTCGGTGTCGAGCAGCCGCTGGAGCTGCGTCGGCACGACCGACAGGAAGCCGCCCGGCCCGAGCGCGGCGACGGCGTCCGCGAAGGAGTCCTCGAGCACCACCGGCTCGCGCCCGGCCACGAGCGACCGGACGATCACGTTCAGCCCAGCGACGTACGACGCCGGCAGCGCCAGCAGCCACCTCCCGGCTCCTCCCACGCGGGCCGCCGACGCGTCCGCGGAGGCCAGCATCGCCCGGCGCGACAGCTCCACGCGTTTGGGCCGTCCGGTCGATCCGGACGTCTCGACGACCCACGGCTCGGGCTCTCCCGGAGCGGCCAGCCACCGGTCGACGGCGGCGACGACGTCGGCCGTCCTGGGACCGGTCTTAACCATGTGACGAACGCTAGCCGCCCATGGTCAGATGAGACTCATGCCCTCCCCCTCCCCAGCCCGGGGCTTCTTGGCGCGCCTGATCCCGCCGACGCCGCTCTCGCGGCGCCTGGCGGTGCAGTCGATGGTGTTCGCGCTCGGCGAGGGCACCTTCAACACGGGCAGCGCCGTCTTCCTGACCCAGGTCGTCGGCATGTCGGCCGCGCAGGCGGGTCTGGGCATCAGCATCACGATGGTCGCCTCGTTCCTCTTCTCCTACCCGCTGGGCCTGGTCGTGGACCGGATGGGTCCCAAGCGGATGTGGTCGCTGGCGGCGTTCGGCCGGGGCGCGGCCTTCCTCGCGCTGCCGTTCGTCGACTCCTTCGGCCAGTACGTCGTCGTGGGCGTCGTCTTCGCCGCCTTCGAAGCGCTCGGCGACACCAGTCGCGAGGCCTACATCCTCGACGTCATGTCGCGCGAGGAGCGGCTGAGCACGCAGGCGTACCTCTACTCCTGGCTCAACGCAGGCTTCACGCTGGGCGCGATCCTCGGCGGCGCAGCGCTGGCGTTCGACAACCTCGACGTCATCAGGTTCACGCCGTGGTTCGCGGCCGCACTGATGCTCGCCAACTCGGTGTCGATCAGCCGCATGCCGAAGGCGCCGCACGACCTGCGCGTCGCGGCCGGGGAGGTGCGGCAGCGCATCGCGGGACCGGGGCCGATACGCAACGTCGGCTGGATCCTCACCGAGCTGTTCACCGGCACGATGTGGACCAACCAGGTGCTGCTGAACATCGTCATTCCACTGTGGCTCGTCCAGCGCACCGATGCGCCGCACGTCCTGCTGGCGTGGCTGTTCGGCACCAACACCGTGCTGTGCATCTTCCTGCCGCCGTACATGTCGAAGATGGTCACCGACCTGCGCAGCGCGATGCGCAACATCGGCATCGCGACCGCGTTCTTCGTCGTCAGCTGCGTGATCACCATGGCCACCCACTCCACGGTCGGCTTCCTGACCATCGCACTGGTCTGGCTCGGTCACGTCACCGTCACCGGCGCCGAGCTCTTCCTGTCCGCGGCGAACTGGACCTTCCAGGCCGACCTGATGGACCCGCGCCGGCGCGGTGAGTACCAGGGCGTCGGCGACGTCTTCGCCAAGGCGGGCTTCCTGTGGGCGCCGGCGGTCTACACCTACCTGGCCATGAACTGGGGGGACGCCGGCTGGCTGCTCATCGCCGCCATCGTCTCGGTCGCCGCGCTGTGCCTGCGCTGGACGGTCGCCGCGGCGGGACGCTTCGCCGAGCGGAACTTCCCGGTGGCGGACTCCATGGTGTCTGATATATCTTGACGTCAAGATATACGGAAGGGAATCACTTGCTGACACGTCTGCTCCGCGGCCTCGTGCCCGAGGACCCGCTCACCCGGCGGCTGACCATCCAGTCGGTCATCTCGGCGTTCGGCGAGGGCGCCTTCCTCACCGGCTCGGCGTTCTACTTCACACAGCTGGTCGGCCTCTCCCCGCAGCACGTCGGCCTGGGACTCTCGCTCGCCGCGGCCGTGCAGTTCCTCGCGTCGGTGCCAACGGGGCGCTGGGTGGACAGAGCGGGCGCCAAGCGGGCCTGGCTCTCGATGGCCGCCGTGGAGGCGGTGCTCTACTTCCTCTGGCCGGCGATCAACGGCTTCGTCACCTTCCTCGCGCTCATGGCGGCGATGAGCGTCGTCGAGTCGGCGATGCGCGCGGGCCGCAACGCGTACACGATCGCCGTCTTCCCGCGGGAGCAGCGCGTCGCCTCCCAGGCGTTCATGCGCGCAGCACGCAACGTCGGCTACACCCTCGGCGCGCTGCTGGCCGGCCTCGCGCTCGCGATGGAGTCGAACACCGCCATGGAGCTCGTGCCGCTGGTCACCGGCGCACTGCTGGTCGCCAACACCCTCTGGGTCTGGCGCCTGCCCGCACTCGAGGTCCGCGTGCCCGAGCCGGCGCTGTCCAAGACGCTGGAGGACGCCATCGAGACAGGCGGCGAGAAGGGCGGCGCGCTGCGCAACCGCGGCTTCCTGATGATGTCGATCTTCAACGGCGTGCTGAGCACCCACGGCGTGCTCCTCAACACCGTGATCCCGCTGTGGCTGGTCAACGAGACGGACGCGCCCCGGGTGCTGCTCGCCTGGCTGTTCGGCACCAACACCGTCATGGCGGTGTTCCTCCAGGTCGCCGCCGCCCGCGGCGTGACCACGGTCGCGGAGTCGCTGCGCGCGCAGTACCGCGGTGCCGCCTGCTTCGTCCTCTCCTGCGGCATCGTCCTGGTCACCCACGACACCGCCGGCTGGGTCACGATCGTGCTCGTCTGGGTCGGCCACGTGACGGTCACCGGCTCGGAGCTGTTCCAGTCGGCCGGCATGTGGGGCCTGGTCGCGGAGCTGTCCGACCCCGAGCGCCTCGGCGACTACCAGGGGGTCTCGTCGCTGGGCTACACGCTCGGCGAGGTGTGGGCGCCGGCGCTCTACACGTTCCTCGCGATGTCGCTCGGCGCTCCGGGCTGGATCATCATCGCGCTCATCGTCGTGGCCGCGGCCGTCGCGATCGGCCCGGCGACCCGGTCGGCCGAGCGCTACCTGGCCCGGCAAGGCGTGTCCGTCGCCGCATGACGCCGGGGGTGACCGGGAGGTCACTCGCCGCCTCGCGCCGGCAGACGTGTTGAATGACCCCTCGTGGCGACAGCAGCACAGTGGTTCGAGGGGGCGCGCCCGAAGACGCTCCCGGCGGCGATCTCCCCGGTCGTGGCCGGCACCGGCCTGGCGGCGTACGACGACCAGCTGGTCTGGTGGAAGGCGCTGCTCGCCCTCGTGGTGGCGCTGGCGCTGCAGGTGGCGGTCAACTACGCCAACGACTACTCCGACGGCATCCGTGGGACCGACGACGACCGGGTCGGCCCGCTGCGGCTGACCGGCTCCCGGCTGGCGGGGCCCGGTGCCGTGAAGCGGGCCGCGTTCGGCGCCTTCGGCGTGGCCGCGGTGGCCGGCCTCGTGCTGGCGGCGAGCACCGGCTGGTGGCTGGTGCTCGTCGGGGCGCTCTGCATCCTCGCCGCGTGGTTCTACACCGGCGGGGAGCGCCCGTACGGCTACGCCGGCCTCGGCGAGGTCATGGTGTTCGTCTTCTTCGGCCTCGTCGCCGTCGTCGGCACCTACTACGTGCAGGCGGAGCAGTGGTCCTGGCCGGCGCTGTACGCCGCGGTCGGGGTCGGGGCCCTCGCCTGCGCGATCCTGGTCGCCAACAACCTGCGTGACATCCCCACCGACACCGTCGCCGGCAAGCGGACGCTGGCCGTGATCCTGGGGGACGGCCGCACGCGCGCCCTCTACACGCTGCTGGTGCTCGCCGCGGCCGCCGCGGTCGTCGCGGTCGCCGTGTCGACGACGTGGTGGGCGTTGATCGGGCTGGGCTTCCTGGCCATCGCCGGACGCTCCGCACGCACAGTCGCGCAAGGCGCCGTCGGACCAGCGCTGATCCCGGTGCTCCAGGCCAGCGGTCGCGCCGAGCTGCTGTGGGCGGTGCTGGTCGCCGTACCGCTCGCTCTCAGCTGAGCGCCGCGACGACCGTCCCGGCGCCGTCCCACACGACCGACAGGGTCTCGCGGCCCGACACCTCGGCCGGCAGCAGTCGGGCGAGGACGAGCTCGCCGCCGGGCGACCCGACGACGGCGGTCGCGCCGCTGCTGCGGACGCTGACGGGACCGATCTCAGGGCCAGTGGCGGCAGAGCCGCTTCCGCTGGCGCGCACCGCCGGCGTACGTCGCTCGACGACCTGACCCTCGCGCGCCACCTCCAGCGTGGCCTGCTCGCCCCCGGTCACGATGGCGGTCACGAAGGCGCGCACCGCGACGGGGTCGGCGCACGCGTCGTAGATCCAGCGCTTCCCGAGCACGGTGTGCTCCATCGTGCCGAGCAGGAACGCCTCGGCGCCCTCGAGCGGCGCGGCGCGGTAGGTCAGCGGCAGGTGCAGCACCCGCTCCCCGGCCCGGAAGAGGAGGGCCTCGATGCCGACCTCGCCGTCGGGGTCGTCGAACCGGTAGGCGCCGAACTGCTCGACCTCGCCGAGCCCCTCGGCCCAGGGCTGTGTCGGCAGCCAGGCGGCGACGAGCTCCGGCTTGGTGGGCGACAGCGACGCGTCTGCGTGGACGACGGCCATCGCGTCAGTCCTGGTCTTCCTTGGTGCGCATGCGCTCCATGGTCGCGTCGGCCCGCCTCTCGACCTTGGACGCGAAGGCGACACGCTGGCCGTTGAGGAGGAAGTACGACGCGACGCCGCTGACCACGAAAGAGATCAGCAGCACCACGAACACCGAGGTCGCCGTGAGACCTTCGCCGACGAGCATCCAGATCCCGGCGATGACGGCGAACGTGGCGACCAGCAGGGCCAGTCGCATCAAGGTGTAGACGACGAACTCCTTCACCCGACCAACCCTAGGACGGGATGTGGAAATCCGAACTATCGTGGAGGCGTGCTCAAGGTCCTGCTCGTGCTGATCATCATCGCGATCGCCACGTACGCGCTGGTCCGGGTAACCCAGCGCCGAGGCGTGACTCCGCCGCTCGCCGGCACACGTCGCTCCACCCGCCCGACCGGGCCGCTCGGGCCGGACGACGACGAAGAGTTCCTCCGCGACCTCGACCGCAAGAGGCTGGACGGCGACGGGCCGGACAGCTAGCTCGGTCGGAGTACCCGGTTAACCGGGGACTCCGGACGTTACCCAGGGAAGAGCGGAACTCCCGGGGTGTCGTGCACCCCCGGAAGTTCCGGAGTACCCGGTTAACCGGGGACTCCGTACGCAACCCAGGGAAGAGCGGAACTCCCGGGGTGTTGTGCACCCCCGGAAGTTCCGGAGTCACCGGTTAACCGGGTACTCCGCCACCGAGGGCGCCGCCGGCGCGGCGTAGGAGTGCTGCGACGTCGACGAGAAGTAGTTGATCCCGATGAAGTTGAACCAGAGCGTGCCCACGCCGACCAGCGCCAGGATCGCGGCGTTGCGGCCGCGCCAGCCGGCGGTCGCCCGGGCGTGCAGGTAGCCCGCGTAGACGACCCAGGTGATGAACGCCCAGACCTCCTTGGGGTCCCAGTTCCAGTACGACGACCAGGCCTGGTGCGCCCAGATCGGGCCGGTGATGAGGACGGCGAACGTCCACACCGGGAAGCCGAACGCGTGGATCCGGTAGGCGATGCGGTCGAGCACGTCGAGCGACGGGACGCGCGACAGCCAGCCCCCGACGAGGCCGGACCCCTCACGTGAGCCGACGCGCGCCTTCACCAGGTAGGCCGCCGAGACGATGCCGCCCAGCGTGAACGCGCCGGTCGCGAGGATCGCCGAGACGACGTGGATCACCAGCCAGTAGGAGTTGAGCGCCTCGGTCAGCTCGGCGACGGGCTCGTAGAGCCACAGCACGGCCACCATCAGGCAGACCAGCACGAACGTCACGACGATCGGCGCCATCCACTGCAGCGCGAAGCGGCGGTGCAGGACGACGTACGCCGCGGCGACGACGAAGGTGCCGCTCAGCGTGAACTCGTACATGTTGCCCCACGGGACCCGGTTCGGGTCCGCGGCCATGCCCCGGCCGACGAGCGCCACGAAGTGTGCCGCGACGGCGATGATCGTCAGCAGGAAGCCGAGCCGTCCGAACAGCGCGACACGGTGCTCGCGGTCGTCGTCTGCGGCGAGCGGCTCCTCGACAGGCGCGCCGGCGCCGACGAGCGCCTCGGCCGGGACCCGCTTGCGCGCGGAGAGCGCCGACCACTCGACGAGGTGCGCGATCAGCGCGAGGAAGTAGACGATCCCCGCCGCACCGACCGCCTGGTTCGAGAGCATGCCCCAGCTGGTGTCTGTCATTGCTTCTCCTCCTGGAGCGCTGCGACGAGTGAGCGTACGACGGCGTCGGTGTCGCCGCCCCCCGAGCGATCGAGTGCCGCGACCTCGACCAGTGTGCCGCTCTCGCCCCGGCGGGCGCGAACCCAGACCCGTCGCGGACGGATGAAGAGCGACCCGAGCAGGCCGATGAGGCAGAGCACGACCCCGCCGAGCGCGAGCCCCTTGCCGGGCGTCTGGCTGATCTGGACCCGGTTCCAGCGCACGACCTTGTCGAAGGTGACCGAGCCGAGCCCGTTGGGGAGCTGCGCGGTCTGGCCGGGCTTCATGTCGAGGCGCAGCGGCTGCTTCGGGTTGGCGGGGTTCATCACCTGCTTGGCGGCGGAGGTGTCCAGCGCGTAGACGGACTGCGGCCCGCCGGAGGGGTTGAGGTCGCCGGCGTACACGTGCATCGAGATGAGCGGGTTGAGGTCGTTGCCCATCAGGGTCGCCGGGTTGCCCTTGTCGTCCATGATGAACGTCGGGTAGAAGACGCCCTGCAGGCCGATCTGCTCGGGCTTGGCGGCGGTGGCCTTGACGACGCCGAACGAGAAGAACGTCTGGTTCTGCGGCAGGAAGACGGTCGGGCCGGAGTACGAGACGTTGCCCTGGCCGTCGCGCACGGTGATCACCGGCGCATACCCGTGGCCGATGAGGAAGACCTCGGTGCTGCCGATCTTGAGCGGGTGGTTCACCCGCAGGTCGTACTTCTTCTCGTCGGAGCAGTCGGTCTTCTGGCAGTAGGTCAGCTCGGACTGGAAGCCCTTCGCCATCCCCTGCCGGGGACCCGAGTTGAGCCAGCTCACCTTGAAGTCGTCGATGTGGAACGTGAACGGGTCCATCCGGCTCTCGCTGAAGAGCGAGCCCGGGTCGAAGTCGTCGTACTGGCTCAGCGTGTTGGTGAAGCCCGCGTCGGGCCCCACGACGACGATGACGCCGCCCTTGTAGCCGAGCAGGCTGCCCATCGCGAAGCCGACGAGCACGAGGATGACCGAGAGGTGGAAGACCAGGTTGCCGGCCTCGCGCAGGAAGCCGCGCTCCGCGCTGACCGCGTCGTCGCCGGCCTCCGCCCCTCGGATCCGGTGGCGCTGCCGGCGCAGGATCGTGCGCGCACGGGCCAGGACGGCGTCGGGCTCCTCCGACGTCGTGTACGACGCCGAGTCGGGCAGGCGCAGGAGGTGGCGCGGCGCCGCCGGCGGCTGGGCGCGCAGCCCCCGCCAGTAGACCCGCAGCCGCGGCACGATGCAGCCGACGAGGGAGACCATCAGCAGGACGTAGATCGCGCCGAACCAGGGCGTCGAGTAGACGTCGAAGAGCCCCAGCTTGGAGTAGATCGGGGTCAGCGTCGCGTGCTCGTCCTGCCAGCGCGACGCCTTGAGGGAGTCGACGCCGCTCTGCGGGATGAGCGAGCCCGGCACGGCGGCCAGGGCGAGCAGCAGCAGGAGGACGAGCGCCGTCCGCATGGACGTGAGCTGGCGCCACGACCAGCGAAGCAGCTCGCGCAGGCCGAGCTCGCCGGGCCGGCGGGCAGGTGCCTCGTCCGGGTCCTCGGGCATGTCGGGCATGCGGCCCTCGGGGCCGGCCACGGATCGCTGGGTCATACGGAGACCGTCCAGCCGTCGACGAGGTGGATCTGCAGCCACTGCACCGCCCAGTCCCACCAGCCGGTGAGCAGCGCGAGGCCGATGAGCACGAACATCGCGCCACCGACCCTCGTCACCCAGCGGATGTGGCGACGGATGAATGCCAGCGTGCCCAGGGCCCGGCGCCACAGCAGCGCGAACACGATGAACGGGAGCCCGAGCCCGAGGCAGTAGAACGCCAGCAGGAGGCCACCGCGGGAGGCTGTGCCCTCGTTACCGGCGAGGTTGAGCATGACGCCGAGCGTCGGGCCGATGCACGGGGTCCAGCCGACGGCGAAGAGGACGCCGAGCAGGGGCGCGGCGACGAGCCCGACCGCGGGCACGCGGTGGAAGCGGACGTCGCGCTGCAGCCACGGCACCAGCCCCATGAACGCCAGGCCGAGCACGATCGAGACGATCCCGAGGGCGATCTTGAGCTGACGGTCGTACTCGATGAGCCAGTCGCCCACGGTGCCCGCCGCGACGCCGAGCAGCACGAAGACCGCGCTGAAGCCGAGCACGAACAGCACGGCGCCGGCGAGCATCCGGCCGCGGCCGCCGTGGCCCTCGGCGAGGTCGGCCCCGGAGAGCCCGGTCGCGTACGAGAGGTAGCCGGGCAGCAGCGGGATGACACACGGCGAGAAGAACGACACCAGCCCCGCCAGGACGGCGAGGGGCAGGGCGAGCACGAGCGACCCGCTGGACGCCGTGCTGTGAATCCACTGGGTCATGACCCGACCTGGCAGTGCTTGGTGGCGTCGGACGCGGCGCACTCGACGAGCTGGGTGATGGTCAGCTTGCTCGGGACGGGGCCGCTGATCATGGCGCTGATGCGGCCCTTCGCGTCGAGCACGACCGTCTGCGGGAGCGTCCGCGCGAGACCGGGGAACGCCAGCAGCGCGCGGCCGTCCGGGGCGTAGAGAGAGGGGTACGCCGCCCCGACCGACCGCTCGAATGCGAGCCCGTTGTCGGCGCTGTTGTCGCGGGTGTTGATCCCGAGGAAGACCGCCTTGCCGGCCAGGTCCTTGCTCGCCTGCTGCAGCAGCGGCATCTCGGTGCGACACGGTCCGCAGCCCGACCACCAGACGTTGACCACGACCGGCGTACCGCGGTAGTCGGCGAGGTCGATCCTCTTCCCGTCGAGGGTCTGGCCGGTCAGCGCGATCGGCTTGCCACGGTCGGCGGGCGCCCACGCGGTGGTCGCGCCGTCACCGGTGATGTAGCCGCCGCTGTTGGTGCCGGACAGGCTGCTGCACCCCGCGGCCAGGGACAGCAGGGCGGCGAGGACGAGGACTGGGAGGAGGCGTCGCAGCATCAGGTGTTACGGCTTCAGCTGCTCCGGGGCGTCGCCGGCGGAGAACGGCGCCTTCCGGTCCTTCGTCGGGATGAGGTCGCCGGCCGGCTCGCTGTAGGAGACCTGCGTGAGCCGGTCGCCGACGAAGTGGAACGACGTCATCGAGCACAGCGTGCACTGGCGCTTGCGCGGGTCGTGCAGGAAGCTGCGCCGCTCGACGTGGAGGCGGGTGGTCCAGATCGGCAGCTGGTGGCTGACGATGACCGCCTCGTGGCCGGCCGCGGCGGTGCGGGCGTCGTCGACGGCCGCCATCATCCGGGCCACGATCTCCTTGTAGGGCTCGCCCCAGCTCGGCTTCATCGGGTTGTAGAGCCTGAGCCACGTGCGCGGGCTGCGCAGCGCGTTGTCGCCGCGGGCGAACCGCTTTCCCTCGAAGTCGTTGCGCGACTCGATGACGCGCTCGTCGAGCACCGGGGTCAGGCCGAGCCGTGCGGCGAGCGGCGCCGCGGTCTCCTGGGCGCGCTCGAGCGGGCTGGAGACGATGTGGGTGATGTCGCGGTCGCCGGCGACGTCAGCGACGCGCTGGGCCATCTTCTGACCGAGGTCGGAGAGGTGGAACCCGTCGCGGCGGCCGTAGAGGATGCCCTGCGGGTTGTGCACCTCGCCGTGGCGCAGCAGGTGGACGACGGTGTCGGGAGTGCTCATCGCACGACCTCTCGCGATGTGTTGGACGCCTCGGCCGCCGCCTGCGCGGCCTCGGGGAGCGCCGCGAGGATCGCGCCGATCGCATCGTCGTCGTGGGCCGAGGAGAGGAACCATGCCTCGTAGGCGCTCGGCGGGAGGTAGACACCGCGCGCGAGCATCGCGTGGAAGAACGCCGCGTACGCCGCCACGTCCGTGGTCGATGCGGTCGCGAAGTCGGTCACGGGCGTGTCGGTGAAGAACACCGAGAACATCGTGCCCGCGGCCTGGACCACGTGCGCCACGCCCGCCCGGGTGAGCGCCTCGGACGTCGCGGCCTTCACCGTCTCCGCGGCGGAGGCGATGTGCGCGTACACCTCGTCGGTCGCCAGGCGGAGCGTGGCGAGGCCGGCGGTGGTCGCGACGGGGTTCCCGCTCAGGGTGCCTGCCTGGTAGACCGGGCCGACCGGCGACAGCGTCTGCATGACCTCGGCGCGACCACCGAAGGCCGCCGCCGGGAACCCGCCACCCATCACCTTGCCGAACGTCATCAGGTCGGGCGTCCAGCCC
Source organism: Nocardioides panacihumi (assembly GCF_039530925.1). Taxonomy (NCBI): domain Bacteria; kingdom Bacillati; phylum Actinomycetota; class Actinomycetes; order Propionibacteriales; family Nocardioidaceae; genus Nocardioides; species Nocardioides panacihumi. The sequence continues at coordinate 1,301,581 of NZ_BAAAPB010000001.1, read as the reverse complement.
TCGTGCTTGCCGTCCAGGCCCCACGCACCCTCCCGGGTGGCACGGAAGCCGGTCATCACCTCGTCGCTGATGAACAGCGCACCGTGGCGACGGCAGATCTCGGCCAGGAAGCCGTTGAAGCCGCGACCGTCGACCGAGCCCGGCGGCACGACGCCCATGTTGCCGGGCGCCGCCTCGGTGATCAGGCACGCGATGCGCTCGCCGTGCTCGGCGAAGGCGGCCTCGACAGCGGCGCGGTCGTTGTAGGGCAGGACCAGCGTCAGCTCGGTGCTGCTGGCGGGCACGCCGGGGGTGCCGGGCACCGCGAACGTCGCCAGTCCGCTGCCGGCGCTGGCGAGCAGCGCGTCGACGTGGCCGTGGTAGCAGCCGGCGAACTTGATGACCACATCACGCCCGGTGAAGCCGCGGGCGAGACGGATCGCGCTCATCGTGGCCTCCGTGCCGGACGAGACGAGGCGGATCTCCTCGACGGGCGTCCTGGCCACGATCTCCTCGGCGAGCTCGACCTCGGGCACGGTCGGGGTGCCGTACGACGTCCCGCGGGCCACCGCGGCCTGGACCGCGGCCTGGACCTCCGGGTGGGCGTGGCCGAGCAGCATCGGGCCCCACGAGCAGACGAGGTCGACGTACCGGTTGTCGTCGACGTCGGTCAGCCAGGCGCCCTTCGCCTCGCGCATGAAGCGTGGCGTGCCGCCGACGGCGTTGAACGCGCGCACCGGGGAGTTGACCCCGCCCGGCGTCACCGCCTTCGCGCGCGCGAAGAGCTGCTCGGAGGCAGGAACCGATCCTTGATCGAGCGTGGGCACCGGGTCATTCTCCCCGAGAGGGCAACCTGGGCGAAGCCGGGGACCACGTCCGGGGCGATCATGAGACGCGGCTCACGGGTACCGGCACGTTCACGGACCGGCCGCTCGCATGTGACCGGCGCGTAACTTACCGGGCGGCGGCCTCGTTGGGACTTGTGTCACACGGGGAGCAGATGAGGGAGAGACAACCATGACCGTCTCACGGCAGGGTCGGCTGAAGAAGGCCGCCGCGCTCGTGCCGCTCGCCCTGTTGTCGGCGGCGTGGACGATCTCGATCAGCTCGACGGGCGCGCCCCAGGCGACGGCCGGAGACACCCGCGGCCGGCTCCCCGACGGCACCTCGATCCCGGCGGACGCCCTGCAGATCCCGGCGAGCGTGTCGGTCCCCGACAGCGGCTCGCTCGGGGTGACCGGCGAGAGCTCGTCGCAGATCGTCTCGCCCTCGTCGGCGTCCTCGATCCCGTCGGCAGCCCTCGCGGCCTACCAGCGCGCCGAGACGGTCATCGACAAGGCCGACAGGACCTGCCACCTCCCGTGGCAGCTGGTGGCCGCCATCGGCCGCGTCGAGTCCGACCACGGCCGTGCCGACGGCAACCGGCTCTCCGTCGCGGGCATCTCGCAGCCCGGCGTGTTCGGTGTCGCCCTCGACGGACTCCACGGCACGACCCGGATCCCCGACACCGACGGCGGGGTCTACGACGGCGACACCCGGTTCGACCGGGCCGTCGGCCCGATGCAGTTCATCCCGTCGACCTGGTCGACCGTGGGCGTGGACGCGGACGGCGACGGGCAGCGCAACCCGCAGGACATCAACGACGCCGCCCTCGCCGCGGCCGTCTACCTGTGCTCGGGCACCGACGACCTGTCCTCCTCGGCCGGCCAGTCGACGGCCGTCTACCGCTACAACCACTCGTCGTCGTACGTCGCGACGGTGCTGGCGGTCATGCAGTCCTACCTGGCCGGCGACTACACCGCGGCGCCGAACGACACCATCCCAGCGACGTACTTCGAGCCCGACCCCGCGCCGGCCGCGGCGCCGCACAAGAAGGCCAAGCACTCCCCGCGGCACACGCCGTCGGGCACGAGCCACACCACCCCTTCGGCCCCGTCGACCTCCGGTGTGCCCGCGACCGGCGGTGGCACCGGGACGTCCGGCGCTCCGAAGCCCCCGAAGCCCTCGGCGAGCGTGCCGACCTCCGCCCCGAGCGCGGTCGCACAGCCCGTCGCCCACGTGCTCAGCGCGGCCGAGGCGCTGACCCTGTGCAACCAGCAGATCGGCGCGATCCCTGACCCGCTCGGCCTGCTCAAGGGCACCCAGCAGGCCTGTGCCGACAAGGTCACCGGCAAGACGAAGTCAGCCGCGCTGGCCGCCATCCCCAACACGATCCAGGGCGTGCTCAACTGGCTCGGCCTCTGATCCGCCGAGACGTCAATCCCCACGGTCCGAGACGTCAATCCGTGGATACGGATTGACGTCTCGGACCGTGGGGATTGACGTCTCGGCGGGTTTGAGGCGGGTCAGATAAGACCAGCAGCCTCGACGGCCCAATACGTCAGGATCACGTCGGCACCCGCGCGACGGATCGCGAGCAGCGTCTCGAGGATGGCGGGCTCCCGGTCGATCCAGCCGTTCGCGGCGGCGGCCTCGACCATGGCGTACTCGCCGGAGACGTTGTACGCCGCGACCGGCACGTCCACGGTGTCGCGGACCTGGCGGATCACGTCGAGGTAGGCCAGGGCCGGCTTCACCATCACGATGTCGGCGCCCTGCTCGACGTCGAGCACCGCCTCCCGGACGCCCTCGAGGGCGTTGGCCGGGTCCTGCTGGTAGGTGCGGCGGTCGCCCTCGAGCGACGAGCCGACCGCCTCGCGGAAGGGCCCGAAGAACGCGGAGGAGTACTTGGCGCCGTACGCGAGGATCGAGACGTCGCTGCGACCGGCGCCGTCGAGCGCTGAGCGGATGACCCCGACCTGGCCGTCCATCATCCCGGACGGGCCGACCATGTGTACGCCGGCCGCGGCCTGCGCCAGCGCCATCTCGGCGTAGATCGCCAGGGTCCGGTCGTTGTCGATCCGACCGGTCTCGTCGAGGACGCCACAGTGACCGTGGTCGGTGAACTCGTCGAGGCAGAGGTCGCTCATCACGGTCAGCGCGGTGCCGACCTCGGCGACGGCGTCCGCGATGGCGACGTTCAGGATGCCCGCGGGGTCGACCGCGCCCGACCCGACGCCGTCCTTGCTCTCGGGGACGCCGAAGAGCATGACACCGCCGACGCCGGCCTCCGCGGCCTCCGCGACCGCCTTGCGCAGCGAGTCACGGCTGTGCTGGACCTGACCCGGCATCGAGCTGATCGGCAGCGGAGCGTCGATGCCCTCGCGCACGAACAGCGGCATCACCAGCTGACGCGGCTCGACCGTGGTCTCGGCCACCATCCGCCGCAGCGCCGCCGTCTGTCGCAGGCGTCGCGGACGGATGACGGGCGGTTCGAACTCGGTCATGCGCACCTCCTCGTGATGGTCCCGACTCGGGCCTCGATGCGCTCGCCGGCGCCCGCTACCCGACCCACGAAACCCCTCCGCCGGCCGAGCGGCCCGCGAGGGACGAGCGGGCGTGTCGAGACCGACGTTACTTGGCCTTCGCGCGCCGGGTGGCGGGCTTGCGGTCCGACGGCTTCGTGACCGGCTGGCCGGCCTCGACCAGGGACGCCCGGCGGATGGCCCCGAAGTCGGCGAGCGCGTCGGTGAGCGCCTCGATCGACGGCTCCGGCGAGAGGACGTCGACCCGCAGGCCGTGCTCCTCCGCGGTCTTCGCCGTGGCCGGCCCGATCACCGCGATGACGGTGGAGGGGTGCGGCTTGCCGGCGATGCCGACGAGGTTGCGCACCGTCGAGGACGACGTGAAGACGACCGCGTCGAACTTGCCGCTCTTGATCGCATCACGCGTCGGCGCCGGCGGCGGCGCGGCCCGGACGGTCCGGTACGCCGTGACGTCGTCGCACTCCCAGCCCAGGTCCACCAGGCCGGCGACGAGGTTCTCGGTCGCGATGTCGGCGCGCGGCAGGAAGACCCGGTTGATGGGGTCGAGCAGCTCGTCGAACTCGGGCCAGTCCTCGAGCAGGCCGGCGGCCGACTGCTCCCCCGACGGCACGAGGTCGGGGCGCAGGCCCCACTCGAGCAGCGACGCCGAGGTCTTGTCGCCGACAGCGGCGATCTTGAGGCCGGAGAAGGCGCGGGCGTCGAGGCCGTACTCGTCGAACTTCTCGCGGACGGCCTTCACGGCGTTGATCGAGGTGAACGCGACCCACTCGTAGCGGCCCTCGACGAGGCCGCGGATCGCCTTGTCCATCTGCTGCGGGTTGCGGGGCGGCTCGACGGAGATCGTGGGGACCTCCTCGGGGACGGCGCCGTAGCCGCGCAGCCGCTGCGACAGCGCCGGGGCCTGCTCCTTGGTGCGCGGCACCAGCACGCGCCAGCCGAAGAGCGGCTTGGTCTCGAACCACGACAGCGTCTCGCGCAGGTTGACGACCTTGCCGACCACGATGACGGCCGGCGGGGCCATCCGGGCGGCGCGGGCGTCGGCGGCGATGTGCTCGAGCGTCGAGGTGACGGTCGCCTGCTCGGTCGTGGTGCCGACGCGGGTCATCGCGACGGGCGTCTGCGGCGAGCGGCCGGCGGCGATGAGCTCCTTGGCGATCTCACCGACGAGGCCGACCCCGGAGAGCAGCACCAGCGTGCGGTCGTCGGCGTACGCCGACCAGTCGATCCCCCGTGAGTTGGACTCAGTGCCACAGGTGACGACGGCGACCTCGCGGTGGTCCTTGGTGGTCAGCGGGATGCCGGCGTACGCCGGGACCGCGGCGACCGACGAGACGCCGGGGACGATCTCGAACCCGATGCCGGCCTTCGCGCAGGCCTGCGCCTCCTCGGGGCCCGAGGCGTACAGGAACGGGTCGCCCGTCATCAGGCGGACGACCTTCAGGCCCCGCTTGGCCTGCTTGACGACGACCTTCGCCCGCGCTGCACGCGTCAGCGGCTGGCCGTCCTCACCGAACCCGCCGTCGACGAGCTCGGGGCCCTGGACCGGACCCTGGAGCTCCGCGCCCTCGACGGGCTCGGGGAGCCCCAGCAGCGTCCGGACCAGCGGTCCGTGCTCACTCGCCTCGGTCACGATGACGTCGGCCTGACGGATCAGGTCGGCGGCACGGACGGTCAGCAGCTCCGGGTCGCCCGGGCCGCTGCCGACGAACGACACCCAACCGGTCCTCGTCGACTGCACCGTGTATCCGGTCTCTCGCGCCATTGCCTCTTGCCCTCTTGCCTCTAGACGCCGTTCAGACGTCATGTCCTGCTTCGCTCCCGAGGGCGTCTGCACCCTCGGCGAGCATCTCCTTCGCCAGCCGCGTCCCGACCTCAACCGCTTCGGTCGTGGCACCGGTCGCGGACATCCGCACGGCCACCGCACCGTCCGGTGAGAGCGCCACCGCCCTCACCCAGAGCTCGTCGCCGTCGTCGCCCTCGACGACCTCGGCGAGCGTCCCGATCGGCGCCGAGCAACCGCCCTCGAGCGTTGCCAGCACTGCTCGCTCGGCTTCGACAGCGGCCCGCGTCCGAGGGTCGTCGAGCGCCGCGAGGGCGTCGACGAGCTCGTCCGTGGCCCGGCACTCGATCCCCAGCGCGCCCTGCCCGGGGGCGGGCAGCACCTGCAGGGGGTCGAGCGTCTCGGTCACCTCGTCGAGGCGGCCGATCCGAGCCAGTCCGGCCCGGGCGAGCACGACGGCGTCGTACTCCCCGGAGCGGACCTTGCCGATCCGGGTGTCAACGTTTCCACGAACACCCACCACATCCAAACCGAGACCGAGGGCGGCCAGCTGCGCGGCACGACGCGGGGAGCCCGTGCCGACCCTGGAGCCCGCGGGGAGCTCGCCCAGGGTGAGGCCGTCACGCGCGACGACGACGTCGCGCGGGTCCTCCCGCTCGGGCACGGCAGCCAGGGCGATGCCGGCCTGGGGGTACGTCGGGAGGTCCTTGAGCGAGTGGACGGCGACGTCCACCTCTCCGGCCAGCAGGGCGTCACGCAGGGCGCTGACGAACACGCCGGTGCCGCTCGCGGGCGTGTCGGCCAGCGGCGTCCCGGCGGCCTGCGACCGGTCGCCGTCGGTGGTGATCTCGACGAGCTCGACCTCGCGGCCGAGACGGTCGCGGATGAGGTCGGCGACGTGGCCCGACTGCGTCATGGCGAGCAGGGAACGGCGCGTGCCGATGCGGATCATGCGTCCTCCTCCGGCACGACGGACCGGGTGACCGCGTCGACCGCGTCCGGGTCCAGCGCGAAGAGCTCGGCCAGCGCGCGCTCGTAGGAGACGGCGCCCTGCTCGTTGGCCAGCTCCCGGACCCGGACGGTGGGCTCGTGCAGCAGCTTGTCGGCGACGCGTCGCACGGCCTGGAGCACCTCGGCGCGGGCCCTCCCCTCGAGGTCGGGCAGGCGGTTGTCGAGGCGGGCCATCTCGGCGTCGACGACGCTCGTCGCCATCGTGCGCAGCGCCACGACGGTCGGGGTGACGCTGGCCTGGCGACGAGCCGACAGGAACGCGGCGACCTCCTGGGTCACGATCCGGCGTACGGCGGCGACCTCCTGGCCGGCTTCGGTGCCGTGCAGCGCCGTCGCGAGCTCCTCGAGGCCGATCAGCGTGACGCCCGGCAGGTCGGCGACCGCGTGGTCGACGTCGCGCGGCAGGGCCAGGTCGACGATGCTCAACGGACGGGTGACCATCGCGGGCGTGACCAGCGTGCCGGTCGCGCCGGCACACGTGATGAGCAGGTCGGCGTCGGCGATCCGGTCGGTCAGCTCGGAGAGCGGGGCGGCCGTGGCGGCGTACTCGGCGGCGAGGCGCTCGGCCTTCGCCAGCGTGCGGTTGACGACGGTGACCGAGGCGGCGCCGAGGCGGCTGACGGTCGAGGTGGCGAGGCCGGCCATGGCGCCCGCGCCGACGACGACGACCCGGGCACCGGCGACGCCCTCGGGCATCGCCTGCTCGAGTGCGGCGGTGACCAGGGTCGGCGCGGCGCGGTCGATGTCGGTCTCGGCGCGGGTGCGCTTGCCGACGCGCAGAGCCTGCTGGAAGAGCGAGTTGAGGGCGGGGCCGACCGTGCCGAGCTCCTGGCCGAGCCGGAGGGCCTCGCGCGTCTGGCCGAGGATCTGACCCTCGCCCACGGCCATCGAGTCGAGGCCCGCCGCGACCTGGAACAGGTGCGAGACGGCGCCGTCGTCGTAGTGGACGTAGAGGTGCGGGAACATCCCCTCGACGCCCTCGCCCGCACGCTCCACCAGGAGCCGGGAGAGCCCCTCGACGGAGCCGTGGAAGCGGTCGACCTCGGTGTAGATCTCCAGCCTGTTGCAGGTCGCGATCACCGTCGCCTCGGTGACGTGCTCGTTGCCGACCACGTCGGTGACCAGCTTGTGCACGCCCTCGGCGTCGAGCGCGACCCGCTCGAGGAGGGTCACCGGGGCGGTGTTGTGGGAGATGCCGACGACGAGGATGCTCATACGGGTTCTCCGTGTGCCTTGCGCTGCTCGTGATAGGCGAGGATCTGCAGCTCGATGGAGAGGTCGACCTTGCGCACGTCGACGCCCGGCGGGACGGACAGCACGGTCGGCGCGAAGTTGAGGATGCTGCTGATGCCGGCCGCGACCATGCGGTCGGCCACGTCCTGGGCGGCGAACGCCGGGACGGAGATGACCCCGATGGCGACGTCGTTCTCGCGGACGATCTGCTCGAGGTCGTCGAAGGGTCGTACGACGATGCCGGCGACCTGCTGCTCGTGCAGCGCCTGGTCGGCGTCGAGCAGCGCGACGACCCGGAAGCCGCGGCTGCGGAAGCCGGAGAAGTTGGCCAGCGCGTGGCCCAGGTTTCCGATGCCGACGATGACGACCGGCCAGTCCTGGGTCACCCCGATCTCGCGGGCGATCTGGTAGCGCAGGTAGTCGACGTCGTACCCGACGCCGCGCGTGCCGTAGCTGCCCAGGTAGGAGAGGTCCTTGCGGAGCTTGGCGCTGTTGACGCCGGCCGCCGTCGCGAGCGCCTCGCTGGAGCAGGTCGTGATGCCCTGGTCGCCGAGGGCCGTGAGGGCACGGAGGTAGACCGGGAGCCGCGCGACAGTCGCCTCGGGGATGTCCCTGACGGCGTCGGTGGGGGTCCGTGCGGTCACGTGCGTCGCTCTCTCGTTGCCCGGTCGCGCAACGGGGGCCGCCAGCGGTCCGGACGCGTCGCACGCCGTCGTTCACTTTAGGAGTTTGTGAACGTGAGAACAAAACGAGCGGGGTGTGACCCAGGTAACTCCGGGCAACGCCGGGTAACACCGGGCAGCACGGGGCAACCCGGGGTAACTCAGTGTTCGCCGAGGTGGAACGCCGTTGGAACGGACTGCCACCCCGGCGAACGGTGAGTTACCCCTGCTGTAGCGCCGCCCGGAGCCGGTCGGGCGAGACCCGCCAGAAGTCGTGCTGCCTGCCGTCGACGAACGTCACGGGGACCTCGTCGGTGAACCGCTCGCGCAGCTCGGGGTCGTCGTCGATGAAGATCTCGTCGTACGACTCCCCCATCTCGGCACACACCGCCTTGATGGTCGCCCGCGCGTCGTCGCAGAGGTGACAGTCCGGGCGGCTGTAGAGGGTGACGCGGGCGGTCATTCGAGCAGCCGGAGGTCTCGGCGGCGTTCGATGTTGCGCAGTCGCCCCTTCTGCACCTTGCCGGTCGCGGTGTGGGGCAGCGCATCGACCAGCTCGAGCCGGGACGGCTGCTTGAAGCCGGCCAGCCGCTCCGCGCAGCGCGAGCGGATCCGGAACTCCAGGTCGCCCGGCGCGTCGTCATGAGGTACGACGTACGCGACGACCGCCTCGCCGGTCCGGTCGTCCGGCACGCCGATCACGGCGACGTCGGCGACGCCCTGCACGTCGGCGATGGTGTCCTCCACCTCGACCGGGTAGACGTTGAAGCCGGACACGATGACCAGGTCCTTGAGCCGGTCGACCAGCGTCAGGTCGCCCGACGGCGAGAGGAACCCGACGTCGCCGGTGGCCCACCAGCCGTCGGGCGCGGGACCGTCGGCCCCGTCGGGCCAGTAGCCGCCGAACAGGTTGTCGCCCCTGACCCAGATCTCGCCCGGGTCGCCCTGCTCGGGCACGCCGCCGACCTCGTCGACCAGCCGGATGCCGACGCCCGGCAACGCGGCTCCGACCGAGCCGGTCTCGAGCGTCTCCGAGCACAGCGTCGAGGTGACGACCGGCGCCGCCTCGGTCAGTCCGTAGCCCTGATGGACCGGGACGCCGGTCCGCGCGGTGAACGCGTCGACCAGGTCGGGGTCGAGCGGCGCGGAGCCCGAGAGGAGCAGGCGCACGGGGCCGAGCCGCTCCTCCAGGGTCGGGTCCTGCATCCAGTAGGCGAGCACCGGCGGGGCGACCGGGACGACGCTGCAGGCCTCGTCCTCGATCAGGTCGAGCGTGCTCTGCGGCTCGAAGCGGTCGACGAGCAGCAGCTTGGCGCGCCGGTGCAGCACCGTCCCGAGCACCGCGTTGAGCCCGTAGACGTGGAAGAGCGGCAGCACCCCGAGGACGACGTCGTCGCCGTGGATCATCGGCGGGTCGACCGCGGCGATCTGCTCGATGTTGGCGAGCAGCGCACGGTGGCTGAGCATCGCGCCGCGCGGGCGACCGGAGGTGCCGCTGGTGTAGAGCAGGACCGCGAGCCGCTCGGGGTCCGAGACCGGCGGCAGCGGACGCGCTGACTCGGCGCGCAGGTCGTCGTACGCGTGCTCGCCGGGCCGCGGGGACGCGTCGACGACGTACACCTGCGGGCGGACGGTGCGGGTCAGCAGCTCGGAGTCGAGGCGGCCGAGGTCGAGGTCGCCGCCCATCGCGCGGTCGACGTAGGCGATGGCCTGGCGCACGGACGCGATCGAGTCGGCGTCCGCGACCACCAGGCGGGAGCCGGAGTCGCCGACGGTGCGGGAGATCTCCGTGGCGGTCGACCGCGGGTTCACGGGTACGGCAACCGCGTGGGCGCGCAGCACGGCCAGGTAGGTCGCCACGAACTCGAGGCGGTTCGTCGTGGCGATCGCGACGCGGTGGCCGGCGAGGATCCCCGCCGCGCCGAGGCCGGTCGCGAGACGGCCGACCTCGTCCTCGAGCTGCGCCCACGTCAGGCTGCGTCCGCCCGCCTCGACCAGCGCGAGCTTGTCGGGGCTCTCCAGCGCGGCCACTCCGAGCAGATCGGCGACACCGCGGACGGTCCCGGGCAATGACATAGGCGCGATCCTCGCACAGCCCGTCGTCGGCGGGGACGGGAAGATGCGGCGACCACTACATTGAGGCCCGTGGCCGCGAACCCGCCCCGCAGGAACCTCACACGCCGCTCGACGCTGGCCGGTGAGGCCGCCGCCGCGGCCGCCGAGGTGGAGTCCGCGCTGACCACTCCGGCGGTGCTCGACACGGCTGCGTTCTTCGACGTGGACAACACGATCATGCAGGGCGCGAGCATCTTCCACCTGGCCAAGGGCCTCTACCGGCGCAGGTTCTTCACGACGCGCGAGATCCTCGGTGCGGCCTACAAGCAGGCCTACTTCCGCTTCGCCGGCGTCGAGGACCCCGAGCACGTCGCGTCGGCACGGGCCTCGGCCCTCGCGTTCATCCAGGGACACACGGTCGCCGACCTGCAGTCGGTCAGCGAGGAGATCTTCGACGAGGCGATGGCCGGTCGGATCTGGCCGGGCACCCGCGCGCTGGCCCAACTGCACCTCGACGAGGGCCAGCGGGTCTGGCTCGTCACGGCGGCGCCGGTCGAGATCGCCGAGATCATCGCGCGCAGGCTCGGTCTCACCGGCGCCATGGGCACGGTCGCCGAGCACGTCGACGGGGTCTACACGGGCCGACTGGTCGGCGAGATGTTGCACGGACCAGCCAAGGCGGCGGCCGTGCAGGCGCTGGCCGAGCGGGAGAGTCTCGACCTGAGCCGCTGCTCGGCGTACTCCGACTCCTTCAACGACCTGCCGATGCTGAGCCTCGTCGGCGACCCCTGCGCGATCAACCCCGATGCCCGGCTGCGCGCCTACGCACGCGAGAAGGGCTGGCGGGTGCGTGACTACCGCACCGGACGCAAGGCGGCCCGGGCCGGCCTGCTGACGGCCGCACTGGGCGGCGCGGTGACGGGTGCGGTGGCGGCCGGGGTCGCTCTGCGGAGCCGACGGGACTGATTCGGCCCCGCGGCGGGTACCCACGGTGGGACGGATCGCTCCGCTGTCGACGACGTGTTACCGCACTGTGGGCCACCTGACAGTTCGGGCCGTTCCGTCTACGATGTCGACGAAGTTAACGGCCAGTAGCATTGGCGATCCCGGCCTGGGGAGGGCGGTCTACATGCCGCACAGCGAGCTCGAGCGTGGGCTCGACGCGCTCCGCGCCGCTGTGGCACGCGCGATGTACGCCGCCCGGCCGGCGTACGCGGGCCACGGCGTGCTCCTCATGGCGACCGGCCCCGCGACCGAGGCCTCACCGGGCGACTCGCCCCGCGACCCGGCCGGCGGCCACTCGGGGGACGCCGGCGGCGACGACCACGATCTGGCGGCTTCGTCGGAGGAGTCCGAGGCCGACCGGCAGCGACTGATCGCGCTCGTCGAGCTGGCACGGAAGGGCGATACCGAGGCGTTCGGCCTGCTCTACGACCACTACAACGGCGCGGTCTACCGGTTCCTCTTCTACCGGACCCGTTCGCAGGCGCTGGCCGAGGACCTGACCTCGGAGACGTTCTTCCGGGCGCTCCGCTCGATGACCGGCTTCCGCTGGCAGGGCAAGGACTTCGGCGCGTGGCTGATGACGATCGCCCGCAACCTGGCGACCGACCACTTCAAGGCCGGCCGGACCCGGCTGGAGCTCACGACCGAGGACATGGGGCTCCACGACGACGCCGCCGACGGCCCGGAGAACGAGGTGCTCGCCGGGCTCACCAACGAGATCCTGCTGCAGTCGCTGGCGAAGCTGCCCGACGAGCAGCGCGACTGCGTCGTCATGCGGTTCCTCCAGGGCATGAGCATCGCCGAGACGGCGGCCGTCCTCGGGCGCAGTGAAGGGGCCATCAAGCAGCTCCAGCTGCGTGGCGTCCGCAACCTGGCGAAGCTGATGCCGGAAGGGTTGCGTGGCTAGATGATCGCGACCGTAACCCTTTCGCTCCGCCCGTCGTTGGTCCGGATGACTGCGGCATCACGCGGCACACTGCCGCGTCCGAACGACCGCATCCAGACCGAAGGACGACCCCGATGAGCCCGGCGTTCCCGAACCGCCGCCGCGCCGACCAGTTCGACGCGTTGGTGGAGGGCACCCTCACGCAGGCCCCGAGCGCCGAGCTGGCGGAGCTGGCGGCGCTCGCCGAGGGGCTGCGGGCCGCGCCTGAGGTCACCCCGCGTGCCGACTTCGCCGCGAGCCTGCGCGAGCGGCTGATGGAGGCAGCGCCCGAGGCGCTGGCGAGCCCGGCCGGCCCGGCCACCGAGCACGCCGCCGGTCGTCTCACGGTCGCGCACCGCACCCCGTCCAAGACGTCCCGCGAGCGGCGCATCGGCGTCGCCATCGCGGCCTTCTCGATCGTCGGCGCCACCGCCGTCTCGGCTGTCGCGTCGCAGGGCTCCCTGCCGGGCGACACCCTCTACCCGGTCAAGCGACTCATCGAGGACGCCCGGACCTCGCTGACCATGGGTCAGGACGCCAAGGCAGACGTACTGCTCTCGCAGGCCCGCACCCGCCTCGACGAGGCGCGCAGCCTCGGCAGCGAGAGCGACGTCGACACCAGCGCGGTCGAGCAGGCCCTGCAGGACTTCGGCGACACCGCGAACCACGCCTCCACGATCCTGCTGGCGCAGTACGCCGACCACGGCAACGCCCAGGACATCACCGAGCTCCGCACGTTCGCCCAGCAGAGCGTCACGACGCTGGCCCAGCTCGCCGACCTCCTGCCCCCCAGCCTCGACGGCGCGCTCGCCGACGCGACCACGACCCTGCTCACGATCGACCACTCCGCCGCCCAGGCCTGCTCGGCCTGCGGTGGTGGCGTCGGCATCACCGAGCTTCCGTCCACGCTGGTCGACCTGTTGGCGGCCAGGCCCGCCGGTGCCGCGACGACGTCGTCGGTGGGCACGCCGCCCGCCACCACGAAGACCGGCAAGCCCCGCCTGAACGGGCCCTCCTCGGTCCCGTCCCCCGCCACCGGCGGATCGGCCACCGGCCCGCTCACCGGCGTCACCGGTCCGTTGACCGGCGGCTCCCCGAGCAAGCCCGGCAGCGCCCCGACGAGCCTGGGCGGCGTCGTGGGTGGCGCCGGCGGAGCCGTCGGCGGCGCGGTCGGCGGTGTCGGCGGCGCTCTCGGCGATGCGGGCGGCAAGGTCGGCGGACCCGTCGGCGGCGTTCTCGGCGGCGCCGGAGACGCGGTCGGCGGTGTGGGCGACGCGGTCGGCGGAGTCACCGGCGGAGTCGGCAACACCTTGGACGGCGTCGGCGGGCTGCTCAGCCCGAGCCCGACCACTCAGCCCTGACCCACGCCGAGATCCGGGTTCTGGTCCTTCGAGATCCGGGTCTCGACGCCTAGCGGAAGACCGACGGTCGCTGCATCAGCAGTGAGTAGAGCGTCTGCTGGATCGTCTCGCGCACCTGGTCGGTGACGTTGAAGACCAGCATCGGGTCGTCGGCAGCGCCCGCGTCGTACTCGTCGGTGCGGATGGGCTCACCGAACTCGATGATCCACTTCGACGGCAGCGGCACGAGGCCGAGCGGGCCGAGGAGCGGGAAGAACGGCGTGATCGGGAGGTACGGCACCCCGAGGATGCGCGCCAGCGAAGGGACGTTGCCGATCAGCGGGTAGATCTCCTCCGCGCCCACGACCGAGAGCGGGATGATCGGGACGCCCGTGCGAAGCGCCGCCGAGACGAAGCCCCCGCGACCGAAGCGCTGCAGCTTGTAGCGCTCGCTGTAGGGCTTGCCGATGCCCTTGAAGCCCTCGGGCCAGACCCCGACGAGCTCGCCGTTGCGCAGCATGCGCTCCGCGTCCTCGGTGCACGCCAGGGTCGCACCGGACTTGCGCGCGAGGGCGCTCACGAACGGCAGCCGGAAGACCAGGTCGGCGCCGAGCGGGCGCAAGAAGCGGCCCGTGTGGTCGTGGATGCTGGCCATCGTCATCAGGCCGTCGACGGGGACCGTGCCCGAGTGGTTGGAGACGACGAGGGCCCCGCCACGGGTGGGGATGTTCTCCGTGCCACGCACTTCGATGCGGAACCACTTCGCGGCGATCGGGCGCAGCGAGGCGAGCAGGAAGCGCTGGGTGAGCTCGGCGTCGAAGCCGTACTCGTCGACGACGTAGTCCCCCGTCACGCGGCGGCGCAGGAACGCGAGGAAGCGGGCCAGCTCGGGCTCCCAGTCGTCGCCGAAGACCTCCTTGGCGGCGCCGGCGATGGCCGCCTGCCAGTCTCCGACAGGGATGCCCGCCAGCCTCGCGCGCTCGCGGACCGTGGCCACCGGCGCGGTCACGTCGGTCGCCTCCAGCGGCGGCTCGGGAACCGCGTGGACGACCGGCTGCTCCGCGGGCTGCTCGACGGGCGGTTCTGCGGGCGGCTCGACGGGCCGCTCGACATCCTTCTTGACGCGGGGCGGCGTCCGGGGCGAGGACTTGCCCGCCAGCCCGCGCGCCGCCGCCGACGGGCGCTGCCCGGTGCCGCGGCCCGGACGACCACGCGTGCCGATCGGGATGACCTCGGCGCCCTCCGACTCCTCCAGCTCGCTCACCGCCCCGCCACCTGCTCGAGCGACTCGCGCTGGGACGGCAGGTGTCGCTCGATGTCGGCGAGCAGCCGCTCGGCGCGTCCGCCGGTCGGGATGAGGTTCGATGCGAAGTCGTCGACCGTCGAGGCGGTCGAGTAGCGCGGCTCGAAGCCGAGGTCGCGCCGCATGCGCGTGGTGTCCACGCCCCGGCCGAAGGTCAGCAGCGCGCGCAGCTCGGGTGAGAACTCCGAGACGTGCATCGACCTGAGGACACCGCCGAGCCCACTCAGAGCGAAGCCGGGCAGCGGCAGCGTCGGGCGCTGGAGTCGGCGTACGAGCTGGCTGAGCGTGAGCAGGCCGTCGCCGGCGATGTTGAAGGTGCCCGGCACCTCCGCGGCGATCGCGTGGCCGATGGCGCCGAGCAGATCGCGCTCGTGCAGGAACTGCAGCCGCGGGTCGTAGCCGAGCACGGTCGGGATCAGCGGCATCCGGAGATACCTCGCGATGGGGCTCTCGACCTGCGGGCCGAGGACGTTCGCGCAGCGCAGCAAGGTGACGAGCACTTCGGGGCGTCGCCGCGCGAAGCCGCGCACGTACCCCTCGATCTCGGCGACGTCCTTCGCATAGCCGCTGCGGGACTGTCGGCGCGGCTCCATCTCCTCGCCGAACATGGCGGGGTCACGGCTGCTGGCGCCGTACACGTGCGTCGTCGACTTCACGACCAGCTGACGGACGCTCGGCGCCTTCTGGCACGCAGCCAACAGCTGCATGGTGCCGATGACGTTGAGCTCCTTCATCGTCGACCGGCCGCCGTTGGCGCCAGGGGTCGAGATGATGCTCATGTGGACGACGGTGTCGACGTCCTCCTTGGCGATCACCTTGGCGATCACCGGGTTGCGGATGTCCGCTCTGACGAAGGACATCCCGCCGACGTCGCCGCGCGGGGGCACGACGTCGACACCGATCACCCGCTCGACGGCGGGGTGGTCAGCGGCAGCGCGCGCGAACCGTCGACCGAGGTCTCGAGAGACCCCGGTGACGAGTACGACGCGTCCGGCCACGTGGCGACCCTATCGACTCAGACGAGCGGGGATCGGGCGCAGACGGGTGAAGTTGACCACCCGCCACGCAAGGTCGCAGGGACGAGCCGTGCGACCTCGAACGTCACTTGCCGAGCTTGCGACGCGCGACTCGCGTCTTCTTCAGCAGCTTGCGGTGCTTCTTCTTCGCCATGCGCTTGCGACGCTTCTTGATGACAGAACCCACGGGAAACCTTTCGAGAACCGGCTCCGGCTCGAGCCGGACCGGGACAGCCTAGCCGTCCCGTGCTGAGCGGGCGGAATCGAGAGGTCCCGTGGGCCTGCGTGAAGACGCACCGTCGTCCTGGTCGTGCGCTCGCAAGGCGGGGCCGCGAGGCTCCGGAGCCAGCGTCGTCCGGGTCGTGCGCTCGCAAGGCGGGGCCGCGAGCGTGCGAGTCGGGCGGCGGCTGAGCGCCTCCGGTGGTGCGATGCCAAGGCGGAGCGGCGAAGGCGGCCTTGGAGCGAAGCGGGCCGGCGAGGCGCGACAACGCAGGCAGGGCGCCGCCGGAGGCGCTCAGCCGGCGTTGTAGAAGCTGTTTTTGATGTATTCGTTCGCATCGTCCTCGCGGACGCGGAACGAGCGGCCGACCCGAACGGCCGGGAGGTCACCGCCATGCACCAGGCGATAGACGGTCATCTTGGAGACGCGCATCATCGCGGCAACCTCGGCGACGGTCAGGAACTTCGCCTCGGAGAGTTCGGGCTTGCCAGCCATCGTGTCCACCGTACTTTCTTGGGCGCGCCACCGGCTTCCCCACCGATGCTCCACGCGCCGCGTGCCGTGAGAATAGAGCCTGATGTGACTGATGGGGAAGAGGAAACTTGTGCGAATACCCATTTCTCGGCGTGTCGCCTTGCAACTCTCATCATCAGGTGTTCTAACTCTTTACTTTTCGGGAGTCACCAGACACTCGGATCGAGCCCGTGCAACGGGAACGCGGCCATCCGGGTGGCGTGCACCTGACGGTCCAGCCAGGCCTCCGGGTCGTAGCCCTCCCGCCAGTCACGGTAGCGCGGCTCACGGCCGTCGGTCATCCGTCCCGGCGCCACACGGCCGAGCCGGTGGAGGACGTGCTCGCGCCAGCCGACCGGGGTGTCGAGCGTCGGGTCGAGCGGGCTGCCGCCCACGATCGCGAGCAGGTGCGTCCAGGCGCGCGGGACGACGTCGACCACGGCGTACCCACCCCCGCCGAAGGCCACCCAGCGGCCGCCGGCGACGTCGTGCGCGAGCTCGTGGAGCGCGAGGTACGTCGCCCGCTGACCGTCGACGGTCAGCATGAGGTGCGCGAGCGGGTCCTCGATGTGGGAGTCGCAGCCCTGCTGGGTCACGAGCACGTCCGGCTTGAACGCGTGCAGCACGTCCGGGACGACCGCGTGGAACGCGCGCAGCCAGCCGGCGTCCGCGGTGCCGGGCGGGAGCGCGAGGTTGACCGCCGTGCCCTCTGCGCCGGGGCCGCCGAGGTCCTTGGCGAAGCCGGTGCCCGGGAAGAGCATCTGCCCGGTCTCGTGCAGGCTGATCGTGAGGACGCGCGGGTCGTCCCAGAACGCCCGTTCGACGCCGTCACCGTGGTGGACGTCGACGTCGACGTACGCCACCTTCTCGGCGCCGTTGTCGAGCAGCCACTGGATGCCCACCGCGACGTCGTTGTAGATGCAGAACCCGCTCGCCTGACCGCGCATCGCGTGGTGCAGGCCGCCCATCACATTGGCGGAGTGGACCGACTCGCCGGTCCAGACCTGCCGGCAGGCCTCGACGCTCGCGCCGACGATGTGGGCGCTGGCGTGGTGCATGTTGCCGAAGACGGGGTCGTCGTCGGTGCCGAGCCCGTGCTCGAGGTCCGGCTCCAGGGTGCGGCCGGCGCGCTGCACGGCCTCGATGTACGCCGGGTCGTGGACCGTCGCGAGCAGGTCCTCGCTCGCCATCGGCGCCGGGACGGTGCGCAGGCGGCCGCCCGTGACGCCGAGCTCGTCGGCGAGCCGCATCGTCAGGTCTATCCGTAGCGGGCTCATCGGGTGGGTCGGTCCGAAGTCGTACTCCGTGAGGCTCTGGTCGAAGACGACCGTCGCCGGCCCGCTGCACTCCACGGATCGAACCTACCGCGAGGCGTGTGGTGAGCGGCTCGGCGACCACGACCCGCCCCCGGCCTTCCCCCCGTCAGGTTGTCGTCAGGGGCGACCGGCGAGGCTGGTGGCATGTTCGACCTGATCAACGGCCTGCCCGTCCACCCGCTCATCGTCCACGCGATCGTCGTCCTGCTGCCGCTGGCGGCGATCGGCACGGTCGCGATCGCGCTGGTGCCGCGGTGGCGCGCGCCGTACGGGCCGTTGGTCACGGCCGCCGCGATCGCCTCGGTGATCCTGCTGCCGATCGCGACCTCGAGCGGCGAGGCGCTCGAGCGACACGTGGGCGACCCCGGCCGGCACGCCGCGATGGGTGACATGCTCATCTGGTTCGCCGTGCCGCTCGCGGTGCTCGCGCTCGCGCTGACCTACGTCGCGCGCCGTGCCGCGGCCGGACGCGCACTCGTCGGCCCGCACTGGCTGCCGACTGCCGTGGCGGTGCTCGCCGTCGTCGCCGCCGTGGCGACCGGCGTGCAGGTCTACCGGGTCGGCGACTCGGGCGCGAAGGCCGTGTGGGCCGACCAGGTGCAGGCGTCGCACCACTGAGGGTTCGCGGTCACTCCGCGGCGATCTCGCGCGAGCGGTCGCGGTTGGCGCGGGTGGCGTCGAGGAACGCCGCCCGCACCGCTGCCGACTCCAGCACCCGGAGCGCGGCGGCGGTCGTGCCCCCGGGCGAGGTGACCCGCTCGCGCAGCACGGCCGGGTGCTCGCCGCTCTCGCGCAGGAGCAGCGACGAGCCCGCCAGCGTCTGGGTGACGAGCTTCGACGCGGTCGCGCGCGGCAATCCGAGGTGGACACCCGCCTCGACGAGCGCCTCGGCCACGTAGAACACGTACGCCGGCCCCGACCCGGAGATCGCGGCGGCCGCGTCGACGTTCTTCTCGGGCACGACGGCCACGCCGCCGACCGCCTCCATCAGCCTGACCGCGTCGGCCACGTCGTCGTCCGAGGCGCTCACCCCGCCGGCCACGACGGTCATCCCCTCGCCGATGCCGGACGGGGTGTTGGGCATGGTCCTTACGACCGCGACGCCGTCGGGGACGGCCGACTCCATCACCTCGGTGGTGATCCCCGCCGCGAGGGACACCACGAGCTGGCCCGCCCTCAGGTCGAGCGAGGACAGCATCGCGACGACGTCGTACGGCTTCACGCCGAGCACCACGATCTCCGCCGCGGCCGCGGCCTCGGCGGCCGGCGCCGCAGTCACGCCGTAGCGGGCGGTCAGCTCCTCGCCGTGCTCAGGCCGGCGTACGCCTGCGAACAGGTCGGCCGGGGCGTGCCCTGACTTCACGAGACCGGCCAGGACCGCCTCGCCCATGTTGCCGACGCCGACGATCGCGATGCGGGAGCGCTGGGACATGGCCGCGAGTCTAGGCGGCACGGCCGGGCCAAACTGTCACCGTGATAGTTCGCGCTGTGGGTGATGGTTCGTAAGTGTCACCGACCGCCCGAACTATCACGGTGACAGTTTGGCGGGCGGCGGGCGGCGGGGCGGCACGCTCAAACTGTCACGGTGACAGTTCGCGTTGTGAGTGACACTTCGTAAGTGTCACCGACCGCCCGAACTATCACGGTGACAGTTTGGCGAGCGGCGGGCGGCGGGCAACCAGCGCGGGGCAACCAGCGCGGGGCGGCGCAGGCCGCGCGGGCGTCAGGCGGTACGCCGCCGGAGCGTCACCGCACCGAGCGCCAGTCCCGCGGCCGCGAAGCCGACCACGACCGCGAGGTCGCCCCACACCGACCCGCCCGCGGACGAGTCGACCAGGTGCTGCATCGCGTCGACGGCGTACGAGAGCGGCAGGACGTTGCTGACGGCCCTGAGCACGGCCGGCAGGTCGTCGCGCGCGATGAAGAGCCCGCACAGCAGGATCTGCGGGATCACCACGACCGGCATGAACTGCACCGCCTGGAACTCCGTCCGGGCGAACGCGCTGACGAAGAGCCCGAGAGCCGTGCCGAGCACGGCGTCGGCGACAGCCACGACCCCGAGCATCGGGACCGAGCCGCTGATGTCGAGGCCCAGCAGCCCCACGCTCACGGTGACGGCGATCACCGACTGGGCGGCGGCGAGCAGGCCGAAGGCGATCGCGTAGCCGACCAGGAAGTCCAGGCGCCCGAGCGGCATCGCGAGCAGCCGCTCGAGGGTCCCGCTGGAGCGCTCGCGCAGTGTCGTCACGCTGGTCACCAGGAACATCACGACGAACGGGAAGATCGCCAGCAACGCCGGCCCCAGCGAGTCGAACGGCGAGACCGGCGAGTCCTTGAACATCCACCACAGCAGCACCATCAGCAGCGACGGCACGAGCAGCAGCATGGCCAGCGTGCGACGGTCGCGACGGACCTGCGTGAGCACACGCGCGGCGACGGCGAGGGTGCGGCGCGGGCTCATGCCGCACCTCGCACGATCGCCAGGAACGCATGCTCGATGTCCTCGGCGCCGGCCTTCTGCTTGATCTCGGCAGGCGTCCCGTCCGCGAGGAAGACCCCGTCGCGCATCAGCAGCAGCCGGTCGCAGCGGTCGGCCTCGTCCATCACGTGGCTCGAGACCAGCACGCCGGCGCCGGCGTCGGCGAGTCGGTGGAACATCGCCCACAGGTCCTCGCGCAGGACGGGGTCGAGCCCGACCGTCGGCTCGTCGAGCACCAGCAGGTCGGGCGTCCCCAGGAGAGCGACGGCGAGCGAGACCCGCGAGTGTTGACCACCTGACAGCTCTCGGACCACCGAGCCAGTCTGCGCGCGGAGGTCGACCGCCTCGATGCAGCGGTCGACCTCGTCGCGGCCGAGACCGAAGACTCGCGCGAAGAAGACGAGGTTCTCGGCGACCGTGAGGTCGTCGTACACGCTGGGCGCCTGAGTGACGTAGCCGATCCGGGAGCGCAGCGCCGCCGCGCCGGCCGGCTCGCCGAGCACCTGCAGAGACCCCGCCATGCCTGCCTGTACGCCGACCACCGACCGCATCAGGGTCGACTTGCCGCATCCGGAGGGACCCAGCAGGCCGGTCACCTCACCGGGCGGCACGGAGAAGTCGAGCCCGTGGAGCACCTCGCGACCACCTCGGACCACCCGGAGGTCGCGGGCCTCGATCGCGAAATTCACCATGTGATGAATTCTGCTCCTCCCTCGCGCTCAGATCAAGGGAGCGGGCCGGTGAGGTAGCGCTGGATCGTCGGCCCGACGACCGTGACCACGTCGGCGGCGGGCATCGAGGCCAGCGGCTCGAGCTCGAGCACGTAGCGCATCAGGATGAGCCCGCCCAGCTGGCTCGCCACGAACGGCAGCCGGCGGTCGACGTCGTCGAGCCCGAGGTCGACGAGCACCGGTCCGATGACGACCGTCAGGAAGCCGTCCTGCAGCAGGTGCTGACCGGACACCTCGAGCACGCTGCGCGCGAAGGCGAGCAGTGGGAGGCGCCGCTCCTCGTCGTCCCACACCCCCAGGAGCGCCGTGAGCAGCCGCTCGCCGGCGCCGTCGGCTCCGGCCGCGACGACCGGCGCGAGCACCTCACGGGGGTCGACCGGCAGGGCGAGGGCAGCCACGAACAGGTCGCGCTTGCTGCCGAAGTAGTGGTGCACGAGCGCGGGGTCGACACCCGCCTCGGCCGCGATGGTGCGCACCGACGTCGGCCCGTAGCCGACGTTCGCGAACCGCTCTCGCGCCGCGGCCAGGATCGCCGCCCGCGTGTCGGGAGCTCCCGGCCGGCGACCGCGTCGCGCGGTGCTCATCAGCGCCCCATCACGGTCTCACGAGGGGGTTCGGGCCCCGAAGTGCCGGCGGGCGAACTCCAGCGACTCGCGCAGATCGGTCTCCCGGTCGGCCTTGCTCGTCGCCTTGCGGGTGTTGATCTCCACGACGATCTCGCCGTCGAAGCCGCTGCCCGCGAGGTGCTCGAGGAAGCGGTCGGCCCCGGTGCTGCCGCGGCCGGGCACGAGGTGCTCGTCCTTGGCCGACCCGTTGCCGTCGGTCAGGTGGATGTGCCGCAGCCGCGGCCCCAGGCGCTTGGCCATCTCGACGATGTCGTCGCCGGCGATCGCCGCGTGCGAGAGGTCGATCGTCGCGTTGGCGTAGGACTCCTCCGACGGGTCGCGCCCGGGGAGGTACATCTCGACCCCGCGCCGCGACGACGCCTTCCAGGGATACATGTTCTCGACCGCGAAGAAGAGTCCCGTCTCCTTCTCGAGCCGCTCGATGCCGGCGACGAAGCCGGCGGCGTACTCCTTCTGCCAGCGGAAGGGCGGGTGGACCACGACGGTGCCGGCGCCGACCGCGTGGGCCATGTCGGCGGAGCGGTAGAGCTTGCCCCACGGCTCGGTCCCCCACACGCGCTGCGTGAAGAGCAGGCACGGGGCGTGGATCGCGCTGATCGGCACCTCGTGGTGCACCGAGAGCTGGCGCACCGCCTCGACCTGTTGCGACAGCGCGTCGACGCCCACCATCACCTCGACCGCGTCGTAGCCGAGGCTTGCGGCGTAGGCGAAGCCGTGCGCGGTCGACTCGGGGTAGACCGAGACCGTCGAGAGTCCGATCCGGGTCACTGAACCGGCTCCGCGGGAGCGAGGAAGCTGAGTCGGTCGAGTCGGTCGAGGATCACACCCTCGCGAAGCGCCCAGGGGCAGATCTCGAGCGCGGGGAGGTCGAAGATGTCCATGCACGCCTCGGCGACCAGCGCGCCGGGCACGATCTGGTGGGCGCGGCTCGAGCTGACGCCCGGGAGGCCGGAGAGCTCGGCGGCCGGCATGGCGATCAGCTTCGGCAGCCACTCCCGGAGTTCGGCGAGCCGCAGCGTACGTCGCACGAGCAGGCCCTCGCCGGACGGCGCCGCGCCGCAGATGCGCGCGAGGCTGCGGAACGTCTTGCTGGTCGCGACCGCCTTGTCGGGCACGCCGGCCCGGAGCAGGTGTCCGGCGTCGCGGGCGATGTCGGCACGGATCTGACGGCGCAGCTCGCGCAGCGACTCCTCGTCGGGGACACCGCCGGCGAAGATGCGGGCGAGCCGTGCGGCGCCCAGCGGCAGTGACCAGGCCACGTCGGGCGCCTCGTCCGAGCCGCCGCCCAGCTCCAGGGAGCCTCCGCCGATGTCGAAGACGGCCAGTCGTCCGGCCGACCAGCCGAACCAGCGGCGTACGGCGAGGAAGGTGAGCCGCGCCTCGTCCTCCCCGCTCAGCACCTCGATGGTGACGCCCGTGCTCTCGGCGACATGTGCCAGCACGGCGTCGGAGTTGACCGCGTCGCGCACCGCGGAGGTTGCGAACGCGAGCATCTCGCTGCAGCCCTTGTCCTCCGCGACCCGGACCGACTCCCGGGTGAAGTCGGTCAGCGCGTCGATCCCGCGCGGGCTGACTGCGCCGGTCTCGTCGAGGTGCTCGGCGAGCCGCAGCGGCTGCTTGAAGGAGTACGCCGGGAGCGGGGCCGCTCCACCGTGGGCATCCACCACGAGGAGATGCCCGGTGTTGGAGCCGATGTCCAGCACGCCCAGCCGCATGCCACCCACGCTACCGGGCGAGGCGTCGCGACGTGCCGATCGGTCCGCGGCGCCTCCGACTGACGGCCCGCACGTAGGGTTGCGGCATGCCCGAGGTGCCGTTGGACTTCCCGCGCGCGTGGGTGGAGTTCACCAACCCCGACGACGAGTCGGAGGTGATGCGCTGCGACCTGACCTGGCTCACGTCGGCGTACCAGTGCATCTTCGGCGGCGGTTGCAAAGGCATCTACGCGGACGCCCCGGACATGGGGTGCTGCACCCTGGGCGCCCACTTCGCGGACAAGGACGACGAGAAGAGGGTCGCGGGGTTCGTCGCGCAGCTGACCGAGGACGAGTGGCAGCTCATGCCGAAGGGCGAGGTGCGCACACGCGACTGGGTGGAGAAGGACGAGGAGGGCGCCCGCAAGACCCGCACGGTCGTCGCCGGCGGCCAGCAGGCGTGCGTCTTCCAGAACCGCCCCGGCGCGCCGCAGGGCGCCGGGTGCGCCCTCCACATCCTCGCGATGAAGCAGGACCGCTCCCACGTCGAGACCAAGCCGGACGTGTGCTGGCAGCTGCCGATCAAGCGCGCTTTCCGCGACGTGGAGCGGCAGGACGGGTCGACGTACACCGAGGTGACGATCACCGAGTACGACCGCCGCGGCTGGGGTCCGGGCGGGCACGACCTGGACTGGTACTGCTCGGGCAACACCGAGGCGCACACCGCCGTCGAGCCGGTCTTCGTGACACACGAACCCGAGTTGGTCGCGCTCATGGGCCAAGCGGCGTACGACGAGCTCAAGAACCACTGCGAGGCGCACCTGCGCTCCCGCTCGGCGCTCGCGCTCCACCCTGCCGACCCGCGCTGACCTGCGCAGACAGTCGCGTCACATAGCCGTCGCTACCTCTCGACGTCAAGAGATCCGGACCCCCGTGTGAGGGCTTTCTCAGGAGTTGTTCAGAATCTGGGCATGCGCCTGGACCATCTCTCATACGCCGCGGGCCCCGACGGGCTGGTCGGCACCGCGAAGCGCATCGGCGAGCTCCTGGGACAAGAGTTCGAGGACGGTGGCGTCCATCCGCGCTTCGGGACACGCAACTACACGCTGCCGCTTCGTGGCGGCATCTACCTCGAGGTCGTCGAGTGCCTCGACCACCCGGCCTCGGACAAGGCTCCGTTCGGCCAGGCCGTCAAGGCGCGATCCGGGATCGGCGGCGGCTGGCTCGGCTGGGTCGTCTCGGTCGACGACATCGGCCGCGTCGAGGAGCGGCTCGGCCGTCCGGCCGTGCCCGGCAACCGGCACAAGCCCGACGGCACCGAGCTGCGTTGGAGGCAGCTGGGCCTCAGCGACCTCATCGTCGACCCGCAGCTGCCCTACTTCCTGCAGTGGGAGTCGCCGGCGGAGCTGCACCCGGGCAACGCCGGCTCCGACGTCACCCTGACGACCGTGGAGATCTCGGGCGACCCGCAGCGCGTCCGCGACTACCTCGGCGAGTCGCTCCGCGACCGTGTGGACCCCTGGACCGGCAAGCCTGCGGAGAACGTCCAGATCGAGTGGGTCGCCGAGCACGGCACGCCCGGCATCGTCGCGGTCCAGTTCGCGACTCCCAACGGCACGGTCCGGATCTGACCCACCTCGAAGGGGCGGTGCCGAGCCCGAACATCTGGCACCACACGGCGACCTACGAGATCGAGAACAGGGCCGCCGACCCCCGGGGCGCGCTGTGGCAGGCGATGGAGTCGGTCGCCGGCGGCGACGCCTGGACCGCGCGCGACGTGCTCGACCTCGGCTGCGGCACCGGCTACCACCTGCCGCGCTTCGCGGAGACCGCGCGGTCGGTGACCGGCGTCGAGCCGCACCCCGCGCTGGTAGCGCTCGCCCGTCGTCGTACGCGCAGGCTCGAGCACGTCGAGGTCCTCGAAGGCATCGCCCAGGCCATCCCGCTGCCACCCGCCTCGGTCGACGTGGTGCACGTGCGGTGGGCCTACTTCTTTGGCCCCGGGAGCGAGCCGGGCCTGGCCGAGCTGGCGCGGGTCGTACGCCGCGGCGGCACCGCGATGGTGATCGACAACGACGCCACCCGGTCGACGTTCGGCGCATGGTTCCGGCGCGGCTACCCGATGGTCGACCCGGTCGCCGTCGAACGGTTCTGGTCGACCCGTGGCTGGACCCGTGTCCCGGTCGACATGGGCTGGTCGTTCGGGTCGCGCGCCGACCTGGAGGCGGTCGTGCGCATCGAGTTCACGCCCGAGGTCGCCGACGAGGTCCTGTCCTCGCACGAGGGGACCGAGGTCGACTACGCGGTCAACCTGTGGTGGAAGCGGTTCTGAGCCGACCGACGCCCCAGGCCTGAGTGTCTCGGCCACCCAGGGGTGGCCGAGACACTCAAGCCTGGCGGGCTCAGGACCGCAGGTCGGTGAGCTCGTCCCGGTCGACGCTGGTGCCGACGATCTCGCGCAGCCGGTCGTTGACGTCCCAGACGTTGACGTTCATCGCCGCCGTCACCGTGGTGCCCGAGAGCCAGTAGGCGATGAACTCGTTGTCCGCCAGCGAGCCGCGGACGACGACCTCGTCGCCGGGCGCGGAGCGGCCGACGTACTCCATGGAGAAGTCGAACTGGTCGGTGTAGAAGTACGGCAGCCAGTCGTAGGCAGCGTCCTCGCCGCCGATGACGCGGCCCGCGAGCTTGCCCTGCCGGATCGCGTTGTCCCAGTGCTCCACCCGCACGCGCCTGCCGAGCGCGGTGTTCGAGGCGTTCGCGACGTCGCCCGCGGCATAGATGCGGGGGTCGGAGGTCCGCAGGTGCTCGTCGACGACGATCCCGTCCTCGACCTCGAGCCCGGCCGCCACGGCCAGCTCGACGTCCGGGGCGACGCCGACCGCGACCACCACGATGTCGGCCGGCACGGCCCCCGTCGAGGTCTCCACGCCCTCCGGCGTGATGGCCGAGACCGTCACCCCGGTGCGCACGTCGACGCCGTTGCGGACGTGCAGGTCGCGCAGGTACGTCGCGATCTCCGCGCCGAGGATGTGCCCGAGCGGCAGGTCGAACTGCTCGATCACCGTCACGTCGCGGCCGTAGCCGCGAGCGGCCGCCGCCACCTCGAGCCCGATCCAGCCACCGCCGACGATCGCGACGCGCCCGCCCTGCTCGAAGGCCGCCTTGAGCCGCTGGGAGTCGTCGATCGTCCGGACGTAGAGGGCGGACTCCGCCCCCGGGAGGTCGGGGACGCGGGGTGACGCGCCGGTCGCGAGCAGCAGGGCGTCGTACGACAGGGTCTCGCCTGTGTCGAGCGTGACGGTGCCTGTGTCCCGGTCGATCCCGGTGGCGGCGGTGCCGGACAGGAGTCGGATCGACTTGTCGGCGTACCAGTCGGTGTCGTGCGGGAACGCGGCCTCGATCGGGTCGGCGCCGGTCAGGAAGCCCTTGGTCAACGGTGGGCGCTCGTACGGCGGGTGCGGCTCGCGGCCGACCACCGTGATGCTGCCGTCGAACCCGCTCTCGCGGAGGGTCTCGACGGCGTTCGCAGCCGCCAGTCCGGCACCGATGACGACGACGCTCCGTGGCGTCTCGAGGGTCTCCATGGCCACATCGTCGCGCCCTCTGGGGAATCGGGCCAGTGCCGGTCTCGTCAGGCCCGGTCGGGCCCGCTCGTGCCGCGGATCTCCAGCGTCGGCGTCACGCCGGGGCCAACTCCGTTCTTCGGTCACCACGTCGACGTCACCGAACGCATCTGCCACAACGGCACATTCATCAAGTGGGCGACTCAACCGAACATCTCGTTCCCGGGCGCTTTCAACCCGTTCGCGACGCCGTTCGAGAGCCTTCGAGTGACGCAGAAGCCATTCATCTACTCCACGAGGACGTGCCTTGGAGGTCCATGCCGGATCACATGGCGATTCACGGTCACACAGGGCATCAAAGGCATCGACGTCAACGAGTTCGTGTTCTACTACCGCGCTTATCCGGCGCGCTCGGAGCTCTGCTTCGGCAAGACGTGCGCCGAGACGAAGTGGACACGGGGCTGGGATCGCCGTATGTCTCGCGAAGCGCAGATGTTCTTCCGCGCGCTCGGCGTGATGCTCGTGCTCTACTTCGCCGGCGCAGCGCTGTTTAGCGTGATCCAGCTTCTCGCACGGTCCTGATCGTCAGCTCCGACGGATCCCGTGCCGCGTCCTCAGGCCCGGTCGGGCCCGCTCGTGCCGCGGATCTCCAGCGTCGGCGTCAGCATCACGCCGGGGCCGACCTGGGACGGTGTCGCGAGCAGCCCCTCGAGGGCCTTGACCACCTCGATGGCCGCCTCCTCCAGCGGCTGCCGGACGCTGGTGAGGCCGGGCCACACCGTCTGCGCCACCTGGCTGTCGTCGAACCCGACCACGGCGACGTCGTCTCCGGCCTGCAGGCGGCGCTCCGCGAGCGTGTGCATGACGCCGACGGCCAACGTGTCGGAGGCGCAGACGAACGCCGTCGGCGCCGCCTCGTCGAGCATGACCCC
This sequence comes from Nocardioides panacihumi, assembly GCF_039530925.1. Lineage (NCBI taxonomy): Bacteria > Bacillati > Actinomycetota > Actinomycetes > Propionibacteriales > Nocardioidaceae > Nocardioides > Nocardioides panacihumi. The sequence continues at coordinate 1,273,830 of NZ_BAAAPB010000001.1, read as the reverse complement.
CGAGGCGCCGCGTCCGGACGCGACGGCGTCCTCCACGCGGGAGGCGAGGCCCGTCGTGGGCAGGCCGGCGCGGTGCATGGCGCGGACCCAGCCCGAGCGACGCTCCTCACCGAGCACGGAGTCCTTCCTCCAGCCGATCCAGGCGATCCGGGTGTGCCCCTTCTCGATGAGGTGCGCCGTGGCGAGGTCCGCGCCGGCGGCGCCATCGACGTCGACCCACGGGTGCCGGGCGCTGGTGTCGTCCCACGGCCTGCCGAAGGCCACGAAGGGGGCACGCCGCTCGCGCAGCCACGCCGCCTGCTCCTCGCCGAAGTAGGTGTCGGTGACGACGAACGCGTCGACAGCCGTCGAGCGGAGCAGATCGTCGTAGCCGGCCAGCGGGTCCTCGTGGTCGCTGGTGAAGAGCATGACGTGGTAGCCCGCTTCGCCGCTCTTGTCGACGAGCGAGTGCACGAAGCGGTCCATCACGGCGCTCGCCGTCCCCTCCTGGACCGGGGAGATCCGCAGCCCGATCAGGTGCGAGGAGCGGGTGCGCAGGTTGCGGGCCGCCCGGTTCGGCTTGTAGCCGAGCTCGTCGATCGCCTGCTGCACCCGCGCGAGGGTGTCGGCGCGGAGCAGGTCGGGGTTGTTGACGGCGTTCGAGACCGTCTGGCGGGAGACGCCCGCGAGCTCCGCGACGTCGGCCAAGGTCGGCGCCGAGACGGAGAAACGCGCCCGTCGGCCGGCCTCGAGCCTTGATCGTTCCAACACGCGGCCAGCATACGAGTCTTCGGGCCCTGCCCGCGAAGACTCGGGCGACCTGCCGGGAGGGCGTCCCCCGGATGTCGGTGGCCTGGCCTAGCGTCCTGCCCATGTCGAAAGCCGCCCCGAAGCCGCGACCCGCCTTCCGCTGCTCCGAGTGCGGCTGGGAGGCGGTCAAGTGGGTCGGCAGGTGCGGCGAGTGCCAGGCCTGGGGCTCGGTGGCGGAGACGGCGGTCGCGACGGTGGGGCGTACGGCGGCTGCGCCGGTGTCGGCCAAGGCCGTGCCGATCGGCGAGGTCTCGGTCGAGCAGTCGGCTTACCGGTCCTCGGGCGTGCCCGAGCTCGACCGCGTGCTGGGAGGCGGGCTCGTCCCCGGGGCGGTGATCCTGCTCGCCGGCGAGCCCGGTGTCGGAAAGTCGACGCTGCTGCTCGAGGTGGCCGCTCAGACGGCCCGCTACCAGCGTCGGGCGCTCTACGTCTCGGGTGAGGAGTCGGCCTCCCAGGTGCGCCTGCGGGCCGACCGCACCGAGGCCGTGCAGCCGGAGCTGTATCTCGCGGCGGAGACCGACCTCGGCGCCGTGCTGACTCACATCGAGGAGACGAAGCCGGCCCTGCTCGTGGTCGACTCGGTCCAGACGATCGGGGCAGCCGGTGTCGACGGCGTCCCGGGCGGCGTCGCGCAGGTGAAGGAGGTCGCGGCGGCCCTGGTGCGCACCGCGAAGACCCGCAACATCACCACCGTCCTGGTCGGCCACGTGACGAAGGACGGCTCCATCGCCGGGCCGCGGGTGCTCGAGCACCTCGTCGACGTGGTGCTGCACTTCGAGGGCGACCGCAACTCGCGCTTCCGCATGGTCCGGGCGATGAAGAACCGCTTCGGGCCGGTCGACGAGGTCGGCTGCTTCGACCTCTCCGCCGACGGGATCACGGCCGTCACCGACCCGACCGGGCTGTTCGTGGAGCGGCATCACCAGCCCGTCTCCGGCACCTGCGTGGCGGTGACGATGGAAGGCCGCCGGCCGATGCTGGCGGAGGTGCAGGCGCTGGTGACCGCGTCGGCGCTCGACAGGCCGCGACGGACGACCTCAGGTCTCGACGGCTCGCGGGTGGCGATGGTCCTGGCCGTCCTGCAGCGACATTGCGGCTACGGTCTGGCGGTCCGCGACATCTTCGCCTCGACCGTCGGTGGTGCCCGGCTCTCCGAGCCCGCGAGCGACCTCGCGGTCGCCGTCGCGCTGGCCTCGGCGACGACCGGCGACCCGACTCCGCCCGGCGTCGTCGCGATGGGTGAGATCGGTCTGGCAGGTGAGCTGCGGCGGGTGCGCGACCTGCCGCAGCGGCTGGCCGAGGCCGCCCGGCTCGGATTCTCGGTCGCCGTCGTCCCGGCCGAGCCCGGCGAGCGCTCCGCCACGGTGCGCGAGCGCAGGGTCGACGGGATGCGGGTCTTCGAGCTCGGCGACGTCCGGTCGGCGCTGGAGTTCCTCCGGCTGACGACGCCGGTGCGCGAGTCACACCTTCGCGACGATCCCGAATTCTGAGCCCACGCGGATAGACTCGGCACGCCGTCATACATGAGGAGGCAGAGGCGTTGGGTCCTGACCGCCCTGAGGACACCCTCAAGCTGCGCGAGACCCTCGCCCAGATCGCGCCCGGCACCGCCTTGCGCGACGGGTTGGAGCGCATCCTGCGCGGTCGCACCGGCGCGCTGATCGTGCTCGGTTTCGACAGGACCGTCGACTCGATCTCGACCGGTGGCTTCCAGCTCGACGTGCCGTTCACGTCGACCGGTCTGCGCGAGCTGGCGAAGATGGATGGCGCGCTCATCCTCGACTCCAACATCAGCCGGATCATCAAGGCCGCCGTACACCTCATGCCGGACCACACGCTGCCGTCGAACGAGACCGGCACGCGTCACCGCACGGCCGACCGCGTCGCGCGGCAGACCGGCTTCCCGGTCGTCTCGGTGTCGCAGTCCATGCAGATCATCGCGGCGTACGTCGGCGAGACCCGGCACGTCCTCGAGGACTCCGGACAGATCCTGTCGCGCGCCAACCAGGCACTGGCGACCCTCGAGCGTTACAAGATGCGCCTCGATGAGGTCGCCTCCACGCTCTCGGCGCTCGAGATCGAGGACCTGGTCACGGTGCGCGACGTCGCCGTCGTGGCGCAGCGGCTCGAGATGGTCACGCGCATCGCCCGCGAGATCGAGGACTACATCGTCGAGCTCGGCACCGACGGTCGCCTGCTCGCCCTCCAGCTGGAGGAGCTCGTGACCGGTGTCGACGCCGAGCGCGAGCTGGTGATCCGCGACTACCTGCCCCGCGGCCGACGGTCGAAGAGCCCCGAGGAGCTGCTCGCCCAGCTGGAGGCCCTGTCGGCCACCGAGCTGGTCGACCCGGCTGCCACCGCGCGCGTCCTCGGCCTCGGCAACAGCGAGCACCTGGACGGTGCTGTCACGCCGCGCGGCTACCGGCTCCTCGCGAAGGTCCCGCGCCTGCCCGTCAGCGTCGTCGACAGGCTCGTCGACCACTTCGGCACGCTTCAGAAGCTGCTCTCCGCGGGGATCGACGACCTGCAGGCCGTCGACGGCGTCGGCGAGCTGCGCGCCCGGTCGGTCCGCGAGGGACTGTCCCGTCTCGCCGAGTCGACGATCCTCGAGCGCTACGTCTGACCCATCGCCGAGTCGGCGCAACCTCGCACGCGAGCGCCAGCGAGCTGCGAGGATGCGCCGACTCGGCGTCTCAGCACTGCGAGGTTGCGCCGACTCGGCGTCTCAGCACTGCGAGGATGCGCCGACTCGGCGTCTCAGGGCGTCAGTCGACGCGGCGGTGCTTCTTCTTCACCTTCGTCTGCGGGTTGCTCTGCGGCTCCTGGCGGGCCCCGGCAGCCGCCGTTGCGGTCGGGGAGGCCGCCGGCGTCGGTGTCGGCGTCGGCTTCGGGAGCGGGCGCGGCTTGGTGAGCGCGAACTGGATGTCCCGCGGCTCACCGCCCAGCGCGGCGACCGCCACGTGGTAGTAGCCCGGCACCGCCCACTGGGTGTGGCTCGAGCAGGTCTCGTCGGACCGGCGGGAGTTCCAGGCGACGTTGACGACGGCGTCGCTGTCGCGGCGTACGACGACGTCCTGCGTCGGGATCGCGCGCGGGCAGTCGATTGTCGACCAGATCCGGTCGGAGCCCGACGTGATCTTCATCTGGATCGAGTGCGAGCTCGTCCGCCACGTGCAGGCGGTCGTCACCATCGTGCGCAGCGTGAGACGCAGGATGACCGTCCGCGTCGCCTGAGCGTCGGTGACCGACGGAGCCACGACGACGTCGTCGTCGGAGCAGCGGCCCGTGGGGGCCGGCAGGGTCGGCGCGGCGCTGACCGTCGGCGTGGGTGCCGGAGCGGGTGTCGTCGTCGGGGTCGCCGCGACGCTCGGTGACGACGTCGTCGCGGTCGGCGAAGGCGTCACCGACGGAGTCGGCGTCGTCCGCGCCGAGACGTTCGTCGCCTTCGCGTTCGGGTCCTCGCCGCCGCCCCCGAACATGCGCGAGATGCCGATCACGAGGAGCAGCACCACGCCGAGGACCGCGAGGCGCCGGCGCCAGTACACCCCGGCCTGCAGGGGCCCACGGGTCAGCGACGTCATGCGCGTCAGGTTAAGGCCGCGCGCCGCCCGAGCCGGGGTGCCACTCCGTGGCGCCGCCCGACGGGGCAGAATCGACCGCGTCATGACCGATCTGCACACCGCCGTCCTGGATTGGTACGACGCCCACCAGCGCGACCTCCCGTGGCGCCGCCCCGAGGCGACCCCGTGGGGCGTCATGGTCAGCGAGTTCATGCTCCAGCAGACGCCCGTCGTCCGGGTCCTCCCGGTCTGGGAGGCGTGGATGGAGCGCTGGCCGACGCCGGGGGCGCTCGCGGCCGAGCCCAGCGGCGAGGCGGTCCGGGCCTGGGGCCGCCTCGGCTACCCGCGCCGGGCGCTGCGCCTGCACGCCGCTGCGACGGCGATCGTGGAGCAGCACGGCGGCCACGTCCCGTCGTCGTACGACGGCCTGCTGGCCCTTCCCGGGATCGGCGACTACACCGCGGCAGCCGTGGCGTCGTTCGGCTTCGGCCGGCGCCACGTCGTGCTCGACACCAACGTCCGGCGGGTGCTGGCCCGCCTGCTCGCGGGGCAGGAGCTCCCCGCACCCAGCGTCACCAAGGCCGAGCGCGCGCTCGCCGAGACGGTGCTCCCCCACGACGACTCGGCCCCGGTCTGGTCCGTGGCGGTCATGGAGCTCGGCGCCCTCGTCTGCACGGCCGCGTCGCCGCGCTGCGACGCCTGCCCCGTGGCGCGGCTGTGCGCCTGGCAGGAGGCCGGCCGGCCGGCGTACTCGGGACCGGAGCGGAAGGCACAGGCCTGGGCCGGGACCGACCGGCAGTGCCGCGGTCGACTCATGGCCGTCCTGCGCGATGCCGACGGACCCGTGCACCGCACCGCCCTCGAGGCGGTCTGGGACAAGCCGGCCCAGCGGGACCGCTCCCTCGCCGGGCTGCTCGAGGACGGACTCGCCAGCCAGGTCGGCCCGGACACGTTCGCGCTGCCGGGATAGTCGCCGAGTCGGCGCATCCTCGCACTCCAGAAACGCCGAGTCGGCGCATCCTCGCACTCCAGAAACGCCGAGTCG
>NZ_BAAAPB010000001.1:1261245-1268373 GCF_039530925.1 Nocardioides panacihumi | reverse complement strand
ACTCGGCGTTCTGTGGCCTACTCCTCCGACGACGGAGGGGTGTCGAGCTCGTCGAGCTCGGAGATGTCGCCGATCGACACGCCCTCCAGCGGCGGGATGTCGGGCAGCGCCGCGACCTTCTGGCCCTGGAAGGTGAAGCTCGCCGACGGGCCCTCGCCCTCGACGCCCACGAGCACGATCTGGCCGGGGCCGACCTCGCCGTACAGCATCTTCTCGGCCAGCACGTCCTCGATCTCGCGCTGCACGGTCCGACGCAGCGGACGCGCGCCGAGCACCGGGTCGAACCCGCGCTGGGCGAGCAGCTCCTTCGCCTCGGTCGTGAGCTCGAGGGACATGTCGCGGTCCTTCAGGCGGACCTCGACGGCGGCGATCATGTTGTCGACCATCGAGATGATCTGCTCCTGCGACAGCGGCGGGAACACGATGATCTCGTCGACACGGTTGAGGAACTCCGGGCGGAAGTGCTGCTTGAGCTCGTCCGACACCTTCGACTTCATCCGCTCGTACGAGCCCGCCGCGTCGCCGGCCTGCTGGAACCCCAGGTGGACCGACTTCGCGATGTCACGCGTGCCGAGGTTGGTCGTCATGATGATGACGGTGTTCTTGAAGTCCACCACCCGACCCTGGGAGTCGGTCAGGCGACCTTCCTCCAGGATCTGCAGCAGGCTGTTGAAGATGTCCGGGTGGGCCTTCTCGACCTCGTCGAAGAGGACGACCGAGAACGGCTTGCGGCGCACCTTCTCCGTCAGCTGGCCACCCTCCTCGTATCCGACGTAGCCCGGAGGCGAGCCGAACAGCCGCGAGACGGTGTGCTTCTCGCCGAACTCGGACATGTCGAGCTGGATGAGCGCGTCCTCGTTGCCGAAGAGGAACTCGGCCAGCGTCTTCGACAGCCACGTCTTACCGACGCCGGACGGACCGGCGAAGATGAACGAGCCGCCGGGGCGCTTCGGGTCCTTCAGACCAGCACGCGTACGACGGATCGCGCGGCTGAGCGCCTTGACCGCCTCGTCCTGACCGATGACGCGCTTGTGCAGCTCGTCCTCCATCTTGAGCAGGCGGGTGGACTCCTCCTCGGAGAGCTTGACGATCGGGATGCCGGTCGCGACCGCCAGCACCTCGGCGATCAGCTCCTCGTCGACCTCGGCGACCTCGTCCATGTCGCCGGCACGCCATGCCTTCTCGCGCTCGGCCTTCTTGAGGATGAGCTGCTTCTCCTCGTCGCGCAGGCGCGCGGCGGCCTCGAAGTCCTGGCCGTCGATCGCGGCCTCCTTGCGAGCGCGGACGTCGGCGATCTTCTGGTCGTACTCCCGGAGGTCGGCGGGCGCCGTCATCCGACGGATGCGCAGCCGCGAGCCGGCCTCGTCGATCAGGTCGATGGCCTTGTCCGGCAGGAACCGGTCGGAGATGTAGCGGTCGGCCAGCGTCGCCGCCGAGACCAGCGCCTCGTCGGTGATGGTGACCCGGTGGTGTGCCTCGTAGCGGTCGCGGATGCCCTTGAGCATCTCGATCGTGTCGGCGATCGAGGGCTCGGGCACCTGGATCGGCTGGAAGCGGCGCTCCAGCGCGGCGTCCTTCTCGAGGTACTTGCGGTACTCGTCGAGGGTCGTCGCACCGATCGTCTGCAGCTCGCCGCGGGCCAGCATCGGCTTCAGGATGGAGGCGGCGTCGATCGCACCCTCGGCCGCGCCGGCGCCGACCAGGGTGTGGATCTCGTCGATGAAGAGGACGATGTCGCCGCGGGTGCGGATCTCCTTGAGCACCTTCTTCAGGCGCTCCTCGAAGTCTCCGCGGTAACGGCTGCCGGCCACGAGCGCGCCGAGGTCGAGCGTGTAGATCTGCTTGTCCTTCAGCGTCTCCGGCACGTTGCCCTTGACGATGTCCTGGGCCAGGCCCTCGACGATGGACGTCTTGCCGACGCCCGGCTCGCCGATGAGGACCGGGTTGTTCTTCGTACGACGCGACAGCACCTGCATGACGCGCTCGATCTGTTGAGCACGGCCGATGATCGGGTCGAGCTTGCCCTCACGGGCGTCCTGGGTCAGGTTGCGACCGAACTGGTCGAGCACGAGCGACGACGACGGCGCGTCACCCGACGCACCGGTCGAGGCCGCGGCCGACTGCGACGACTCCTTGCCCTGGAAGCCGGACAGCAGCTGGATCACCTGCTGGCGGACCCGGTTGAGGTCGGCGCCGAGCTTCTGCAGCACCTGTGCCGCGACGCCCTCGCCCTCACGGATCAGCCCGAGCAGGATGTGCTCGGTGCCGATGTAGGAGTGGCCCAGCTGCAGCGCCTCGCGCAGGGACAGCTCGAGCACCTTCTTGGCGCGCGGGGTGAACGGGATGTGGCCGGAGGGGGCCTGCTGGCCCTGACCGATGATCTCCTCGACCTGGGCGCGCACCGCCTCCAGGGAGATGTCGAGGCTCTCCAGCGCCTTGGCGGCGACGCCCTCACCCTCGTGGATGAGACCGAGCAGGATGTGCTCGGTGCCGATGTAGTTGTGGGAGAGCATGCGGGCCTCTTCCTGGGCCAGCACGACCACCCGACGGGCTCGGTCCGTGAACCGCTCGAACATCTGCATCGCTCCTCAAGCTTGCGGGGCAACCCTCACCCGGATCATCGGCGACCCGCGACATGGGTTTCGTGGAGAAATAACCCCGCAGACAGCCTACGCGTTCCAACCAGCGCAACTTTCCCCGTGCGCTGACAGCGAACACGCCCCGCAGCTCCGGCTGCGGGGCGTGCCTGGTGACCGGGGGTCAGTTGGCGGCTTCGTAGGCCGAACGGACCTCTGCGGGGATGCGACCGCGGTCGGGGACGTCGTGGCCGTTGGCGCGGGCCCACTCGCGGATCTCCTTGGCGCTCGTGCCACCGGCGTTGGCAGCCGGGCGCCTGCCTCGCCGACCGGGGCCGCCGGTGACCTTGCGGCCGTGACCGATGTAGAGCGCGAGCGCGTCGCGCAGCTTGCCGGCGTTGTCGGCATTGAGGTCGATCTCGTACGACGATCCGTCGAGCGCGAACGACACCGTCTCGGTCGCCTCCGAACCGTCGAGGTCGTCCTCGAGAACGATGTGAACCTTCTGCGCCATCTCGATTTCCTTTACCGCCAGGGATTAAAGCCGTCCCAACTATGGCACATGGCCAATGGCGCAGGAATCCGTTCGCAATCGATTCACGAATTGCGTCGGTAAATCATTTCCAGCCCTCGCAGCGTCAGCCACGGATCATGATCCGTGAAGCACCTGCATTCGTCGAACACCAGCCCCGCGAGATATCCGGTCGCAATGACACCGACGTCCGCGGTCGAAGCACCCAGCGCCTCGATCATCCGGTCGACGATGCCTTCGACCTGCGCGGCGACGCCGAACAGCATTCCGGACTGCAGCGCCTCCACGGTGTTCTTCGCTATCACCGAGCGAGGCCTGGCCAGCTCCACCTTGCGCAGCTGGGCGCCACGCCTGCCGAGCGCCTCCAGCGAGATCTCGATCCCGGGTGCGATCGATCCGCCGACGTACGCGCCCGCGGCATTGACGACATCGAAAGTCGTCGCGGTGCCGCCGAAGTCGACGACGATGCACGGACCGCCATATCGGGTGATGGCGGCGAGCGCATTGCAGATGCGGTCCGTGCCGACCTCTTTCGGATTGTCGAAGAGGATCGGCACACCCGTGCGCACCCCAGGCTCGACGACGACACTCGGCAGCTGAGCGAAATGGCGCGCGAGCATGTCGCGCCATTCGTGCAGCACCGCCGGCACCGTCGCGCAGACGGCGATTCCGTCGATCTCGTCGAGCCGGTCGGCGAGGAGACCCCGCAGCAGCACCGCCCAGTCGTCGGAGGTGTTGCGCTCGTCGGTCGCGACGCGCCAGTCGGCCACCACCTCGCCGTCGTCCAGGACGCCGAGGATGGTGTGGCTGTTGCCGATGTCGACCGCGAGCAGGGGCATGACGTCAGGCGAGGTCGAAGCCGATGTCGAAGACCTTCACCGAGTGGGTGAGGGCCCCGACGGAGATGAAGTCGACGCCGGTCTCGGCGACCTCGCGAGCGCGGTCGACGGTGAGTCCGCCCGAGGCCTCGAGCCTCGCCCGCCCGGCCGCCATCCCGACCGCCTCCCGCATCTGGTCCGTGGACATGTTGTCGAGCAGGATCCGGTCGCAGCCGGCGTCGAGCAGGTCCCGCAGCTCGTCCAGGCCCGTCACCTCGACCTCGACGGGAAGCGCCGGGTAGGCGGTGCGCACGGCCAGGTACGCCGGCACGACGCCACCGGCGGCGACCACGTGGTTGTCCTTGACCAGCGCCATGTCGGCCAGGGACGTGCGGTGGTTGACGCCGCCACCGCAGCGGACGGCGTACTTCTGGAGGTTGCGGTACGTCGGCAGCGTCTTGCGGGTGTCGAGGATCCGCGCTCGCGTGCCGGCCACGGCGTCCACCCAGGCGGCGGTCGCCGTCGCCACGCCGGAGAGGTGCGACGCGTAGTTGAGGGCCGTCCGCTCGGCGGTCAGCAGGCCCCGGGTCGGACCCGAGACGCGCATGACGACGTCACCGGGCTGGACACGGGTCCCGTCCGGCACCCGGTCGGTGATCTCCACGTCGTCGCCCATCACGTAGTGGAAGACGAGCGCAGCCACCCCGAGACCGGCCACGACCCCGGCCTCGCGGACCGCGAAGTCTCCCCGCGCGCGGGCGTCGATCGGGATGGTCGCGACCGAGGTGACGTCCTCGGGCGGCATCTCACCCGGCCGCGGCTCGGGCAGGTCCTCGTCAAGCGCGGTCTCGATCGCGTCGTACAGCTCTCCGACGTCGATCCCCGCCGCTGAGATCTCCGCGCGCAGCGCGGCGGGCAGCTTCTCGAGCTCGGTACGGACGATCATCGGGCGGCTCCTTCGTGCGTGTCCGTGTCGGTGGCAGGCGACGGCGTGAACGACACCGCCGTGGCGCCGTCGGTCATCTGCGCGTCGAAGTGACCTGCCCAGTGGGCGTCGTCGCGGTCCGGGAAGTCCTCGCGCCAGTGCGAGCCGCGGGTCTCCTCGCGGCGGAGCGCGGCTTCGGCCAGGGCGAGCGAGATCGTGAGCACGTTGGTCGTCTCCCACGCGGCCGGGTCGATCGCACCGGCGGACGTCGACGCGATCTTGCCGAGCAGCTCGACGGCCTCGGTGAGCCCGGTGGAGCTGCGCAGCACGCCGACGCGTGAGCTCATGGTCTCCTGCACCTCCTTGAGCGCCGTGCCGGGCACGACACCGGCAGCGCCGACGTGCCGCGCGGGCTCGCCGAGCGGGCGCAGCTCGCCGGGCAGCACGTCGGCGATGCGCCGGGAGAAGACCAGCCCCTCGAGCAGGGAGTTGGAGGCGAGCCGGTTGGCGCCGTGGACACCCGAGCACGCGACCTCGCCGGTCGCGTACAGCCCGGGCACCGACGAACGGCCCCACAGGTCGGTGTGCACGCCCCCGGACGCGTAGTGGCAGGCAGGCGCGACGGGGATCAGGTCGGTGACCGGGTCGACGCCGTGGGAGCGGCAGGAGGCGAGGATGTTCGGGAAGCGGCGCTGCCAGAACTCGCCACCGAGGTGCCGGGCGTCCAGCCACATGTTGGGGTGCCCGGTCTCGAGCATCCGCTTCATGATCGCCTTGGAGACGATGTCGCGCGGCGCCAGGTCGGCGAGCTCGTGGACGCCCTGCATGAAGCGCTCGCCGTCCCAGTCGACCAGGAACGCGCCCTCCCCGCGCACGGCCTCGGAGATGAGCGGCTGCTGGCCGCGCGAGTCGGGGCCGAGGTACATGACCGTCGGGTGGAACTGCACGAACTCGAGGTCGCGCAGCCGAGCCCCGGCACGCAGCGCGATGGCCATCCCGTCGGCGGTGCTCACCGACGGGTTCGTGGTCTGGGAGAAGACCTGGCCGAGGCCGCCGCTCGCGAGCACGACCGCCCGCGCCCGCACCAGGCCGACGCCGTCGTCGTCCCCGTCGCCCATCACGTGGATGGTCAGCCCGGCGATGCCGCCGTCGTCCGCAGTCACCAGGTCGACGACCATGGCGTGCTCGAAGACGAGGATCTCCGGCGCCCGCTTCACCGCCTCGATGAGCGCCCGCTGGATCTCTGCACCGGTCGCGTCGCCGTTCGCGTGGGCGATCCGGTCGCGGTGGTGACCCCCCTCGCGGGTGAGTGACAGGTTGCCCTCGGGGTCCTTGTCGAAGTTCGCGCCCCACTCGATGAGCTCGCGTACGGCGTCAGGGCCCTCGGTCACCAGGACGCGGACGGCGTCCAGGTCGCACGCACCGGCGCCCGCCACCAGCGTGTCGACCTCGTGCTGCTCCGGGGTGTCCTCCGGGCCGAGCGCGGCAGCGATGCCGCCCTGGGCCCATTGCGTCGAGCCCGCGGCGAGGACGTCCTTCGTCACGACGGCGATCCGCTCGACCTGGCCGCGCAGCCGCAGTGCGGCGGTCAGCCCGGCGATGCCGGAACCGACGACGATGACGTCGGCCCACTCCGTCCACCCGGGGTCACGGGAGGAGAGGAGGCCGGGGAGCGACTTCATGGAGGGAGGCTATCCCTCGGCGTACCCGGCCCTGACGGGTGGCGGGATGTGCCCGGATGCTGGCGCGATCTGCGCTGTCCGCGGGGGCGGTCCGACGCCAGCCTTCTGCCCATGGACGCCGTCACCTTCTTCGCCGCCCGGCTGCGCTGGCAGACCGACCCCTCCGACCTCGCCGCCGAGCGCGCCGGCGGACAGGGCCCCGTCGTCATCGACACCCGCGACGACGCGGCCTGGCGGCAGGGCCGGATCCCGGGCGCGGTGCACGTCCCCGGCTCCGTGCTCGCCGAGCGGATCGGCTCGGTGGTCCCCGATCGCGACGCCGAGGTGGTCGTCTACTGCTGGGGACCGGGCTGCAACGGGAGCACCAAGGCGGCCCTCCAGCTGGCCGAGCTGGGGTACACGCGGGTGCGTGAGCTGGTCGGCGGCTTCGAGTACTGGGCGCGCGAGGGCCTCGCGATCGAGACCGACGGCGGGCGCAAGCGCCGGCCGGTCGACGAGCTCACCGCCCCTGTCTGACGCCGCACTGCCGAGTCGGCGCAACCTCGCACGCGAGCGGGGCCGAGTCGGCGCAACCTCGCACGCGAGCTCTTGCGAG
>NZ_BAAAPB010000001.1:1210152-1261215 GCF_039530925.1 Nocardioides panacihumi | reverse complement strand
GCGCCGACTCGGCATCTCGGAGTCAGGCGGTGACCAGGTCCCCGCGCTCGAGGCCGTGCCCGGCGGGTACGTCGGCCGGGTCGCTGCCCCGCGTCACGACGCGGTTGTCCGCGTCGACGAAGACCACGTGCGGCTGCAGCTCCTTGGCCTCCTCGGTCGTCAGCTGCGCGTACGCGATCAGGATGACGATGTCACCCGGATGCACCAGGTGCGCCGCGGCGCCGTTGATGCCGATCACGCCGGAGCCGCGCTCGCCCGCGATCGTGTAGGTCTCCAGCCGCGCGCCGTTGGTGACGTCGACGATGTGGACGAGCTCGCCCGGCAGGATGTCCGAGGCCTCGAGCAGGTCCTCGTCGACGGTCACGCTGCCGACGTAGTGCAGGTCGGCCTGCGTCACGGTGGCGCGGTGGATCTTGGACTTCATCATGGTGCGCAGCATCGATGTCCCCCTCAGAACTGCAGTGGCATGTTGTCGATGAGCCGGGTCGAGCCGACCCGGGCGGCGATGAGGATGCGGCCCTCGGTGCCAGGCTCGGGATAGTCGGCGAGCTCAGTCAGGTCGGCGGCGCGCAGCGCGAGGTAGTCGATGTCGATCCCCGGCTCGTCCGCGAGCACGTTCATCGCCGCCCAGCGCGCGGGCGGCAGGCCGTACGACGCCCGGTCCTGCGCGGCTCGCAGCGCACGGCTCAGGCCGGCGGCCGCCAGTCGCTCGCCGGCGGAGAGGTAGCGGTTGCGGCTCGACAGGGCGAGGCCGTCGGGCTCGCGCTGCGTCTCGGCGCCGACGACCTCGATGCCCAGGCACAGGTCGGCGGCCATCCGGGTGATCAGCGCGAGCTGCTGGTAGTCCTTCTGCCCGAAGACCGCGACGTCCGGCCGGACCAGGCCGAAGAGCTTCGCGACGACGGTGAGCACACCCCGGAAGTGACCCGGCCGGCTCTCGCCCTCGAGGATGTCGGCGAGAGCCCCGGGCTCCACAGTGGTCATGTCGGGGCCGGCGCCGCCGGGATACATCTCGTCCACACTCGGAGCGAAGACGACGTCGACGCCCTCCCGCTCGCAGACCTTGAGGTCGTCCTCCAGCGTGCGCGGATAGCGATCGAGGTCCTCGCCGGCCCCGAACTGCAGCGGGTTGACGAAGACGCTCGCGACGACGGGGCCGTCGCCCACCCGCTCGCGCGCAACCCGCATCAGGCTGGCATGACCCTCGTGGAGGGCCCCCATGGTCGGCACGAGGCCGACCCGCCGGCCGACTCCGCGGTGAGCGCCGAGGACCGCAGCGAGCTCCGCGCGGGTGCTCGCCAGGACAGGCCTCATCGGGCGGCCGACACGTGCGCGCGCTGCTCAGCCGCATCGAGCAGGCCGGCGATCTTGTAGGCGCGGATCCGCAGCAGCCGGCCGTCGGTCACGGCTCGCTCGAGCGTCGCGCGCGCCATGGCGACGTACGACGCCAGGGTCTGCGGCGCGTTCGCGGCGATGTCCTCGAGGTGGGCCGCGACGGTGCCGGCGTCGCCGCGCACGATCGGGCCGGTGAGCGCCGCATCGCCCTGCGACAACGCGTTGTCGAGCGCGGCGGTGAGCAGCGGACGCAGCGTGCCGGCCGGGTCGCTCGCGCCGGCGGCGGAGAGGATCTCCATGGCCTCGGTGACCAGGGTGACGAGGTGGTTGGAGCCGTGCGCCAGGCCGGCGTGGTAGAGCGTGCGCATCTCCTCGGGCACCCACATCGCGGTGCCCCCGAGGTCGGAGACGAGTGACTCGGCGAACGATCGCTCGGCCGGCTCGGCGGTGAGGCCGAAGACGCAGCCGTGCAGGCGGTCGATGTCGACCTCGGTGCCGGTGAAGGTCATCGCAGGGTGCAGCGCGACGGTCCGAGCACCCACAGCACGGGCAGGCTCGAGCACGCCGAGGCCGTGGCGGCCGGAGGTGTGGACGACGTACTGCCCCTCGCTGATCGCGCCCGCGCCGACGAGCGAGACGACCACGTTGGCCAGCATGTCGTCGGGCACGGTGAGCAGGAGCACGTCGGCGGCGCGGGCGACGGCGGTCGGCTTGCCGCCCGGGACGCCGGGCAGGAGGGCGGCGATGCGGCCGCGGGAGGCATCGGACTCACCGGCGGCCGCCACGATCTCGTGGCCTGCGCGGCGCAGCGAGGCCGCCAGGACGGCGCCGACGCGACCAGCGCCGACGACACCCACCCGGAGCGCGGGGTTGAACGTGCTCATTGCTTTCAGCCTTTCGTTCCAGTCCCTCCGACCACTCCCCCTGTTCCCAGGTGGAGCCGGGTTGGGTACCGGACGCTTTCTGAACAGTGCAACGACGACGGTACGCGCGCACCTTCCGCCGAGGGAATGCGCCGGGGTGTGACGTGTCCGACATCGCGAGTCGGTGCATCCTCACACCCCACAAACGCCGAGTCGGCGCTGGTGCACCCCGTTGCGGGTGCACAAGCGCCGACTCGGCGTCGTACGGAGGCGCAGTAACGCCGACTCGGCGTCAGGCGGACTGTGCCTTCCAGCCGGTGGTCGCCTGAGCGGCGGAGAGCTCGGAGCGTACGGCGTCGAGCTCGGTCTCGAGCTCGTGGACATGGACGATCGCCTCGGCGGCGCGCTGCTCCGCCTCCTCGAGACGTACGGCGAGGGCCTGGCCGTCCCGCTCGGACCGGTCGGCCCGACGGGCCTCCTCGGCCCGGGCGCGGACCGCGTCGGCGGCACGCTGGTGAGCGGCCGTCAGCGCGGCCTCGAGGTCGGCGATCGTCTCCTGGCGGCGGGCGATCTCGTCGGTGAGGAAGGCGTCGTGCTTCGCCTGCTCGGCGACACGGGCCTCCGTGATGGCGCGGTAGGCCTGCGCCTGCTGGGCGCGGTCACGGGCGGCTTCGACGCGCGTGGCCATCAGCTCGGAGTGGGTGATCTTCGTGGCGGTGGCGCCGAGCACCACTGCCACCACGGCGGCGACGCTGGCGATCAGCCAGGAGCCGCTGGGGACCGCGCCGGCGACGGCCAGCGCGGAGAGCGCAACCAGGACCACGGCGACGGTCACACGCGTGTTGCGCTGCCGCCGTCGTGTGACGGATGTTGCTGATGGGGAAGCCATAGGCTCCAGGCTAAGCGTCCTCGTCATCGGAACGGACGCGACACGCCCGTTCCAGCAGCAGCGCTCCCGTGCAGATCATCACGCCGGCCGCGGCTGCGATGAGCGACCGCACCAGTCGCTGCTGGGCGAGATCGGAGTCGATGCCGAGCCAGCTGACGGCGTACCCGAGATATCCCCCGGCCACCACCGCTCCCGCGAGCGCGCACGCGCGGGCGAGGACGAGCCGGTTGACGGCCTGGTTCGCGAGGAGCCGCTCGCGGCGGACGTGCACCGTCCGGTACGTCGCCCAGGCGGTCCAGCCGAGGATCGCCGCGACGAGGAGCAGCGTCAGCGGCTGGACCCAGGTCACGACGGGCGCGGTGCCGTGGATCTGCTCGGCGAGCGGGTGGAGCACCCATCCGAAGACGAGACCCACGACCGCCCAGACGGTGATCGAGCCGGGCGAGGTCGGCTGCAGGTGCCCCGGGTCCGGCGGCCGGGGTGTCTCCGGCGGGTCCGGAAGCTGGTCCCGGCTCACCGGCTAGGTGAGGTCGAGGGCGAGGTCGTCGCGGCGTGACACGCCCGTCTCGCCCGACTTCTCCAGCAGGTCGGCCACGGGGCCCATGCCGGGGATCTCCGCGTCGGGCTCCAAGTCGTGCCAGGGCTTGAGGACGAAGGCACGCTCGGCGGCACGCGGGTGCGGCAACCGCAGCTCGTCGGTGTCGCTGACCTTGTCACCGACCACGATGAGGTCGATGTCCAAGGTGCGCGGGGAGTTCCTCACGTCGGAGCGCTGCCGGTCGAAGGCGTCCTCGATGGCCAGCACGCGCTCGAGCAGGCGCTGCGCGGACAGGGTCGTGTCGGCGAGCACGACGGCGTTCAGGAAGAGGCCCGCGTCGCCCGGGACGTCCAACGGCTCCGTCTCGTAGATGGGAGAGACGCCGGTGACCCACACGTCGGGGGTGTCGGCGAGCGCGTCGAGGGCTCCTTGGAGGGCCGAGATCCGCTCACCGAGGTTCGAGCCCAGCGAGAGGACGACTCGTCGGATCGGCCGCATCTCACCCGTGAGCGTGTCGGCGTCGATGATGTTCGGATTCGGCGTCTCAGTCACGGGCGGGGCCTCCGTTGGCTCGAGTGATCGTCAGCGCGACGTCCGAGTACGTCGCGTCGATAGGCGCGTCCGGCTTGTGCACCGTGACGCGCACCCATTCAACACGGCTGTCCAAGAGGCAGACGTCCGCGATCCTCTGGGCAAGCGTCTCGATCAGGTCGACCGGGTCGCGCTCGACGGCGGCCTTGGCCGTCGCCACGAGACTTCCGTAGTCGACCGTGTCATGCAAGTCGTCGGAGGCCGCTGCGGGAGCGGTGTCCAGCCCCAGGACGAGGTCGATGAGGAACACCTGTCCCTCGCGCCTCTCGAAGTCGAAGACCCCGTGGTGGGCGAAGCACTCGATGCCGGTGATGGCGAGCTCGTCGGTCGCTGACTGTGTCACGTGGCCATTCTGCCGACGACGGCGAGCGCGTCACGAGTGGCCCTCACGTCGTGCACCCTGAGGCCCCAGACGCCGCGCGCCGCGAGCAGGGCGACGAGTGCGACGTGGGCGTGCTCGCGCTCGGCGACGGGTCGCGGCTCGCCGCCCGCTCCGGGGAGCAGACGCCCGAGGAACGCCTTGCGGCTCGCGCCGACGAGGACGGGCAGGCCGAGCTCGTCGAAGGCGTCCAGACCGCGGAGCAGCTCCCAGTTCTGGTCGGCGGTCTTCGCGAAGCCGAGGCCCGGGTCGAGGACGAGCTTCTCGACACCGGCCGCCCGTGCCGCATCCACCCGCTGCTCGAGCTCGGCGCGCACCGCGGCGACGACGCCGCCCGGGCCGTCGTACGACGTGAGGGTCTGCATGACGTCGGAGTGCCCGCGCCAGTGCATGCACAGGTAGGTGGCGCCGGCGTCGGCGGTGACCGAGAGGATGCGGGGGTCCGCGAGGCCGCCCGAGACGTCGTTGACGATCGACGCACCTGCCGCGACCGCCGCCTGCGCGACCTCGGCGCGCATGGTGTCGACGGAGACGACCGCTCCAGCCGCGGCGAGCTCGGAGATGACCGGTACGACGCGGGCCAGCTCCTCCTCGATCAGCGGCCTGGTCGCCCCTGGCCGGGTCGACTCGCCGCCGATGTCGAGGATGTCGGCCCCGTCGGCGAGCAGCTCGCGCCCGTGCGCCACCGCATCGTCCGTCGCCAGGAACCGCCCACCGTCGGAGAACGAGTCGGGCGTGACGTTGACGATCCCCATGACGAGGGGTCGTCCCTCGGGGCGCGGGGGCATGGGTGGAGGCTACCGAAGCCCCGACCCGGGATCAGCGGCGGTGGATGAGCGCCATCGCCTCGGCGCGCGTGCTGGCGTCCGAGCGCATCGAGCCTCGGACGGCGGAGGTGATCGTGCGTGCGCCGGCCTTCTTGATGCCCCGCATCGTCATGCACAGGTGCTCGGCCTCGATCACGACGATGACGCCGCGAGCCTCGAGGATCTCCACGAGCGCGTCGGCGATCTGCGTCGTCAACCGCTCCTGGACCTGCGGACGCTTGGCGTACACGTCGACGAGCCGGGCCAGCTTCGACAGCCCCGTGATCTTCCCCGACTGCGCCGGGATGTAGCCCACGTGCGCGACGCCGGTGAACGGCACCAGGTGGTGCTCGCACATCGACCACAGCTCGATGTCACGGACGAGGATCATCTCGTCGTGACCGAGGTCGAAGGTCGTGGTCAGGACGTCCTCGGCCTCCATCCTCAGGCCCGCGGTGAGCTCGGCGTACGCCCTGGCGACCCGGGCCGGCGTCTCGACGAGGCCCTCGCGCTCAGGGTCCTCGCCGATCGCGATCAGCAGCTCGCGTACGGCGGCCTCGGCGCGCGCCTGGTCGAACGGGCCGGCGGGCTTCGAGTCCCGCAGGGTCACCGGCTCGATCAACGGGGTCCCCGATCGGTCGTCCGCTGGGGAGCGAAGCGGATGAGGGAGGACCCGAGTGCGGTGCTCATGCGTGGCCGGGGTCCGTGGGCGTGGGAGCCGGAGCGGCGGGAGAGCCGTTGATCGGACCGTTGACCGGGCCGTTGACGGGGCCGCCCGCGGCCGAGCCGTTGGCGGCCTGCGCGGCGAGGTGCATGGCGGCGGCCCGGTCACGGATCCACTGCGGGACCTCGACGGCCGGGATGTCCGAGGGCACCCGGGTCGGCGAGCCGGTCCAGGCCGGCCGTTGGGGACGCCGGCGCAGCGGCTTGAAGATCTCGGCGATCTCGTCCTTGCCCAGCGTCTCCTTGTCCAGGAGCGCCAGCACGAGCGTGTCGAGCACGTCGCGGTTCTCGACGAGGATGTCGTAGGCCTCCTGGTGCGCCGTCGCGAGGAGCTTCTTGGTCTCCTCGTCGACGATGCCGGCGATCTCCTCGGAGTAGTTGCGCTGGTGACCCAGGTCGCGACCGAGGAACGGCTCGGAGCCGGAGTCGCCGAGCTTGATGGCGCCGAGGCGCTCCGTCATGCCGTACTGCGTCACCATCGCCCGGGCCACGCTGGTGGCCTTCTCGATGTCGTTGCCGGCGCCGGTCGTCGGGTCGTGGAAGACCATCTCCTCGGCGGCCCGGCCGCCGAGCATGTGCGCGAGCTTGTCGAGCATCTCGGAGCGGGTCTGGGAGTACTTGTCCTCGTCGGGCATCACCATCGTGTAGCCCAGCGCCCGGCCACGCGGCAGGATCGTCACCTTCTGCACGGGGTCGTTGTGCGGCATCGCCGCGGCCACCAGGGCGTGGCCGCCCTCGTGGTAGGCCGTGATGAGCTTCTCCTTGTCGCTCATCAGACGGGTGCGCCGCTGCGGGCCCGCGATCACGCGGTCGATCGCCTCGTCGAGGTTCTCGTTGGTGATCATCTTCTGGTTGGCGCGCGCCGTGAGCAGGGCCGCCTCGTTGAGCACGTTGGCCAGGTCGGCACCGGTGAAGCCCGGCGTACGTCGGGCGACGGACAGCAGGTCGACGTCGATCGCCAGGGGCTTGCCGCGCGCGTGCACCTTGAGGATGTGCTCGCGTCCGGCGAGGTCGGGCGCGTCGACCTGGATCTGGCGGTCGAAGCGGCCCGGGCGCAGCAGCGCCGGGTCGAGCACGTCGGGACGGTTGGTCGCGGCGATGAGGATGACGCCGCCGCGGACGTCGAAGCCGTCCATCTCGACGAGCAGCTGGTTGAGGGTCTGCTCGCGCTCGTCGTGACCGCCGCCCATGCCGGCGCCGCGGTGACGGCCGACGGCGTCGATCTCGTCGATGAAGACGATCGCGGGGGCGTTCTCCTTGGCCTGCTCGAACAGGTCGCGGACCCGGGAGGCGCCGACGCCGACGAACATCTCGACGAAGTCGGAGCCGGAGATCGAGTAGAACGGGACCCCGGCCTCGCCCGCGACGGCACGCGCGAGCAGCGTCTTGCCGGTGCCGGGCTGGCCGTAGAGCAGCACGCCCTTCGGGATCTTGGCACCGACCGCCTGGAACTTGGCCGGCTCCTGGAGGAACTCCTTGATCTCCTGGAGCTCCTCGACCGCCTCGTCGGCACCTGCGACGTCGGAGAACGTCGTCTTCGGCATGTCCTTCGAGATCAGCTTCGCCTTCGACTTGGCGAACTGCATGACGCCGCGACCGCCGCCGCCCTGGACCGAGTTCATCAGGAACAGGAACAGGACCACGATCAGCACGAACGGCAGGATGAAGCTGATGATCGAGCCGAGCAGGCTGGGCTTGGCCACCTCGGAGTTGAACTTCTCGATCGTGCCCTTGTCGACCTGCTGCTGGACGTCGTTGAGCAGGGCCTGCTGGCCGCCGTCGACCCAGTGCGTGGTGACCTGGTCACCCCCGGTGCGCACCCCCTTGTCGAGGGTCGCCTTGATCTGCTGGTCACCGTCCACGAACGTGATCGACTGCACGTCGCCGCCGTTGATGTACTTCACCATCTGGGACGTGGGGATCTCGTCGCCGCCGGTGTGGGGGGCGAGGTACTGCAGGGCAAGGAGCACGCCGACAACGGCGATGATGATCCACACCCAGGGACCCTTGAAGATGCGCTTCACAGGCTTCTCTCGAACTCTACGAACACGGAACCGGGGAGGTTACCCCTCAGTGGACAACGATCCGGTGCCCCCGATTGTCCCACGCTATTGGGTGACCGTCGTCCCACGTCGTCTCAGGAGTACACGTGGGGGGCAAGTGTGCCGATGTCGCGCAGGTTGCGGTAACGCTCGCGGTAGTCGAGGCCGTAGCCGACCACGAACTCGTTGGGGATGTCCCAGCCGACGTACTTGACGTCGATGGGCATCTGCACCGCCTCGGGCTTGCGCAGGAGCGTGGCGATCTCGACGCTGGCCGGGCCGCGGCTGGTCAGGTTGGCCAGCAACCAGCTCAGCGTGAGGCCGGTGTCGATGATCTCGTCGACGATCAGGACGTGGCGGCCGGCGATGTCGGTGTCGAGGTCCTTGAGGATGCGGACGACGCCGGAGGACTTGGTGCCGGAGCCGTACGACGACACCGCCATCCAGTCGATCTCGACGTGCCGCCCGAGCGACCGGGCGAGGTCGGCGATCACCATGATGGCCCCGCGCAGCACGCCGACGATGAGGAGGTCCTTGCCCTCGTAGTCGGCCTCGATCTGCGCCGCCATCTCGGCGATGCGCGCCTGGATCTGCTCCTCGGTGAAGAGGATCTCGACGATGTCGTCCCCGACGTGCTCAGCGTCCATGGGTGTTCACCCTAACCGGGGTTGGTGAGCGGCGGGTCACCGGCGGGGTAACCGTCTGTTCAGTACGCCTCCTGACGGTTGCAAGGGTCAGGAGGCGTGTCGAAAGGACGGTTACCGTGACGAAAGGACGGTTACCCCTGGGGACGCTCGATCGACACGACCCCGCCCCGGCGTACGCCGCGCAGGTGGCCGGGGAGGTCGACCCAGCGCTGCCCGTGCCAGTCCGTGACCAGCGCGTCGAGGGCGAGCACGTGCTCGTGGAAGAGCTCCGCCGCGGGCGACCCCGCGGCCAGCGCGGCGAGGCGGAGGATGCGGCGGCGCAGCGCGTCGGGCTCGGCGGCGAGCACCTCGGCCCGCAGCGGGAGGCCGATGGCCGCCAGACGCTGCTCGGCCAGGTCGTCGAGCAGCTCCATGTCGGATCGGAGCTGGTCGGCGGTGCGAGCGAGTGCCGTCCCGACACCCGGTCCGAGCTCCTCCTCGAGCACGGGGAGCACCCGTGTGCGGACGCGGACGCGGGCATAGCCGGGGTCGTGGTTGTGCGGGTCGTCCCAGTAGTCGACGCCCTCGACCTGGCAGGCCGTCACGGTGTCGTCGCGGGCGACGTCGAGCAGCGGCCTGCGGTAGCGGTCGAAGGACCGTCGCATGCCGGCCAGGGAGCGGCCGCCGCTGCCGCGGGCGAGCCCGAGCAGCACGGTCTCGGCCTGGTCGTCGCGGGTGTGCCCGAGCAGGATCACGGCGGAGCCGACCTGGTCGGCGACCTGGTCGAGGGCGGCGTACCTGGCGCGGCGGGCGGCCGCCTCCGGACCGAGCCCGCCGGAGTCCTCGATGGTGACGGTCACGGTGAACGTCTCGTCCGCCCCGAGCTCCGCCATCTGGCCGACCGTGCGGAGGGCCTGCTCGCGCGAGCCCTCCTGCAGCCCGTGGTCGACGGTCACCCCGATGACGCGCAGCGCGGGTCGCCGGGCCTCGAAGACCGCCGCGGCCAGCAGGGCGAGGGAGTCCGGCCCGCCGGAGCAGGCGACCAGCACGGCGTCGCCGGGGGCGAGTGGAGCGAGCACCCGACGTACGCCGCGACGTACGGCTGCGACCGACGGGTGGAGCGTCACAGCACCCGCTTCATCCAGGCGTCGGCATCGTGGATCTCGGTGCGGCTGGGCAGGTTCTCCGGCCCGGCGAAGACGGCGTTGAACCGCTCCATGCCGGCCGTGTCGACGACGCGGCGCACGAACATGGCGCCGTCGCGGTACTGCGCCATCTTCGCGTCGAGCCCGAGCAGCCTGCGCAGCATCCGGTCGAGCGCGCCGACCCCCTTGCGCCGCTTGTCGAACTTGCGCCGGATCGCGTCGACGCTGGGGATCACCTCGGGTCCGACGCCGTCCATCACCACGTCGGCGTGTCCCTCGAGCAGGGACATCACGCCCGTGACCCGGTCGAGGATCTCCTTCTGCTCGGGCGAGCTGACCAGGTCGACGAGGCTGCCGGTCTGGCCCGTGCCCTTGATCGCGTCCGTGACCCGCTTGAGGCCGTCGTCGAGGATCGACGCCACGTCCATCGTCTCGGCGAGCGCGGCGATCTGGGCGAACAGGTGGTCGCGCAGCCACGGGTTGGCCGTGAACTGCACCCGGTGCGTCTCCTCGTGCAGGCAGACCCAGAGCCGGAAGTCGCCGGGCACGGCTCCGAGCTCCCGCTCCACGTGGACGACGTTCGGCGCGACCAGCAGGAGCCGGCCGTGCGGCTCGTGGAACGGGTCGAACTGGCCGAGGACCTTCCCCCCGAGGAAGCCGAGCAGGCCGCCGACCTCGAGGCCGGTGACGCGGGAGCCGATCGCGGTGGCGACCGGACCGGGCGTGCGCTTGCTCGTGACGCGGTCGACGAGCGGCGCGAGCGCGACGGCGAACCCGTCGGCGTTCGCCTGCACCCAGCCGGCCCGGTCGACGACGAGGACCGGTGCGGTGTTGTCGGGCGCGAGCAGGCCGGTGTAGTCCCGGACCAGCCCGGTCGACCGAGCCGCGTCCTCGCGCAGCTCCGCGACGACGTCCTGTGCTTCGGTCGAGCTGACCACGGGGCCGTCGCCGGCCAGCCGAGAGCCGACACGTACGGCGAGGTCCCAGTCGATCACGTCACCCATGTGACGTGACGCTATCCGACCGGTGTCTGTCATCTGCGGGTAGATATGACCGATCTGCGCGTCCTCCCAGGAGGAGTTCCACGCCCGACGGGGCCGCCGGTCGACGTCGGGCGCGGTTGTCGCTACCCCGAGGAGGAGCAGTGGCAGGAGGCGAGTGCGGCGGCGGCGTCGTCGAGCGCCCGGCGGGCCCCGAGGGTGCTGGCCGGAGCGATCTTGTCGGCCATGATCACGAACGTCATCACGTTGCCGTCGAGGTCGGTCGCGGTCCCGGCCAGCGAGCTGACGCCGGTCAGCGTGCCCGTCTTCGCGCGGACCAGGCCGAGGCCCGGCGCCGAGGCCGGGTCGTCGAAGCGCTCGATGAGGCTGCCCGTGAACCCGGCGACCGGCAGTCCGCCGAGCACGGCTGCGAGCTGCGGCTTCTGAGCCGCGACGCGAAGCACACCCGTGAGCGTGGCGGGCGTGATCCGGTCCTCGCGGGACAGTCCGCTGCCGTCGTACAGGACGAGGCCTGCGGTGGGGACGCCCAGCTTGCCGAGGGTCGCGACCATGCCGGCCACGCCGCCGTCGAACGATCCGGACCCACCCACCTTGGCGCCGACGTGGTGGGCGAGCACCTCCGCCGCGTCGTTGTCGCTGGTCTCCAGCGTGTGCGTCACGATCTCGCGCAGCGGGGCGCTCTCGACCTGCGCGACGGCCGTGCCCGCCGCGTGGGTGCGCACGAGCCTTCCGCGCACGGCGATCCCCTGCGCCCGCAGGTCGTCGGCGAAGAGGGCGGCCGCTGCCTGCGAGGGGTCGTCGACACGACGGCCTGACGCGTCGTTGCCCTGGTCGGCCCACAGCGCCGTGATGTGCGAGACGACGTCGTCGGGCACGTAGTTGGCGGGCCAGTGCGGACTCGTGGTCGGTGCAGCGAAGAGCGAGTCGTCGAATCCGAGCCGGACGTGCGTCGCCCCGGCCTTGCGGAGCGCCGCCGCCGTGCCGACCGCGAGGGTGCGCAGGTCGGCGCGAGGGGGGTAGGCGCCCTTGCCCGGCTTCGACCCCAGCAGCGGGTCGCCCCCGCCGACGAGGACGATCCTGCCCGGTGCCGGCTGGACCACCTTCGTCGCGAAGGTCGTCTCCGGACCGAGCACGTCGAGGGCCGCGGCCGACGTCAGGAGCTTGGTGGTCGAGGCCGGCACGGCGGCACCCGATCCACTCGTGAGCACCGGAGCGCCGCCGTACAGCGGGGCGATCTCGGTGACGACGTGCTTCCCGAGGTCCGTGTCGCCGAGCGGCCCGGCGAGCGCGGCACGCACCTTCGCCGGGTCGGGCGTCCTCGATGCCTCGGCGGCGTCGACGGCCTGCGGGCTCGGCACCGGCGACTCCCACGGATCCGGCGTGGGGGTGGGCGCGGCCGCGGGCGTCCGGTCGAGCCAGTTCTCCACCCAGCCGAGGTCGTACGCCGTCGCGGCAGCCGCCACGACGAGTGCGAGGGTCAGCAGCGGGGCGATCCAGCGGACCGCTCGTCGCCGGTGACGTGTGTCACGTCGCACCTGTCAGTCCCGTCCTCGAATCGCGCACCCGGACATTGTCGTGGAGACTGATGGGCGAATCACGGAAGGGTGCGGTCGAACCTCGGCCGCCGGGAAAGCGGAGGCGAGTCGTGACGCTGGAGTTCGACGTACTGGTGGAGATCCCCAAGGGGGAGCGCAACAAGTACGAGGTCGACCACGAGTCGGGCCGGATCCGCCTGGACCGCACGCTGTTCACCTCGACCGTCTACCCGGCCGACTACGGCTACATCGAGAACACCCTCGGCCAGGACGGCGACCCGCTCGACGCTCTCGTCATGCTGCCGTTCCCGACCTTCCCGGGCTGCCTCATCAAGTGCCGCGCCATCGGCATGTTCCGGATGACGGACGAGAAGGGCGGCGACGACAAGGTCCTGTGCGTCCCGATCGACCCGCGCAACGAGCACATCCAGGACATCGGCGACGTCGACTCGCACGACCTGATGGAGATCCAGCACTTCTTCGAGGTCTACAAGGACCTCGAGCCCGGCAAGTCCGTCGAGGGCGCCGACTGGGTCGCCCGTGACGCCGCGATCGCCGAGATCGAGGACTCCTTCCGCCGGTTCAAGACCGAGGGTCACTGACCTTCAGCCGAGCCAGTCGTCGACCGCGGCGCGCACCTGGGACAGGTACGCCGCGGTGCGCTCCTTGTCGCCCTTGACGGCCAGTGCGTGGTCGGCCCCGGGCAGCGCCAGTAGGTCGGCCTCGAGCCGACCGGCCGCGTCGGGGTCCCACGCCAGAGTGTCGCCGGTCCCGGCGATCACCAGCTGACGGGCTTCGTTGGCCCGGATCGCGCGGACGACGCGCCGGTCGAGCAGGAGCGGCGTGAGCCAGACCGCGTCGAGGCGGCCCTTCGCGGCGTACGGCGCGGCGAGCGTGCCGAGCGACTTGCCGACGATCAGCGGTCGATCTGCCCAGCCGGCTGTCGCCGTACGCGCCTGGTCGGCGACCCAGGTGACGGTCCGGCGTGGCGAGAGGCCGTCGGGGACCTGCCACCACACCTCGCGGACCGCCCAGCCGCGTCGGAGGAGGACGTCGCTGACCGCGGCCAGCAACGGCTTCGCGGGCGAGTAGGCGCGACCGGGGAGCAGGACCGCCCGGCCGACCTCGGGAAGGTCGGGGTGACGGTCGCGGAGCTCGGTCATGGTGTCAGGATGCGCCGACTCGGCCCTTCTCAGGTGCGAGGTTGCGCCGACTCGCCGATGAGGTCGTCGGCGCGCAGCAGCTCCCGGGGGATGCCGAAGGCGTCGACGAGCTGCTGGGCGAGCGGACGGACCTCGCGGCACAGCGCGTTGACCTGGGCGGTGATCGCCTTGGAGCGTGCGGAGGACAGGCGGCCGTGCTCCATGAACCAGGCCCGGTCCGCCTCGATGACCCCGAGGGCGTGCAGGTCGCGCAGCAGGATGAGCGCATCGCGCACCTGCCCCTCGGGCGTCGCGGCGACCTTGGCGGCGAACGCCTCGAGCACCAGCCGCTCGACGTGGGCTCGGGCGGCCGCGATCACGTGGTCCTGGACCGAGGAGAAGACGGCCCCCGGGTTGCCGCCCTTGTCGACGCCGGCCTTCAGCCGCCGGGCGACGCCGCCGAGGATGTGCTCCTCGCGGAACGACAGCATCGCCAGGTGGTAGTCGGGGTCGCGGAGGTCCGGTTCGCCATCGGAGGCGCCGCCGGGGAGCAGGTCGCGGACCCGTTCGAGCAGCTTGTGCACAGCCGTGCGCTCGAGCACCGTCTCCACGGCCAGACCGGTCACGAAGCGGACCATGCCCAGCTGGTTCATGTCCTCGAACGCCCCGGCATAGTCGGTGAGCAGGCCCTTCGCCACCAGCTGCAGCAGGACGTGGTTGTCACCCTCGAAGGTCGTGAACACGTCCGTGTCGGCCTTGAGTGCGGCGAGGCGGTTCGCGGAGAGGTAGCCCGCGCCGCCGCACGCCTCGCGGCACTCCTGGATGGTCCTGGTCGCGTGCCAGGTCGCCAGCGCCTTGGTGCCGGCCGCGCGCGACTCGAGCGTGCGACGGGCGATGTCGTCGTCTCCCGGCCGGTCGGACAGCGCGCCCGAGAAGACCGCGTGCAGGTCGTCGCGGAGCACCTCCTGCGCGAAGTGCAGCGCGTAGGTGCGCGCGAGCAGGGGCAGCAGACGCCGCTGGTGCAGGCCGTAGTCGAGCAGCAGGTCCTCGGCGGCCGGGTCCGTGGCCTCGAACTGCCGTCGCCGGCCGGCGTACGACACCGCGATCGCGAGCGCGACCTTCGACGCCGTGATCGCGGCACCGCCCACGCTGACCCTGCCCTGCACGAGGGTGCCCAGCATGGTGAAGAACCGACGGCTCTGGTTCTCGATCGGACTGCTGTAGACACCCTCGGGCGAGACGTCGGCGAACCGGTTCAGCAGCGCCTCGCGCGGCACCCGCACGCCGTCGAACCACAGCCGGCCGTTGTCGACGCCGTTGAGGCCCATCTTCGGCCCGTCGTCGCCCACTCGTACGCCGGGCACGGGCTCGCCGTCCTCACGGATCCTGACGACGAAGGCGTGCACGCCGTGGCTCTCTCCGGCGACCTCGAGCTGGGCGAACACGACGGCCAGCTCGGCGTGGCACGCGGCGTTGCCGATGTAGTCCTTGTAGGCGTCCTCGCGAGTCGTCGTGATGACGAACTCCTGCGCCTCGGGGTCGTAGCTGGCGACCGTCTGGAGTGCTGCGACGTTCGAGCCGTGCGCGTGCTCGGTCATCGCGAAGCAGCCGAGCGTCCGCGCCGCGACGACGTCGGCGAGATAGGCGTCGTGGTGACGCTCGGTGCCGAGCTGGAGGATCGCGCCGCCGAAGAGCCCGAACTGCACGCCGGCCTTGACCAGCACCGACAGGTCGCCGTGAGCGAGCGCCTCGAAGGCGGCGATGCTCGCGCCGATGTCCCCCGCGCCGCCGTACTCCACCGGGAAGCCGAGGCCGGTCAGCCCGCTCCCTGAGAGCTCGACGAGCAGCTCGCGCACGCGCTCGCGGAACTCGGCCGGGGGCATCGTGTCCGCGTCCTCCAGCACCGACGCGTGCGGCACGAGACCGTCGACGACTCGTCGCCGGACGTCCGCATGGGAGCCGTCGAGCAGGTCGCGCATGCCGGTGGCCAGGTCACCGTGGGTGCTCGCCGGAGAAGGTTCGGTCAGGGTCGCGTCGGTCGCGTGGTCGCTGAGCTGGGCCTCCATGGCGCCACGGTAGCCAGCGGAGCGCCCGGACGAACCCGGTGAGGCCGGTGGACTGGGCGAACCAAGTGGACCAGGTGGATCAGGGCCGGGCGTAGAAGTTGGGCGGCGTCCAGTAGTACATCGACGCCTCCTGGACGGGCTCACCGGTGCGCGGCGCGTGCAGGATCCGGCCGTCGCCGATGTAGAGGGCGACGTGGTAGATCGAGCTCGGACTGCTCGAGTCGCCCCAGAAGACCAGGTCACCGGGGCGCAGCTGGCTGGCCCTGATGGGCGTCGACTGCTCGTACTGCGCGACCGAGTAGTGGGGCAGCGACCTCCCGCCGGCCGCCCAGGCCTTCATGGTCAGGCCGGAGCAGTCCCAGCTGTCCGGTCCGGCGGCACCCCAGACGTAGGGCTCCCCGAGCTGGGCGCGGGCGAATGCGATGGCCGCCTGCGCGCCGCTCGACGGTGCCGGCGGGTCCGGGTCCGGGTCGGGCGTCGGAGCCGGATCGGAGGTCTGCGTCGGCGGATCGGGCGCCGGCGCGGGCTGCGGGTCGGCCGCAGGAGTCGGATCGGGTGCGGAGGAGGACGGGGTCGTCGGCGGGGTCGCGGGCGGGGTCGCCGCCGCGGGCTCCGCCGCCGCGGCTGCCGCCGACGCCGCCGACGCGGCCTGCTCCGCCGCGGCCTGCTCGAGTGCGTGCTGGCGTGCGGCGGCGGTCGCCACGCTGATGTCCTGCAGCCGGGCCAGCTTGCGGACCAGCGCCGCCTTCCGGGCGGCGATCACGGCGGCCTCGGTCGCGGCGGCGTCCGCACTGCGGCGCGCGGTCTCGCGGGCGGCGCCGGCCTCGTCCTTCGTCCGCTGCGCGGCCTGGTCGGTCGAACGCGCCTGCTCCTCGGCGGCCTTCGCGAGCGCGGAGGCGGCGAGGAAGCGCTGGTACTGCAGGTCGAGGGCGGTCTGGGCGTTGCCGATCGTCGAGACGCGCTGCATGAGGGCCTCGATGCCGTCGGCCGAGGCGAGAGCCGCGAGGGCCGTCAGCTGCGGGGCCTGCTGGGAGTCGGCCAGCAGCGTCGCGGCGTACGCCGTCCGCTGCCGGTCCAGGTCCTCACCTGCGACCCCTGCCCTCTGTGCGGCCCGCCGCGCGGCCCGCGCGGCCTGCTGGGCCCGGTAGCGGGCGCCGTTGTAGGCCTCCTCGGCGCGTTCGGCAGCGATGGCGCTGCGTTGCAGGCGCTCGTTGGCGTCCCGCAGCGCGGCCTGCACCGCGGGGACGTCGTCGGCGCCCGCCGCGACGGCCCGCCGGGCGTCGCGGACGTCCTGCCGGCTCGGCACCGGCGTGGAGCTCGGGGTGGGGTCCGCCGAGGCGGCGACGACGGTGCACGTGACCCCGAGGACGGTCGCGCACAGGGCGGACGACAGGGGCACTAGCACAGGCGACACTCGGAGCACTTGCCTCACGCTAATGCTCAGAAGTCACATAAGGAACAGCAATCTCAGATTTTCCGAAGTTCCTCGGCGTGTCGCCTTGACGAACTACACAGTTGTAATTTTCGCGTCGCGGGCCGCCTGCAGGGCCTCACGCTGCGCGAAGCCCTTCCGGCGGAACCGCTGCTTGCTCGCGATGCCGCCGAGGTAGAAGGACGTGAGCGCGATCATCACGCCCGCCACGTCGTCGGAGACGTAGTGCCAGCCGAAGTAGAGCGTGGCCACGCAGGTGCACGCGCAGTTGATCCAGAAGACGATCTTGAGCCACCTGATGCTGACGGTGTACTGCACCATCAGCGCCGTCAGCAGCGTGATGGCGACGTGCAGCGATGCGAAGCCCGCGACCGTCTGGGCGGCGTTGGCCTGGGCGTCCCAGAGCGCGTTGTGTCTCGCGTTCACGAGGGAGTTCATCAGATCGGTCGTCGGCGTGTGCGCGAGCGGCGCGTAGACCTGGACGTACTGGATCCCGGGACCGACCGTGGGGAGCGCGTAGTAGGAGACCGTGCCGAGCGTCCAGGCGAGCGCCTGGGCACAGACGAACCAGTAGCCGTAGCTGAGGTTCCTCGACCACACCAGCCAGCAGGTGACCGCGATCGGCACCAGCGGCAGGAACCACAGGTAGATGTAGGAGAGGAACCACGCCGCGACGTGGGTCCCGAGCATCCCCTGGAGCACCGCACCGGGCTCGTTGCCGAAGAAGAGCGCCTTGTCGATCAGGTGGAGCTCGTGGTCGTACTGCGCCTGGATCAGGGCGGGCAGCGCCGACTTCAGGTTCCGGTAGCTGACGTAGACGATGTAGAAGCAGATCACGCCCAGCCCGACGAGGGTCAGCCGTTCGTGGTTCCAGTGCGTGCGCAGCCGCTTGAGCGCGATCGCGCGCCACAGGGTCGGCTTGAACCGCGACTCCCACAGGGTCCTGGGCACCAGGTCGAGGGCGAGCGCCGCGAGCAACAGGATGGGCAGGCGCATCCAGGTCGGACCGAGGAAGCTGCCATCAGGGTCGATGAGCGGCTTCCCGGTCGCGATCGAGACGACGATCGCGGCGATCCCGATCAGCAGCGCATTGGCCACGAGGGTGATCTGGGCGCGGCGATACATGCCGGGAAGTCTATTCGGCGGGCAACAGCGCCAGACGGGTGGCATCGAGTTGCAGCCGGACGCCCTCGCCGGGGCCCGGATGACGGTCGAGCGGGGCGACGGCGTCGAGGATCCCGACACCCTCGGCATCGACCACGAGCCGCACCAGGTCGGGCGTCGCGCGGGCGGACACGACGGTCGCGGAGATCGGACCGGCGTCGTCGAGCACGAGCGCCGAGCGACGTACGGCGAGGCGGGCCGCGCCCTCGATCCCGCGCCCCAGACCGTCCAGGAGCCGGCGGGCCGGCGCGGCGTCCAGCACGCGCGCGTAGCCCAGGAACAGTGCCGTCTCGGCGTCGGCAGGCGCCGCCCACACCTCGCTCGCGGCGCCCTCCTGCACGAGGCGGCCGTCGCGCAGGACGGCGAGCCGGTCGGCGACGGCGAAGGCCTCCTCCTGGTCGTGGGTGACGAGCAGTGCCGTCGTGCCCGCCTCGCGCAGGATGCGGCTCAGGTCCCCGGCCAGGCGCTCCCGCAGGCCGGCGTCGAGGGCGGACAGCGGCTCGTCGAGCAGCAGCAGCCGGGGCTCGACGGCGAGTGCGCGCGCGAGCGCCACCCGCTGGCGCTCGCCGCCCGAGAGGGTGCCGGGCATCCGGTCGCCGTAGCCGCCCAGCCCGACGAGCTCGAGCAGCTCGGCGACGCGGGCGGCGCGGCCGGGCGCGCGGCGGAGCCGCTCCATCCGATCGCGGCGGAGCCGCTCCATCCGATCGCGGCGGAGCCGCAGTGGGTACTCCACGTTGCGCGCCACCGAGAGGTGCTCGAAGAGCTGGCCGTCCTGGAACATGAGGGCGAACCCGCGCTTGTGGGTCGGTACGCCGGCCAGCGAGCGTCCGTCCCAGGCGATCGTGCCGTGCGCCGGCTCGAGGCCCGCGATCGCCCGCAGGAGAGTCGACTTCCCCGAGCCCGAGGGCCCGAGCACCGCGAGCACGTGACCGTCGGCGAGGTCGAGGCTGACGTCGTGGACCGCGGCTCGGCCGTCGTACGAGACGGAGATGTGCGAGAGGGACAGCATCGGCTCAGAACGACCCGATCGACGGCACCCGGAGGCGCTCCACCAGCAGCATCACGACGGCCGTGGCCGCGGCGAGGACGACGGAGGCCGCCAGCGCCATCCCGTAGTTCATCGCGCCAGGGTGGCCGATCAGCCGGAAGATCACCACCGGCAGGGTCGGGTGCTCGTCCCGGGCGAGGAAGCTGGTCGCCCCGAACTCGCCGAGCGAGACCGTGAAGGCGAAGCCCGCGGCGGCCAGGAGCGGCTTCCAGACGACCGGCAGGTCCACCGTGAGGAACTGGCGCAGCGGGCCGGCACCGAGCGATGCGGCCGCCTGCCGGAGCCGGTCGTCGACGCCGCCGAGCACGGGCACGAGGATGCGCACGACCAGCGGCAGCGCGACCAGCGCCTGGGCGATCGGCACCAGCAGGGGGCTGTCACGGAACGACCCGAGGGTGATGAGGAGCCCGAAGCCCAGGGTCACCGCGGAGACACCGATCGGCAGCATGAAGAAGCCGTCGAGCACCCCGCGCAGCCGACGCTCGGCTCGGCCCTGCGACCGCCGGGTCACGACGACCGTGACGAGGCCACCGAGCAGCAGCGCCATCCAGGTGGCGTCGACAGCGGTGCGCAGGCTGGTCGCCAACGCGCTGGTGACCGGCACGAGCAGGGCGGTGCCCGGCGTGCCCAGGGCCCGGTAGTTGGCCAGGCTCCAGTGGTCACCCGACCGGAGGCTGCCCGCCAGGAGGGTCAGCAGCGGCGCCGCCACGAGCGCGAGCAGGGCGGCCGTTGCGATCAGCACGGGGACGTCCTGGCGGCGCGGCCGACGGGGGCGGGCGACGCTGCGGCGTACCCCGGGCGTCGTGCGCACCCGCGCCGCGATCGCGAGCAGGACCGTCACCACGACCAGCTGCAGGATCGACAGCGCGGCGGCGGCCTGCAGGTCGAGGAGGTTCGTGGTCAGCAGGTAGATCTCGGTCTCCACGCTGGAGTACCGCAGCCCACCCATCGTCAGCACGACCCCGAAGCCGGTCGCGCAGAAGAGGAAGACGACGGTCGACGCGCTGACGATCGCCGGTCGCAGGGCCGGCAGCGTGACCGTGCGGAACACGGTCGCCGGGCCGGCCCCGAGGGCGGCCGCGGCCTCCCCGGTCCGCGCGTCGAGTGACTCCCAGGCCGAGCCGACCGTCCGGATGACGACGGCGACGTTGAAGAAGACGAGGCCCGCGACGATGCCGGCCGCCGTGCCCTCGAGACCGAGGAAGCCGAGCGGCCCGGACTCCCCGAGCAGCTGCCGGAACGCCACGCCGACGACCACCGTCGGCAGCACGAACGGCACCAGCAGCGCCGCACGGACGACTCGCTGGCCGGGCCAAGCCAGCCGGTGCAGGGCGTACGCCGCCGGCAGGCCCAGCACGACGCTGAGCGCTGTCGCCACGCCGGCCGACCACACCGTAAACCACAGCACGCGGTGGACGCGCGGCCGGGCGAGCACCGACAGGACGGCACCGGGCCCGTCGGCGAAGCCGCGCGACACCATCCCGCACACCGGCAGCACGAAGAAGACCGCCAGCACCGCGACAGGGAGCGCGGCGAGGGCGATCAGTGCGAGCGTGCGCCTCATCGGCTCACCGCGCGGGCTCGATGCGGGTCTCGATACGCTCGCCGGCGCTCGCTGCCCGACCGACGAACGCCTCGTTGATCGCGCAGCCCGAGCCGCCGGGCGAGGACGTATCGCGATCGCGTGCTCTCATGACTCGACCACCGGGCTCACTGGGAGACCAGGTCGCTCCACGTGCGCAGCCACTCGTCGCGGTGGGCGTCGATCTCCTCGGGCGCGACCGTCCAGGGCTTCATCGGCTGCACGGCGTACTTCGCCCACGACGCCGGGAGCGGCAGGTCCTTCTCGACGGGGAAGACGTACATCGCGCCGGGCAGCGCGGCCTGGACCTGCGGGCTGACCAGGAAGTCCACGAGCGCCTGCGCACCCTTCACGTTCTTCGCGCCGGCCAGCACGCCGGCGTACTCGACCTGCGTGAAGCAGGTGTCGAGCAGAGCCTTCGTGGTCGAGGACCTCCCGGCGACGGTGAACGCCGGCGAGGAGTCGTAGGACAGCACGATCGGTCGGCTGCCCTTGCCGCCGCCCTGGGTGAAGTCGACCGTGTAGGCGTCCTCCCAGCCGTTGACGACGGAGGTGCCGTTGGCGAGCAGCTTCTTCCAGTAGTCGGGCCAGGCGTCGCCGTACTTCGCGATCGTGGTGAGCAGGAACGCCAGCCCGGGCGACGAGGTCGTGGCACCCGGGGTGACGAAGAGACCCTTGTACGCCGGCTCGACCAGGTCGTCGAGCGTTGCCGGCGGCGCGATGTGGTGCGCGTCGAACCAGGTCGTGTCGACGTTGACGCAGACGTTGCCGTTGTCGACGGGCGTCAGCCTCTTGCCACCGTCACCGGGCAGGTCGTACCTGGCCGCGCCGTCCGGCAGGTCCTTGGGTGTGTAGTCGGCGAACACCCCGGCGCCCAGGGCGCGCGAGGCGAAGGTGTTGTCGACGCCGAAGGAGACGTCGCCGGTCGGGTCGTCCTTGGTCAGCACCAGCTTGTTGGTGAGGGCGCCGGCGTCGCCGCTCTGGCGGATGACGAGCCGGTAGCCCGAGGTCTTCTCGAACTCGGACTTCAGCTCCTTCGGGAGGGTGAACGAG
Organism: Nocardioides panacihumi; assembly: GCF_039530925.1. Taxonomy (NCBI): domain Bacteria; kingdom Bacillati; phylum Actinomycetota; class Actinomycetes; order Propionibacteriales; family Nocardioidaceae; genus Nocardioides; species Nocardioides panacihumi. Next base: position 1,239,255 of record NZ_BAAAPB010000001.1, on the reverse strand, counting down.
TCGTGGGTGACCAGGACGACCTGGTCGGAGCCCTTCGACGTGGCCTTGTCGCTCCCGCCGCTCAGCGAGCAACCGCTGAGAGTGAGCGCGAGGGTCGTGGCGAGACCGATGGTGGTGGTGGCGAGCGCGCGCGTGCGCATCGTGACTCCCTTCGCCGGTGCTAACCGGATCAGGTTCGGAGGGTCTGCGGCCGTCCCGCACTCTCAGCCCGGCTCATCTCTGGTCCGGGCTCCCCTGTCTGACGGGGCAACACTAGCGCGGGGCGCCGACGGATCGTCCCGGGGTCGTCAGTGCCGCGGATCCGAGTCACCAGGTGACTCGGATCCGCGGCACAGCGTCAGGCGTGCTCCACGACGGCGGCGAACTGCACCCCGTCGGCCCGGTCGGTCCGACTCGCCTGACCACGGGCCACGAGCAGCTCGAGGTGGGCCTTGGTCTCCATCGACGCCAGGGCCGAGTTGAACGGGTCCAGCGTCGCGAACGCGTGCCCGTGGCGGGTCCACGGCAGGTCGCCGGCGACGTCGTACGCCGTCCGGGCACCGCCCGACAGGGCCGCGAGGCACAGCGCGAGCCGCTCCTCGTGGTGTGCCAGCAGCTCGTCGACACGGGCGTGGACCGACGGAGCGATCGGCCCGTGCGCGGGCAGCAACGTCAGGTCCGGCAGCGCGCGGACCTTCGCGAGCGACGCCATGAAGTCGCGCAGCGGCTGCCGTACGGCGGCGGGCTCGAAGCCGATCGACGGCGTGATCGTCGGCAGCACGTGGTCGCCGGCGAAGAGCAGCCCGGCCTGCCGCTCGGCGAACACGTAGTGGCCGCGTGTGTGGCCCGGCGTGTGGATCGCGTGGAGGGTGCGCTCCCCGACGCCGACCTCGACGTCGCCGTCGAGCCAGCTGTCGGGGTAGCGGAGCGAGCGCTCGTCGCGGCCGTCGCTGGACGGGTCCTGACCGAAGATCCGTGCGAGCTCCGCGGCGCCGCTCTCGCGCAGCTGCGCGATCATCGGCATCTCGTCGGCCGGGACCGCGCCGAGCATCATGTCCAGGTTGGGCTTCTCCCCCAGGCCGAGCGCCACCCCCGCACCGACCTCCGCGCCCAGAGCGGCGGCGAGGGAGAAGTGGTCGCGGTGCACGTGGGTGACGAGGAAGCGCCGGATGTCGGCGAAGCTCCGTCCGATCTGACGCAGCCCCTTCTCGAGCGCCTCGCGCCCCTCCGTGATGGCCCACCCGCCGTCGACGAGGGTCAGCCCCTGCTCCGTCTCGATGACGTAGACGTTGACCGCCTTGAGGCCGTCCATCGGCAGTGGCAGCGGGATCCGGTGGATCCCGGCGGCCACCTCGAAGGCGCCGGGTGCCGACCAGTGCTCGCCGGAGTCCGGCGAGACGGCGTACGCCGTGGGGGTGCTCATGCTCGCTCACTCTCCGTGTTCCGTCGGTGCAGCCACAGCAGGCCCGCGATCGGCAGGATCGCCGGCACCCAGCCGTAGCCGCTGCCGTAGTCCGACCACACCGACGCGTCGGGGAACCAGTCCCGCTCCACCAGCGACAGCGTGCCGATGACGACCACGCCACCCAGCTCGACCCACAGCATCACGCGGGCGAAGGCGGGCCGACCGTGCGCGGCCCTCCGGATGGCGAACCAGCCGGCGACGTACGTCAGCGCCGCGACCAGCGACAGCAGGTAGGCGACCGGCGCCTCGTGGAACTGGGTGGCGAGCTGGACGATCGCCCGCGAGCCGGACGCCAGGATGAAGAGGGCGTACACGGCCAGCAGGACGAGATGGGGACCTGATCTCACTGCGACCTCACCGGGTCATCATGATCCTCACCGCGACGACGCCCGTCGCCAGGGCCGCCACCGCGACCACGCCCGACGACCACGGCCCGCGGTCCTCGCGCACGGAGACCATCGCGATCGGCAGCATGACGACGATCGCGGCGACGTACCCGAGATGGGTCGTCAGCTCGGCGGGCCTCCCCTCGCTGAGGGCGGCCAGCGCACCCAGGGCGAGCACGACGGCGAGGACCTCGAGCATCCAGGCGAGCTGGTCCAGCCAGCGCGGCCGCGGCGCCCGGAGGGCGACCCCGACGCCTGCCGCGACCGCGACCAGCAGTGCGTAGCCGACGACGATCCACGCGATGGGGGTCAGGGCGCCGGACATGGGAGCATCCTTCCCGATGACACTCCGTGATCTTTCAGCGGGCGATCCGTCAGCGGCCGACCCTCTCGTGGCCCGGCTACGCGCTGCCGGCTGCGTCTTCGCGGAGGAGGAGGCGGCGCTTCTCCTGGCGGCCGACGACTCCCCCGCCCGCGTCGAGGCGCTCGTCGCGCGCCGCGTCGCGGGCGAGCCGCTGGAGACGATCCTGGGCTGGGCGGACTTCGCGGGCGTCCGCGTCGTCTGCGCGCCGGGCGTCTTCGTGCCCCGGCAGCGGACCGCGCTGATGGTGCGCCTCGCCGCGACCCTGCTGAGCGACGGAGGGCGGGTCCTCGACCTGGGCTGCGGGACGGGGGCGATCGGGGCGGCCGTCGCGGTGCGAGCGCCGTCCCTGGAGGTCTGGGCGGTCGACGTGGACCCGGCCGCCGTCGCCTGCGCCCGTCTCAACCTGCCGGCGGACCGCGTGCTCCTCGGCGACCTCTACGAGCCGCTGCCGGCCGCCATGCGCTTCGACGTCATCCTGGCCAACGCGCCGTACGTGCCCACCGGCGAGATCGCGCTGATGCCGCCCGAGGCCCGCGACCACGAGCACCGGGTCGCGCTCGACGGCGGCGCCGACGGGCTCGACGTGCAACGGCGCGCGATCGCCGGCGCGCCCGTCCGCTTGTCGCCACACGGCGCGGTGCTGGTGGAGACCGGTCGCCGGCAGTCCGAGGCGACGGCCCGCCTGATGCGAGCCGCCGGCCTCGAAGCCCGCATCGAGACCGACGACGAGATCGGCGGGACGGTGGTCGTCGGGACCATGACAGAGGTCGTCCACCCCCCACCGGTGGACGACCTCCCCTGACGGAACGGGCAGGCGTACCGGCCATGACGCGGTTTCGGGCTCCCCAGCGCCTCGCGTCGGTAGCTGTTGGCGAACCGCCCGTCCGTGCACGTCAGGACAGGCGAGTGCCAACAGTTACGGCACGCGGAGCACGCCGGTGGCGTCGTACGCCGACAGCGCCTCGACGTACGGCGCCAGGTCGATGTCCTGGTCTGCCAGCCACGCGTCGGAGTAGTACGTCGTGCTGTAGCGGTCGCCGCCGTCGCACAGCAGCGTGACGACGCTGCCGGACTCGCCGGCGCTCCGCATCCGGGCGATCACCTGCAGCGCGGCCCAGACGTTGGTGCCGGTTGAACCGCCGACCGCGCGGCCCAGCCGCTCGGTGACCCAGCGCATCGTGGCGATCGATGCGGCGTCCGGCACGCGCAGCATCTCGTCGACGACGCCACCCACGAAGGACGGCTCGACGCGCGGCCGGCCGATGCCCTCGATGCGCGAGCCGCGGCCCGTCGCGGTGGAGACGTCCTGCTCCCAGCCGTCGTAGAACGCCGAGCCCTCGGGGTCGGCGACGAGGAGGCGCGTCGGGTGGCGCTGGTAGTGCAGGTAGCGGCCGATGGTCGCCGACGTGCCGCCGGTGCCGGCCGAGACCACGATCCACGTCGGGATCGGGTGCGGCTCGCGGCGCAGCTGACCGAAGATCGACTCGGCGATGTTGTTGTTGCCGCGCCAGTCCGTCGCTCGCTCGGCGTAGGTGAACTGGTCCATGTAGTGGCCGTCGCACTCGGCCGCGAGCCGGCGAGCCTCGTCGTAGACCTCACCCGCCGCGTCGACGAAGTGGCAGCGGCCGCCGTACCACTCGATGAGCGCGATCTTCTCCGGCGAGGTCCTGCGCGGCATCACCGCGACGAACGGCAGCCCGATGAGGCGCGCGAAGTAGGCCTCCGACACCGCGGTCGAGCCGGACGAGGCCTCGACGATGGTCGATCCGGCGTGCAGCCAGCCGTTGCAGAGCGCGTAGAGGAAGAGGGACCGGGCCAGTCGGTGCTTGAGCGAGCCGGTGGGGTGCACCGACTCGTCCTTGAGGTAGAGCGTGATGTCCCCGGCGGCGGGCAGCGGCAGCAGGTGCAGGTGCGTGTCGGCGCTGCGGTTGGCGTCGGCCTCGACCCGCCGGACGGCCTCGTCGATCCATTCGCGGTGGTCGATGGTCAGGAGCGGCATGGCCGCACCTTAGAGCCCGAGCATCTGGGCGCTGCGTTCGCGCATCTCGATCTTGCGGATCTTCCCGGTCACGGTCATCGGGAAGTCCTCGACGACGAGCACGTAGCGCGGGATCTTGTAGTGCGCGAGCTTGCCCTCGGCGAACGCCTTGACAGCGGCGGCGTCCAGCGGGTCCGCCCCGGCCCTCATCCGCACCCAGGCGCACAGCTCCTCGCCGTACTTCTCGTCGGGTACGCCGACCACCTGGACGTCCTCCACGTCGGGATGGGTGTAGAGGAACTCCTCGATCTCGCGCGGGTAGATGTTCTCGCCGCCGCGGATGACCATGTCCTTGATCCGTCCCACGATGTTGCAGTAGCCGTCGTCCCTCATCACCGCGAGGTCACCGGTGTGCATCCAGCCCTCGTCGTCGATCGCCTCGGCGGTCTTCTCGGGCTCGTCCCAGTAGCCCAGCATCACCGAGTAGCCGCGCGTGCAGAACTCCCCCGGCTCACCGCGCGGCACGGATCTGCCGGTCGTCGGGTCGACGATCTTGATCTCGACGTGCGGCGCGGCCCGGCCGATGGTCTCGGTGCGCCGCTCCAGGTCGTCGTCGACGTGGGTCTGGCACGAGACCGGGGACGTCTCGGTCATGCCGTACGCGATCGACACCTCGGCCATGTGCATCTCGTTGACGCACCGCTTCATCACCTCGACCGGGCAGATCGCGCCGGCCATGATGCCGGTGCGCAGGCTGGTCAGGTCGTAGTCCGCGAAGTCGGGCAGGTTGTGCTCGGCGATGAACATCGTCGGGACGCCGTACACGGCGGTGCAGCGCTCGTCCTGCACCGCCCGCAGCGTCGTCGCGGGGTCGAAGGCCGGGCCCGGGATGACCATCGTGGCGCCGTGGGTGGTGCAGCCCAGGTTGGCCATCACCATGCCGAAGCAGTGGTAGAAGGGCACCGGGATGCAGAGCCTGTCCTGCTCGGTGAAGCCGATGGTCTCGGTGACGAAGTAGCCGTTGTTGAGGATGTTGCGGTGGCTGAGGGTCGCGCCCTTCGGGAAGCCGGTGGTGCCCGAGGTGTACTGGATGTTGATCGGGTCGAACGGGTCCAGCGACGCCATCCGCTCGCGGACCGCGCTCGGCGGCAGGTTGCGGCCCTCGTCGTTGAGCGCGCGCCAGCCGTCGGAGTCGATGTAGACGACCCGCTCGAGCGTCGGGCAGTCGTCGGCGGTCTCCCGGATCATCGCCCGGTAGTCGCTGCTCTTGAAGCTGCTCGCCGCCATCAGCAGCCGCATGCCGCTCTGGTTGGCGACGTAGGCGAACTCGTGCGTGCGGTACGCCGGGTTGACGTTGACCAGCACCGCGCCGATCTTGGCGGTCGCGAACTGCACGATCGTCCACTCGGCGCAGTTGGGGGCCCAGATCCCGACCCGGTCACCCTTCGCGATGCCGGCCGCGAGGAGGCCGCGCGCCAGCCAGTTCACCGAGTCGTCGAGCTGCCGCCAGGTCCAGCGCCGGCCCGAAGCCACCTCGACCAGGGCCTCCTGGTCGGCGTACGCGTGGACCGTGCGCTCGAAGTTCGCCCCGATGGTCTCCTCGAGCAGCGGGATGTCGGTCTCTCCGGCGGCGTACGACTCCATGGAGCATCTTTATCACCTCTGTGGCCCCGGTCACAGAGGCCCCGGATGGTCCCGTGAGGCCCCGAAGCCGGGGCCGGACTATGACGTCTGCCACATCTGCCGCGCAACGCCGGGACCCGATTTGCTGCCCGAGGCCGCGATGACCGATACATGAAGTGTGGAGACACCTATCGACGCGGTTCTCATCGGTGGCGGCATCATGAGTTCCACTCTCGGCACGCTCCTGCAGGAGCTCGAGCCGAGCTGGAACATCAAGGTGATAGAGCGGCTCGACACGGTGTCCCAGGAGAGCTCCGGCCCCTGGAACAACGCCGGCACCGGCCACTCCGCACTGTGCGAGCTCAACTACACGCCGACGAACCCCGACGGCACCGTCGACATCTCCAAGGCCGTCCAGGTCAACGAGCAGTTCCAGGTCTCCCGCCAGCTGTGGGCCTTCCTCGTCGAGAGCGGCCGCATCCCGGACCCGTCGGCGTTCATCAACCCGATCCCGCACATGAGCTTCGTCTGGGGCGCCGACAACGTGGCATACCTGCGCAAGCGGTACGACGCGCTGGCCCAGCACCCCCTCTTCAGCGGCATGCACTTCAGCACCGACCCCGAGGTGATCAGCACCTGGGCGCCCACGCTCGTCGAGGGCCGCGACCCGTCGGTCCCCGTCGCGGCGACCTTCACCGAGGCCGGCTCCGACGTCGACTTCGGCCGGCTCAACGAGCTCCTCCTCGACAACATGACCCAGCGGGGCGCGGCGCTCGACCTCGGCTCCGAGGTCCGCAAGGTCAGGCGGAACGCCGAGGGTCTGTGGGAGATCGAGGGCCGACGCGTCGGCTCGGGCGAGCGGTTCGACTACACGGCGCGCTTCGTCTTCGTCGGCGCCGGCGGCTTCGCGCTCCGGCTGCTGCAGGCGGCGAAGATCCCGGAGATCAAGGGCTTCGGAGGCTTCCCGGTCTCCGGCGAGTTCCTCCGCACCACCAAGCCCGAGGTGGTCGCGCAGCACCAGGCCAAGGTCTACGGCAAGGCCGCCGTGGGCGCACCGCCGATGTCGGTGCCGCACCTCGACACCCGGTTCGTCGACGGCACGCAGGCGCTCATGTTCGGCCCGTACGCCGGCTGGAGCCCGCGCTTCCTCAAGTTCGGGTCGTTCTTCGACCTGTTCGCCTCGATCCGGCTCCACAACCTGTGGCCCATGGTCAAGGCGGGCCTGACGAACGTCGGCCTGACGATCTACCTGATCCAGCAGCTGATCGCGCGGCCGTCGACGAAGTTCAAGGACCTGCTCGACTTCTTCCCGGAGGCGGACCCCCGCGACTGGGAGAAGATCACCGCCGGTCAGCGTGTGCAGGTGATCCGGCCCGACGGGGTGCTGCAGTTCGGCACCGAGGTGATCGCGAGCGCCGACGGCTCGATCGCGGGCCTGCTCGGCGCGTCCCCGGGCGCCTCGACGGCGGCGCCGATCATGCTCCAGGTGCTCGAGCGCTGCTTCCCCGACCGCTGGGGCGCGTGGCAGCCCGCCCTCCGGCAGGCCGTCCCCAGCTTCGGTACGTCGCTCTCCGATGACCCGGCCAACGCCCACGAGACGCTCGCTCGCACCGCCGAGGCACTGCGCCTCGCCGAGCCGGCACGGCCGCCGCAGCTGCGCTCGGCCTGAGCCGCCCGGCCCGACACGCCGGCAAGACGCGATCGGCGCCTGTGCACCGGAGCCCCGAGTCGATGGGTCGGGGCTCCGGTGCACAGGCGCCGCGTCGGCGCGCAGACCGCCTCAGGCGGCCGCGACGTCGCCGTCGGGGGCGATCGTGTCGCGCAGCTTGGCGAGGATGCCGCCGAGCAGACGCGAGACCTGCATCTGGGTCACGCCGATCCGCTCGCCGATCTCGGCCTGGGTGAGGTCCTCCACGAAGCGGAGCCGGACGATGAGCTGCTCGCGCTCGTTGAGCCTGCCGAGCGCCGGAGCCAGCAGGGCGCGGGCCTCGGCGGCGGACAGGTCGGCGTCGTACTCGGGCAGCAGGTCGCCGAGGCTGGCCGCCTCGGGCTCGCCGCTGGAGACGGGCGCGTCGAGCGAGAGCGGCGTGAAGCAGCCCTCCGCGGTGAGCGCCTCGACCACGTCCGCCTCGTCCACGCCGAGCTTGTCGGCGATCTCCGCCGCCGACGGGCCGCGGCCGTTGATGTCGCGCAGCGACTCACGCATCCGCAGCACGTTGGTCTGCAGCTCCTGGATGCGGCGCGGCGGACGCACGGTCCAGCCCAGGTCGCGGAAGTGGCGCTTGATCTCGCCGCGGATGGTCGGGACGGCGTACGTCAGGAAGTCCTCGGCCTTGTCACCGTCGAACTTGCGAGCGGCGCGCACCAGCGCCAGGTAGGCCACCTGCTCGAGGTCCTCGAGCGGGATGCCACGCCCGACGTAGCGCCGCGCGATCGAGCGGGCGACGCCGGTGTTGACCAGGATGACCTGCTCGATGAGGTCGGCGCGCTGCGTACGGAGCGCTGACGACGCCTCGTCGAAGAGGCGGGTGGTCTCACGCCGCCGGGTCTCTCGGGGCACGTCGTGGTGGAGAGTCGCTGCGATGGTCATGACTAGGTCGTCCCCGGTGCGGAGACCCCTGTAACCCGGCCCGACCCCAATTGGTCCCTGGGGGTGGCGGATGGGCGAGGCCGCCCCACCCCTGCGGGTGGGACGGCCTCAGCGGGTCGTCGCCTCGTCGGTGCGAGTGTCCGGAGGTCACCCGACCGGGATCGACCTGGCTCGGTACCCCAGGATGCGGCGACGGTATTCGTGCAGCCGCCCCGAGGCGCGCCCCGGACTACTCCGCCACCGGGCCCTTCGGGTCGGGTGGGGCGAAGCCGTGCTGCATGCACCAGGCCACCGCCTGCGCGCGCGAGGAGACGCCGATCTTCTTGTACGCCTGCCGGATGTGGCTCTTCAGCGTGTTGATCGTCAGGAAGAGCCGGTCGGCGATCTCCTGGTTCGACATGCCCTGGGTGACCAGGGCGAGCACCTCGACCTCGCGCGGAGAGAGACCCGCCTCCTGGCCGATCCAGTCGACCTGCTCCTCCGGCCGCTTGCCGTCGCCCGCGCGCTCGATCGTGTCCACGAGCTCGGGGGCGTGCTTGCTCATCGAGACCCAGCCGTCGGCGCCTCGGGCGAGCGCGCGCGCCCGCAGGTCCGGACGCATGTCGCGGCTGTAGATGATGACCTTCGCGTCGGTCTTCTGGATCAGGTGGTCGAGGTCGGCGCCCTCGGAGCGGTGGAGCCCGTGACTGTCGTAGAGGATGACGTCGATGCCCTTGGCCTTGCCGTAGACGCTGGCCAGCGCGACGACGGTGATGCGGTCGGGGTAGTCCGCCAGCATCGCGGTCAGCCCACGAGCCACCACTTCCTGACGACTGACGACAGCGACGCGGAGGGGCTCAGGCATGCGCGACGTCCATGCGAGAAGCGTGCCAGACGGTCCTGGGGAACACCACAGACAGGGGGCCCTACCGCGGTCTGTTGTCGACGATGCGACGCATCTTGCCGACGGAGCGCTCGATCGCGAACGGCTCCTTCACCTCGACGCCCACCGTCACGCCGATCGTGCGCTTGACGAGCTGGCGGACGTGGACGGCTGCCTCGGCCGCCTCGGCGGCCGTCGCATGCTCGGCACGCTCGACCGTGACGGTGAGCTCGTCCATGTTGCCCCGACGCGTCAGGACGCACTGGAAGTGCGGGGTCAGCGCCGGGATCTTGAGGACGAGCTCCTCGATCTGAGTCGGGAACAGGTTCACGCCGCGCAGGATGATCATGTCGTCGGTGCGCCCGGTGATCTTCTCGATGCGCCGCATCGGCCGCGCGGTGCCGGGCAGCAGCCGGGTCAGGTCACGGGTGCGGTAGCGGATGACGGGCATGGCCTCCTTGGTGAGCGAGGTGAGCACCAGCTCGCCCTCCTCACCGTCGGGAAGGACCTCACCGCTGAGCGGGTCGATGATCTCCGGGTAGAAGTGGTCCTCCCACAGGTGCAGACCGTCCTTGGTCTCGACGCACTCCTGGGCGACACCGGGGCCGATGATCTCCGAGAGCCCGTAGATGTCGACCGCGTGCATGTCGAGACGCTCCTCCATCGACGTACGCATCTCGTTGGTCCACGGCTCGGCGCCGAAGATCCCGACGCGGAGCGAGCTGGCCCGTGGGTCGAGGCCCTGGCGCTCCATCTCGTCGATGATGTTGAGCATGTACGACGGCGTGACCATGATCAGGTCCGGCCGGAAGTCGTTGATCAGCTGGACCTGCCGCTCCGTCATGCCGCCCGACACGGGCACGACCGTGCAGCCGAGCTTCTCGGCGCCGCCGTGGGCGCCCAGCCCGCCGGTGAACAGCCCGTAGCCGTAGGCGTTGTGGAGGATGTCGCCCGGCCGACCGCCGGCCGCCCTGATGCTGCGTGCGACGACCGTCGCCCACACGTCCAGGTCGTTGCGCGTGTAGCCCACGACGGTGGGCCTGCCCGTGGTGCCGGAGGAGGCGTGCACGCGGATGACCTGCTGGCGCGGCACCGCGAACATCCCGAACGGGTAGTTGTCGCGCAACGTCGCCTTGGCGGTGAACGGCAGCCGCGCGAGGTCGGCCAGCTCGGTGATGTCGTCGGGGTGCACCTCGGCCGCCTCGAACGCCTTGCGGTAGTGGTCGACGTTCTCGTAGGCGTGACGCACCGACCACTGCAGCCGCTCCAGCTGCAGCGCGCGCAGCTCGTCGACGGATGCGGTCTCGATCGGCTCGAGGCCGTGGTCGGGTGGGATCGGCGCGGGCATCGGACTCCTCGGATCTGGATCTCAGCGACCGGCGAAGACCGGCCGCTCCTTGCTCAGGAAGGCCGCCACGGCGGCAGCGTGGTCCTCGGTCGAGCCGGCGCGCGTCTGAGCGGCTCCCTCGGCGTCGAGCGTGGCGTCGAGGCCACGGCTCCAGCTCTCGGCGAGCAGTCGCTTGCTCTCGGCGTACGCCGCTGTCGGACCGGAGGCCAGCCGCTGCGCCAGGGACGTCGCGACGGCCAGCGCCCGGCCCGGCTCGACGACGTCGGCGTCGATGCCCCACTCGACCGCCTGTGCGGGCCCGAAGGACTCGCCCAGGAGGACGAGCCGACGCGCGCGGGCGTCGCCGACGGCGCGCGGCAGCGTGTGTGCCAGACCGGAGTCGCAGGTGAGCCCGATCGAGCTGAAGGCGGTGGCGAGCACGGCGTTCGACGCGACGACCCGCAGGTCGCAGGCGAGCGCGAAGCCGAGCCCGGCGCCCACGCAGCTGCCCTCGACGGCGGCGACCACCGGCTTCGGCATCGCGGCCAGGCTGCGGACGATGGGGGCGTAGTGGTCGGCGACGGTGGCGAACGCCGTCGCCGCGCCCGCGCCGAGACCCTCGGCATGCTCCTTGAGGTCCTGTCCGACGCAGAAGTGGTCGCCGGCACCGGTCAGCACGACAGCGCGGACGCCGGCGTCGGCGCCGACCTCGGCGAGCGCGTCACGCAGGGCGTCCTTGACGGCCGCGTTCAGCGAGTTGCGTCGCTCGGGACGGTTGATCGTGACCGTGGCGACGGCGTCGTGTCGCTCGACAAGCACAGGCTCCATGGATCCCTCTTCCGAATTCCTGACCTTTCGGTCAGTATTACAGGACGGGACGCGCCGCGGCTAGACCCGTCCAGCATCCGTGACCTCACCCTGTGGGAGCCTCCTGCCATGACGACCGACTCCGCGCCGGCTCCGGCTCCGCGCCGGGGACGGCCGGGCTACGACCAGGCGACCGTGCTCCGGCGCGCGATCGACCTCTTCAACCGGCAGGGGTACGACGCCACGAGCATGGGCGACCTCGCGGCCGAGCTCGGCTTCACCAAGTCCGCGATCTACCACCACGTGCCGAGCAAGACGCACCTGCTCAAGGAGGGCCTCGACGAGGCGCTGGACAACCTCAGCGCCGTGCTCGACAGGGCAGATGCGGACCGGTCCGGGTCGGCGTACGAGCGTCTCCGCGAAGCGGTCCGGGGCAGCATCGAGGTGCTCGTCGACCACCTTCCAGCGGTCACGCTGCTGCTGCGCGTGCGCGGCAACGGCGAGGTCGAGCAGGAGGCGTTGCGGCGCCGTCGCATCATCGACGACCGCCTGGCCGAGCTCGTCCAGGCGGCCGTCGCCGAGGGCGCGCTGATCGACGACCTCGACCCGTACCTGATCAGCCGCCTGCTGTTCGGCATGGTGAACTCGCTGGTCGAGTGGGTGCGCCCCGATGGCCGGTACGACGCCCGCCAGCTCGCCGATGCCGTCGCGGCCGTCGCCTTCGACGGCCTCGTCCGTCGCTGATCGGACGCCGCCAGAACCCGCCGACTCGGCGCTCGTGCACCGCGAGGATGCGCCGACTCGACCCTCCTGAGCCGCGAGGATGCGCCGACTCGACACTCCTGAGCCGCCAGGATGCGCCGACTCGGCGCTAACGCACCGCCAGAGCACGCCGAGTCGGCGCTAACGCACCGCCAGAGCACGCCGAGTCGGCGCTAACGCACCGCCAGAGCACGCCGAGTCGGCGCTAACGCACCGCCAGAGCACGCCGAGTCGGCGCTAACGCACCGCCAGAACCCGCCGACTCGGCGCTAACGCACCGCCAGAACCCGCCGACTCGGCGCTCATGCACCGCCAGGATGCGCCGACTCGACCCTCCTGAGCCGCCAGGATGCGCCGACTCGACCCTCCTGAGCCGCGAGGATGCGCCGACTCGGCCCTAGGCGGGCTGGATCGGGCGGCCGAGGGAGCGGCTGCGGCCGCGGAACTCGGCGACGACGGTCTCCCCGCTCCGGACCGTGACGTCGTAGATCCCCGACCGCTTGCGGCGGACCCGCTCGACGGCGGTCGCGACGAGTACGTCGCCGAGGCGGCCCGGCTCGAGGAGGTCGATCTCGAACCCGGACGCCACCGTCACCTCGCCGTAGGTGTTGCAGGCCAGCGCGAACGCGCTGTCGGCGAGGGTGGCGATGAGACCGCCGTGGCACAGGGCGTGGCCGTTGACCATGTCGGCCCGCACCTCCATGGTGACCTCGGCGCGGCCCGGCGCGATCGAGACGATCTCCATGCCGAGCGCGCGGCTCGCCGAGTCGTCCGCCCACATCGACTCGGCCGAGGAACGGGCGAGCTCGTCGGCGTTCACCACGTGTAGAACCCCTCGCCGCTCTTGCGACCGAGCTTCCCGGCGGCGACCAGCTCCCGGAGCAGTGCGGGCGGCTCGAAGCGCGGCCCGAGCTCGCGGGCGAGGTGCTCGGCGATGTCGAGCCTGACGTCGAGGCCGACGATGTCGGTCGTCCGCAGCGGGCCGACCGGATGGCGGTAGCCGAGGGTCATGGCGGTGTCGATGTCCTCGGCGGAGGCGACGCCCTCCTCCAGCATCCGCATCGCCTCGAGGGCGAGCATGACGCCGAGTCGGCTGGACGCGAAGCCGGGCGAGTCGGTGACGGTGATGGCCGTCTTCGCCAGGCCGGCGACCCACTGCTGGGCCCGGGTGACGAGGGCGGGGTCGGTGCGCGCCCCCACCACGATCTCGACCAGCGAGCTGGCCGGGACGGGGTTGAAGAAGTGCAGCCCGACGAGCCGGCTCGGCTCGGTCAGCGCGCCCGCGAGGGCGTCGACGGAGAGCGAGCTGGTGTTGGTGGCGATGTCGGCGCCCGGGGCCGCCTTCTCGATGCTCGCCAGCACCTGGGCCTTGAGGTCGGCCAGCTCCGGGACGGCCTCGACGACGAGCTCGGTGGCGGCGAGGTCCTCCGCCGCGGTCGACACGGTCAGGGTGCCGAACGGTCCGGTCGCGCCCTTCTCGACGGCCTTGGCCAGGCTCGCCTCGACGCGGTCGCGGGCAGCCGCGGCGGTGTCGGCGGAGGTCTCGACGACGATCACGTCGGAGCCGGCGGACAGGAACGCATGGGCGATCCCGGCGCCCATCCGGCCGCCGCCGTACACGCCGACGATGCGGGGCAGGCTGCTCACTTCTTCTCCTTCCGGCGCTCGAGGAACGCCGTCATCCGTTCGTGCTTGTCGGTCGTCTCGAACAGCACCGCCTGGGCGATGTCGTCGATCACCGGGTGCGCCTCGCGCGGTGCGTGGAAGACGGTCTTGGTGAGCCGTACGGCCAGTGGCGCCTGCCGCGCGATCCGGTCCGCCCAGCGGTGGCCGGCCGCGAGCAGGTCGTCCGGCTCGACGACCTCGTTGAGCAGCCGGAGCGCGTGCGCCTCGTCGGCGTCGAGCACCCGGCCGGCCAGCAGGATCTCCTTCGCGACCGGCTCCCCGACGAGCTCGACGAGTCGCCAGGTCCCGCCGGCGGCCGCCAGGATCCCGAGACCGGGCTCGGGGTTGCCGATGCGGGTGGTCGGCGTGCCGATCCGGAAGTCGCAGGCGTACGCGAGCTCGGCCCCTCCACCCAGCGCGTAGCCCTCGACGAGCGCGATGGTCGGCATCGGCAGCCGACGGATCCGGTCGAACAGCCCGGAGTTGATGCCGCGCAAGGCGTCGTCGCGCCGCCTCTCACGCAGCTGCCCGATGTCGGCGCCCGCGGCGAACGTGCCACCGGACCCGGTGAGCAGCAGGATGCGCGGGTCGGCCTCCAGGGTCGCGCAGACCTCGTGGAGCTCGGTGACCATCTGCTGGTCGATGGCGTTGCGTACGTCGGGTCGGTCGAGCCGTACGACGACCCGGTCGGCGCTCTCCTCGACCGCGAGGCTCGCCGTCGGAGCGGCGCTCACACCCGCTCCACCAGCAGCGCCGCGCCCTGGCCGACGCCGACGCACATCGTCGCCAGCCCCCGCCGTGCGTCCCCGCGCTCGAGCCGCCCGAGCAGGGTGAGCACGATGCGGGTGCCGGAGGCGCCGAGCGGGTGGCCGAGCGCGATGGCGCCGCCGTCGGCGTTGACGATGTCGGGGTCCAGCCCGAGGTCGCGGATGCAGGCGAGCGACTGGGAGGCGAACGCCTCGTTGAGCTCGACGACCTCGAGATCGCCCACCGACCAGCCGGCGCGCATCAGCGCCTTCTGCGTCGCGGGGACGGGTCCGATGCCCATGACGGACGGCGCGACGCCCGCGCTGGCCGCGGCGACGAGCCGCGCCCGGGGCTGCAGGCCGTGCTCGGCCACGAAGCGCTCACTGGCCACGACCACCGCTGCCGCCCCGTCGTTGAGCGAGCTCGAGTTGCCCGCGGTGACGACGCCGTCGGGACCGTTCACGGGGCGCAGGCGGGCCAGCCGCTCCAGGTTGGTGTCCGCCCGGGGACCCTCGTCGACGGCGAACTCGCCGTCGGCGGTCGGGACGGGGACGATCTCGTCGACGAACCGCCCGTTCTTGATCGCGTCGACCGCCCGCTCGTGCGAGCGCAGCGCGAAGGCGTCGAGCTCCTCGCGCGTCAGCGACCACTGCTCGGCGACCCGCTCGGCGGTCTGCGGCATCGAGAGGGTCGTGTCGGCATCGAAGCGCGGGTTGGTGAACCGCCACCCGATCGAGGTGTCGAAAGCGGCGCCCGGCTTCGCGAAGGCCTTGTCCGGCTTCTCCATCACCCACGGCGCACGCGTCATCGACTCCACGCCACCGGCGACGACCACGTCGGCGTCGCCCGCCGCGATCATCTGGCGGGCGGTCGCGATCGCGGTCAGCCCGGAGGCGCACAGCCGGTTGACGGTGAATCCGGGCACCGAGTCGGGGAAGCCCGCGAGCAGGGCGGCCATCCGGGCGACGTTGCGGTTGTCCTCCCCGGCCTGGTTGGCGGCGCCGAGGACCACCTCGTCGATGAGCTCGGGGTCGACGCCCGCGCGGCGTACCGCCTCTCCGACGGCGAGCGCCGCGAGGTCGTCGGGCCGCACCCGCGCGAGCGCGCCGCCGTAGCGGCCGATCGGCGTGCGCGCCCCGGCCAGGATGAAGGACTCGGTCATGGGTCTCCTCAGGCTCTCAGGCTCTCGGGTGTCAGGCGTCGAAGTCGACGGTGACGGTGTCGCTCACCGGATAGGTCTGGCAGGTCAGCACGTAGCCGGCCGCGACCTCAGACTCCTCCAGCGCGTAGTTGCGGACCATGTCCACCTCGCCCTGGCCGACGTGGGCGCGGCAGGTGCCGCACACGCCACCCTTGCAGGCGAAGGGCAGGTCCGTGCGCTGGGTCTGGGCCGAGTCCAGGATGCTCGTCGTGCGCGCCATCGGCGTCGTCGTGCTGCGCCCGTCGAGGATGACCGTCACCTCGCTGGTGACGCCATCCAGGCGCGCGTCCTCGTGGCGCAGCTGCGGCGGCGGCTCGTCGACGAAGAACAGCTCGAAGTGAACCCGCTCCGGAGCGACGCCGAGGTCGGTGAGGACGGCGCGCGCGTCCTCGATCATCGCCAGCGGGCCGCACAGCCACACGTGGTCGACCTGCTCGAGCGGCACCAGCAGCGTCAGGATCGTGCGCAGCCGGTCGGCGTCGAGCCGCCCGGAGAAGAGCTCGACGTCCCGCGGCTCGCGGGAGAGCACGTGGACGAGGTCGAAGCTCGGCCCGTGCAGGTTCTTCAGGTCGGCGAGCTCCTCGGCGAACATCACGGTGTTCGTCGTGCGGTTGCCGTAGAGCAGGGTGACGTCGCTGCCCTGCGCCAGGACCGTGGTGGCGATCGACAGCATCGGCGTGATGCCGGAGCCGGCTGCGATGCACAGGTGGCGCTCACCGGTCGCCCCGCGGGCGCGGAAGCTGCCCGACGGCGCCTGCACCTCGACCGAGTCGCCCGGCCGCACCTCGTGGACCAGCCAGGCCGAGAACATGCCGTGCGGGATCTCGCGCACGCCGATGCGGGGCGCGCTGCCGGCCGGGGAGCAGATGGAGTACGTGCGCCGGTGCTCGACCCCGTCGACCGTCTTGCGCAGGGTCAGCGACTGACCGGCCTCGAACGCGAACGTCTCGCGCAGCTCCTCCGGTACGTCGAACGTGACCGCCACGGCGTCGTCGGTCAGCCGCTCGACAGCAGCGACGGTCAGCTCGTGGAACTCGGTCGCCGGCCGCGGTCGAGCGGTCATCGTCGAGGTCACGTCAGATCTCCTTCACGTGGTCGAACGGCTCGAGGCAGGACAGGCAGCGGTAGAGCGCCTTGCACGCGGTCGAGCCGAACTCGGACGTCAGGTCGACGTCTGCGGATCCACAGCGGGGGCAGGTGACGTGCCGGCGTACCGGGCCGAGCGTGAGCGGCACCGGACCGCTGTGCGTGGGCGCGGTGCCGGGCGCGGAGATGCCGGCCTCGGCGAGCGCCGCGCGGCCCTGCGCGCTGATCCAGTCGGTCGTCCACGCGGGCTCGAGCGCCACCTTCACGCGAACGTCCGAGAAGCCGGCCTCGTTGAGGCTGCGCACCAGGTCGTCGCGCATCGTCGCCATGGCGGGGCAGCCGCTGTACGTCGGCGTGATCGCGACCTCGACCGCGCCGGTGTCGTCGACCGTCACGTCGCGCAGGACGCCGAGGTCGGCGAGCGTCAGCATCGGCAGCTCGGGGTCGGTGACCTCGGCCGCGACGGCCCGGGCGTCGTCGGCACGCGTGGTCAGCACGGTCATCGCGGTCACCAGCGCCCCAGGGGGTGAGCACGCGCGACGACCTGCATCTCGGCGAGCATGCGGCTGAGCGCCTCGGTGTGGAAGCCGTGACGACCGGTGCGGCCACGTACGCCGGCCAGCGCGGCCCGGTCGGGGCGGGCGACGGCGGCTGCGGCGAGCACCTGGTCGAGCACGGCGTTCGCGGAGTCGGCCGCCGTGGACGGGTCCACGCCCACGCCTGCGCCGGCCACGTCCTGCTCGACCGGGTGCGCGGAGAACAGCTCCGGCCACATCGGGTAGAGGGCGTCGAGCGCCGCCAGGAGGCGACGGCGCGACTCGTCGGTGCCGCCCGCGAGGGTGACGAACCAGCGGCCGGCGAAGTCGCGGTGGTAGGCGAGCTCCTTCACGCCCTTCGCCGCCACGGCCGCGAGCACGGCGTCACGGCTGGCCGCGAGCCGCTCGAACAGCGCGAGGCGCCACGTCGAGAACAGCAGCACCCGGACGACGACGTCGGCGAAGTCGCCGTTCGGCACCTCTGCCAGCCGCACGTTGCGGAACGCGTCGGCGTCGCGGAAGAACGCCAGCGCGTCCTCCGCGGGGACGGGCGAGCCCTCGGGGAGCGCGGGCACGACCGACGGGTCGGCAGCGGCCGCGCGGGCGAGCAGCAGCCTGGCCTGTCCGAGCAGGTCCAGCGCGATGTTGGCCAGCGCGATGTCCTCCTCCAGGTCCGGCGCGCGGCTGCACCACTCCGACAGCCGCTGGGAGAGCACGAGCGCGTCGTCGCCGAGCATCAGGCAGTACGTCGCGAGGGCGGTCGCATCGACACCGTCCGGGACCGTCGTGTCGACGCCCGCGAGCGGGTCCTCGAAGTCGGTGCCGAACGCCCAGTGCGCGTCGTTGACCAGCAGGCCGTCGTACGCGCTGTCGTGGTCGTCGGGGGCGTGGGTGTGGATCTCTGTCATGGCCAGGGCCCTCACATGTGCGGGACGTCGTCGGGGATGTCGTAGAACGTCGGGTGCCGGTAGACCTTGTCGCCCGACGGCGCGAACAGCGGGTCCTTCTCGTCGGGGCTCGAGGCGGTGATCTCGGACGAGCGGACGACCCAGATGCTGACGCCCTCGTTGCGGCGGGTGTAGACGTCGCGGGCGTGGCGAAGCGCCATCGCGTCGTCGGCCGCGTGCAGCGAGCCGACGTGCACGTGGTTGAGGCCGCGCTTGCCGCGGACGAACACCTCGTAGAGCGGCCACTCGGCGCGGGGCCCGGTCGACTCCGTCATCGGGCGGTCTCCTCTCGGGCGGCGTAGGCCATCGCGGCCTCGCGCACCCACGCTCCGTCGTCGTACGCCTTGCGCCGGTGCGCGAGCCGCTGCTCGTTGCACGGGCCGTTGCCCTTGACCACAGCCCAGAACTCGTCCCAGTCGACCTCTCCGAAGTCGTAGGACTGCCGCTCCTCGTTCCACCGGATGTCCGGGTCGGGCAGGGTGACGCCCAGCTTCTCCGCCTGCGGCACGGTCATGTCGACCATGCGTTGGCGCAGCTCGTCGTTGGTGTGCCGCTTGATGCCCCAGGCCATCGACCGCTCGGTGTTGGGCGAGTCGCCGTCGGGCGGGCCGAACATCATCAGCGCCGGCCACCAGAAGCGGTCCACGGACTCCTGCACCATCTCGCGCTGCGCGTCGGTGCCGCGCATCATCGTCATGAGCAGCTCGTAGCCCTGCCGCTGGTGGAAGGACTCCTCCTTGCAGACGCGGATCATCGCCCGGCCGTACGGCCCGTACGACGTCCGGCACAGCGGCACCTGGTTGCAGATGGCGGCGCCGTCGACGAGCCAGCCGATCGTGCCGACGTCGGCGTAGGAGAGGGTCGGGTAGTTGAAGATCGAGGAGTACTTCTGGGCACCGCTCATCAGCTTCAGGGTGAGCTCCTCGCGGGAGACGCCCAGGGTCTCGCAGGCCGAGTAGAGGTAGAGCCCGTGACCGGCCTCGTCCTGCACCTTGGCGAGCAGGATCGCCTTGCGGCGCAGCGACGGTGCGCGCCCGATCCAGTTGCCCTCCGGCTGCATCCCGATGATCTCGGAGTGAGCGTGCTGGGCGATCTGGCGCACCAGCGTCTTGCGGTAGTCCTCCGGCATCCAGTCGCGCGGCTCGATCCGATCGTTGTGCGCGATGGTCGAGTCGAACGCCAGCTGCAGGTCGGCCTCGTCCGCGACGGCTGTCATCGGTGTCCTCCGTCATCCTCACAGGTATTTACTGACCGAGCGGTCTGTAATAGCGTGACACATCGAGCGCCGACCTGGCAACGACGTGTGACGGAAGGACTGACGTGAGCGAGATGCTGGAGAGCTACGCGGCGGGGCGCTGGTTCCGCGCCTCCGACGAGGGCGAGCCCCTGCTCGATGCCGTGACCGGCGAGGAGGTCGCCCGCATCTCGAGTCGTGGCCTCGACCTCGCCGCGATGGTCGACCACGCGCGCACCGTCGGCGGTCCGGCCGTCCGGGCGCTGACCTTCCACGAGCGCGCGGCCCTGCTCAAGCAGCTCGCCAAGCACCTCTCCGAGGACAAGGACGAGCTATACGCCCTGTCGGCGCGCACCGGCGCGACGAAGCGCGACTCCATGGTCGACATCGACGGCGGCTTCGGCACGCTGTTCTCGTTCGCGAGCAAGGGCACGCGCGAGCTGCCCAACGACACCGTCGTGCTGGACGGCCCGCTCGAGCGGCTGGGTCGCGGCGGCACGTTCGTCGGCCAGCACGTCTACACGTCGCGCCCGGGCGTCGCGGTCCAGATCAACGCGTTCAACTTCCCGGTGTGGGGCATGCTCGAGAAGCTCGCGCCGGCGTTCCTGGCGGGGCTCCCGTCGATCGTGAAGCCGGCCAGCCAGACGGCGTACCTCACCGAGGCCGTCGTACGCCGGATCATCGACTCCGGCATCCTCCCGGAGGGCTCGCTGCAGCTGCTCAGCGGCAGCGCGGGCTCGCTGCTCGACCACCTGGGCGTGCAGGACTCCGTGGCGTTCACCGGCTCGGCCCACACCGCCGGCATCCTGCGCACGCACCCGTCCGTCGTGCACGGCGGCCTGGCGCTCGGCGTCGAGGCCGACTCGCTGAACTGCTCGATCCTCGGCCCGGACGTCTCCGTCGACGACCCGGAGTTCGACCTCTTCGTCAAGGGCGTCGTCACCGAGATGACGGTCAAGGCGGGCCAGAAGTGCACCGCGATCCGTCGCGCCATCGTGCCGTCGTCGGTCGCCGACGCCGTCGTCGCGGCGATCTCCGCGCGGCTGGCGAAGACCACCGTCGGCGACCCCACCGACGAGTCCGTGCGGATGGGCGCGCTCGCCTCGCTGGCGCAGCGCGACGAGGTGCGCAAGGCGATCGAGGCGCTGCGCTCCTCCGCCGACATCGTGTACGGCGACCCCGAGCGGGTGGAGCTGGTCGGCGCGGACGCCGAGCGCGGCGCGTTCATGTCCCCGGTGCTGCTGCGCGCCCGCCCCGGCGCGGTCGAGCCGCACGACGTCGAGCCGTTCGGCCCGGTCAGCACCGTCCTCACCTACGACTCGCTCGACGAGGCGATCGCCCTCGCGGCCCGCGGCAAGGGCAGCCTGGTCGGCTCCCTGGTCACGCACGACCCGTCCGTCGCCCGGACCGTGACGCTCGGCCTCGCGCCCTGGCACGGCCGCATCCTGGTGCTCGACCGCGACGACGCCGGCGAGTCGACCGGGCACGGGTCGCCGCTCCCGGTGCTGGTGCACGGCGGCCCCGGCCGCGCGGGTGGCGGCGAGGAGCTCGGCGGCATCCGCGGCGTGCTCCACCACATGCAGCGCACGGCCCTGCAGGGGTCGCCCGACATGCTCACGGCGATCACCGGGCGTTGGACCACCGGCTCGGCGCGTGCGGTCGGCGAGGTGCACCCCTTCCGCAAGAGCCTCGCCGAGCTGCGGATCGGCGACACGGTCGAGAGCGCCTCGCGCACGGTGTCCCTGGCGGACATCGACCACTTCGCGGAGTTCACGGGCGACACGTTCTACGCCCACACCGACCCTGAGGCCGCCGCCGCGAACCCGCTGTTCGGCGGCATCGTGGCGCACGGCTACCTCGTGGTCTCGCTGGCCGCCGGGCTGTTCGTCGAGCCGAACCCGGGCCCGGTGCTCGCCAACTTCGGGGTCGACAACCTGCGATTCCTCACGCCGGTCAAGGCGGGCGACACGATCAGCGTGCAGCTGACGGTCAAGCAGATCACGCCGCGCACGTCGGCCGACTACGGCGAGGTGCGCTGGGACGCGGTGGTCTCCAACGCCGACGGTGAGGCCGTCGCCACCTACGACGTGCTCACCCTGGTCGCGAAGACCTGGCCGGCCTGATGCACCGCATCACGATCGAGTACGCCGGCCCGGCCGATCCGGCGGCGTTCGACGCGCGCTACCGGGAGGCCCACGTGCCGCTCGTGCTGGCGCTGCCGGGGTTGAGCCGCTTCACGATGACCCACCCGCGCGGCCTCGGCGGCGAGGCGCCGTACCTCGTCGCCGAGCTCTGGTTCGACGACGCCGACTCCATGAAGACCGCGATGCGGTCGCCGGAGATGGCCGCGACGGCCGCCGACGCCGAGACGTACGACGTCACGTCGACGACCATGTTCACCGGTGAGGTCGTCGACGTTTCCTGACGCCGAGTCGGCGCAACCTCGCACCCCAGCACGGCCGAGTCGGCGCAACCTCGCACCCCAGCACGGCCGAGTCGGCGCAACCTCGCACCCCAGCACGGCCGAGTCGGCGCAACCTCGCAGCCAAGCAGGGCCGAGCTGCGAGGATGAGCCGACTCGGGCTCCCTGAACTGCCAGGACGCGCCGACTCGAGCACCCTCAGCTGCCAGGACGCGCCGACTCGGGCTCCCTCAGCTGCCAGGACGCGCCGACTCGACCTCCCTGAACTGCCAGGACGCGCCGACTCGACGGGTCAGAGGCGTGCGATGGCGGAGGCCGGGTTCTCGATCGCGTCGGCGACGGAGCGCATGAAACCGGCCGCCGTGCCGCCGTCGCAGACCCGATGGTCGAAGACGAAGGACATCTGGGTGATCTTGCGCGGCACGATCTGGCCGTCGACCACCCAGGGTCGGTCGATGATCCGGCCGAAGCCGAGGATCGCGACCTGCGGGTGGTTGATGATCGCTGCGCTGCCGTCGACCCGGAAGCCGCCGTAGTTGTTGAGCGTGAACGTCCCGGCGGAGAGCTCCTCGGCGGTCGCCTTGCCGACCCGGGCGCGGGCGGTGACGTCGCGGATGGCCCGGTCCAGGCCTGCGGTCGTCATCGCGTCGGCGCCGAGCACGGCCGGGACGACGAGCCCGCGGTCGCCCTGGACGGCGAGGCCGAGGTTGATCGCGTCGTACTCCACGATCTCGTCTCGCTCGGTGTCCAGCCGGGCGTTGAGGACGGGGTAGGCCTTGAGCCCCGCCACGACGAACCGGGCGATGTAGGCGAGCAGGCCCGGACCGGCGTCGTCCGCCGTGCGCGCCGACTCCCGGAGGTCCCAGAGGGCGGTGGCGTCGACGTCGACCCAGACCGTCGCCTCGGGGATCTCGGCCCTGCTGCGCGACAGGGCAGCGGACACCGCCTTGCGGAAGCCGTTGAGCGGCACACGGCGCTCGCCGGCGGCAGGCTCGACCGGCACGCGAGGCGCGGCGGGCGCGGCGGCCGGAGCGGCGGCCGCGATGGCCCGCTCGACGTCGGACTTCGTGACGATGCCGTGGTAGCCGGTCGGCTCGATGCCGTGCAGGTCCACGCCGTGGTCGTGGGCGAGCCTTCGCACCAGCGGCGAGATGACGCGGACGGGGCCACGGCCGGCAGGTACGGCGGTCGCGGGCGGCCCGGAGCGAGCGACGGTGCGCGGGCGGCGCCGGCGCCCGGCGCCCGCCTGGGTCGACGTGCCGTAGCCGATCAGGACGTTGCCCGAGCCGGCCTGCTCCTCCTCGCGGTAGGTGTCGGCCTCCCGTTCCCCGGCGGAGGCATCAGCAGAGCCTCCCGCAGACTCTCCCGCGGCGTCGCCGGCCGGAGCACCGATCGTGATCAGCGGCTTCCCGACGTCGACAGTCTCGCCCTCGGCGGCGTGCAGCGTGACGACGCGGCCGGCGTACGGGCTGGGCACCTCGACGACCGACTTGGCGGTCTCGACCTCCACGACCGTCTGGTCGATCGTGACGACGTCTCCCTCGGCGACGAGCCAGTGGACCACCTCGGCCTCGGTGAGACCCTCCCCGAGGTCGGGCAGCAGGAACGTCTGCGCGGTGCTCATGCGTCCTCCCACTGCAGGTCGTCGACGGCGTCGAGGATCCGGTCGACCGACGGCAGCTGGAAGTGCTCCAGCTTCGGCGGCGGGAACGGGATGTCGAAGCCGGTCACTCGCCGCACCGGGGCGGACAGGGAGTGGAAGCAGCGCTCGCTGACCCGCGCCGCGATCTCCGAGGCGACGCTCGCGAACCCGCTCGCCTCCGCCACGACGACCGCGCGGCCCGTCGACTCGACCGCGGCGCACACGGTCGCGTCGTCGAAGGGCACGATCGAGCGCACGTCCACGACCTGCAGGCTGCGCCCGTCGCGCTGCGCGGCCTCGGCCGCCTCCAGCGCGACCGGCACCGACGGGCCGTAGGCGATGAGGGTGGCGTCGGTCCCCGGGCGGCGTACGACGGCCTTGCCGATGCCCGGCTCGTGCCCGCGGCCGAGCGCGACCTCGTCCTTGGCCCAGTAGAGCTTCTTCGGCTCGAGGAAGACGACCGGGTCGGGCGACGCGATCGCCTCGCGCATCAGGGCGTAGGCGTCGGACGGCGTCGACGGGGCGAGGACGTGCAGGCCCGGCGTGTGGGCGTAGTAGGCCTCGGAGGAGTCGCAGTGGTGCTCGACACCGCCGATGCCGCCGGCGTACGGGAGGCGGATGACCAGCGGCAGCTGGACCTGGCCGCGGGTCCGGTTGCGCATCTTGGCGATGTGGCTCACGACCTGCTCGAACGCCGGGTAGCCGAACGCGTCGAACTGCATCTCGATGACCGGGCGCATGCCGTTCATCGCCAGGCCGACCGCGAAGCCGGCGATGCCGGACTCGGCGAGCGGGGTGTCGAAGCAGCGGTCCTCGCCGAACTCCGCCGTGAGACCGTCGGTGACCCGGAAGACGCCGCCGAGCGGACCGACGTCCTCACCGAACATCAGGACGGTGGGGTCCTCGGCCATCGCGTCGCGCAGGGCGCGGTTGATCGCCTGCGCCATGCTCAGCTTCTCGTGGCCCACCTCGTGAGCCGTCTCGTTGGCCATCTCGTTGGCCGTCTCGCGCTCCATCAGTGGGCGTCCTCTCGGCTGAGCTCGTCATGCACGAGCGCGAGCTGCTCCTCGAGCTGCGGGGTCGGCTGCGCGTAGACGAAGCGGAACAGGTCCTCGGGGTCGGGTACGACGTCGCGGTTCAACCCGTCGCGGGTGTGCTGCGCGACCCGCTCGGCCTCCTCGGCGAAGGCCGCGGCCTGCGCGTCGTCGAGGGCCCCCACCGCCCGCAGGTAGGTCTCGAGCCGCAGGATCGGGTCCTTCGCGACCCACCCGGCGACCTCGTCGTCCTGGCGGTAGCGGGTGGCGTCGTCGGCGTTCGTGTGCGCCTGCATGCGGTAGGTGTGCGCCTCCACCAGCTGCGGCCCTTCGCCGGCCCGCGCGCGATCGACCGCGTCACCGAGCACGCGCAGCAGTGCCGCGAGGTCGTTGCCGTCGACGCGCTCGCCCGGGACGCCGTACCCGATGCCCTTGTGCGCGAGCGACGGCGCGACCGACTGCCGCGCCAGTGGCACGGAGATGGCGTACTCGTTGTTCTGGATGAAGAAGACCACCGGCGTCTTGAAGACCGCGGCGAAGTTCAGCGCCTCGTGGAAGTCGCCCTCACTGGTGGCGCCGTCGCCGCACATCGCCATCACGACGGTGTCCTCGCCGCGCAGCCGGGCCGCGTGCGCGACCCCGACCGCGTGCAGCAGCTGGGTCGCCAGCGGCGTCGCCTGCGGGGCCACCTTGTGCTCGTAGGGGTCGTAGCCGGAGTGCCAGTCGCCCTTGAGCAGCACGAGCGTGTCGACCGGGTCGACGCCGCGGGCCACGATGGCGGCGGTGTCGCGGTACGTCGGGAAGAGCCAGTCCTGCTCGGACAGCACCTGGGCGGCCGCCACCTGGCAGGCCTCCTGGCCGTGCGACGAGGGGTAGACCGCGAGGCGACCCTGCCGGACGAGCGCGTAGGCCTGCTCGTTGAGGCGGCGGGCGGTGACGAGGCCCGCGTACCCGTGCAGGAGCGCGTCCGTCGCAGGGAGGCTCGTCCCACCCGCGGCCGTCGGGCGGCCGTCGGGATCGATGAGCATGACGGGCTCGGGCGACGGCAACAAGCGATCTGCGTCACGTGTCATGCGTCAATGCTGATCGGGAGCGCCGTTGAATGCCAGCCACGGGCAGGATCGGAGAGGATGTCCACGCGAAGGGCATGTTCCGTTGCCGAACGTCCAGATCCGGAGGATGAACGAGCGTGGTCACGAGACAAGTTGCAGGCGGCCTCGACGAGGTCGATCAGCAGATCGTCGAGGAGCTGCGCCGCGACGGCCGGCTGTCGATGCGGGCGCTGGCGGAGCGGCTGCACATCTCGCGGGCGAACGCCTACGCGCGGGTGGAGCGGCTGGAGTCCGGCGGCGTGATCCGCGGCTACCACGCCGACATCGACCCGGTGCTCGCCGGGCTCCGGACGACGGCGTACGTCACCGTCACGCTGCAGCAGGCCGAGTGGCGCACGGTGCGCGACAAGCTCCAGGCGCTGCAGGGCGTGGAGCACATCGGGCTGGTCGGTGGCGACTTCGACGTGATCCTGCTCGTCCGGGCCCGTGACAACGCCGACCTGCGCCGGATCGTGCTCGACCAGATCCAGGGCATGGAGGGTGTCCTCAACACCCGCACACTGCTGGTCTTCGAGGAGCCGCAGGTGCGTCCGCCCGCGGGCCCGGCGCTGCCCTGAGCCGTCAGAAGGGGTACGTCGCGGGCTTGCCTCGAACCGTGATCCAACGCGTCTCGGTGAACGCCTCGACGTTGGCCGCCGCACCACCGAACCGGGAGCCGGTGCCGGACGCCTTGACACCGCCGAACGGCGCCACCGCCTCGTCGTTCACGGTCTGGTCGTTGATGTGGACGATGCCCGTCGGGATCTGCTCGGCGATCTCCAGTCCGCGCATGACGTCCTGGGTCACGATGCCCAGCGACAGCCCGTACTCGCTGTCCGCGGCCAGCTTGATCGCCTCCTCGACGGAGTCGACCCGGGTCACCGGTGCCACCGGGCCGAAGATCTCCTCGCCGAACGCCGGCGAGCGCAACGGCACCTGGGCGAGCACCGTCGCCTGGTAGAAGAGCCGGTCGTAGGAGCCGCCCGCGGCGAGGGTCGCGCCCGCGTCGGTGCTGGCCGTGACCAACCGGTGGACCTTGTCCCGCTGGCGCTCGTCGATCAGCGGACCGAGCGCGACCTGGTCGGTGGCGGGATCACCGACCGGGAGGTGGCGCGCCTTCTCGGCGAGCGCGTCCACGAAGTCGTCGTACACCGAGGCGGCGACGAGGTGGCGTCCTGTCGTCATGCAGATCTGGCCCTGGTTCAGGAACGAGCCCCAGGCCGCGAGCCCGGCGGCGGCCTCCACGTCGGCGTCCTCGAGCACCAGCATCGCCGAGTTCCCACCGAGCTCGAGGTGGGCACGTTTGAGGTGCTGCCCGGCGAGCTCGCCGATCCGACGGCCGACCGCCGTCGAGCCGGTGAAGGAGATGACCCGCACGTTCGGGTCGGTGACCATGGCCTCGCCGACGTCGGGACCGCCCGGGAGCATCTGCAGCACGCCCGGCGGGAGCCCCGCCTCCTCGAAGATGCGGGCCAGAACGGTGCCCCCGGTCACGGCGGTCCGCGGGTCCGGCTTGAGCAGCACGGCGTTGCCGAGCGCGAGGGCGGGCGCAACGGAGCGGATGCCGAGGATGATCGGCACGTTGAACGGCGAGATGACGCCGACGATCCCGGCAGGCACGCGGCGCGCCATCGAGAGCCGCGGCTCCTCACTGGGCAGCAGCTCGCCGTACGGACGACTCGGCAGGGTCGAGGCCTCGTAGCACTCCTCGGCAGCGACGTGCAGCGCGAAACCGGCCATGCCCGGGATCGCACCGACCTCGCGGATGTTCCAGTCCTGGATCTCGTCCGCGTGCTGCTGCCACAGGTCGCCGGCCTTGCGCAGGACGGCTGCGCGCACCGGGTACGGCGTCGCGGCCCATGCGCGTTGCGCCTCGACGGCGGCCGCCGCGGCCTCGGCGACGTCCTCGGGGGTGGCGGCACCCATCCGGCCGAGCTCGTTCCCGGTCGCCGGCTCCACGACGGCGTAGTCGCCACCCCGCGCCTCCTGCCACCGGCCGCGGATGAAGATGCTGCCCTGCCAGTCGACCGCGTCGAGCAGTCCCATGAGCGTCGTCCCATCCGATCGCCGGTCGGCCGTGCGGCCCTTGTCCAGCATCGTTCTCCTCGGCTCGTTGATCGGTCAACGACCAGGGAGATGCTTCCGCTCGGCGGAAGCCGGTCGTGGACGGCGGATGAGGTCCGCGACTAGAAACGGCGCATGCGTACCGAGGTCGCCATCATCGGGGCCGGCCCGGCCGGCCTGCTGCTCGCCCACCTGCTCGCCCAGGACGGCGTCGAGTCGATCGTCGTCGAGACGCGGACGCAGGAGTACGTCGCCGCGCGCATCCGCGCCGGGATCCTCGAGCACTCCAGCGTCGAGCTCCTGCGCTCGGTCGGGCTCGGCGCCGGCATCGAGGCCCACGGGCACGAGCACCGCGGCATCTACCTGCAGTGGCCCCACGAGAGGCACCACCTCGACTTCGTGGACCTCGTCGGCCGCAGCGTGTGGGTCTACGGACAGACGCAGGTGCAGGCCGACCTGGTGGCTGCGTCCGAGGCCGCCGGCCGGCACGTGGTCTACGGCGTCTCCGAGACCGCGGTCCACGACCTGGAGACCGACCGGCCGTCGGTGACGTTCACCGACGCGGACGGCGTCGGGCAACGGATCGACGCCGACGTGGTGGTCGGGTGCGACGGCTCGTTCGGCGTCAGCCGGGCCGCCGTACCCGACAGCGTGCGACAGACCTGGGAGCGGGTCTACCCCTACTCGTGGCTGGGCATCCTCGCCGACGTGGCGCCGTCGACGGACGAGCTGATCTACGCCTGGCACCCCGACGGCTTCGCGCTGCACTCGATGCGCTCGGAGTCCGTCAGCCGGTTCTACCTCCAGGTGCCCAACGGCACCGACGTCGCCACGTGGTCCGACGACCGGATCTGGGACGGCCTCGCGACGCGCCTCGGGCACGGCCAGGACGGCTGGCAGCTCGACCCGGGACCGATCACCGACCGGAGCGTGCTGCCGATGCGCAGCTTCGTGCAGCAGCCGATGCGGCACGGGCGCCTCTTCCTCGCCGGCGACGCCGCGCACATCGTCCCGCCCACCGGCGCCAAGGGCCTCAACCTGGCCATCGCGGACGTCGCACTGCTCGCCCCGGCGCTCACCGAGCTGCTCCGGCGACGCGACGGAGGGCTCGCCGACGCGTACTCCGACACCGCCTTGCGCCGCGTCTGGCGCTGCGAGCACTTCTCGTGGTGGATGACCTCGATGCTGCACGTCTCCGACGATCCGTTCGACGCGCAGCTGCAGCTCTCCCAGCTCCGCTGGGTGACGTCCAGCGAGGCCGGCGCCGCGGGGCTCGCCGAGAACTACGCGG
>NZ_BAAAPB010000001.1:1132703-1210085 GCF_039530925.1 Nocardioides panacihumi | reverse complement strand
GGTTAACCGGGGACTCCGGAACTTCCGGGGTGGCATGACACCCGAGAAGTTCCGGAGTTCCCTGGGTAGCGTCCGGAGTACCCGGTTAACCGGGTACTCCGACCCCCGGCGCGACCCCCAGCGGGACGTCGAGCCGCTCGCGCAGCTCCTCGAGGTCGATGCCGAAGGTCTCGCGCACGACCACACCCTCAGGCCCGACGTCGAAGACCGCGAGGTCGGTGTAGACCCGGCTGACGCAGCCGACGCCGGTCAGCGGATAGGTGCACGTCGGCACCAGCTTCGGGCGCCCCTGCTTGTCGAACAGCGTCATCATCACGAACACCTGCTTCGCGCCGATCGCGAGATCCATCGCGCCGCCGACCGCCGGGATCGCGTCGGGGGCGCCGGTGTGCCAGTTGGCGAGGTCGCCGTACGCCGAGACCTGGAAGGCGCCGAGCACGCACACGTCGAGGTGCCCGCCGCGCATCATGGCGAAGGAGTCGGCGTGGTGGAAGTACGACGCCCCGGGCAGCTCGGTCACCGGCACCTTGCCGGCGTTGGTGAGGTCGGGGTCGATCTCGTCGCCGACCGCGGCCGGGCCCATGTTGAGCATGCCGTTCTCGGTGTGGAGGACCACGCCGGACCCCTCCGGCAGGTGGTCGGCGACCTTCGTGGGCTGCCCGATGCCGAGGTTGACGTACGCCCCCTGCGGGATGTCGCGCGCCACCACCGCTGCGAGCTCGTCGGGAGTCAGTGACATCAGCGTGCTCCTTGCACCGTGTAGTGGCGGGCGTCGACGCGGACGACCCGGTCGACGTAGATGCCGGGCGTCACGACGGCCTCGGGGTCGAGGTCGCCGACCGGCACGACCTCGCCCACCTGCACGATCGTGGTCGCGGCGGCGGTGGCCATGACGGGGCCGAAGTTGCGGGCCGTCTTGCGGTAGACGAGGTTGCCCATCTCGTCGGCGCGGTGGGCCGAGATGAGGGCGTAGTCGCCCTTGATCGGAAGCTCCAGCACGTAGTCGCGCCCGTCGATGGTCCGCTGCTCCTTGCCCTCGCCGAGCGGCGTCCCGACCGCGGTCGGCGAGAAGAACGCACCGATGCCGGCCCCGGCCGCGCGCATCCGCTCGGCGAGGTTGCCCTGCGGCACCACCTCGAGCTCGATCCTCCCGGAGCGGTAGAGCTCGTCGAAGACGTACGAGTCGCTCTGTCGCGGGAAGGAGCAGAGCACCCGCCGGACTCGGCCGGCCTTCAGCAGCGCGGCGAGGCCGACCTCGCCGTTGCCGGCGTTGTTGGAGACGATCGTCAGATCCTTGGCGCCCTGGCGGATGAGGCCGTCGATCAGGTCGAACGGCATCCCGGCCAGACCGAACCCGCCGACCAGGACGGTGCTGCCGTCCTCGATCCCGGCGACCGCCTCGTCGACGGTCTCGAGCAGCTCGACGCGGCTCACCGGGCCACCTCGGTGTTCTCGAGCACGACGGCCAGCCCCTGTCCGACACCGATGCAGATCGCGGCCACACCCCAGCGCTCGCCGCGCTCGCGGAGCACCTTGGCCAGCGTGCCGAGGACGCGGCCGCCGCTGGCCCCGAGGGGATGGCCGAGGGCGATCGCGCCGCCCTTCTGGTTGACCAGCTCGGGGTCCTTCAGCCCCTGCGAGACCCAGGCGTCGACGCAGACGAGCGACTGCACGGCGAACGCCTCGTTGAGCTCGACGGCGCCGACCTGCGCCCAGTCGATCCCGGCGCGGGCGAGGGCGCGATCGGCGGCCTCGACCGGGGCGTAGCCGAACGCCTGCGGGTCCAGCGCGAACGCCCCCCGCCCGGCGATCCGGGCGACGGGCTCCAGCCCGATCAGGCTCGCGGCCCGCTCCGAGCCGAGCAGCACGGCCGACGCGCCGTCGCTCAGCGGCGAGGCGTTGCCGGCGGTGATCGTGCCGTCGGGCCGGAAGCTCGGCGTGAGCGCGGCGAGCTTGTCGACCGAGGAGTCCGGCCGCACACCCTCGTCGCGCGTCAGGCCGGCGACGGGCGTCACGAGGTCGTCGTAGAAGCCGTCGTCCCAGGCCTGCGCCGCGAGTCGGTGGGAGCGTACGGCGAACTCGTCCTGCCGCTCGCGACTGATGTCGTAGGTGTCGCGAAGCTGTTCGTTGGCCTCCCCCAGGCTGACCGTCCACTCCTTCGGCATGCGCGGGTTGACCAGCCGCCAGCCGAGCGTGGTGGAGACCGCCGTCAGGTCGCCGGCGGGGAACGCCCTGGCCGGCTTCGGGAGCACCCACGGCGCCCGTGTCATCGACTCGACGCCGCCCACGAGGACGACCTCGGAGTCGCCGGTCTCGATCTGGCGCGAGCCGATCATCGCGGCGTCGAGGCTCGAACCGCACAGGCGGTTGACCGTGGTGCCCGGCACGCTCGTCGGGACGCCGGCGAGCAGCGCCGCCATGCGCCCGACGTTGCGGTTCTCCTCCCCGGCACCGTTCGCGTTGCCCCAGACGACCTCGTCGATCGCGGCACGGTCGAGGTCGGGCGTCCTGTCCAGGACGGCCTCGATCACCCGCGCGGCCAGGTCGTCGGGGCGTACGCCGGCGAGGGCGCCGTTGAACCTGCCGAACGGGCTGCGGACCGTCGCGTAGACGTAAGCGCTCATGCACACGACGGTAGGCGTCTCTCGCGATATGGTGAAGTATCAATATTGACATCGATTGAGACGTGACACGTATGGATCTGCGTCACCTGCGCTACTTCGTGGCGGTCGCGGAGGAGCGTCACTTCGGCCGCGCGGCCGAGCGGCTCCACATGGCCCAGCCGCCGCTGTCACAGGCGATCCGCCAGCTGGAGTCGGAGCTCGGCGTCGTGCTCCTCCTGCGCACCACGCGCCGCGTGGACCTGACCGAGGCCGGCGCGGCGTACCTGGCCCGTGCGCGGTCGATCCTCGCCGAGATGGACGAGGCGGCGCACGAGGCGCGGCGGGTGGCGGCCGGCGTGGTGGGCCGTCTGGCCATCGGCTGCGTCGGCTCGGCGACGTACAGCCTGCTGCCTGCGCTCTCCCGCCACCTCGCCACCGAGCTGCCAGGGGTCGACTTCGCCTTCCGCGGCGAGATGCTCGCCCCCGACCAGGTCGAGGCGCTCCGGTCGGGCGTGATCGACGTCGCGCTGCTCCGCCCGCCGGTGGCCGACCTCTCACTCACCGTGACGCCGTTGCGGAGCGACCGGCTCGTCGTGGCACTGCCGGTCGACCACGTGCTCGCGCGCCGCCGCCAGGTGCGGGTGGCAGACCTGCGCGATGCCGACCTGATCGTGCACTCGGCCGATCGGCGCTCGGTGATGTACGACGTCGTCATCGGCCTGTTCCGCGACGCCGGCATCGACCCGCGCGTACGACACGAGGTCGGCGAGACCTCCACGCTGGTGACGCTGGTGGCAGGCGGTCTCGGTGTCGCCGTCGTCCCCGAGCCGGTGACCGCGCTCGCGCTGGACGGCGTCGCGTACCGGCCGCTCGTCCGCTCCGCCGCCTCCGTCGAGCTCGCGGTCGCCTACCGCTCCGAGCGTGGCGAGCCACATCTCATGCGGACGATCGACGTCATCCGCCGGATGTTCTGACCTGTCCTCCCTCCCCGCCGAGACGTCAATCCGTACGGCCCGAGACGTCAATCCGTGGGGTCCGAGACGTCAATCCCCACGGCCCGAGAGGTCGATCGCTGCGACCGAACGCCGCCTCGGACCCGACCGATTGACGTCTCGGACCCCACGGATTGACGTCTCGGACCCCACGGATTGACGTCTCGGGCCGTGGGGATTGACGTCTCGGCGGGTCAGGAGTCGGCGAGGACCCGGTTGGCGACGGCGAAGGCGGTGTTTGCGGCCGGTACGCCGACGTAGATCGCCGACTGCAGCAGCACCTCCACGATCTCCTCGCGGGTGAGGCCGTTGGTGAGCGCCGCGCGCAGGTGGAACTCGAGCTCCTCGAAGTGGCGGCCGGCGACGAGCGCCGTCAGCACGGCGATCGAGCGGTCGCGCCGGGCCAGACCGGGCCGCGTCCAGATCGAGCCCCAGGCATAGCGGGTGATGAGGTCCTGGAAGTCGCGGTTCACGTCGGTCGTTCCCGCCACCGCACGGTCGACGTGCGCGTCGCCCAGGACGGCTCGTCGCACCGCCATGCCCGCCTCGTGACGGGGGTCCCGGAGGAGGTCGGCGAGCAGGCTGGCGACGGTGCGGGGCGCCTCGGCCGGCGCGAGGTGGGCGACGCCGTCGAGCTCGACGAACCGCGCACCGGGGACGGCGTCGGCGTCGGCCCGCAGGATCGCCGCCGGGGTCGGCTCGTCGTCGCTGCCGCCGACGGCGAGAAGCGGTACGCCGATCGCCGGCAGCCGGTCCCGCACGTCGAACTCGGCCAGCGCCTCGCACGCGAGTGAGTAGCTCTCCTTGTCGGCGTCCTGCAAGGAGGACAGGAGCGCGGTCCCGACCTCGGGCCGGCGTTCCAGGAAACCGGGCGCGAACCATCGCCGCGCGGACCCTTCGACCATCACGGGTGTGCCGGACGCGCGCACCAGCGCCGCCCGCTCGCGCCAGCCCTCGGGCGTGCCGATCCGAGCGCCGGTGCACAGCACCGCCACGCCGGTGAGCCGGTCCGGCACGGACAGCGCGAGCTGCAGTCCGACGGCGCCGCCGAGGGAGTCGCCCGCGTAGGCGAACGACCCACCGCCGATCGTCCGGTCGACAGCCTCGACGACCGCGCCGGCGAGGTCCTCGATGGTGAAGGCGGCGGAGGCCGGAGCGCCGCGCCCGTGGCCCGGCAGCTCCCAGCCGACGACGTGGAAGCGGTCGCCGAGCAGCTCGGCGCACGGGCCCCAGAGGGCGGTGACGGACGTGCCCAGGGAGGGGCCGACGACCAGCGTCGGCAGCGCTTCCGAACCGGCCAGCCGGACGAGGGTGAGCTCCATGCCCTAGAGGTCCTTCCACACGGTGCGCGCCCGGTCGAGCGCGAGGTCGATGATCCGGTCCGTGGCACCGAGGTACGGCGCGTCGCCGCCGCCCATGCTGACCTGCTCGGCCCGCAGCGTCTCGTCGGCCTCAGCGGCGCGTGCCGCCATCCGCGAGGCGTCGACGACCAGGCCCTCGAGCAGGTCGGCGGCCTGCGAGGCGGCCACGACGCTACGTCGGGCGAGCGTGCGCAGGGTGTCCCACTCCGCGTGCCAGGCGCCGTCCGGCCGCTCGTCGACGTACGCCGACGCGGCGGTGTGCAGCGTCGCGGCCAGCGCGGGCGCCGCGAGTGCATGGCGGCGGAGGAGGACCGAGAGCACGGGGTTCGCCTTGCCCGGCATGGTCGACGAGCCACCTCCGGCCGCCTCGCGCAGCTCGCCGATCTCGGGCCGCGACAGCAGGGCGACGTCCGCGGCGATCCGACCCCACGCGTCGGCGCACCCGACGAGAGCGTCGGCGTGCTCGGTGAGGACCGAGCGCTCGGTGTGCCACGGCGCCGCGACGGCGAGCCCGAGGCGGGCGGACGCATCCGCCACGACCGCCTGGGCGGCCTCCACGGACCCGGCGAGCTGGGTCGGCGCAGCGAGCGTGCCGGCCGCGCCGCCGAGCTGGGCCGGCAAGGACGGGCACCGGGCGAGGCGGTCCGCGCCGGCGGCGGCCCCCTGCAGCCAGGTGGCCGCCTTGAGACCGAAGGTGATCGGCACGGCGTGCTGCGTGAGCGTGCGCCCCGCCATCAGCGTGCCGCGGTGCACGCGCGCGAGCCTGACGAGCGCGGCCGCCTGCTGTCGCAGGCCCTCGCGGACCCGCACGACCGCGTCGTCGAGGCAGAGCACCAGGGCGGTGTCGAGCACGTCCTGCGACGTCAGGCCACGGTGCACCCACCTCGAGCCCGTGCGCTCGCGGAGCAGGGCGACCAGCCCGATGACGGGGTTGCCGCCGGCCTCCGCGCCCGTGGCGATGCGGTCGAGGTCGGTCGCACCGACGATGCCCGCGAGCGGCGTGCTCTCCGCGATGCCTGCGCCGGCGAGCGCATCGAGCCAGGCCTGCTCGACCGCCACCATGGCGTCGAGCAGCGCCGCGTCGGTGAACACCTCCGCGGCACGCTCGTCACCGGGCCAGAGCAGGTCAGCCATGACGCCCAATCTAGTGATCAGCGGTGCTGCAGGAAGACGGTCTCGCCCTCGCCCTGCAGTCGGATGTCGAAGCGGAGGCCCGTCGCGTCGGGTGTGGCCACCAGAGTGGCGCGCTCCTCCTCGCTGAGCGACGCGAGCAGCGGATCGCCCGCGTTGGCGGGGTGGCCGGGCAGGTAGGCGCGCGTGAAGAGCCGGTCGAGCAGGCCCCGGGCGAACACCACGACGGCGAAGAACGGCGCAGCGCTGCCGGGCCCCTCCTGGGTCGGCCCAGCCTGGGTCGGCCCAGCCTCGGTCGGGCCGGGCAGCACGGTGGTGAACGAGTAGTGACCGGTCCGGTCCGTCTGGCAGCGGCCCCACCCGGTGAAGGTCCAACCGTCGCGGTGCAGCGACCCGGTCTCACGGGGCACGGCGCCGTCGGCGTCGGCCTGCCAGATCTCGACGAGGGCGTCGGGGATGGGCGTGCCCTCGCCGTCGTACACGGCACCGTGCAGGCGGATCGCGTCGGCGCGACCCGGGGGCACGAGCTCGTTGTCGCCGTCGTACGGCAGGGCCTGGCCGAAGAACGGGCCGACGGTCTGTCCGGGGGTGATCACTCGTCGGCCTCCTCGGGCTCGGTCCAGGTGCGGCCGCCGCCGGTCAGGACGACGTCCCACCGGTAGCCCATGCTGTGGTCCGGCACCGTCAGGTCGTGGTCGTACGTCGCGACGAGCGCGTCGCGCGCCTTCTGGTCCGTGATCGCCTGGTAGATCGGGTCGAGCGCGAACAGCGGGTCGCCCGGGAAGTACATCTGCGTCACCAGCCGCTGCGTGAAGGCCCTGCCGAAGATCGAGAAGTGGATGTGCGCGGGCCGCCAGGCGTTGCGGTGGTTGCCCCACGGATAGGGGCCGGGCTTGATCGTCCGGAAGTGGTACTCGCCGTCGGGGCCCGTCAGGCAGCGCCCCACGCCGGTGAAGTTGGGGTCGAGCGGCGCCGGGTGCTGCTCGTTCTTGTGGATGTAGCGGCCCGCGGCGTTCGCCTGCCAGATCTCGACCAGCTGACCGGCGACCGGGCGGCCGTCGCCGTCGACGATGCGGCCGGTCACGGTGATCCGCTCGCCGATGGGCTCCCCGGAGACCGCCGAGTTCGTGCCGGCATGGGCGCCGATGGTCAGGTCGGCCTCGAGCGGGTGGACGTCGCGCTGGCCGAAGCAGGGTGCCCAGCGCTCGATCGTCTCCGGGTCGGCGTGCCGGGGGTCCTTGGTCGGGTGGCGCAGGATGCTCGAGCGGTACGGCGGGTAGTCGATCCGCGTCCGCGCGTCGTCGCCCGGCCGCGCGGCCCGGCCGGCGGCCTCCGCGATCTCCGCGATCTCCGCCGAGATCTCCTGCTGTGTCGGGATGCTCACGCATCACACCGTAAGGACGGACCGACTAGCCTGCCGAGAGATCACTTCCACTGAGCAGAAGGGCCAGCCATGGCCGGCAACACCGCTGCCCCCGGCACGACCGTCGCCTCCCGGGTGCTCGCCATCCTCGCCGCCTTCGACGCCGGCCACCGGGCCCTGACGCTCACCGAGATCGCCGAGCGCGCGCAGCTGGCGCGGCCCACCGCCCACCGCCTGATCGCCGAGCTGACCGAGTGGGGCGCCCTGCGCCGGGACGCGCAGGACAGGTACGTCGTCGGGCGCCGGCTCTGGGACCTCGGGCTGCTCGCGCCGGTGCAGACGGGCCTGCGCGCCACTGCGTCGCCGTTCCTCCACGACCTCTACGGCGCGACGCTCGCGACGATCCACCTCGCGGTCCGCGACGAGACGTCGGCGCTCTACCTCGACACGCTGCGCGGCCACGCGTCGGTCCCGATCGTCAGCAGGGTCGGCTCGCGGCTCCCGCTGCACGCCACCGGGGTCGGCAAGGTGTTGCTCGCGCACGCGCCCGACGACGTACGGCGATCGGTGCTCGCCGGGCCGCTGACGCGCCTCACCCCGTACACGATCACCCAGCCGGCCGCCCTCGAGCGCCAGCTCGCACGGATCCGGAGCGAGGGCTACGCCACGACGCAGGAGGAGATGACGCTCGGCGCCTGCTCGGCCGCCGTGCCCATCACCGTCGGCGGCCAGGTGGTCGCCGCGCTCGGCATCGTCGTGCCCGACCTGCGCCGGACCCGCGGACGGCTGGTGGCGGCGCTGCAGGTCGCCTCGCAGGGCATCGGGCGCAGCCTCGCCGCCGGCGCCGGCCCGGACGGACGGCCCGGGCCGCCCGGCAGACCGCCGTCGTGACCCCGAGGGACCAACCTGCTCGGCGCGGACTTGCCCCCGTCGCGCAGGATGGTCCCCTGGGGTCGACTCGCGAGGGTCGACACGGGAGCCGAGAAGGGAACGCCTGGATATGAGCGACGCGGATCAGTCCGAGGCGAGTCGTACGCCGTCCAAGGCCCTGCCGATGGACGCGACCCCGCTGGTCGGCCGGCGTCCGACCGGGCCGCGGCCCGCGAACACCTACGAGCTCCTGGCCGGCTCGGTGCTCGCCGAGGAGGACGACCCGCACAGCGCGGCGCTCTCCGAGGCCGCCCAGGAGCTCGGCCAGCTCCTCATGCCCTACCGGTTCGGCCTCGAGGAGATGCTGACCAAGATCAACATCCTGCGCGAGGAGCTCACCTACCGGCCCGAGGGCAGCCCGATCGAGCACGTCAGCTCGCGGCTCAAGTCGATCGACAGCATCCGCGCGAAGGCCAGCCGGATCGGCTGTGAGTTCACGCCGGAGGCGATCGCGCACCAGATCTTCGACATCGCCGGCATCCGGATCGTCTGCAGCTTCCTCGAGGACGCCTACTGGGTGCTCTCGATGCTCACGAGCCAGCCCGACATCACCGTCGTCGAGATCAAGGACTACATCGCGGACCCGAAGCCCAACGGCTACCGCAGCCTGCACGCGATCGTCCAGGTGCCGGTGTTCCTGTCCGACTCGATCCGGCAGGTCTGCGTGGAGCTCCAGGTCCGCACCGTCGCGATGGACTTCTGGGCGAGCGTCGAGCACAAGATCTACTACAAGTTCCGCGAGGAGATCCCGACCCCGCTCGGCGACGAGCTCGTCGAGGCCGCTCGCGTCGCCCACGAGCTCGACCAGCGGATGAGCGACCTGCGCGAGACGCTCCGCGGGACGAAGCCCCCCGCGTCGAGCTAGCGCCCACCCACACTCCCGCACGTCCCGAGGAGCCCCATGGCCACCCGCCTGACCGTCACCGCGACCGAGACCACCACGCCCGGCCTGCGCCGGGTGTGGTTGCGCAGCGACGACCTCTCCGCGTTCGAGGGGAGCACGTTCACCGACCGCTACGTCAAGCTCGTCTTCCCCCGCCCCGGCGTCGAGCTGCCGGGGTATGCCGACGGCACGCTCGACATGAAGGAGCTGCGCCGCACCCTGCCCGCCGAGCAGCTGCCGGTGGTGCGCACCTACACGGCGCTCTTCCCCGACCCGTCCGCGGGCACCCTCGCCATCGACTTCGTCCTGCACGGCGACGGCGAGGGCGTCGCGGGCCCGTGGGCGGCGGCCGCCCGTCCCGGCGACACGCTGCTCGCGAACGGCCCCGGCGGCACCTACGCGCCCGACCCGGCCGCCGACTGGCACCTCCTGGTCGGCGACGAGTCCGCCCTGCCCGCGGTGATGGCCGCGCTGGCCGCTCTGCCCGAGGACGCGGTGGCGCGCGTCGTACTGCTCACGCAGGATGCCGATCACGCTCCCGACCTGACCGTCGACCTGCCCGCCGGCGCCACCGTCCCGCCCGGTGCGCAGATCACCGTCGTCCACCGCGGTGACGGCCAGACGCTGCTCGACGCGGTCACCGCGCTGGACTGGCCGGCCGGGCGCGTGGACGCGTTCGTCCACGGCGAGGCCGAGGAGGTCATGCACGGGCTGCGGCCGCACCTGCTGAAGGAGCGCGGACTCGAGCGTGACCAGCTCTCCATCTCGGGCTACTGGCGCCGGGGTCGGACCGAGGAGGGCTTCCGCGAGTGGAAGCAGACCCTGGCCGCCGCCGAGGTCGCCCGCCAGGCCGGATCGTGACGCGTCCGGGCCGTTTCCCTTTGCTTTCCGGGCGCGGTCCCAGCACAGTGTCCGTCATGCCATTCGTGCGCCAAGCTCTCCGGGCCCTCGCGCTCGGCGCCGGTCTCACCGTCGCCGTCGCCACACCGTCGTATGCCGACTCCACGGTCAACGTGCCAGCCGGCGCGACCTCGGTGACCGTCTACGGGGAGGGCAGCGGGCACGGACACGGCCTCTCGCAGTACGGCGCCAACGCCGCCGCGAAGCGCGGCCTGAGCACAAGCCAGATCCTCGGGCACTACTACCCCGGCACCCGCGCCGGCGCCGCCGGCGGCCAGGTCCGGGTCCTGCTGAGCACACGCCCGGCGCTGATCGTCGGGACTCGCTCGGGGCTGACCGCGAACGTGGTCGGCTCGCCCCGTCGCTGGCGCCTGACGCACCTGCGCAGCCGTGCGGCACGGACCGCGACGCGGTGGCGGGCGACCGCCGTCTCCCCGACCCGGTCGCGGCTGTCCTACCGCAAGGGCGGCCACTGGCGCACCTACGCGGTCGCCACCGGGCAGCTCCAGTTCAACGCCCGTGGCCTGCCGATCAGGCTGTACGCCGGCCACGACTCCGGCACGTTCCGCGGCGTCCTGCGCGCGGCCTCGCCGTCGGCGACCAGCGCAGACCGCGACATCGTGAACGTCGTGCCCCTCGAGGCCTACGTGAAGGGTGTCGTGCCCAACGAGATGCCGGCCCTCTGGGCGCCGGCCGCCGTGCGCGCCCAGGCCATCGCCGCCCGCACCTACGCCGTCCACGAGCGCACGACGGTGCACCGCGGCTACTTCGACGTCTTCAAGGACACCCGCTCGCAGGTCTACCGCGGCTACGGCTCCGAGCAGCGCGCCTCCACCCGGGCCGTCGACGCTACCCGGCGCCAGATCCGGACGTACGCCGGCCGGCCGGCCTTCACGCAGTTCACGGCCAGCAACGGCGGCTACATGCTGGCCAACGGGGCGCCGTACCTGGTCAGCGGGCGGGACGGCTACGACCCGGTCAACGCGTGGTCGAAGACGATCCCGATGAGCGCGTTCCAGGCGCGGTTCGGGTCGACGTACCCCCTCAGGTCGATCACGGTCCGGACCTACCCGGGCGCCGGCGGCTGGGTCGAGACGGTCACGCTCACCGGCACCAACGGGAAGACCAACTCCATCGGCGGCGTCGCGTTCCGCGCGTGGGCGGGGCTGAAGTCCGGCTCCTTCCGCTTCACGAGGTGATGCGGCGGCATGCGCCTGCCCGCACTGCCGGCCACCCTGGCCGCCCTGGCCCTCGTCGCGACCGGCTGCACCGGGTCGGACGGCTCCGGCGCTGAGAAGGTCGCCGACCGGCTCGCCGCACAGCTGCAGCACCACACCCTGACCGGGGTGCCGCTGGAGTCGCGCTCGACGGTCTTCGACGACCAGGTCGCCGCGCTGAAGAAGTACGACGTCGCCGTCGCCGCCTCGCGCGTCAAGGCCGACGGCGACGCCGCGACCGCCGACCTGCGCTGGACCTGGCGGATCGGGACCCGGACGTGGACCTACCGGACGACCGCCCACCTGGCCAGGACCGGCGACACCTGGAAGGTCGACTGGCGTCCCGACACGCTCGCGCCCGGCCTGACCGACCAGGAGCGGCTCGAGGTCGCCCGGACCACGCCGGCCCGCGCCGACATCCTGGGCGCCGGCGGCCGCCCGATCGTCACCCAGCGGCGCATCTACCGCTACGGGCTGGACAAGGCACGCGTCCCTGCCGCCGACGTGCCGGCGCTGGCCCGCCGGGTGGCGAAGGCGGTCGGCATCGCGCCCGGGCCGTTCGTCACCGAGGCGAAGGCCGCCGGACCGAAGGCGTTCGTGGAGGCGATCGTGCTGCGGCCCTCGGACGCACGCGACCACGTCGACCCCGACTTCGGGCACATCCCGGGCGCCCTCGTCCTCGCCGGGACCCGGGCGCTCGCGCCCGACCGGGACTTCGGGGCCGAGCTCCTCGGCCAGGTCGGACCCGCCACGGCCGAGGTCGTGCAGAAGTCGAAGGGCCGGGTGGAGTCGGGCGACGAGGTCGGCCTGTCCGGCCTCGAGGGTCGCTACGACGAGCAGCTGGCCGGCGCCGCGACGACCGAGGTCCGCGCCGCGACGGTCACCTGCACGCCGGCCGGCGCCTGCACGAGGACGGGCCAGAAGCGTGTGCTGGCCGACTGGGCCGGGCACCCGGGCAGCCCTCTGCAGCTCACCCTCGACGTCGACCTGCAGGCCAAGGCCGAGCGCATCCTCGCGGCGGCCGGCGGCGAGCGCTCGCCGGCCAGCGCGATCGTCGCGATCCGACCCTCGACCGGGGACGTCCTGGTGGCCGCCAACGGCCCCGGCAACCACGGGCTGAACGCGGCGACGTTCGGGCAGTACGCGCCGGGATCGACGTTCAAGATCGTCACGTCGCTGGCTCTGCTGCGCGCCGGCCTGAAGCCGCAGGACATGGTGACCTGCCCTCCCACGATCGACGTCGACGGGCGCCGCTTCAAGAACTACGCCGACTACCCGGCCTCCCGGCTCGGGAAGGTCACCTATCGCACCGCGATCGCGAACTCGTGCAACACGGCGGTGATCGGCCAGCGCGACCGGCTCGGGGGCCGTGCGCTGGCCGACGCCGCGGCCTCGCTCGGGCTCGGCGTCGACCACGACCTCGGGTTCCCGGCGTACTTCGGCCAGGTGCCGCCCGCGAGCGGCGAGACGGAGAAGGCCGCCGACGTGATCGGGCAGGGCAAGGTGCTCGCGGGGCCGCTCGCCATGGCGACGGTCGCGGCCTCCGTGGCGGCCGGCCGGACCGTCGTACCGCACCTGCTCGCGGGCAAGGCACCCGCGGCCGATCCGCGGCTCCCGCTCACGGCGCCGGAGGCGCACGCGCTTCACGACCTGATGCGGGCGGTCGTCACCGAGGGCTCCGGCCGTTTCCTCGCGAGCCTGGGCGGCGACATCGGCGCCAAGACGGGGACGGCGGAGTACGGCACCGCGCGGGCCGACGGCTCGCTGCCGACGCACACCTGGATGATCGCCACCCGCGGCGACCTCGCCGTCGCCGTCTTCGTGGAGACCGGCGAGTCCGGGTCGCAGACCGCCGGTCCCCTGCTGAAGTCGTTCCTGTCCTGACCCGGCGCAGCACCCCGAGACGCACCGAGGGCCCCGGCGATCGCCGGGGCCCTCGGGTCGTCGATGACTACTTCTTGATCCGCACCGCCTTCGAGGTCCTGGTGACCCCGGCGAGGCCGGAGGAGCTCGCCGTCACCTGGACCGAGACCAGCTGGTGCCGGTCGGCGGCCTTCACCCGGTACGTCGACGCGGTCGCGCCGGCGATGGCGCGGCCGTTGCGCAGCCACTGGTAGTGCAGGGCCGCACCCGGGGTGGCCGTGGCGTGCGCCGTGACCGTCCGGCCGACGCGGTGTGCGCCGGTGATGACCGGAGTGGACAGGCTCAGCGTGCCCCTGACCGTGATCGAGCCGGTCGGGCTGGTGTTGCCCGCCTTGTCGACCGCACGGTACGAGAACACCTGCGAGGCCCCACGGACCGCGACCGGGGCCGAGTACGTCGACCAGTGCGCGCCCCCGTCGGTCGAGAACTGGATCGCGCCCACGCCCGATCCGGTGTCCTCGGCCGAGAGGACCAGCCGGCCGGCGACCGCCTTGGCGGCCACGGTGGGCGCCGAGGTGTCGATGCGGACCGTCAGCTCCTTGACGTCGCTGTAGTGGCCGGCGCCGTCCGTGGCGATCACGCGGACCTCGTGGACGCCGTCACCGGTGATCTGGACCGGGTTGGTGTAGGGCCGCAGCTCGCCACCGTCGACGCCCACGTACGCCTGGTCGTTGTCGTCGTGGACCACGGCCGTGACCGACACCGGGCCGGTGAACCAGCCGCTGGCCGGGACCGCGGGGGTCGTCGACAGGTCGACCGTCGGCGGATTGTCCGTCGGGGCCTTGACGACCCCGGCGACCGACGAGCCGACGAGCACCGGCAGGTCGAACTGGGCGTCGTAGGACTTGATCGAGACACCCGCGACGTTCTGGTTCTTCGCGAGCTGGCCGAACGGCGCCGACTGGCTGACGATGTTGAGGATCCGCATCGCGCTGCGCTGCAGGTCGCCGAGCCGCATCGGGTAGCTGGTGGCCGTGTAGCTGCCCTTGAGGACCACTGTGTACGCCGTCACCGGGCTGTTCGCGTCCGCCGGGTCGGCGTGCACGACGTTGGTGAGGCTGACGGCCGCCTTCTGGGCCGCGCTCAGCGCGCTGCCCGCGAGCAGGCCGCTGACGTAGGTGTAGGCGTCGTTCACGGTCGCGAACTTCGCGTCCGGGACGAACGTCATGTTGTTGATCGCGTCGATGTTCGCCGTGCCGGACGCCGGCTGCCGGGTCAGGTCGGTGTTGCCG
Organism: Nocardioides panacihumi; assembly: GCF_039530925.1. Lineage (NCBI taxonomy): Bacteria > Bacillati > Actinomycetota > Actinomycetes > Propionibacteriales > Nocardioidaceae > Nocardioides > Nocardioides panacihumi. The sequence continues at coordinate 1,195,550 of NZ_BAAAPB010000001.1, read as the reverse complement.
TCGACGGTCGTCGAGATCGTCTCCGTGCCGGTCGACGCCAGGGTCAGGCCACCGAGCTGCCAGGCGTACGACGTCCGGGTCGGCGTCACCGTCTTCGTGACGACCGGGAGACCGGCCACGTCGATGGCGGGCGCCTGCTTCTCGATCGCGTTGATGATGTTCTGCGGCGCGTTGCCGGGCTCGATCAGGTCGTTGCCGGCGTACATCGTCGCGGTGGGGCTGTGGCTGCCGCCCCAGTCCGACATCACGAGACCCTTGAAGCCCCACTCACCGCGCAGCAGGTCGGTGAGCGTGTCGTAGTCCTCGGCCGCGTAGGTGCCGTTGATGCGGTTGTAGGAGCTCATGACCGCCATCGGCTGCGCGGTGGTGACGGCGATCTCGAAGGACCGCAGCTCGAGCTCACGGGCGGCACGCTCGCTGACGACGGTGTTGCCGCCGCTGCGCCGAGTCTCCTGGTTGTTGAAGGCGTAGTGCTTGATCGTGACACCGACACCGGGGTTGCTCTGCACGCCCAGGGTGGTCGCGGCCGAGGTCAGGCCGGAGACCAGCGGGTCCTCGGAGTAGTACTCGAAGTTGCGGCCGTTGAGCGGGTCGCGGTGCAGGTTCATGCCCGGCGCGAGCCAGAGCGTGACCCCTGCGTCGACCATCTCCTTGCCGACCGCCGCGCCGACCTCACGGACCAGGTCGCGGTTCCACGTCTGCGCCAGCAGCGTGCCGACCGGGAAGGCCGTCTCCCACTGGTAGGTCTTCGGCGTCGTCGCGATCTGCTGGGTCAGCCGGAGGCCGGCCGGGCCGTCGGAGAGCGCCATGCCGGGGATGCCGAGGTTCTCGTACTTGGCCGTCGTGTACCCGGCCGCGCCGATCGCCGACGGCGTGGTGCCGCCCACGTTGGCGCCCTCGACGATGTTGGCGAGCTGGGTGACGTTCAGCTTGGCGACGAACTGCTCCATGGTGGTGCGCCCGGCGGCGACGTCGTACAGGGTGCTGGCCGGGTTGGTGTCGACCTGCCGGAGCGTCTCGCCCGCCTTCGCGGCGTACGGCGCCCCGGTGCCCTCCCAGTTGCCCGACTGGGCCGGGTCGGACGGCACGTAGGCCTTGATGCTGGAGACCTTGCCGTGCTCGACCGCGTCGTAGGGCAGCGAGCTGGGCACCGTCACGTCCTGCTCGTACGCCGACCGGTGGTCCTTCGCGACGAAGCCGGTCGTGTCGAGGGTGATCTGCGGTGCCGCGGCGAGCTGGTCGGCCTCGCCCGGGGCCCGGTAGAAGTTCGCCGGGTCGCTGGTCCTGTCGCTCGACGACGCCGGGCCGCCGAGCTCGGGGTTGACCAGCTCGGTCGGGGTGTCGTCGCCCAGCTCCACGCGCGCCGCGACCTGGGTGTTGCGCGAGGAGTCGCCGACCCGGACGACGTACTCGCCCTTGTCGAGCGTCCACCGCGAGCTCGCCTCGTCGAAGGACCCCATCGAGGAGGTGTCGAAGGTGATCGTGACCCGCTGGGAGTCGCCGGGCGCGAGGTTGTCGGTCTTCGCGTAGCCGGTGAGCTGCTGGTAGGGCTTGTCGAGCCCCGTCTGCGGCGCGGAGACGTAGGTCTCGACGACCTCCTTGCCGCTGTAGGAGTCCCCGACGTTGGTGACCCGCGCCTTGACGGTCACCTTGTTCATGTCGGCGGTGACGCTGAGCGGCTCGACGTTGAAGTCGGTGTAGGACAGGCCGTAGCCGAACGGGTAGTTGACCACGCCGGCGGGGTTGGCCGAGTCGATGCTCTTGTAGAACGAGTCGAAGTAGCGGTAGCCGACGTACACACCCTCGCTGTAGGGCTCGTCGTTGCCCGTGCCGTCGTTGTTGGCGAAGGTGCCCGCGGCCGGGTAGTAGGAGTACTGCGACGCCCAGGTGTCGGTGAGCTTGCCGGACGGGCTGACCTCGCCGTCGAGGACCTGGACCAGGGCGGCTCCGCCCTGCTCGCCGGCCTGGCTCATCAGGAGGAGCGAGTCGAGCGCGGTGCCGCCGGCCGGGTCGTGCTCGTCGGCGTTGATGTCCTTGAAGAACTCGGTGTCCATCACGCCGCCGGTGTTGAGGACGACGACGACCTTCTTGTACGTCTGACCGAGCAGCTCGATGTTGGCCCGCTCGTTGTCGCCGAGCTGGTAGTCGCCCTTCCCCGACGTCCGGTCGGAGCCCTCGCCCGAGTTGCGGGCGATCACGTAGATGGCGGTGTCCGTGGGCGCCGTCGGCTTCCGGGTCAGGCTGGTGAGCGGCTGCTCGACGGAGGAGTAGTCGACGGTGGGCCCGAACAGCGAGTTCGTCGTCGGGTACTTGGTGTCGTACGCCGACTTCATTGCGTTCCAGTAGTCGGGGCTCGTCGTGATGGTGTAGCCGGCGTTCTCGAGGCCCTGACGGACCGTGACGTTGGACCGGTTGTTGACGGCGCCGGATCCGGTGCCGCCCTTGACGGTGACGTAGGCGCCGACGCCGAAGACCGCGACGTTGCCGCTGGACGCCATCGGGAGCGCGTGGTCGTGGTTCTCGAGGAGCACCATGCCCTCGGTGGCCGCCCGCTGGGACAGGGCGGCGTTCGCCTGCTCGAGGGCGGAGACGCCCGGGTTGGTGGTTGCTGCGGTCGCCGTCGACACGCAGGCGAGACCCAGGCAGCCGATGGCCACTGCTGAGAGCCCACGTGTGAACGCGTGACGTGAGGGTTGGCGCATGGAGTCGTCCTCTCTGAACAACTCGCGGCGTTACCGCCGATGCTGATGTGACGCCGCTCACGCTAAGTGCGCAGTTTTAGGTCGTCAATGGGGTAAAAGCCGTTCTGGACAACATCTTTTTGCTCTTTTCAAAGCATTAAATTCACAGGAATGTGTCGCGGGGCACGCCCCCTGTCCTCTAGATTCGGCGGATGCCCACCACCCCGTCCCACCGTGAGAAGACCCGCGACGAGCTGCTCCGGCTCATCCGGACCGGCGGTGGGATGACGCGGGCCGATCTCGCGCGGTCGTCCGGGATGTCGCGCAGCGCCGTCAACGGAGCGGTCGCCACCCTGCTGGCCGAGGGGCGGATCACCGAGGTCGAGACCGAGCAGAAGGGGCCCGGCACCGGCAGTGGCCGTCCGGGCGTCAAGCTCGTCGCCATCGGCGGCCCGGTCGCCGGGCTCGACTTCGGGCACAACCACCTGCACGTCGCGATCGCCGACACGTTCGGCAGGATCGTCGGGGACCGGCGGGTCGACATCGACGTCGACCTGGCGGCGACCGAGGCGATGGACGCGGCCGCCGACCTGCTGGAAGGGCTGCGCAGGGAGCTGGGCCTCGACAGCGTCGAGGCCGTCGTCGCCGGCATCCCCGGTCCCGTCGACGTGCGAACCGGCCTGGTCCAGTCGCCCACCATCCTCTCCGGATGGGTGGGGCGCTCCCCCGCGGAGGAGCTGACCCGCCGCATCGGCGTGCCGGTGCACGTCGAGAACGACGCCGCCCTCGGCGCCATGGGCGAGCTGTACGCCGGCGCCGGCCGGTCCCACGAGCACTTCCTCTACGTCAAGGCGTCGCACGGCATCGGCGCCGCACTCGTCCTCGGTGGGGCGCTCTACCGCGGCGGGACCGGCCTCGCCGGGGAGATCGGGCACACCAACCTGCCGGGCAGCACCGAGCTGTGCCGGTGCGGCAGCCGCGGATGCCTCGAGGCGGTCGTCTCGGTCGACTACATCCGCGAACAGGTCGCCCACACCCATCCCGGACTGGCGGCCGAGGAGATCCCGCTCGACGACGACGCCGACTCGGTCAGCCGCCGCATCCTCGAGGACTCCGGACGGATCCTGGGCCGGGTCATCAGCGTTCTGTGCAACCTCGTGAACCCGACGGCGGTGGTCGTCGGCGGCGAGCTCGGCAGCTCCAACAACTGCTTCGTCGAGGGGGTCGACGAGGCGGTCCAGCGCTACACGCTCCCGGCGGCGGCGGAGGAGCTCGTCGTCACCCGGGCCGAGCTCGGCACGTCCGCGGAGCTGCGGGGCGCGATCGAGCTCGCCGTGCGCAGTCCCGTGCCGGCGTACGGCGCCGGGGCCTCACACTGACACCGCAGGTTTCCGCGCCATGAGCCGCGACAGCCCCGGCCGACATGGTCGGCCGGGGCTGGCATCTGCGCTGCGGATCGCTCAGGCGATGGGCTCCGCCAGCATCTCGAGCTCACGGTCGGACTCCTCGACGAGCGCGGCCTCCTCATCCAGGTGCTGGCCGCGACACAGCAGCCAGTAGGTCACGCACCCGACCGGGACACCGACGAAGAACGCGATGTCGATCCCGTTCAGCGCCGTGGCGACGAAGCCCTGGTAGAAGCTCAGGTACATGAACGGCAGCATGACGACGAACGTGATGACGTACGCCGCGATCCCGCGGAAGTTCCACAGGCCGTAGATGCCGTCGGGCTTGAACATCTCGCGAACGGAGTAGTGCCCCTTCCGGACCACGAAGAAGTCGGTCAGGTTGATCGACGTCCAGGGCGCCATCATGTAACCCAGCACCGTCAGGATCGTGTAGAACTGGTTGTTCAGGAAGTCTGTCGAGAGCGCCGCTCCGGCGATGGTTCCGGTCACTCCCACCAGCAGGATCGTCACCATCCGCGCACTCACCGAGGGGCGGACCGGCTTGACGCTGTCGAGTGCGGTGATCAGCGTCAGCGATCCTCCGTAGACGCACATCGCCGTCAGGCCGACCAGCCCGAGGCCGCCGACGACGAGCATGATGGCGCCCATCCCGGGGAAGACGTAGTCACCGGTCTTGTGCAGCGCGGTGATGATGTCGTCCTCCGGCAGCAGCGCGGCGCCCACGGCGCCGACCGCCTCGAACGTGAAGGTGCCGAGGAGGCCGAGCCAGGTCCAAGCCATGAGCTTGCCCTTGTGGGTGTCCGGGGGCAGGTACCGGGAGTAGTCGGACACGAAGAACGCCCAGGACAGCTGGTAGGCGGTCGCGGCCGACACCACCATGAGGAACGGCTCCCAGCTGAAGCCGGTGCTCGGCGAGAACGCGCCGGCCGGGAAGTGGCCCCCGGTCACGAGGCCGACGACGTACACGGCCAGGACCAGGACCAGGGCGCGCGTGATCCATCGCTGCGCCGCGTGGAGGTAGTGGTAGCCGAAGATCGCCAGCAGGACCGAGATGGCGCCGGTGATCACCGCCCATGTCGGCGCGCTTCCCCAGCCGAGCTGGTGCGCCGTGGAGCCGAGGAGGTTGCCGTCGAGGACGACGTAACCCCAGTACACCGCGATGGCGATCGCCCAGATGAAGAGGGCGCCGTAGCGTCCGAACTGAGGACGGGACTGCACCATCTGCGGCAGACCCAGGTGCGGGCCCTGCGTCGCGTGCGCCGCGACGGGCACCGTCCCGATCACGGTCCCGACCAGCAGGGCGATGACCGACCAGAAGAGGTTCAACCCCAGACCGATCGCGAGCGCTCCCGTCGCGAGACTGAGGAGATGGGCACTTCCCGCGAACCAGATCGTGGCCTGGTCCGACAGCCGACCCTTCCGCTCGTGGAGCGGGACATAGTCGATCGACCGGGCTTCGACCCGGCCTCTCAGTGACCCCCGAGAAGCCATTTCGTCTCCTGTGTGCACCGTGGACACCGTGTGACCTCCTACCGCCGCGTCGCCTGTACGACGCGCTGATGCCCGGATGCTAGGTGGCGCGCGTCACACGCTGGAATGCGACGAGATGACAAGGCGACGGGTGTCGCTGCTATCGGCGTACAAACGCGTAGCGTGTGTGGAGCGCGTGCTCGTGATCGATGATTGGCTCCCCGAGCAGGCCGTGCGGACGAGGATGACCATGCTGACTGTCCAGGACCTGGTGGCGAACCCGACGCTCCGGACGCGGGTGCTCGCCGGCGCCAGCGGCATCGGGCGCGAGCTCACCTGGGCGCACTCCATCGAGCTCCCCGAGCCCTGGGTGTGGATGGGCAACGGCGAGCTGCTCATGACGACCGGCCAGAACTTCCCTTCCGACCCGGCGGGCCAGGTTCACTTCATCCGCAACCTGGACGCCAACGGCATCTCGGGTCTGGCGTTGGCCGAGAAGATGTCGGCCCCCCTCACCTCCGAGGCCGAGGCGGAGGCCGATCGGCTCGGGTTCCCTGTCCTCGAGACCGCGTACGAGGTCCCGTTCGTCCTGGTGGCGCGCGCGGTGTCCGACTCGAGCAGCCGCGACTCCCAGCTCACGAAGATCCTCCGGGTCTACGAGCTCTACCGACTGTCCTCGGTGCAGAACCTCTCCGAGGAGGCCGTCTTCGACCGCCTGGGCAGTGAGGTCGGCGCGCGCCTCGGCGTGGTGAGCATCGACACCTGGGATGTCCTCGTCCCTCCGAGGCCCGGCGTGTCGGAGCTCGACCCGGAGATGCGGGCGCAGCTCCCGACACGCCGGCCGCTCCCGGCCGTCACCCGCGTCAAGTCCGACGAGACCGAGCACCTCCTGCTGCCGATCGGGGACGGGACCCGGTATGCGCTCCTGGCCGAGGTCACCAGCGCGGCGTTCGACCTGGTCGTCCTCCAGCACGTGTCCACGATCGCCTCCGTCCAGGCCGAGAAGCTGGTCGCGGAGGCGGCGGCGTACCTCCACAGGTCGACGCGCCTGTTCACCCAGCTCATCAGCGGCTCGCTCGACACGGAGTCGGCACGCGACCAGATCGGCGCACTGGGACTGAGGCGCGGGCCGTGGTTCACCGCTGCCCTCGACACCCCGGACGCGATCGATCTGCTGCGGCTCCAGCAGCGGCTGTTGCGAGCCGACGTGCCATCCCTCGTGTGCGACGTGCAGCAGCGCACGATGGTGCTCTTCCCCGTGTCGAAGAAGGCGGGGGCGATCCCGATCCTCGAGGCTGCCGTCGGCGACCAGGGCCGCATCGGCGTCTCCGACGCCACCCAGCGGCTCAGCGACGTCGCCGACTCCGTCCGTGAGGCGTCGTGGGCGAGCCAGGCCGCTCGCCTCGACGACACGACGACCGCCTGGTACGGCGTCGACCGGCCCCTGTTCCTACCGGGAACCGTGACCGAGGCCAAGGCCGTGGTGGCTCGCGTCCTCGGAGTCCTCATCGAGTACGACCGCGAGCACGACACCGAGCTCACGACGTCGCTGGAGACCTACTTCCGCGAGAGGCGCTCGTGGCAGACCGCCAGCCAGAAGCTGTCCATCCATCGACAGACCCTCATCTATCGGATGAGGCGCGTCGAGGAGCTGACCGGGCGGCAGCTGGACAACCTGGACGACCTCACCGAGCTGCACCTGGCACTCCGCACGCGCAGGCTCCTCGCCCGCGACACGACGCTCGACTGACTCCTCCGGCGCGGCCGTTCAGCCGACGAAGCTGGTCGGGTCGAGGCCGGCGACAGCCACCAGCGTCCTGCCAGGTCGCTGCCCGTCGTCCTCGAGGCGCTCCTTGCGCGTGATCGCTCGGCGGACCACCTGACCACCGAGGAAGCGGGCGGGCTCGGGTGGCAGTCCACCGCGCGGAGTCCGCACGAGCGGGAAGCGGCTCCACTGGTCGTCCAGCCCGAGTGCACGCGAGGCGAGGACGTGACCCGCGAGTCGCGACGGGCCGACGCCGTCTCCTGAGAATCCGGCGACGTAGTGGACGCTCGGCATCCTCGTCAGCGACCCTAAGAACGGCATGCCGTCGATCGAGTAGTCGACGGCACCGGACCACGCGTGCGTCACCGGCACGTCACGCAGCTGGGGGAAGGTGCGGCGCAGGTGTCGGCTCACGTCGTCGACACGCTCCGACGGACCCCAGAACCGCGGGTCGATCCGACCGCCCCGGCCGATGCGCCCCCCTCCCTTGCCGAAGACGACGCGACCGTCCTTGGTGGTGCGGTAGTAGTGGACGAGCCGCCGGGAGTCCGAGATCGCCAACCCCGGGCTCCACTCGCCGATCAACGTCGGGCAGGGCGTGGTCGCGACGACGTCGCTGCCGAGCACGAGCAGGTGTCGCCGGATCTCCCGCTCGGCCACGAGCGCTGCGTTGGTGGCGAGGACGACCTGGGACGCGACGACGGAGCCCTCGGCGGTCGTCACGATGGTGTCGCCGCCCTGCTGACGCACGTCCGTCATCGGGGAGTGCTCGTAGATGCGGACCCCTCGCTCGATCGCGATGCGGCGCAGAGCGCGCACCAGCCGACCGGGGTGCAGGGTGGCGACGCCTGCCTCGAAGACACCCCCGAGATGGGTCCGGCTGCCCGTCATGGCCGCGGCGGCCGCAGCGTCGACCGGGGCGTACGGCGACAGACCCGCCTCGCCCCATCCGTCGACCGTCTCCTGCCACGAGCCGAGCTGCGCGGAGCTGGTGGCCGCCCAGAGCCAGCCTGCTGCCGTGTAGTCGGCGGCGACTCCGTGGGTGGCCGCGAACTCCCCGATCTCCGCCACCGCGTCGGCCGACGCCTGGGCGACGGCGGCACCGTCCGAGCCGACGAGCTTCCTCAACGTCCGGAACTTCGGCCACCAGGTCATCGCGAAGCCCCCGTTGGCGCCACTGGCGCCCGCCCCGCAGATACTGGCCTCGACCAGCACGACGTCGACAGACGGGTCGCGGTCCTTGATCGCAAGCGCGGTCCACAGGCCCGTGTAGCCGCCGCCGACGATGCAGATGTCAGCCCGGCTCCGCCCGTGCAGTGCCGGAGATGCCGCAGGGTCCTCGTCGAGCGCCTCCTCCATCCAGAGGGAGCTGCGCACGACGGCGAGCGGCTGTGGAACGACGGTCTTCTGCATCAATCTCTCCGAACGGTTGTGTCCGATCGCCGGCTGACCCGTCCGGTCACCCCGCAGTGGTTTGGGTTGGCGAAGCGGGGCGCCGCCGGTGCGTCGCACCGGCCGAGCCACCGCCCTGAGTCACGTGGTGAGGGATCACCAGCCCCCGACGGTCTCCCGGCTCACGCGTCCTCGGTCACCGAGCTCGAAGACCAGCAGCTTCGGCTCCATGAACGCCTCGAAGAAGCAGTCGCCGAGCTCGCGACCGACGCCGCTCTTCCCGGCACCGCCGAACGGGGCGAGCTGGTCCCAGTAGTTCGACGTCTCGTTGATGTTGACCGCGCCGTGCGGCAGCGCCTCGGCGACCCGCCACGCGGTCGCGAGGTCACGCGTCCAGAGCGAGGCGACGAGTCCCATACCGGACGAGCTCGCGATCTCGACGGCCTCCTGGGCCGACGCGATCCTCACCACCGGGATGACCGGACCGAACGTCTCGTGGACCATGACGTCGGCGTCGAGCGGGACGTCGGTCAACACGGTCGGCGGGTAGAAGTTCCCCTCCTCGCTCCCGTGCTGCCACACCTCGGCCCCGAGCTCTCGGGCCTGCGCCACGTGCGCGCGCACCCGGGTCAGGGTGGCGTCGTTGCACAGGGGGCCCATGTCGGTCGCCGGGTCATGCGGATCGCCGACCCTGAGCTCGCTGATGGCCGCCTTGAACTTCTCGAGGAACTCGTCGTAGACGTCCTCGTGGACGAGGATCCGCTCCGCGGACGTGCACACCTGGCCGGCGAGGTAGAACGAGCCGGTGACGGCGCCGGTGACGGCGGCGTCGACATCCGCGTCGGCGAGGACGATCTGCGGGCCGTCGCCGCCGAGCTCGAGGAGGAGCTTCTTGAGGCCGGCCTTGGCGGCGATCGCCTTGCCGGTCGCGGTGGAGCCGGTGAAGAAGATGCCGTCGACGTCGTCGTGCTCGACGAGCGCGGCGCCGATGTCACCGAACCCCTGGACGACGTTGATCACGCCCGGCGGCACACCGGCCTCCTCCGCGAGAGCAGCGACCATCGCACACGCTCTCGGGGCGTACTCGGAGGGCTTCCAGACGACCGTGTTCCCCGCCGCGAGCGCGTGGGCGACGGCGATGGAAGAGATGTCGGTCGGGAAGTTGTACGGAGCGATGACCGCGACGACGCCGATCGGGCGGTGGGTCAGGACCAGCCGCTTGTTGTTCGACCGCTCCTGCGTGGACGGATACGTCTTGCCCGTGTAGCGCAGGATCTGCTCGGCGGCGCGACTGTAGGCAGGCGCCGTGTACTCGTACAGCTCCTCGCGCGTCTCGCGGATCGTCTTGCCCGTCTCGGTCGTGACCATCCGGGCGATCTCCTCGCCGTGGGCGTGGACCAGCTGGGCCATGCGGCGCAGGATCTCGACCCGCTCGATCACCGACAGGTTCGCCCAGCCGACCTGGGCCGAGCGTGCCGCACGCACGGCTGCCGAGACGTCGTGGACGTCGCACCTGCTCACCTCGTGGACGACCTCGCCGGTGCCGGGCGAGCGGACCTCGAAGGTGCCGGCAGCGCCGTCGAGCCACTTGCCGTCGATCAGAACGCCGCCGTGTGCGTGGTCGAATTCCATTTTCGTCTCCTGGACAAGTGCGCAGTGGGGCGTCTGCCCCGAGCCGGATCAGGCTCGCGCTCAGGCTAGGGCGGCACGCTCTCCCCCTGAATGCGACGTGCGTCTGACCCTCGTCGCGGGTCTCGTGCATCCGTACAAGCGGCGTCGGCCACATGCGGTGGGACTCCCCGTGGCGCGCCGTCGACCCCGACGCCGGGTCAGAACAGCTAGTCGAGCCGATCGGCAGCCTCCAGTAACCGGAGGTCCACGGTCACGGCTACGGCCGACATGTCCGCGTCGAAGCCGACGTGGACCGGGTAGATCCCGGAGCCGTCCGGACAGAGGAACACCACAGCCACGACGCGACCATCGACCTCCATGGCGACGACCTTCTCGGTCAGCGCTCGGTCGTACACGGTCTTCATGTGGTCGGCGTCCTCGAACAGTGGCTGCAGGAGCGCCGCGTCGGAGATCTCGTAGAACGCACCGAGCGCAGAGTCGGAGTCGAGATGGAAGTGCTTCTCGTCCTGGAGCAGGGGTTCCCAGGTGGCCACCCGATCGAGGTCGCCGGCCGACGCCGCCACCGCCATCACATCTGCGTCGCCGTCACCAGTGCGTGTGCGCGCCACGGTGGTCAACGACGTCACCTTCGCGCCGCCGCCTCCGATGGTCGTGGCGGCGAACTTCGGCGTGGTCTCCGGGTACCACGGGTCGGCGATCGCCAGCAGACCCCACCGCATCGGCAGCGCAGGTCCGGGCATCGCGGTCAGCGTCACTGTCTGCTCCGGGTAGCGCACGTTCTCCGGGAACAGGTATCGATCGCCGAAGCGGACCAGGAACTCGGGCGGGCAGCTCATCTGCGCTCCTCAGTTGGTTGAACACATCGACACCGGCGGGCCGGTGGAATCTCGCCGAGCGTATTGCTTTCGAGCGCCGAGGAACGACGACGACCCCTGCCTGCGTCGCCGCAGGTCAGGGGCCTTCGATCGGGCGGGCCCGTCGGGATCGAGGTGACGACCTCTCACCCGGGGACCGACAGCCGGTGTGGTGCTCAGCGACCGATGAGCTCGCCGGCCTCGGCCGTGGACCCCGTCGCGGACGAGGTCGACGAGAGGCTCGTGTCGGTCGGCGGCTCGTCGTCGCTGCTCTCCACGGTCACCCGCGGCAGGACCCGGTCGAGCCACCCCGGGAGCCACCAGTTGGCCGCGCCGAGCAGTGCCATCGTCGCGGGGACGAGCATCATCCGGACGATGGTCGCGTCGATGAGGATGGCGGCGGCGAGTCCGAGGCCGAGCATCTTCAGCGACGGGATCGGGCTGAAGACGAAGCTGGAGAACACGGCGATCATGATGAGGGCCGCCGAGGTGACGACCCGGCCGGTGCCGGCCAGTCCGCGGGCGACGGACTCGGCGTTGTCGCCGGTGCGGTGGTACTCCTCGCGGATGCGCGAGAGCAGGAACACCTCGTAGTCCATCGAGAGCCCGAACAGGATCGGGAACATGATGATGACGATGACCGACGTGATGGTGGTCGGCCCGTCGAGACCGAGGAGGGTGGCGCCCCATCCCCACTGGAAGACCACGACCAGGATGCCGTACGCCGCGCCGATGGACAGGAGGTTCATCACCGCGGCCTTGAGCGGGACGGCGACGGAGCGGAACACCAGCATCAGCAGCAGGAACGACACGGCGATGACGGCGCCGATGAAGAGCGGCAGCTTGGCCGACAGCTGCGCGTTGAGGTCGTCGGTGACGGCGGTGATGCCCGAGACGTAGACGTTGCCCGGGATGACGTGGCGCACCCGGTCGATGGTGGCTGACGTCTTCAGGTCGGCCGGGCCGGTGGTCGGGGTCGCGGTGAACACGACGGTGTCGCCGTCCTCGGAGGTCTGGGGGTCGCTGACGGAGACGATCCCGGGCACCGCGGTGATGTCGGCGGCGACCGCCTGCACGCCCGCGGCGTCGACGCCCGGGGCGTCGAGGTCGATGACGACCATCAAGGGCGCGTTGATGCCGACGCCGAAGCCTTCGGTGAGCAGGTCGTACGCCTGCCGGTGGGTGGTCTCCTTCGGGGCGTCGCCGGCGGCCGGGAACCCGGTCTGCATCCACAAGGCCGGGGCGGCGACGGCCAGGAGCACCGCGACCGAGGCGAGGAGGTAGGGCCACGGACGGGCGGACACGCGATGGCCGAACCGCCACCAGGCGGTCTCCTCGGCGGTCTTGACGGGGCGGTGCCCGCGGCCGATGCGGCCCTTGTCGATGCGGTCGCCCAGCAGACCCAGCAGGGCCGGGAGCAGCGTGACGGCGGCGACGACCGAGGAGAACACCATCATCGCGGTCGCGAGCCCGATGGAAGTCAGGACGCCGACCCCGGTGATGACGAGTGCCGAGGTGGCGATGACGACGGTGCCTCCGGCGAACACCACCGCCGCACCGGAGGTCCCCATCGCGCTGGCGAGGGCTGCCTCGTTGTCACGGCCGTGGTTGCGGTTCTCGCGGTAGCGGGCGACGACGAACAGGGCGTAGTCGACGCCGACCCCGAGGCCGACGAGCCCCGCGACGGGGACGGCCGACACGGACACGTCCATCGAGCCGGCCATGAGGGTGATGCCGCCGATGCCGGCCCCGACAGCGACGATCGCGAGACCGATGGGCAGGACGGCGGCGACGAAGGTGCCGAACACGACGAGCAGGACCAGGAGCGCGACGAGGAGGCCGATGCCGACGTGCCCCGAGCTGCCGCCCCCGGCGTTGAGGAACACCGCGTCGCCGCCCAGCTCGACCCGCAGGTTGTCGGCGTTGATGCTGGTGACACCCTTCGAGAGCGTGGCGAATGCCGGCTTGCCCATGTCGCGCTCGGGTACGTCGAGGGTCAGCTCGGCGTACCCGATGCGACCGTCACGGGAGATGGTGCCGGACTGGAACGGGTCCGTCACCGTCGCGACGTGGTCGAGCTCGCCCACCTGCTTCAGGACGGCCGAGACGGCCGTCCGGTCTTCCTCGAGGGTGGTGCCGTCGTGAGCCGCGAGCACGACGAGTGCCTTGCCCTTGGCGGCCTCGGGGAAGTTGCTGTTGACGAGCTCCATCGCTCGGGAGCTCTGGCTTCCGGGCGCGGAGAAGTCGTCGACGAAGGTGCCTCCACCGAGGGCGGCGAGGAAGAAGACGGCGGCGACCGCGAGCACCCAGCTCGCGATCGTGCGCCACGGGTGCCTCGCGCTGGCCATCGCCAGGGCGCGGGTGAGTCGGTTCATGGTCGTGCCTCTCCTAGGTGTGCCGCCGTCGGTGGTCGTGCCCGTCTTCGAGGGTCGGGCTGAGCGGCGGCTGCTGTTCGGGTGGTCAAGTGGTGCCTTGTTGGACCGTGAACCTAGGAACGGATGTGGTGAGGGGTCGTCACCACAGGTGGTGACCGGGGTGGTGATCTCGTCCGGAGGGACTCAGGCGCGGCGGGCGAGGAGGCGGCCGCGCGCCTTGTGCAGGCGCGGCATCAGCCCGTAGATGACGATCGGGACCGCGATGGTCGCCAGGACGAAGGTCCGCAGGACAGGGTTGCTGTCCTTGAGCGACGGACCGATGGTCAGGTTCAGGACGGTGAGCGTCGGGAAGACGGCGATCCAGATCATCAGCGCGAGCTGGTGCTTGGTGGGAGGGCCGACGACCCGTCCGGTCGCCGGGTCGGGAACGTGCTCGGACATGGGGTGCTCCTTCGGAGTCGAGGGGGTACGCCGGGTCAGCGGGGTGCTGGACCGGTGGGTGCGGCCGGGTGCCGCGTGTCTGCGGGTTCGGCTCAGCCGACCGGCAGCCCGAGGCGGAGGTTGGTGACCGCGATCGGGAGGTCCTCGTCGACGAGGTCGTTGTTGATGGCGATGGCGGCGGCGGAGCCTTCGCCCGCCGCGGTGATGACCTGGGCGCGCGGGTTGACGGCGTTGCCGGCCGCCCAGACCCCGGCGACGCTGGTGCGGCCGGTGGCGTCGACGACGACCCAGCCGTTCTGAGCGGTCTCGCAGCCGAGGTCGGTCAGCAGGGTGTCGTTCGGCACGGGCTGCGGCCGGACGAACACCGCCGTCCGGGGCACGACCCGGCCGTTCGCGAGCTCGACGCCGCGGAGCCGGTCGTGCTCGACGACGAGCCCAGCGACGGGCTCGTCGACGACGCCGATGGCGCGGGCGACGAGCTGCTCGCGTTGCTCCGCGGTCAGCGCGCTGCCGTGGGTGAAGAAGACGACGTCGTCGGACCACTGGCGGACGATGTGGGCGTGCGCCACGGCGTCCTCGGTGGCGGTGGGGCTGCCGGCGAGGACCCCGAGGGGCTGGTCACGGACCTCGTATCCGTGGCAGTACGGGCAGTGGAGCAGGTCCCGACCCCATCGTTCACGGACGCCGGGGATGTCCGGGATGTCGTCGCGCAGACCGGTGGTGACGAGGACGCGGCGCGTCGTCAGGACGGCGCCGTCCTCGAGGACAACCTCTAACGACAGCCGGCTGTGGCGACCGACACGCGGGCAGGATGTCACGGTCGCGACCGTCCCGGAGACCAGTTGGCCGCCGTATCCGGTGACCTCGGCGCGGCCGGCCGCGAGGAGCTCGGTGGGCGGGAGCCCGTCGGAGCCGAGGAAGCCCTGCATGTGAGCTGCTGGTGCGTTGCGAGGCTGACCGGCATCGACGACGGCGACGCGACGGCGGGCGCGGGTGAGGACCAGGGCTGCCGAGAGGCCGGCAGCGCCTCCGCCGACCACCACCACGTCGTACTCGTTCATGTCATCAGAGTCCTCCGAGCCGGCCCGCTCGACAACGGATGTTGCCGAATCTGGGAACGGCGCGGTGCAATCGACCCATGACCGAGCCTCGACGCACCCCCGGACCTGACGCGGCTCCGGTCGGCAGCACCGGCCCCATCGCTGCCGCACTCGATCGGGTCGGCCCCCGGCTGAGGCGCATCCGTGCGCAGCGCGGCGTCACCTTGACGGAGGTCGCGCACCTGACCGGGATCTCGAAGAGCACGCTGTCGCGGCTCGAGAACGGCCAACGTCGCCCGAGCCTCGAGCTGCTGCTGCCGCTCGCACAGACGTACCGGGTGCCCATCGACGACCTCGTCGGCGCCCCCGAGGTGGGTGACCCTCGCATCCGGCTGAAGCCACGGCGCATCAACGGGCGCACCGTGCTTCCGCTGACCCATCCGGGCGGGATCCAGGCGTGGAAGATCATCATCCCGACGGCCCAGTCGGAGCCGAGTCCGCGCACTCACGACGGGTTCGAGTGGCTCTACGTCCTGTCGGGCCGGATGCGGCTCGTGATGGGCGAGCAGGATCTGGTCCTGGGTGTCGGAGAGGCGGCCGAGTTCGACACCCGGCTGCCGCACTGGTTCGGCAGCACCGGCGACGGGCCCGCCGAGGTCCTGAGCATCTTCGGCCGGCCGGGCGAGCGAGGGTTCACCCACGCCGGCAGGTCCGAGTCGGCGCACTGACGAAGGAGCCGTGGCGATGGCCGGACGACCCCCGTACCGACCCCCGTACTGCGATCCGTTCTGCCCTACGCTCAGGAGGCGTCGGGTCCGACGCCCAGGGAGGGAGCGGAGTGGCCGACCCACTCGTGGAGACGAAGCTGCTTCAGCCGAGCCCGCGGCGCGAGGTCGTCGCACGGCCTCGGCTCATCGGCCTGCTCGGCCGCGCTTCCGGCTCCCCGGTCACGCTGGTGTCGGCGCCGGCCGGGTTCGGCAAGACGTCGCTCCTCGCGGCCTGGCTGAGCGCGCATCGAGACACGTCGGCGGGTGAGCGGCCCGTCGCATGGGTGTCGCTGGACGAGCGGGACCGCCAGGCGACGTCGTTCTGGTCCTACGTCCTCCTGGCACTGGACCGCGCGGTCCCGGGCTCGGGTGCTGCGGCGCTCACCCTGCTCCAGTCCGGGCAGGCGTCGGTCGAGACCGTGCTCGCCGGCGTCGTCAACGAGCTGAGCGTGCACTCCGAGGAGGTCGTCCTGGTCCTCGACGACTACCACCTCGCTGACGGTGTCGATGTCGCGACCGGGATGACGTTCCTCGTCGATCACATGCCGCCCCAGCTCCGGCTGGTGATCAGCACCCGCGCCGACCCGGCGCTCCCCCTGTCGCGGCTGCGGGCGCGTGGAGAGCTGCTCGAGGTCCGTGCGTCCGACCTGCGCTTCAGCGGAGACGAGGTCGCGTCCTACCTCAACGAGCTCCACGGGTTCGGCCTGACAGCGGCCGAGGTCGCCTCGTTGGAGAGCCGCACCGAGGGCTGGGTCGCGGCGCTCCAGCTGGCCGCCATCTCGTTGCGCGACCGCGACGACCCGTCCGCCTTCATCGCCGGGTTCGCCGGCGACGACCGGTTCGTCGTCGACTACCTCGCCGACGAGGTTCTCGCCCGCCAACCCGACGACGTACGCCGCTTCCTGCTCGACACCTCCATCCTCTCCCGACTCACCGGTCCGCTGTGCGATGCCGTGAGTCCGCCCGAACACCCGGGGCGCGGCCGCAGCGGCAAGGCGATGCTCGAGATGTTGGACCGGGCGAACCTGTTCGTCGTCCCGCTCGACGGATCCCGCACCTGGTACCGCTACCACCACCTGTTCGGGGACGTGCTCCTCTCCCACCTGCTCGAGGAACGACCCGACGACGTGCCCGAGCTGCACCGGCTGGCCGCCGCCTGGCACGCCGACGCGGGCGACGTCGAGGCCGCCGTCCGCCATGCACTGGCGGCCGACGACCTCGACCGGGCCGCGGACCTCATCGAGTCCTCCTTCCGAGCCTTGGGCCTGGAGCGGCGCGAGGACCTCCTCAGCCGATGGGCGCACGAGCTGCCCGACGAGGTGCTGTGCGACCGCCCGGTCCTGGCCATCGCGCTCATCGGCGGCCTGATGGCCAGCAACGCGTTCGACGGCGTCGACCGACGCCTCGACCACGTCGAGCACCTTCTGGCGGGACCGACGGCGGATCTCGTCGTGGGGAACCGCGGCGAGCTCGCCCGGGTCCCGGCGGCGGTCGAGATGTATCGTGCCGCGCTCGCTCTCATCGGAGGCGACCCAGCCGGCGCCATCGCCCGCGCGCAGCGCGCCATCGACGTCGCGGTCGACGACGACCCTCTCGCTGTGGGGGCGGCCGCGGCGCTGTCCGGTCTGGCGTCCTGGTCGACCGGGGACATCGCGTCGGCGCACGAGAGCTACGCCCGGTCCATCCCGGCGCTGACCCGGGCCGGGCACATCGCGGACGTCCTGGGCTGCTCGATCGCGATGGCCGACATGGAGCTGCGCCTCGGGCGTCTCCGCGACGCCGAACGGACCTTGACCGACGCGCTCGAGCTGGCCGAGGCCAACACCCCGCCCGGTTCGAGCGTCATGCGGGGCACCGCCGACATGCTCGTCGGCCTCAGCCGGACGGCGTGGTATCGCAACGACCTGGCCGCGTCCGCCGAGCACCTGCGGCGATCCGACGAGCTCGGCGAGGCGGCCGCCCTCCCGCAGAATCCCTACCGGTGGCGGGTCGCGATCGCTCGGCTGCGAGCAGCCGAGGGTGACCTGTCGACGGCTCTCGAGCTGCTCGACGAGGCCGAGCGGGTGTACGTCGGTGACTACTCGCCGAACGTGCAACCGGTCCATGCATCCCGCGCCCGCGTGCTCGCCGCACGCGGCGACCTGGCCGAGGCACACGCCTGGGCGCGCCAGCACCACGTGACGGTCGACGACGAGCTGTCCTACTTCCGCGAGTACGAGCACGTCACCCTCGCCAGGGTGCTCCTCGCGGACCACGCCGCCACCGGCTCCGCGCAGGCCCTCGAGGCCGCCATCGGGCTGCTGGTGCGTCTGCTGGCCGCGGCCAGCGACGGCGGTCGCTCGAGCACTGTCATCGAGCTCGAGGTGCTGCTGGCCACGGCGTACGACGCCAGCGGGGACCGGGGTAAGGCGCTCGAGTCACTGCGTCACGCCGTCGACCTCGCCGAGACGGACGGCTGGGTCCGGGTGTTCGTCGATGCGGCGGCCACCCCGACGCCGCTGCTTCGCGAGCTTGCAGCGAGCGGGCCGCCGTCCGGGTACGTGAACGACCTGCTGGCCGCCGCGACCGCGGCCCTTGCTGGCGCCGTCCCGAGCACCGCACCGCCCCCGGCACCAGCACCAACGGTGGAGCGGGGAACGGGACTGGTGGACCCGCTGAGCGACCGGGAGCTCGACGTGCTGCGACTCCTCGGCTCAGACCTCGACGGCCCGGCCATCGCACGGCAGCTCGTCGTCTCGCTGAACACGGTCCGCACGCACACCAAGCACATCTACACCAAGCTCGGCGTGAACAACCGACGCTCCGCGATCAGCCGGGCGCACCAGCTCGGCCTCCTGACGCACTCCGGGGCGCGCTGAAGGGCGCGCTGAGGACGCGCTGAAGGGCATCGCCATGGCCGCGCCGGCGCCGGAGCCCCGAGGTTCACCACGTCGCTCACCACATGATGTGACGACCGCTCACCGCATCCGCTCCTAGCGTGCAGACATCAGGACGACTCCGGCCTCGCTGGAACCGTCAGGACCAGCAAGAGGAGCACTCCCATGAGCAGCCACTGCGTCGGCCAGCACGAACCGGGGCTGTACGAGATCCGACTCGAAGGTCGGCTCCACGAACGGTGGCTGACGTGGTTCGACGGCATGATCCTCGACAGCGTCACCGACACCGGCCCACAAGGCCGGGGCGGCGAAGGTGCGGGCGTCATCACCGTCCTTCGTGGCCCGGTCGCAGACCAGGCGGCGCTACACGGGATGCTCGCGCGACTGCGCGACCTCGGGATGCCGCTCATCTCCGTCGCCCGAGTCGAGCCCGGGCCGGCAGACGGTCGCGGTGTCGCCACCGGGAGCGACGGGTGAACCGCGGTCCCGCGCCCTCTCCACCATCCGCCTCTGCAGCTGCCGCCGTCCGGGCGTCGAGGGACTGCGGTGCGTTCTACTCGCTCTTGTCGCCGACCAGGGTGCCGCCGGCGACCATGCCGAGCTGGGGGTGTTCAGGCTCGCCGACGAGGTGTTCCTCGATGACACGACGTCCGACGGCCGGGATCTTGAGGGCGACCGCGGCGCACACGAGCATCACGACCATCAGCGTGGCGAAACCGCGGGTGTAACCGGACTCGTGGGGCAGCCCGTTGGGGAACACGCTCGCCGTCACGATGGTCGCCATCACGGCGGCGCCGATGGAACCGCCGACGGTGCGGATGTTGGCGTTCATGCCGCTGGCCACGCCGGTCTGCTCAGCGGGCACCGCGGCCACGATCAGGTTGGACAGACACGCGAAGATCAGCCCGATGCCGGCACCCATCACCGCATTGGCGACGGCCAGCTGCCAGGGGTGATCGTGGACGAATGCGACCATCCCCATGGAGAGTGCCGCGATCAAGGAGCCGGTCACGACGACGGCCTTGGGGCCGATCCTTCGCGCCGCGCGCGCCGAGTACATCCCGGCCAGGAACATCGTGACCGACGACGGCAGGAGGATCAGCCCGGACTCGGTGACCGAGGCGCCGAACCCGTAGCCGGCCGCGGTCGGCGTCTGGCTCAGCTGGGGCAGGAACGCAAACGACCCGTACATCGCGAATCCGACCAGCAGCGCCACCAGGTTGGTGGTCCACACGGCCGGGAGCCGCATCATCCTCATGTCGATGAGGGGAGACACCGACCGGTTCTCGACCCACACCCACGCCCCGGCCAGGACGACCGTCGCCACCAGCAGCCCCACCACGGTCGCAGAGGTCCACCCCCAGTCGGAGCCCTGGCTCAACGCCAGCAGCAGGCACACCAGCCACGATGAAAGCAGCACCGCCGGGAGGACGCTGATCCTGCCGGGGGTCCGCACCGGAGACTCGGGCACGAACACCACAGTGGCTGCGGCGGCGCCCGCCGTGATGATCATGGGGAACCAGAACAGCCAGTGGTAGTCGAGGGCCCGGACGATGGGGCCGGCGAGCACGAGTCCGAGTCCGGCGCCGACCGCTGAGAGGGAGGCCACCGCCCCGACAGCGCTCGGCACCTTCTTGGCAGGGAACTCGTCGCGGATGATCCCGAACGACAGCGGGAGCACGCCACCGCCGACGCCCTGGATCACGCGGCCGACGATCATCGGCCCGATGCTCGTGGACAGGGCTGCGATGAGCGACCCGACGGACAGGGCAGCGAGAGCGACGACCAGCATCCGCTCCTTGCCGACCTTGTCGCCGACCCGGCCCACGATCGGCGTACACACGGAGGCGGACAGCAGGTACGCCGTCAGAACCCACGTGACCGTCGTCTGGCTCGTGTGGAGGTCGGCCTGGATCTCCGCGAGGACCGGCACCACCAGCGACTGCAGCAGCGCGAAGGCCGACACCGAGACGGCGAGGACCGCGAACGTGACCTGGTAATGGGACCGGCGCTGAGTGGCGGACACGGGGATCCTTCGGGTTGGGTGACGTTGAGACTAACAGAAACGGAGACTTAGTCCGCTTGTGCGACGATCGTCACACCGGCACGCTTTGACGACCACGTCGTCGCCAGTGCCGCGGATCCGAGTCATCACGTGACTCGGGATCACGGCACACTGCACCGCCTCGGACCCAGCGGACTGGGACACCTGACGCGAACGCCGGAGCCTCGCTACCCGGCCCGCCCGACGACCAGCTTGATCGGCGCTCGAGGTCGAGACAGTGACGGCGGTGCCGCCGATCACGTGCCCATCACGTACTCCTGCGGCCGCCGCCCAGGAACGACGAAGGCCCCTACCCTGCGTATCCACAGGTCAGAGGCCTTCGATCCGAGCCGCCTGTCAGAATCGAACTGACGACCTACTCATTACGAGTGAGTTGCTCTACCGACTGAGCTAAGGCGGCGTGCTGCACTCGAGGAGTGCAACGCGGGGAAGCATACCGACGACCCCGCCAGGCGACGAAACCGGCGGGGCCGTCGGGAAGCGCGAGTGCGTCCAAGGAGGGGCACACCCGGCTGGCGACGTTGCGTCGTCCGCCTACCGATCGGGCACGGGACCCGAGCGGGAGGGATCAGGCGGCGACGGCGTCGACCGTACGGCGGCCGGCGAGCCGGCCCGAGATCGTGGTCTGCTCGGCGCCACACCAGCAGGCGAAGCGGAGCTCGATGCCATGGGCGGTGTTGTCCAGCGAGGTGAGCTGGCTGTCGAAGATCAGGTACGTCTCATCGCAGACGGAGCAGTGGTGCGCGAACATGTCTCAAGTCTGACGGGCACACCACTCATAGAGGTAGGCTCTCTTTCCAGGAGAACCAATAGGATGTCCCTATGCTTTCGCTGCACCAGCTGCGGTGCTTCCTCACGACCTACGAGATGGGCTCGCTGACCGCCGCGGCCGAGGAGCTCGGCTACGCCCAGCCGTCCATCTCCGAGCAGATCCGCACCCTCGAGAAGACGCTCGGCGTCCAGCTCTTCCGGCGGGTCGGCCGCGGCGTCGTGCCGACCACGGTCGCCGACGAGCTGCGCCCGCACGCCGAGCGGACGCTCGCGGCGGCCGAGGGGGCGCGCAGGGCCGTGCAGAGCGTCAAGCAGTTCGAGACCGGCACGATCAGGTTCGGGATGTTCGGGGCCGCGCGGCTCTACTTCGGGGCGCGGCTCGTGGCCGACGTACTCGAGCGGTATCCGGGGGTGCGCGTCGAGCTGATCGGGCAGAACTCCACCGAGGTGCACGAGGAGCTGAGGCGGGGGCGCCTCGAGGCCGCGATGATCGCTGTCGCCAGCCTGGAGAGCGAGGGCATGACCGTGACCCCCGTGGCGCGGGACGAGCTCGTCTACGTCAGCGCGGACCCGGCGCACCTGGCGACGCCCGTCACCGCACACCGGCTCGCCCTGGCGTCGCTCGTCATGCCGGAGACCACCTGGCGACAGGTGGACTCGATCCGGATCATCCTGCGACGGATGCTGCACGAGACCGGCCGCAACCCGGCCACGCGGATCGAGGTCGAGGACGTCGAGACGGCCGTCGAGCTGGTCGGCATGGGACTCGCGGACTCGATCATCCCGCGCGGCGCGGCCGACCAGCTGCTCCCCCGGCTGGCCCCGAACGCCGGCTGGGTGTCGCTGCGCCCGAGGATGTACGACACGTTCGCGATCGTGCACCGCGCCGACGCGACCCTGTCACCGGCCGCGCGGCTCATGATCGAGCTGGCGAGCGCGCGGATGAGGGAGATCGCCGAGCCGCTCTGAGGGTGCGGCGGGTCGGCGCCGCCAAAGTGTCACCGTGATAGTTCGAGCGACCGGTGACAGTTAGCAGGTATCACCCACCCCGCAAAGCATCACGGTGATAGTTAGGCCCGGACACGCCCGGACCAGGGCCGGCCGGGCGGCAGTCAGCAGGCGAGGCCGTCGCGCGGGACGGTGCCGTCGATCAGGTAGGCCTCGAGCGCGGAGTCGACACACTTGTTGCCGGAGTTGTACGCCGTGTGGCCGTCACCGTCGCGGGTGACGAGCACACCGGAGTCGAGCTCGGAGGCGAGGTTCTTCGCCCACTGCAGCGGCGTGGCGGGGTCGCGGGTCGTCCCGGTGACGACGATCGGCGGAGCACCCTTCGCGTGCAGTGCGGCCGGCTTCGACGTGGTCGGCTCCTGCAGCCCGGAGCACGACGCGCCCATCCAGGCGAACACCCGACCGAACGTCGGCGACGCGGCCTCGAAGGCGGGGATGTCGGCCTTCACCTCGGCAGCAGTGTGACGCGCCCAGGGGTCGTCGAGGCAGTTGACCGCGTAGATCGCCTCGGAGGAGTTGTTGTCGTAGGTGTGACCGGTGCGATCGGCGTACGCGTCGGCCAGCAGCATCAGAGCGGTCCCCTGACCGGCCATCGCCGACTTCAGCGCGGAGCTCAGCAGCAGCCAGTAGCTGCGCGAGTAGAGCGGCAGCGCCAACCCGAGGAACGCGTCCCCCTCGGTCAGCTCGCGTCCGTCCTTGGTCGGCAGCGGCTTCTGGTCGAGATCGGCGAGGAACGACTGCACCTTCGCCACGCCTGCGTCGACGGAGTCGCCGAGGAAGCACCCGGGCGACTTCGTGCAGTTCGCGACGTACGCCCGCAGCGCCGTCTCGAACCCGGCCGCCTGCTGCAGGTTGAGCTCGCGGGTCGGGAGAGCCGGGTCGAGAGCGCCGTCGAGCACGAACCGCCCGACGCGCGACGGGAACAGGTCGGCGTACGTCGCGCCGAGCTTGGTGCCGTAGGAGGCGCCGAAGTACGTCAACCTCGCCTCGCCGAGCGCAGCGCGCAGCACGTCCATGTCTCGAGCCGCCTCGACCGTGGACACGTGCGCGGCGATGGCGCCCGATCGCTTCGCGCACCCCGCGCCCATCTCGCGGGCGGAGGCGAAGTAGGCCGACTCCTCGTCCGCGTCGTCGGGGTCCGGGTCCGCCGAGAGGAACGCCGTCAGCTCGCCGTCGCTCAGGCAGTCGACCGGACTGCTCGCGCCGGTGCCGCGGGGGTCGAACCCGACGATGTCGTAGCGGTTGCGCAGCGGTTCGCGGAAGGCCCTGGCGGCAGCCGCCGCATAGTCGGTGCCGGGCACGCCGGGGCCGCCGGGGTTGACGACCATCGCGCCGATCCGCTTCCCCGTCGCCGGCGCCGAGAGGAGCGCGAGCTTGATCGTGGTGCCCGTCGGGTGCGCATAGTCGAGCGGCACCTCGAGCGTCGCGCACCAGAAGTGGCCACGGCACTTCTGCCAGTCCAGCCGCTGGGCGTAGAACCGCTGCAGGGCCGGGTCGGGAGCGTCCTGCGCACCCGGCTCCGCCGACCCCGCGGCCGGCGACGGCGGCGGACCGCTGGTCGCCGCGCTGTCATCGGAGCGAAGCAGGGTCAGCACGACGAGGCCGGAACCGCCGAGCACCAGGGCGAGGACGACGACCAGCGCGACGATGCGGCTCAACGGAGCGCCTCCTCGGTGACGCGGAGCGCGACCATCATGGACTCGAGGGCGAGCGCGGGCTGGACGTTGAACTCCAGCATCTGCTCGCGCGCCTCGAAGACGGCGGCGATCCGCTTGATGTTGAGCTCGGGCGTCGAGGTGCGCGCGAGCTCCTCGATATCGGCTCGGATGTCCTCGTTGACCAGGGCCCCGGGCGCACCGGTCGAGAGCGCGATCGCGTCGCGGTAGACGCTGACCAGATCCATGAGCCCGCGGTCGACGACGTCGAGCACCCGACGCTTGCCCCGCGTGCGCTGGGAGTCCTCGAGGCGCTTGAGCGCCGGCCCGTACTCCCGTGGGCGGCGGCCGCGGTCGACGACGCCGTACGACGCGTCGAGGTCGGCCTTCTCCCGGGCGTCGAGGTCGGTGGTGATCACCTCGGCCTCGGCCCGCGCCACCTCGACCATCCTCTCCGCCGCACGCAGGCAGGCGCCGAGGCTCGTCAGCCGGGTGGGGATCGACACGATGTCGCGGCGCCGGTTGCGGGTCGGCTCGTCGCGCGCGAGCGCGCGGGCACGCCCGATGTGACCCTGGCTGGCGCGGGCGGCGTACGTCGCCAGGGCGTCGTCGACCCCGTCGTTGGCGCTCAGGAACCCGGCGACCTCCTCGGTCGTCGGCGTCGACAGCGTGACCAGCCGACAGCGCGACCGGATGGTCGGCAGCAGGTCCTCGACGGTCGGCGCGCACAGGATCCAGACCGTGTGGGCGGTGGGCTCCTCGATGGCCTTCAGGAGCGCGTTGTTGGCCTGCTCGGTGAGTCGGTCTGCGTCCTCGACGATCATGATCTGCCAGCGGCGCCCGACCGGTGCGAGCGCGGAGCGCCGGACCAGGTCGCGCACCTCGTCGACGCCGATGGAGAGCTTCTCGGTGCGGACGACGCTCACGTCGGCGTGGCTGCCGCCCAGGACGGTGTGGCACTCGTGGCAGACCCCGCAACCGTCGCCCGGAGACGCGGCCGACCGGCACTGCAGCGCCGCGGCGAACGCGATGGCCGCGTTGGACCTGCCCGATCCGGGCGGCCCGGTGAACAGCCAGGCGTGGGTCATCCCGCGACCGGCCGCGGCCGCGCGCAGGACGTCGATCGACCTGCGTTGACCGACGAGGCTGCTCCAGACCGTGGTCATCGCGCCGCCTGCGCGAGCAGCGGGTCGATCCGCTTCCGGATGGCGGCCGCGATCTCGGCGACGGGAGCGCGCGCGTCGAGCACGAGGTAGTGGTCGGGGTCGGCCTTCGCCATCGTCACGAACGC
The DNA here is from genome assembly GCF_039530925.1 of Nocardioides panacihumi. Lineage (NCBI taxonomy): Bacteria > Bacillati > Actinomycetota > Actinomycetes > Propionibacteriales > Nocardioidaceae > Nocardioides > Nocardioides panacihumi. Next base: position 1,170,058 of record NZ_BAAAPB010000001.1, on the reverse strand, counting down.
CTCGCGGACCCGCTCGTGGAACTCCAGCGACTCGCCCTCGATCCGGTCGCGGCCCTCGAACCGGCCGAGCCCGGCCGACGGCTCGAGGTCGAGCACGACGGTCAGGTGGGGCCGCAGGTCGCCGGTGGCCCACCGCGCCACCTGCTCGACCTCCGCGACGTCCAGGGAGCGGCCCGCGCCCTGGTAGGCGAGCGTCGAGTCGACGTACCGGTCCGTGACGACCACCTCGCCGCGGGCGAGAGCGGGGAGCACGACCGTCTCCACGTGCTCGGCCTTGTCGGCGGCGTACAGCAGGGCCTCGGTCTTGTCGGCGAGCTCGCCGGTCTCGGGGCTCAGCACGATGCGGCGCAGCTCGCGACCGACCAGCGTGTCGCCGGGCTCGAACGTGAGCAGCACGGAGTAGCCCTCCGCGTCCAGCGCGTCGCGCAGCAGCTTGGACTGGGTCGACTTGCCCGACCCCTCCCCGCCTTCGAGGCAGACGAAGACGCCGCGGTCCGTGTAGAGGCTCACCCCGACAACCTATGCGGTCGCACGGACAGTGCTCGCGGCCCACGCCACGATCCGCGGTACGACGACCTCCGGCCGCCTCGCCCACTTGAAGTGGTCGATCCCGTCGACGTCCAGGTGCTCGCGCTCGACCCGTGCCGCGGGGAGCTTGGCCACCAGCGCGTCGACCGCGCGGGCGGGGCCGAGCCAGTCGCCCTCCACGGAGACGACGAGCAGCGGCAGGTCGACCCTCCCCAACCCGTCCTCACCGGCGACGAACCGGCCGGTGCGCGCGAGGTGGGCCCAGTCGCGGATCACGCCGCGCGCCTCACGACCGGCGAAGCGCACCCGCTGACCGGGGAAGTGGCCGAGCAGTGCGCCGGTGGCCGCGAACGCCGCGCTCACGGGCAGGATCCAGGGGGACCAGGTCCGCCAGTGCGGCGTCGACGAGGCCGCCAGGACGACGCCGGCCGCCTCGTCGGGGTGCAGTGCGGCGTACATCGTGGCGAGCTGGCCGCCCATGCTGTGGCCGAGCAGCACCACCGGCGCCTCCGGGAGGGCCGACCGTGTCGCGGTCACGGCGTCGGCGACGTCGGCGACCATGTCGACGTACCCGAAGTCGTAGCCGCGCCCCGGGATCCGGCCACCTTCCGCCTCGTGGCCGCGCAGCTCCATCAGCGAGCAGTGCACGCCCGCGTCGGCGAGCGCTGACCCGAACCGGTGGTAGTAGCTCGCGGGCATCCCCATCGCCGGAACGACGAGGACTACGGGCGCGGTCGCGTCGGAGGCGGACCAGACGGTGAGCGTCGACCAGGTGCCCTCCGCGCGCTCGAGGACGATCTCGGTCGCGCTCACGCCTTCTTCGTCGCCTTCTTCGCCGTCGCCTTCTTGGTCGTCTTCTTGGCCGGCGCCTTCTTCGCACCGCGCTTGGCGGTCTTCTTGGCCGGGCCCTTCGCACGCTTCTCCGCGAGGAGCTCCGCTGCGCGCTCGAGCGTCATGGCCTCGACCGAGTCGTCGCGGCGCAGGGTCGCGTTGTACTCACCATCGGTGACGTACTCGCCGAAGCGCCCGTTCTTGATGACGATCGGGTTGCCCGACACCGGGTCCTTGCCGAGCTCCTTGAGCGGAGCCGCGGCGGCGGCGCGGCCACGCTGCTTGGGCTGGGCGTAGATCCTCAGCGCCTCGTCGAGCGTGATCGTGAGCAGCTGGTCCTCGGTCGTGAGCGAGCGCGAGTCGGTGCCCTTCTTGAGGTAGGGCCCGTAGCGGCCGTTCTGCGCGGTGATCTCCTCGCCGTCCTCGCCGGCGCCGACCACGCGGGGCAGCGTGAGCAGCTTGACGGCGTCGTCGAGGGTGACGGTGTCGAGGCTCATCGACTTGAACAGCGAGCCCGTGCGCGCCTTGGCGCTCTTGGGTGCGTCCTCGGGGAGCAGCTCGGTGACGTAGGGCCCGAATCGCCCGTTCTTGGCCACGACCTCCAGCCCGGTCTCCGGGTGGCGGCCGAGCCGGACCTCCTCGCCGGCGGGGTTGGCCAGCAGCTCCTTGGCCTTGTCGAGCGTGAGCTCGTCGGGCGGCAGGTCGTCGGGCACGTTGGCGCGCACGGCCAGCGGCGTCCCATCGTCGCCCGGGCCCTCGAGGTAGGGGCCGTACTTGCCCACACGCAGCTGGACCCCCGACTCCTCGCCACCGATCAGGTACGTCGCCAGGTCGCGCGCGTCGATGTCGCCGAGCCCGTCGACGAGCGCCTTGAGGCCCGGGTGGCGGTCGGAGCCGAAGTAGAACTCGCCCAGCTCGTTCTGACGGGTGCTGCGTCCGCCGGCGATCTCGTCGAGGGCGCGCTCCATCTGCGCGGTGAAGTCGTAGTCGATCTGCCGCGGGAAGTGCTCCTTGAGCAGCCGCACCACCGAGAAGGCGATCCAGGCCGGCACCAGCGCGGTGCCCTTCTTGTAGACGTAGCCGCGGTTGAGGATCGTCCCGATGATGCTCGCGTACGTCGACGGGCGGCCGATCTCGCGGTCCTCGAGCTCCTTGATCAGCGTCGCCTCGGTGTAGCGCGCCGGCGGCTTCGTCTCGTGGCCCTGGGCGCGCAGGCTGGCGGCCGTGACGGCGTCGCCCTCGGAGACGTTCGGCAGCCGGGTCTCCGCGTCGTCGCTGCTCTGGTCGGCGGAGTCGGTGCCCTCGACGTAGGCCTTGAGGAACCCGTGGAACGTGATGACGCGACCGCTCGCCGAGAAGACGACGTCCTCGCCGCTCGCCGCGGCGCCGCCGAGACGGATCGTGACCGACTGGCCGACGGCGTCCTTCATCTGGGAGGCGACCGTGCGCATCCAGATCAGCTCGTAGAGCCGGAACTGGTCGCCGGTCAGGCCGGTCTGCGCCGGCGTGCGGAAGGAGTCACCGGCCGGCCGGATGGCCTCGTGCGCCTCCTGGGCGTTCTTGACCTTGCTGGCGTAGACACGGGGCGCGTCGGGCAGGTACTCGCCGCCGTACAGCTCCTGCACCTGGCGGCGGGCAGCCGTCACGGCCGTCTCCGACAGGCTGGTGCTGTCGGTACGCATGTACGTGATGAAGCCGTTCTCGTAGAGCCGCTGCGCGACGCTCATCGTCACGCTGGCGCTCATGCCGAGCTTGCGGGAGGCCTCCTGCTGCAGGGTCGTCGTCCGGAACGGCGCGTAGGGGCTGCGGCGGTAGGGCCGGGACTCGACCGAGCGGACGCCGTACGTCGTCTCGGCCAGCGCCGCGACGAGCGCCTCGGCCCGGGTGCGGTCGAGGTGGACGACCTCGGTGCCGGTCCCGGGCGTCTTCAGCAGGCCGTCCGGGCCGAAGTTGCTGCCGGAGGCGACGCGGGAGCCGTCGACCGTCCACAGCCGGGCCGGGAACATCCGCTGGTCGGACGAGCTGCCCGCGTCGAAGGTGCCGTCGATGTCCCAGTAGGACGCGACCTTGAAGTCCATCCGCTCCTGCTCGCGGTCGACCACGAGCCGGGTCGCGACCGACTGAACGCGGCCCGCGGAGAGGCCGGAGGAGATCTTCTTCCACAGGACCGGGGAGACCTCGTAGCCGTACAGGCGGTCGAGGATGCGCCGGGTCTCCTGCGCCTCGACGAGGTCCATGTCGAGCTCGCGCGGGTTGTCCGCGGCGGCCTGGATGGCCGCCTTCGTGATCTCGTGGAAGACCATCCGCTTGACCGGGATGTTCTTCGGCTTCAGCTCGTCGAGCAGGTGCCAGGCGATCGCCTCTCCCTCGCGGTCCTCATCGGTGGCGAGGTAGAGCTCGTCGGCGTCCTTGAGCAACGTCTTGAGCTTGGAGATGTGGCTCTTCTTGTCGCGCGGCACGACGTAGAAGGGCGCGAACCCGTTGTCGACGTCGACCGCCAGCCGACCCCAGGGCTTGTCCTTGATCTTGGCCGGGGTGTCGGCTGCGCTCTGCGGGAGGTCGCGGATGTGGCCGATGGAGGACTCGACGACATACCCCTGCCCGAGGTACCCGCCGATCGTGCGGGCCTTCGCCGGGGACTCGACGATCACCAACTTGTGCGCCACTGCTGCTCTTCCTACTCGACCTTGTCAGCCCCACACGGGGCTCACGGCGGACCACGGTAGCGCCTGATGTCCAGTCGCCCTCCCACTGATTCCACCACCAAGCCCTCGCCGGACTGTCGGTGGCGTGCTGTCTGATGGGTCACGGACGACGACTTCCAACCCGCACTGGAGGTCATTGATGTACGACGAGATCGACAATCTGCTCGGCGACGAGCGGGGCCGTTACTGCTTCGACTGCGCGTCGCTGGTCGAGCGTGCGCTGACGGTGATCGACCGGCTCGAGACCGAGCAGCTCCGGCCCCGACCGCCCGAGCGGAAGGAGCACGAGCTGGCCCTGGAGTGGCTGGCCTCGGTCTGTGGAGGTCCCGCCGCCGTGGCCGCGCTCCACGACCGGCCACTCACCGACGACGGCCTCGGGCTGCCGCTCGTCGAATCCGCGGCCGACCGACAGCGCCTCGACGCGGTCGCCGAGCTGCTCGACGGAGCGGCCGAGCGGTTCTTCGACGCCGAGGTCGGTCACGCGCTGCGCCGCGCGCTGCTGCGGTTGTGGGAGCTCGAGCCCCTGGTCGTCCTCGGCGCACGGCCCGCGACCCAGGTCGCCGCCGGGATCTGCCACGCGGTGGCGTCCGCCAACGGGCTGGTCGGGCCGAAGGGTGTCGTGCGGCAGTCGGCGCTGCGTCAGTTCTTCACGGTCTCGCAGTCGCCGTCGGCGTACGCACCGCCGGTGACGCAAACCCTGCGCGGCTTCTGGCCGTGGCACGACGTCTCACGACCGTGGATGTGGCAGCGCCAGCTCCCCGAGCTGACGGCTCTCGGCTACGCGGACCTGCTCACCGCCCGTGTGCGAGGACAGCTGCTGCGGGTGCGCGACCAGGCCGTCGCAGCGGCCGGAGCCGGTCAGGCCGGCACCAGGAAGCCTTCGCCGACGAGCTCCTGCGCGATCGGCACGTAGGTCGCCCGGGTCTCGGCCGGGTCGAGGCCGAGCAGCTCGCTGATGGCGTCGAGCAGCTGGCCGACGGCGAGCTCCCCGTCGCAGGCGCCCGCGAGCGCCGCGGTCACGGTGTCGACCTGACGGGCGCGCCTGAGGCCACGCTGCTGGCGGAGCACGACGGCGGTCGGGTCCTCGGCGCCCGGTGCCCCGACGGTCTCCTGCTGCACGTCCACCGGCAGCACCAGCCGAGACTCGGGGCCGACCTCGACACGGACCGCGGTGCCCCACGAGGCGATCGCGGGGGCGATCGGCTGCTCGACGTCGTACGGCCACTCGAGCAGCTCGCGCCGCGATCCCGGGCCGCCGGTCTTGTGCAGGTTGATCCATCCGAACCCGACGCCCTCGACGCCCTGCTCCTCCATCCAGGAGAGCCACGTGTCGTAGCGGAGCCGGTAGTCGTCGGCGTGGCCGCTGCCGGTGGAGGGGTGGTGGCCCGAGTCCTTGAGCCAGAGCTCGACGTAGGCGGCCGGGTCGAGGATCTCGCGTTGCACGACGAACGCATCGGTGTCGTCTCCGAGCCACGACCCGAGGCGCTCGTCCCAGGCGATGTCGCGGGAGATGACCCAGTTGGCGAGGATCTGGCACCAGCCCCCGGGGTTGAGGAGCTCGGGTGCGCCACGGACGATGTCCTCGACGACACGGTCGCCGGGCAGGCCCGAGTCCCGGTAGACCAGCCGCTCGCCCGTCGCCGGCGAGATGACGAACGGCGGGTTGGTGGCGATCAGGTCGAACGTCTCGCCCCGCACGGGGTCGAAGAACGAGCCCTCGCGGACCTCGACGTTGTGGCCGACCTCGTTGAGGGCGGCGTTGAAGCGGGTGATCCACAGCGCCCGCTGGTTGACGTCGGTGGCGACGACGTGGCCGGAGTGGGCGGCGAGGTGGAGCGCCTGGACGCCGCACCCTGTCCCGAGGTCGAGGCTGCGACTGACCCGGTCCCGGATGGTGAGCTGGGCCAACGAGGTGGACGCGGGGCTGATGCCGAGCACGTAGTCGGCGCCCACGCGCTGCGGCGCACCGTCGAGACCCGGAGTGAGGTCGGAGACGACCCACAGGCTGCCACCGGAGTCGGCGGCGGCGTCGGTCGCGTAAGGCCGCACGTCCATGCGTGCGGCGACCTCGCCGACGGACTGGTCCAGCAGGCCCTCGACCGCCAGTCGGTCCACGAGACCTGGGAGCGCGCCCTCCGCGGCGGCGAGGGGCACGGGCGTCTGGAGCAGGAAGAGCCTGACGAGGGTCTCGAGCGGGCTCCCGCCACGGGTCCGACGCAGCCCGGGCGTCGTCTCGTTGCGACCGAGCGCGGCATGGGCGAGCGGCCCGAGCACCTCGGCGACGTCGTCGTAGGTGAACCGCGCCGCGGTCAGCGCCTCGCGGAGCCGGTGGGGGAGGTCGGTCACGTCGCGCACGTCCGGGACGTTACCCGCTCTCCCGCACCGGCTGCTCCGGCCGGGGCCGGCCTCAGGTCAGTCCGCTCCTCACCGGCGGCGCCGCCACGGCGTCCGGCTCGCCGTCGTCGCTGCCGATGGCGATCGGGCGCCGCTTGGACACGTACACCGCGACCACGATCCCGGCCGCCGCCGCGACGGCGATGAGGACACGCAGCCAGTCGCTCGCGTGGGTGCCGTACGTCAGGTTCACGATGGCCGCGACGATGAGCAGGCTGACCAGGTTCATCACCTTGAGCAGCGGGTTGATCGCCGGACCGGCGGTGTCCTTGAACGGGTCGCCGACCGTGTCGCCGATGACCGTCGCCGCGTGCGCGTCCGAGCCCTTGCCGCCGTGGTAGCCGTCCTCGACGAGCTTCTTGGCGTTGTCCCAGGCGCCACCGGAGTTGGCGAGGAACACGGCCATGAGCGTGCCCGTCGTGATCGCGCCGGCGAGGAAGCCGGCCAGCGGGCCGATCCCGAGGCCGAAGCCGACGGCGACCGGCGCGAGGATGGCGAGGATGCCCGGCGTCGCCAGCTCGCGCAGCGAGTCGCGGGTGACGATGTCGACGACCTTGCCGTACTCCGGGCGACCGGTGCCCTCCATGATCCCGGGGATCTCGCGGAACTGCCGGCGCACCTCGTAGACCACCGCGCCGGCCGCCCGGCCGACCGCGCTGATCGCGAGTCCCGAGAAGAGGAACACCACGCTCGCGCCGAGCAGGGCGCCGACGAGCAGCTTGGCGTCGAACACGAGGAAGCCGTCCAGGATGCCGGACTCCCCCTTGCCGGTGGCCTTGGCGAACGCGTCGAACGCGCTCTGGGTGTAGGACGCGAACAGGGCGCTCGCGGCGAGCACGGCGGTCGCGATCGCGATGCCCTTGGTGATCGCCTTGGTCGTGTTGCCGACGGCGTCGAGCTCGGTGAGGATCTTGGCTCCCTCCTCGCCGACCTCGCCGGACATCTCGGCGATGCCCTGGGCGTTGTCGGAGACCGGGCCGAACGTGTCCATGGCGACGATCACGCCGACCGTCGTCAAGAGGCCGCAACCGGCGAGCGAGACCGCGAAGAGGGCGAGGGAGGTCGTGCCGCCGGCCAGGAGCGCCGCCCCGAACACGGCGGCGCCGATGACGAGCGCGGTGTAGACGGCCGACTCGAAACCGACGGAGAGGCCGCTCAGGATCACGGTCGCCGCGCCGGTCAGGCTGGTGCGGCCGACGTCTCGCACGGGTCGGTGCTCGGTGCCGGTGAAGTAGCCGGTCAGCGCGAGGATCGCGGCGGCGAGGACGACGCCGATCGCCACCGCACCGGCAGCAAGGACGCGCGGGCTGACGTCGGCGGCGGCGCCGGACCCGTTGAGGCTCGCCCAGTCGCCGGGGAGGTAGAGGAAGGCCGCGATCGCCGAGGCCACCGCGCCGATCGCCGCCGAGATGTAGAAGGCACGGTTGATCGTCCGCAGGCCGTTCTCTCCGACGCGAGGGCGGCAGAGGTAGACACCGGCGACCGCGGTGAGCGCACCGATGGCGGGGACGATGAGCGGGAAGACCAGGCCCTTGTCGCCGAACGCCTGCGAGCCGAGGATCAGCGCGGCGACCAGGGTGACGGCGTACGACTCGAAGAGGTCGGCGGCCATGCCTGCACAGTCGCCGACGTTGTCGCCGACGTTGTCGGCGATCGTCGCGGCGTTGCGCGGGTCGTCCTCGGGGATGTTCTGCTCCACCTTGCCGACCAGGTCTGCGCCCACGTCGGCGGCCTTGGTGAAGATGCCGCCGCCGACACGCATGAACATCGCGAGCAGCGCTGCGCCGAACCCGAAGCCCTCGAGCACGTGCGGCGCCTGGTCCTGGAAGATGATCACGACCACGCTGGCGCCGAGCAGCCCGAGTCCGACGGTGAGCATGCCGACCGTGGCTCCGGTGCGGAAGCCGATGGTCATCGCCGGCTCGCGACCGCTCACCTCGGCGGCGGCGGCCACGCGCACGTTGGCACGCACGGCGAGCGACATGCCGAGGTAGCCGACGGTCGCACTGAAGCCGGCGCCGAGGAGGAAGAAGATCGAGCGCCCGACGCGGACGCCGACGTCGTCGGCCGGCAGCGCGAAGAGCACCACGAAGGCGATGGCGGCGAAGACGGCGAGGGTGCGGAACTGACGACCGAGATAGGCCGAGGCGCCCTCCTCCACCGCTTGGGCGATCGTCCTCATCTTCTCGGTGCCAGTCTCGGCCGCGAGCACCTCGCGCCGGAACATGAAGCCCAGGCCGAGACAGGTCAGCGCGACCAGCCCGACGATGATGACGAGGACGAGATCGCCTCCGGATACTTCGACTTCGGGCATTCGGTCCTCCTGCGCGCGGGTCGGTTCCCACCGCAGGGTATGTGACCCGTGCCACAGTGTGAAGGAGGCGAAGCGAACGAGTGCGCGCAAAGTGCGCCGAAGACGGCGAGCGCCCGCGTCGCCACAGGGCGAGCGGGCGCGAGGGGGTCGTCTGCGAGCGTGGGTCGACGGCGCGTCGCGGCGTCAGTCGGCCGCGATCGCCGCCTCTGCCGAGCCGTGGATCGCGAACACCTTCGCGAGGCCGGTGATGCGGAAGATCTTCAGGAGGCGGTCCTGCGTGCACACCAGCTGCAGGCTGCCGTCGTGCGCACGCACCTTCTTCAGGCCGCCGACGAGGACGCCGAGCCCGGTCGAGTCGAGGAACTCGACGGCCTCGAGGTCGACGACGAGGTCGTGCGAGCCGGCGGCGACGAGCTCGGTGATCTTGTCGCGGAGCTTCGGCGCCGTGTAGACGTCGATCTCACCACCGACGGACACGACGGTCGTCCCATCGACCTCACGAGTCGAAAGGGTCAGGTCCACGGAGCACTCCACTCGGACGTCAGGTGACGGACGGTCGGGCCACGTGCCGGGATCACGACGTCCCGGTCCGCGAAGCCGGACCCTATGTAATCACGTTCCACGACCCACCGTACAAAGAAGTCGCACAGGGCGACCCCGCGGGTGACGCCGCGACGGCCGTTGTCGGTGTCGTTTGGGAGGATGGAGCGGTGACGGCGCCTCCGATGCACCACGACGTGCCGACCCTGCTGCAGCGGCTCTCGGCCGTCCCCGGCCGGGAGGGTCGTCTCACGCATCTCGAGGAGCTGCCGCCCCGTCCCGCCGACGAGGTCGACTGGCCGGGATGGGCCGATCCGACGGTTGTCGAGGCGTTCCACAGCCGCGGCGTGGAGCGGCCCTGGCGGCACCAGGTGGTCGCCGCCGACGCGGCCTACTCGGGCGCCCACGTCGTGCTCGCCACGGGCACCGCGTCCGGCAAGTCGCTGGCCTACCAGCTGCCTGCGCTCACGGCTGTTCGAGAGGGGCGCGGGCCGAAGGGACAGCGGGGTGCGACGGTCCTCTACCTGGCGCCCACGAAAGCGCTGGCGCAGGATCAGCTCGCCCGTCTGCAGTCGCTCGAGCTCGACGTGCGGGTCACGACCCACGACGGCGACAGCCCGCGCGAGCAGCGGGACTGGACGCGTGCGTACGCCGAGTACGTGCTCACGAACCCGGACATGCTCCACCGCTCGCTCCTGCCCGCGCACAGCCGATGGGCGTCGTTCCTCGGCTCGCTGACCTACGTGGTCGTCGACGAGTGCCACCACTACCGCGGCGTCTTCGGCGCCCACGTCGCGCACGTGCTGCGACGGCTGCGACGCGTCGCGGCGTCGTACGGCGCCTCACCCACGTTCGTCCTGGCCTCGGCGACCGTCGCCGAGCCCGAGACGGCGGGCCACCGGCTGACCGGGCTCGACGTCGTGCCCGTGACGACCGACGGCTCTCCCCGCGGGCGCGTCTCCCTCGCGCTCTGGCAGCCTCCGTTGACCAGCTTCGCCGGGGAGAACGGCGCGCCCGTGCGCCGCGCCGCGTCGTCCGAGACGGCCGACCTGCTCGCCGACCTGGTCTCCTCGGAGGTCCGCACGCTGGCGTTCGTGCGCTCGCGGACCGGCGCCGAGCAGGTCGCGCTGACGGCGGCCGGCCTTCTGGCCGACGTCGACCCGGACCTGCCCGGCCGCGTGGCGGCGTACCGCGGTGGCTATCTCCCCGAGGAGCGCCGCGAGCTCGAGCAGGCCCTGCGGTCGGGCCGTCTGCTCGGGATCGCGGCCACCAACGCCCTCGAGCTCGGCATCGACGTCAGCGGGCTCGACGCGGTGCTGATGGCCGGCTTCCCCGGCACGCGAGCGGCGCTCTGGCAGCAGGTCGGCCGCGCGGGCCGCGGCGCGCAGGACGCGCTCGGCGTGCTGGTGGCCCGGGACGACCCGCTCGACACCTATCTCGTCACCCATCCCGACGCGCTGCTCGGCCGTCCGGTCGAAGCGACCGTGTTCGATCCGGGCAACCCCTACGTCCTCGGTCCGCACCTGTGCGCCGCCGCTCAGGAGATCCCACTGACGTCGGCCGACTTCGAGCTCTTCGGCCCGACCGCTGCCGGGATCGTCGAGAGCCTGACCGAGGCCGGTGTCCTGCGCAGGCGACCGCGGGGGTGGTTCTGGACCGACCGACGCAGAGCCGCGGACCTGGTCGACATCAGGTCGGCGGGCGGCAGCGCCGTCCAGCTCGTCGAGGCGTCGACGGGGCGCGTCGTGGGGACGGTCGACGCCGCCCGCGCCCACGGCACCGCCCACGCAGGCGCCGTCTACCTCCATCAGGGCGAGACCTGGCTGGTCGCCTCGCTCGACCTCGAGGAGGGCGTCGCGGCCATCGAGCGTGCCGACCCCGGCTACACGACGACCGCACGTGAGACGACCGACATCAGCATCGTCACCGAGCAGGAGCACGAGCGCTGGGGCGACTGCCGGCTGTCCTTCGGCGACGTGGACGTGTCGCACCAGGTCGTCTCGTTCCTGCGGCGCCGCCAGCCAGGCGGCGAGGTGATCGGCGAGGAGCCCCTCGACCTGCCCGTCCGGAGCCTCCGGACGAGCGCCGTCTGGTGGACGGTGCCCCATCACGTCGTCGAGGGCGCGGGCTTGCAGCAGGTCGACGTGCCGGGCTCGGCGCACGCCGCCGAGCACTGCTCGATCGGACTGCTGCCCCTCTTCGCGACGTGTGACCGTTGGGACATCGGCGGGGTGTCGACCGCCGTGCACCCGGACACCGGGGTCCTCACCGTCTTCGTGTACGACGGCCACCCCGGCGGGGCCGGCTTCGCCGAGCGCGGCTTCCGGGCGGCCGGCGACTGGCTCTCGGCGACGCTGGAGACCATCGAGGCGTGCGAGTGCGACGACGGCTGCCCTTCCTGCGTCCAGTCGCCGAAGTGCGGCAACCAGAACAACCCGCTCGACAAGAACGGCGCGGCCCGGCTCCTGGGGGCGTTGCTCGCGGCGAGATCGAACGTCACCGCGCCCGTCAGCGAGTAGCTGTCCTCCAGACGCACCGCGCGTTCCACGGACGGCCGCGCTAGCCCGGTCCCGCCCGCGCCTGCGCCGTGAGGTCGCCGTGGGCTCCCAGCCAGCCCGGTCCGCGCACGACGACGGTGACGCGGAGATCGGCCCCCTCGGCGACGCAGTCGGCGAGCGACGCGCCGTTGCCTGCCGCGATCCTCGCGGCCGCACCACAGCCGTCGCCACCGTCGCCGAGCGCTGACGCGCCGGCGAGCGCGGCAAGGTCCGCGGCCGCCTGCGCCCTGCGGTGATCGACGACCATCGCACCGACGACCCCGAGCGCCGCCCCGAGCAGCAGGACCAGTCCGAGACAGGCGACGGCGAACGGCACAGCGGAGCCGCGGTCCACCCCGCTCAGGGCGCGTCGCCCGCCTCGGTCGCGGCGACCGCCCGGGCATGGACCGTGACGCCGGGAAGGAAGCCGAACAGCCCACCCGGTCCTTGGACGCGCGCACGGGCGGTCACAACGACCTGGTCGCCGTCCGAGTGCACCGAGACGCTGGTGCCGTCCGGGCCGACCCGCACACCTCGGTCGACCGCTGCGGTCCCGTCGTCGCCGCGCGCCCACGCCCGGGCCGTCTCCCGGGCGGCGTCGACCGTGCGGACCTGGGCCGCGCCGACGGAGAGCAGCCACACCAGCCCAAGCGTCACGGCGACCAGAGCGGGCAGCACCATCACCAGCTCGGCCGTCGCCGCGCCCCGGTCTCGTGCCGGCGACGACATCAGATGCCGAGGAGCTGCATGACATGGTCGTACAGCCTCTGCAGCAGCTCGCTTCCGAAGCCACCCGTCAACATCTTGAAGAGCAGACCGGCGAGGCCCGCACCGGCGGCCGTGCCGACTGCGTACTCAGCGGTCGTGATCCCCCGGTCGGTCCGGCCGTGGCGTCGTGACGAGTGCTGCATGGGCATCTCCTTCGGGTTCGGGCCGCGGGCGCGGCTGATCCAACGATCTGTCTGAAGCCGTTCGTCCGCGCGCCGGGTTCGGCGCCCTGTGGAGCGCTGGAGCGGTCAGGGCGACGGTGGACGGCCAACGGCCCGTCACAGGCGCAGCGACGCCAGGAGTCCGCCGACCAGAGGCACGATGCCGATGAGCAGGAAGCACGGCAGCAGGCAGATGCCGAGCGGCACCGCGGCCTTGACGCCGACGCGCCGGGCCCGGTCCTCGGCATCGGCACGTGCAGCCCGCGCAAGCTCGTCACCGAGTCGTTGGACGGACACGACCACGCTCGACCCCGACGACTGGCCCCGGGCGAGAGCGCGCCCGAGCGGCGCGAGCGCGGGCTCGTCGGCGAGCCCCTGCCACACCGCGACCGGGTCGGCACCGAGGCGGAGGCGGGCCGCGGCCGCGCCCAGACGCGCGCCCCCTGGCCCGGGCAGTGCGTCGGACACCGCCTGGGCGGCCGTCGCCGGCGCGGCACCGGCAGCGAGTGCCGCAGCCAGCAGGCGGGCCAGGTGCGGCAGCTCCCGACGGAGCTCGTCCCGCTGCCGTCGTACGTCGGCCGGCTCGGCGCGGCCGATCGCCCGCCAGCAGCCGCCCGCTGCGACGGGCGCAATCACCCACCCCGGCATCCCGCCGACCAGGGTCGACGCGGCGACACCGGCGAGCAGGCTGAGCGCGATCCGGTGGCGCATCATCCACCCGGCGTCGTCGGTCGCGACCGTGACTGACGGCGGGTCCCGTAACGAGGGACGCGGCCGCGGCGCCAGGGCCACCGCCAGTCCTGCGCCGGCGCCGACGAGGAGCGAGACGCTCACGCCGCCTCGACTCCTCGCGCGATCGCCTCGATCCACCACAGCCCCAGCCAGCCGAACCCCAGACCCGCGGCGAGGCATCCGAGGCCGACCGGTGTGCCGAGCAGGAAGGTCCAGGGGTCACCGCCGACTCCCCTGCCGGTGGCCAGCGCGGCGAGAGGCAGGAGCGCCACGAGCTTGGCCGTCGCGCGCGCTGACGCCAGCTCGCCGTCGACCACGCGCCGCGTGGCCTGCTCGGCGCGCAGGTCGGCGGCGACCCGGTCGACCGCGTCCGCCAGGCCCTGCCCTGTTCGGTGCGCGACCTCCCAGGCCGCGGCGACCCAACGCAAGCCGTCCGCGCCCGGCGTCAGAGCTGCGACGCGCAGGGCGCCCGGGACGTCTGCCCCGACGCGGGCGGCCTCCGCCACCGGAGCGAGCACGGGCCAACACCCGGCGGCCCGGTCGAGGGCTCGACCAGGGGGCTGACCGGCGGCCAGCTCTGCAGCGATCTGCTCGCAGGCGTCGACCAGTGCTGTCGCGGTGCGTGCGGCCGACAACCGGGCGGCCCGACGGTGCCACAGCGATGCCCCTCCGGCACACACCGCGATCGCGGCGGGGCCGAGGACGAGCAGGCGGGGGGATGCGAGGAGCACGAGCACGCCGAGCGCGCCCAGGGATGCCAGCGTGGCAGGCACGCGACCTCCGACCGTCGGACGAGCTGACCCAGGCGGGGTGAGCAGACCAGCAGCAGCCCCGCCGGCAGCCGCCGGAAGGACCCACATCGCCATCACGATCGCTCCAGCAGAGCGGTGAGCCGCTCCGCGCCCGGGCCCTCGACCAGGCCTCCTGAAGGCTGGAAGGTCGCGCCCAGCTCCATCCGCACGAGTCCGTCGCCCTGGCGGACCGGCAGGGCGATCTGGGCGAGTCGACGCCGGCCGTCGCGTCCACGCTCGAGGTGCAGCACGGCATCGACCCCCGAGGCGAGCTGGCTGTGCACGGCCTCCCGGCCCAGGCCGGCGGCCAGCGCCAGCGCCTCGACGCGGGCGGGCACGTCGAGCGCGGAGTTGGCATGCAGCGTGCCGCAGCCACCCTCGTGCCCGGTGTTGAGCGCGGCGAGGAGATCCACAACCTCGCCGCCGCGGACCTCGCCCAGCACCAGCCGGTCCGGTCGCATCCGCAGGGCCTGCCGGACGAGCGCGCGAAGGTCGACCGCACCGGCGCCCTCGATGTTGGGGGGCCGCGCTTCCAGTCCGACGACGTGCGGGTGATCCGGTCGGAGCTCGGATGCGTCCTCGACCACGACGAGCCGCTCGTCCGGGCCCGCGAGCCCGAGAAGGGTCGCGAGCAGCGTCGTCTTGCCGGTGCCCGTGCCGCCGCTGACCAGGAAGGCGAGTCTGGCCGTGACGACCGCGCGCACCAGGGCAGCGCCGGCGTGGGACAGGGCGCCAGCGGCCACGAGGTCGTCCAGCGTGAAGGACCGCCGGGAGGGGACGCGCAACGAGATGGCCGTCCCGGGCCGCGCGAGCGGGGCGAGGACGGCGTGGAAGCGGGTGCCGTCCGCCAGCCTGAGATCGACGTACGGCGCGGCGTCGTCGAGCCTGCGCCCGGCGGCGGCCGCCAGTCGCTGCGCGAGCCGCCGCACCGAGCCGTCGTCGGGAAAGCGCACGTCGGCCCGCTCGAGACCATGGCCGCGGTCGAGGAAGACCTGGTCGGGTCCGTTGACGAGGACGTCGGTCACGCCGGGCAGTCGCAACAGCGGCTCGAGCGGCCCGGCTCCGACGACGTCGCGCCGGAGCAGCTCGTAGACGGTGAGGACGGTCGCGTCACCCACCGGCCGGCCCGCGGCGCGCAGACCTTCGGCCACGCGGTGCGGGGTCAGGTCGCCGGGCGTCCGGGCGAGCCAGTCGCGGACCTCGTCGACGACCTCGGGGGCGAGCTCCACGACGCGGCTCATGCCGCCGCCGGCATCAGCCCGAGCACCGTCGACGCGGCGCGGCCGAGGGGCCCGCGACGCGAACGCACGGGCCCGAGCCCGAGGTCGATCGACTCCGCGAGACCACGCTGGTCGCCCATCGCCGCGATGAGCGGGACGCCGACGGCCCCGGCCACCGCCTCCGGCTCAGCCCCACCCCCACGTACGACGAGCCGCACACGCGACAGGTCGCCGAACCGTCCGACCAACCGGCCCGCCGACGCGATCCCGGTGACCGTGGCGGCGACGACGAGCAGCACCTGGTCGCAGCGGTTGGCGAGCTCCTCCGTGACCGTGTCGCCGGACCGCGGCAGGTCGACGACGACCGTGTCGTGCCCGCGTCTGGCGGCCGACATGACCTCCCGGACGCTCGACACGTCGAGCTCACGGGGGTCGCCCGGGCCCCAGGTGAGGACGCCGAGGTCGGCGTACCGCGGGAGGCCTTCGCGCAGCGAGCGGGCACTCAGCCTGCCCGCGGTGCGCGACAGCTCGCCCCACCGCACGCCCGGCCGCCACTCGAAGCCCAGCACACGGTCGACACCGGGCCCCAGCGGGTCGGCGTCCACGACGACGGTCGGGCCGGCCTTGGCGGCGAGCTGAGCCAGCGCGCAGGCGAAGGTGGTCGCTCCGGCGCCGCCCGACCCGGCCATCAGACCGATCGTGAGACCGCGTGCGCGCCCGACGTCCCCGATGTCGCCCAACAGCGCGGCGAGCCACTCGGTCGATCCGGGGAGCAGGGCGACCCCTTCGGCACCGACCATGAGCGCCGCCCGGAAGAGCTCGTCGGGCGCGCTGCCCCAGGCGACCACGTGGACGCCGTCGCGTCTGGCCGGTGACGCACGGGCGAGGTCGGCGGCGAGGTCGGCCCCGACCAGCACGAGCGCGGCTGACGACCAGCCCCGCAGTGCCGACCCGACGTCGGCGGAGACATGCGGAGTCGTGCCCGCGGCGGCGCAGAGCCGGACGAGCTCGTCGAGCAGTGCATCGTCGGCGGTGACCAGGAGTGCGTGAGTCATGCCGACGAGACTCCCCGCGGACGCCGACAGGCTCACGTGGGCGGGCGCCGCGCTGTGGACCGTGGTTCGGCCGGATACGTCTGTGGAGCGGAAGCGGCCCCTTTACAGTGGTAACCATGGCAAGCAGCCGGCAAGCGGCGTTCTTCGACCTCGACAAGACGATCATCGCCAAGTCGAGCACGCTGGCGTTCAGCAAGCCCTTCCAGGCCGGCGGGCTGATCTCACGCAAGGCCCTGCTGCGCAGCGTCTACGCACAGTTCCTCTACGTCGTCGGCGGTGCCGACCACGACCAGATGGAGAAGATGCGACGGTTCATGTCGGACCTGGTCACCGGCTGGGACGTCGACACCGTGCGCGAGATCGTCGCCGACACCCTCCACAACATCGTCGACCCGATCGTCTACGACGAGGCCGTCAACCTCATCGAGGAGCACAAGGCCGCGGGCCGCGACGTCGTCATCGTCTCCACGAGCGGTCGTGAAGTCGTCGAGCCGATCGGCGAGATGCTCGGCGCCGACCACGTCGTCGCGACGCAGATGAGCGTCGCCGACGGCCGCTACACCGGCGAGATCATCTACTACGCCTACGCCGCCGAGAAGGCCAACGCGATCAGGGCGCTGGCCGAGGAGCGCGGCTACGACCTCGACGAGTCCTACGCCTACAGCGACTCGGCCACCGACGTACCCATGCTGGAGGCCGTCGGGCACCCGCACGCCGTGAACCCGGACAAGGAGCTTCGCCGCGTCGCGACCGCCCGCGACTGGCCGATCCTCGTCTTCACCAAGCCCGTCGCTCTGCGTGGCAGCCTCCCTCTGCCCCCCGCCAGAACGACCCTCGCGGCCCTCGCCGTCGGCGGTGTCGTGGTCGCCGGCGGGGTCATGTGGGCCAACGCGAAGAAGCGCCGGATCGGCGCCTGACAGCGGTCGCGGAGAGCCTCGAGGGGCTCGCGACGGGTGTCGGATCATCCCTTACTACGGCGAGAAGTCAACCCGTGGCGGCCCTTGAAGGGGTTCGCAAAGGGGCGTAGAAACGAAAGTGAGAGAACTCAAGAGCGCCACACGATCGGGTACCCACGCGGCGATCCACCCTTCCTACAGGGCGCTGTGAAGGCGGGGAGAAAGCCCGCCGGCAGCAATAAGCTGATGCACGCCTGGTAGCCCGACGATCGTGTGTCACGCGGTGGCATCCGGCATGTTCCTTGAGAACCCGGGTGCCACCTGCACGTGGTTTCGGCGCTACAGCGAGGTGCGGCGCAGGGGCGACGCCTCGGCGCCGGCCGCGAAGGCCTCGGCGCCGTACAACAGCCACGCGTGTACGCCGGCCCGCGACCCGCTCGCGTAGCCACGCAGGTTCGACTCGTACTCCGCGCGCAGCGCCAGGTGCCCGGCCTCGGGCACCACGAGCGACTTCTCGTCGACGCCCCGCGCGACCAGCACCAGCCGCTCCGCCGCACGGGCGACGATGCCGTTGTGCGACGCGAACGGCGCGGCCGTCGCGAGGTCGGCGTGCGCGATCGCGGCGACCACGAGCGCCGGCGCCGACGTCTGCATCGTCAACAGGTCGGCGAGCCCGCGCAGCCGCTCGGCGGCCTCGGGCGAACGCGGTCGGCCGAGCTCGTCCGCACCGACCGAGCCGGCCGCCGCCACGGCGTGGATCCTGGCGAGCGCCTGCAGGGGCGCGCGCTGCAGGACGGGCACCAGCCCGAGCAGCTCGGTCGACAGCCGGACGGCGTCCCGGGCGACGGCGTCGCCCCCGGAGGACCGCACCTCGTCGAGAGTCGCACCGGAGCCCTCGAGCACGGCCGAGGCGTGCGCGCCCCGCAGCAGCGACTCGGCGGTCGTCTCCGGCGACGTCCGGCGCAGCCCCCGGTCACGCAGCATGACGTCGATGCCGTCCCTCGTCGCGGCGTACGCCGACGACACGCCCTCCAGCGACACCAGCCAGGCCAACGGATCCGCGCTCACGAGGCCCCACGCTAGTCAGGCACCTCCCACGGCCGGGCACGGAGGGTCGCCGCGATCGCCCGCCGGTGCGGTGCCCGGTGCGGTGCCCGGTGCGGTGCCCGGTGTGGCGGCCGGTTCCGCGACCCGCACGCGGGTAGCCTGCGATTGATGACGGAGCAGGGGCGGGTGTTCGGGAAGGTCGCGGAGTCTTACGACCGTGGCCGGCCGGGCTATCCCCGCGAGGCGGTCGAGTGGCTGGTCGGCCCGGGGCCGCGCAGCATCCTCGAGCTCGGCGCCGGCACCGGGAAGCTGACCCGCACCCTGGTCGAGCTCGGTCACGACGTGCACGCGACGGATCCCGACGAGGCGATGCTCGACATCCTGCGCCGCCACCTGCCCGACGTACGCACCAGCGTCGGCGGAGCCGAGAGCATCCCGGCCCCCGACCTGAGCTATGACGTCGTGATCGCGGGACAGGCCTTCCACTGGTTCGACCTCGACAAGGCGCTGCCGGAGATCTCGCGGGTGCTCAACCCCGGGGGGACGCTGGCGCTCGCGTGGAACCAGCGCGACGAGTCCATCCCGTGGGTCCGCAAGCTCGGCCGCCTGATCGAGAGGCCGATCGAGTCGATGGACCCGAGCGAGTCGCTGCTCGACTCGGGCTGCTTCGAGGGGATCGAGCACGCGCAGCACACCTTCTGGCAGACGATCCACCGCGCGAGCGTCGTCGACCTGGTGCTGTCGCGCTCGAACATCGCGATGCTCTCCGATGAGGATCGCGCGGCCAAGCGCGCCGAGGTGCTGGCGTTCTACGACGACTACGGTCGTGGCATGGACGGCATGCAGCTGCCCTACATCTGCCTGTGCTACCGCGCCACGGTCGTGCCGCAGGTGCCGGTGCGGCCCGCGCCGCCGGTGATGCCGACGACGTTCATCTCGTCGGCTCGCGACTCGATGACCGACACGGCGCAGGCGCTGCCCCGGATCCTCGACCGGCTGCCCGACGACGGCCCGGACACCGAGAGCATGCTCCTGATCGACTTCCGCTGATCGGGCGACGCGTAGGCGGGTACACCGAAGTCGCGTCCCCGGTGAGCGCGCTCGCTCAGACGCGCGCCTCGGCCGGGACTTCGGTGTACCCGCCTACGCGAGCCCGCTCGACGACCAGGTCGACGACCAGGGGATGGACACCGATCGGCTCAGCGACCACCGCCGCGCCGAAGGAGAGCGCCAGCGTGCGGGCACGGTCGGCGAAGTGCCCGGGCGCGAGCAGATACGGCGACACGGCGTCGCCGACCGCGAGGACCTCCTCCGGTCGCGGGCCGGTGCCTGACAGCACAGCGACGCGGACGCGCGTGCCCCACACCGCGCCGAGCAGCCGGGCCGAGGCACGCAGGTCCTCCTCCGCCCGGGCGTCCTGGGAGCCGGCGGCGATCATCACCACCGGATCGCCCGGTGCGGCGCCGGCCTCGATGAGCCGTGCGGACTGAGCGCGGGCGAGAAGCGGATGCGGGCCCAGCGGCGGCGTGACGGTGATCGCGCCGGCGGCGCCCCTAGCCGCGGCCGGGAGGTCGACGGCGACGTGGTGGCCCCGGGACAGCAACAGCGGGACGGCGACCATCGGCTCGTCGCCGGACGCGACCACGTCGGCGAAGAGCGGCGCGCACAGCTCGACGTACGACACCCGGGAGTCCACGCCGAGGCGCTCTCCCGCCCGCCGGGTGATCTCGGCTGCGACCCGGTTGCCGGCGGCGTGCCGGGTGCCGTGCGCGACGGTCACGAGACGGGTGCGTCCCGGAACGAGGCGTGACCCCCTGCGCGGCTCCACGACGGCGGTCACGGCCCGACCGCGAGCCGGTAGCCGCGCTTGACGACAGTCTGGACGGCACGCGTGCCGAGCGCGGAGCGGAGCCGGGCGACCGCCATCTCCACGGCGTGCTCGGAGCCCGCGGTGCCGGAGGGCAGCATCGCGAGCAGCGCCTGCCGGGAGACGACGTTGCCCGGGTTGGCGACGAGCGCCTGGAGGACGGCGGCCGGCGCGGGTGACAGCTTCACCTCGACACCGTCGAGGAGGACGTCCTCCCCGTGCAGGAGAAGCACGTGCCCGCCGACGAGCTCGACCGCCAGGCCGGCGCGGCGGGACGGCAGCTCGACCTCGAGCTGCTTGACCATGGCGGCCAGCCGGGAACGGTCCGGGTAGATCGTCGGCACGCCCCACATCTCGAACGCGGCGGCAGTGACGGGGCCGACGCAGGCGGCGACCACGTCCGCCTGGAACGCGGTGACGACCTCGTCGCGCCGCCCGGTGGACCCGGCCGCCTCCATCAGCGCGGCGACGGCGGGTGCAGCGGTGAACGTGACCGCGTCGACGGCGCGGTCGGCGATCATGTCGATGAGGTGGAAGACCGGCTCCGGGTCGGCGGTCGACTCGACGCGATAGACCGTCACCGTGACCACCGACGCCCCCTGCCGCCTGAGCGCGTGGGCGACCATCGACAGCGACTGGCCGTGCTCCTGGACGACGATCCGGCGACCCGTCAGGTCGCGGCCGCGCAGGTGCTGGAGCACGTCGTCGAACGACTCGGACTCCGGCGCCCACAGCTCGCGCAGCCCGCGCCGGCGCAGCGCGCCCACGCTCTTGGGGCCGCGAGCCAGGATCTCGGCCCGTCCGAGGTGCTCGGTGAGCCGGTCGAGCAGGCCCCACTGCTCGGCACGGTCGAGCCACGCCTTCATGCCGATGCCGGTCGTGGCGAGCAGCATGTCGACCTTCTCCGCGAGCACCTCCTCGGTGGCCGCGCGCAGTGAGGCGTCGTCGACGTGGTTGGGGTCGACCGAGAGCGCCGGCGCCCAGACCACGGTCGCTCCGCGCCGCTCCAGCAGCGCCGCCTGCTCGTCCGCCTTCCGGGCGGCCGTGACGCCGATCCGGAAGCCCGCGAGCGGCTGCGTCTCGGCGGTCGTCGGTGCGGGGGTCACGATGACGATTCTGGGACGTGTCGGTAACGGCCGTCACCCGCCAGCCGTGTCGTGGACGTCACGAGGTCCTCACGACCTCACGACGTCACGGGGCTCGGCGGCCGCCGGCCCCCGACCAGGACGAGCCCCTCGCGGACGACCACGTCGTACGACGCTACGCGGACCGTCGGATCGTCGAGGCACTGCCCGGTGCGGAGGTCGAACGCCTGCTTGTGCAGCGGCGACGCGACGACCGGGACGTCCCCGCGGGTCCCGACGATGCCGCGCGCCAGCACGTTGGCACGGCCGAACGGGTCGTAGTGGGACAGCGCGAAGACCTGGTCGTCGTACGTCCTGAACACCGCGACGGCCTCACCGTCGACGAGCGCGGCGACACCCGAGTCGGGGTCGATCCGATCGAGTTCGCAGACGAGGGTCATGGTCTCGACACGCTCGCCGGCGCTCGACACCCGGCCAACGAGATCGCTCATCGGGCTGCCCCGACCGGGATGGCGGCACCCAGGTCGACGGTGGTCGGCACGATCTGCTCACGCGTCGTGTCGAAGTCGATGCTCGGGTCGGGCACGCCTGGCGCGTTGACGAACGACACGAACCGCGCCAGCTTCTCCGGGTCCTCGAGGGTCGCCCGCCACTCGTCGAAGTAGCCGTCGACGTGCGTGGCCATCGCCGCCTCGAGCTCGGTGCCGAGACCGAGGACGTCGTCGACGACCACCTCGCGGACCCGGTCGAGCCCACCCTCGAGCGAGTCGATCCACGTCGAGGTGCGTTGCAGCCGGTCGGCGGTGCGGATGTAGTACATGAGGAACCGGTCGAGGTGGCTGACGAGCTCCTCGGTCGACAGGTCGCCGGCGAGCAGCTGGGCGTGTGCCGGGACGGCGCCGCCGTTGCCGCCGACGTACAGGTTCCATCCCTTCTCGGTGGCGATGACGCCGAAGTCCTTGCCACGAGCCTCCGCGCACTCGCGGGCGCAGCCGGAGACGCCGCCCTTGAGCTTGTGCGGACTGCGCAGGCCGCGATAGCGCAGCTCGAGCATGATGGCGAGGCCCACGGAGTCCTGGACGCCGTAGCGGCACCAGGCCGACCCGACACAGGACTTCACCGTCCGCAGTGCCTTGCCGTATGCGTGGCCGGACTCGAACCCGGCGTCGACGAGCCGCCTCCAGATCGCCGGGAGCTGCTCCATCCGTGCCCCGAGCAGGTCGATGCGCTGGCCCCCGGTGATCTTCGTGTAGAGCCCGAAGTCGCGGGCGACCTCTCCGATGACGATGAGCCTCTCGGGGGTGATCTCCCCGCCGGGGATGCGAGGGACGACCGAGTAGGTGCCGTTGCACTGGATGTTGGCGAGGAAGGCGTCGTTGGTGTCCTGCAGGGTGCGGTTCTCGCGGGCGAGGACGTGGCCGTTGATCTGGCTGGCCAGGATGCTCGCCACCGTCGGCTTGCAGACGTCGCAGCCGCGGCCGCGGCCGTGCGCCTCGACGATCTCGTCGAAGGTGCGGTAGCCGTGGACGAGCACGGCGTCGAACAGCTCCGCGCGGGTCAACGCGAAGTGCTCGCACAGGCTCCGATCGACCACGCGGCCCTGGGCGGCGAAGTGGTCCTCGACGATCTTCTTGACCTGCACCTTGCACGAGCCGCAGGTCGAACCCGCCTTCGTGGTGCGGGTGACGTCGGCCGCGGTCTCGCAGCCCGCGTCGACGGCCGCCTCGATCTCGCCCTTGCTGACGTCGTTGCAGGAGCAGACCTGCGCCTCCGCGGGGAGCGTCAGGGCGGCCCCGCCCCCGCCGGCCGGGAGGATGAGGTCCTCGGGGTTCTCGGGGAGTGGCAGACCGCTGGCGGCCATCGGCCGGAGCACGCCGTACGCCGATGCGTCGCCGACCAGCACGCCGCCGAGGAGCCTCCGGCCGTCACCGGAGATGACCAGCTTCTTGTAGACGCCGGCCACGTCGTCGGCGTACACGAGCTCGAGCGCGCCCTCGGTGGCGCCGTGGGCGTCGCCGAAGGAGGCGACGTCGACGCCCAGGAGCTTGAGCTTCGTGGACATGTCGGCGCCCTCGAAGGAGCCCCCGCCGCCGAGCAGGGTGTCGACGACGACCTCGGCCATGGCGTAGCCGGGAGCAACCAGGCCGTACATGACGCCGCCGGGCGCCGCGCACTCGCCGATCGCGTAGACGTGCTCGTCACTGGTCCTGCAGTGCTCGTCGACGAGGAGCCCGCCCCGCTCGGCGACGGCGAGGTCGGCGGCGCGGCCGAGGGAGTCGCGCGGTCGGATGCCGGCGGAGAAGACCACGAGGTCGACGTCGATCGGCTTGCGGTCCTTCAGCGCCATCCCGGAGACCCTGTCGGTGCCGAGGATCGCCTCGGTCATCGCACCGGTGTGGACGGTGAGACCGAGCTGCTCGACGTGGCGCGAGAGCGTGCGGCCGCCCGCGGCGTCGACCTGGACGGCCATCAGCCGCGGGGCGAGCTCGACGACGTGGGTCTGGAGACCGAGCTGGCTCAGCGCGTTCGCGGCCTCGAGGCCGAGGAGGCCGCCGCCGATGACGGCGCCGCTCCGGGCCCGCTTGGCTGCCTTGCGGATCGCCTCCAGGTCCTCGATGGTGCGGTAGACGAAGACTCCGGGCAGATCCTTGCCCGGGACCGGCGGCACGAAGGGGTACGAGCCGGTCGCGAGCACGAGCTCGTCGTAGTGCAGGTCCTCGCCGGTGTGGAGCGTGACGATGCGCTGGCGCGGTGAGACCGCGACGACCTCGACGCCGGTCCGGAGGGTGACCCGCGGGTCGGCGTACTTCCCGGAGGGGAGGAGGCTCAGCGCCTTCGCCCCGCGCTCGAAGAAGCTGGTCAGCGCGACCCGGTCGTACGCCGGCCGCGCCTCCGCCCCCAGGACGGTGATGTCGTGGGTCTCGGTCAGACCGCGCTCGACGGCCGCCTCCACGAACCGGTGAGCGACCATGCCGTGACCCACCACGACCACCTGCCTGCGCCGGTGCTGCTGTTCCGTCATGCGACCTCCTCGCGTCGTACGACGACGCTAGGAAGCGGATGTGAGGGGTCGGTTTCCCGAAGTGGTGGATCTCGTCACGTCTCCCTCACGACCTCACGGCACCGGGCGGCCGGCTGGGGTAACTCACTGTTCGCTCAGGCAGAACGCCGTTGGAACGGTTGTCCACCTCGGTGAACGGTGAGTTACCCCCGGACCAGAGCCGCGACGGTCGACGCGCAGCCGCCGCAGCCGGTGGTGGCGCGTGTCGCCTCGCGGGCCTCGTCGATCGTCGAGCAGGCCCGGATCCGGCCGGCCGTGACGCCGGCGCAGGCGCAGACCTCGGCCTCGTCGGGGAGCGCCGTGGCCGCGGCATCCCGGGCGGGCGCGGCACGTGGCGGCATGACGAGCGCGGCGGGCTCGTGGGGGCCGAGGACGGTACGCCGGTCGAAGCACTGCGTGATCACGCCGATCTGGGACAGGTCGCCGACCAGCGTGGCCGCCACGATCGCGCCACCCTGCACGACGAGCCGCTTGTGGCTCCCGGTGATCGGGTTCGACATCTGCACCGACTCGCCGCCCTCGTGGTCGGCGTCGCCGAGCACCGCGACCTCCAGGTCGGTCGCCCGCAGCCGGGCGACGGTGCGATGGCCGTCGTAGGTGCTGCCGCCGCCGGCGAACCGGTCGGCCAGGATGCCGGCCTGCTCCCACGCCGGGCTCACGAAGCCGGGTGTGCGGCCGTCGTGCTCGGCGCAGTCGCCGATCGCGAAGACGTCCGGATCGCTGGTGGCGAGCGTGGTGTCGACGACGACGCCCCGTCGGGTGGTCAGGCCCGCCCGCCGTGCGAGGTTGACGCTCGGTCTCCCACCGGCCGTGAGCACGACGAGGTCGGTGTCGAGGGTGACGCCGTTGTCGAGGCGCAGACCCGCACCCGGCGCGGCGTCGGTCAGCCGCACGGCGCGGGCGCCCGTGTAGACCCGTGTGCCGAGTCGCTCCAACGAGCGCTGCAGCACCGTCCCCGCCGCCTCGTCGACCTGGCTGCGCAGGAGGTGGCCGCCGCCCTCGACGATCTCCGTGTCGACGCCGCGGACCGCGAGCGCTCGGGCGACCTGGAGGCCGAGCAGCCCGCCCCCGACGACGACGGCCCGCTCGGCGCCGCCCTCGACCGCCTCGATCAGCCGGGTGCAGTCGTCGAGGTGCCGGAACGCGTGCACGGCGTCGTGCAGCCGGCCGTCGGGCCGCACCAGGCCGCGGATCGGCGGCAGGGTCGGGATGCTGCCGGTGGCCAGCACCAGGCGGTCGTAGTCGACCTCGGTCCGGTCGGCGAGCTCGACGACCCGGCGAGGCCGATGGACGTCGACGACGCGCGTGCCGATCCGGAGGTCGACCCCGTGGTCGGCGTACCAGTGGACGGGGCGGAGCGTGATCGCCTCGGGTCGGTGGGTGCCCTCGAGGACGGCCGAGAGCAGGATGCGGTTGTACGGCGCGTGCTGCTCGTCCCCCAGCACCGTGATGTCCCCGACGCCCCGCGAGACGAGCCCCTCGACGAGTCTGACCGCGGCCATGCCGTTGCCGACGACCACCGTGCGCCCGGTCATCGACGGGCCGCCCCGGAGGGGGTGACCTCGCCCGCCGGCCTCACCCGGCAGGCGCACACCTTGAACTCCGGCATCCCGCTGACGGGGTCGAGGGCGTCGGAGGTGAGCCGGTTGGCGCCGACCCAGTGGAACGGCACGAAGACAGTGTCGGAGCGGATCGACCCGACGACCCGCGCGGGCGCGGTCAGCGCACCCCGCCTCGTCGTGACGGTGACCGGCCGACCGTCCTCGACGCCGATCCGTGCGGCGAGCAGCGGGTGCAGCTCGACGAACGGACCCGTGTCCGGCAGCTCGCGGATCCGGCGTGTCTGCGCACCGGACTGATACTGCGCGAGCACCCGGCCGGTCGTCAGATGGACGTCGAAGGCGTCGTCGAGCGGCTCGGCCGGGCCGTCGTAGCTGACCGGGACGAAACGGGCGCGGCCGTCCGTCGCGGCGAAGGAGTCGGCGAACATCCGCGGCGTCCCAGGATGCTCGACGCCGTCCGCGGTGGTCGGGCACGGCCAGAAGAGGCCGCCCTCGTCCCGGATGCGGTCGTAGCTGATCCCGCTGTAGTCCGCACGCCCGCCCGCAGACGCCGCGCGCAGCTCGGTGAAGACCTCCTCCGGGTCGGTCGGCCAGGCCGACGGCGCGCCCAGACGGTTCGCCAGTCCCGCGATGACCTCCAGGTCCGACCGGACGCCGGCGGGCGGCGTGACCGCCTGCTGTCGCAGGATGACCCGCCCCTCGAGGTTGGTCATCGTGCCGGTCTCCTCGGCCCACTGGGTCACGGGCAGCACGACGTCAGCGAGGGCGGCGGTCTCGCTCATCACCAGGTCGCACACGACCAGCAGGTCCAGCGCCTCGAGCCGCTCGGTCACCGCGGTCGCACGAGGCGCGGAGACGACGGGGTTGGAGCCGAACACCAGCAGGCTCCGCGGGCCGTCGGGCGTGCCGAGCGCCGAGAGCAGCTCGTACGCAGACACCCCCTTGCCCGGCAGGGACGCCGGTGGGACGCCCCACACCGCGGCGACGTGCTCGCGCGCGACCGGGTCGTCGATCATCCGGTAGCCGGGCAGCTGGTCGGCCTTCTGGCCGTGCTCACGGCCGCCCTGCCCGTTGCCCTGACCGGTGAGGCAGCCGTAGCCGGCGTACGGGCGGCCGGGGAGCCCCAGGGCCAGCGCGAGGTTGATCCACGCGAGCACGGTGGCCGTCCCGTCGGCGTGCTGCTCGGCGCCGCGGGCGGTGAGCACCACGACCCGCCGGCTCGACGTCAGCAGCGTCGCGAGCGACCGCAGCTCGCCCGCGCCCACGCCGGTCACCCGCTCGACCCGCTCGGGCCACCACGCGGCCGCGGTCGAGCGCACGGTCTCGAAGCCGGACGTCCGCGAGGCGACGTACTCCTCGTCGACGGCCCCTGCGGCGTCGACCAGGTGCAGCAGGCCGAGAGCGAGCGCGAGATCCGTGCCCGGCACCGGCTGCACGAAGACGTCGGCACGCTCGGCGGTCGGAGTACGCCGCGGGTCGACCACCACCACCCGGCCGCCGCGCGATCGCAACCGGTCGAGGTGGCGCGCGGCCGGTGGCATCGTCTCGGCGAGGTTGGAGCCGACCAGCACGACGACGTCCGCCTGCTCGACGTCGGCCAGCGGGAACGGCAGTCCCCGGTCGATCCCGAACGCCTGGTTGCCGGCACTGGCCGCCGACGACATGCACCAGCGGCCGTTGTAGTCGATCATCGCCGTGCCGAGCGCGACGCGGGCGAGCTTGCCGAGCAGGTAGGCCTTCTCGTTGGTGAGGCCGCCACCGCCGAACACGGCGTTCGCATCAGCGCCGTGCGCGACCCGGATCGCAGCGAGCCGGGACGCGACCAGGTCGAGCGCCTCGTCCCAGTCGACGGCCGACCACTCGCCGCTCGCCCGGTCCCGCACGAGCGGCGTGGTGAGCCGCTCCCGCGATCCGCGCAGACCGCCGGCGGTCCAGCCCTTGCGGCACAGGGCGCCCTCGTCGTCGGGGCTGTGCGCGTTGCGCTGGGGACGCGGCTGCACCTCCAGCGCGGGACCCTTCCTCGCCAGGGTCATCCCGCACTGGAGGCTGCAGTAGGGACAGTGGGTGTCGACCATCAGGCTCCGCCTCAGACCGGGCTGTCGACCAGGCCCGCGACGAGCGCCGGCCGGCGCAGGTAGCAGGCGTAGGTGACGGCCCCGCAGACGATGTAGTAGCCGGCGAAGACCACGAACGCGCCCTTGGTCGCGGCGAGCGGGCTGTGCACCCACGGGCTGTTGAACGCGATCGGGATGAGGAAGCCTCCGAGCGCACCCACGGCGCCGATCACGCCGAGCGCCGCCGAGGACTGGGCCGGGGTCTCGTACAGGCTCGGGATCATCTTGTACGTCGACCCGTTGCCGATCCCCGTCGCCGCGAAGACCAGCAGGAAGAACCCGAGGAACCACCAGAACCGGCCCTCGTTCGCCGACGCGATCGCCGGGTCGGCGGTCGGGTTCGCAGTGAGCTGAGTGAGCGTCCACAGGACCGCGAGCGTGGCGACGACGAGGCCGCCGAACGCGGCCAGCGTGACCCGCGCTCCGCCCAGGCGGTCGGCCAGCCAGCCGCCGAGCGGCCGCGTCGCCGAGCCGACGAGCGCACCGAGGAAGGCGAAGTAGGCGAAGTAGATGCCCGTCCCCAGCGGCGCCGGCGCCGGCACCCAGAAGTTCAGCTTGATGAGCAGCGGCATCGCCGAGCTGAAGCCCATGAACGAGCCGAACGTCCCGATGTAGAGGAACGACATCACCCACGTGTGGGGGTTCCGCACGATCGCGAGCTGGGCCCTCGGCGACGACTTCGCGGTGCCGAGGTTGTCCATGAACAGGTACGCCGCCACGGCCGCCACCACCGCCAGGCCGGCGTACACGTAGGCGGCGCGCTCGAGGTGCACGCCGCCGGCCGAGGCCTGGACGAGGCCGAAGATGCCCGCTCCGCCGACGATGACGGGCAGCAGCAGCTGGACCAGCGCGACACCCAGGTTGCCCCCGGCCGCGTTGAGGCCGAGCGCGGTGCCCTTGAGGCGGGCGGGGTAGAAGAAGTTGATGTTCGTCATGGACGAGGCGAAGTTGCCGCCACCGACCCCGGCGAAGGCCGCGAACACGCAGAAGGCCCAGTACGGCGTCCCTGGGTGCGTGACGGCGACGGCGTACCCGGCCGTCGGGACCAGCAGGGCCAGCGCCGAGAAGATCGTCCAGTTGCGACCGCCGAACGCCGGCACCGCGAACGTGTAGGGCAACCGGAGCAGCGCGCCGACCAGGCTCGGGATGGCGACCAGGAAGAACAGCTGCTGCGGGGTGAAGTCGAACCCAGCCGCGGCCAGGAAGGCCGCACTGACGCTCCAGATCATCCACACCGAGAAGCCGAGATGCTCGGCGAAGATCGACCAGAGCAGGTTGCGCCGCGCCGTGCGCGCGCCGGTCGCCGCCCAGAAGGACCCGTCCTCCGGTCGCCAGTCGTCGATCCAGCGGCGGGTTCGGCGTCGCGGTGCCGCCTCGGGCGGTGTGGTCGCCTCGACGGGCGTGCTCAGTGTCATGTCAGCTCCTCGGGGATCGGGTGTCCCGATCCTCGGAGCCCGCGGTAACACGCCCGCCATGCGCGGGTCTCCGTCCCGTCAACTTCCGCTCACGGCCTCACGGGCCGCCCGGCCGGGGCCGGACAGACCGCCGGCCCGTGCGCCACCCGGCGGATCCCACGGCCACGCCGGGCCTCGCGGGCCTAGGGTGGCGTTGGCCAAACCTCGGAGACTCCGCACGGGAAGTGATCGATCGTGACTGAAGAGACCCTGTCGAACCTGCTGCACGAGAACCGCCGGTTCGAGCCGCCCGCCGATCTGGCCGCGGCTGCCAACGTGAAGGCCGATGCGTACGACGCCGCCGCGGCCGATCGCGAGGGCTTCTGGGCCGCCGCCGCCGACCGGCTGTCGTGGGCGACGAAGTGGGACCGCGTCCTCGACTGGGACAACCCGCCTTTCGCGAAGTGGTTCGTCGGGGGCCGGCTCAACGTCGCCTACAACTGCGTCGACCGTCACGTCGAGGCCGGGCTCGGCGACCGGGTCGCGCTGCACTGGGTGGGCGAGCCCGTCGAGGACAGGCGCGACGTCACCTACGCGGAGCTCCAGGCCGAGGTCTCCAAGGCGGCGAACGCGCTGACCTCGCTGGGGGTGGCGACCGGCGACACCGTCGCGATCTACATGCCGATGATCCCCGAGGCGATCTTCGCGATGCTGGCCTGCGCCCGCATCGGTGCACCGCACACGGTCGTGTTCGGCGGCTTCTCCGCCGAGGCGCTGGGCTCGCGGATCGAGGACTTCAAGGCCAAGGTCGTCATCACGTCCGACGGTGGCTACCGACGCGGTGCCGCCTCGCCGCTCAAGCCGGCCGTCGACGAGGCCCGCGGGATCGCATCACGGTCCGGGCACGACGTGGAGAAGGTGCTCGTGGTCCGGCGTACAGGCCAGGACATCGCATGGGACGAGTCCGTCGACGTGTGGTGGCACGACGTCGTCGACTCCGCCAGCCCCGAGCACACCCCGGAGCCGTTCGACGCCGAGCACCCGCTCTTCGTGATGTACACCTCCGGCACCACCGGCAAGCCGAAGGGCATCCTGCACACCACCGGCGGCTACCTCACCCAGGCCGCGTTCACGCACTGGGAGGTCTTCGACCTCAAGCCCGAGTCCGACGTCTACTGGTGCACCGCCGACATCGGCTGGATCACCGGGCACTCCTACATCGTCTACGGACCGCTCGCCAACGGCGCCACGCAGGTGCTCTACGAGGGCACGCCCGACTTCCCCGAGCGGGGCCGCTGGTGGCAGATCATCGCCGAGAAGAAGGTGACGATCTTCTACACCGCCCCCACCGCGATCCGCTCCTTCATGAAGCAGGGCCAGGAGATCCCCGACCGCCACGACATGTCGAGCCTGCGGATCCTGGGCTCGGTGGGCGAGCCCATCAACCCGGAGGCCTACGTCTGGTACCGCCACGTCATCGGCGGCGACCGCACGCCGGTCGTCGACACCTGGTGGCAGACCGAGACCGGCGCCATCATGATCAGCCCGCTGCCGGGCGTGACGGCGGGCAAGCCCGGCTCGGCGATGACAGCCCTGCCCGGCGTGACGGCGGAGGTCGTCAGCGACGAGGGGGTCGCCGTCCCCAACGGCTCGGGCGGCTACCTCGTGCTCACCTCTCCGTGGCCGTCCATGCTGCGCACCATCTGGGGCGACGACGAGCGGTACGTCGACACGTACTGGTCCCGCTTCCGCGAGGAAGGCTTCTACTTCGCGGGTGACGGCGCCAAGTTGGACGAGGACGGAGACCTGTGGGTGCTCGGCCGTGTGGACGACGTCATGAACGTCTCCGGCCACCGGCTCTCCACCACCGAGATCGAGTCCGCCCTCGTCTCCCACCCCAAGGTGGCCGAGGCCGCCGTCGTCGGCGCGACCGATCCCGACACCGGCCAGGCCGTGGTCGCGTTCGTGATCCTGCGCGAGACCGCGACGGCCGACGGCGTCGACCTGACCGGCATCGAGAAGGAACTCTCCGACCACGTCCGGTCCCAGATCGGCCCGATCGCCAAGCCCCGCCAGATCATGATCGTCCCCGAGCTGCCCAAGACCCGCTCGGGCAAGATCATGCGACGCCTGCTGCGTGACGTCGCCGAGAAGCGCGAGGTCGGCGACACGACCACCCTCGCCGACTCATCGATCATGGAGCTCATCTCGGCCGGCCAGGCCACGTCCACCGAGGACTGACTTCGCCCGGACGTCATACGGGGTGGTTGCCTGGGCGACCACCTCGTATGACGTCCGCGAGACCCCGGTGCCTCACGAGTCCCGTGAAACCCACTGGAACCACGCGGCCGCAGGATGGTCTGATGACACCATGACCGCGCTCGTCCTCCCCACGCTGGACCTCTACGAGAGCTGGGCTGCCTGCGTCGCCGACTACGAGCCGGGCATGACCCACGGCTCCGGCATGTGGAACCTCCCCGAAGCCCTCCAGACCGACACCGACCGGGACACGTGCGAGGCGCTCGTCGCGCTCCTGCGCCGCCTCGGTCGCGAGGTGCCGGGAACCATCGTCCCCAGCGACTACTGGTGGATCACCGACGGCGCGGACGTCATCGGATTCCTGGCGATCCGGCATCGGCTCAACGACTGGCTGCTCAACGAGGGCGGCCACATCGGCTACTCGGTCCGACCGTCACGCCGACGGGAGGGACACGCCTCGCGCGCGCTCGGCCTCGCGCTGGCCCGCTCCCGCGAGCTGGGCATCGACCGGGCACTGGTCACCTGCGACGACGACAACGTCGGCTCGGCGAGGACGATCGAGAGCCAGGGCGGCGTGCTGGAGGACGTCCGAGGCGTCAAGCGCCGCTACTGGATCGAGCTGTGACTGGCGGCATGGCCGCCCAGACCCGGCCGCCGGCCACCCAGCCCCGCCCCCAAAGTGTCACCGTGACACTTCGCGGCACCGGTGATAGTTCGCAGGTCTCACTCACCGCGCAAACCATCACGGTGACACTTTGAATCGGCGGGCGGGGAACCACCCGAGGACCTACGTACGCGGGGACGGCTGCTGCTGCGTGATGCAGTGGATCCCGCCGCCGCGGTCGAAGAGCGGCCGCGCGTCGACGCTGACCACCTCACGGCCGGGATAGGCCTCGCGCAGGATCGCGACCGCCTCCGCGTCGTGCGGGTCGTCGAACGAGCACGCGATGACGCCCCCGTTGACGACCAGGTGGTTGACGTAGGACCAGTCGACCCAGCCCTCGGCGTCCCGCAGCGTGACCGGCGCGGGCAGGTCCACCACGTCGAAGCGGGCGGCGAGCAGCTCGCGCAGCGACCGCGACACCTCGTGGTCGGGGTGCGCGGCGTCCCGCTGGTCGTGCAGCAGGACCCGGCCCGGTGAGGTGAACGTCGCGACGATGTCGACGTGCCCGCGCGTGCCATAGCGCTCGTAGTCACGGGTCAGCCCGCGGGGCAGCCAGACCACCTCGGTCGCGCCGATCGTGCGCGCGAGCTCCTCCTCGACCTGCGCGCGCGTCCAGTCCTCGTTGCGGCCCTGGCCGAGCTGCACGGTCTCGGTCACGAGCACGCGCCCGGTGCCGTCGACGTGGATCGCGCCGCCCTCGTTGACCATCGCGGACCCGATGCGCGGCACCCCGGCGGCACCACACACGAAGGCACCGATCTGCGAGTCCCTGTCCCAGGTCGCCCAGTCGCACTGGCCCCAGCCGTTGAAGACCCAGTCGACGCCGGCCAGCGACCCGTCCGGCTGGTGCACGAAGGTCGGCCCGATGTCGCGCATCCAGGCGTCGTTGAGGGGCGCCTCCACGATCTCGACCTCAGGCGCGAGCACCGACCGCGCGGCCGCCGCCTCGACGGGGTCGACTACGACCGTGACCGGCTCGAAGGCCGAGCAGGCGTTGGCCACGGCGGCCCACGTCGTACGCGCCTCGTCCGCGTCCTCCGCCGTGTCGCCCAGGGAGTAGCCGGGCGCCGGGAACGCCATCCAGATCCGGTCCTGCGGCGCCCACTCCGCCGGCATCAGAGGGGTCGGAGTGAGACTCATGGCTGGACTCTACGAAACAATGGCCGCGTGTACGACGTCGTGGAAGCCACCATCCCCTCCCTGCGCGCCGCCCTCGAGGCCGGCGAGGTCACCAGCGTCGGGCTGGTCGAGGCCTACCAGGCCCGCATCACGGCGTACGACGCCTCCGGGCCGCGCCTCAACGCCGTGGTCGTGCCCAACCCCGCCGCGCTGGACGAGGCCCGTGCCTCGGACGAGCGACGTGCGCGCGGGGAGACCCTCGGTCCGCTCGACGGCATCCCCTACACCGCGAAGGACTCCTACCTCGTGCGCGGCCTGACGGCGGCGGCAGGCAGCCCCGCCTTCGCCGATCTCGTGGCCCAGTGCGACGCGTTCACGATCGAGCGGCTGCGGTCCGCCGGCGCCGTCTGCCTGGGGCTCACCAACATGCCGCCGATGGCCAACGGCGGCATGCAGCGCGGCGTCTACGGGCGGGCGGAGAGCCCCTACAACGGCGACTTCCTGACCGCGCCGTTCGGCTCGGGCTCGTCCAACGGCTCGGGGACGGCGACCGCCGCGAGCTTCGCCGCGTTCGGGCTCGGCGAGGAGACGTGGTCGAGCGGGCGCGGCCCGGCATCCAACAACGCTCTCTGCGCCTACACCCCGTCGTGGGGCGTCATCTCCGTGCGCGGCAACTGGCCGCTCGTGCCGACGATGGACGTCGTCGTGCCGCACACCCGCACGATGGTCGACCTGCTCGAGGTGCTCGACGCGGTGGTCGCCGACGACACGGACACGCGCGGCGACTTCTGGCGGGTGCAGCCGTGGCTCGACGTGCCGCGGTCGAGCGAGGTCCGCCCGGCGTCGTACGTCGCCCTGGCGGCCGCGCCCTCCCTGGACGGCGTACGTCTGGGTGTGCCACGGATGTACGTCAACGCCGATCCTGACGCCGGCACCGCCGAGCACCCGGGCATCGGCGGGCCGACCGGGCAGCGGATCGAGACCCGTCCGTCCGTCATCGCGCTGTGGGAGACGCTGCGCGCCGACCTCGAGGCGGCTGGCGCCACCGTGGTCGAGGTCGACTTCCCGGTCGTGAGCAACTACGAGGGGGACCGTCCCGGCGCGCCCACGATCAGGACGCGCGGGCTGGTGAGCGAGGCCTTCCTGCAGCGCGAGATCGTGGACCTGTCGGCATGGGCGTGGGACGACTTCCTGGCGGCCAACGGCGACCCGGCGCTGAGCTCGCTCGCCGATGTCGACGGCGCGACGATCTTCCCGCACCCCGAGGGGGCGCTGCCGGACCGCTACACCGGCTTCGACGACGACATCGCCACCTATCCCGAGCAGGTGCGCACGCACCCGTACTCCTCCCTCACCGAGATCCCCGAGCTCGAGGCGGGGGTGCGCGGGCTCGTCGAGACGCGCCGGGTCGACCTCGAGGAGTGGATGGACGGCCTCGGACTGGACGGCGTCGTCTTCCCGGCCGTCGCCGACGTCGGGCCGGCCGACATGGACGTCGACCCGGCCTCGGCCGACCTCGGCTGGCGAAACGGGGTCTGGGTCGCCAACGGCAACCTCGTCGTCCGCCACCTCGGCATCCCGACGGTCACGGTGCCGATGGGCACCATGGCCGACACGGGGATGCCGGTCGGGCTCACGATCGCCGGTCGGGCGTACGACGACACCGCGCTGCTCCGGCTCGGCGTCGCCGTCGAGGCCACGGGGACGCGCCGCACCGAGCCGCCCCGGACACCCAGGCTGGGCTGAGCCCGGCGGCCTAGACTGGCCGCGGTGTGCCGGGAAGTCTGGTCGGCGAGCATCCGACGACCCCGAGGAAGCCCGATGGCCCGAGAGAACCGCCGACGCCTGCTCTTCGAGCGAGGCTCCTTCCTGGAGAGCTCGCGTGTCGCGGACATCCTCCGCGCGGAGACGACCGGCGGCCTGCTCCTCATCGCCGCAGCGGCGGTGGCGATCGTCTGGGCGAACAGCCTGTGGCAGTCCTCGTACGCCGCCCTGCGTGACTTCCAGGTCGGCCCGGAGGCGCTCCACCTGCACCTGAGCCTCGGCGCCTGGGCATCGGACGGGCTGCTCGCCATCTTCTTCTTCGTCGCCGGGTTGGAGCTGAAGCGGGAGTTCGTGGCCGGCGACCTCCGCGACCCACGGCGCGCGGCGCTCCCGGTGGCAGCGGCGGTGGGCGGCATGGCCGTCCCGGCGCTCGTCTACACGGTGGTGAACACGGTCAGCCCCCAGGGTGACCTGGCCGGCTGGGCGATCCCGATGGCGACGGACATCGCCTTCGCGGTGGCGGTGCTCGCCGTGATCAGCACCCACCTGCCGAGCGGGCTGCGCACGTTCCTGCTCACGTTGGCCGTGGTCGACGACCTGCTCGCGATCACGGTCATCGCGCTCTTCTACACCGACCACCTGGCCCCGGCGTACCTGCTGCTCGCGGCCGTGCCCGTCGCCGCGTTCGGCGTCCTGACCCAGCGCCGGATCCGTACGCCGTGGCTGCTCGTCCCGCTCGCCCTGCTCGCCTGGGGGCTGGTGCACGCCAGTGGCGTCCACGCGACCGTCGCCGGCGTCGCGCTGGCCTTCACCGTGCCCGTGCGACGCCGTGACGGCGGCGAGGGCCGAGGCCTGGCCGAGCACCTCGAGCACCTCGTCCGACCGGTCAGCGCCGGCGTCGCGGTGCCCGTCTTCGCGTTCTTCGCCGCCGGCGTCACGGTCGGCGGGTGGGACGGCTTCGTCCGCGCGCTGCAGGACCCGGTCGCGATCGGGGTCGCGGTCGGCCTCGTCGCCGGCAAGACGGTCGGGATCAGCGGCTCGACGTGGCTGCTCGCCACCTTCACCAAGGCCGACCTCGACGACGAGCTCAGCTGGGTCGACGTGATCGGCATGGCGATGCTCGGCGGGATCGGCTTCACCGTCTCGCTACTGATCGGCGAGCTGGCCTTCGGCGCCAGCACGCTGCGCGACGAGCACGTCAAGGTCGGGGTGCTGCTGGGGTCGCTGGTCGCCGCAGCGCTGGCGGCCGGGGTGCTCCGCGCACGCAACCGGGTCTACCGCCGGGTGTGCGAGGTCGAGCAGGTGGACGACGACGCCGACGGGGTACCAGACGTCTTCCAGCGCGGTGATCGGTAAGGTCTGTCGCAGCCACACACCTGAAGGGGGACGCATGGCCCAGCACCAGGCCCAGCAGCCGGGCGAGGAGCCGACGATCGGCCGACTCGTCGCCGACGCGAGCCGGGACATCTCCTCGCTGATCTCGAAGGAGATCGAGCTCGCCAAGTCCGAGCTCAAGGTGTCGGTGCAGGCGGGTGGCATCGGCATCGGCATGTTCGCCGGCGCGGCGTTCATCCTGGTCCTCGCGATCATCATGCTGTCGTTCGCGTTCGTCTACCTGATCAACTGGAACGGCCAGGGCCTCGACCTGCACTGGGCGTTCCTCATCGTCTTCGCCGTCTACCTCCTCGTCGCCGCGCTGCTCGCCTACATCGGCGTGCGCAAGGTGAAGCAGGTCAAGGCGCCCGAGCGGGCGATCAACCAGGGCCGCGAGATCCCGAACGCCCTCAAGGGCAAGGCCTGATCCGCGAGACGTCAATCCCAACGGTCCGAGACGTCAATCCCAACGGTCCGAGACGTCAATCCCAACGGTCCGAGACGTCAATCCCAACGGTCCGAGAGGTCGATCCAAACGCACCGAGAGGTCAATCCGTCGGCGTCTAGCCTGAC